>JAIEMP010000011.1 GCA_019752045.1 Chitinophagaceae bacterium | reverse complement strand
CGTGTTAAGACCACTGCACTTGTATTGCCATCATATACTTTATTATCGGCTGTAAAGTTGCCCGTGATTTCAAGTGCCGTGATGTTTGCTGTGGTGGTTCCCACACTCAGCAAACTATAGTTCCCTGCTTCACTGCCGCTCAAGGTTGCACCAGTCAGTGTTACGGTTTTACCATTCCCTACATTCTTATCACTAAAGGTTGCTGTACCACCGGTTAATGTCACATTCGCAACATCACCTGCCAACACTCCGTTCAGTGTGCGTGTTAAGACCACTGCACTTGTATTGCCATCATATACTTTATTATCGGCTGTAAAGTTGCCCGTGATTTCAAGTGCACTCACCACTAACGTTGCCTCTCCACTTTCAGCAGGAGGAGAACAATCTCCACTTACCAATACACGGTATTTACGACCGCTCATTGCAACTGTTGGTCTGGATAAGTTTAAGGTAGCTGTTGTTGCTCCTGAATAAATACCGCCATCTGTAATATTTGCAAAAGGAGCAGCACCAATTTTCTCCTGCCATTGGTAAGTAATTCCTGTTCCGTTTGCAACAACTGTAAAACCTGCAGCGGCACCATAAGTTACGGTTTGATCAACCGGTGAAGTAGTTACTTCGGGAACTTCTTTTACAGTTAATGTGGCTGCAGAAGAAGTTGTGAAAGTGCCGCATGGCCTGCTCACTTCAACATAAAAACTTCCGGCATCTGCTGTTGCAACAGGGTTAATCGTTAATGTTGCTGATGTTGCTCCGGAAATATTGCCTCCATTTGATAATGCAACTGGATTACCAGTCTTGTACCATTTGTATGTATAAGAAGGAACACCTGTGCCCGTAGCTGTTACAGTAAATGAAACAGATTGATTTTCACATACCGTTTGACTTTGCGGTTGATTGGCCAAGGTAATTATTGGCGGATCACATGCTGCAGCTAAAGCAAAAAAACTAAAACCAGTTATACCATTGGCTGTATAATTATTTCCGTTTGCTGTTGCAGGAAATGAAGTTAATGGATTGGCTCCATCACCTTTAACAATCACTGCATCAGAAGTACCGGGAGTAAAACCGGTTCCATCTAACGTTATATTGTAAGTAAACGGACCGCCACTTACCTGTGATACATTCCACTGGCGATTCGGAAAAAGAGTTGTATTTGCAGGAACTGCGCCAACAATAGAAGTTTCAAATGCTTCTGATGAAAGCTCACCTGTTCCTGAACTGGCATGAACCGTTAATGGCAAATAAGCTGTTTTACCAACGGGGAATAAATAATTTTGACCGGTTGCTCCCAGGTTTCTTTTCAGGATGCCGTTTACATAACCGTTACCGGTTCTTACTACATCAGTTGATGCATTACCAAATACAAAAAGTGTATTTGAAGCAGTATTGATATTGGCGGTATTACCAGTTTCGAACTGCAGTTGATCAACACGCAGATCGTTTAATAAGTCAACAGATCCTGATGATTTTGTTAGAATAGTTATACCGAAAATTTCTCCACCTGTTTTGCTGATGGTTTGTGCGCCTGTTCCATTAAAGAAGACAGCACGACCATTATAAAAAAATGTTCCGCCATTATTGATCCAGTTGCCTTTGATCTTTAAATCGCCACCGGCAACATTTGAAAGATAAAAGTTTGTTCCGGCACCCAAAGTCATATTGCCTCTTAACTCACGTGCTGTATTTGCATTACCAAAATTCATGGAAGTACCTGCAGCAATTTCTACATGGAATGGTACACCTGTTACTTCGCCAAAACTGTTTGGGTACCATTCTTCCCCTGCTCCGTAATTACCTCCGCTGTTATAACGGAGTGTGGAGCCGGTTGCATAGAACGGAGCCCTGGCAGTTGTAACAAACCCTCCATTTTTAATTTCAAGTTCGCCTGCAATGGTTGAAATTGAACCTGCAGAAAAACCAAAATCCATCTGATTAAATAATTCAACACGAACATTTGCATCAAAAAGTAATGTTCCAACTCCGGCATTATTGGCAACCGATTTACTTGCATTAATTTTTACTTTACCAAAAGCAGAAGCTGATGTAATTGTTCGGGCACCATTTACATAAATAAAACCTCCATTATTATTCAGGTTTAAAGTGCCGCCATTTAAATCGAGCTGACCTGCATTCAATAACTGCAACGTATTACCTGCTGAACCATTTACATCAATAAAGAAAGATGCATTCTGCAAGCTTACTACACCGGAAGGTTTATCAATTATAAGATAAGCAAAGCTAACGCCACCGCCACTTGCATTAATAGTTTGAGTAGCTGCGTTGCCAACAAAAAACACAGCTTTACCATTGTTTATGAAAGATGCATTATGTGTAAAATTTCCACCAAGATATAAATCACCTGATCCAAGATTTAATTGCCCACCACTGATTAATACATTTCCCGGTGTGCCTCTGTTTGCAGTTAAACTTACAGTACCACTTAATATTGTAACATTTGCCGGAACGCCTAAACCAGCAACTGGGTTATTGCTGTTGCCACCTGTCCACTCATTAGCTGTATTAAATGTTGTATTATAAACAAGAAAAGAGTTGTTACCATAGGTTGGTGCTACTGCATTTGCTGCAGAGCTCACACTTCCTCCATTGTCAATTCTAAGTGTGCCATTCATTGTGAATGTACCGAACATCACTTCAAAATTTCTTGCAAGAGCTAAAGTTGCAGTTGAATTACTTACTGATGCATTCAGGAAACGACAAAGAGAACCGTTGCCTGAAACAGTTAGTGTACCTGTTGTGTTTGAATAATCTAAATTGATGTCATTACTAGGACCAATATCCGTTCCTGTAATTGAACCCAAAACTGATATGGTAGGCGCACTTGCTGTCATCGTTATTGTACGACCTGCACCACCCGTATTTCTTAAATCAGAGGCTGCATTTACGGTTAGGTTGCCATTAACAGTTGTATTGCCTTGTAATAATTTTTGGTTTGCTGTACCTGAAAGAACTAAATGCCCGTAATTGTAGATTGCTATATTCTGATTACCATTTCTGTAATACTCAAAAGTGCTGTTAGCATCAAATGTTTTTGTTCCTGAAATAGCAGGAATAAGTTGGTTATTCCATCTGAAAGATCCTCCACTATTAACAACAATATTTCCTGTACCAGCTAAAGAATTTCCACCATTGGCCAATGTTCCTGATACATTTAGTGTCCCATTTACAGTCGTTGGTCCGGCACCGAGAGTAGTTATTCCTGATGAAACAGTTAGGTTATTAAACGAAGTTAAAATTGTTGATGGCAAGGTATTATTTGCCGTTAGTTCTAATGTTCCTGATCCGGGTGTCCATGTGGAACCGGAAAATACAGATATAGACCCATTCACTTTTAGGAGCCCCCCAGATGTCATATTTATAGAACTGGTTTGAGTAGCAATTGCACCAAGTGATAAACTGCCAGCAATTAGAGTGGAACCATTCGCAAATGTTAATGTACCTTCTCTATTGGCATTACCAATGTTACCTATTGTAACAGCACCAGCAACTGTAAGAGTAGGGCTTCCTGAAGCTGCAAAATCGAGATTAGCAGTAGCATTGCCTCCATCATTAATTAATAACGAAGCACAGGAGAATATTCCATTTACTGTTACAGTTGCGCCGGATGCAATAGCAACATCATCGCCTGAAAAAGGAACGATTTGTGCATTAAAAGTAATGGCTGTTTGTGTCGAAGCTGCGTTACCTGTCAGCGTTAAACTTGTATTACTTGTTATGGAAGCAACAGTACCTAGTATTGCTCCATTTGTTCTTGTAATAATACTTCCTATTGCAAGTTCGCTGAGAAATAACGTTCCTGATCCGGTTACTGTAATTGAACTATTTGATGTTGTTATTGAGCCGGTTCGTGCTACTCTTGACCATGTGCCAGCCGAACTCCATAAGCCACCGGTTGATGTGCTGACTACTAACGCATCTGTAAACAAAACCTCAGCATGAATAGTTGAAGATTGACCATCAGCCGTAGCTAATAATTGAGAACCCAAACAATCATCTTCACAAACATGCCATGTTGTTGTAAAATTTCCATCTGCATCTGCATTCACAAACCATGGATCATGATCGGTACCTGTTGCCGGTGTACCATCTGCATGAACAACCTGCATGCGTATACTTTCACCTGCTTGAAAACCTGCACCTGTTAAGGTAGCAGTTGTACCAGGCATATAATCCGGTTGATCAGTTACTAACGTCGCCTGCCCCGCAACCCCACTCATCATCCCCACACTCAGCACAAGCATGGCTAAACGAAGCAGCATTTTTTTAGGTTCTAGCAGAAAATAAAAAGGAGTCAGAAGTGCATGTATGGCACGGTGATAAACGGACAGGCTAAGCAGTTGTTGCATAAACAGTGGTTTAATGTGGATGGCTTAACAGGAATGGAGCTTAAGAAGGTTTTTTGCAGGAGTGGATTCATCATACAACAGTACATTGCTTGCAGCAACAACAGTGCATATAAAATATCTTTAGCTCAACTTAGAAGGTAATGGAATGTTTCAGAGGAATGGAGAAATAAAGCTAAACGGATTTAAACGATTGTGATCGCAAAGAGTGAAAGTATATCAAATAAAACTATATTACAATTTCTTTTACAAATATTTTTTGTTTCAATGTTTCAACTTCGGCGCTTTAAACTGTTTTGTTAGCCTGCAAACAGCAGCTTCATATCACTTACATTCGTGGTTTCAACAGCTATGGAATTACACAGCTCAGTAGGCTACAAGGTTATTCGGGAATGGCTTTCGGCTAAAAACCAGCACCCCTTTGCGTTTCAGGAAGAGGCATGGCAACAGATGCTTCAGGGCAACAGCGGTTTAGTCAATGCTCCTACCGGATGCGGCAAAACCTTTTCGGTTTTTCTGGGTGCCTTGATTCAATTTATTAATGAGCATCCGGCCAGTTATCAAACCAAAATCAAAAACGGACTTCAACTGATCTGGATCACTCCCCTGCGGGCATTGGCAAAAGATATTGGCAGGGCGATGGAAGAGGTCATTAGCGACCTTAATCTGAAATGGACTGTTGGCATACGCAATGGAGATACCAGCAACGCCGAACGGGCCAGGCAAAAAAAACAAATGCCCGAAGTATTGATCATTACTCCCGAAAGTGTGCATTTACTGCTGGCACAAAAAGGAAGCATTGAATTACTTCGTAACGTAAAAATCATTGCGGTTGATGAATGGCATGAGTTGATTGGAAGTAAACGGGGTGTGCAGGTGGAGCTGGCCATAAGCAGAATAGTCAATAGTCAACAGGCAAACAGCAATAGCATGCCAATGATTTGGGGTATTAGTGCAACCATCGGCAATTTAGATGAAGCAAAAGAAGTGTTGCTAGCCCCCACTACCCCCCCCAAAGGGGAAGAACCCAAGGCACAGCCCTCGCTTAATCGAAATAAAAAAAATGATTCGCACAGTTACATTAATGAGGGTGCAATGGATGGGGTCGGAGTGATTGTTAAGGCCCAGATGAAAAAGCAAATTGAAATTGAATCCATCTTACCCGATGAAATAGAAAAATATCCATGGGCGGGTCATCTTGGTTTAAAACTGATTGAAAAAGTCATTCCCATTATTGAACAAAGTACTACCACGCTCATCTTCATCAACACCAGAGGTATGAGTGAACGATGGTATCAGGAACTGTTGAATCATGCACCGCAACTGGCCGGCGCCATTGCATTACACCATGGAAGTATTGAACAGGAATTAAGAACCTGGGTTGAAGAAGCATTGCATACGGCTAAACTAAAGGCAGTGGTATGTACCGCTTCATTAGATCTGGGTGTTGATTTTCGTCTGGTAGAGACCGTTATACAGGTAGGTTCACCAAAAGGTGTTGCACGTTTTTTACAACGTGCCGGACGAAGCGGTCATAGCCCCGATGCAGTGAGTAAAATCTATTTCCTTCCTACTCATTCATTAGAACTGGTTGAAGCGGCTGCATTAAAAAGTGCTGTTGCAGAAAACATGATCGAAAGTAAAGAACCTATGCTGCTTTGCTTTGATGTGCTCACACAATATCTCAACACATTGGCTGTGGGTGATGGTTTTGTGCCCGATGAAATATTTAAAGAAATCAAATCAACTTATTGCTACCGTGATTTGCTGAAAGATGAATGGGAAGAAGTGCTGCGTTTTTTAGTGGAAGGTGGTAAAGCATTGCAGCAATATGATGATTACAAAAAAATTGAAGTGATTAATGGCGTCTATAAAATCACCAACCGCCGCATAGCCATGCGGCATCGGATGAACATCGGCACCATTGTGAGTGATGTAATGCTGAAAGTAAAAATGGTCAGCGGTGGTTTTGTTGGAGTGATTGAAGAATATTTTATCAGCCGATTAGATCCGGGTGATTCGTTTACACTGGCGGGAAGAAATCTGGAACTGGTGCAGATTAAAGACATGACGGCCTTTGTACGCAAATCAACTTCTAAAAAAACCATTGTGCCCAGCTGGAACGGCGGACGAATGAGTTTAACTGCCAACCTCGGAAAAAAATTAAGAGAAACATTTAATGATGTGGTTGATTATATCGCATCAGACCACGACAAAGCGTTGGCCGATCCGGTTCCTGAATTGCAACATCTCTCCGCACTATTTGATCTGCAACAACAACTTTCGCATATCCCGAAAGATGATGAGTTGCTGATTGAACAGCATGAAAGCAAAGATGGATTTCATTTGCTGGTCTACCCTTTCGAAGGCCGGCAGGTGCATGAAGCCATGAGTGCAATCATTGCTTATCGTATCGGCAAAATTGCTCCGCTTACATTTTCCATTGCCATGAATGATTATGGATTTGAATTATTGTGCGATCAACCAATACCTGTTGACGACAGCAATGCAAACGAATTGTTTACAATGGACGGACTCACAGTCGATATACAACGCAGTGTAAATGCAACTGAAATGGCCCGCAGAAAATTCAGAGATATTGCTGTGATCGGCGGATTGATTATTCAATCGGCACCGGGAGAACGAACCAAAGCCAGACATCTGCAAGCCTCTGCCGGTTTACTGTTTAATGTGTTTAGTGAATATGATTCAAAAAATGTATTGCTTCGGCAAGCCTACCAGGAAGTATTTGATCAGCAGATGGAAGAAGTGAGATTGCGAAATGCATTTGAACGGATTCAAAACAGTAAGATCATCCTCACTTTTCCTGAACGGTTTACTCCGCTCAGCTTTCCCATCATTGCCGACGGATTAAACCGCAATAATCTTTCCAGTGAAAAGCTGGAAGACAGGATCAGGCGAATGCAGGCCCAACTGAACAAATGGTGATTGGGTACGGTAATGCAACTGTAAAAAATTCAGTTGTTTTTCCATTTAAATATTAATGTGATTGCAGAAATAAAATTCTTTCTATTTTTATCAAAACCACCCAACATGATCAAAAAGATTTTATACGTTTTACTGGCAGCATTTATCGTTATACAATTTATCCGTCCCAAACAAAACAGTTCGGCAGGACCTTTCCCCAATGATATAACAAGCAAGTTTGCCGTAAGTGATGATGTGGCTGTTATTCTTAAAACTTCCTGTTACGATTGCCACAGTCACAACACCAACTACCCATGGTATGCTAACATCCAACCGGTAACCTGGTGGTTACAGGATCATATTGATGAAGGAAAAAAAGAATTGAATTTTTCTGAGTTCGGCAGTTACACTGTAAAAAGACAGCGCAAAAAATTTGTTGAAATAGAAGAAGAAGTATCAGCTGGTGAAATGCCGCTGGAGAGTTACACCTATATTCATCGAAAAACAATTTTGAATGCAGAACAAAAAGCAGCCATCAAAAAATGGTGTGCAGAAAGTCTGGCTACACTTCCTCCTCCTGATCCTGCTGACCAAACAGACAAAACAAAAGCAGCTGAAAAAAAATAATTCCACAGCCCCTCACTCAGGGGCTGTTTTTTTTGACCATCTATTGTTCTGATTGCATAAACTGAAGCAACAGTTCCATCCTGTTATTCCTGATCTGCACTTACATTTGCAGCGCTGATGCAACCACCGGTACCATATAAATTAAAAGAACAAACTCTCTGGCTGTCGGCAGAACGTTGTTTGTACTGGGAAGAGGAGCAGGCTTTAATTGTTTCTGATATTCACTTTGGCAAAACCGGGCATTTCAGAAAAGCAGGAATCGGCATACCTCAAACTGTTTTTAAAGAAGACCTGCAGCGGTTGTTTGCACAAATACAATTGTTTAAACCAAACCGTTTAGTTGTTGTGGGTGATTTTTTTCACAGCAGTATGAATAAAGAAATGCAGTTGTTTGAAAAATGGAGAAGAGACCTTTCTTCCTTACCCATTCATCTTGTACTTGGCAACCATGATATACTAAACCTTTCATGGTATAAAGAACATGAGATTGAAGTGCATCAACCGGAATTATGTATTGCACCTTTTACATTTATACATGAACCGGTAACAAACGCAAAACCATCTGCTTCGGGCTATGCATTTTCCGGTCATCTGCATCCGGGTGTGCAGGTGAGCGGCATCAGTAAACAATCGCTGCGGTTTCCTTGTTTTTATTTTAATGAAACATTTGCCGTGTTGCCTGCGTTTGGACGCTTCACCGGTTTGCATACAGTAAAACCAAAAAAGCGGGACAAAGTATTTGCTATAGTAAACAAAACCATCCTTGAACTTCAATAGTCATTCTTCCATCAATTCAAACATGCTTCATATTGCCCATGCGCCCATTTATGCGCATCCGCTACCGGAAGGGCATCGCTTTCCGATGTTGAAGTATGAGTTAATACCCGAACAATTAGTACACGAAGGAAGTATAACCGCTGATCATCTTTTTGCACCAACTGTTTGTGCAGATGAAATTGTTTTGCTTACGCATACTGAAGAGTATCTCAACAAACTGAAGCATCAAACACTTTCTGCAAAAGAACAGCGTCACATCGGCTTTCCGCAATCACCTGCTCTAACTGAACGGGAACTGATCATTACACAAGGAACTATTGACTGTTGCAGATTTGCATTTGAAAACGGAGTAGCAATGAATATTGCCGGCGGTACACATCATGCATTTGCAGACAGAGGCGAAGGTTTTTGTTTATTAAATGATTTCGCAACAGCTTCCAATTATCTCTTGCAACAAAAATTGGCGAAGCAAATTCTCATTGTTGATCTGGACGTACATCAGGGAAACGGCACTGCCAAATTATTTGAAAACAACAACAGCGTTTTTACTTTTAGCATGCATGGTGCACACAATTATCCTTTTCATAAAGAAACCAGTGACCTGGATATTGGATTGATGGATGGAACAGATGACAATGAATACCTCCCTTTGCTGAAAAACAATTTGTACATGCTGATTGAAAAAGTAAAACCGGATTTTGTTTTTTATCTCTCAGGTGTAGATATACTTTCAACAGACAAATTCGGTAAACTAAAAGTAAGTATGGAAGGCTGTAAACAACGGGATGAAATTGTATTCTCTGCTTTGCTGCAGCATCAAATACCCTGTACGGTTGCAATGGGTGGAGGCTACTCACCCGATATTAAAACGATAGTAGAAGCACATTGCAATACTTTTCGTTTGGCGAAAGAAATCTATCAACTAAGTTAACGGGAAATAAAGTTCAAGCACGTCAATCTCGACTTGCGCTCGATTGACTGGCCGTCCTTCGACTGCCGCTCAGGACTCGACTGCCGCTCAGGACTCGACTGCCGCTCAGGACTCGACCACTCACGACTCATCACTCACTACTCATCACTCACTACTCAACACTCATCACTGATTACTCATCACTCATCACTGATTTCTCTTTCGTTTCAATTTTTGTGAATCAAGGAAAAAGATCATCCGTGCAGTAAACTCGTTTCCTTTAGGCGATAAGAGTACACGACCCGCATTATGTACATAATTTTTATAACGGTCACCATCAACCGGAAAATCATTCGCCAGCCAGTTTTTCCAGCCAATAATAAAACGGCTGCCGTAATTAAAATCCCAGGTGTAAAACACATCCATGTTCCACACATTAAAATTCTGATCCTGCCCCGGTATAAATGCTCTGCTCACCCACCATCCGCCGGCATCGGCATTATAAAAACTGTTGTACTCTACCCTGCTCCAGTAATGTCTTGCACGCAATGTAATGTTCATGCGGCTGGTGAAATTATAAATACCGGTGATAAGCGTAGTTACATCACGGTTTCTTCTGCGGCCGATTATGGGATCGCCGTTGGTTTCACGTAAAAACGCATATCCAAATTGTCCACGGTCGTCGTTGATTCTTAAATCGGCTTCCATACTTAACCTGTCTCCAAAACGATAACGGATTCCGGGATGGATGATAATAAACGCATCGTTTTTTATATCAACTGATTCTGCAAGGCCAAATGTAAAACGTGCAAATAATTTTTTTCTGCTGTCGGTACTTCCGTTGATGCGCATAAAAGCCCATGGTACTTTACGCATAAACTTTCCGGGTGTACGTAATTCAAAATAATCTTTTTGCCAGAGTGGTTGTGTTTCAAGCCCCACACTCACATCCCAGAAATTTTTCAGGAACCAGAATGCATTGGCACCATAGCGGATATTGGTAAACACAAACGGTTTGTACAGCATTTCATGACGTACACTGAAACCAACGTTCCATGCATTAAACTTTTTAGTTGGTGTAAGCTGGTTATAACTCATCCTGAACTGAGTAGTAACTTCATTGGGAGCACCTAAAATACCAAGGTCGTTGGGATCGTAACGATCGCTCTCAATATTATTCAACAGGTTGTACTGAATTTTTCCGCTTATTTTTCCAAAGCTCAAAATGCTCTTAAACCCTTCGTATGGTTTTAAGCCCATAATCTTACTGTAATCGAATTTTGTTTGCAAACCATGCCGGTTACTTTTATCAAACAAAAACACATCAAGCCCGGTTACGTTGGCATCTCTTGCTGCACCGCTGCGTGTTACATTGGCATTGGTCAATGTAATGGATGAGCGTCCTTTTAATGCCTGATCAATGACTATGAGATTGTAGTTGGTGAATGGTTCTGTTTGTATGCGTTGACGTTGCTTTGTATAAATGTTTTCAATTTCGCCAAACATTTGTGCACCGATGGCATTAAATATTCCAATGCCTGTTTTTTGTTTTGTACGTCCCGAAAACTTAGTGGCATTAAATAACTGTACAACCCCGGGGTTTGAAATAATACGTGTACTGTCTGTTGATCCTCTACTCCGTGCCGAATCATAACCGGATGGTGTGGCTCCCACTCTTCTTGAATAAAACAAACCTGCTTTATTAAAGATCTCTGTTCCTTCAGTAAAGAATGGCCGGTTTTCCTGAAACTGCACTTCAAACGGAGAAAGATTGTTGATGACATTATCAGAAATCACCTGACCAAAGTCGGGGATCAGTGTCATATCTAACGTAAAACTTTCGTTCACTCCATACTTAACATCCATACCACCGTTACGTAAAAATTCAT
Organism: Chitinophagaceae bacterium; assembly: GCA_019752045.1. GTDB lineage: Bacteria > Bacteroidota > Bacteroidia > Chitinophagales > Chitinophagaceae > Lacibacter. The sequence continues at coordinate 180,775 of JAIEMP010000011.1, read as the reverse complement.
TCACTCTTCCTTTTGATGTGGGTGTGGTTCTGTAACCTGCCGTGATGTATGGAAGAAAAGATAAACGAAGCGGCGGTTCAAGATTTTCCAGGCCACTCAATTTGCCAAACTGGTTTACAAATCCATTTTCGTTTGGGTTGATGTTGTTCCAGTAAGAACTTTCATTACTGCGGCGCACATAACGCTGAAAGTTGAGCCCCCAGTCCTGTTTTTCTTTTTTTGCAAAGCGGAGTGAATAATAAGGAATCTTCATTTCAACAACCCATCCATCTTTCTGCATCGTTACTTTACTTTCCCAAACTGCATCCCAGCTGTAATCACTTGGCGGACCAAATTGAGAATTCCGGTTAGGGCTCAACCTTCCGTCGCTCTGCACATTCCGGCTGGTTACTACAAACTGGAAACCATTTTGATCATCATTATACGTATCAAAAAAAACAGAAAAATAATCCACATCCTGCCTGCTTTCACCATCCCTTGCAGTTAACTGTGTGCGTACTTTTTCGGGATCGTCGTAGATATAAGCACCAATGTAAATAGATGAGTTATCATATACAATGTACACTTTGGTTGGATGTGCAGATGCTTCGCCGTAATTGGGACTGTTAACGGTAAAATTTTGTGCAACGGGAGCTGTTTGCCAGATCGCTTCGTTCAACACACCGTCAATAACAGGTGCCTTTACCACTTTGCTGGCCTGCAGTACACGTTCAGGTTGATTTTCTCCAAAACAAAGCAAACCCATTCCTACACATAAACAAGTTAAAATCCATTTCATAAGAGGCTGCAAGCTATCATAAAAAAACCGCCCATACGGTTCAATTTGTATGAGCGGTTTTATGCTTTTCACTGAGTGAAACAGGGAGCTGTAAACAATTAATTCATTTTCTTTTTCAGGTTGTTCACCTGGTCTTGCAGGTTGCTTACCATTGAAGCCAGATTGGTTACATCCCAACGCTGGCCCTGCGCCACTTTTCCTATCACCAGTTGTGCAGTCCAGAACTCCAGCACATCTTCTGCATTAACCTGATAAGGCTGATAAGCCGGATTATCACTGAGTAACGTGAGTTTATTTTTACTGCGGTTACTTTTTAAAACCCGTTTGTACACCACGCCTTCGGTGCGGCTTACTACAATATAGGCGTTGTTGTTTTTTACTTCATCCAGATTGCTCACTTTCTCCGCCACTATTACACTGCCGCTGGGTGTAGGCAACATACTGTCTCCCACAATTTCAAAAGCACGGTAACTTCCGCTGGTAAGCATGGGGAGTGTAAACGTGTTGAGTTCGTCTAAAAATTCAGGATCGGCATAACCGTTGAGGTAACCTGCTGCTGCTTTTACCGGAACAAAGTGAATGACATTTAAATCGGCCAGCATTTTCATTTGCCGGCGTTTTGATAAATAGCTGCCCTTCGTTTCACTAAGATCTTTGCGCAGCAAATCATCAATGCTCACTTTAAATAGGTCACTTACGGTTTCAAGCACTTCATAATTGGGTTCTGCCCGTTCTTCTTCATAGGCACCAACGAGCGAACGTTTAATGCCGATTTTTTGAGCAAACTCATCCTGTGTTAATCCACGCAACTTGCGGAGATATTTCATGTTTTGATTGGCCATTGCCATACGATACTAATTTTATTGGAGCTAAGATACTAATTATTTTAGTTTGAGCAATATTTTTAATTTTATCCCAACTTTTTTTGATTTTACAGGTACTCCTTTCATTTTCCAGATAGTGAAAATAGCTCCACGCATTATAGTTAAACATAATAACCGTTAGGGAAATGAATAAAAAAAGGCGACATTTCTGCCACCTGTAATGTTTTCACAACGGTAAAACCTTATTGTGATTTGCTTCGAATTGTATTGCTAATTTATATAATTATTTCAGACTTTGAAATTATATTTTATTAATCAAGACTTTCATAGAGTATCATAATTATATATATTACAATCCAAAACATCTGCTAAATGCGAAAAATACTAGGATTAGATATTGGCGTTGGCTCAATTGGCTGGGCCTATCTTCATGAGCCAGAAAATGAAAGTGAACAATACTCAATTATTCGAATGGGTAGCCGCATTATTCCATTAAACTCAGATGAGAGTGATGAGTTTACAAAGGGTAATGCAATAAGTAAAAATGCAAACAGACGTATAAAAAGAGGGATGCGCAGAGGCGGACATCGTTACAAAATGCGCAAATGGAAATTGGTAAAACTACTTACCGAACTAAACATGCAACCCACTGCAGATTTATTTAAACTTAATTCACTAGAATTGTATGGCTTGCGTGCAAAAGCAATTGAAACACAGATTGGTTTAGAGGAGCTGGGCAGAATATTTTATCACCTCAATCAAAAAAGAGGGTACAAAAGCAACCGTAAAGCAAATAATGAAGAAGAAAAAGCAGAGTCATCAAACAACACAGACAAAGACGGTGAAGTACGGAACCCTAAAAAGAAAGGTTACTTAGATTTAATCAACGACAGGGAATTATTTATTAAAGATTCTAATTTAACGATCGGACAGTTTTTTTACAACCACTTGAAAGAAAATCATTTTTTCAGGATTAAAGAAAACATATTTCTACGTAGTAGCTATCAAGCTGAGTTTAATAAAATATGGGAAAAACAAAAAGAGTATTATCCAGAAATATTAACGGATGAAAATTATACAAAGCTTTTTCATAAGATTATTTATTTCCAAAGACCATTAAAAAGTCAAAAGGGACTTGTAAGCAGCTGTCGATTTGAACAGACTTTTGCAAAAGATAAGCAAGGCAATATATTAAAAGATGAAACTGGTAACCCAAAAATTATTCGTCCAAAAGTTGTTCCTAAAAGTTCTCCCCTATTTCAAATAGCTAAAGTTTGGCAGGATATAAATAATCTTTCTATAAAAACTAAGACTGGGATTGCTGTAGAAATTCCAATTGAACAAAAACAACAACTTTTTCAATATCTCAATGAAAACGAAAAGATAACTGTTACCAACCTTAAAAAAATGCTTGGGTTAAAACCAGCGGAAGATTTTTATATCAATCTTAAGAAAGACAGTCTTGAAGGGAATAAAACTGTATCTGCTATAAAAAAGGCATTAAAAGGAGAACGAGAAGAAGTGCTTCAATTTAACTTATTGCAAAAAAGCAAGCTTGTTGCCAACCAACAAACCGGTGAAGCAAAAGAACAATTTGTAATTGAGCCCGATTTTGAAAAAGAACCTTTGTACAGGTTGTGGCATTTACTTTACTCTGTTGAAGAAGTTGAAAGCCTGGTTAAAAATTTACAGGAAGACTTTTCTTTTACATTAGATCAAGCGAAAGCCCTTGCTAAATTAGACTTTACAAAAGCCGGTTATGGCGGCATCAGTACGAAAGCTTATCGCAAAATATTACCTCACCTAATGAACGGATTGCATTACAGTAAAGCTTGTGATGCAGCAGGTTATCGGCATAGCGATTATTTAACTCTAAGTGAAAACGAGTCAAGACCGCTACTTGATAAATTAGAATTATACTCAAAAAACTCACTTAGAAACCCTGTTGTAGAGAAAATAATAAATCAGGTAATTAATCTGGTAAATGCAATTATTGCAGATGAGACATTAGGGAAGCCTGATGAAATAAGAGTTGAATTAGGAAGAGAGTTGAAACAAAATGCTGAAGAAAGAAATAATACTTATAGTCGCAATAATAAAACAAACGACAGACACCAAAAAATTGCTGAGCGATTACACCATGAACTCGGCTTTGCAACAGTAAGCAGGCGTGATATTGAAAGAGTTAAGCTCTGGGAAGAATTTGGTGGTGTCTCTCCTTATGAGCCAACTAAACCAATTTCGTTAAATCAACTTTTCAATGGGGATTATGAAATCGAACATATTATCCCAAGGAGCCGGTTTTTTGATGATAGTTTTTCAAATAAAACAATTGCAAGAAAGAAATTTAATGCAGATAAAGACAATACGACAGCTTTTGATTATATACAAAATTTAGGCGAACAGGAATTCCATAACTACACAGAGTTTGTAAAAAAACACTTTTATAAAAAGGAAGGTATTAGCAGAGCTAAACTGAATTACTTATTAATGCCCGGAGATAAAATTCCCGACGACTTTATTAACAGGCAAATGAGAGATACCGCCTATATTTCCCGTGAAGTAAAAAACTTGTTATTGAATATCTGTCGCAATGTGTACAGTACCAGTGGCAGCGTAACCGACTATTTGAGGGAAAACTGGGGAATTAATAATGTATTGCAGCAATTAAATTTTGAGAAATATAAAGCTGCAGGTCAAACAGAGCTGAAAAAAATCAAAAGGGAAGACGGGAGCACACATGAAATTGAAGTAATCAGTAACTGGAGTAAAAGAGATGATCACCGGCACCATGCCATTGACGCATTAGTTGTAGCCTTAACAAAACAATCTTTTATTCAAAAACTCAACCAGTTAAATCAACAATATAAAACACGTAGAGATTTAAAAGAAAATGGCCGCCGCTTTCCTGAGCCATGGAAAGGTTTTGTAAATGATGCCATGGAAGCTACTGACAACATCTTAGTAAGTTTCAAGGCGGGGAAAAAAGTAGCAACTAAAAACATAAACCATATTAAGAAAGGGAAAGAGGTAATAAAGGTGCAGGAAACATTAACACCAAGGGGAAAACTAAATGAAGACTTTATTTATGGAAAGATAAAACAGTACAACCGAGATAGTTCATTTAGTGAAGAAATTGTAATAAAATATAAATTAGGAGCTGGACAAGGGATGCTTTTTGATGGCAATGAGACTGTCAAAACAAAAGAAAAAATAGACAAGAAAACGGGTGAAAAGATTATTGTTGAAAAAGATCAAATAAAAGTAAAGCTAGATTCAATTGTTGATTTTGGGGTTCGAAGTATAGTTGAGAAAAGATTATTACAGTTTAACAATAATGTAAAGGAAGCATTTAAAACACCCCTTTGGTTAAACGAAGAAAAAGGCATTCAAATAAAGTCTGTCCGGTGTAAAACAAATTTGACTAAGGTAAAGGCTATTCATTATTCATTAAATGGACAAACTTTTCCTCTAAAAAATAATATAAAAATACCTGATGGTGCTACCTTAATTGACTTCATCAAGCCTGGAAATAATCATCATATTGCAATTTATAAAGATAAAGCTGGTACAACTCAAGAGAACGCTGTGACATTTGGTGAGGCAATTGAAAGAAAAATTGCAGGGGTTCCAGTTATAATAAAAAAACCAGTAGATATTTGGGATAAAATTTTAAATACTGAATTTGATTGCAGTGATGAAGTAAAAAATAATCTACCACTTGATAATTGGGAGCTGATTACATCGCTTCAGCAAAATGAATTATTTATATATGGTTTATCGTTTGAAGACATTTCAAATGCAATAGAGAATAATATGTATAATTTATTAAGCAAGCATTTGTATAGGATACAAAATATTGCCCCAGGGCAATATTTCTTGAGACATCATTTAGAAACTAAAGATTTACGAGATAAAAAAGCAAGAGAAATGAAAAAATTAATTCAACTCAGTTCTGCATCCTTTAATGCACATAAAGTAAGGGTAAATTGTTTAGGTAAGATAATTAAAATAGGAGATTAATACATTCCTAAAAAGCTACACAATAAAATGCAGTTTTTTTTGTTTTTATTGAAGCCAAAATCCTAACTACCTATGATAAAACGCACCCTCTATTTTTCCAATCCGGCCTATCTAAAAACAAAGAATGAACAATTGGTATTTGAAAGCCCTGAAACAGGCGAAACTAAACAAATCCCCATTGAAGATATTGGCCTGTTGATTTTAGATCATCAGCAAATCACCATCAGCCAGGCTTTGATTGCAAAATTATTGGCGAACAACAGTGCTTTTATTACCTGCGATAACAGTCACCATCCTACCGGTTTATTATTAAATCTGGATGGTAATACCTTACAAAGTGCAAAATTTTCTGCGCAGGTTGAAGCCACAGTTCCGCTTAAAAAACAATTATGGCAGCAAACAGTCAGTGCCAAAATCAATAACCAGGCAAGCTTACTTGAAACGAAACGGGTAACTGTAAAGAATATGCGTAACTGGGCGATGGAAGTTAAAAGCGGCGATGCTGATCATCATGAGGCAATGGCTGCAGCTTATTACTGGAAAAATATTTTTCCTGATTTCCTGGAATTTCGCCGTGAACGTTTTGGACCTCCTCCTAATAATTTATTAAATTATGGCTATGCAATCTTACGGGCGACTGTTGCAAGAAGCCTGGTAGCAAGCGGTCTACTGCCTACGCTCGGTATTTTTCATAAGAATCAATACAATGCATATTGCCTTGCTGATGATATTATGGAACCATATCGTCCTTTTGTTGACAGAGTTGTAACAGAGATCGTAAGAATGAATGGAAATTTTCTTGAGCTTACTCCAAACATGAAAAAAGAGCTGTTGAATATTCCTGCAATGGATGTAAGAATTAAGGGAGAAAAAAGCCCTCTCATGGTAGCGGTACAAAAAACTACTGCCAGTCTGAGCAAATGTTTTGAAGGAAAGCTCCGCAAAATCGACTATCCGGAATTTATTAACCTGTCATGAATCGTCAATATAATCATCGCCTAAACGCCTATCGTATCATGTGGGTACTTGTATTATTTGATCTCCCAACTGAAACCAAGAAAGACCGGAAGGCTTATGCCCGATTTCGAAAAAACCTGATGAATGATGGTTTTAATATGTTCCAGTTCAGTATTTACATGCGGCATTGTCCCAGCAGGGAAAATGCGGATGTGCATATAAAAAGAGTAAAAACCATACTCCCCGAAAAAGGCCATGTGGGAATTTTTCAGTTTACTGATAAACAGTTTGGCATGATTGAACTGTTTTATGGCAAATCGGCCACAACTACGGCCCCACCTTCACAACAATTAGAAATGTTCTAACATCCCCCTCTTGGGTGAGACTTGCTGCGGGTTACAATTTTTAACCCATGCAAAGAAAATCACTGTTGAACAACTTATTTCGAAGAAACAGGATTTAAAAAAGCGGTAAAAAGGGTGATTTTTTAATCCTAAAATCACCCCTAAATGCAGTGCAGATAAGGCTTTTAGCCAAACATGTTGTGTAAGAACTAAGTTACAATACAATTTGAAAGCAAATCACAACTGTCCGGATTTAAGCATGGAATGGCTATTAGTTGTGTAAGAACTAAGTTACAATACAATTTGAAAGCAAATCACAACAGCAAACAAATTGAAGCAATTATATTTAAAGTTGTGTAAGAACTAAGTTACAATACAATTTGAAAGCAAATCACAACATGAAAAACAAGTTTCATAAAAAGTTCTACGTTGTGTAAGAACTAAGTTACAATACAATTTGAAAGCAAATCACAACTGTGCAGGTAGTTCATTTGTTTTTTGCAAAGTTGTGTAAGAACTAAGTTACAATACAATTTGAAAGCAAATCACAACTTCAGCCCGTCCTGATCCTCCAGCCCTACCGTTGTGTAAGAACTAAGTTACAATACAATTTGAAAGCAAATCACAACGCATATCACCACGTACATATTTTGAGCCGAGTTGTGTAAGAATTAAGTTACAATACAATTTGAAAGCAAATCACAACTACAACATGGCAGTTCTACGCTGGATAGTGTTGTGTAAGAACTAAGTTACAATACAATTTGAAAGCAAATCACAACGAGAACATGGACTTGGACGATTTCGAAGAAGTTGTGTAAGAACTAAGTTACAATACAATTTGAAAGCAAATCACAACACTCACAAAGTATTTAACATTCAACAAGATGTTGTGTAAGAACTAAGTTACAATACAATTTGAAAGCAAATCACAACAAAAGTCAATTATCAGCCCAAAAAGTGGGAGTTGTGTAAGAACTAAGTTACAATACAATTTGAAAGCAAATCACAACTGCTTTTGCACATTAAGTTTTGCAGATTTAGTTGTGTAAGAACTAAGTTACAATACAATTTGAAAGCAAATCACAACTGTGCCTGAGCACTGGAACCAGGCTGACCGTTGTGTAAGAACTAAGTTACAATACAATTTGAAAGCAAATCACAACAATGGGAAACTATTCCCAGCAATTCAGAGCGTTGTGTAAGAACTAAGTTACAATACAATTTGAAAGCAAATCACAACCACAGCCGGTCTATGGTATGCAGGGGTGGCGTTGTGTAAGAACTAAGTTACAATACAATTTGAAAGCAAATCACAACTGGCACAAAAGCAGGAACGAAAAGAGGGCGTTGTGTAAGAACTAAGTTACAATACAATTTGAAAGCAAATCACAACAGCAAAGTTTCTGATGGCTCTGTGAATAATGTTGTGTAAGAACTAAGTTACAATACAATTTGAAAGCAAATCACAACTGCTAATAGTAGAATAAGAGATGATAATTAGTTGTGTAAGAACTAAGTTACAATACAATTTGAAAGCAAATCACAACAGATCAACAACCAGAACCACCCACTAACAGTTGTGTAAGAACTAAGTTACAATACAATTTGAAAGCAAATCACAACCAATAGCAACTAACTACAATGATCTGATCAGTTGTGTAAGAACTAAGTTACAATACAATTTGAAAGCAAATCACAACTAAAGTAATCACATTCAAAAATCTTACTATGTTGTGTAAGAACTAAGTTACAATACAATTTGAAAGCAAATCACAACCTTGACGAAGCAGTTAGTCAAATTCCTCTAGTTGTGTAAGAACTAAGTTACAATACAATTTGAAAGCAAATCACAACTGTTTCCACACGTTCAAATAATTACAACAAGTTGTGTAAGAACTAAGTTACAATACAATTTGAAAGCAAATCACAACTGCATCCGTTTGGCAGTGAAATGAACGACAGTTGTGTAAGAACTAAGTTACAATACAATTTGAAAGCAAATCACAACGCCGCAAGGCTGGTTTCAGAACTTTTTTCGTTGTGTAAGAACTAAGTTACAATACAATTTGAAAGCAAATCACAACACCGGGGGCCACATTACCTGCATCCCAATCGTTGTGTAAGAACTAAGTTACAATACAATTTGAAAGCAAATCACAACTCCTACATTGTACCAAAATTCAAAGACATGGTTGTGTAAGAACTAAGTTACAATACAATTTGAAAGCAAATCACAACATGCCCTGCAATGATACTGCATAATTCATTGTTGTGTAAGAACTAAGTTACAATACAATTTGAAAGCAAATCACAACGTCAAGCATCGCATAAAGCATCTTGTAAAGTTGTGTAAGAACTAAGTTACAATACAATTTGAAAGCAAATCACAACCAGACAAGAAGGTTTGTTAATACAAGTGCTGTTGTGTAAGAACTAAGTTACAATACAATTTGAAAGCAAATCACAACGGTGTTACCAGCCAGCCGTGCAAAGAACCTGTTGTTAAAGAACTAAGCTACTTAATAATTTACTTCGATATTTTTTGTTGTTGTTTGGTCTCAGTGTCCTACGCTTCGCTGCGGTTGAAAGCAAATCATCCCAAAGTTTCGGGATTAAAGAACTAAGCTACTTCATCATTTACTTCGATCTTTTTGTTGCTGTTTGGTCTCAGTGTCCTCCGCTTCGCTGCTGCAGAAAGCAAATCATCACAAACCTTTGGGATGAATGAACTTAACTGCCTCATTTTTTGAAATCATTTCTTCTTTCACTTCTTTTGGTAAAACATGAATACATGGCTTAAGGAACTATTTTTGTGATTTTGTGAAATCGCCAAATAATCAGACTTTTACGGCTGCAAACAAAAGCAAAATATTTATACCAACCGATGAAAGGATTGCGACGCAACGAAGTTGCCACAAAGAACAAATGCCGGTATTAAATGCGTCCCTTCCATGGAAGAAATAAAGTAAACAATATGCCCACATCAAAAAAAACAGCCTCATCAACCATAAAAAAGAACAGCTCCGTTAAAGAAAAACCCATCATCCTCATCACCAACGATGATGGTGTAACCGCACCGGGCATCCGCAACTTAGTGGAAGCTGTAAAAGATCTGGGAAAAGTTGTGGTGGTAGCACCCGATAAACCGCAGAGCGGCATGGGCCATGCCATTACCATTGGTTTTCCTTTACGCATGCAGAAACTGGATATTATGGAAGGTGTAGAAACCTGGCAAACCAGCGGCACACCGGTTGATTGTGTAAAACTGGCGGTTGATAAAGTACTGCACCGCAAACCCGATATTTGCTTAAGCGGTATTAATCACGGAGCAAACCACAGCATCAACGTTATTTACAGCGGTACTATGAGTGCTGCTATTGAAGCAAGTATTGAAAGTATTCCGTCCATTGGTTTTTCGTTATTGAACTACAGCATGGAAGCCGATTTTACAGGTGCCAGAAAATATGCAAGACTTATCGTTGAGCAGATTCTCCACAAAAAACAAGACCGCCATCTCTGTTTAAATGTAAACATCCCGTCGGTTAATGCAGACTTAATTAAAGGTGTAAAGGTTTGCCGCCAGGCCTATGCCAAGTATGTAGAGGATTTTGATGAACGTAAAGATCCTGCCGGAAAAAAATATTACTGGCTCACCGGTGAGTTTAAAAATTTTGATAAAGGAAAAGATACCGATGTTTGGGCGCTGGAACACAATTTTGTGAGTGTTGTTCCCGTTCAATTCGACTTAACCAACTACGAACTAAAAAAACAACTCGAAACCAAACTCAAATTCTGATGCTTAAACTCGATAAACTCCCTTTTGGAATTGTACTGGGTGCACTTGCTCCTATCCTTGGCCTTGTAATTTACTACCTCATTAAAACTCCATCCATCAGCTTTGGCGAATTTGTTGAATACTTTTTTAAAACCAAGGCCATGCTAACGGCAGTGGGCAGCCTCTGTTTAATTGCCAACATTATTCTGTTTACATTATTCATTAACGGCCGAAGGGATAAAACCGCCATCGGCATTTTTGTAATGACGGTGATGTACGGGCTGATGATCCTTTATGCAAAGTTTTTTATGTAACCGTTCTCAGTATTTGTGTAAAGAAATTTTTCCTGTTATGCCAAAAGAGGTGGTTGAAAAATTTGCTTTGGAATCTTTATGCATTTCTACAGGAGTTTGACCAAACAATTCAATCCTGAAACGGTTGTATGTAACTCCTGTAAATACAGAACCATATACAGCCGTCTTTTTTAGAACAGGATAATTTTTATAAACAGCATAAACATTCCCGCTTGGGTCTTCAATTAACTTCGTATCGGGCTGACGGTTATTGATGATCATAACACCTGTTTTTAACCCAACATAATACTTCAGTTTACTTTGCGACCTGATGATCACAAATGCACCCGCAGAAAGTGTAATGAAGTTGAGATCAAAATCATAGGCCTCGTAGTAAGACAAGCCCGGCAGTTTTAAAGTTTGAGAACGCCCCTGAAAACGGTTACGATGATACCCTGCAGATGCAACATATCGTACAAAACTAACTTCCGGATCTCTTGACATGACAAGCCCCAAATGAAATGATGGAGCAGCAACAGGAGAAAACGAAGCTGAATTAATGGGCGCATTAATCACATCGCCTTTGGTTGCATAGGTATTCAGATTTACACCAACACCTGCTTCTGCATTAAAATAAAAACCTTCGGTTTTTCTGCTGCTTATTTTGGGTTGAGTTCCATTTAAACGGCTCACAAAATCGCCCAGTGATTTTTTATCGTAGGCCAGATTTTCAAGACCGGCAGCTCTTGTTTGCGGCAGTTGATTGAGTGCAATGATTTTTGCTAACTGCGATTGATAACTTTTATCTTCCTGCAGTTGCCGGTTTTTCATTTTTAAACGATACAGCAGCTCTTCTATTTCTCCATCGCCCTTTTGTATAAAAAAATAACGACGGCTTTCTTTTTCATAACGGTATAAATTAAAGTTTCCTTTTGTTACCAGTTCCAGAAACACCTGCTGTGTTATCACCTCTTCTGCATATTCCTCCGGAATCAAGGTCATATCCAGCGAACCCGGATGATAGCTGATGCTGGCTGTTTTAAATGTGCCAACGTTTTCAATATAAAAACCTTCAATGTCTGATGGGTAATACCGTTTTACATCTGCATTCTCCATAAACTCAATATAGGATGGTGTAACGGAGCTGTAATAATAAATCGCTTTGCCACGCACTGTATCTGCGCCGGCTTTGATAATATAAGCATCAAATTTGTTTGACTGAGCATATACTGCACTACACATAAAAAGAGCAATGAAAAAGGTGATGATCTTCATAATGTTCATTTGCAGCAAACATACCTGAAAACAGAATTGAAGAAATGAACTGTGGAGTAATTTTTATTTTTTGCAGATACAAGCGTTTCGGATGAAAAAAAACTAAGTGTTTACATATACTTTCTCCGTTCTTCTTTTCCATTGCGGTTGTAAAAAATAATATAAGTGAGTTTGCCTGCTGTGTTGTACAACTTCCATTCATGTACAGGTGTGCTGTTTTTGTATGCACCTTTCCATGTTCCCTCGGCTCTGCTGTGAAGCCATACTCCATTACGTAAACCGGCTTTATAATAACCTGAATCTTTTACCTGTCCGTTTGTATAATAATTTACATACAGCCCATGATGCAAACATTGCTGAAATACGGGTTGATACGGATGAGCCTGTGCTGCATTTTTTTCAACCAGTTGCTGCAGGTTATCTGTTACATGTGCTTGCTGCAGTTGAAATGAATAGGCCGCTGCTAAATAACCGGCCACTCTCCTGCCTTCTTTTTTATATTTATCAGTGAGTGGATAAAGTGAGCGCCGTGGATGATTTAACAGCAACTCATCTTTCACACGGTGAAACAGATCTGCATCATATGTGCGGATGGCAATGAGATGCCCCGCATTATCCCATACTTTCCAGGTGCCGTGTGGAATGCCCCGTTTCAGTGTTCCTTCATCCAGCAATTGTCCGTTTACATACCAGCTCTGCCAACTACCATGCAGTTTATGATTTTTTACAACAGCTGTAAAAAGTTGTTGCGATCCGCTTGCTGTGGTAATAGCACCATTTTGTTGCAATTGAAACGGATAAGCAGTTAAAAAAGAATGATTGTTATAGATGACTGCTTTAAACTGCTGCTCATTTGATACAGGCTCAATAAAGGGAGTTTTGGGCTGTGCAGTAACTGCCTGTATAAAAAACAGTATTCCAAAAACTGTAACTGCAAATAAAATATGTGGCCTGCAAGTCATCACTTGCAAAACTACTGAAAGAATCTAAAAATAAAATACTCGTTCGCTTTTTTAAGAAAGCGTTTGATAAAAAAAGGTTGCCAAAATTGGCAACCTTTCATTTTCTACATTACTCTTATCTGCTTAATCAGTTCTTAACAATATAGGTTTCATTCACAATACGGGTACTGTTTTGAATTTGAAAGACCGATGTTTTATCGTTTTTTACATCAATGATTTCAAAATTTATACCCACGCCACCTAATTCGTCGGTGTTCAGTTGAAACTTGCGGGAAATTTGAACACCCGTCACCACTTCCTGATAAAGGGTTACGCCGAACTCATCTTTTACAATGATCATGAATTTGCTGTTTACATGATTATTGAGATCGAGTTGAAACACCGGTTGATTTTTATTTTTTCCTGCGGCTTTTAACTCTGGATCACCAGCTGAAGCCGTAAACGTTGTTACAGATGCTATTAAGGTTAAAAAACCGATTGCTGCACTTTTCATTGTCTTTTTCATGTGTTTGATATTTTATTGTTTGTCTTTGATGCAACGCTACTGTCTGAATGCATTCATCAACTGAATGTGTTTTTATTTCAGACAACTAAACGCTGTTTCAAAAAAGTTTAAAATAGTTTTTAAAAACGTTCTTTTTTCAATGTGCAAGTATCGCTGGAGCAAGCAGGCGGGTCAATTGACTTCCGGAGTGTAGAACTGTGTGAAACAGTTATTGATCGAATGACAAGACAAAAGTAAACCCGATTTGGAGTTGATACAAACCATCATTTTATCATTTTTATGACCTTAAATTGGAACTCGATTTTTTAAAACCCTTTCTGCACAAGGGTTCCAGAAAAAAAATTGCATGATCTCCAACAGCCGTTACAGGCATTAAAAATGCAGGTTTACACTTATAAAACAGAACCTTTAAAAGACCGTTTGCAGATGATTATCTTTGTTTCATACAAAAGAATCCTTACAGATCTCAATGAACTATTACATTATAGCAGGTGAAGCAAGCGGCGATTTGCATGGAAGTAATCTCATCAAAGCCATCCATCAAACAGATACTTCAGCAACAATACGTTGCTGGGGTGGCGATAAAATGCAGGAGGCAGGTGCCACCTTGGTAAAACATTATCGTGAACTGGCGTTTATGGGTTTTGCAGAAGTGATTGCCAACCTCCGCACCATTTTTAAAAATCTGTCGTTTTGCAAAGAGGATATTCTTGCACATAAACCCGATGTAATTATTCTGATAGATTATCCCGGTTTTAATTTACGTATTGCAAAGTGGGCCAGGGAACAACAGATCAAAGTGATCTATTACATTTCGCCACAGGTATGGGCATGGAAAGAAAACCGTGTAAAGATGATGAAACAGTGTATTGATCTGATGCTGGTGATTCTTCCGTTTGAAAAAGAATATTATCAAAACAAATGGAACTGGCAGGTACATTATGTAGGTCATCCGTTACTTGAAGAAGTAGCACGTTCAAAAGCGCAACAGGCATTGCAGCAACCATCCCATGCAAAACCCATTATTGCATTATTGCCGGGCAGCCGTAAACAGGAAATCTTAAAAAAACTTCCGGTGATGTTGCAGGTCAGTCAATCCTTACCCGACTATCAGTTTGTTATTGCAAAGGCGCCGGGAGTTGAAGAGGCGTTTTACACCGGATTAATCAGCAGCTACAGCAATGTATCTGCAGTGAGCAATCAAACTTATGCATTGCTGCAACAATCAACTGCAGCGCTGGTAACATCGGGCACGGCCACACTTGAAACGGCCCTGTTTCATGTACCGCAGGTGGTTTGTTATAAAGGAAACGAGATCAGTTACCAGATTGCTAAACGGCTGGTAAACATCAAATATATTTCACTGGTGAATTTAATTATGGACCGTGAAGTGGTGAAAGAATTGATACAGCATGAAATGAATGCAGCCAATCTGCTCACTGAACTCAAAAAAATATTACCCGGCAGTACACAACGTGAAGAGGTACTTCAGCAATACAAACAATTAGCTTCTGTTTTATCTGCAGGAGGCAATGCATCTGCAACAGCTGCAGAACTGATCAAACCATTTTTACAGAAAAAGTGATACCTGCAACGGTTATCTGAACAGTGGTAAAATAACCAGTCTTGTTATAATCACCATCAGCGCAAACAAAAACAGGAAAATTGAAATACGGTTAATGCCGTGCATGTATTTCATCCACTGCGTTTTTTCACGTGAAGGATCAGGCTTTTTGATGTATAAATATTCGGCTACCTGGCGGAGAAATCCCATAATTTTTTTATTGTAACAATGCAAGTTAAAGAAATGTTCGGCACTTATGATTTCAATCATAGTTTCCTTGTTCAGGCTGTTCTATTTTCGATCCTGATAATAAAAAAACCGTTCAACAAAAAACGAATTTAATATGAAGAATTTAGCGCTCATTGCTTCGCTTCTTTTCTGCTTTACTGCCTGTAACAATGCAGATGAAACCACCGGAGCTTCTGTTACAACAGGTGACGAACAAACCACAGGTGCAGGCCAGTCGGCCGTGCAGGATGATGAATCAGGAAAAGACATTGTAAAAATTGCTGTAGGCAGTAAAGATCATACCACACTGGTAGCTGCTTTAAAGGCTGCTGCTTATGTTGATGTGATTAGTAATGCAGGACCGTTTACTGTATTTGCTCCTGTTAATGCAGCTTTTGATAAACTGCCAAAAGAAGTGCTGGCCGATCTACTGAAACCTGAAAACAAAGATAAACTCCGCAGTGTGCTCGAATACCATGTATATGTAGGCGTGTTGAAAGATGCGTTGCTGGGCGATGGGATGGTTTATGGCATGGCCAGTGGAGAAAACATTACAATAGGAAATAAAGATGGTAAACTCACTGTAAACGGTGCCAACATTGTTGCTTCTATACCTGCAACCAATGGAATTATACATGTGGTTGATGCTGTATTACTTGCTCCTGCTAAATAACCCTTTCGATAACTCAAATAAAAAAAGCATCTGATTGATGCTTTTTTTTATGCTGTTAATAAATTGATTCTTCCTGGTTTGGCAAACCAATAATATTTATACGCATAACTGTTGCAATAGATAGGGCCCGTTGTTTGGCCTGCTCTGCTTTTTGTCCGGTAAACAGTTCATCAATGGTTTCGTTAAACAAACGGATCCAGCTGTTAAAATGTACAGCTGTTAAAGGTGCTTTGCGGTGTAATGCTTCATGATGTTTCATGGGGTTGCCCGTGTAACCGCCCACATGAAAAATAATATTCTCCCAGAAATCATACATCACAGGCAAATGCTTGTCCCAGTCAATCACTGTTACACGGGTAAAAAAATCACCGATCACTTCATCTCTTTTTACTTTTTCGTAAAATGTATTTACGAGCTGTTCAATATCGCTTCGGTTTTCAATGTCTTTTTTCATGTGTGTTTATTTAATGATCAGCATGCTGAAATCGGTGATGGCTTTTAATGAATGTAATTGTCCTGCTCTAAACGAAAATAAATCACCTTTTCTGTAATGGTACATTTCTTCTTCCAGTTTAAACTCCACTTCTCCTTTTTGTACAATGCAACAGGCATCTGTTTTTGATTTATGTGGTTTCAGTTCATCACCTTCGGGTAAATGCAGCAGCATTACATGAAAACGATCATCTTTATAAATGGTTGCTTTTGTTGTTTGATCTTTTGATAAATGATCATTGATATTTCCGAGATACATAATATTCGTTTATAAATCTTTCTGTTGAAATTGTTTTAGCGAAAACCAAACCGGCACAGCAGACCAGAGAAATAAAATAGCGACAGAAAGCAGCATTCCGAATCCGCTGCCAAAAAAATTGCTGAACACGGCGCCTGTATAACCCATGAGTGCCGAAATATCGAGTTTTAGTAAAATCAATATCCTGGATAAATCTACCGGATTGAGCATGCTCAAAGCAATCATTGGTTTCTCTAAGGGATAATCGCTGAACTGGAATAAGAGCAGCAGCACCAACCCATCATAAATAAGTGTAAAGAAAAACCAAAGAAAGATAGCCACACCAATTCCTTTTGCTTTGTCTCTTGTTTTTACAGCAGCAAGCAAAGCAATACCGGTAAAAATGATTGTTTGAAAAAGACCGGATAACACAAGCACCCATCCTGTAAGCGTACCATCAAACAATAACACCGGAATACCAACACCGATCATAAATGCCAGCGATAACGACAGCGCTAAACCACTGTAAATACTGAGCCACAGCGATTTTCGTTTCAACGGCTGCGCTGCCAGCAGCTCAATAAATTCGGATGAATTATACACATATATGGTAGAGAAAATGATACTCACCAGCGGAATAATGATGAGCACAAGATTCATTAAGCTCATAATCCCCTTGGTGGTATTTTCATCCATACTAAACATCCCTAGAGACATCAGCAACAAAAAAAATGTGTACACAAGAATAATTCTGTTCTTGATGAGATCAAGCACCACATATTTAATCATCGTCCGCATCATACGATTCTATTTTTATTCTGAGCTGTTTATCAGCCCGGAGTTATTTCATTATTTGTGCAATAGCTTTGGCCAGTTTTTGCTGGCCGGTATCTTCCTGTAACTGTTCAAGTGATTTATGAAATTTCAATTGTCCGTCCTGCATATAAATGATTTCGCTCACCACATCATCCAGTTCACTTAATATATGCGATGTAATTAAAATCAGTTTGCCCTTTTCTTTTTCCTGCATCATTTTCTGTTTCAGTATTTCAGATGCAACGGGATCAAGTCCGGCAGTTGGCTCATCCAGGATCAACACATCGGGGTCAAATAAAAAGGCGAGTGATGCACTAACTTTTTGTCTGGTTCCTCCACTAAGTGTCTGCATTTTTTTGTGCATCAGTTTGTGCAGGCCAAATGCAGTAATCAATTCTTCATCTGTTGAGGCAGTTGAATTTTTACGCAGGTCTTTCATCATTTCAAACACCTGGCCTATACGCATGTTATCCGGATAACGGCCAATTTGCGGCATATAACCTATCCGGCTCCGGTAGTTCCAGTTGTGCAGAATATTATGTTCATCAAAAGTGATGAAACCACTGTCGGGCACCACCATACCCAGCATGGATTTAATTAATGTTGTTTTACCACTGCCGTTAGGACCTATTAATGCAATGGTTTGTCCTTTACTGCAACTGACGCTTACATTATTCAGCGCCTTTAGCTTTCCAAATGTTTTGGTTACGTTACTGGCAATAATCATACGTTACAGTTTTAGCGGTTTCATGAGTGGCTGATGATCTTTGAGATCAACAGGTGTAAGAACAGGCAGCATTTTTTCTGCTTTATCCAGCAGGCCAACAATAAAACTTCTGAACAACATCATACTGGATGCATTGCGTTCACCCATCATTGAAAACATACTAACAGGATGATAGGGCACATCGCCCACACCATCTCTGTTTAAATCGTATCCTTCGTATTTATCCCAGTAATTTTTTTTAAAACTGTTCAGTACCAGCTCACCATTGGTAGCCATATCAAAAGAGTTGGCATAAAAATTATTTTGCTCAATGCTGTTATCCATACAACTGGCCTGCATTTTAATGGCCCAGCCATTTTGCAAGAAAACGTTTTTGAAGAGTTGAATACGGTTACTGCCTTCGAGCATAATACCTACTGAATTTTTTTGAAAACGGTTGCCTTCAACCCGGCTGTCTGTGATTTCTTTCATTAAGATGCCATAGGCTGCCCCTCCCCAGTTATCTGCAAACAGATTGTTTTGTATGCGGATGTTTTTTGAATACATCACTGCAACACCTGCTCCGTTATCACGAAATACATTGGAGATATAACTGTTATTGCCGGAGAACATAAAATGCAGACCATACCTTACGTTTCCATAACTGGTATTGCTTTTTATGTATGAGTTTGTAACAAACTCAAAATACAATCCATCTCTATAACCTGTTACAGTGTTGCTGCTGATGTGCATACTGTCGCTCTTCCAGCAATGAATACCGTTGCCTGATGATACTTCATCTTTTGCATCAGACTGTAAACGATTTCCTGTAATGATGGCTGCTGTTGCATGTTGCGAATAAATGCCAAAATAACCCGACTCAAATTGGTTGTTCCGTACAATTACATTGCGACAATCTGCAATGCGCAGTGCAGCAATATCATTATAACTGCTGCGACCTGAACGTTTAAAAAAAAGTCCTTCCACCACTACTCCATCGCAACGGATAGTAAGTATCTCTACTTTCTGTTCTCCATCCAGTACAGGATATTGAATGCCTTTGAGAAATAATTTTTTGGTGATAATCAGTTGACCTTCTTTATACATACCGGGATAAATAAAAATGGTATCGCCATCGGTTGCTTTATTAATGGTTGCCCTGATACTTAGCTCCTGCTGACCTGCACCTACCCGCCACAGCTTTGCAGTTGCATCTGTAAATAAAAAGAGAAACAATATGGTAATACAGATTTTCATTTGAGGTTTATTTCTTTCCATTTAACAACTGTGGCATGAAAGGATTGCTTAAAACTGTTCATACTGTCTTCACTTGCAAATGCTGCAATATTGCCCCCCATTGGACTTTTCAGATCTGCACTTTTTAATAAAAAACTTTCTTCAGCTTTTACCAGTTTTCCTTTTTGTGAAAAATCGGCCAGATAAACAGCAGCAATCCGTTTCCCTGATAATTCAACGGATGTTAAAAAAGAAGTTGCACAATGCGTATCATCAAACTTGTATACTTTGTATTTGGTTGTGATCAGTTCGGCACCAAAACGATGATCGCTGATAACCATTTTACAAAACTCACAAACATCTTTTCCATAATTAATTGATTGTGGTGCGGAGGAACAACTTTGCAACAGGCAAATGAACAGGAATGCTATTGCTGCATGTACAGGTCTGTACATGGCTTTTATTTTTTTCCATTCCAAAAAAGCAACCATTAAAAGTATCAGCCCTACAGTAATAAATATATAACCACCCACATCTGGAAATGAATAAGCACCAAAGTTGAGTAGTTGTTTAAAGCCAATTAATGGCGGCTGATAAGCCATACCCGGCACTACAATGGCTGCTGTTGGATCCAGATTGTGGCCATAGTGATACTCCCATCTGTAAAAATCGAACATGGCCATAACCCCAAACAGGATGTACAACATCATCCAAACATAAAAAAACCAACGGCGGTTAACCAAGGCAGTTATGATTCCAAACAATGAAAATGCTGCAATGATATAGGGCAGGATGGTAAACTCTATAAAATCATCGGTTTCCAGTTTAGCCATACCTATGTAATGATTCAACCCGTTAATGATATCAATATCACCGGCCAGTTTATTGGGATAAATTTTTAAACCCAGGCCCTCGGGATATTGTGGTGCGGTTAAATCTATCCGCCACATGGGAACAAAAATGACAACGGCCAACCCTAAAGCACATATAAGAGATGCAATTCTTGCCATGGGTGATAAATGCGTATTCATCCTTTTTTAGTTTGTATCATTCCGTATAAGATGTAATCAAACAGTCCCGCCTCACATGCATAGGAGCACGGGGCTGTTTGTGATAATTATCCTTTGTACTTTATTTGCCTGCCGGTTTTGTTGTATCGGCTGCTGCTGCACCCTGCTTACCTAAACTGAATGAAAGCGGCACATTACTTCCTGCCGGTGACACCCTTACATATCCCTGCATTTCCTGGTGTAAGGCACTGCAAAAATCTGTACAGTAAATGGGGTACATCCCTGGTTTTTCCGGAATCCATTTCAATGTTTGTGTTTCGCCCGGCATGATCAGTAACTCTGCAGTTGGCGCACCTTTAATAGCAAAGCCATGTGGCACATCCCAATCCTGTTCCAGGTTTGTGATATGGAAGTACACTTCATCACCTACTTTAATCCCTTCAATATTATCCGGTGCAAAATGTGAGCGAATAGCAGTACCATAAATGTGTACTTTATTTCCTTCACGTACTACTTTAGTTTCTTTTTCTCCTTTGGCGACATACGCATGTTTGTTCTCATCAATTTTATAAATCTTTAAACTGTTTTTCTTAATCAGATCGGCCGGCATAGACCCTGCATAGTGCGGTTCACCAATAGTTGGAAAATCAAGTATCAGTTGCATTTTATCTCCGCTGATATCGAATATCTGTGCACTTTGCGTTAACTCCGGACCTGTAGGCAGATAACGGTCTTTGGTAATTTTATTATACGCCACCACATATTTACCGTATGGCTTTTTTGTATCACCACCGGGAATACTTAAGTGACCGATGGAATAATAAGTAGGAACTCTGTCCAACACTTTCAGGTCTTTAATGTTCCACTTTACAATTTCACTGCTTACAAAAAAAGACGTGTAGGCGTTACCGTTGGCATCAAACTCGGTGTGCAATGGCCCGAGGCCGGGCTTTTTCACTTCACCATACAAGGCAGCTTCGTATTTAATTACAGGAATACCTCCAAAGTCGCCATCATAGGTTTTATCTGCAATGGCTTTTTGAATTTTGCTGAACGAGAAAACAGGAATAAGTGCTGCCAGTTTACCACTGCCCACAATATATTCACCGGTAGGATCTGTATCGCAACCGTGTGGTGATTTTGGACAAGGAATAAAATAACAGATGTCTTTTAAAATAGCAGGGTCAAGCACCGTTACTTCTGTTTTAATTTGAGATGTAGCAGTATGTGTTTGCTCATTGTATTTATTATGAGCGTAACGCACCTGTTGTTTGGTTCCTTTACCTGCTTTGAGATATTCTTCTGCTTTTTTCCAGTTAACAGCAAGAATAAAATCTTTATCTCTTTGCGATGCATTTACTTCCAGCAAGGTATTTGCCTGCTCGCTGTTATAGCAACTGAAGAAAAACCATCCATTACTTGGACCTTTCCCTGCACGGCTTAAATCAAAATTTACACCGGGTAACAACAATTGAAATGCAATATCCAGTTCGCCCTCTTTACCAACGCTGATAAAGCTGATGGTTCCTTTGAAGTTTTGTTTGTATGATGCAATGGGTACATCTGTATTATTACCAACAGGTACACTGAAACGTGTGCCTGCAACAATGTATTCAGAGTTCTCTGTAATAAAAGGCGATGAGTGATTACCAGCGCTGTTGGGCAGCTCAAGTATTTCGGATGTGCGGAACGTTTTTAAATCAATACGTGCAACACGTGGTGTATTATTTCCGTTTCCGAAAGCCCAGCGTCCGTCAATTTCACCATTGGTTTGTGAAAAAGATACATGGTGTAAATCATCCCATGGAACAAAACCACCCGAAGTCATTAACATGGGTTTGGTTTCTTCGCTGTAGCCATATCCTTTTTCCGGATCGACAGAAAAAACAGGAATGACACGAAACAAACGGCCACTCGGCAATCCGTATACACTCATTTGTCCGCTGAAACCGCCTGATACAAAATTGTAAAACTCATCGTACTTACCGGGCGCTACATAAGCTTTTTCTGCAGAGCCTGTAGCTACTGCTCCTGAAGCACCTTTCGGTTTACAGGACATCATGTGCAATACTGATCCTGACAGCAGGATAAACAGTATTAGTTTTGAATATTTCATACTATATAATTGTGGGTTTAATGAATTGCTGTTTATTTTACGCCGTCATTTTTACGCATAAACTCATACACATTGCGTGCATCATCATCGGTTAAATTCTGATTGGGCATACGCACCAAACACAGTTCAAGCTGCGCCATTGCTTTGGGATCTTTGCTCAGCATTTCATCGGGGTTGGTAATAAAATTCATGATCCACTCCGGTTTATTGCGTGCAGTTACACCTTTCCATCCCGGGCCAACTAATTTCTCATCTGTTAATTTGTGACAGCTTGCACATTTAACATCGTACACATTAACTCCTGCATCTGCCATTGCTTTATCCAACTCAGGTTTCACTTCTACATGTGTAAATTTTCCAGCTCCCCTTTCAGGATCATAAGAAGGGTTGCCGTTATCAGCAGGCGTTGTGGTTTGCTCACTTGTTGTTTCATTTTTACTCTCCGCCGAATTTCCTCCGCAGGAATAGAATAATGCAACAAGACTCAGACTAAGTGCAATCAGAATTTTTTTCATGCTTTTAAATTTTTATTTGAAACAGTTATGCAACGTTACTGTGAGAAAAAAAAGAACTTTATGACTCAACGCATAGAAGCTTTCATACAGGGCTGCACAGCAATCTTTCATAACGGCTGCAAAAAAGTCGATTTCACAACGGCAGCATATGATTACAATCATATTTATTACTACTACTCATCAGTCGCTATTTTTTTAACACGAATTATTTTGCTGTTGCAATGCATAAAACCGAATTATCCATGATTGATGTAAATCTCCTGCTGGCCTGGGGTGCTACTTTTCATAATGTAAGAAAGGGACAGGTACTGTTTTGTGAAGAAGACCGTGTGCATTTTTATTATCAGGTGGTTGACGGACGGATAAAAATGTGTAACTGTAATGAAGACGGGAAAGAATTTATTCAGGGATTTTTTGGAGCCGGAGAAAGTTTTGGCGAACCTCCTCTGTTTGACGGCGGCAATTATCCTGCAAGTGCAGTGGCAGATGAAGAAAGCACCATTATCCGTTTACGCAAAGAATCGTTTCTGCAATTGCTGAAAGAGCATTATCATCTGCATGCCGGATTTACACAAATGCTGGCGAAAAGACTAAGGGCAAAATCACTGATCTTAAAAGAAATTTCTTCTTACGGCCCGCTGCATCGTGTAGCAACTTTATTGCGTGAGTATAAAAAAGAAAATGGTTTTTTAAAAGATGAACTGTTTAAAATAGATCTTACACGACAGCAGATTGCTGACATGACGGGCCTGCGTGTTGAAACCGTTATACGTTCTATACGTCAAATGCAGGAAAAAGGTGTACTGAAAATTGAAAAAGGAAAAGTGTATTGCTGATCGTTTAAAACATCTCCCATCAACCAAATTAATGTATAAGATGTATGAGGTTTCTGCAAAAATGGTCACTCGTTGCAATCATCAACTTTACTGTACTGGCAGCAGTGGGTGTTATACTGCGTTATAAAATTTTATTTCCACTTCCGTTTTTTGATCAGAAACATTTGCTGCATGCCCACTCTCATTTTGCATTTGCAGGCTGGGTATCGCTGGTATTGTTTATAGGTATTATTCATCTTATACAACCAACAGAGAAACAAAAAAAGCAACTGAACATGATACTGCATCTGCAGCTATGGAGCAGTTACGGCATGTTGTTCACTTTTCCGTTGATGGGATATGCAGCGCCTTCCATTGCTTTCTCTACCATTTCTATTTTGGTCTCTTTTGTTTTTGCATTTGTTGTGTTTAAACTGATGGCAAACAGCAGGCATCTTACAAATGAAAAGAAATGGCTGTACGCTGCTTTGTGCTGGAACATGCTTTCATCCCTCGGCACATTTACACTGGCATATTTAATGATGCAGAAAAGCGTACAGCAGGACTTCTATTTCGGGGCCATTTATTTTTATCTGCACTTTCAGTACAATGGCTGGTTTTTATTTGCAATAGCTTTCCTTTTTACTGCATCCATCAAACAATGGCTTACACCTGCATTGCAACAGCAAGTGAAGAGAGGATTTTTTTTATTAATAATCACTGCTGTACCTGCTTTATTCTTATCTATGATGTGGATGAGGCTGCCCCGCTGGATGTTGCTTGCGGCCGATGCTGCAGCATTGATACAATTAGTTGCTGCAGGTTTTCTGATTAAAATGATTCTGCAAATACGCAAACAGTTGCAACTGCCAACACAAGTAAAATGGTTGTGGCTGATAGCCTGTGCTGCATTTGTATTGAAAATTATATTGCAGGCTTTCTCTGCAATTCCTGAACTGAACACCTATGCTTTTGGAATCAGGGCCATTGTGATTGCATTTTTACATTTGGTGCTGCTGCTTTTTGTTTCCTTTTTTTTATTGGGCTTTCTCATACAACATCAACTGATCACAGTTGAAAAAAAACAATCCAAAACCGGCTTGTGGCTTTTTGCATGTGCAGCAATCAGTAATGAAGTGCTGTTGATGCTGCAGGGAATTGCCGCCATGCAGTCAACCAATATACCATACAACGGATACCTGCTGCTGGCTGTTGCAGTTGCGATGTTTGGCGGATTACTGTTACTCTGCATCGGTCAAAAAAAGCAGCACATCGCTCCTGTTACCACCTGAAAGAATAGAACGTTTTCAGCTTTACATTTTACCTTAATTTAGTCAGCTAAATAAAGCACATGTACCGATTCTATGCTGCGTTCATTACAGCCATTGTTTTCTTTTCTTCCTGCAAACAAAAAAACACACCCCTGTTTCGTGAAATAAAAAGTACCGAAAGTGGTATTACGTTCAGTAATGTGCTGCAGGAAAATGAAATGCTCAACATGATTAATTATCAATACCTCTATAACGGAGGTGGTGTGGGTATCGGCGATTTTAATAACGACAGTCTGCCCGATATTTATTTTACTTCTTCTATTCTGCCCAATAAATTATACCTCAACCGTGGCAAGATGAAGTTTGAAGATGTAACTGATATTGCCGGCGTAAGCGGCGAAAAAAAATGGAGCCGTGGTGTTAGTGTGGTAGATATTAATAATGATGGACTGCTGGACATGTATGTATGTGCATCCACCTGGCAAAATGCCGAATTAAAAAAAGATATTCTTTATGTGAATAAAGGAATTGATCAATCAACCGGCATACCCAGCTTTAAAGAAAGTGCAGCGCAATACGGACTGGTTGATACGGTAAGTACACAAATGGCTGCTTTTTTTGATTATGATAATGATGGCGATCTGGATTTGTATCTGGTGGTGAACGATCTCAATCAGGAATTCCCCAACACATTCCGCCAGCCAAGAACAAACGGCACCGGTTTTACCAATGATATTTTATACCGCAACGACTGGAACAGTGAGTTGCAGCAACCCGTTTTTACCAACGTTACAATGGAAGCAGGTATTACTTGGGAAGGCAACGGACTGGGTATTTCAATTTTAGATATTAACAGCGATGGCTGGAAAGATATTTATGTAAGCAACGATTACTTAAGCGGTAACCTGCTTTACATCAATAATAAAAACGGAACGTTTACAAACCGCAATGCAGAATATTTTAAACACGGCAGCTTAAATGCAATGGGTAATGATGCAGGTGATATTAATAATGATGGATTGATAGACATTATTGAAATGGATATGATGCCCGAAGACAATTACCGCCAAAAAATGATGTTGAACCCGGTTGATTACAACTGGTATTTATATTCGGCTAAATTCGGCTTCCCTTATCAAACAGTGCGTAATACACTGCAATTAAACCGTGGACCGGTTGTTGGAGAGAACGATAGTATTGCTGCACCCGTCTTTAGTGAAATAGCATACTATGCCGGCGTACCGCATACCGACTGGAGCTGGGCTGCATTGCTGGTTGATGCAGATAATGATGGATATAAAGATTTAATGACCACTAATGGTTTACCCAAAGATGTAACGGATTTAGATTTTATTGCTTACCGCAGCCAATACCAGGGCAACTCCATTCAGGATGTATTGCAAAAATTACCGCCGGTGCAAATCAGCAATTACATTTATCAAAACAACCGCAACTTAACCTTTACAGATAAAACAACAGAATGGGGCTGGGATTTTCCTACTTACTCCGCAGGTATTGCAACAGCAGATTTTGATTTAGATGGTGATCTGGATGTAGTCATCAACAATACCAACATGGAAGCTACATTGCTGGAAAACCAACAAAACAAACAAACACAAAAAAAGAACTTTCTACGCATCCGTTTTCGTGGTGATACATCGAACATCAATGGTATTGGAACCATTGCGCATCTGTATTATAAAGGAGGAATGCAGGTGGCCGAGCATACACCCTACCGTGGTTATATGAGCAGCATCGAAAACATTTTACATTTTGGATTAGATACGGTTTCGCTTATTGACTCCATTGTGATCAACTGGCCTAACGGAAAAAAAGAAGTGCTCAGCAATGTGGTTAGCAATCAAACCATGCTTATTTCAGAATCTGCTTCGGCTGTTCTGCGGAATGATCAAACGCCGCTCATTGCAACAGGTAACTGGTTTACCAACATCACATCAAAAGCAGGCATTACGTACAAACATGAAGAATTTGATTTTTCTGATTTCAATGTACAACGGCAACTGCCCCATAAGTTTTCACAATACGGGCCTGCACTGGCAGCAGGCGATTTGAACGGCGATGGTTTAACCGATCTTATTGCAGGAGGAAATCCCGATCAACCGGCAACCCTTTTTTTACAACAACCCAACCAAACATTTCTACAACAACCCTTACTGGCATCGGCAAAAAAAATGACCGACGATGGCGGTATCTGTTTGTTTGATGCAGATAACGACAAAGACCTTGATGTGTATATAACAAGTGGTGGCAATGAATTAATGAAAGGCTTTGTTGGCTATGCTGATCGGTTGTACATCAATGATGGGAAAGGAAATTTTATTACCGACAGTTCAATGATACCTGCCATTTACGCCAGCAAGAGTGTTGTTACAGCAGCTGATTATGATAACGATGGTGATCAGGATCTGTTTGTTGGCGGCAGGATGATACCAAATGAATATCCAAAACCTGAAAGTGGTTATCTGCTGCGGAACGAAACAAAAAACGGCAACATCAAACTTACATTGGTCACAGAAACGGTTGCACCCCAACTGAAAGAACTTGGTATGATAACCGATGCTGTATGGATGGATATAGATAAAGACAAGGATACTGATCTGATTGTAACCGGTGAATGGATGGGCATGTACATCTTTAAAAATGAAGAGGGCAAACTGGTAAAACAAACATCAGCAACCGATCAGTTTAAAGGCTGGTGGAATAAAATTGTTGTAGCAGATATAGATAACGATGGCGATATGGATCTCGTTGCAGGCAATTACGGCACAAACGGATACTTTAGTGGTACAGCGAACGAACCGTTAACTGTTTACGCAAAAGATTACGATAACAACAGCCGTTGGGATGCTTTGCTGAGTATCTGGAAACCGGCAACAGCACATGGAACAAAACAGGAGTTCCCCATTGCTTACAGAGATCAGGTGGCCGAAGAAATGCCTTCCATTAAAAAACAATTTCCCGATTATACCAGCTATGCAAAAACAGATATGCAAACCATGCTGAAAAGTTTTAACCGTGATAATGAACTGCGGTTAACAGCCAATACATTTGAAACCGGATGGTTTGAAAATAAAGGCAACTTTGAGTTTGTATTTCATCCGCTCCCTGCTGCTGCACAATGGTCGCCGGTATACGGTATTGCTGTCAATGATTTTAATGGAGATGGAGCTGCAGATATTTTATTGAGCGGAAATGAATTCGGGATGCATCCGTTTATTGGCCGTTATGATGCAGGCAACGGATTGGTATTAAAAGGTGATGGCAAAGGAAACTTTAAAACACTTTCCATACTTGAAAGCGGCATTTTTATTCCGGGCAATGCAAAAACAGTAGTGCAGTTCTCCATGGGTAACCGTATGGTTATTGCAGCATCGCAAAACAATGCTGCATTGAAATTATTTGCAGTAAAAAATAAATAACCGTTCAACAGTTAATTATTATCAGGATTTCCCGTGCAGGCAATGAGCAGGTAATGCATTTCAGCACCTGACTCATACACGTAAATTTGCGGGCAGATTAAATCGTTCATAGAATAAGTTTACATAGATCATAAACGTATTTAAACTTTAGCCGGATTTGAATAACCTGCCCCGCTGCTGTTCCGTTCTACCAAAAAAACGGGGAACATTGAAGGAAAATAACTGCACATCACCCATCAAAAAAGAATAACACAGAAAACATACATTCGTTTGCCTGCAAACAAATTTCGTGAACACTTCATTTCTTTTTACCTTTCGTGCTACGGTTGCCTGCTTTTAAAATAAGGAGTACTATGTCATTATCACAAGCAGCCGGTCTGCAGGAATTTAAGAATTTAGTCGGGATCAAATTTCAGCTGTACAACAGTCTGTTTACATCCCTCCCCTTTCATCGTATTGAACGTACGGGCATCATGCTGTCGCTGTTGTTAACCAATTGCGAAGATGGTTACAAACACAAGCTGAGTCCTGTTGAAATTCTGAACGACTTTTTTAAACGGCACACCAATTATCAAAAAGAACAGGAGCAAATTGATCTGCTGTTTCGTTTTGTACAATATGTAGAACGGCAGATTGTGTTGTTTGATGCGTTGGAAGATGCATCGTTCCGTGCAGTGAATGATATGCAGGGAAGCGGCACACTAAAACAATTGCTCAATGAAGTGCAGCAACATCAAAAAGAAGAAGCACTGGCAGAAAAATTATCGAATTATTGTGTACGTCTTGTATTAACGGCGCATCCCACACAGTTTTATCCCGGTTCGGTGCTGGGCATCATTCATGATCTGTCAAAAGCACTGGCAGAAAACAATGCAGCACTCATCAACAGTTATCTGCAGCAATTAGGTAAAACTGCTTTTCTCAAAAAACAAAAACCTACACCGTATGATGAAGCGGTGAGTTTAATCTGGTATCTGGAAAATGTATTTTATACAGCCGCCGGAAAAATTTATTCGTCCATCAAAAATCAACTGCAGTTAGGCATCAATTTTAATCAACCGCTCATACGCATGGGCTTTTGGCCCGGTGGCGACAGAGACGGCAATCCTTTTGTAACCACTGATATTACAGTAAAAGTTGCCGAGTTGCTGCGAGGCTCCATTATTAAATGCTATTACCTGGATGTACGTAAACTGAAACGACGTTTAACCTTTCAGGGAGTGGATACACTGCTGGCGGGTCTTGAAAAAAAATTATACGATAATATTTTTATTCCCGGCCATACCACCAACCTCAGCAAAGAAGAAATACTTGCCACACTGTTTGAAATAAGGAGCATACTGATTCATCAGCACAATGGATTGTTTCAGCAATCAGTTGATCAGCTCATTAACCGTGTACAGTTATTCGGTTTGCATTTTGCAACATTGGATATACGTCAAGACAGTTCTGTGCACGGAAAAGTTTTGGCGGCTATGATCAAAGAACAACCTGATCTTTCATTACAATATCTTCCTTCATATGCTGCAGATACAGACAATGCTGCATCTGCCGATCTGGTAAACGATACCATGCAGGTAATGCGGCAAATAAAAATCATTCAGCAGAGCAATGGTGCAGAAGGATGTAACCGTTACATCATCAGCCAGTGTACAAGTGCACAGCATGTAATGGAAGTATTTCAGTTACTTATCCTCAGCGGATGGGATGAGAACAGTATGCAGATTGATATTGTGCCTTTGTTTGAAACAGTAGAGGATTTACAAAGCGCTTCTGCAGTAATGAAAGAACTCTATCAGCACCCTGTTTACAAACAACATTTACAACAGAGAGGCAACCGGCAAACCATTATGCTTGGCTTTAGCGATGGCACCAAAGATGGCGGATACCTCATGGCCAACTGGAGTATTTACAAAGCAAAAGAAGAGCTTTCACGCATCTCTAAAGAATATGATGCGGAGGTGGTTTTTTTTGATGGACGTGGCGGCCCTCCTGCAAGAGGCGGTGGTAAAACACATAAATTTTATGCTTCGATGGGGAACGATATTTCCAACAAAGAAATTCAGTTAACCATCCAGGGACAAACCGTGAGTTCAAATTTCGGAACACATGATGCTGCACAGTTTAACATCGAACAACTGCTCAACGCAGGCATCAGTAACGATTTGTTTGGCGCATCAAAAATAAATATCAGCAAAGCCGAAGAGATATTGATTATAGAAGTGGCGCAAAAAAGCTTTGATGCATATAAAAGTTTAAAAACGCATCCGTATTTTATGCAATACCTCGTAGATACCAGTCCGCTGAAATATTACAGCGATACCAATATTGCCAGCCGCCCCACCAAACGTGGCGCATCGGCACGTATTGAACTGAAAGACTTGCGGGCTATTCCCTATGTAGGCGCATGGAGCCAGCTAAAACAAAACGTAACCGGTTACTATGGTGTGGGGACTGCACTCAAAGACCTCGACGATCAGGGACGTTTTGCAGAAATAAAGGAGCTGTATAAAAATTCGTTGTTTATAAAAACGCTCATGGATAATTGTGAAATGGCCATGAAGAAATGTTTTTTTCCTGCAACCGAACATTTGGCCAACCATCCCGTGTATGGTGTTATATGGCAGATGATTTACAACGAGTACGAACTCACCAAAAAATATGTACTCAAACTGAGTGGCAAAACAGAGCTCATGGAAAACTATCCTATTGATCAGCTTTCCATCCAAATGCGTGAGCGGATAGTGATGCCGCTCATTACCATCCAGCAATACGCTATTGCCAAGTGCAGGCAAATGAACGAACCCGGTATGCCAACTGCTTTTAAAGAAGTGTATGAAAAGCTCATCATCCGCAGCTCGTTTGGAATTATTAATGCGGCGAGGAACTCGGCGTAAGAGAGTTGTTTAGAAAGAAGTTGAAATCCGTGTACTGATGATGCACGGATTTTTTGTGAGTATTGTTCAACAAACAGACTGCAGAAAGGTAAGTTGAAAAAGCACATACAATAAGCGGTGAGCAACAAGTACATAGTCATTATAGTTTTTGGGAGAGTAGCCTATATTACCCTTATACCTGCAAGCCTATGAGCGACACTCAGCTAAGGTTTTTAGCTTACATTTTTTGTTATCTTTGACCATATGAAAGTTTTGGACACATTTGCGGGTGCTGGAGGATTTAGTTTAGGTTTTGACCTCTCAGGACATTTCAATATTATTGGAGCCATCGAGTTCGACAAGTGGGCAGCCGACACTTTCCAATATAATCACCCAAATGCAACAACTTTAGTCGGCGATATACAACAGTTTGACAAAAAATTTTTATTGGATAAATTTCAGGACAAGCCAGATATTATATTGGGCGGCCCCCCATGTCAAGGATATTCAATAGCTAATAGAAAAGCTGGAGATGCTTCAGACCCAAGAAATTCACTCTTTAAAGAATTTATTCGCTTAGGAGAAATTTTTGAACCTGAAGTAATGATCATGGAAAATGTTCCTAATTTAATTAAAGCAAAGACACATTCTAAAGAATTCGTTATTGATATTATTATAAACGAACTCGAAAACTTAGGTTACAATGTTGACCATACAATTCTAAGTGCAACAGACTTTGGTGTACCGCAAATACGAAAAAGATTAGTCGTAATTGCTTCGAAACAGAAGCTTGAAAACCCTTTTCCACAAGCGACACACTCAATTGAAACTAATTCTTATTCATTATTTGGAAATGACCTGCAACGTACCCCAACTCTTTGGGATGCTATATCAGATTTGCCCCAAACAGAAGCTTGCCAGGGAAGTGAAATAATGGATTATATAACAAATCCAAAAAATGAATTTCAAAAAGAAATGAGGGGTCACTCAGATAAAGTGTATAACCATGTGGCAATGAAGCACTCAAAAAGAATGGTTGAGCGTTTTGCATCTATGTCATGGGGACACTCTGTTTCTGATGTACCTGAACATTTAAAGCCTATTAAAAGAAATGGTAACGGTGAGCTTTCTGAGAAAGTTTATGACCAAAATAACAGAAGAATGTTTCCTGATAAACAATGTCATACAATTGCAGCCTCGTTTTATGCAAATTTTGTTCATCCATATAAAAATAGAAATTTCACTCCGAGAGAAGGTGCAAGAATTCAAACATTCCCTGATTGGTACGTTTTCAAGGGAAAGCCAACTGTTGTCAGCCACAAATTGCTTCAAAGAGAAGGGCGAGATGAAGAAAAATTTCTTTGCCAATATAATCAAATTGGAAATGCTGTTCCACCTTTATTAGCAAAAGCAATTGCATTAAATTTATATTCGCAACTATCATTAACCAAAACGGAAAAAGAATGCTTGTTCACGGAGATAATTTAACTCAAAAAGAAAATCATACAGAGAAATACATCGACAAAGAAGCTAAAAAATTTCTAAAGGAAATCAGGGTTGAATATTCAAAATGGAATAAAGCAAATGTAAAACTAAAAGGTCCATTTGCTAATTCAAGTGAAAAAGACATGGATATTATTCAACAAAGAGTTCAATTGTTTGCTGATTATAAAGAATTTATTGACCAACAGAAATATGCTGAGAAGTTTGACTCCCGTTCAAATCTTCATTCGTCTGTATTAGAAGAATTTATTTTCTATGTATTCCGTGATTTAGTTTTTGAGTTTTCAAAGTCTGCAATTTTAGGAAAGGCACATACTTTCAAAGATATTTTCTTCAATTCATCATCTTACAAAGAAATGGTTACAAAACCTAATGCTAAAGTTGAAAAGAAAGATCATGATTTTATTATAGGCGTAAACATTCAAACAAAAATGAATTGTGAGGGAAATAAAGATGTTGAAGAACACTCATGGCAGATTCCAGCAGTTGCTATCGAATGTAAAACGTACCTTGACAAGACAATGCTTGAGGGTTCATCTACAGCAGCAGAGCAATTAAAACACAGAAACCCAAATGCTATTTATATCGTGGTTGCTGAATGGCTTAAATTGACCGAACAAGTTAATTTAAAAAAATTCAAGGTTGACCAAATCTATATTCTTAGAAAACAGAAGAATACGGATAGAGAATATAGATACGCAGCTACTTATAAAAAGAACCCTATTTATGTTGACGTTGTTCAACATCTTTTTGATACTGTAAGAACCCATCTTACGACAGATTGGGAAGGTGGGATCGGCTTCGGTTTACAGAAAGGTTACCTGCTTTGACAGAGAAGGCCAGCAGGTAACATGAACTGAGTAAAAAAAAGTAATAATTTTTTTTCCTTTGTTGATATCCCAAAGAAAAAACTCGCCGCCCTTGCTTGTGTTTTTCAGCAGCAAGATTTTCTGTTCAATCATTCATTCTTAACTTCATCATAAGCAGAGCCCGTGTCGGAGACATTGCCAGGCATGTTGCCGTTCACATTGGCATTGCCAATCAACATCAAAAGAAAACGACTGTAAGAACACGGTTTTTTTTATGACTTTGCAGTGAATCATTTTCCGGTAAACACATAAACAGGTTGATTATGAAGTTATTTATTCTTTTACTTGTATGTACATGCTTCTTTACAACAACAGCAATGGCGCAAACCAAACCATTGAGGATTGGTGTGATAGGCCTTACACATACCCATGTTCACTGGATTTTAGGAAGACCGGCAGACGGCAATGTTGTGATTGCAGGTATTGTGGAAACCAATCTGGAATTAGCAAAACGCTATACTCAACAGCATGGTCTTTCGATGGATTTAGTTTATGCTTCCATGGACGAGCTGATTGAAAAAGCAAAACCGGAAGCTGTGGCCGCATTCGGTACAATTTATCAGCATTTAGAAATCGTTGAAAAATTTGCTCCGTTAGGTATTCATGTAATGGTTGAAAAACCCTTGGCGGTGAGTATGGATCATGCAAAAAAAATGGCATTGCTGGCGAGGAAACACGGCATTCATCTTCTTACAAACTATGAAACAACCTGGTACCCTACCGTGCATGCTGCTTATGAACTATTGAAAAGTGATCGTATTGGCAGCATGAGTCAACTGATTATCAGAGATGGTCATAAAGGGCCTTTGAAGATAGGCGTGAATAAAGAATTTTTAGAATGGCTTACCGACCCTGTTCAAAACGGAGGTGGTGCTATCACTGACTTCGGGTGTTATGGTGTTAATATCGCTACCTGGATGCTGAATGGAGAAAAGCCCCTATCGGTAGTAGCGGTAACACAACAATTACAGAAAGAAAACAACCCGAAGGTTGATGACGAGTGTACCATTATACTCACTTATAAAAACACAAAGGCCACCATTCAGGCATCATGGAATTGGCCAATAGGCAGAAAAGATCTGGAACTGTATGGTAAGAACGGTGTGATCTATGCTGATAACAGAAATGACCTCAGAGTAAGAATAGCGGAGGGTTATGACGGATTTCAGGAAAGCAAAAACAGATTAACTGAACGACCATCTCCTTATAACGACCCATTTACATTCTTTGCAGCAGTCATTAGAAAAGAGATTACTTTACCGCCTTATGATCTTTCCTCTCTTGAAAACAATCTCATTGTAATTGAAATACTTGATGCTGCAAGGTTATCTGCAAAAAAAGGAAAAGCAGTGCTATTGAAATAGGAACGACCTGCTGATACAGGAAAGGTTTTGAAAAAGTTATCATGACACCTGAAGACCCCTAATGGCAAGTATCTACATAATTAAATAATCAGAGGGATAGCGCAAGAATTGTACAACAGCAATGAGCGTTTGCTTCTTGTACCTAAATTGCAAACACTTTAACTGTTAGGACAAGAACATGCGCCTTTGTTGGTATCCTAAAGAAAAGAACACGCCGCTCTTACCGCTGTTTCCGTTGTTGGTAAATTTGCTTACAGAAAAATGTTGTGGTTCTGTAGCTTTACCAACCACTAATAACCGATGCCAATGCATACAAAAGAAGCCATACAAATTTTTGAAGACAAACAGGTGCGTACGGTGTGGGATGCGGAAGAGGAAAAATGGTATATATCTATCATAGACGTAATTGCTGTATTAACTAACAGTCCCAATCCCCGTAAATACTGGAGTGTACTTAAAACAAGGCTAAAAGCAGAGGGCAGTCAGTTGGCTACAAATTGTAGTCAACTGAAAATGCAGTCGTCAGATGGTAAATATTATAAAACAGATGTAGCGGATACAGAGCAGCTTTTCCGGTTAATTCAATCTATCCCATCCCCAAAGGCAGAACCCTTTAAACTTTGGCTGGCACAAGTAGCCAGCGAACGGTTAGATGAAATGCAGGACCCCGAGCTGAGCATAGACAGGGCATTAGACCAGTATCAAAAACTGGGGTATAGTGAAAGCTGGATCAATCAACGTTTGAAAAGTATTGAAATACGAAAGGATTTGACAGAAGAATGGAAAAACAGAGGTTTAAAAGAAGGGCAGCAATTTGCCACCTTAACCGATATTATCACTAAAGCCTGGGCCGGTAAAACAACCAAAGAATACAAAGTATTGAAAGGCTTAAAAAAAGAAAACCTGCGTGATAATATGACCAATACTGAGCTTATTTTAAATATGCTTGCCGAAGCTTCAACAAAAGATATTTCACAGGCAGTAAAGCCTAAAGATTTTGAAGAAAGTAAAAAAGTAGCCAACCAAGGCGGTCATGTAGCAAAGGTTGCACTTAAAGAATTAGAATCTAAAACAGGTAAAAAAGTTGTAAGTGCACTTAATGCAAAAAAAGCGTTAGGCATCGAAAATACTGATCAGAAAAAGATGACTAAAAAATAATTAAAACTCCCCCACATGCAAAAAATTAACTGGAACAACGTCCCCACCGAACAGGTAAATGAAAAAATGAAACGGCAATTTGTACACGGCGAAAAAATAATGATTGCCCGGATGGAATTTGAAGATGGCTTTACCGTTCCCTGGCACTCGCATGAAAACGAACAGATAACAGAAGTACAGGAAGGCACACTCCGCTTTTGGTTTGATGATGATGAAACCAACAGTGTTGATTTAACAGCGGGAGATGTAATGATTATACCATCAAACCGCCGGCACAAAGCACTCATGATTGGCAAGGTAATAGAAACGGATACATTTGCTCCGCCACGGCAAGACTGGATTGACGGTACAGATAATTATTTACGGAAATAAGTACAACCAAACATTCTACAATGGATTTAGGCATACAAGATAAAACAGCGCTGGTGCTGGCTTCGAGTAAAGGTTTGGGTAAAGCTGTAGCTATGGAGCTGGCAAAAGAAGGTGCCAACGTAATTATTTGCGGCACCGATGCGGCAGCATTGGCCGCAACCAAAGCAGAGATAGAAACAGTGGCGCCGGGAAATGTATTGTCTGTTGTATGCGATATAACAGATGAGGCCCAACGAAAAAATTTAGTGACTCAAAGTGTAGCGGTATTTGGGTCCATCGATATTTTAGTGACCAATACAGGCGGTCCTGCCGCCGGTCCTTTTGAACAATTCAATACTACTGATTGGAACAATATTTTCAATCTGCTTTTTTTAAGTGCGGTAGATATTATACAGCAAGTGTTACCTGCTATGAAAGCAAACCGTTTTGGGCGCATACTCACCATTACTTCAGTTGCAGTAAAACAACCGGCCGATAATTTAATTTCATCCAATGCAGTACGTACAAGTTTATTAGGATTGGTAAAAAGTTTATCGAACGAAGTGGCAGCTTATGGTATTACGGTTAATAATTTAATGCCGGGTTATACCAGTACCAACCGCTTGCAGGGATTGATTGAAAAAAATCCTGTCGTGAACAATGTAAAAGAAACCATCCCCATGAAACGCTTTGGCACGCCCGAAGAATTTGCTGCAGCCGCTGCGTTTTTAGTGAGTGAACGTGCAAGTTATATTACAGGTCAGTCGTTGGCGGTAGATGGTGGTTGGATTAAAGGGCATTAAACGTTTCTTCTATTTATTCATATTTGCTGCAGCAGTATCTGACAACAATGCACATCTTGCAAAAAACAAACCTTAGGTTTTATGATTAAAATTATTTTAGTACTGATTGTTTCAGGATTACTTCATACAGCAAATGCACAAACTCCACCACCAAAAACCAAATTATCATCATTCATAAAATCAGACCTTGGGCTGCAGGGGATTGGATTTACTTATGAGCATGGTATGGGTAAACACTTTTCTACAGATGGATCGCTGGGTGTTGGAGGTGGTTATAATATTGCCGAAGGTTTTATAGAATACCAGTTTCTTAAACCAGCCCTTCATTTTTCTGTAAACCCGAAATTTTATTACAACCTTGAAAAAAGAATCAACAAAGGAAAATCCGCCAAGTATAATTCAGGAAATTATTTCGGAGCAAGGCTGAAATATAACTTGCCCTTGTATAACAGAACAGATATTATCAGAACCAGCATTCTCACCAATATTCATTGGGGCATACAGAGGGCAATAGGCCATCACTGGACACTCAATTCCTTGTTTGGTATTGGCTATGCAAGTGATATTGAATATGGTTTCGGGACAGTTTTCCCGGCAATTGATTTTAAGTGTTCATATATTTTTTAAATTAAAGGCCAACCCTACCCATCCAAAAAAACAACTCCCCCCATCCTGCAGCCCGTTTATTTACCGTACCGTCTATTCTCTTAAAAAATGATACAGGTGCAACGGTTTCATTTGCTGTACTGTCAATTCATTAAACAAAGCATCTGGATTAATTTATCAATATCTGTTTATCATCGCTAAATTGCACACTCAAATGAAAAGACTATTTCTGTCTGTATTACTTCCCGTTTGTATCATCATGGCCGGCAGCTGTGAAAAAGAAAATACAGCCTGTAACCCCTCATCTTCATTGTCTGTTACCGCCAACAGTTCAAAAGAAGAAGACAATGCGGTATTAAAGCAACTGGCAGAAGAACTGTATAATATCTCCGGCTCTTTAAACTGCAATCAAACAGATAACTGGAAAATTGCTCCCTTGGGTGCAAAACCCTGTGGTGGTCCTCATGGATATATTGCTTACAGATCGGATGTTGACGAAGTCTGCTTTTTGAAAAAACTCGCCTGCTACAAAGACCAAGTATTGTTTTACAATCAGAAATATCAACTGATATCCGATTGCTCTGTGCCTCCGCAACCAAAAGGCGTTGTTTGTGAAAATAACAAACCGGTATTCACGTATTAAGAATGACTGTAAATGTTGCATCAATTGTCTAACCATTTGTGAAGCCGCAGGCTTAGACAACAGTCGTTTGTATGATATGCCTGTAATTCTATAGCGTTCGGAGTAAATCGTTAACATTTTTAAGTAAGAACTAATTCATGAACCTTAAAGATATATTTCCCTGTTAAACAAAAACAGCAGACAACTCAACAAACTTATATTTCAACTTGCTTAAGGCCAATAATGCAGTAACTTAACGTATCATTTTTTCAGTTCACTTTAAAAGAGAGGCAACTATGAAAAAAATGAATCACGGTTTTTGCTGCGGCTTCTATTGTTTATTGATTATGATGCTGATATCCTGTAATCAGCAAACAACAACGGTTACCAAAGAAGCCATCATTGACATGAACCTGAAGCGTGGTGCGGTTGTATTGTGCAGCCCCGGTGATCAGCAATTGGGGACCATTGCGTTTTCTACTTCCTGCTCTGCAGAAACACAAAAAGATTTTGATCTGGCCATTGCCTTGCTCCATTCGTTTGAATATGATGAAGCAGAAAAAGTATTTGCAAAAATCATTGATCAGGAACCCGGATGTGCCATGGCTTACTGGGGAGCTGCCATGTGTAATTATCATCAGGTATGGCCATCGCCACCAACAACGGCCGAACTGGAGAAAGGATATAAAGCCATTGTAATTGCAGCATCCATAAACCAAAAATCAAAAAAAGAAACCGACTATATCAATGCTATGGCAGCATTTTATAAAGAATGGAAAACGGTTGATCACCGAACACGTACACTCCGTTTTGCAAAAGCCATACAGGAATTATATGCTGCTTATTCAGCCGATAAAGAAGCTGCAGTGTTTTATGCATTGTCGCTGGTGGGCTCTGCAGATCCTGCAGATAAAACCTACAGCAATCAACGCAAAGCCGGTGAAATTTTAAATGCATTGTATCCCAATGAACCCAATCATCCCGGCATTGTGCATTACATTATTCATAGTTATGATTATCCCGAACTTGCTGCATTAGGTTTACCTGCTGCCAGAAAATATGCATCTATTGCTCCTGCATCGGCACATGCACAACATATGCCTTCGCATATTTTTATCCGACTTGGTTTATGGAACGAAAGTATTCAATCGAACCTGGTTTCTACATCCTCGGCAAAATGTTATGCAGAAACAGCCGGCATCAAAGGTCATTGGGATGAAGAACTTCATGGTATGGATTATCTGGTTTATGCTTACCTGCAAAAAGCACAGAATGATCTGGCTAAACAGCAATGGGATTATTTAAAAAGTATTGAACAGGTTTATCCTGCCAATTTTAAAGTGGCCTATGCATATGCAGCTATCCCATCCCGTTATGTGCTGGAAAATAAACGCTGGAATGAAGCAGCAACGCTGCAAATTCATCCGGTTGATTTTGCATGGCAAAATTTTCCATGGCAAAAATCAATTCATCACTTTACACGTTTGTTAGGTGCAGTTCATTTAAAAGATATTAGATCAGCCAAAACAGAATTAAAAACAATCAACAGTTTGCACAATGAATTGCTGCAGCAAAAAGATATGTATAAAGCCAATCAGGTAATGATTCAAATTAAAACGGGCGAAGCGTGGATTTTATATGCAGAAGGAAAAACCAATGATGCCATTCAATTGATGAAAGAAGCCGCAGCCATGGAAGACAAAACAGAGAAGAGCCCTGTTACACCGGGAGAGGTATTGCCTGCAAAAGAATTATTGGCTGATATGTTCCTGCTTCTGCATAAACCTGATGATGCATTGGCTGCTTATGAAGAAGTATTATTGAGAAGACCAAACCGTTTTAATACAGTTTATGGTGCAGCTGTTGCAAGTGAACAGCTAAAGCAAACTGAAAAAGCCATTCAATATTACAGGCAATTGACAACTATTGCTAATGCAAAAGATTCTAAACGTCCCGAACTTGAAACAGCAAGAACTTTTTTAATGAGTGATCAATCAAACTAAACACCAAACTATTTTCCCTCCCAACTATTTCTGTATTTTTGCCCGTCTTAAAAAAGTATTATGAGCAAAGTACAAGTAGGTTTGGTGCAAATGAGTTGCACGGCTAATAAAGAAGAAAATCTGCAAAAGGCCATTGCCAAAACAAGAGAAGCTGCAGCTAAGGGTGCACAGATTGTTTGTTTACAGGAGCTGTTTACATCGCTTTATTTCTGCGATGAAGAGAACTATGATAACTTCCTGCTTGCAGAAGCCATTCCCGGACCATCCACAGAAGCTTTGAGTGTTGTTGCTAAAGAACTGGGTGTGGTGATCATTGCATCTTTGTTTGAAAAACGTACCCAGGGTTTGTATCATAATACCACTGCAGTGTTAGATGCTGATGGAACCTACCTTGGCAAGTACCGTAAAATGCATATACCTGATGATCCGGCGTATTACGAAAAATTTTATTTCACGCCCGGTGATCTTGGTTATAAAATATTCAAAACAAAATTTGCCAGCATTGGTATCCTTATCTGTTGGGATCAGTGGTATCCCGAAGCAGCACGTATCACTGCTTTGATGGGTGCAGAAATTTTATTTTATCCTACAGCCATTGGTTGGGCTACATCACAAGATGAAGCAACCAATACCGAACAATACAATGCATGGCAAACAATGCAACGCAGTCATGCCATTGCAAACGGCATTCATGTGGTGAGTGTAAATCGTGTTGGGTTAGAACAGAATGGTGCCATGCAATTCTGGGGCGGCTCGTTTGTAAGTAATCCGTTTGGCACATTGTTATACAAAGCAACACATAACGAAGAAGAAGTGCATGTACAGGAACTGGATCTCAAAAAAACAGATCAGTACCGGACGCATTGGCCGTTTTTACGTGACAGAAGAATTGATTCGTATCAACCTATAACCAAACGGTATATTGACGAGGATTAGTCGATAGTCAGAAGTCGGAAAGTCCGGAAGAATCACTCTGAGATATGAAGCAACTGTTTTTCTTTCTGTCTTTCGGACTTTCTGTTTTTCGGTCTTTCCTACTTAAAAATTTTCACTCACCTAAACACTACTATTTATGGCTTTCAAATTTGAAAAGCTGATTGTTTGGCAAAAAGCACTTGACCTTTCTGATGTTGTGAATCAACTTACAAAGACATTTCCTAAAGATGAACTGTATGTACTTACGTCACAAATAAAACGTGCAGCCGATTCTGTTTCCTTGAATATTGCTGAAGGATCAACAGGTCAAACAAACCCTGAGTTTAATCGTTTCCTCTCATACGCATTACGTTCAGATATTGAAGTAGTGGGGTGTATTTTTATTGCTCAACGCCGTGGCTATATTCCACAACAAGAATTTGAAAAGATATATCGCATGTGTGAAGAGATTTTAGTAATGATAAATGCGCTTAGAAATACTTTAAATTAATACATCATTGAAAAACTTTTTTCTTTCTTCAAACAAACTGAACAGCACAGGTGCGTCTTCCGGTCTTCCAGACTATTCGACTTTCCGACTACATGACTCTCCTACTCCTAAAGAACTTGGCTATTATTTCCCGGCAGAATTTGCGCCTCATGCAGCCACCTGGCTTTCATGGCCGCACAAAGAAGCATCCTGGCCGGGAAAGATCAACAGCATATTTCCTTATTATGCACAGTTTGTAAAAACATTGGCGCTAAGTGAGCAGGTGCGTATTAATGTTACTGATGAAGCGATGAAGAATTTTGCACTCGTTCATTTGCAAAGAGCTGATGTTGATCTGAGCAAAGTTGAATTCTTTTTTCACCCAACCAACGATGCATGGTGCAGAGATCATGGACCTGCATTTCTAATCAATCCAAATGCTGAACAGAAAAAAGTAATTGTTGACTGGGATTATAATGCATGGGGCGGTAAGTATCCTCCCTTTGATCTGGATGATGTGGTGCCGACATTAATTGGTAAGCATTTCAATATCCCTGTATTCAATCCGGGTATTGTAATGGAAGGTGGCTCTGTTGAATTTAACGGTAACGGAACTTTAATGACTTCAACTGCCTGTTTGCTGAATCCGAACCGGAATCCGCGTTTGAATCAACAACAGATTGAAGAATATCTCATCAACTTTTATGGTGTTGATCAGATACTATGGATTGATGAAGGAATTGTGGGTGATGATACCGATGGGCATATTGATGATACGGTTCGTTTTATAAATGAAGACACTGTATTAACTGTTATTGAAGAAAACAAAGCCGATGAAAATTATGAATTGCTTAAACATAATTTAAAACAGTTGCAGCAAATGCGTTTAATCAATGGCAAACAGTTGAACATTGTTGAACTGCCCATGCCCGATGAATTGATTTATGAAGAGCAACGTCTACCCTGCTCTTATGCTAATTTTTATATTTCAAACGCTCATGTGATTGTACCAACATTCCGTTCTTCAAAAGATGATAAAGCGTTACAGATTATACAACAATGCTTTCCTGAACGTGAGGTAGTTGGTATTGATTCTACAGAAATCATCTGGGGACTGGGCAGTTTCCATTGTTTAAGTCAGCAGGAACCGGCAGTGTAGTGTTGTCTGTTCACCTGCAAGGTGACTGTACAACATGTCCAGCTCAGGTTTTGGTTGATGAGCAGTCAGCTTTTTGCTGAACAGTCATCAAACAAAAAACCTCCTGTAAAAACAAGAGGTTCTCGATCGCTTTCCCGTATCGAAAACGGGTGTGCGTGCCATATATAAAAAAGGAGACTAAATGGCTTTTATAAAATATTTAAAACCGGTATACTGCCGCCAGTACAAAGCTTACAGCCGACTTTTGATTGACAACTGCATTGGCATCACTGTATATGGGAAGTCCTGCATTCTCAAAACGTAATTCAGGAATAAACGTAAATCCTTCTACTCTGAAATTTGCAGAAACTGTATTGGCAAAAATGGATGTACCAAATCCTTTCACGCCTGCTTTATCATCAAACAACTCACTGCGGAGTGTTAATCCAAAAACTTCGGTTGGATCTACGTTGAGATAGGCTGCCGCTCCCCACCAACTTTTCGCTTCTACATTTTTTGCACCATCCCATGCTTTGCTGCTGTTAACCGTTGTGTTTAAACCGATATTAAATTTCTTGGTTACTGTAATTGCTGCAGTTAAATCAAATTGATTTACGATAGATGTGTCAGGATTTTTACCCCCCACATAATTGGCGTATACTTTAATACCATCCGTTACTGCCAGACTGTATTGTGCCAGAACAAATTTCTTTTCAATTTGGCCTGCAGGTAACAACCGGTAATCGGTAGGGTTACTGATGCCAATCATGAAACCGCTTTTACCAAGTGTATAATCTGCCTTTATACCTGTATGTGTGAACGGTCCGTTGGTAAACATATAACTCATGCTGTAGTTGCGGTTCAGTTGCGGATCAACCAACTCATAACCTACATGCGTAGCCCATGTACCGGCAGTTAATTTCAGATTTGCAACCGGTGAATAAGTGATGTACAATTGTTTTACTGCAGCCAGAATTCCCTGATCGTTATAAGAAAATTCAGCAGCTCTTGTACCAAAACCCAGATCGGCTACCATGCCTACTTTTTCCCCAGCATGTTCAAGTTTAACGGAGGCCATACCAAATGCAAATGCATTATTTGAATTGGTAAAACTTGTTTTGCTGTTGGATCCCTGTTTGTTGAAATCATATTTAAAATAAGCATCTGCAGAACCGCTGATGATCAACGCCGGCTTTTTTTCCGGAGCTTCTGCCGTTACTGAATCGGCAGGGGGAACAATTGTTTCG
Organism: Chitinophagaceae bacterium; assembly: GCA_019752045.1. Classification (GTDB taxonomy): domain Bacteria; phylum Bacteroidota; class Bacteroidia; order Chitinophagales; family Chitinophagaceae; genus Lacibacter. The sequence goes on along the minus strand of JAIEMP010000011.1, from coordinate 135,971 downwards.
ATGGTTGAATTTACCTGAGAGAAAACACAAAACGTAGCCTGCAGGAGCAAACCTGTTGCAAATAATTTCCGTAACATTGTATAAGATTTTAAGTGTTAATATGGGTACAGCCGATGTGTTGCGTCAACAACACATCATCCGGCTGTACCTTTTTTTATGTTCTAATGTAAACAGTGCATTAATGAATGGATTCAGCAACCTCTTCTTCTTTCATTTGTCCGTTCTTTGATACCAGCAGAGTACCCTGCAGATATTTTTCGTCGTGTTGAGAAGCATCCAGTCCGAGTTCTTCTTCTTCTTCTGTTACACGCATGGGTAAAATAAAATTGATGAATTTAAAGATGAGGAAAGAAACCGTAAAGCTGTAACCAACAACAACACCCAATGCTTTCACCTGTGTAATAAAGAAAGCAGGGTTTCCGTAGAATAAACCTTGTGGTCCGCCTGCAATACCATGTACTGTTGAATTAGCAAATACACCGGTTAACAACATACCTACAATACCACCCACACCATGACAGGGAAATACATCGAGTGTATCATCGAGTCTTGATTTTTGTTTATAATAAACGGCAATATTTGAAATGATAGCAGATAATACACCAATAAAAATACTTTGCGGTATACCTACATAACCGGCACCCGGTGTAATGGCAACCAGACCAACAACGGCCCCAATACAGAAACCAAGTACAGAAGGTTTTTTACCACGCAGTACATCAAAAAACATCCAGCTTAAACCTGCAGCAGCAGCAGCTGTATTTGTTGTTGCAAATGCAGATACGGCCAATGCATTTGCACCCAGTGCAGATCCGGCATTAAAACCAAACCAACCAAACCAAAGTAAACCGGTACCAATTAAAACGTACGGTACATTGGCAGGTGGAATTTCTCTGTTTTCCATATGCACTTTTCTGCGCTTCAATACCAAAGCACCCGCTAAAGCAGCGCAACCGGCAGAAATATGTACTACAGTACCACCGGCAAAATCCCATGCACCCATTAAAGCAAGAAAACCTTTTGGATGCCAGCTCCAGTGTGCAAGGGGAGCATATACTAATAAACAAAACAGAACAGTAAACAATACATAAGAAGTAAAGCGGATCCTCTCTGCAACCGCACCCACTACCAGGCCGGGTGTAATGACCGCAAACATCATTTGAAACAACGCAAACAATGAAAGCGGAATAGTTGGTGCTAAACTCCAGGGCTCACCCGAAGCCACGTTCTTAAAAAATAAAAAAGTACCCGGGTTACCAATTACCCCGCCAATAGAATCACCAAAAGCAAGACTAAAACCTACAACTACCCATAACACACCAACAATACCTGCAGCAACCACACTTTTTATCATGGTTGAAATCACATTTTTGCGATGCACCATCCCGCCATAGAAAAAAGCGAGACCTGGTGTCATTAAAAAAACAAGTGCAGTAGCAACAATGATCCACGCAATATCTGCGGGATTATAGGCACCGGCTTTATCCTCAAAGTTGGGTAAAGCCGGTATAAACAGGGAGGCGATAGCAACGGCTGCCAGAATCAGGAAAGGAGCAATTTGTCTTGGAGTTACTTTTTTAATCATGGTCGATCGATTTTAAGTGATTACATTAATTAAATTTTTAATTAATGATTATTTAACTAAAATACATATAAAAAATAATAGAAATGGTTAGTTTTTTTCACATTTTAATTTTTATAATATTTATTGAATAACACTAAAAAAACAGGTGCAAGTATTTAATATTAAATTACTTACACCTGTTTAATTCAGTTGGACATCATTAAATACCAACAATATACTTTCTAATTGATTGCTGAAAAACTGGCAGTTTGATCCTTTGTTTCCAAAATTGAAGAGCCGGTTAAAAATTCATCCACCTTTCGGGCACATTCCCTTCCTTCGCTGATAGCCCATACTACCAACGACTGACCTCTGCGAATGTCTCCTGCCACAAACACCTTATTAATATTGGTTTTATATTCTTTCTCAGTGGCTTTTACATTTTTACGTTCGTCTAACTCCACTCCCAACTGCTCAAGTAAGCCAACATATTGCGGGTGTACAAAACCCATAGCCAGTAAAACAAGCTCACAAGGTATAATGCGTTCACTGCCTTCTCTTTCAACAAATGAGGAAGGGCGCCCATCTTCACTGCTCTTCCATTCCAGGTCAACGATCCTTAACGCAGTGAGGCTTCCGTTTTCATCACCAATAAATTCTTTGGTAGCAATAGCCCATTTCCGATCAGCGCCTTCTTCATGTGAAGAAGATGTTTTCAACGTCATGGGATAAGTTGGCCAGGGCATAAACGTTGTTCTGTCTTTCGGCGGCATAGGCATCAGTTCAAATTGTGTTACCGATTTTGCTTTATGACGATTGCTTGTACCCACACAATCACTGCCGGTATCGCCGCCACCAATCACCACTACATTTTTATCAGTTGCGAAAACCTGCTCAGTAAGAATATTACTTTCAATAACTGCATTTGCCAATGGATTGATCCCTGCATTGCGTTTGTTTTGTTGCTTTAAGAATTCCATGGCATAATAAACACCTTTCAATTCTCTACCTGGTACATCCAAATCTCTTGGAACAGTGGAACCACCTGCCAACACAATGGCATGGTATTCCCGCAGCAAATCATTCACACTTACGTTTACACCAACATTGGAGTTGCATTTAAAACTAATGCCTTCTTCTTCCATTAATTTTAAACGACGGTCAATTACCCATTTTTCTAATTTAAAATCAGGAATGCCGTAACGCAATAAACCACCCGGTTGATCATCACGCTCAAATACCGTTACTGTATGACCGGCATAATTTAATTGTGTTGCAGCAGCTAATCCTGCAGGACCGCTTCCAACAACGGATACTTTTTTCCCGGTTCGTTTGTTGATTTTTTTTGCTTTCACAAAACCTTTATCAAACGCAATTTCAATGATATGTTTTTCAATTTCTTCAATTGCAATAGCAGGTTGATTGATACCGAGCACACAAGCTGTTTCACAAGGAGCAGGACAAATTCTTCCTGTAAACTCCGGGAAGTTATTGGTAGAAGAGAGAATATCGTATGCCTCTTTCCATTCTTTGCGATACACTGCATCGTTGAATTCAGGAATTACATTTCCTAGCGGGCAACCGTTGTGACAGAATGGAACACCACAATCCATACAACGTCCACTTTGCTGGTTGAGCTTTTCGTCGGAATAACGATTCACGAATTCGTTGTAATCTTCCACACGCTCTTCCACACTTCGCTTGCTTGGAAGTTCTCTTGTAAATTCTAAAAATCCGGTTGGTTTACCCATAAACCCCTAGCCCCTGAAGGGGGACATTTATGCACTCTCGTGAAAGAGTGCGGTTAATAATTATTTTGTCAACTTCATTTTCTTGTTCATCACCGGTTGTGTCACTCAATTGTACTTTCGTAATTCTATTCAACTCCCCCGCCTCAATGATACAGTCTATGGAGGGGATAAACATTTTACACTTTTGCTTTTAATGTGCCGCCTTTTTGCAATGCTTTTTTATAATCAGAAGGAAAAACTTTTACAAAATGCTGTAATTGATTTTCAAAATCATCCAGTACAAATTTGGCAACAGTGCTTCCTGTAAATTCGTAATGATTGCGGATCATATGTTTTAACTCAGCAACATCATCCTCACTCACCGGATCAAGGTCAACCATTTCTTTATTGCAATTACCTGCAAACTTTCCTTTTACATCATACACATAAGCAATACCACCGCTCATACCCGCAGCAAAGTTTCTGCCGGTATCGCCCAATATCACTACACGTCCGCCTGTCATGTATTCGCAACCATGATCGCCCACACTTTCAACTACTACATTGGCACCGGAGTTTCGAACAGCAAAACGTTCACCTGCTTTCCCACGAATAAATGCTTCACCATCTGTTGCACCATAAAAAGCAACATTACCAATAATGATATTTTCTTCGGGTGTGTACGTAGCCGTTTTATGCGGATAAATAATCAACCGTGCACCACTCAACCCTTTCCCAAAATAATCATTGGCATCACCTTCCAGTTCAAGTGTTACACCTTTTGTATTGAAGGCGCCAAAACTTTGTCCGGCAGTACCGGTAAATTTGAAATGAATGGTATCAGCAGGCAATCCTTCTGCTCGATATTTTTTTGTGATTTCGTTCGACAAGATGGTACCCACAGTACGATCTGTATTCTTTATAGCAAAAGAGGCTTTTACTTTTTCCTGATTTTCCAGTGCAGGTTTTGCAGCGGCTAACAATTTCCAATCGAGCACATCGGTTAATCCATGATCCTGTTCTTCGGTACAATACAAACCCGTGTACTCTCCAGCCGGTTCTTTGTATAAGATGGGCGACAGATCAAGCTTGCTGAATTTCCAGTGATTGATATTTTCACGCATCTGCAAACTATCAACCTGCCCAATCATTTCATTTACTGTTTTGAAACCAAGTTCTGCCATGATCTCCCGTAACTCCTGCACCATAAAGCGGAAGAAGTTTACTACATGATCTGCATCGCCGGTAAAACGTTTACGTAATTCAGGATCTTGTGTAGCAACTCCAACAGGACAGGTATTCAAATGACACTTGCGCATCATGATACAACCTTCAACCACCAATGCTGCTGTTGCAACACCCCATTCTTCGGCACCCAACAATGCAGCAATGGCAATATCACGACCGGTTTTCATTTGCCCATCGGCTTGCACCACCACACGACTACGCAATTTATTTTTTACCAATGTTTGATGTGCTTCTGCTAAACCAAGCTCCCATGGAAGACCGGCATGTTTGATGGATGAAACCGGTGATGCACCTGTACCACCATCATGTCCGCTGATCAACACTACATCTGCTTTTGCTTTTGCAACACCTGCAGCAATGGTTCCAACACCTGCTTTACTTACCAACTTTACATTGATACGTGCAGTACGGTTTGCATTTTTCAAATCAAATATTAATTGTGCTAAATCTTCAATCGAATAAATATCATGATGAGGTGGCGGAGAAATTAAACCAACACCCGGAGTTGAGTGACGTGTTTTACCGATCCACTCATCTACTTTATGTCCGGGCAATTGTCCACCTTCACCGGGCTTTGCTCCCTGCGCCATTTTAATTTGTAATTCATCGGCTTCAGTAAGGTATAAACTTGTTACACCAAACCTTGCACTCGCCACCTGCTTAATTGAAGAACGCATACTATCGCCATTGGGCAAACGATCATAACGTCGTTCATCTTCACCACCTTCACCGGTATTACTTTTTCCACCGAGGCGATTCATAGCAATGGCCAATGTTGTATGTGCTTCCCATGAAATAGAACCAAAGCTCATAGCACCCGTTGCAAAACGCTTGTAAATACTTTCTGCAGGTTCTACTTCATCTAAAGTAATAGCAGGACGATTGCGTTTGAAATCAAATAAACTACGCAAGGTGGCAGCACGTTCACTCTGATCGTTTACATGCTTCGAATATTTTTTGAACGTTGCATAGTCATTCATCTTTGTTGCATATTGCAATAAATGAATGGTTGTTGGATTGAACAAATGAAACTCACCTTTACGTTTCCATTGATACACACCACCAACAGGTAAACGATCAACAGGAATATCTTTTTTACTGAAGGCGAAGTAATGTTTCACCAACGCTTCTTTTGCAATTTCTTCCAAGCCTATTCCCTGTATACGACTGGTGGCGCCTGTAAAATATTTATCAACCACATCCTGATTGATACCAAGTATTTCTAAAATTTGTGCACCTTGATACGATTGCAATGTGGAGATACCCATCTTTGAAAATACTTTCAACAAGCCATCACACACTGCTTTTACATAATTCTTCCGTAACACTTCCCACTCAAGTTTGGTATCGAGTGAGCCATTCACTTTCATGTTACGAATGGAAGCCATTGCGAGGTAAGGATTAATGGCTGTTGCACCAAACGCAATCAAACAGGCGAAGTGATGTACTTCCCACACATCACCTGCTTCCACTACAATACCTACTTGTCCACGCAATCCTTTACGGATCAAATGATGATGTACGGCAGCAGTTGCCAGCAACGAAGGAATAGCCGCATGATCACTATCAACAGCCCGATCGCAAAGAATCAACACTTCAAATCCATCATGCACGGCATCTTCTGCATATCTGCACAAACGTTCAAGACCTGCTTTCAATGAACCCGGCTTTCCATCTGCACGGAAATAGGTTTGCAAAGTTTTTGCCTGAAAAATTCCTGTATCAATACTTCTGATTTTCTCCAGTTCAGTACTTGTTAACACCGGATGTTTCAACGCAACCGTATGACAATGCATGGGATCTTCTACCAATAAATTTCCATTGTTCCCAACAAACGCAGCAAGGCTCATCACCATGCGTTCACGAATGGGATCAATGGGCGGATTGGTTACCTGTGCAAATAATTGTTTGAAGTAAGAAGTTAAATGCTGCGGTTGTTCGCTGAGCACAGCTAATGGAGTATCCGTTCCCATTGAACCGATTGGTTCTTTACCATCAATTGCCATTGGCTTGATGATGGTATCAATATCTTCAGTAGAATAACCAAATGCTTTTTGATATTTATGAATGCTTTCATCACTGAGATGTGTAAACGCTACACGTGGCTCAGGTAATTCTTCGAGTCGAATTTTATTTTGATTCAACCAGTCTGCATAGGGCTTTTGTGAACAGATGGTTGCTTTGAGTTCATCATCACTGATGATGCGCCCCTGCTCCATATCTACCACAAACATTTTTCCGGGATGCAAACGGCCCTGCTTCACAATTGTTTTTGGATCAATCCACAACACACCGCTTTCACTTGCCATCACCACACGTTCATCAGTTGTAATGCAGTAACGGGAAGGGCGAAGTCCATTACGATCTAATGTAGCGCCAATCATTTTTCCATCCGTAAACGAAATAGATGCAGGTCCATCCCATGGCTCCATGATGGATGCATGGTATTCGTAAAATGCTTTCTTCACAGGATCCATATCATCATTACCATCCCAAGCTTCAGGAATCAACATCATCATTACATGTGGTAAACTACGACCGGTCATTGCAAGCAATTCGATCATATTATCCAGACAGGCAGAATCAGATTGACCGTCTGTAACAATCGGCAACAACATCTCCATTTCTTCTTTGCTGAAGTTGGGAGAAGTAAATCCGTGCTCACTTGATTTTAACCAGTTGAGATTACCCTGTAATGTATTGATCTCACCATTGTGTGCAATGTAACGGAACGGTTGTGCCAGTTTCCATGAAGGAAATGTGTTGGTAGCAAAGCGGCTGTGCACCAAACCAAAAGCACTCACTACACGCTTATTATTTAAATCAGGAAAATAACCACGTACCTGTCCGCTGGTTAATTGTCCTTTGTACACAATCGTTTTATAAGATAGTGATGCAATATAAAATCCAATTGCATCTTTCTTTACTGTACTGTTGATGAGATGTGATGCATGATTCCGCAAAACAAATAACTTACGTTCAAATTCATCAGGATTTGTAATGTGATCGGGCGATGCAATAAACACATGTTCCATTTCAGGTTCAACACTCAATGCAGTTGGGCCAATACCATCAGGGTTTACCGGCACTTTCCGGTACGTTAAAATTTCCAACCCCAGTTTCTCTGCTGTACGATTAAAAATATCTCTGCACTCTTCACGAAGTTTAATTTCTTTTGGAAAAAACAAAACACCCACAGCATACTTTCCAAACGATGGAAGATGCACACCCAGCTTTAAACATTCTTCAAAGAAAAATTCATGCGGTGTTTGAATCATAATACCAGCACCATCGCCTGTATTATTTTCGCAACCACATGCGCCACGATGTTCCATGTTTTCCAACACAGTTAATGCATCACTGATATGCTGATGTGATTTGTAGCCTTTGATACTCGCTACGAAGCCGATGCCACAGGCATCATGTTCAAATGCGGGATTATATAAACCTTGATTGCTCTCCATCGTATATATGCAGGTTTTAGTACAAAATATTTTTTCAGATACATATCTGAATAACAACAGCAGGCAATCGTTTCGGAAATTACCGAATTATTCAACTAACACATGTTCAGTGCAGGCGCCTTTCTCCACTTCATTTCCACGGCCCCTTTCTCCACCTCTTTCCCTCCCGAAAAAATCGGGACAGGCCGAAAGGAAAGAGTGGTACTTCATTTCATTTACAATCTATTTATCTACCACATCAACTTTCGTTATTTCATCAACAAAATTCAACCTCTATGATTTTCTTCAAACTACTATGAATAGCAAGGGCTGTGTGTGGCATCCTCCCCCTCGGGGGGAGTTAGAGGGGGCCGCCTCTCTACACGATATACCCAAACATATTGTCACTCTTATTTAACTCCGTAAAGTTGATCTGGTATTTTTTCAGGTTATTCATCAGTACTTCATAATCATCTTTACTTCGCAATTCAACACCTACCAATGCCGGACCTGTTTCTTTGTTATGCTTCTGCATATACTCAAAGCGTACAATATCATCATGCTCACCTAATACATGATTCACAAATTCTTTCAAAGCACCGGGCCTTTGTGCAAACCGAATGAGGAAATAATGTTTCAATCCTTCATACTGCAGGCTGCGTTCTTTAATTTCCTGCATGCGGTCAATATCGTTATTACCGCCGCCAATAATGCACACAATGTTTTTTCCTTTGATCACATCGGCATAATCGTCCAGTGCTGCTATGCTCAATGCACCTGCCGGTTCAGTTACAATGGCATCTTCGTTATATAATTTTAATATCGTTGTACAAATTTTTCCTTCAGGCACCAGATGCATATCATCCAGCACATTTTTGCAGACAGAGAATGTAATATCACCTACCCGTTTTACTGCAGCTCCATCTACAAAACGGTCAATGCTTTCAAGCGTAACTGGATGCCCTGCTTTTAATGCTTCAAACATACTTGGCGCCCCTTCCGGTTCAAGCCCGATGATTTTTGTTTTGGGCGAATAAGTTTTGAAATAAGTTCCAACACCTGCACTTAATCCCCCGCCACCAACAGGAATAAACAAATAATCGACATCGCTCAGCTCTTCTAAAATTTCAAGTCCAACTGTTCCCTGTCCTTCAATAATTTTATAGTCATCAAAAGGCGGAATGAATGTCATCCCGTTTTCTTCTGTATATCTTTTTGCTGCTACAGCACAATCATCAAACGTATCGCCTGCCAGTTTCACTTCAATAAAATGCTCACCAAACATTTTTGTCTGATTAATTTTTTGCATGGGTGTTATCACCGGCATAAACACAACTCCTTTTGCATTGAGTTTTTTACAACTGTAAGCAAAGCCCTGGGCATGATTGCCGGCACTGGCACATACAACTCCTTTCTGCAGTTGCTCTTCCGAAAGACTGCTCATCATATTATACGCACCCCGCAGTTTATATGAACGTACCACTTGTAAATCTTCCCGCTTTAAATACACATTGCAATTGTATTTACGACTGAGATTATGATTGAGCTGCAATGCCGTTCTTGTAACAACTTTTTTTAAGTTGAGCGCCGCTTTGTGAAAGTGAAGCTCCGGTTTGATATGTGTGGCTGTATCCATTAATTTAAAACGGGTTCTACTTTTTGACTTTTTACTTTTGATTTTTCACTTTCTCCTGTTATCGCCTTCATCTCCGTCATTGCAGCACGTAATTTTTCACCGATTTTTTCTACGGGATGATTACGGATGATTTTATTTACTTCAATGATTGAACGGTTATCAACAGCATTACTTTTTCCTTTGTTGAAATCAGAGCCAATAACATCTGTTTCTATAGTTGTCATAAACTCTTTCAGCAAAGGTTTTGCTGCATGATCAAAGAGGTAGCAACCATACTCTGCTGTATCAGAAATTACACGGTTCATTTCAAATAATTTTTTGCGTGCAATGGTATTTGCAATCAACGGTGTTTCATGTAATGATTCATAGTAAGCACTTTCTTCTTTAATACCGGCTTCTACCATGGTTTCAAAAGCCAGCTCAACTCCTGCTCTAACAAATGCAACCATTAGCAAACCGTTATCAAAAAACTCCTGCTCGGCAATTGGTGCAGCTGTGGGAGAAGTTTTTTCGAATGCTGTTTCACCGGTTGCTTTGCGCCAGGTTAATAAATTAACATCGTCATTAGCCCAGTCTTCCATCATGGTTTTAGAGAAATGACCACTCATGATATCATCCTGATGTTTTTGAAAAAGCGGACGTAAAATATTTTTCAACTCAGTTGATAATTCATATGCTTTGAGCTTGGCAGGATTACTCAATCTGTCCATCATGGCAGTAACACCACCATGCTTTAATGCTTCAGTAATCGTTTCCCAACCATACTGTATCAGCTTTGCTGCATATGATGCTTCAATACCTTTCTCAATCATCTTATCAAAACATAAAATAGAACCGGTTTGCAACACACCGCATAAAATGGTTTGCTCGCCCATTAAATCACTTTTCACTTCAGCCACAAAAGAAGAACGCAAAACACCTGCTCTGTGTCCACCTGTTGCAACAGCATAAGCTTTTGCCTGCGCCAACCCTTTTCCTTCCGGATCATTTTCAGGATGCACTGCTATTAAAGTAGGCACACCAAATCCTCTCTTGTATTCTTCACGTACTTCGGTACCCGGACATTTAGGTGCCACCATAATCACAGTAATATCTTTTCTGATTTGCGTTCCTTCTTCTACAATATTAAAACCATGTGAATAAGAAAGCGTAGCTCCCTTTTTCATTAACGGCATGATGGCTTTAATGACTGATGTATGTTGTTTGTCGGGTGTTAAGTTCAAAACAAGATCCGCCACAGGAATCAGCTCTTCATATGTACCAACAGTAAAACCATTCTCAGTTGCATTTTTCCAGGATGCTCTTTTTTCTGCAATTGCTTCATTACGCAATGCATAAGAAATATCCAATCCGCTGTCACGCATGTTTAATCCCTGGTTTAAACCCTGTGCACCGCAACCCACAATCACAATCTTTTTTCCTTTAAGGACGTTTACACCATCCGCAAACTCACTGCGGTTCATAAATTCACACACACCTAATTGGTTCAGTTGTTCACGAAGTGGAAGAGAATTAAAATAATTTGCCATTGTTTAAACGTTTATGTTTTTATTTTTTTTGTTTTTTACTTTTATGTTACCAGCTACTAAGCATCTATTGAGTTACTGTTGCGTCGCACTCCTGTACGTTTTGAATTCTATTCATCAACCTCATCCTCTTTTCCTTCTCCCAAGGAGAAGGACGGCACCGTATACCTCATACTTTCTATTTAACTACCACATCAAGTTTTGTTCTTTGCTCAACACACTTCAACCACTCTAATTATTGCCAATCCACTTCTAGTCTTCCTTCCAGGTTGCGTCTCTACGTGACGCTCATGAACACTATCATTTTTTATACAAAGCTTTTGTCCATACGGGACTATTAAATTTTTAAATAGCGTAACATTATTCTTCACCTTTGAATAGCGTGGGCTGTGCCTTAGAAAGCCTCCCCTCGGGGGAGGTTTGGAGGGGCCACCTACATACTAAACACCTTTTCATTCTCACTCAAATACTCATTCTCAATCACCACTTCACCCGGCTCTTTGTATTCAAACTCTTTCAATTTATTATGAAAGCCATCACTGCTTTTAATAATGGCAATTCTTGCACTGCGTACAAACTCAATTAAACCGTAAGGTTCTAATACTTTAATTAAATTGTCTGTTTCTTCTCTTTGTCCCGCTACTTCAAACACCGTATAATCTTTACGTATCACTACAGCTTTGGCTCCGTGCTGACTCAACAGCCTTTCTACTTTTACCTGTTCAGCAATTATATCAGTAGGCACTTTGTACATGGCCAACTCCTGCCAGATGATTTCATCATTGGTATTGTAATAGGCCTTTAATACTTCAACCTGCTTTTCAATTTGTCTGCAAAGTTTTCGCACCACTTCTTCTGTTTCATGGATGACAATGGTGAAACGATGTACACTTTCCACTTCGCTGGGCGATGTATTTAAACTGTCGATATTAATTTTCCGCTTGGAAAAAATTATAGCGATGCGGTTTAATAACCCAACTTGGTTTTCGGTGTAAACTGTTATTGTGAATTCCTTGCGGCCCCCTCCGCCTCCCCCCAAGGGGGAGAGTTGGGCAGCAGTATGATTAAATTGTAACGTATTCATGATTCAATCTTTTAAATTTCAACTTCTTTATACTTTATCAAACACTCAAAAAAGTAAGGGCTGTGTGTTGGTATCCTCCCCCTCGGGGGGAGTTAGAGTGGGCCGTTCTATATCTCTTCTTTACTCAACACACACTCCGCCACACCTCTTCCCTGCGGCACCATGGGAAATACATTATTTTCTTTACCCACCATCACTTCTAATAAATAACTTCCATCATGATTGAGCATGGTTTGCAAAGCGTCTTTTAGTTTATCTCTTTCACTAACACGTTGCCCGTCTATATAATATCCTTTTGCCACTGCTACAAAATCAGGACTGGTGATATCAACAAACGAATAACGCTTTTCATGAAACAGCTGCTGCCATTGGCGTACCATTCCGAGAAACTGATTATTTAAAATCATGATCTTCACGTTTGGTTTAAACTGCATGATGGTTCCCAACTCCTGTATCGTCATTTGAAAACCACCATCACCAATAATTGCAACGGTTGTACGAGACGGGTCACCATATGCTGCTCCAATGGCTGCCGGCAATGCATAACCCATGGTACCCAATCCACCGCTGGTGATATTGCTTTTAGAAAAATTCATTTTTGCATAACGGCAGGCGACCATTTGATGCTGACCAACATCGGTTACAATAATGGCGTTGCCATTTGTTAATTCATTCAATGCGTTGATTACTTCACCCATTGACAACACATCTCCAGACGGATTCATTTCCGGTTCAATACATTTCTCCGTTTCTTTTTTCATGTAATCATGAAAAAGTTGTAACCATTTCGGATGTGTTTTCTTTTCAATCAATGAAGTGAGCAAGGGCAATGTTTCTTTACAATCGCCCCAAACACCAACAGTTGCTTTTACATTCTTATCAATTTCAGCAGGATCAATATCCAGATGAATGATCTTTGCCTGTTTGGCATATTTATCCAGTCGCCCGGTAACACGATCATCGAAACGCATACCTACTGCAATCAACACATCACACTCATTTGTTAATACATTTGGTCCGTAATTACCATGCATACCCAGCATACCAACACTTAAGGGATGATCAGTTGGTATTGCACTCATGCCCATGATGGTCCATGCAGCAGGCAAACCGCCTTTTTCAATAAACTGTTTAAATTCCTGTTCGGCTTTACCAAGAATAACACCTTGTCCGAAAATCACAAATGGTCTTTCTGCTTCATTAATCAATTTTGCAGCTTCTTCAATATATTCTTTACGTACAATTGGTTTAGGACGATAACTTCTGATGTGATCGCACTTTTTGTATCCTTCGTATTGAAACATTTGCAGCTGTGCATTCTTTGTAATATCAATCAATACAGGACCCGGACGACCACTGCCTGCGATATAAAATGCTTTTGCCAATACCGCAGGAATTTCTGTTGCATCAGTTACCTGATAATTCCATTTCGTAACAGGTGTTGTTATATTAATGACATCTGTTTCCTGAAATGCATCGGTGCCGAGCAAATGTGCAAACACTTGTCCGGTGATACATACTAATGGCGTTGAATCAATCATCGCATCGGCCAAACCTGTTACTAAATTTGTTGCACCGGGACCGCTTGTTGCAAACACAACACCTGTTTTACCACTTGCTCTTGCAAAACCCTGTGCTGCATGAATAGCACCCTGCTCATGACGAACAAGTATATGTTGAAGACGATCTTTGTAATCGTACAATGCATCATAGATGGGCATAATAGCTCCACCGGGATAACCAAAGATGCTGTATACATTTTCGCAGAGAAGAACATCCAATACAGCAACAGAACCACTGATGGATTTCGATGTTACTTCTTCTACTTTTTTTTCTTTTACTTCAAGCGTTTCCATTACAAATAATTTATTAATCAATGTTTGCCTACTTGGCCTCACCTCCCTTCCTCCTCTCCAAAAGAGAGGAGGCGGTACACTATCTATATGATAAACTTCATTTCTTCCTCTTCAACTTAAAATCTTTAATCACCAACCATCAACCAATCTGCATTTCATTAGTCATCTTAACAAGCAAGGGCTGTGCCTTGCTAAGCTCCTCCTCTGGAGGGGTTTGGGGAGGCCGGCTCATCCGTGACACACCCCTCACTTGCATCCTGCACGCACATGGCATATTTATACAACACACCTTTGGTTACTTTTAATGCAGGTTGTTTCCATCTTAATCTTCTTTCGGCAATTACTTCTTCACTCACTTTCAATGTCATTTTTTTTGCAGCAACATCCAGTTCAATCATATCATCATCTTCTACCAATGCAATCAATCCACCATTGAATGCTTCAGGCGTTATATGTCCAACAACAAATCCATGTGAACCACCGCTGAATCGTCCATCAGTGATCAATGCAACATCTTTACCTAACCCAGCACCAGTTATAGCTGAAGTTGGTTTCAACATCTCCGGCATACCCGGTGCACCCTTTGGCCCTTCGTAACGTATAACAACTACATCTCCTTTTTTCACTCTTCCGTTTGCAATACCTGCTACTAAATCTTTTTCACCATCAAACACTCGTGCCGGTCCAACAAAACGTTCTCCTTCTTTACCGCTGATTTTTGCAACACTTCCTTTTTCTGCAAGATTGCCGTACAATATTTGTAAATGACCGGTTGCTTTCAACGGAGTTTCTAAGGGATAAATAATTTTTTGTGTATCGAAATTTACCGGCGCAATATTTTCTAAGTTTTCAGCAACTGTTTTGCCTGTAACAGTTAAACAATCGCCATGCAGCAATCCTTTTTGCAATAAATATTTCATCACTGCAGGCACACCACCATGTGCATGTAACTCCTGCATGAGATATTTGCCACTTGGTTTAAAATCGGCGAGCACAGGTGTTGTATCGCTGATGCGTTGAAAATCGTCCTGTGTTAATTCTACATCCACACTCTTTGCCATTGCAATGAGATGCAATACAGCATTGGTGCTTCCGCCGAAGATCATGATTGTAGTAATTGCATTTTCAAATGCTTTCTTTGTCATGATATCTTTTGGCTTGATATCTTTTTCCAGCAACACTTTAATTGCTTTGCCTGCATCGAGGCATTCTTTTTTCTTATCCTCACTCAACGCAGGATTGCTCGATGAAAATGGCAAACTCATACCCAATGCTTCGATAGCACTTGCCATTGTATTTGCTGTGTACATTCCACCACATGCACCTGCACCAGGACAACTATGTTTCACCACTTCTTTAAAATCTTCAGGCGTGATGGTGCCTGCAATTTTTTTACCCAATGCTTCAAATGCCGAAATAATATTCAACTCTTCGCCTTTGTAATGTCCTGCAGCAATTGTACCACCATATACCATGATTGAAGGACGGTTTAAACGACCCATGGCCATAATTGCACCGGGCATATTTTTATCGCAGCCGGGTAATGCAATCAGCCCATCATAATAAAATCCGCCGCACACTGCTTCAATACTATCAGCAATAATATCACGACTCACTAATGAATAACGCATACCATCCGTACCATTACTGATTCCGTCGCTGATACCAATGGTGTTAAAAATCAATCCCACCATTTCATTTTTCCATACACCCTGTTTTACATCTTTTGCCAACTCATTCAAATGCATGTTGCAGGTGTTTCCATCGTATCCCATGCTGCACACACCGATCTGCGGTTTCTTTAGATCTTCTTCTGTTAATCCAATACCATACAACATCGCCTGCGCTGCAGGTTGTGTTTCATCCTGTGTTAATGTCTTTGAATATTTATTGAGTTCGTCCATTTTTATTTTGTTGTCGTCTGTTATTATTCTATTTAACTTTTGTTGCGTCGCACACTTCTGCGTTTGGCTATTCTATTCGTCAACCCACCCCTTAATCCCCTCCCATGAGGGGAGACCCAGCCTCAACTTCTTCATCAATATTTGTAATTAAGCATTTCAACTTATGTTCTTTACTCATCACATTTCAAACTTTCTCAAATTACTTAACCACTCCGCTAAGCAAGGGCTGTGCGAAGTAAACCTCCCCCCGGGGGAGGTTTGGAGGGGCCACCACCAATTCTTTATACGCCACCTGAATTTTTCTACTTACACTTTCATTCCATTTCATCGGGAATTTGTACGCATCCAGGCTTTCAAATCCAATCACCTCTGCTGCAGTGCCGCAAAAGAATGCAGCGTCAGCTGTTTTTAATTCTTCAATTGTGAAAAATGTTTCTTCCACTTCTATACTCAACTCTTTACATAACTCTAATACAGTTGCTCTTGTAATGCCGGGTAAAATATTTCCCAATGCGGGTGTAAAAAGCTTATCATCTTTCTCATAAAATAAATTAGCACCGGGACCTTCTGCAGCAAACCCATTCATATCAGTTAACAGTGCTTCATCATAACCAGCGGCTTTTGCTTCCTGACTTGCTAAAATGGAATTCACATAATGCCCTGCTGCCTTTGCATGTATCTTAAACCCTTTCGGGTTGGGCCGTTCAAATGAACTGGTCATGATGCGGAGCAACTGATCTCCTAAAAACGGTTGCATAGCCCATGCTTCAATAACAATGAATGATTGCTCATTTACATCAAACTTCATGTTTGCCGGTGCGTATACAACGGGCCGTATGTATGCATCCTGTAAATTATTTTTTGTTAATACTTCATATGTTGCATGAATCAATTCTTCTGTTGACCAGTGATAGGGCATATTCATAGCTGCAGCAGAATTTTTCAACCGCTCATAATGTTCAACAGCTTTGAAAATTTTTGTTTCTCCATTTGTTGTTTTGTATGATCGAATTCCTTCGAACACACTGTACCCGTAATGCAAAGACTGACTGTAGAAATCCATCTTTGCTTCTGCTGCTTTTACAAATTCTCCGTTGAGAAAAAGTATTGTGTTGTTGTTATAATAGTTTGTCATGTGTTGTGATTTACCTTTTACCCACCCCTACCCCTCCAGGGAGGGGATAAAAAAACCCGCCTCTTTTGGAGGCGGGTCGTTATGTTAATTCGTTTTATTTGTTACATACAACTTGCACCTCCGTTGATTACAGGAATAATAATGACTGCCACAATATTTATTGCGATTGCAGAGATGACATTATTGTTACTGTTCTTCAACATCGTTGTTTGTTGTACAACGAATATACCGCCTTTAATCAAATAAACAAAGAACTATGCCCCTTTCTCCTTCTCTTTCCCCGGAAGGGAAAGAGCGGCGCATCACTTTTTTACCAATCTAATTATCTACCACATCATCGTTATATCTTTAATCATCACACACCAACCACTGGCATTTTATTCAACCTCTTAGTTAAGCTTGGCTTGTGCTCAGCAAGCCTCCCCTCGGGGGAGGTTTGGAGGGGCTGCTATATAATCGTCGACTTCCTTAACTCAATATTCCCTTTATGAACAGATCCCGGAATTTTTCCACTCACATAATCTGCAATCAAATCACCAATGGTGCTTGTGAAATAAAAATTCACCGGATCAATATCTTTTGTAACAAAGTTGTTTTGGAGTGTCCAGTCTACTGCTTCACGAATCACCTGCGCTTCTGCCTGTAAACCAAAATGATCCAGCATCATTGCTGTTGACAAAATAGAACCTGTTGGATTGGCAATATCTTTCCCCGCAGCTTGCGGATACGAACCGTGAATTGGTTCAAACAACGCTGTACCGTTTCCTACTGAAGCAGAAGGAAGCATTCCCAATGATCCACTTAATACACTTGCTTCATCGCTGATGATATCACCAAACATATTTTCCGTTAACACCACATCAAACTGCTTGGGGTTTAAGATCATCTGCATGGCTGCATTGTCAACAAACATATAATCGATGGCAATGTCGCTGTACTGTGCAGCAATTTCCTGTACTACTTTTCGCCACAGTCTGGAAGTTTCCAAAACATTGGCCTTATCAATGAGCGTTACTTTCTTCTTTCTGTTTTGTGCATACCTGAACGCAAGATGTGTAACACGTTCAATTTCCGGACGTGTGTAGTAACATTCATCGCTTGCACTGTTTCCATCTTCACTGGTTGATTTCTTACCAAAATAAATACCACCGGTCAACTCACGGAAGATGACACAGTCAACACCTTCCAGTTGCGAAGATTTTAAGGGTGATAAATGTTGCAAGGTTGGATAAGTAGTAACAGGACGAATATTTGCAAACAATTGCAATGCTTTGCGGATGCCGAGAATCCCTTGCTCCGGACGCACCTTTGCAGAAGGATCATTATCATACTTAGGGTGACCAACAGCACCAAACAAAACTGCATCACTGTCTAAACAAATATCAACTGTTGCAGATGGCAATGCTTCTCCTGTTTTATCAATTGCATCTGCTCCGATCAATGCTTCTTTATAATGAAATGTATGTCCGTATTGATGTGCAATGGCATTTAATACTTTAATGGACTGGGCCGTTACTTCAGGACCAATCCCGTCACCGTTTAATATGGCAATCTTATAGGCCCCTCCTAACCTCCCCGAAGGGGAGGAACTGTCGGCATTCGCTTTTCTATCATCATTGGTATTATCCATCTTCTTTATTTTTTCTATTTAGGTTATTCGTTATTTATGCAACATGTTACCAAGTCCCCCTTTGGGGGATTTAGGGGGCCGAGTTTTCATAATTGATGATATCTTCTTTTATACTCAGCAAATAATCAATATCATCATACCCGTTGATCATGCATGTTTTCTTATATGCATTGATCTCGAATACCTCCCCAAACCCCTCCGAAGGAGGGGCTTCAGACCCTAATAATTTAATCGTTTGCTCCTGTAGGTTGATTTCTAATTCAGCATTTGGATTTACACGAGATGCAGCAAATATTTTTTCTAAAAAAAAATCCGAAACTGTTACTGGCAACACTCCGTTATTCAATGCATTGTTCTTGAATATATCTGCAAAGAAACTGCTCACTACTACATTGAAACCATAATCCTGGATAGACCATGCAGCATGTTCACGTGAAGAGCCACAACCGAAGTTTTTCGCAGCAACTAAAATTTCACCACTGTATTGCGGTTGATTCAATACAAAATCTGCTTTGGGTTTTGTTTCATCATCATTTTCATAACGCCAGTCACGAAACAGATTTTTACCAAACCCATCTCTTGTTGTTGCTTTTAAAAATCGTGCAGGGATGATCTGATCCGTATCAACATTCTCCATGTTGAGTGGAACAAACCGGCTTGTTATTGTTGTAAATGCTTTACTCATAATTTAAAGCCCCCTTCCGATCCCGTCGAAACGGGACCATCACTGCAAGGCCCCAGTTTTTCGGGAAATCTTTTTTTATTTTTAAAAATCATTTTATCAAACAGTATTTTAAATTTTATCGATCACTTTAAAAAAGCAAGCATGTGCGTAGCGAAGTCTCCCCTTCGGGGAGATTTAGAGGGGCCACTCTCTCACATCCCCCACCTTCCCCGTAATCGCTGCAACAGCTGCCGTTAACGGACTCGCCAGCAATGTTCTTGCACCCGCACCTTGTCTTCCTTCAAAATTTCTGTTGGAAGTAGAGATGCAATATTTACCTGCAGGAATTTTATCTTCATTCATACCAAGACAAGCACTGCAACCCGGCTGACGTAACACAAATCCTGCTTCTTCAAATACTTTATCAATGCCTTCAGCTTTCGCTTGAGCTTCAACTTGTTTACTTCCCGGAACGATCCATACTTCCACATCATCGGCTTTCTTCTTTCCTTTTACAAATGATGCAACCATGCGCAGATCTTCGATGCGGCTGTTGGTGCAACTGCCGATGAAAACATAGTCCACTTTTTGTCCTTTAATTGCTGTGCCTTCCTGCAAGCCCATATAAGCAAGTGATTTGCTTAAACCCGATTGATCATTTTCATTTATCGTTGCAGCAGTTGGTATTGTTTCATTTACACTGATGCCCATACCCGGATTTGTTCCGTACGTGATCATCGGTTCAATAGCAGCTGCATTGATATTTATTTCTTTATCGAATATTGCATCCGCATCGCTGAAAAATGTTTTCCAATGCGCCAATGCTTTATCCCATTCTTCACCCGACGGAGCAAACGTTCTTCCTTTTATATAGTTGAAGGTTGTTTCATCAGGAGCAATCAAGCCACAACGTCCGCCCATTTCAATACTCATGTTACAAATGGTCATCCGTGCTTCCATGCTCAAAGAACGGATGGCAGAACCGGCAAACTCAACAGCATAACCCGTAGCACCACTGGCAGAAATTTTAGAAAGGATGTATAACACAATATCTTTTGAAACCACACCTTTATTTAATTCACCTTCCACATTAATGCGCATCAGTTTGGGTTTACTCTGCAGCAAACATTGCGTACTCAATACCATTTCTACTTCGCTGGTACCAATACCAAATGCAATGGCACCAAACGCACCATGCGTTGATGTATGACTATCACCACAAACAATCGTTGCGCCCGGCTGTGTAATACCTAACTCCGGACCAATTACATGCACAATGCCTTGGTACGGATGTCCCAACCCATATAACTCCACTCCATGCTCATCACAATTCTTAATCAACGCTTCCACTTGCTTACGACTCAACTCTTCTTTAATAGGTAAGTGTTGATTGAGTGTTGGTACATTATGATCGGCCGTTGCAACAGTTTGTTTCGGACGAAAAACGTTGATACCTCTTTTATTCAACCCGTTAAATGCCTGCGGGCTGGTTACTTCGTGAATAAAATGTGTGTCGATGTATAAAACAGATGGACCGCCTTCAATCGTTTTCACTACGTGACGTTCCCAGATTTTTTCAAATAATGATTTTCCCACTTTTTACTTTTTTGTTTCGAACTTTTGATTTTCTATTGTACTGTTGTTGTGTCACTCACTTGTACGTTCAGTAATGCTATTCATCAAACCCCCGCCTGAATGAATTAGTCGGGCAGGCACCCCTTTCGATTTATCTGTTAGTGTAAAACTCCGATGCCCCTCCAAGGAGGGGATAACCAACTTGCTTTAAGCTGTTACTGCAATTTGTTCTGCTAATGTTTTTAAATCGGCGTCTTCCACTTCTTTCTTTGAATCAGCAAGTGTAAGAAAACGCTCATACAATTCATCTACCTGGTTACGATCGAAACTGTAACCGAGATTTTTGAAACGATACGCTAATGCACTGCGACCACTCCTTGCCGTTAGTACAATCTTCGATGTATCGGCACCCACTTCTTCCGGTGCAATAATTTCGTAGGTGGTTGCTTCTTTCAAAAATCCATCCTGATGAATACCTGATGAATGAGAGAATGCATTATCGCCTACAACAGCTTTGTTTGGCTGCACCACCATCCGCATGGTTTCGCTTACCAAACGACTCATCGGCAACAGTTGTTTGGGGTCTACATTTGTAAACAACTCGAGTTCGGGGTGTTTACGAATCGTCATCACCACTTCTTCCAACGAAGTATTACCTGCACGCTCACCAATACCATTGATGGTACATTCAATTTGTCTGGCCCCTGCAATGGCACCTGCAATAGAATTAGCTGTTGCTAAACCAAGATCGTTATGACAATGGCAGGAAAGAATTGCTTGATCGATATTGCTGACATTGTTCATTAAGTAAGCCATCTTTTCTGCATACTGATGCGGCAAACAAAAACCGGTTGTGTCGGGGATGTTTACTACCGTTGCACCGGCAGCAATCACTGCTTCTGTCAATTGTGCCAAAAACTGCAGGTCTGCACGACCTGCATCTTCGGCATAAAACTCAACGTCGGGTACATAATTACGGGCAAGCTTTACAGCATTAACGGCACGTTTAAGTATTTCTTCTCTGGTAGAATTGAATTTGTATTTGATGTGATTGTCAGACGCTCCGATACCGGTATGGATACGTGGACGAACAGCAGGCTTCAACGCTTCAGCCGCTACTTCAATATCTTTTTGTACTGCACGGGTTAATCCGCATACCGTAGCGTTCTTAATTACTTTTGAAATTTGATTTACACTTTCAAAGTCGCCCGGACTGGAAATGGGAAACCCCGCTTCAATAATATCAACACCCAACGCTTCTAATTTTAATGCAAGCTCAACTTTTTCGGTTGTGTTTAATTTACAACCCGGAACCTGCTCACCGTCTCTGAGTGTGGTATCAAAAATGAACACTTGTTTGTGTGCCATATGAAACTTTAAAAAGGTAAAAAAATGCAGGTTGTATCACTTCATTTCATTCACCGGATTGAAGCAATGAACCTGCAGGATAAAATTATTTCAGTTAGAAGGGGCCTGCAAACCTATATTTCATGTATTTTACGACAGATAAATGTGCCCATTATTTCGAAAACCCCTGTCAGTAAAGGATTTTAGAAGAACCGAATTACGATGCCCAACCGATCGACCGATACAACATTTCAACTGATAAAATCGCTGGAAAAGAGTGAGAAACGCAATTTCAAGCTCTATGTGAAACGAAATTCAGCCGATTCCAATCTCAAGATCATTCAGCTTTTTGATGCGATGGATAAGATGGAAGTATATGATGAGGCCCTTTTGCTCCGCAAAAACAAAGAGATCGCCAAACAGCAACTGAGTAATTTAAAGGCGCATTTGTATAAATCCATTCTTCAGAGTCTGCGTTTAATTAAACAGGAAGATAATATAACTATTCAGCTCAATGAACAGATGGATTTTGCACGGATCCTGTACAATAAAGGGCTGTATCTGCAAACACTTAAAGTGCTGGATAAAATGAAAGAACAGGCCAAGCAGTTTGAACAAATTACTTATCTGCAGCAAATCCTGTTTTTTGAAAAAAAGATTGAGGCCTTATATATTACACGAAGTATGCAAAACAGGGCTGAACAACTTGCCCGTGAATCAGATACGGTAGAACAACAGTTGAGCACCATCTCGCAGCTTTCCAATTTATCACTTCAGTTATACAGCTGGTACATAAAAAACGGGGTTGCACGGAATGAGAAAGAAGGTAATGAAGTAAAACATTTTTTTGAAAGCCGCTTGCCATCAAGTGCAGAAAAACCAACCGGTTTTTATGAGCAGCTCTACCTCTATCAATCGCAATGCTGGGTTTCATTTATACGGCAGGACTATCTGCTGTATTACCGCTATGCACAGAAATGGGTTGATCTGTATACAAAATACCCGGCAATGATGGAGGCAGAAACTGCACACTATATAAAAGGTATGCACAATTTAATGAGTGCTCATTTTGATGTGCAGCAGGAAAAAAAATTAATTGAATCCATTGATCGCTTTGAAAAATTTACACACAGAAAAGTGGTAAAGCAAAACGACAACTACCGCATTCTTTGTTTTATGTATCTCTACCTCGCAAAAATTAATCAGCATTTTCTGGAAGGTACTTTTACAAAAGGGCTGCAACTGGTGCCGCATATCGAAGAGAAACTGGAAGAGTATGAATTGTTTATAGACCGCCACCGTGTGCTTACTTTCTACTACAAAATTGCCTGTTTGTATTTTGGAAGCGGTGATAATGAAAAAGCCATTGAGTACCTCAATAAAATTATTAACTGGAAAGTGGATCTGCGGACCGATCTGCAATGCTATGCCCGTCTGTTGCACCTGATTGCACATTATGAACTGGGTAATTTTGATTTACTGGAATATTTAATTAAATCGGTTTACCGCTTTATGGGTAATATGAAAAACCTGAGTGCAGTGGAAGAAGAAATGTTCAGGTTTTTGCGCCAGTCATTTAAATTGCACCCGCAACAGCTTAAGCCCGCCTTTGAAAAGCTTTTACAACGAATAAAACAATTCGAAGGCAACCGTTTTGAAACAAGGGCTTTTGTGTATTTAGATGTTATCAGCTGGCTGGAAAGTAAAATTGAAAATATCAGGGTACAGGATATTATTCATGAAAAATTTAAACAGAAAAAATAAACTCTGCTATATAAAAGTTGTTACACGATGAAAATAATGATTCACCTCTTTTTGCTGACATTTCTTTTATCATTTAATGCGTCTGCACAATCAACAATTGATCCTGCTAAAATTGAAATTGTGCGTGACAGTTTTGGTGTACCGCACATCTTTGCCAAAACAGATGCTGAAGTTGCGTATGGCCTGGCATGGGCACATGCAGAAGATGATTTTAAAAGCCTGCAGGATATTATTCTCCCTGCCAAAGGATTGATGGGCCGTGTGCAGGGCAAAGCAGGTGCTGCAGGTGATTATGCATTCGCACTTTTTCGTTGCAAGGAAATTACCGAAGAGAAATGGAACACCCTCTCTCCTGCTTTTCTACAATTGATTGATGGTTATGTGCAGGGTATCAACGCTTATGCAAAAGCACATCCCAATGAAGTGCTGCACAAAAAAATATTCCCCATTACAACAAAAGAATACATCTCTTCATCTGTTCTTGCACTTACTGTTTTTAACGGCGCCGATAAAGCACTGATGGGCATTTTCAACAATGCAATTGAAACCGATCCGGAGTTAAACAAGAAAGGAAGTAATGCAATAGCTGTGCATCCAACCAAAACAAACACAGGTGAAGCATTTCTGTTAATTAATGCACACCAGCCCAACACAGGCTCACAAGCTTTTTACGAAGCACATATTAACAGCGAAGAAGGATTGAATGTACATGGTGGATTACTGGCAGGTGGCCCTTGCATTCTGCATGGTGTAAATGAAAACCTTGGCTGGGCGCATACGGTGAATTATGTAGATCGTGTAGATGTGTTTCAATTGGAAATGAATCCGGCAAATGAAAAGCAATATAAGTTTGACGGCGAATGGATTGAGTTAGAAGAAAAAACCATTACACTTCGCATTAAAGGAATTCCGGTTGGCGTTAAGCGGAAAGTGTATTGGAGTAAGTATGGAGCCACCATGAAAAATAAGCAAGGTTATTTTTCCATTCGTCTTGGAGCCAATATGGACATCCGTGCTTTAGAACAATGGTATGCAATGGATAAAGCAAAAAACTTTACCGAGTTTTATGCGGCCATTAAAGATCAGCGTTTATCCATGTTTAATATTACCTATGCAGATAAATACGACACCATCTTTTATGTAAACAATGGATTGGTGCCTGTGCGTAACCCTTCGCCTAAATACAATTGGAAATCAACTGTAGCGGGCAATACATCCCAAACATTGTGGACAGGCTTTCGCAAGTTCAGTGAACTGCCTCAATATGTAAATCCAAAAAGCGGCTATCTGTTCAACACCAATCATTCTCCCTTTTTTGCAACAGCTGCTGCAGATAATTTAAATGCCAATCAATTTCCTGCTGCTGATGGTTGGGAAACCTGGCATAACAACCGCAGCATGCGAGTGGTGGAACAAATGCCCACTGCAAAATTAGATTACACAAGCTTCAAACAAATCAAATTCGATAAGCAACTGCCCGCAACACTTCGATATCCGCACAATATTGATACGATGTTTCTGTTGAATGAAACTGATTATCCGCAATTTGCAACAGTCATTAAACATTTAAAAGCATGGGATAAAAAAGGAACCGCCGACAGCAAAGGTGCTGCTGTATTTCTGCTGAGCTATCTGCATCTTTCCAAAAAACTAAGTATGCAGGCGCCACGAAGTATTACCAAAAATGAGGCTGTTGAAACCTATGCCTATGCACATGATTATATGATAAAGCATTTCAACACAACTGATCTTACTTTGGGCGATCTTCAAAAACTGGTGCGTGGAAATAAAGAATGGCCGCTCTGGGGCTTTCCTGATTTGCTCTCTCCACAATGGACCGCTCCTTATAAAGACGGCAAATTAAAATCTGTTGGTGGTGACGGATTGATCATGTTTATCCGTTTTCAAAAAAATACCTTGCCGCAAATTGAAACCGTAAATATGTATGGTGCCTCAGCAAAGCCGGGCAACAAACATTTTGATGATCAGGTGGAAATGTATTTACAACAGAAAACAAAAAAGATGACGCTCAATAAAGAAGAAGTGTATAAAAATGCTGAACGGGTTTATCATCCGGGAGAATAATTAGTTCTAAAAAAATGCCGGGAAGACGGAAATAAAAGAAGTACAATAATGTATTCTCCCCTACTTCCCGTCTTACCGGCTATATAAAGTTTTTTAATTTATTTATTTACTCCAGCTTACATTCTCAACATTCACATCTTTTGAATTTCCTCCAATCATGATTTCAAATTCTCCTGCTTCCCAGTCAAACTTCAACTCATTATTATAAAAGCGGAGATCGTTTGTTGTAATCACGAATGAAACTGTTTTGCTTTCCCCTGCCTGCAGCATGATTTTTTGAAAGCCTTTTAATTCTTTCACAGGTCTTACAACCGAACCCACCATATCCCTGATGTACAATTGCACTACTTCTTCTCCTGCATATTGTCCGGAGTTGCTGACAGTAACACTTACTTTCAATTGCTCATTGCCTTTTAACGATGTTTTGTTGAGCTGCAGTTGTCCATACTCAAACCTTGTATAACTCAACCCATAACCAAACGGAAATTTTGGACTGTTGGGTAAATCAATATAAGCCGATACATAGTTGAGATCGTTTTCATTTTTTGCCGGACGTCCTGTATTGTAATAATTATAGTAAACAGGAATCTGTCCTTCTGTTCTTGGAAAACTCATGGGTAATTTACCCGATGGATTAAAATCTCCAAACAACACATCAGCAATAGCATCGCCTGCTTCTGTACCTAACCACCAGGTATAAAGAATAGCAGGTACATGATCGGCCGTCCAGTTAAAAATCAATGGACGACCTGCACTGATCAATACCACAACCGGTTTACCTGTTGCCATCAATGCTTTTATCAATTCTTCCTGTACACCCGGCAACTGAATGCTGCTGAGGCTTTTAGCTTCACCACTCATGGCTCTTTCTTCACCAACCGTTACCACAACAACATCGGCATTCATAGCTGCATTCACCGCTTCACTAAAACCTGCCTTACTTGTATCTGTAATACCACATCCTTTTGCATAAATCATCTTAGAGTCGGCACTTAATTTTTTTTGAATACCACTCCACAACGTTTTTATTCTTGCTGTATCATCGGCCCAGTCGTAACTCCAGAAACCTAAATTGTCTTTCACCGCTTTTGCAAATGGACCAATGACAGCAATGGTTTTGGTTTGTTTGCTGATTGGCAACAAACCCACCCCTGCACCCCTCCCAAGAGGGGATTCATTTTTTAATAACACAATACTCTTCTTTGCTATATCTCTTGCTGCAGATAAATGTGCAGGATTGTTCCATTGTTCTTTTTCTCTTGCTTCATTACAAAATTTAAACGGATCATCAAACAAACCCATTTCAAATTTCTTTTTTAGTATGCGGCGTACAGCATCATCAATTACACTCATCTTCACTTTTCCTTCTTTCACCATTCTTGCCAAGTGTTGAATATAGCTTCTGCTTTCCATATCCATATCACTGCCTGCATTGGCAGCAAGCATGGCAGCATGTGCATTATCTTTTGCAAAACCATGGTTAATCATTTCGCCCACACTTCCCCAATCGCTCACAATAAATCCTGTAAACTTCCATTTATTTTTCAGCAGGTCACGTTGTAAAAAAGTATTTCCTGTTGCAGGAATTCCGTTGAGATCATTAAATGAATTCATGAATGTTGCAGCACCTGCATCAAGCGCTGCTTTAAATGGTGGCAGATATAATTCGTACAGTGTACGCATACTCATATCAACCGAATTATAATCACGGCCGCCAACTGCTGCACCATAAGCTGCAAAATGTTTTACGCAAGCCATCACTGCATCGGTGTTGCCAAAACCTTTTCCCTGAAAACCTTTTACTCTTGCTTTTGCTATGATGCTTCCCAGATAAGGATCTTCACCTGCACCTTCCATAACTCTTCCCCAGCGTGGATCACGGCTGATGTCGACCATGGGTGCAAAGGTCCAGTGAATACCAGCTGCAGCTACTTCAACAGCAGCTATTCTTGCACTGCGTTCAATGGCTTCTATATCCCAGCTTGCTGCTTCTGCTAAAGGAATGGGAAATGTTGTACGGTAACCATGTATCACATCCTGACCAAATAACAACGGAATTTTCATTCGTGACTGCATGGCAATTTCCTGCAATGTTCTGGTATGATTTACACCGGTAACGTTGAGCATACTTCCCACCATTCCTTTTCTGATCTGATTTTGTTTATCACCATCTTTTGTAATGGGACCGGTAGCTGCCCAGTCGCCATTGTACTGGTTCATTTGACCGATCTTTTCTTCCAGTGTCATCCGTTTTAAAACAGATTCAACCCGCTGATCAATTTTACTGATCTGTGCAGTTGCATGCTGCACCTGAGAACACACAAGCAACAGCATGAGGACATGCTTAAAGGCTCTTGATTTCAAAGTTGTGAAATTGTAAATATGATTGGAAATTGTTTGCCGGCTGAAAGATACTGTAATCGGCTGCTGTTTTATTACTGATATACACGGATGTAATCAACTTCCATTTTTTGTGGAAAAATTTTATCATCAACACCAAATTTACCACCCCAGTTACCGCCTACGGCAACATTTAACAGCAAATGAAAGGCTTTATCAAATGGCCAGGCATCTTTTCCGGTATGTTCGTTTTTAAACTCATTATACTTTTTACCATCAATAAAAAAAAGAATACTCTCCGGCGTCCATTCAATGGCATACACATGAAAAGCTGTTGACAAATCGGTGATCCGTAAACCGTTGGTGCGTTGTGTTCCCTTCATACCATTGTAAGCATTGGTGTGAACGGTACCCAGAGCGGAGTCGGGCCAGTAACCTACATTTTCCATGATATCAATTTCACCGCTGTGCGGCCATCCGCCATATTCCCAGTTGGTAGGCAACATCCAGATGGCGGGCCACATACCCGTGCCTGCAGGTAATTTTGCTTTTGCTTCAAAGCGGCCATAGGTCCAGTCGCCTTTATTTTTAGAAACTAAACGTGCAGAGGTGTAAGCAGCATCCTGATAATTTTCTTTATGAGCCTGAATAATCAGTTTCCCGTTTTCAACCCGTGCATTTTCTTTGCGACGTTGTGTATAATACTGCAGTTCGTTATTTCCCCAACCGCAGTTTTGCGGGCAGCCTCTTCCAAGATCATAACTCCACTTTAATGAATCGGGCAGTCCGGTATAATTAAACTCATCGGCCCATACCAGTTTTTTATATTTCTTTTGTGCGGTTGCATATAAACTGAAACTGCAGAAAAACAATGCAGCAAGTAAAAAATAAACAGATTGATTTCTGCTGATCATATGTATACGGTTGAGAAGTAAAAGAAATTGTTTCGCTAAAAAGAAAGTGAAAGATATTTAATTAAAAAAGAAAACATGATTCACTTCTGCTATTGATTATAAAAAAACGTTTACTGAAATACTCTTACATAATCTATTTCCATCGCAGCATTTGTAACAGCAGGATCAACTGCGCCGCCAAACGAACCGCCCATTGCAACATTGAGAATGAAAAAGAATTCCTGATTAAACGGCAACGCATTGCTGTTAACAACTGTATGGATGATTTCATTATCAACATAAATTTTTATTGCTGCAGCAGTCCATTCTAATTTGTACAAATGAAACTCTGTTGTTGCGTTGCTGATGAGTTTACTGTTCCCATCTGCATTACCGCCCGATCTGCCGGGATAATGCAGTGTACCATGAATGCGGTTCAAACTGTTTCCTACATGTTCCATGATATCAATTTCGCCGCATGCAGGCCAGCTTACAGTAGAAATATTATTACCCAACATCCAGATAGCAGGCCATGTGCCACCACCTGCAGGCAGCTTGGCTCTTGCTTCAACCGTACCATATTTAAAAGAAAACTTTCCACGGGAAAGCAAACGTGCCGATGTATAATTACTTCCGCTGAAATTTTCTTTGATGAGGTTGATGCGCAATACACCGTTTTGAACCACTGCATTTTCTGCACGGCTGGTATAATATTGTAACTCACCGTTACCCCAACCACCGCCACCAAGATCGTATCCCCATTTAGCAGGATCCGGAGCACCATTGGCATTAAACTCATCGCTCCAAACAAGAGATAAGGCAACAGTAACAGTAACCTGTATTGATTTGGAAGCTGTTTTACCGGATGCACTCTTTGCAATAACATTTACTGTATAAGTACCCGATGCCGGGTATTTATATGTAACTGTACCCGATGTGACAATTTGAAATGCGCCGTTACCAAATCCATACTCATAACTCACTGCATTAACTGCAGAAGCAGTAAACGTTACATTACCGCTGTTATCTGTATTGACCACAGCAGACAACGTGAAATTTTCCGGTGCAGCTTCAACAGGAGGTGGATTATTTTTCTTTTTACAAAAAGAAAACATAACCACTAACATCATGCTGATGATGGACAGCTTATTCATACACTAGGGTTTTACTTTTAATTTCATATACCATGCCAGCCCTGTTACACCAACGCTTCTCAGGTGAAGCTCTGTATTGGTAAAAGATAATATTTCATATTCCGTTGCACCTGTACCAAAATTAATGATCCCGTTACCCGGAACTACAAATTGAATTCTTGTAGATGTTGCCGGTGTAGATGTTGATGATGCATCCATAAAGATGAGCTTTTTAAGTCCGCCGGTATTGATCGGATAACAACCGTCACCACCGCCGAAACCATAAAAAGCAGTAGCTCCTCCAATAGAAAACGATTCGCCTTTATTATTCACCTGCATGGAAATACCGTTGTTTGCATCTTTGCTGAGGGTTATCTCATCATCATAAGCACATGCTTCTCTTGTATTTGGTGGTGCTGCGTAATAGTTAGGGAAAAATAAATCAGGTTGTCCCACACCAAAATGACCCATAGCTCCATTATCCGTAACCCATGTTTTTGAACTGCCGCCTGTAAGCGATGCCAGCATATCAGCAGGAATTTCAAATGCAACAAAAACTGTAATTGTTTTACTGATGGTTGAAGTAATGCCACCTGTACCAATTGCGTTTACAGTAATGTTATATCTGAACGTACCGGGAGTTCTGTATTTATAACTGATCGTACCAGATGGCACTATCAGCGAATCGCCGTTACCAAAATCAATTTTATAAGTAATAGTATTTGTTGCAGATGCAGTAATGTTTACTGTACCAGTTCCGTTACCGTTAGGATTGGCAACATCTGCACCGGCAACAACTGTCGTTAATGTAAGAGCTGCAGGCGTAGTTAAATTGCCGAGTGAATATTCTTTTTTTTCGCAACCCGTAATAAAGGCGAGCAACACAAAAAGAAATCCGATTGTATATTGATTATGCTTGATCATAAAAATTACTTTTTATTAAATTAATTAAGCCTGATATCATCTAAGTAAAAGGTGAAGTTGGGTGAACCATCTCCCATTGTACCGTTATCAAATATCAACACCACCTTTTGATAAGAATTTGCGGTGTTGACGGCATTGAAATCAAAGGTGAGGTCTTCCCATCCGTTGGCAACTGTTGTGAGCACTTCTCTTTCAAAAAAGAGAGCACCGTTTGTTAAGTTTTCAACCTTTAGTAATACTTTGGCTCCCACTCTTGGTGAAAACACTTTCATCCGTACAATCTTTTGTGTTGAAAAATTGATGGGTGCATCCAGTGTAATAAAGCTACCGCCGTAGGTTTGGCCGGCATTTTTTATCATCCTTGCAACACGGCTGCTGGTATTGATACCGTTCGACTGCGGATTGTTGATGATGGTTAAATCACCTCCTTCAAAATTGGTAATGTTGTAAACGAGTGTTGTAGATTCAAAATCGAGCGGCAGCACAACACCTGCAACGTTGGTCGTTAAAAATCTTACATCATCCCACAAAAACACTTTTCCATTTCCAGGATTTCCAAAATCGAAAAACAGAGAACCCATGTTGTAGTTGTAAGATAAATTCATTGCTGCAGTACCAGCAGCCTGGTTGGCAAAATCAAACACCAGTGTTTCCCATGCATTGGCCACGGTAGTAAGTTTATCTGTTTCAACCGACTTGGTATTATCATTTTTGTCTTCTACTTTAAAACGAATTCTTAATCCTGCAGATGGAGAGTATATACGTACACTCATTTGTGTAGCTGTAGCTGTAAAAGGTATACGTGCTGTAAAGCCCGATCCGATTGTTGTACCTGCCCATGTTTCGGCTCCGTTTGGTTTGGTTGTACGTTTTACATTGTTTGTTGCACTTGTAGGATCAACTGCTGCAACAGACTGGTTACCGCCAAAATCAATCACGGCATAATTTACACCCGTCTCATCAAATGTAACCGGCAAGGCCAGTAAACCTACAGGCAGCTGATTGGTTAGTCTGATATCATCAAAGAGAAATGTAAAGTTGGGCGAACCATCGCCTGCAACACCCAGATCAAAAATGAGTACGATTTTCTGATAGCTGTTGGCGGTATTTACAGCATTGAAATCAAACGCCAGATCTTCCCACGCATTACTAACGGTGGTGGCTACTTCTTTTTCAAAAAAGATACCGCCGTTTGTTGCATTCTCCACTTTCAGTAACACTCTTGCTCCAACACGTGGAGAAAACACTTTCATTCTGAAAACTTTGTTAGCAGAAAAATCAATCGGTGCTCCCAATGTAATCAGACTGCCGCCATATACTTCACCGGGATTTTTAACCATCCGTCCTACTTTAGAACTGGTATTGATACCACCCGACTGCGGGTTGTTAATCACCGTTACCACACCTCCACCAAAATTGATGAAGTTGTATTGTACAGTTGCCGATTCAAATGTAATGGGCAATAAAACCGGATCAACAATCGTAATATTTTTTGTAAACTCTGTTGTTGCAGCACCACCACTCAAAGCCACTACACGAACAGTATATGTGCCAACTGCAGCGTATGTATGGCTGATGGTTTCACCTTCTAAAAATGTTTTCGGCACTTCGTTGGGCACATCGCCAAAGTATACACGAAACATGGTTTCGTACAACGCTTTAGCAGAAACGTTTACTTTAAAATTATTCACTGCATCAACTTCTGCAATTACTTCCAGATTTTCAGGAGCTCTGAATGAAACAGTAAGCTGCCTGGTTGCTTCAGTTGTTACACCAGTGATATTGTAAGCTACCAGTTTTACATTATATACACCTTCTGCATACTTATGTGTAACACTTTTTCCCGCTGCAACTTTTGCAGGAGCAGTTGTGGCATCGCCAAAGAAAACATCATAAGAAACAGCACCCTCTCCGTTTGGAGTAATGGTTACGTTGCCTGTGTTATCCTGCGTAATATCGAACATGGCAGATAACTTATCGGCCTTAGCTGCACTTTCGAGGAACGATAAATCATCTGTTAATTCCTGTTTACAACCCGTAAGCAGCAACAGCAGAAGTGCAAACCGAAATATATTTTTTATTGTGTTCATGATCTTCAGTTTAAAATGTGTTGGAATTAATATCCATTATTTTGAGTTAAGCCTGATACAAGTACTTCCTGTTGTGGTATGGGAAACACTTCGTGCTTGCCTGCAACAAAGCCTGTAATTTTTGTGGCGGCCTGTCCTGTGCGTACCAGATCAAAAAAACGATCTCCTTCCATACCCAGTTCCAGACGACGTTCATCCCATATAGCCTGGCGCAGTGCAGCTCCCGTAGAAATAATGTTGTGCATGTTATCTCCAAATGCACGCTGACGAACTCTGTTGAGATAGGTTTGTGCTTTTGCATCGTTTGGAGCAGTTGAACGGTTAAATGCTTCTGCTGCCATGAGCAATACTTCTGCAAAACGGATAATGCGGAAGTTGTTGGCATAGTTGAGTTCAAGCTGTCCGGATGTTTCGCCTTTGCGTGGTAAATATTTCTGATTATACAATCCGGTATTTTTATAAGGAGCTACCTGATACGTAATATTAAACGATGGATTGGCATTTTTATACGCTTCAATATCCAAAACGGTTACTGCTTTGCGACGGTCGCCTGCTTCATATGCATTGGCAAGATTTTGTGCAGGAAGATTGGTACTCCAACCTGCTGCATAAGGCATAGCTGCAGTACCATTTAAACCTCTGATGCCGCATTGTTGCGCTGCATAATTTCCCTGACCTCTTGTAACACCGCCCCAGTTGTAATAAGGTGAAGTGTTAGAATATTGTATTTCAAAAACAGACTCAGTACCATTTTCACCTGTTGATAAAAACATCGAACCAAAATCATTTACCAATGAAAATGAACTCGCAGTGATAACGCTTTCCAGTACGGTAGCTGCTGCATCAAACTTATTTTGATACAACAACACTTTTCCTAACAGAGCCTGTGCAGCATACTTTGTAATACGTCCTTTTTGCTGTTGAACGGCAGGTAAAGCTGTAATTGCATTATTAAGATCCAGTTCAATTTGTTTGTACACTTCTGCTTTTGGTGCACGTTGCAGGGTTTTACTTTCAGTAAGACCTAAACGTTTGTCTACAAACAGCGGCACATCACCAAACATTTTTACCAGTGTAAAATAGTAGTAAGCACGTATGAAATATACTTCGCCATACAATGCTTCTTTACCTGCAAACTCAATACTGTTGCCGGCAAGATTTTTTTCTTTGTACTGCGTCATATAATTGGCACGGTTCACACCTTCATAAGCCGAAACCCAGATGTCAGTTAAAGTAGAGTTAACCGGTGTATGTGTGTAATCATCTATTTGCTGAAGTGATAATACATCCGATGCATTTTCTCCACCGCTTACAGCATTGTCTGATGCAATATCGCCGATAGGAACTACCTGATTAATCCATTGCAGCGGTGTGTAAACACTTACCACCATTGTACGGTAATCTGATTCTGATTGCAGATAATCCAGTTCCGTTATTTTGAAATCTTCACGTGGATTGTAATCCACCCATTTTTTACATGATGCAAGCATCAGTGTAAACAGAAACAGCGTTGATATTTTTATTGCGATCTTCTTCATTGTAATTTATTTTAAGGAAGATTATAATTTAATGTCTACACCAAATGAATACGTTCTTGCCTGCGGATATGCACCACGATCAATTCCTGTATCCAGAATGCCTCCAGAAATCTCAGGATCAAATCCGGTGTATTTTGTAAACGTAAATGCATTACGCACCTGCAGATAAATGCGTGCACGGCTGAGAAACTTCTTTGTTATTTTTTCTGAAAACGTATAACCCAGCTGCAGGTTCTTAATTTTTACAAACGATCCATCCTCTACATATCTGTCAGATACACGGATGTTGCTGTTGGCATCTGTAAATGAGTATCGTGGTGTACGTGCATCATTGGTTGTGTTGGGTCCTGTCCAACGGCCCAGCACTTCTCTTGATTTGTTTGAGAAGTTGGCATTGCGCTCATATGCTTTGTAAATATCGTTACCAACAGAAGCATAGGTAAACATATTAAAGTCGAATCCCTTGTACTCCAGTCCAATGTTCCAGCCCATGGTAAAGTCAGGGAAGGGATCTCCGATTTTTGTTTGATCAGCAGCAGTAATCTTTCCATCACCATCTGTATCAACAAAACGGATGTCGCCGGGTTGTGCACCATTTTGTGTGGGTGCTTTCGAAATTTCATCAAAGGTTTGAAACAGACCGTTGGTTTGGTATCCGTAAAAATATCCGGGAGTAAACCCTTTTTCAAATACGGTTACACTTTGTGATTGTCCGTTAAAATAATAACCACCTAATATTTTAGCTGTACCATCACTGTTAGTTGCTGTTACTTTATTTTCAGCAGTGGTAAAAGTGAGTGAAGTAGTGAAACGGAAATCTTTTCCAAATGTTTCATTGTAATTCACTGTTACATCAACACCCTTTGTAGATGTTGAACCGATGTTGGCAGTGGGGATGGGCACTGTACCCAGATATAATGAAGCAGAAGGTGTAAAGAGCAGACCATCTACATTCTTTTGAAAATAATCAGCCGATACAGAGAATTTTTTATTAAAGAAAGTAATGTCAAACCCTACGTTCATCTGCAATTGTTTTTCCCAACGCAACGTATTGTTTGCTGCAGAGCCAACAGTAGAGCCGTTAAAAAATACATCTCCAAAAGTATATCCGTTACTGTTTGCAGTTGGACCATAACCTGTGTTAACACCACCGGTTACAATACCTACAAACTGAGGGTTTACATTCTCATTACCGATTGAACCGTAGCTGCCTCTTATTTTGAGATGATCGATAAAGTTTGATTGAAAGAATTTCTCGTTTGACAGAACCCAACCGGCAGATCCGGATAAGAAGTTGGCAAACTTATTATCGGTACCAAATGCATAAGAACCATCTCTGCGTGCAGTGAAAGACGCCAGATACTTTCCTTCATAATCATAATTGATACGGGTGAAGTAAGAAAGGTTTCTTCTGAAGTACTGATAATAATAACCTGATAATGCGTTGGTATTGGTTGCAATATTATTCCCGGTAGCTGCAGTAAAATCTGCAAACTCCC
This sequence comes from Chitinophagaceae bacterium, assembly GCA_019752045.1. GTDB lineage: Bacteria > Bacteroidota > Bacteroidia > Chitinophagales > Chitinophagaceae > Lacibacter. Next base: position 99,363 of record JAIEMP010000011.1, on the reverse strand, counting down.
ATGAGTTAAACGGCACATCCTGCCGGCTTGCACCTGCTGCATTACCGGTTACTTTAGCAACAGATACACCCAACACGGTTTCAAAACGGTGTTTGTTGTTGATTTCAAAATCGTAGTTACCAAATGTTTCCCAGGTATAATTAAAGTTGCTTGATTTTTCATGCGATACACTGTTGAAACGGCCGGGCACCTGCGAACCATCAGCAAACATGGTATTTTCAACGTTTAAAGGACCATAAAATACCAATGGGTTAAATGATTTGGCATTCCCATCGAACTTGGTGTATCCAAAACGTGAAGTAAGTGTAAGATCTTTCACTACTTCATACTGCATTTCAAACTTACCGTATAGCTTGTTACCAATGTTCTTGTTGTATGTATTATCGAGCTTGGTGAGCGGATTAAAGATTTCTGATAACAACAGATTACTGTAACCATATTTACCAACGGTGTTTGGTACTGTATTATAAACAGGAACAGTAGGATCGAAATTGATTGCACTGCCCAACACACTATTAAAGGAATTTTCCTGTACGCCTTTTGCATTGAGCAATACGGCCGATGTGTTTAAGATAAACTTGAGCTTCGAAGTAAGATTGAACGAAAGGTTAGATGTAAAGTTTCCTCTGTTGAAAGTTGATTTATCGTTACCGCCAACAATACCACCCTGATTAAGAAACCCTGCTGAAAGAAAATAACTCATCTTATCACTGCCGCCACGTGCAGAAACAGTGTGTGTCTGGAAAGTGGCATTTTTAAATATTTCGTTCTGCCAGTTGGTGCCAACACCAACGGTACTAAGGTTGGGGAAAATAACCGAACCACCGGCTGTAACACTTCCTTCGTTTACGATAGCTGCATATTCAGTACCATTTAATACTCCAATCGTATTCATCACTTCCTGTACACCATAGTTGCTGCTGATGGTGATTTCTGATTTCTGATTCTTTTTGCCTGATTTGGTGGTAACCACAATAACACCATTACCTCCCTTCACACCATAAATTGCTGTTGCAGCTGCATCTTTTAATACACTGATTGATTCAATATCAGCCGGACTGATTGCATTAAAATCTGTAAGCGTTTGAGGAACACCATCAATAATCACCACCGGATCTGTTCCCGAAAAAGAAGGAATACCACGGATGAGTACGGTAGGTTTTGAACCGGGCGAACCGCTTTGAATAACATTTACACCCGATGCCCTGCCCTGCAGCACATCTTCTGTTCGTACGGGTTTCAGTTTGTCAATATCACCGGCTTTAATGGTAGAGATAGCGCCGGATACCTTGGTCACCTTTTGGGTACCATATCCTACAACTACCACTTCACCCAGGCTGGTTGCTGCGCTTTCTTCCATTACAATACTGGCCAATGTATTGCTGTTAACTGTGTAACGGAAAGGGGTCATGCCTGCATAAGAAACCAGTAAAACTGATCCTTTGTTGGCAGTAAGAGAAAAGCGGCCATTCGCATCTGTAAGTACAGAAGTAGATGTGCCCACCACCTGAACAGTGGCTCCAACCAGCGCTTCGCCGGTAGCCTTGTTTTTTACGGTACCTGTAACAGAGATGTTCTGCGCCAGTGCCTGTTGCATAAAAGTGCCGAGGAAAATTACAAGACACAGAATTGTGATCTTACATTTCATAAAGCAATCGTTTTAGTTTTAAAATAATCGAGGGAATTGAGAATTTAAAACTACTTCCTCCTGCTACAAAAAAGAAAAACGGAGGCCCAACATTACTACATCAGAAAATTCAAAAAATTGATTTTCAGGCTATTTACACTACATCATTACTACATCAACAATAAATTATATACATTCACAAACCAATTGGATTGCCTGCAATGAAAAAATTGTTCGTTTTATTAATTCTTCCGCTCTGGATGAATGGTCAAAATACCATTGGCCTCCCTGATGTTATAAATTATTCTAAATCGTCGTACAATGCGGGCCTTCAAAACTGGGATATAAAGCAGGACAAAAACGGCATTATTTATATTGCCAACAACGAGGGGTTGTTGAGTTTTGATGGCAGGTACTGGAACTTATACCCGTTGCCCAACCGTACCATTGTAAGGTCAATTGAAATTGGTAACGACAATAAAATTTATGTGGGCGGGCAGGATGAGCTGGGTTATTTTTCGCCGGGTAAAAATGGTCGTTTACAATACTACCCACTCAACAGCTATATTCCTGAAAAAGATCAGCCTTTTGGTGATGTATGGGATATTGTTTCGTTTAAAAAAGATGTGTACTTCCGTTCAACTACCAAAATTTTTAAATTCAGTAATCTGGCAGTTGCAACCTACAAAGCAGTATCTGAATGGTCGTACATGGGTGTATGTAATAATAAGGTGTATGCACATGATTACCGTGCCGGCCTCATGCAACTTGAAAATAATGTATTGTCACCAATTGCAGTTTCGGGTACATTACCGCTTAATGATCCGGTTACCGGTTTGCTGCAGGGGAATAAAGACAGTGTGTTGATCACAATGCTTAAAAACGGTTTGTATATTCTTTCGGCCAACAATCTTTCAAAAGTAAACACACCTAACTCAGGTTTATTTGAAAGTGACCGGATTTATGCTTCTGTTTCTATCAGCAAAGAATGGGCAGCGTTTGCCACCAGTAACAACGGAGTATACATTGCAGACTGGAAAGGAAATATCATTCAGCGTTTTGCAAAAACAGAAGGTTTGCAGAATAATAATGTACTGAGTATTTTTCTTGACAACCAGAGTAACCTGTGGCTTGGTTTGGATAATGGAATTGATTTTATTGCGTATAACAGTGCAGTAAAACGGATTATACCCAATCAACAGGACGGATCAGGATACACTGCTGCCATTTTTAAAAACCGCTTGTATACCGGCACTTCAAACGGACTGTTCAGTGTTCCGCTGCAACCCATGACAGACCTGAGTTTCAGCAAAGGTGATTTTACCGCCGTTGCCAATACTAAAGGACAGACATGGAGTTTAGCAGAAATCAATAACCAACTTTTACTGGGCCACCATGAAGGTGCATTCACTGTAAATGAAAATATTGCACAACCTCTAAACAGCAATCCGGGGTTCTGGAATTTTGTTCCTGTTTCTGCTACATTCCCGGCAGCACAGATTGTTGCAGGTAACTATAAAGGCGTTCAGTTTTTTGATTATGTAAACGGACGGTTTATACCGGCGAAAGAAGTCCCCGATTTTATTGAATCATCACGGTTTGTAACCATTGATGAACAGGATCATATCTGGGTATCGCATCCTTATCATGGAATTTATCAGATACTGAAAAACAAGACCGGTTTATTTACAGTAAAATCGTATACCAATAAAAACGGGCTTCCATCCATTCTGAACAATCATGTTTTTAAAATAAAAAACGAAGTTGTTGCAGCTACTGAAAAAGGAATCTATGTCTTTAACCGCAGTAAAAACAGTTTTGAATCATCTCCTGTTTATAAACAATTACTCGGCACACAGAGTATCCGTTATCTGAAAGAAGATGCCAATGGCAACATCTGGTTCATTCATGAAAAATCACTGGGAGTGATTGATTACTCAGGCAAAAAACCGGTAGTGATTTTTTTGCCGGAACTGAGTAATAAACTGCTGAGTGGTTTTGAATTTATCTATCCTGTAAACGAGCAGAATATTTTCATGGGAGGTGAGAAAGGATTTTTTCATGTGAACTACGACAAGTATAAACGTACATCAGCTAACCTTCAGGTGCAGATACGATCTGTGCGGATCATTCACCAAAAAGACAGCCTGCTGTTTGGTGGTTACTTTAAAGATGTGAATGAAAAACAGTTACAACAGACAGATGCAGTACCTGAAATTGCTGATCAATGGAAAAGTATCCGGTTTGAATTTTCATCTGCGTTGTTTGGCATGCAGGCCAATCTGGAATACAGCTACCGTTTAAAGGGGTTTGATAATAACTGGTCTGAATGGACGAAACGTACAGAAAAAGAATACAGTAATTTACCTGCAGGTACTTATCAGTTTGAAGTAAAAGTGCGGAATAACCTCGGCAATGAATCGCAGGCATCCATTTTTAATTTTAAAATGTTGCCACCATGGTATCAAACCATCTGGGCTAATATACTTTACTTTCTCATTCTCTGCGCATGTATTTACACGGTGTTCAGGTGGCAACAAAAAAAGTTTATCCTTCAGCAGGCAAAATTTGAAGAAGAACAAAAACGTCTCTTATACATTCACGAACTGGAACGTTCAAAAACAGAAAGTGAGCTGGTAACTTTGCGTAATGAAAAGCTGGAAGTTGAAATCAATTATAAAAACTCCGAGCTGGCTTCCTCTGCCATGCACCTGGTAAAAAAAGGTGAACTGCTCACCAAAATAAAAACAGAATTAACACATGTAATGAAGGTGATGGACAATCCACAGTCGGTTAGTGAACTGAAGAAAATGATCAAAACATTGAGTGAAGATGATCATATGGATCAGGAGTGGGAAAACTTCACCAAACATTTTGATCAGGTGCACAGCAATTTTATTTTAAGTTTAAAAGAAAAACATCCTTCCATTACCAATAATGAAATAAAACTGTGTGCCTACTTGCGCATGAATTTATCAACCAAAGAAATTGCACAACTGCTGAATATTTCTGTTCGTGGGGTTGAAATAAGCCGTTACAGATTACGTAAAAAATTAGGCATCAGCTCTGAGGTTAATCTGTTCGACTATCTCATCAATATTAACTGATGCATAGAAACAAATCGGCATCACCTGTTGTTGGTGATGCCGCTTGCAATTTATTCCGTAACGATCTGTTTACTTCTGCCAGTTTACTTTTTCCATTTTTACATCTCTGGAGTTGGTACCAATCATGATCTGAAACTCGCCGGGCTCCCAATCATACTTTAAATCGTAATTGTAAAACTTCAGATCATTTACCGTTATACGGAATGAAACGGTTTTGCTCTCACCTGGTTTCAGTTCAATTTTTTGAAACCCTTTGAGTTCTTTCACAGGCCTAGTAACACTGCCCACTACATCACGGATATACAGTTGCACCACTTCTTTACCCGTTACATTACCGGTATTGGTAACAGTTACAGAAGTCGTAAGTGTTTGATTTCCTTTTAAAGCTGTATTGCTGAGTTTGATATTGCTGTAGCTGAATGATGTGTAGCTTAATCCAAAACCAAACGGATACACAGGCTCGTTACTTACATCTAAATAATTACTGCGGAATTTCTGAAACCACTGACCATCTGCCAATGGTCTGCCAGTATTTTTATGATTATAAAACAAAGGAACCTGCCCAATATTTTGCGGAAAGCTGGTACTTAATTTTCCTGATGGGTTTACATCACCAAACAACACATCTGCAATAGCATAACCTGCTTCACTGCCGCCAAACCAAACATTTAATATAGCAGGAACCTGTTCATTTTCCCATTTAAGAGCCAGCGGCCTGCCTGTAAATAAAACCAATATCACGGGTTTTCCTGTATTGAGCAAGGCCTGCAATAATTCTTTTTGCACCTGCGGTATTTCAATGCTGCTTCTGCTTGATGACTCTCCGGTCATTTCTGCGCTCTCTCCAAGCACGGCAACAATTACATCACTTTGATTGGCAATTGCAAGTGCTTCTTTTAATATCACATCAGCAGGACGGCTGTCTCTCCGCAATGATTTTCCAAACATACCTGCACGTTCTTCAAATAAACTGTCTGCATCAAGGTTCGATCCTCTTGCATGCAAAATATTTACATTGTTACCTGCAACTTCTTTTAATCCCGTTAATACAGAAATGGCCTTATCAAATTCTGCCGCTACACTCCATGTACCCGGCATGTTTTCTTTATTATCGGCCATTGGTCCAATAAGCGCAATGGTTCCCGATCTTTTTAATGGTAATACAGGTGCACCGTTTCCTGTACGCATCGGACTGTTTTTTAATAGTACAAAACTTTGAGCCGCAGTTTCTCTGGCTATTTTCCTGTGTGCTGCTGTAAATACTTCTGTTTTAGAACGCTGTTCATCACAATAGCGATAGGGATCATCAAACAAACCGAGTTTGTATTTTGCTTCCAGTATTCTTCTGCATGCTGCATCAATCATCTGCATAGTAATCTTTCCTTCTTTCAATGATTGCTTTAAGGTTAACAAAAATCCTTCGCCTACCATATCCATATTAATACCGGCTTGCAAAGCTTTAGCAGAAACAGTTTTCAAATCGCCTATTCCATGATCAATCATTTCATTGATGCCTGTATAATCTGTAACAACAAATCCGTTGAACCCCCATTGATTTCTCAATACTGTTGTCATGAGCCATTTGTTAGCAGTTGCCGGAATTCCATCCACATCATTAAACGAAGCCATCACACTTCCTGCACCTGCATCAACTGCTGCCTGGTAGGGCGGAAAATATTCGTTGTACATCCGGTAACGGCTCATGTCGGTTGTATTGTAATCACGACCGGCTTCTGCAGCACCATATAAAGCATAATGTTTTACGCAACTCATAATGGTATTGTTGAGCGAAAGATTATTTCCCTGGTAACCTTTTACCATGGCTCTGGCAATTTGCGAACCAAGGTAAGCATCTTCGCCACTACCTTCTGCAATCCTTCCCCAGCGTGGATCACGTGCAATATCTACCATGGGAGAAAACGTCCAGTTAATACCATCAGCACTTGCTTCAACAGCAGCAATCCTTGCACTTCGTTCAATGAGTTGCATATCCCAGCTGCAACTTAACCCCAACGGAATAGGAAAAACAGTTTGATAACCGTGAATAACATCCATTCCAAAAATCAATGGAATTTTTAAACGGCTTTCTTCTACTGCCACTTTCTGAACAGCTTTAATTTTTTCAACCGACTTAATATTAAAGAGTCCTCCTACTTTTCCTTCTTTTATTTTTTTTCCAATATCAGAATTGGCAGCCTGCCCTGTTACGATATCACCCGAGCCGGGTAAATTCAGTTGACCGATTTTTTCATCTACCGTCATCTTTTTCATCAATGCATCAATAAACACTTTCATTTTTGCATCTACGGCAACCTGAGCTTTTGTTTGCACACTGAAGCCGTTTAAAAAAATTAGTATCACTATTACTTGTTTCATGTCTCTTCTTTTTTATTTCTGTTAAAAACTGATTTCACTTTTATTGATCGTATATTCAATTCGATGGTTGTTGTTCTTATCAATGATTTCCATTTTAATGACCGGATCTTTTTTCCATTCAATTGTAAGTAACCCAAAATGATTTTCCATTACCGGACCTTCAATACGGTTGACATTCTGAGCAGCAAAATCCCAGGTAGAAGTAATGCCGCTTGACGTTACATCATAAACAGGATATAAGCCCGGCACCTGCAGTTTAGAAATTTCTGCATAATGCACATCGCCTGTTAAGAAAAGTACAGCATTTGCTTTTGTTGCTTTAATAAGGTCTAACATTCGTTGCTGTTCATGCGGAAAATTAGCCCACGCTTCGTAGCCATTATATTCAATGCTGAACTGAGATCCGCTGCATATCAATCGTATATCAGCCGGTTTTTTCAGTTCGCCTTCCAGCCATTTCCATTGTTCTGCACCCAGCAATGTACTATCGGGGGATGTGTGTGGTTTATAATCCGGTTTGTAGAAATAATGCTCTCTGGGCAGTTTGGCAAATGTATCATACAATAACAAATCATTCCTGAATGTTCTGACATCTAATAATAGTAACTGAATAATTTTATCGCCGTTTTTAATATACTCTGTTGTATAAATGCCCTCATGCTTTCTTCTTTCACTTTCTGCCGGTTCATTAAAAACAGTTAAGAAAATTTCTTTTGCTTCTTTTTTCCAGGGATAATGAACTCCGGCATCATTACGTCCAAAATCATGATCATCCCATATAGCAAAGATTTTAGCAGCACTTGCTAAATTTTTATAATCGGCCTGTGCCTGCCATCTTGCATATTTATTACGCAGCGTATCCATATTATCGGTATCGCCGTAAATATTGTCGCCCAAAAAAACAAATGCATCTGGTTTCTCAGCTGCTGCAAGGCTTAAAACAGGTTGCGGCCAATCCTGATCGCCACAACTGCCAAAAGCGATTTTAGTGACTGTCGGTTTTTTATCGCTACAGGCAGTAATGATCAGGATCAATACAATAACAAAAGCATTTTTTTTCATCATCATTTATTTATTAGATATGGTTGAATAATTTGTTGCCAGATAGCATATCCTTTTGCATTCATGTGCAGCTCGTCTTCAAGGAAAATATCTGTCATTGCTGTACCATCTGATTTGAGCATTGCATGATATACATCAATGAAAGCAGTTTTCTTTTGTGTAGCTAAAAATTGCTGAATGGCTTTGTTGGCTGCATCGAATTTTAGCATCAGGTGTTTCCGGCTGGGACTTGGTTTCATAGAAACATATGCCACATGCACTTTTTTGTATTTCATTCTTATTAAAAGATACAATTCTTTAAACCGGTTCACTACTGTTTGTACTGAAACAGTATCGCTGGCCGCAAAATCGTTTTCGCCACAATAAATCAAAATTTGTTTGGGCTGATATTTGAAAATTACATCATCACTATACCTTATTACATCCGGCAAAGAGGAGCCGCCAAAGCCACGATTTAATATGGAATACCCCGGAAAATAAGTTTGTACATCTTTCCAAATGGTAAAAGAAGAACTGCCGATGAGCAAAATTTGTTTTTTTGCAGGCATACTGATGCTATCCATTTTTTTGAACGCCTGTATGTCTTCAAAAAATGGTTGGGTCTTAGCAGTAACACTAAAAAAAAGAAAAGAAATAAGAAAAAACAGAGCGTTTTTGAGCTTCATCTTCATAATGCTTTAAGGTAATACTTAATGCCCAAAAGTAGCGATTGGCCAAGAGTTATTTTCTTCCATTTATCCCACATAAAGACCAGTTGGTCACTAAATTAAAAGTATATTTATCCAACAATAGTTGGCATGAAAAAATCGCAAATAGAAGAGTTGATTTCCCGGCAAAAACCAGGCTTCAGTTTAGAACAAGCATTCTATACCAACGAAGAGTTGTTAGGTTTTGAATGGAAATCTATCTGGCAAACAAACTGGTTGTTTGCAGGTAACACGGCACAAATACCCAGGGCAGGCGATTATTTTATTTACAACCTGCAAAAAGATGCAATCATAATTATTCGTGGAAATAAAGGTGAAGTGTATGCACATTATAATACCTGTGCACATAGAGGATCTGCTATTTGTTTAGAACAAAAAGGTAATGCGGCGAAATTGATTTGTCCTTATCATCAATGGGTGTATGATAAAGATGGCACATTACTGAATGCCCGGATGATGCCTGATGATTTTTGTAAAGATGAATTCAACTTACGATCTGTTCATGTTGATACAGTAGAAGGATTGATCTTTATTTGTATTGCTGATGAAGCTCCTGATTTTTTTAACATCCAAAAAAGTTTAACTCCTTACTTAGCACCTTTCCAGATCAATGATGCAAAAGTTGCTGCTATAAAAAATTACACATTAAGAGCCAACTGGAAATTAGTAGCAGAAAATTTTCGTGAATGTTATCATTGTGGTGCTGCACATCCCGAATATTGCAGTGCAGTGATTGGTGCCAACCTTCGGGAAGATACCGATGTACTTACGGCTACCAAACAAAAAACATGGCAGGCAAACGGATTGGCGACTGAACTGGTAGAAGTAACTCCCGGCACTACTACGTATGCCGTTCGTTATCCGTTGCGACCGGGTGTAGAAAGTTATAGTGTGGATGGAAAAAAAATTTCTATACCGATGGGCACTCATAAAGATTATGATGCAGGAGTGATTGGCTTGGTGAATTATCCCAACTTCTGGATGGATGCGGTGAGTGATTATATATGGACGATGAGAGTAACTGTTGTAAATGCATCAACAACTGATGTTGAATTTTGCTGGCTGATTGATAAAAATGCAGTTGAAGGAAACGATTATGATCTGAATCGTCTGACTGAATTTTGGGAAATCACCGGAGAGCAGGATGGACAACTCTGTGAAAATAATTTCAGAGGAATAGAAACGAATGGCTATCGCCCCGGGCCCTATGCACCGGTTGAAGACCAAGTGATCAATTTTGTAAACTGGTGTGTGGAGGAGATGAAGAAGGGATTGAGGTAAAATTGGATCAAATATTTTTCGGATTCGATATCACTTTCTTTTATCTTTTAAAAATAATTATAAGCATTAATTCTCAATCTTGAAATAAATATTTTACTAAAAGTCCAGCAATTATTTTCTCAGTGTGGGGATTTATATTCTACAAGATAATTCTATAGTACTGTAAATTATACAGGTCAATTTGAGCTAATAATACCTCAAAATAAAAAATACCAGATTATTTACCTGTTATTTACAATAAGTCCATTAATCTAAGTCATAAATGCTTTTATCATTAAATTAAAGAAATAGACTATAAAGTAGTCTCAGGTTCTATATTAAATGTGGCATAAATATTTATTACTTTCTAATGAAAGAAATATATTTTATATCAAAAACATAATTATGAAAATCATTAAAATAACCAGTTGTTTTGCTGCTGCTTTATTAATAATAAGTTGCAATGATACTGCCACTGAAAAAACAACTACAAATCTTGATACTACTAACAATATGGATAATAGTAGAACAGACAATACAATGAACGATCAGAATACTACAACTCCTATGTCAACTTCCAGTCCGGAGCAGGATGCTTTAAATTACCTGGTGCCAAAGAATGCAGGTGAGATTGCTTTTTTAAATGCGGGCATTTCTAATGGAAAAATGAAAGACATAAAAGATCACAGCCGCATGATGCTGGCAGATCATAAAAAATTATCCGAAGAGGTAGGCAAGTATATAAAAGCTCACAGCAATATTAACATGCCCAACATAGATACTACCAATGCAGTTAACATTAATGCAAGTCCTGGTAATGAATGGGATAAAGCCTGGACAGAAAAATTAATTTCGGATCATGAAGAAATTCTTGGCAAATTAAATGATGCTGAAAAAAATGTAACTGATGCTGAATTTAAAAAAATGGTGATGAGTACAAAGAAAACAGTAGAGCATCATTTGGAAATGGGGAAGATGATACAGAAAAAAATGAAATAAGTATTTTAAAAATTTCATGTAAATAAACCTCCATGCCGGAGGTTTATTACTTTGGGGCTGAAGCAATAATATTGCCTGCTGATTTTTTCTGCATAAATATCCACACACCTATCCCGGTTAAAAAAATTATTCCTGCATTCAATAAAAAGATTTCAGATAATTTCATTCCATTGCTTAAAAAATATTCTGTCCAGTAATTACCGGCAATGGCACCTGCGCCAAAATATGCAGCATATAAAAGCGACTGGCCTGTGGCAAGCCATCTTTCATCTACCAACATATTTACATACTCCACACACACTACCCAAAATAAACTCCATGAAAGTCCGTGCAGTAACTCAACCGGTAAAGTGGCAACAGGAGTTTTGATAATGGAATATAAACTCATTCTGATGGCAGTGGAAAGTATAGTAATAAGCAATGTTGTTTTTAATCCCAGCTTTAAAATTATTCGGGTAGAAAAATAAAATATCGGCAGTTCACACAAACCCTGGAATGATAAACCATATCCAACGAGTGAATCGGTTGCCCCATTTTCTTTGAGGTAAGCAGAATAAAAATTCCAGATAGTGGTAGCACTCAACGACACAAGGAAAACGCAACACAATAAAATGATCAGTGGAGGATTTTTTATTACTCCCCACACATTGCTATAGGCATTAACCGTAGTTTTTTCATACACTTCATCTTTCAGAAAAAAACAAAAAATAAAAGCTGAGAACATGGTGACAGATGAAACCATAAAAATCACCGTGATATCTACTGCATCAATAACCTGCCCGGTAATGATAGTAGTAAAAGCAAAACCTGCTGCGCCATAAAAACGTAAACTGCCATAAGAAAATTTGTGGTTTGTCTTTGCAATCTGCAGTGCCATACTATCCAGCACAGGTTGTATGGTGTTATAAAACAACGACATGATTATGGTTACGATAATTAATTCTGTAAAGCCAACATTCAGTAAAAAACCGAGGTAACTGATGGATGCTAACAACGTAGAGAACAATAATGTTTTTTTATACCCTAGTTTATCTGCAAAAAAACCATAGAGTGGTTGCACGGCAAACATCATGATGGGTGTGATACTTAAGATCAATGCACTCTGCGGACCAGTGAGACCTTTGTAAATACAATAATCATATAATTTAGGCAACCATGCACCAGTGCAACAGAAAACCAAAAAATAAATAATGCGGACGGTGGTGGCTTTACTCATTCGGATCAGTTTATTTTATTGATCTTGGATGAAGCGGCATCGTCGAGCATAATCACTCCGTGTTTATGTGTCTGCATAATTGTAGCCGGAATCTGGTTGGATACTTCGCTTTCAATTGTTTGTTGAATAATAGTAGCTTTCTTTTCGCCGTTAGCAATTAATAAAACCTGTTTGGTATTCATCAAATGTTGCAAACCGATGGTGATGCCTTTGGATAAAGTGGTGGCGGCAGGAAAATATTTTTGTCCTACTTCAATAGTTGTTTTATCCAGTTCTATCACATGAGATAAATTAGTGAAAGAAACTTCCGGTTCATTAAAACCAATATGTCCGTTCATACCAATTCCAACGATCATTAAATCTATGCCGCCATTATTTTCAATTACTTCATCCATGGTAATGCATTCAATTGATAAATCATCGGCCATCGAATTAAATAAATGTATCTGACCTGCCTGCAAACCCAATGGATTAAAAACTGTATTGTATAAAAAATAATGACAACTCCCTTCATTCTCCGGTGGCACACCCACCCATTCATCCAATCCTAAAAAAGTTGCTTCGGAAATATGAAGATGCTCATCGTTTGCTTTCTTTACAAATAACTGGCAGGGCAATAAAGGTGTATGGCCGGATGCCAAACAAATAACAGCAGTTGGTTTTTGCTGAATAGTATCAAACATAATTTGTGCTACGGCTGCTGATAAAGTTTCGTAGTCCGGATAAATTTTTGTTTCCATTGTTTATTTTCTTTTTTCTTTTCAATGTTTTACTTTCTAATATCACCCCTTCGGGGTTTAAGACATTTATTTATTTAACAGCTATAATAATATCAGCCTTTCAGGCTTTCAAATCCCAAAGGGATGATATTATTATAATTACTTTACCACTTTAATGCTTTAACCCTGAAAGGGTGATATAAAAAAATTGAGTACTTATATTTTAAACCTCTATTCGACTTTCATAACTGCCGTTCTCTCACTCACTCCATTTTCGTTGATTGCTTCAATACTATAATAATAGGCTTTTTGAGAATCCATAGCTTTCATCCAGTATTCATTGTTGCTGTGCACCATAATGCAGGTATACAATTTATCAGGATGAGTGCCGTAATAAATATTATATGCAAATGCATTATCTACTGGTCTCCATTTGATGAATGCACTGCGTTTGTCTTTTTCTGTACGCAGTACAATGAAATTTTTAACAGCTTCAGGCTTTGCGCCATTGCCATTACCAAATACACGAAGTCCGCTGATGGCAAACTTACCTGTGGGCATGTGAATGTTTTCCAGTTTGATGAATCTTGCCTGTACCGGTTTTTCTAATTCTACATAATCATGCGGCACATCTGTTTTGTTTTTGCTTTTATCAACCAACACATTCCATTTTTTCCCGTCAACAGATGAAGACAATTTGTATTGATGATATTGTTCGCCGCCATTTATTTTTCCTAAATGATCATCAGCTACATCCTGGTCAGCATAATTGATTTGTATAGCATTTACTGTTGAAACGTTTCCAAGATCAGTTTGTATGTATTCGCCTTTGTTGGCTGATGTTGCACTCCAGTATGTTTTAGCAAGTTCATCTACTGCATTGTTAGGAACATATCCACCCATTGTAGAAGAGACTTGAACGGGTTTATTGTAATTCAACAAAAACCAATTCGGCCTTATTTCATTTCGTGATGATGTTGGCAGATAATGCGGATAATCTCCAAAACTTGTATTGCACCACATCACTCCATCTTGATCAAAACCAGCAGGCCAGATGCCAAGTCTTCTTTCAAATGTATTTTTTACAGAAACCACAGTAGTTGAAATATGCCAGTAGTTTTTATTATTGTCCTGAAAAGTAGCACCATGTCCTGCACCTCTTACATAACCACCGAGCTTCATGCTTAACGGATCACTCATAGCAGTGAATGGTCCCAACGGATCATCACCTACCAGCAATCCATCTGCATAACCACTGAACTCGGTGCCGGGTGCACCATATTGCAAATAATATTTTCCGTTGTACTTCGTCATATGACTTCCTTCAATAAAAGGATCTAAAAAAGTATTATCCATATGCTCACCAAAACGTTGCCAGCCATAACGCCATGGTTCTAATAAATACATTTCTTTTCTTGTACCAATCGGTTGAAATGTTTTTCGGTTTAGCTCAATACCATACATGGGAAATTTATTGCTGCTACCATTATACATATACAACCTGCCGTCATCATCGGTAAAAAATGAAGGGTCCCATCCGCCAATATCGAAACTGTCCACAATGGGAAACCACTTGTTTGCTTTTGGATCAGTACTTCCCCAGATGGTAAACTTGCTGGTATATGTAGAACCAAATACGATCATCGTATCACCGATGATACCAACAGCAGGTGCACATAGCTCATCGTAGGTGCCGGTATTCCACGGACGTAAAAATTTTTTGCTGATAAATTTCCAGTTGAGCATATCACTGCTCCACCAATAGCCCCATTGATTGGTGCTGAATAAATAATAATCGTTTTTATAATTTACAACAACAGGATCGGCCGTGGCACGGTGCCTGCCCCAATCGGAAAAATTAGGGATGGGTGTGTAACCGTAGTCGATATTGATGGGGTTGCAATAAGTTTTTTGCTGCGCAAGGCTAAGAGAAGAAAAGAGAAAAAGAGAAAAGGAGAAAATTAATAATCGAAAATTGATTTTGAACTTTCTTGTCATAGGAATGGTTTTATAAATAGTACGATTGCTGAATAGAATTCCTGCAGTACAAGAGTGCGACGCAAGGGACGATGATAGTAGTACTGAAGCTGGGTAAAAAAAAATATTCGTTGTTCTCAATTTCATAAAATATTATTTGATCGAAATATTTTTGAATCAACCGCCGTCGGGGTTTTCAACCGCCAACGGGGTTGTGTTACAAATTTCCTTTTTTCATTTCTTCCACCGCATGCGCCACTGCCCTTGCAGTAAAAGCCATATACAAAATTGACGGACTCTGGCTGCCGGCACTCGTCATACAGGCACCATCGGTTACAAAAACATTTTTACAAAGATGCAGTTGATTAAATTCATTCAGCATTGAAGTGTTGGGATCGCTGCCCATTCGTACACCACCCATTTCATGTATATCGAGGCCCGGTGGTTGTTTGCTATCCCATGTGCTGATATCTTTTACACCGGCAGCTTCCATCATCGCTTTGCCCTGTTGCAAAAAATCCTGCACCATCTTATCATCGTTATCATCATAATCAACAGATGTAATTAATAACGGAATGCCCCACTGATCTTTTTCAGTTGTACTCAAACGAACATGATTGGTTTCCTTTGCAATGGTTTCTCCCTGCATATACATGTACACTGTCCAGCGGCCGGGCTGGCTCAATGCATTTTTATATTCAGCACCTAATAGAGTAGTTGCATTGGCATCACTTAATTTTTCACGACTGGCTCCGGAGTAAACAACATAACCCCCCAAAAAATCAGTGTCTCTTTTTTCTACATTGCGAAAGTTGGCAATGATACATTCTGCAGGTTTGGAAACTTTATAATACCAATCTTCAAAACCCGGCATATAACCCCACATGCTGCCACGGTAATTATGAAAACAAATATATTTCCCCAATACGCCGCTGTCATTTCCTAATCCATTGGGAAAACGATTGGAGGTAGAGTTCAATAAAATTAAATTGGTATTTAATGCCGATGCATTTACAAAAATAATTTTTGCATAAAAATTAATTTCTTCTTTGCTGTTGGCATCAATCACTTTTACGCCAACTGCCTTTCCTTTTTGTTCATCATAAATAATAGAATGTACCACCGAATGCGGCCGCACTGTCAAGTTGCCTGTTTTGTTTGCCCACGGCAAGGTGCTGCTTACCGAACTGAAATAGCCACCCAACGGACAACCCCGCATGCATAAATTTCTGTTGAGGCATTGTGTGCGGCCCTGATCAATATGAATTTGCGTTGGTTCAGTGATATGTGCCCAACGTCCCGACACATAATGGCGGTTAAATTTCTCTTTAATCACTTTTTGTAAATGCTGCTCAACTTTATTCAATTCATATGCAGGCAAAAATTCTCCGTCGGGCATTGATGGAATGCCATCGGCATTGCCACACACACCAATAAATTTTTCTACATGGCTGTACCAATCTTTAATATCATGATAACTTATCGGAAAACTTTCGCCATAACCAAAACGCTTGGGCGAAGTAAAATCATATGCACTCCATCTTGCACAGGCACGGCCCCATGTTAAAGATTTGCCACCCACCTGGTAACCCCTTATCCAATCAAAAGGTTTTTCCTGCACATAAGGATGGTCTGCATCTTTTACAAAAAAATGTTGTGTGGCTTCATCATATCCTGCAGCTTTGCTTATTAATGGATTTAATTTTACAGTTTGTTGTGTTACTCGTCCACGATGCGGCAATTCCCACCTTGATAAATTAGCAGTAGGATAATCTTTATTATGCTGCACATCTCTTCCCCTTTCCAGCACCAATGTTTTTAATCCTTTTTCACACAATTCTTTTGCAGCCCATCCGCCGCTGATGCCGCTGCCGATCACAATTGCATCGAAAGTATTTTGATCTTTACCTTTCGTATTTATATTTATATGTGTACTATCGGGCATTTAATTTAATTAAATAATCTGCGAATCTGCGCCAATATTTTTTTTGAACCCAGCTTTAGTACTGAGCCCAGCCGAAGTATTCATGGCATCGTCTGTTGTGTCACTCACCCGTCCGAACGGCGTTCAGCCGGGCGGGCTTGTACCTTTAGTTTTCATGGCAGCTTTTTTTCTCAATCTATACAAGCAACCTATTTTATTTTCTTCTTTGCGCCGCTGTTTCTTTGCGTCTTTGCGTGAAACCTATCTACTCTTATTAAAAAACAACCCATCCAAACTCAAAGCACCCGGACCGGTAAATAAAAACACGGCTGCTAATAAAATAAATAAAAACGGATGCTGATCTCCCTGGAAAATTTTTCCTTTATCTCCCAAAATAAAAATTACTCCGGCAAAAGCAGCGATGGTTGCAATGGATGCCAGTCTTGTAAATAATCCCAGCACAAAACCAATGCCTGCCAATAGTTCTGCTACTTTTCCTGCATAAGCCCATAGCTCCGGATTGGAATATTTTCTGTCTATAAACCACCCGGTGTACATTTTCATTTTTTCTGCATCAAAACATTCCCAGCCATGCCATACTAATAAAATACCTGTGATAATGCGTACTAAAGCAATGCCGTAGTTTTGAGAACATGGTGTGGGTGAAAAGAATTTGTTCATATGTTTCTAGTTTAAAATTAATATTTACAACCGCCGTCCGGGTTTTCAGTCGCCGACGGGGTATTAAAAACTATATCTTTCTCCTCCTTTCAATACTTTATATGGCTGATTAATTTTTTCTGCTTCCATCACAAACTCGTTTACATCAGCAGTATTAAATTCAAAAAGGTCATAGTGACAGGGAATAACCATTTTTGCATTGATAGCTTTTGCCAGTTCTGCCGCTTCTTTGCAATCTAAATTACCTGCCACTTTCCGATCAGGTTTATTACCGTTTATAGGCAACAATGCCACATCCACATTAAAGGGCTTTAATAAATCCACCATTCCATCAAACCAAAGCGTATCGCCGCTGTGATAAATTTTATATGGACCAAACACAATTACATAACCCATGTATTTGCAATTGCCTTTTTCATCACGGTCTATTTCATTATGTTTTGCAGGTATGCCGTGAAATGTAAAGTCATCAATAGTTACCGATTGCCCATCATTTAATCCAATAGGAAAATCGTTTTTACATTTAACCCTGTCGGCCACAAAAATTCTGTTGGCTTCAGGAATAACAAATTTTATTCCTGAGTTATTTTGTAAAATGGGCATTAATGTTTCTGCATCCAAATGATCGGTATGGTTATGACTTGAAGTAACGATCGAAATATTTTTCAGCAACTCCGGTTTTACTACCATCTCACCTATTCTTGTATGCGGTTTATCCGTGGCTGCATATTTTTTTGTGAGTGAATCTGATAAGTATGGATCGAGCAACACTCGTTTGCCGTTCCATTGTAACAGGTAGCCGCTTTGTCCAAGCCACCATAGGCCTCTCCCTCCAGCTCCCTCTCCCGTAGAGAGGGAGCGGTGCACTATACCTTCGGTTAACATTTTATCTTCCATTTCAACATTGGTTTTTTATTCTACGCCAAGACCTCATCCCTCTTATTCCTTCTCCAAAAGAGAAGGGACGGTGCTTCAAATCTTTAATAAACATCTAATCTTCCATTTCAACATTTCATCTTTATTCAAAATAAAATCAAAGGCTGCAGTATTCAAAAAGCACTTACCACTTTTGAGTTCTTGCTTTGTTCTCCTCCTTTGGAGGAGTTAGAGGAGGCTTCTTACTTTCTTTGCTCCCTTCACCATATTATTTAATTTTTGTCTGCTGGCCCATCTTGCTGTTTGACTGAGTCCGCAATCCGGTGCTACCGATAATTTTTCTGCAGGAATATATTTCAGACACCGGTTGATTCTTTCCACCACATCCTCCACCGATTCGATGTAATAATTTTTTACATCAATAATGCCGACAGCCACATTCATCTTTTCAGCAAACGGTGCCAGTAATTCGATTTCGGCAAATTCACGGTTGGCCATTTCAATATGAATTTCATCAACATTCATTTCTAAAAAATCGGGCAACATGGGTTTCAAAGTTCTGAAACCAACCGGGCGACCTTTAAAATTTCCAAAACATAAATGGGTGCTGAGATTGCATTTGCCCACAATGGGTTTTACCGTACGGTTAAAAATATCAACAAAACGTTTGGTGTCTTCTTTATAAGCATAACAACTCATGCTGGGTTCATCAACAGTTATTTCTGTGCACCCTGCTGCTACCAATGCTTCCAGTTCTTTACTGATGATGGGCAGCAATGCCTCAGTAATTTCGTAGCGGTCTTTGTATTTTTCATTTGGCAATAATCTACCGCTTAGTGTAAACGGGCCCGGTATACTTGCTTTTAATGTGGGGCCTGCAGGTGCTAATTTTTTCAACCTTAAATATTCTGCAACTGCCCCTAAACCATTTGGTGCAAGCAACTCTCCTACTATATTATTTTTTCCACGTTGATCATGTGCAGCCGGGCCAAATTTTCTTGTTTCGGTATCATTATTTTCAATGCCTTTGATAAAACCATAAAAAGACAAATTGAAATCGAGACGGGTTTGTTCGCCATCGGTAATTACATCCAAACCTGCAGTTACCTGATCATGTATAGCAGCGATCACGGCGTCTTCAATCATTTCTTCAATATCGGCTTTACCAAACTTATCCATGTTTTGCGAAGCAAACTCCAGCCAACCCGGAAAAGGATAACTGCCTACTACTGTTGTGCGAATTGGAATTGTATTCATACTAGTTATTTAATGATTGAATTAATTGATGTTTCATTTTATTTCTATTTTCCTAATGGAGGTTTTACCAATAAGGTGTCGCTGGCAATCATCTCCAGCTTATAGCCACCTGTATCTATTTTTGTTTTTTGAAATATATTTTTAAGCGATATATAATCTGCACTTGTTACTCCGGATTTATATAAGTACAGTTCCTGTAAGTTTTTCAGTTCCTTCAACTGTAAAATTCCATTCAGTGTAACAGATGTGCCGGTAAGATTAATGTACTGCAACTGTTTAAGTTGTTTTACAGATTGCAAACCAACATCTGAAATCTTTGTATTGTCGAGATATAACCTTGTAATATTTGGCAACTTAGCCAGAATTGCAAGACCTGAATCAGAAACTTTTGTATTACCTAGTTTTAACCAGATCAACTGAGGTGCAATCGACAGGAGTAAACCTATATGCTTATCAATATTTTCGGTTGTAATAAAGTTAGCCGACAGATAGTTACTGTTTTGCGCAACAGGTACTATCATAATACCTGCTGCTTTTAATTTCAGTAAAATTGAATCTCTTGCTTTTTCCACTGGTTTCAACGGAATGGCAGAAATTTTAATTTCTTCTGTTACCCGTCCCGATTGGAGTGCAAGCAATACAGGTTTAATTTTTTCATTTTGCGGCAACTCTTTAATTTTTTTATTAAAATCTGCACCACTTGCAACCCACCAATTTATCAACGCTATATCATTTTTACTGAGTTGTGGTTTTTCAACAGGTGGCATATGATCATCATCTTCTTTTGGTAACAGTATTCGTTTGATCATTTCACTCTCGTCGGTTTTTCCTGCTACTAATGTTTCGCCGCTCTTGCCTCCTTTTAAAATAAACTCCTGTTGATCGAGCCGAAGTTTTCCTTTTTGTTTATTGGATCCATGGCAACTGTAGCATTTGCTTTGCAGAATCGGTTGCACAACATCAGCATACAACACAGCTTCCTGCACATCTGCAATTGGTTTTAGTGTGGCATTTCCTGTGTTGTTTTTTATATTTCCTAGTGAAGCTGTGAGATAATCTGATCCATGAGTAAGTGAGCCGCCTAAATGACCGGTAACAATAATCATCAATGTTAACAGGATCATGATCCATTTAAACCAGGATTTTTGCTGTTTAAAAATTAAATAAGCCAGAACTGATAGGATTGCAGTTGCAATTCCCATCCACTGATGCTGAAAAACCAACTGTTGATCATAATCATCGGTTGTTGACAAAAAATATCCACTGATGCAGGATAAAATTGCACTGCATGCACCGGCTAAAAGTGAAATACCTACTGCTGGTCGCAGTGACTGATACTTCTCTTTTGCAGAAAGAAAAAACAGTAATGCTGCCAGCAATAGAATACCTATCGGCAGGTGTACCAATACCGGGTGAAAATGGCCAATAAATTCTGTAATAGTTCCTATCATTTATTGTTTATAAAAATCATGAGTAACGTTTTCTTAGCAACTGCAACATGTGCACATTAACAGCCCACTGATCACTCACCGTTTGTAATGTGTAAGGCAATGTTTGCATGTACATCGGTGGACCAAACTCGGTTAAGAATGTCATTCGTTCACCACTTTTCTTTTTTTGTGCTACTACTAAATCCCACCATTCAAAATGTTTTTTCACTGCATAGTCCCACTCAGGTGCACGGGGATCATTTACCTGTGGCCCTTCTTCATATCCTATTCTTGCATGTATATGATCAGTACGATCCAATGCCATGGCTACTGCTTCTTCTTGGTCGCCCAATAAACTTTCATGCACATTGCACCAATGCGAAATATCAAGTGTTAACCGTAAGTCAGGAATTTTTTGGATAAACTGTTTAGTGATATGTGCGGCAAATAAAATACGGCTGCGGTGTGTTTCATGCAATATTTTTATTCCGGTTTCTTTTGATACCGCCGTGGTGTAATCGATGAATTTTTTGTTGTCTTCATAACTGTAAAAATCCTTTGCCGAATGGCAATTGATGTACAAAGGCTTTTGTACAGATTGTTTAGCAGCAGCATCAACTGATTTTTTAAAATTAGAAAGATGCTCTGCAGCTGTTTTTCCCCATGCACCACATAGAAAGCCAACATCAAGATTATGCTTCTTTAATGCTGCAAATAAATTTTCCCTGTCCTTCGCATCATCGGGCCAGCTTGTTTCTAAGCCATCATAACCGGCTGCTTTTATTTTTGCACAAAATGCGTCACGGCTTCCTTCAAATCCCCAATCGGTATTGAAGATTTTCAACTCATAATTTTTATTGGAAGAGAAGATGGGTTGATTACTTGCTGCAAAATTTTCTAATGATGATAATAGTAAAGCAGCGGAGCCGCTGGCAGTTGTTTTGATAAAATTTCGCCGGTTTTGATTCATTACTTTACTAATGTTTATACATTTTCTTTCTAAAATAGTCGAATAGAATTCATGCAGCACAAGAGTGCGACGCAAGGGACGATGATCGGAGTTACTAAAGCTGGTTAACAAATCCTTTTCAACCCCCGCCTGAACGGACGGGCAGGGCCGTCAGGGTTTGCAACCGCCAACGGGGTTGTTATATTAACTAAGCTAAAATTTCCGTTATCACTCTTCCGCTCACATCTGTTAATCTGAATGGCCGCCCCTGAAACTGATACGTAAACTTTTCATGATTGAAACCTAATTGATTTAATATTGTTGCCTGTATATCGAATGCAGTTGTTTTACCACTGATGCTGCTGTAACCAATTTCATCTGTTTCGCCATAACTGCCGCCTTTTTTTATACCGCCGCCTGCCATCCAAATAGTAAATGCTTCGGTGTGATGATCTCTTCCTTTGAAAGGCACGGCCTTGCCTGCACGATTTTCCTGCATGGGTGTTCTTCCAAACTCACCACCCCACACTACCAAAACATCATCTAACAAACCTCTTTGTTTTAAATCGAGTATCAATGCAGTCATTGCTTTATCAACGCTGCGGCATTTGTTGATGTGACCAATATCAATGGCAAGATTGGCATCGGTGCCATGTGCATCCCAACCCCAATCGAACAACTGTACAAAGCGAACACCTTTCTCTACTAATTTTCTTGCAAGCAAAACATTGTTGGCAAAACTTTCTTTGCCGGGTTTGGTGCCATACATATCATGAATGTATTGCGGTTCATCTGCAATGTTCATTACCCCGGGCACAGATATCTGCATCTTGTACGCCATTTCATATTGTGCAATGCGACTTAATATTTCGGGATCTTTAAATTCTTTGTATTGCTGCTGATTTATTTCATTGATGGTATTGATACTTGCTTTGCGCAAATCTCTGCTGATACCATCAGGATCATTTAAAAATAAAACAGGATCGCCTTCACTACGGCATTGCACCCCCTGATAAACACTTGGCAAAAATCCACTGCCCCAAACACTTTTACCACTATCAGGATTTCTGCCGCCGGATGTTAACACTACATACCCCGGCAGATTCTGATTTTCTGTTCCCAATCCATACGTTACCCATGAGCCCATGCTTGGTCTTCCTAACCGTGGTGAACCGGTGTGCATTAATAATTGAGCCGGTGCATGATTGAACTGATCGGTAGTTACTGCTTTTAAAAAACTTACTTCATCTGCAATGGTGGAGAGGTGCGGCAGGTAATCACTGATCCATGCGCCGCTTTCTCCATGTTGTTTAAATTTCGCTTGCGGCCCCAACATTTTTGGAACACCACGGATGAATGCAAACTTTTTTCCCTCTAATAAACTTTGCGGACAATCCTGTCCGTCCATTTTCATCAGCTCAGGTTTGTAATCGAATAATTCTAATTGAGATGGTGCGCCGGCCATGTGTAAATAAATTACCGACTTTGCTTTGCCGGCAAACATGGGCGACCTTGGCAGCAACGGATTTGCAGGATCGAATAAAATATTGCTGGCTGCAGTGCTGTCATTAAAATTGCAGCCACCTAATAAATTAGCCAATGCTAAACCTCCAAAACCGAAAGAGGCTTCTTTTAAAAAATGTCGCCTTGTGAAGAAACGGTTTTTTTCTTCCAGCGATTCGTTGATAATTTTTGAATGATCTTTCATTGCTTACTATTATTATTTGCCGCAGATTCGCAGATTATTTAATACATATTCTTTGAATCAGCGGTTTCGATCTTTTAAAACATAATCTGCGAATCTGCGGCTCATTTTTTTTAAACCAAAAATCAACGCCTTAATTCTTCATCACAAATTCATCCAAATTAAAAATGGCATTTACTACCACCGTTAATGCAGCAGCTTCCGGTTTTTTAATTTCATTGTTGGCTAAAAGTTTTTCTCTCTCTTCTTTGTTATTGGAATAATTGATAAATGCCGTTTGATATAAATTTTTTAACGCTGCTAAACTTTTTTCATCTGCTTCGTGTAACATAGCCGTTGCATACGCCTCTTTAAGAATAGCATCCACATTGGCCTCTTTATGTTTCTTTAATAATTTTATGGCGAAATAATTGGCCGCCTCTAAATAAACAGAATCATTCAACGTAACCAATGCTTGCAACGGTGTGTTGGTTCTTATTCTTCTTGCCTGGCAGGCTTCTCTTGCAACACCATCAAACGATAACATACTTGGATAAGCAGCGGTACGTTTCCAGAAAGTATAAATAGCACGGCGATATTGATCTTCACCTTTACTCAATTTCCAGTCTTCATAATTCCATGGCGATAACCAGATGCCTTTGGGCTGCCATGGCATGACGGGTTCGCCAAACATTTTATCGCTTAATAATCCACTTACGGCTAATGACTGATCCCTGATTTGTTCTGCACTCAATCTTACTCTTGGTCCTCTTGCATAATATTTATTAGTAGGATCTTTTTCAATGAGCAATTCATTTACGTTTGATTGCTGCATATACGTTGCACTCATCATAATATCCTTGATCAATTTTTTCATGCTCCATTTATTATCATGCATGAAACGCCAGCTCAGCCAATCGAGTAAATCTTTATGTACAGGTGGTATGCCTTGTGTGCCCATGTCTTCTAATGTTTCGGCAAGCCCCATTCCAAACAGTTGTTCCCATACCCGGTTCACCATTGTTCTTGCAGTTAATGGATTTTCTTTTGCCGTTAACCACATAGCCATGCCCAAACGATTTCTTGGTGCTGCATTGGGAAATGGATTTAATGATTTGGGCACATCGGCATTTACTTCATCGCCTTTTACAAGCCAGTTACCTCTTTCAAAAACATTGGTGGGGCGAAACATGTCTGCCGGATTATCCATCATCACCGGTGTGGTAGGCATTTGCAGTTTTAATAAATCCCAGAATCGTTTTTTCATTTCGGCAAAACCGGGCTTTCCTTCTCCCGGAAATTTTTGTGTGAAATGAATCCACTCAATCATGGCGCAGTCTTCATCCTTTTCTTTTAATGGTGCAGTTGTACTGTAAGTGAAATACAGATCATGCACACCCTGCGGCGAAACAAAATCGTTGCTGGTAATTTTTAAACCGGGTTTACCTTTATCTAATTTAATGGATGATAACAATGGCCCATCTGGTTTATCAATGTGAATTTCTAATTTGCCATTATTTACAAATGCATCGTAGCGAAAAATAAACTGATCTCTATTCGTAAGATCAACATTTTTCAAACGGCTGATCGATTTATTTCGCAGCATCACTCTTCTTCCATCGCCTAACTCAGTATTTACAAACTTATCAAACACGACTGAATTATAAGATGGCTGCCAGGTTTTGATAAACTGTGTTATTTCCTTCGTTCTTTTTTCGCCTACATTTATTTTTAACCAGCTTACCAATTCATTTAATTTTTCATTGGCCGAATCGGAGAAGTGGCGGAGCAGTGGATAATCAAATTCTGTATTCTCATCTCTTGCATTATTGAAGAAAGCCATGAACTTATAATATTCATCATGCTTAAACGGATCGTAAGGATGAGCATGACATTGCACACATGCAAAAGTGGTTCCCATCAATGCTTCAAAAGTGGTATTCACTCTGTCTATTACCGATGCTGTCCTGAATTCTTCCGGATCGGTGCCGCCTTCATCATTACACATCGAGTTGCGGTGAAAAGCAGTAGCAATCAATTTGTCTTCATCGGCATCGGGCATTAAATCTCCTGCTAACTGCTCAGCTAAAAACTGATCATAAGGCATGTCTTTATTAAATGATTTGATGAGCCAATCACGGTAACGCCATATTTTTCTGTTGCCATCATGCTCATATCCTTTGGTATCGGCATACCGTGCAAGATCGAGCCACATGGAAGTCCACTTTTCACCAAAGTGCGGACTGGCCAGCAATGAATCAATTAAATGTTCATAAGCCTGATCGGTGTTATCATTTAAGAATTGCTGTTGAAGATGTGTAGGTGCAGGTATTCCGATAATATCGAGACTTGCTCTGCGCAGCAATACATGTTTATTTGCCTGCGGCGAATGTGTGAGTTTATTTTCTTTTAATTGCTTTAAGACAAAATTGTCAATTGAATTTCTGTTCCAGCCCTCTTCCACTTCATCGGGCACCAGTGTTTCTTTTACTGAAACATAAGCCCAATGATCACCCCACTCTGCACCCTGATTGATCCATTTACGTAAAATTTTTATTTCTTCTTTTGAAAGAGGATCATGTTTATACGGCATTCGTTCATCGGGATCATTAGCGGTAATTCGTTTGATCAATTCACTTGCTGATGCATTACCGGGAATGATGGCCGGTTTACCCGATTCTGTTGGTGCCAGTGCTTCATTTCGAAACAACAAACTAAAGCCGGCCTTTTGCCGTACACCACCATGACAACTGATGCATTGTTTGTTGAAGATGGGTTTTATCTGTGTGTTGAAATCAATTTTATCTTCCTGACGCATCAAAAAATACCAGACAGTACCTGCAAAAAAAAGCAGACCGACAACTACAAGTATTTTATTTGATCTTTTGATATTCATTTCAATTGTGTAAAGAAAATGAGTTACAATTTTCGTTGAGAGGTATGCTTATAAAGTTCCGACATTCTTTCTGCATGTTCATCATAAGCGGCTTCAAATAATTCTTTTGCTTTTTCATCTCCTGCAATAGCACTTGCTGTTAATACTTTTGGTGGTTGACCTGCTGCTGTCAACAGTTTAGCCAGTTCTGCTTTAATACAATTCACAATCAAAATACCCCCAACGGTAGAACCTGGTGAAACCGGCGTTTCTAATCCATCAATATAAATCATTGAATCACCAACAGGTGCACCACTGTCTAAAATGATATCAGCAAAGTCGCTCAGCTTTTTTCCATCCGCTCTTTTGCTTTTGCTTTTTGCTGAATGCTCCTTGGTGATGAGTGCTACGGTTTTAACTTTATTCTGCTGAAAAAGTTCGGCTATTTCAATGGGAACAATATTGCTTCCGCTTGAGGAGACGATCAATGCACAATCCTTTTCACTTAAATGAAAGTTGCGTAAGATCCGTTCAGCCAGTCCGCTTACGTTTTCTAAAAACATCGCCTGCCGTTGACCGTTAGCACCAATGACATTGTTATGATTCGTCAATGATAATTCTACTATCGGATTAAAGCCCGGAAAAGATCCATACCGTGGCCACATTTCTTCTACCATGATGCGACTATGACCACTGCCGAAGAGATGCACCATTCTTTCTGCCAGAATACTTTCGGCAAACCATTGAGCAGCCTTCTGCATTTGCTGCTGTTGGGCTTTTACTGTTTCAATAATGCCGCTGCATTTTTGTAAATACGTTTCTGTTAAGTTCATTACTCGATTATTATTTTTTGTTCTTTACTCATTGCAAAACATGCGGCACCAATGGCACCAGCCATATCTCCATGTATTGCTTTTACAATTTGCGGACGAATGCCACCGGGCTGCCATTCATACACATCCATCCATTTATTTAATGGTATAAACAAATCATCAGCTGCTTCTGCAATACCGCCGCCAATTATAATGGTATCAGGTGATATCAGATTACTGGCTGATGCAATACCCATTGCCAATTTTCTTACTGATGTCAACCACACCTCTTTTGCAAACGCATCGCCATTCCGGTGTGCTTTCAGTAATTCATGAGTGGAAGTAAATTTTCCGTTTGTTCTTTTTTCAATAGTGCAATTGCCAATACATTCTTCCAAACTGCCGGGCATACCTGTAACATCACAGTCTGCATCACTATCTAAAACCGTATGACCAATATGTCCTGCTTTATTAAACGAACCCTGGAACGGTTTACCATTTATTAATAATGCACCACCAACACCTGTACCGAGTGTTACCATGATTGCATTGATACTATTTTTTGCAGCACCTGTTTTTGCTTCAGCAACTAATGCTGCTACTCCATCATTCAAAACATACACAGGACAGTTTAAATAATTACTCCAGATAAAATTTTCTAATCCCTCTAATCTCCCGGGCATAAAACCTATGGCTGTATTTTCTTTATTAGGTAAACCGGGAGCAGAAATACCTACACCAATTTCATCTGCTTTTAATTTTTCTTTTAAATCATTTACTGTTTTTTTTATTGCCACTTTCCATACTTCACCTTCGCCATCATTGGTAGCTGTGTAGGTTTGATGTAATACATTTCCATTGCTGTCGATGGCAACTCCTTTAATGCGGGTGCCGCCGAGATCGATGCCGATGAAAAGGCCCCTTCCTCCATCTCCTTCCCCCGAAGGGAAGGAGCGGTGCAGTATACCATCGCTAAAAATTTTATCTTCCATATCAACAATAAATCTTTACTCAACAATTATTGAATTACTCTATCATTTTTAACCCATCTTCAAATTTTCATACTCTTCGCAAGTCCTCCCCTCGGGGGAGGATTTAGGTGGGGCTTCCTGTTGTCCATCCCCCATCCACCGCTATCACCTGACCCGTTGTAAACTTTGATTGATCACTCATAAAATAAATGGCCAGTCCGTTTAAGTCTTCGGGTTGGCCTATGCGTCCACCGTCCAATGGTTGTTTAGTTTTGATAAAGTTTAAAATTTCTTCATCATTTGCAGCCCGTTGTGCCATTGGTGTTTCTACCAATGCCGGTGCAATTACATTGATGCGGATATTATTTTTTGCATAGTATGCTGCAACTGATTTTGTAAAACCAATAATAGCAGCTTTTGCTGCGGCATAGGCATGTGTACTAAAAAATTGTGGCGATGGTGAATAGCTTAGTACAGAACCCATGTTTAAAATAGTTCCTGCCGTTTTAGCTTCTAAAAAATGTTTTACTGCAGCCTGGTTGCTTAACATTAAAGAAGTAAGGTTAAACTCCATGGTTTTGTTCCAGCCTTCCAGTGTTAGTTCGTGCAAGGGACCATCACCGAATTTTCTTCCGCTGCCACCTGCAACATGATAGAGGCCATCGAATGTTTTAAATTTTTCTATGCAGCTGTTGATGGCGTTGATGGCAGTATCAGGATTTGTTGCATCGCCGCTGATGGCGATAGCATTATTTCCCAAAATTTTTTTTGCTTCGGTTACACTTTCTTCGCTTCTTCCTACAACAACAACATTTGCTCCGTTGGCCACAAAGGCTTTTGCTGCTGATAAACCGAGGCCTGTGGTTCCACCGATGATGACGATATTTTTATTCTTCAGCATATATTTATTTTTCTATTAACCGCCGACGGGGCTTTCAGCCGCCGTCGGGGTTGAATTATCTTCTCTCTATTGATCCTGTAATTTTATGTTTGATGATAAACTTCTTTTCACCATTTGGCAATACTTCTTCTTTTATTAAAAAATAATTTTCATCATAGCTGGTCATTTGCTTTGACGTTTTTGTTGTTGTATCGCCACGCCACACATCCAACTTTACCGGCTCCCAGTTTTTTGTTTTGGCAGAAAGATAGGCTGCATCTAAAATGGCGTTTACAATATAGCCATCATAAAATGTTTCGGAAGGTTGCACTTTGTTATCAATCGCATCAAACATATCAGTAAACATATGACTGTAGCCCAGCTCATGCACTTCATCGCCAACAGGAAATAACCAGCCGCTGTTGCTCTCTGCTTTTTCTGCAATGTAATCGCCGCCTTTACCACTGGTAAACATTTCAAAACCGGTGCGTAAAAAATTATTGGCCCAGATGGTTCCTTCGGTACCCATCACTTCGTCACGCAAATCCATACCGCCACGAAACGTCCAACTCACTTCAAATTGTCCAATAGCACCGTTCTCATATTTTACCAAACCAATGGCATTGTCTTCTGCATCAATCGGGTGCACTCTTGTATCGGCCCAGCACATTACTTCAATGGGTTTAATATTTTTTCCAATAAAATTTCTGCTGATCTCTACACAATGACAACCGAGATCAATGATGCAACCGCCACCACTTTTTTCTTTATCCCAAAACCAGTCGCTGTGCGGACCGGGATGTGTTTCTCTGCTTTTCGTCCAAATAACTTCACCAATGCTGCCGGCTTTTATTGCTGCTAATGATTTTAAAAATTTTGGTGTGTAACAAAGGTCTTCTAAATAACCGCCAACAATCTTTGCTCTATCTACTGCCTGCAACATTTGTAATGCCTCTTCTGCATTTCTTCCTAATGGTTTTGTACACAATACATGCTTGCCTGCGGCTGCGCAGGCCAGCACTGCTTCCAAATGCATATCGTTTGACAAACCAATAATGATTGTATCTACTTCTTTATTTTCAACACATTCTTTTATGCTGGTAGTAAAATGAGGCACTTCATACTCATCCGCAAACTTTTTTGCGTTGGCTTCTGTGCGGCTGTACACAGAAATAATTACATCTTTACGCCGCTGCGCTACTAATGCATCGGCATAAAAGCGGGAGATAAAACCGGAACCGAGGATGGCAAGATTCATTATTATATTTTTTATTCATCAACGATGAGCTACAGCAATATTATTCGTTGTCTAATTTCCATTCCAATACATCGGGGTTCATTCTTAACCTCTTGAAATCTTCAAAATCATTATAAAAGTCTACTCCAGGAAAGCCTTTTTCTTCTTTACTCCCTTTCCAAGTTAAATGGATTACAGCAAATTTCATATCGAAACCTTCTTTCCTTGCTACAAACAATACATCATCATTGCAACGATATTTACACAATGCTGAGAATTCAAACTCAGCTAGCTCATGTTTTTTACCTTGTGATTTAAAAAAATTAAATACAGATTTTACTGAAACACCAATTTCCTTTTTTAATTCATCCTCAAACCCAATCTTCATTCCGATATTAATCTCTTCCCAAGGATCCTCTATAAAGGTTCGAGGTATTTCCTGCAAGAAATAATCTTCTATAATATGCATATCAACTCCTGCGATATCTATTCTTTTTGGCTCATTTGGCAAGTCAGGAATATCATCGATAGTATACCCTCCAGCAGAATAAAGAAAATATCCATTCTCTAGCTGAACATTTAATCTTAAGGAATACCATTTTTCATAATTTGGTTTATTTGTACTCCAAAAATCCCAAACCCTTCTTTGTATTTCATCAAAATAAAAATCTGTTGGAATTATAATTCCATAAACACAGCCCATACCAAAATCTCCAACCTGCAAATCAGTTGTCGCAATTAATTGTTTATGAGAATAAATTTTGGCTTTCATAATCTTCTCATTTCTACTGTTAGCGAAAAAAATTAATTTTTTCTATCAATATACTCACTTCACTACCGGAAACGGAAACTTACTCTTCAACTTTATCCTCATCCCTGTTGCCTGCGATTTTCTTGCTGCTTCAATAATTTCCAATACATGCAATGCATGCTCTACATTTATTTTTGGTTCTACACCGGTTATGATGCTTTCACCGGTTACCCTTGCACCTTCCTGCCATTCGTATCCACCTTTATCGGTGCTCACTAATTTTGCAGGTTCCTTCTCCGATGTATCCAGCATCACACCATTGGTTTCCCAATCGTAACCGATCAAACGCATATTACCATAATCACCATAAATCTGAATAGAATGCAATGTTTGATTTCCTGCTTCGTGACCATGCGGATCAAAATAATTAAAGCCACACATTACATGACTGATCACACCTTTATCATGCTCCAATAAAACATGTGCATTGTCTTCTGCTTCTACTTTTATTTTTCCTTTATCATCAACAGTACGTTCGGGTTTTACAATACTCGTCATTGCCATCACACTTCTTGCTGGCCCAAGCAAGCCCGTTAGTGTGGCCATATTATACACACCAAGATCGGGCATGCTGCCGCCGCCTTTCTCATAAAAAAATGCAGACCATGTTGGGCCGGTGTGTCCGTATTGTCCGTGTGCCGCTGCAATTTTTCCCAGCTTTCCATCCTGGATTGTTTTGCTCATAAATGCAAACTGCGGACTGTTTACTACCGCAGGAGCTCCCCACAAACGCAACTTTTTACTTTTTGCTAAATCTAACAAAGCTTTTCCCTCTGCATATGTATTGGCCATTGGTTTTTCGCTCCACACATGCTTGCCCGACAGCAATGCTTTTTTATTTAAAGCACCATGAATTTGCATATCGGTTAATGTTACCATCATATCAAATGGAACTCCTTTCAGCATGGCATCAATATGCGGATAGGTTTTTGCGCCAACATTATATTGTTTGTTTTGTGCTTCGGCTCTTTCGGGTTTTATATCGCACAAGCTTACTACTTCAATCAGTTTTGATGATTGCAATTGCGGCAGGTAGCGGTTGCTTACACTTCCGCAACCTATCACTGCTACTCTTAATTTTTTATCGGCTGTTGTTAATGCAAAACTTTCGAGGTTTGCCAATAACACGGCCGCACCTGCCATAGCCGTTTGTTGTAAAAATTGCTGTCGGCTGATGCCACTTTTTGTTTTGTTATTCTCCATGATTCAATTTTTATAATAGAATAAAATATTTTTTGGTTGTCATCGTCCCGTTCATTGGGCATCGTCTGTTGCGTCGCACTCTTCATCGTTCTGTTCTTTATTCAACAACCCACCCCATTTTCCTTTAGTATTATGAGTCCTAATTTCGCCCCTCCAGGGAGGGGATGTTTCCGAAAGCATTAATTTGTTTTGAACAGGATCTTCTTCTTCCCCAACTCCTGCACCTTCATCAATGTATTCACCCACTCATCTATATTTTCATCATAATCCAGTTGCAATCTTTTTGATATGGTTGACCGCATATCTGCTTTAAATATTTCCGCTCCATAAAGAGCACCAACAAATGCACCAAGAAATTGCGGATAGGTATCATGATCGTTTCCCCATTCAATAGAAAGCTGCATTGCTGCCAATGGATCGTAGTTACAAATTTTTAAAATAGAAAACACAACCAGAAACGGAACCTGTGCTTCCCATTTAGTAGTGTACATAAATTCTTTATCGAGTAATGAAAATAATTTTGCAGGCGAACCATTCGCCTGTTGTACAAATACATCAGACAGGTTGAGCCAACGCTGTACCTGTCTTTCGCACCAGGGTATTTTTAAATAATCATAAGGATCAGTAGTTAACATTGCATCAAATACTTTTTTCCACAATTCTTCATTGGTCATTTTAGTTGGATCAAGCGTTAATGCAACAGATATTCCTGCAACAGATGCGGCGCTCATATCTTTTGCAAACCCAATATCAAACCATGCGGTATTATAAGCAGCCAAATAAGCTTTTTGCGGCTGTCCCGGATAAATTGCAGCCAATGGTGTTAATGCCATTTGCCCGTAACAGGTGGGCAGTGCATTCCACATCCGTTCTACCGGATACGCTTCGCCTATTTTTCTGTTACCCAGTATCCAGTTAATTGATTTGTACGATTCGCCCAGCCATTGTTTGCACAAGGTATCATAACCGGAATGTGTTTTGATTGTTTTAGATTTCGACCAATCAAGATATGCATGTGCCGAATGTATTTCACTAACAGGCCATTGATTTTTCTGCATCGCTGTACGCAGCATATACATTAAAATCATTTTATGCCGACTGTCGTCTGTTACTGTACCGGGTGCTGCATTCTCACTCCAGCTGCCATAAGGCTGCACATGCGGCAGAATGTATTTATATTCTCTGAAGTACATTCGTTCTGCAGCAGCTTTCAGTTCAACAGCATCCATTAAATCAGTTGTATCAATCCATAATTTCGGCGGACGTGGTGATGCCTGTATCTCCTGATGCCCTTGAAATTCAATCGGGCCGCCGAGAGCATCTCCAAGCAAAGTGCCTGTGATTAACCCTTTTATTTTAGTACGTAGAAATGTTGTATCAGCTATTGCGTTTTTTTGTTGTGCAACAGCCATACACTGAATAAACAAGGCCAATATAATCAGCAGTTTTTTCAATTGTTTGTTTTTATTAATGGTGATTTAAAACCCAATCTTTTTAATCCATTCTGCACATCCGGAATATTCATAAACAATTTCCATAACAAACCGGTGCGATGATTTTCAATCATGGTGATGATGGGCCCTTGATCAATTGCCAGATGCGATTTTGCATACCAGTTGTGGTGAATGCTAAAGCCATCAACAAAACCATACTTGCTCCAGATTTTATCGCCGAGATTGTAATAGAAATAACGCATGGCTTCCATACTCTCTTTGGGAGTGTATGGCATAGATGAAATAGCAGCAGTAGGTTGAATAACACCACGATCATTTTCCGGACTGTGTGCTACATAACCTTTGTAACTGTCGCCGGCAGTGAGGCCCCACACTTTATCACTATAGCCTTTAAAGTTTTTCGGATTCTCTTTGCAATATTCCCTGTTGATGAGTGTATGATTTTTTCCCTGCAAAAAATAATCGTTGCCGAGTGAATCAGTTAATCCATTTGGGTTGATGCCCTGGAACGTATACTGTTCAAAAAATAAGGGGCCACCCTGATCTTTATCATAATTACCAAGTGGCAATACATAACCGTAATAAGTTCTTCCATTTTTAAATCCATTGCTACCTGCCCATGTACCATCATATGCATCTTTAGGAATTGCCTTTGAAGGATTAGGCGCCGAAGCCGCCATGATATAAGTGATCAAACATTCATTGTAACCCCACACCGGGAAATTCATATCAAACCCGTTGGTAGGACTCCAATGCCAGTATAATTTTTTTTCATTGTTGGTATGCCATTTCCAGTTGGCTGCACCCCACATTTGATTGATGCGTTTGCGCAAGTAAACTTCTCTTGGTGTATTGCCATTAAAATATTCTCTTGCACATAAAAAACCCATGAGCAGGTAAGATGTTTCAACAATGTCTGCACCATCATCAAGGCGATCAAACTTAATTGTCTTACCTGTTCTTCCATCCATAAAATGCGGATAGATGCCGTGAAAGCAATCGGCATTAATTAAAAAATCTGCAATTTTTATTAAGCGGCGAACAGCAGTATCTTTTCCTATCCATCCTCTTTCTACTGCCACCACGGTACTCATAATGCCAAAGCCTGTACCGCCAATGGCACCTGCATCAGGGCCAAAAGTTGTTCTTGAAAAATTCGGTTCATCCCATGCTTCGTTGATATAATCCCAGTAGTGCTCAGCCAGAACAGTGTTGCTTCTTTCCAAAGCCAGGCCGCTATGCGGATGTGCACCATGCCAGAAAAAACGGAAGGTTTGTTTCTGCACAACTTCCATCAACTGATCATCGGTTAAATTTTTAATGATGCCGACAGGTGCGATGCTGTCGGGGCCATCGCCATAACGGCCACGGGTGAGTGATTGTGATTGTACATGTACGATCATTGCTGTAAACAAAAAAATGTTGAGCAATTTTTTCCATCTTGTTGTGAGTTCGTTATTGTATTTCATTCAAATGGTTTTAATACATTTTTTTTTGCTGACCGGATTTAGGCTTGATCTCATCGGGATAAATTCCAATAAAATGAGAACGTACAAATGAAGCCCTCGGCACTTCTTCACCTTCAAGAAAAACAGTGATTGCTTTAGACGGCTGTGCAGGCATATGACAATCAATGCAGTTTTTGGTAATCAGCTGCACATTTTTGTGCGAGGGAATATTAAACTTACTGTCTGTTACTGCATGACAACTGATGCACTTTTGTGAAAACAACTCTTTCTTTCCACGTTCATTTTCATGTGGACTATGACAGGTATTACAAGTCATTGTTTTACTCATTCTAAAACATTTACTGGCCCGCATTAATCCATATTGATTTCCATGCACATCAATATTTCCGTTGTTAACAGCTTCATCGTTTAACGTATCTATCTTAAAATGATCAGATAAATTGTTGCCTGCAGTATAAGAAAAGGAGGCTGTTATTTTATCTATTCTTCCGCCATGGCAAAGTGCACAAAGATCAAGTTGCTGCTGACGTGATAGTGATGCAGTATTTACAATAAACTTTGCTGCAGTATCGGTTGGATTTTCTGTTTGATAGGTAACATG
The DNA here is from genome assembly GCA_019752045.1 of Chitinophagaceae bacterium. Taxonomy (GTDB): domain Bacteria; phylum Bacteroidota; class Bacteroidia; order Chitinophagales; family Chitinophagaceae; genus Lacibacter. The sequence continues at coordinate 63,199 of JAIEMP010000011.1, read as the reverse complement.
TTTTGCTGCAGGCCCGTGACATTTTTCACAATCAACTCCATAAATAATATTCTGCCTGTTAAATGAAACGGGCTCCATTACATTTTCTCCAACGCCCTCTGCATATGTTACATGACACTCAAGGCATCGTGCAGTTATGGGTTTATCAATCACCACTTTACCGGCAGGATAGCCCGGGCTGTTTGACCATAGATCGGCTGCCGTAAAATAAGTGATGGGTAATTGATAGAAACGATCTCCTCTAAATGTAACAAAAGACTGGCCCTTTGCACCTGATCCAATGACCATATCAAACCGCATGGCTTTTTTTTCTTCTCCTTTATAATGTACTACCTGGAACAATCCACTGTCTCTTCGCTCCATAAATAATTGAATGAGCTCTGAATAAGCATATGTATTTTTCCCTTTTTCAAAACTGCCATGTATCCATTTTTCTTCGGCAGGTTTTGCGGTGAGGTAATGTGCCGATTTTGAGTGTGCATCATAAACAGCTTGATGACAGCTCATGCATTTATCTGAACCAGCAAAGTCTGAAAAAGAAGGTGAAGTATTTTCAGCAACTGCAGTATCACTCATACAACGTACCAGTAAAAAAATGCCGGATGCTGTTACAAGCAACAACCGAACAGTGCGACGATAAAATAAATAAACAATCAACTTCTTCAGCATGCAGCTTATAGTTTAGAGTTCATCATTATTTAAAATTCAACATGAATCAGAATACCTGGTATCGTTTCAGTTCAAACAACGCACTGATGGAACCAGTACCAGTAATTGATTCATATTTAATCATCCCTATATTTTTTGCATAATAACGTTTTAGCGATCCCACCACCGGACTGATGTTTACCCATGTACCACTTTCAAAACGCTCATACGTTTCTTCCATAACAATGACGTTTGAATAATTAACCGTTCCGGCAGAAGTTGTTACAGCAACAGCAATATCTTTTGCAAGAACTGTATTACTGAAACGGATGATGAGTGTTTGCGGTGGATAGGGAGCAATGGTAACTGTTCCCTGAAAAGCGGCGCTTTTAAAGTTTGTACCTGCTACTGCTTCTTTTAAAAAAATATACTCTGCCCATAGAGGTTGATCAAAGCCAATAAAATCGCCCATATCCATATACCTGAAATAATCTGCACCCGACTTTCGGTAGTAACCCGCTGAGTCAGGTGTAGCGCCCGTACTCACCATGAAAATATTATAGTTGTACCCATTGCTGTTTTTAACCGAAAGCAATGAAAAAAATCTGGCTGTGTCTGTTGCAGCATCATCAATTTCATAAGTCCAGTTGTTATTGGCCGTTCTCGGGAAATAATCTGTTGCTGAAGAAGCAGGTTCAATGTTTAATTGTATACTGCAGGAACCTGTACTGTTTGATAAAAGAATCAATAATACACCGGCATTTACAGGTGTACCTGAACCGGTTAAGATAATTGTTTGTACACCAACAGTTGTAAATGTACCGCTACCCGTAAATTGAATACCGTTAGATGCTGTTGTTGAAAGACTGTAACTGCCAATACTGTTCACCAATACTTTTATTGTTATTGTATTTGCTGCTGAGAGTGGAGAACCCGCTGTACAAATACCCTGCACTATATAATCAAGACAGTTGGTACCGTTTGTCTGCAATACATAACCTGCTGTACCATTTGCTGCTGCAGGCTGCACAGTAATTTCTGCTGTACAACGACTGTTGTTTAACCGGATGATAAAACGATTTCGTGTTGCAGTAAGCGGTTTACCTTTTGCATATACCTGCACTGTTTGCACTCCTGTTGCTGTAAACACGCCTGTTGCACTGAAGGAATAGCCATTCACTGTATCTGTTGTAATACTGTATGGACCTGTTGCTGTTACGTTTACCTGCATCAGCAAATAATTTGCTGCATTTACATCTGCACCTGCTGTATATGTTCCTGTTACTGTTATTGGCAGGCAGGTTCCGTTTGCAGCAACTGCAAGAGATGCCGCTGCAGATGTTCCTGCAGGCATTCTACCTTCCACACTTTCTTCTCTGTAACAAGAAAGGATTGTTACAGTCATCAATAAAAAAATACTATAGTGCAATTGTACACGCATGCATTATTTTTTATTTGCCAGCCATGGGCTTTCAAAATCCAATTTCAACAGACCGTTTTTTATTTCTTCACAGCTCATAAATAAATTCCAGAGCATTCCTGTTCTGTAATTTTCTATCATCACAATCACCGGCCCCTGATCTATTGCCAGATGACTTTTTGCATACCAGTTTTTTGTTTCATTAAATGCATCTGTAAAATCATACTCACTCCAAATCTGATCGCCACGCTGATAATAAAAGTATTTTAATGCCTGCATGGAATAGTCGGGTGTGTAGGGAAACGCACTTAATGCGGCCGTGGGCGAAATGGTACCAAGATCTTCTGTTGGTGAGTGTGCCGCATAACCATTGTATGTATCACTTGCTGTTAAACCCCAGCAATTAACACTATACCCTTTGTATTGATTGGGATTGCGGATGCAATGCTCTCTGTTAATTAGTGTATGATTTTTATTTTGCTTCCAGTAATCTGCATAACGGTCTTTTAATTCCCGTGGATCTAATCCCAAAAAAGAATACTGCGAAAAAAACAGTGGACCACCATAATCAAATCCAAGCGGTAATTCAATACCATAGAACGAACGGCCATTATTAAAAAAATTACTTTGCGCCCAGCCCCGATGATAAACCGATGCAGGTACTTTATATTTTTCGTTGCTGCAGGAAGCCGCCAATACATAAACAATTAAACATTCATTAAAACCACGTATCGGAAAATTCATGGCCCAACCATTGTTGGGGCTCCAGTGCCAGTACAATACATCTTCTCCGCCTTTTGTAAACCAGTTCCATTCAATATCATTCCACAACCAGTTAATGCGGTTGCGTAATTCATTTTCTATTGGTTGATCACGGTTAAAATATTGCCGGGCACATAACAAACCCTGAAACAGATAAGCAGTTTCTACAAGATCGGCTCCATCATCTTTTCTGCTGAAAGGAATGGTTTTACCTGTACCACCATGCAACCAATGCGGAAACACGCCATGATATGCATCGGCTTTGGATAAAAACTTCAGCATCTTTACTAAAAACTTTGCAGCGGTATCTCTTGTAATCCATTTTCGTTCAGCTGCAACCAATATACTCATGATGCCGAATCCTGTTCCACCTGTGGTAACAACTTCGCTGCCATAATCGTATGCTTTGTTACTGCGTTCACGTGCCATACCACTTACAGGATGTGCAAACTCCCAGAAATAACGAAAGGTTTGTTTTTGTGTCAAATCAAGCAATGCAGAATCCGTTAACTGCTTAGAACGTTTGGTTGCATCAAACACAGAAGTTTGCTGCGCTGAAGAACGCAACAAACAAAAGAAAAGCAAAGCAAACGTTACAATCTGTTTCATACCTGTTATAAATAAGGGGCCGTAAATCCAAGATTCCTCATTCCGTTTTTTATTTCGGGTGCACCTGTAAATAAATTCCACAACAAACCTGTCCGGTAATTTTCAATCATTACAATAATGGGCCCTTGATCAATGGCAAGCGTAGAGGAAGCAAACCATCCTTCATGCAATTTGTATGCATCATAAAATCCGTATGTACCCCACAACTTGTCACCCAGTTTATAATAAAAAAACTTCAGCGCATTCATTGATTCATCAGGTGTATAGGGAAATGAGGATAACGCTGCAGTGGGTGCAATTACACCCACATCGTTTCCCGGTTCACTTGCAGTATAGCCACCGGGTATATCACTGGCAGTTAATCCCCATGTTTGATCGCTGTATCCATACCAACGTTTTGGATTGGCCTTACAATATTCAAAATTGATTTTTGTATGATGAAGGGTTTGTGTTGCATAATCTGCATACGCATCGCTTAAGCCGTTGGGATTGATTCCGAGAAAAGAGTAATGTTCAAAAAACAACGGACCTCCGTTTGCCGGCCCTAACGGTAATTGGTACCCGTAATAACTGTTATTGTTACGCATGGCACCGTTACGTGCCCATCCATTATCATAAACAATTTTTGGAATAGCATCTGTTCTGGATGATGCAGCCAGCACATACACAATCAATGCTTCGTTCCAGCCACGGATGGGCAGGTTCATCACCCATCCTTTATCTGCGCTCCAGTGCCAGTACAATACATTTTGATTGTTTTGCCTGTACCAGTTCCACTCTACTCCATCCCAAATTGTATTGATGTTGTTACGCAATGATATTTCTGCAGCATCGGTTCCATTAAAATATTCTCTTGCTGCAATCAGGCCCTGTAATAAAAGTGAAGTCTCTACAAGATCACCTCCATTATCATTTGCACTGAATGGTTGAGTAACTCCTGTTGATCCGTTGATCCAATGTGCAAACGCTCCATGATAACGGGTGCATTTGGTTAAAAGGAAGTTGGTTATTTTCAATACCTGATCTCTTCCTTCGGCTCTGGTGATAAAGCCTCTTGAAACAGCTGTAATGATTGACATTACCCCAAAGCCTGTTCCACCGGTTGTAACAGTTTCGCCGCTGCTGTTGCGTTCTCTTGCCATACCACTAATGGGATGAGCAAAATCACGGAAATAAGCAAAGGTTTGTTGCTGCACTTTTGTCAACAGTTCGTTATCGGTTATCAATGGAAACTTATTGGTTGAATCCATTTTTGTAAGAAGTGTAAATTGAGCCGGTGAAAACAGGATGCCTCCTTGTTTTGATTTTAATGCATTACCGGCCTGCAGTGTGTACTTTGTTAAATAGTTTAAAGGAACAGTTGGTTGTACCAATACAACACTGTCCCCACTCTGATAGGTTGCTGTAAAATTTCCGTTGTTGAAAGTTATGCCGGCTGTTACACTGTTGGGGTCAATCGCAACGGGGAATTGCAAACGGATCTGCGGAGTAACCGATACTCCTTTATAGTCATTCACTCCGGACACTGCATCTATACTCCAGTTGCTGATCATAAAATTTTGTGGTGGAATTACAGGTGGAGTTGTTGGTTCTTTTGGTTTGCAGCTGCCAACAAAAAGAACAGTCACTATTCCGTAAAGTAAGTTTCTGTAATTATATGCACTCATAAATACTACTTAAAAAATTATGGTTGCAAATGAATGTGGCAGGGTAAATAAAACATCCCTCCCTATAATTTTTTGTTGATCAGCACCTGATGAACAGGAGCAGTCTGCACAAATCGTAAGCAAAGCAAAGAGTTTATACATGTTAAACTATTTAGTCATTACCAGATATAAGTTGCTACAGCATTACCGGGAATAGTTGTAACAGCCCATTTATTTTTATAACGAATATTAAATGTTTCGGCTGATGCCCCTTCATTTAAAATGATGAGTGCTTTTTTTCCGTCGGGTCGTTTAAATGCCACACTTTGTAAATTACCAGCCAGGTAACTTGCAATACGTACTGATCCTGCAGGAACAAATTTGGATGCATGTGCAACAATGTAATAGCCTACATTTTTATTTACGGTTGATCCGTCAATAGTTAATGCTCCTTTGCATTGTGTACAACCGCCCGGTGTATGCGGTCCGTAAGTGGGGTCATTAGCAAGGTTCCACTCTAACGCCACTCTGCTCCAGTTACGCATAGAGCCGATGATAACATTCTTTGTATGCCATTTGAGATCACCATCAAATGTTCCGTTTGAACCCGTCCATTGCTCAGTAAAATACAAGGCTTTATCCGGATGTGCACTTCGCACAGTGGAGAGCGCTGTTATATCGCCTGCATACAAATGAAAAGCAGAGCCGTTAATATATTGCTTTGCAGCAGCATCGTTCAATACAGCAATCGGATAACCGGGATTATCACAATTGTGATCCCATATAATAATTTTTGTGTTAATGCCTGCAGTTTGAAATGCAGGGCCGAGATGATTTTTAATAAACTCTGCCTGTTGTGCAGCACTCATCAGCATGCTTGGATTATTGCCGCCATGCTGTGGCTCATTCTGTATAGTGATGGCATCAACGGGAATACCTTTGGACTGCATAGCCTGAATGTATTTCACAAAGTAGCCTGCATAAACACTATAATATTGTGGAAGCAAACTACCGCCGATTGAACTATTGTTATCTTTCATCCAAACAGGTGGACTCCAGGGAGAGCCCATAATTTTTATATTGGGATTGATAGAGCGGATCTGTTGCAGCAAAGGAATCAGATCAACAGTATCTTTTGATAAACTGAAGTTTGATAAGGTGACATCAGTTTGTCCTGATGGTAAATCGTTATAACTGAATACATCTGCACTTAAATCGGAAGCACCAATACTTACACGCAGATAACTGATACCGATGGAAGCATTATCTGTTGTAAACAATTCGTTGAGTAAAGCTGTTTTTGCAGAACTGCTCATCCTGTTGATGAGATAAGCACTGCCGCCAGTTAAGGTATATCCAAATCCATCTACTGATTGAAAACTCAGCGAAGAATCTACATCAATATTGATATGGTTATTTGTATTTGCTGTAAATGAAATAACAGCACTTTGTTTTTGCAGTAATACCGATTGATCAGCTTTTGTTAACCACATCTCCACTTCATTTGCTGCAGGTGGTTGTTCTGCAGGCGGATTGTTTGTTTTTTTAGGTGCACAATCACCGCACAGAAAAATCGTGGTGGTGAGTGTTGTAAGTAATTGCAGAAATTTCATTGTTACATTCTTTATAAGGTGAATTTTATTTTGTTATGACTTTATAAAATTGAATAGGCTGGTTGTTACCGGCGATAGCCATTATTTTATTCCCTCCTGTAGTGCGTAACCATTTAATGTCTCTTGCTTCCCCCATGAACGCAGGAATATTGGCGTAGTTCTTCCATGATTTTGTCTGTTGCCCGTAAGTGAATACGGTGGGCAGCAGTGCATCGTATCTGCCTTCGTAGGGAATAACACCATAAAAATTACCTGCTGCAATAAATGAAGATTCAATTCCTGTACCTGCAGGAGCAAATGCCATTACAGGAGCCAGCTGAAGCTCTTCGGGCAAATCCATCCTTGTAAAATTTCCTTTACCATCGTTAATGAAACAGGATGAGCTGAGTGTCTCAGCTTTCAGTTCCAGATAATCTTTAAACAAATCATACAGCATGTACTGCACTGTTTCTCCAGCCACTTCACTGTAAGTAACATAAGCCTTTTTCAATACCGGCAATGATCGTTCCAATTCATCCTTTGCTAAAAAGGTGTACTCTTTTCCGTTTACTGTGTAACACATGAACTGTTCTACGCTTCCATTGTTGTCAAAATCCTTCACGTATAATTTAACCGGACCGTTTTTACCTGCATAGAGTTTTGTGTTATGTCCCCAGTTACCTGCAAGCAAATCAATAAATCCATCTGCATTTACATCCTGTGCCGAAACTGTTTGCCATAAACCTGTAGATTGCGGAAGATCCGTTGATGTAAATGTTCCTTTTTTATTGATGAATATTTTTACAGGCATCCACTCTCCTGTTACAACCAGATCGTGCCAGCCATCTTTGTTTACATCTGTAAACGCAGCTGCAGTAACCATTCCAAGACCTGTTAAACGTGCAATGCTGCTATCGGCCTTGCTGAAAATTCCTTTGCCGTTATTGAGCAGCAGATAAGATGTTTGCGGCTGACCGTACTGTTTTGCATTGCTGAGTCCACCAACAAATACATCAGCATCTCCATCATGATCAATATCTGCAATAGCAACACAGGATTTGTTTACAGCCAATTGCGGCAACGCATTTTTATCTTGTGTAAATTTTCCTTTTCCATCATTGATGTAGAGGTTATCTCTTAAGGCAGGATTTCCATCGAGATATTCATTACCTCCGCTTACAACATACAAATCCTGATGACCATCATTATTGGCATCAAAAAAAACAGCATCCACTTCTTCGGTAAATAATATTTTATCGGTGATGATTAAACTTTGCTCATTAAATTTTCCGTTGCCTGTTTGTATAAATAATTTACCCGGTATACCGGCAGCACCGCAAACAAAAAAATCATCGAGCCCGTCTTTATTTACATCTGCAACCGCCATTTTTGTTCCTCTGTTAGAAAGCAGGTGCGGAATATTGTATTGCCGGTTATAATCTAAAAAATCGTTCTCGATGTGTTTCCAGGTATTGTTTACCTGTGAAGTAATGTTTTGATACAGTGGTTGTGGTTGAGGAAAAAAGTTTTCGTATACAAAGCTGCCGGATGCATCTGTTTGCTGTATGGTTATTTTTTTGTCTGCTGTAACAGTTCGTAACACCTGAAACTGCTGATTGGGCCACACCACCAGCATACTGTCTATACGATCAATGGTATCTAAGCCAAAATGCAATGTAAGATCGGAGGATGATTCAAAACCCCGTGTAGCCATCAACTGCTGGTATTGCATTTTACCGTTACTGAATACATAGGCTTTGGCTCCCATACCAAAACTGTTGGGTGCATTTCCTTTAAACGAAACGGCAACAAAATGTTTGTCGGGTGAATTGTTTTTTAATACCAGCGCCTTTGCATCAATACAACTCACTACCATATCAAGCTTTCCGTCATTATTCAGATCGGCATAAGCAGCGCCGCTGTAATAGCCTTTCATTTTTCCTGTGCCCCATTCGTTGCTCACTTCTTTAAAACCCATGCCACCACTTCCTTTAAAAAAATAGGGATGTGAACTTCCATCCGGCATGGCTTCAATGGTTTCATCATCATACTTATCTGTACGATGAATATTTTTTTTGATCTCCATGTCAGATACAAAGCGGATATAATCCAGATCAACCGGCCGTTTTACAATGCCGCTTGAAATAAATAAATCCTTATTACCATCGTTATCAAAATCTGCAAACAAGGGGCACCAGCTCCAGTCCGTCGCAAACACTCCGCTTTGTAAAGCCGTTTCACTAAAGCTTACACCATTGCCGTTATTTCGTTGCAGACAGTTTTTAGAATATTGTTTCTGGTAACCTTGTATTTCAAGTTTTACTTTATAGATGTCAGCATTTTCATCACTGCCATAAGTCTTTAATGTTTTTTCATCGGGCGGTAACATATCAACTGTTACAACATCCAGCTGTCCGTCGTTATTATAATCTGCAATATCATTCCCCATACTGAAACGGCTGTAATGTTTAAAGTGCCTGGCACTGCTTTCTGTAAATGTTCCGTTGCGGTTGTTTACATAATAGTAATCGTTTTCGTGAAAGTCGTTGCCAATGTACACATCATCCCATCCGTCGTTATTTACATCTGCAACGGCTATACCCAAGCCATAACCCAGATTGCTTTGATATATACCAGCTTCTTTTGAAACATCTGTAAACTTTCCTGTTGTGCTAACATCATTACGGTAAAGACGGTCGCCCGATAACGGATCGTACTTATGTCTGTTACTTGTATCTACAATGTTTGCATGCGGATGATGCGACTGGTTGAGGATATAACAATCAAGATCACCATCACGATCATAATCAAAAAAAGCAGATTGTGTAGTGAAGCAGGATGTGTTGAGTCCAAATTTCTCAGCGCTTTCTGTAAAACTTAAGTTCCCGTTATTAATGTATAATTCATTGTGGCCTTGCAGATCGTATTTCTGACTTACAGTTGAAACATAAATATCCAGTTTTCCATCGCCGTTTACATCGGCCATTGTTACACCGGTACACCAATCTGATTTCCCTGCAACACCTGCTTCATCGGTAATATCTTCAAACTCAAAATTTCCTTTGTTGAGATATAATTTGTTGCCGCCTCTGTTGTTGGCTGTAAAATAAATATCAACCAATCCATCGTTATTGATATCACCGGTTGCCACACCACCGCCATTGTAATAATAGAGATAATACAATATGCTGAAGAGCTTATGCTTTTCCAGCTTGTTGGTAAAATTGATGTTAGTTGATGATGAAGAAAGTGAGGTGAATACCTGATTGTTTTCTTTACAGGAAGTTAAGCTTGCTGTAAGCAGCACTGCGAAAGCAACAACAGAAAGCGATGCATTTTTTGATCTGCAATTAAACGGCATATGGCAATGGAACTGTTTCGTGTGAATTAAAAAGGGCTGAAACAAGATTTGTTCAGCCCCTTATTTGAAACCATAACTACTGATTCTTATGATAGGACTCCGACTATAACTTGCTGTTGAATAAAGCCTGCACTTCTGAAGCAGATAACGCTTTATTATAGAGACGAAATTGATCAATAGCTCCTGCAAAAGCTTTCGCCCAAGATTCACCATTTGCTCCAGGATTATCTCCAGGTCCAGGCAAACCAATATGCTGACTCCATCCACCTATTGCAAATCCTGTTACACTTGAAAAATCCATAGGTCCGTATGGATTGCTTCCTTTTTTAAGATCATAAAAGGAAGATGGAAGACCGCTAACCATAGTCTGACCATCTTTGTAGAAACTGACTTTTGAAGTTGTTTCGTTATAGGTAATCGCTATATGATGCCAATTATTATCAAGCAGACCTTTAACCCTTCTGTCATTTACAAACTCAAACCAATTATCTTTCACTGCAAATTTTACTGCAGCAGAATCGGCTGTACTTTGACCTTTATCTTCAATCAACATGAAAGTTTGAGTGTTTGTAGTCCAGGAATCTTTCCTTACTGTACTTGGCATCGAAAACGCAAATTGTGCACCGTCCTGTCCAACAGAATTTTTCATCCAGAATGAAATTGTGAAACTGGTTGATCGGGAAAAATCATTCGGAGCGCTGTATTTTATTGCTTTGGTATTTGTTGCAGAGCCTTGAACAGCCTTACCAGAAATACCATTCACTGTTGTAAATGCATTTGAACCTGGAAATGTAGCTCTAATGCTGTCAACAGCATTCATTAATGGATCCGCAGTGCTGCCATCAAATGCAACATAAAACTTTAAAGGCCCACCCGGTGGGTTGGCATCTTTTGGATAATCGCCCAATGCCGGACGTTTCAGCTTTTGGCAACCTGCTACAATAAGCAGCAGTGAAGCAAAGATGAACACCAGTTGAAGTTTATTTTTCATTAGAAAAGTTTTTAAATGTAAAATGACTTTTTGTTCGCCGCACATTTCAGCGCAGCTGCATGACCGTTAGTATTCCGGATTTTGTACCAATACTCCTCCCGACCTGTCAACCACACCCTGCGGCAATGGATAATACCGGTTTCTGTTTTGATAACCCAATGGTGCAAGTACAGAAGACGCATCGCCCCATCGAACCAAATCAAAAAAGCGGGAACCTTCCATTGCAAACTCTACTCTTCGTTCCTGTTTAATAGCTGCCCTTAGTTGAACCTGATTGACAAATGTGATATCGCCAAGACCAGCCCTGTTACGCACATCATTTACCCAGTTTACAGCGGTTGCCCCCTGCCCCAGCTCGTTGGCTGCTTCTGCTGCCATCAGCAATACATCTGAATAACGGATGATGCGTTGATTAACCCAATATGCTCCATCAATCCAACCGGTTGAAATACGTTTGGCTGGATCAACATATACTTTCTTATTCCAGAACTTACGAACAAGATTACTTGCAGGTGCTAATGCAGGTAATGTTCGTCCATAACCTCCATTCGACGGATCATCGGACTGACCGGTATATAGAATTGTTGCATTTCTTCTCAGATCACCTGTTTCGTAAGCATCAACCAGGTTTTGTGTTGGCACGTTCCAACCCCAACCTAAATTCCAATCGGTAGAAGAAGAACCACGCACACCCTGACAGGTGCCATACCATGAACCATAGTCCTGAGTTTTGTTTGGACCACTTTCATTTTGATATTCAAAAATAGATTCACTGCTGTTTTCACCTTCATCTTTAAACACTTTCCAGTAAGATGACATTAATTCATATTTACCTGAAGCCATTACCTGTTGACAAAGCCCCAATGTTGCACTCCAGTTTTGACGGAAGATATAAGCTCTTGCCAGTAATGCTTTTGCAGCACCACTTGTTACACGGCCTTTAAACTTTGCCTCCCACTCTGCAGGCAAATTGGCTGCAGCAAACTGCAGGTCTTCATCAATGGCTGCATAAATAGCTGCTTCATTTGATTTGGGAACATTGGCCTGGGCATTGTTATAAATTCTGAATTTAATTAACGGCACCTGTCCGAAAGTTCTTACCAGTTCAAAGTAAGCATGTGCTCTGAAAAAACGGGCCTCGGCTCTGTAAATTTGAGATGATGGATCGTTGAGCGATAAAGAATCTGCAACCTGTAATGCCTGATTGGCTTTAAAAATTAAACTGTAATGTGTATCCCAATACAGATTCTGTCCCCAGAAATCTTTACTGTAGTTGAAGTTGTCGTAAATACCCACCCACTCTGCACCATCAGCCAGATCACTTCCTTTTTCTGAATCATCTGAACGGAAGTCGTGCATGGCAAGCCAGGCAATACCGCCAAAACCATTTCCATCATCATAGTTTTTTACGGCATTGTACAAACCAAAAATTTGTCCTTCAAGGTTACCGGCCGACAGATCATCTTCAATAGATGACAGCGGGCGGCGGTCTAAAAACTTTTTACAACCGCTGATCATCATAACAGCCGGCAGCAGCAGTAATAAGCTCAAAAAAACCATTTTATTATTTTTCATATCCAATTGTTTTTACAATTTAAAAAGTAACATTTAAACCAAACGTTGTAGTCATGGGTATTGCACCACCGGCTCTGTCTACACCAAACGAAAATGCATCTCCGCCAAACTCAGGTGTATAACCCAGATTATTCTTAAACGTTTTGAGGTTTTGAATGTTCATAAACACACGTAAACTTTTAGCTTTAATTTTCGATGCCACTTTTTGAGATACGTTGTAACCGAGGTTTACGTTTCTGATACGGAAATAACTTCCATCTTCAATACCGTAGGTAGATGATTCGTAGTTGATACGATGATCCTGACCAAGAATGGGATCCCAGTTAGAAGTACCCTCACCACGCCATCTGTTTGTTTTAAACTTTGGATAGTTTACCCGTTGAAAAGGAGATTCTGTTCCACCCCATTCACGATAAACTTCATTACCATATACACCACCAAACTCAACACTCAGATTAAACTGTTTGTATCTTGCTTCTAAAGCTCCGCCATAAGCAAAGTCCGGTGTAGGATTACCAATCATGGTTCTGTCTTCTGTATTAATCACACCATCACCATTTACATCTTTGTATTTAAGATCACCGGGACCGTATGCAAATTCAGTGTTTACAGGTGATGCCAGTTTTTCTGCATAGCTCTGATAAACACCTTCCACTACATACCCGTAGAAATGTGCAATGGGCAAACCAACAATGTTTCTGTTACGTCCGCTGAAAATAGCATAGTCTTCTGTTACCAGTTCAAGCACCTTGTTTTTGAAGGTTGTAAGATTACCACTTACAGAAACAGACAGATCATTATTTACAACCTGGTTCCAGGATGCTGAAAATTCAAATCCTGAATTCTGTACTTTACCTGCATTTCTCAATTGCGCCAATGTACCTGATACAGGTTGAATGTAAGAAAGAATGTCACTGGTTACTTTATCGTAATAGTTTGCTTCAATATGCAAACGTCTGTTTAAAAATTCTGCTTCTAAACCAAAATCTTTACCCAGTGTAGTTTCCCAACGTAAGTCGGGTGATGCAATGTAATCGGGTGTAAAAGCGGGGAAGATATTAAACGTACCGCCTGTACTTCCAAACACCGCAACAACATTCTGGCGCAGGCCCGGATAAGCAGGGTATGCAAAACCCAATGCATTCTGGTTACCGAGTTTGCCTACAGAACCTTTAAGTTTAAGAAAGTTGACGATGGTTTGGTTCTGCATAAAATCTTCTCTGGTTACTTCCCATGCAGCACCTACGGCCCAGAAATCCTGACGTTGATTTTTTCCTCTGAACTGTGAAGAATAATCCTGACGGTAAGATGCATTGAGAAAATATTTACCACCGTAATTATATAAACCACGGAACAAACCAGATACCAATGCGTTTTCACGTTGACTGGATCTGGCGATAGCAGTAGAAGGATCGGAAAAACCGTTGGTGATATACCAGAGTTCTTTCTTATCAGGAATGGGAATACTTCCCTGTGCAGCAGATGCACTTCTTTGAAATGTTCCTGTATAATAAGTGGTAAAACCTCCTAAAGCTGTGATGTTATGCTCGCCGATTTTCTTTTTATAATTCAATAGAAAATCTGTTTGTGCTTTGCGATAGGTATCATCGTTTTCGCTGATTGATGTACGGTTGCTGTACAGGAATGGAAGATTGGTTCCCTGATCCCATGCATTATACAATGGAACGTACTGCCGTCTGTTTACATTACTTGCATCTCCATAAAAGGCTGCACGAAAACTAAAATCACGGAGGAAACTGATTTCTGCATAAACACTTGCCACTGTTCTGTATTCAATGCTGATGGTTTTGTTCCACTCATTTTCTAACTGAATTAATGGATTTACAACACCGGCAATTTGTATATCGGGCAAGGCATAGTATAAATTTTGAACGGTACTATCTGCACCATAAGGATTTCTTGCTTTTACCGGAATGGTGCCCGATGGTACAATCGGAATTACTTTACGTGCATCATTCAATACATTGGTTGCATTGTATGGATTGTTTTGACGTACGGCATTTAAGTTAAATCCTACTTTAATGGCTTTGCCGATTTTTAATTCATCATTAATAGCAAATAAAATTCTCTCCAATCGTTCGTGCCTGATCAAACCTTCATCAGATGTATATCCCATTGACATCGAAAATTTATTTCTTTCGCTGGCACCTGATAATGTAAGATTGTGCGTATTGAAACGGCCTGTTCTTGTTACTGCATCTACCCAATCGGTATTGGCATTCCACTTTGAATAATCAAAAGGAGCTGTGACACCAATGTTTACTTTTTCTTCTTCAAACAGGGTTTTAAATTCATCGGCATTTGCCCACTGAATTTTATCTACCAGTTTTTTAAATCCAAATGAAGTATTGTAACTGATGTTGTACTGACCGATTCTTGCTTTCTTGGTTGTAATAGCAATTACACCTCCTGCACCACGTACACCAAAGATGGCAAGTGAAGATGGATCTTTCAGCACTTCAATGGACTCAATATCGTTGGGGTTGATGTAATCAATGTTATCGTTTAAAATACCATCAACCACATATAAAATTTGTGTAGGACCCAGCGTAGTGGTACCTCGTATGCGTATATCGGGTGCCTGTCCGGGAGTACCGTTGTTGATAATGGAAAGACCAGCTACTTTACTTTGCAGCGATGCAATGGGGTTGGTATTGGGTCTGTCGGCAATTTCTTTTCCGGAGATTTTTGCAATGGAACCGGTTAAATCTCTGCGGCTTGCAGATCCGTAACCAATCACCACTACTTCATCCATTTTACGGTTCGACTGAACCAGTTTTATAGAAATTTCCTGACGTTTATTAACGGCTACTTCCTGCGATTCGTAACCAATGGCAGAAATGATTAACACTGCATTTTCAGCAACGGTGATGCTGTAATTTCCATTGATATCTGTTGCTGTTCCCAACGAAGAACCTTTCACAGTAATGGATACACCTGCCAATCCATCACCAGCTTCATTGGTAATTTTTCCTTCCACTTTTATGTCTGCTTCAGCAGGATCAGTTGAGCGGATAGCTACCAGATTGTTGTCGAGCTGAAGGTAAGTAAGACTGGTGCCTGCAAACAACTGCTGCATCACATCCTTCAGTTCAACATTATCAAAGCTTACAGATACTTTCTGTTTCAAATCTTTCAGGCGGCTGTTGAAGAGAAAGCGGAAGTCGCCCTGCTTTTGAATAGTTGATAAAATTTTTGAGATTTCGGTATCGGCAGCTTTGAGTGTAATCTTTTGTGCATTGACTCCTGCCGATGCATGAAATACACATAAAACAGCCAGCAAGATCGTTAGTTTCATAATCAATAATGGCTTTTTAAAGGCCACAAGGGCCTTCGCAATCGAAGAGCTTTTTTTCATACTTTTATGTTTTGGTAGTATAAATGGAAACCGATTTTTTTTGTGTTACCCGGTTCCAGGGTTTTTGTTTACTACTAGCGGGAAATGCGCCAACATTTCCCGTTTTTATATGGTCAGGATGTGTTCAGCAGTTTGGTCATAATCAGTTGTTTTGGTTATTTAAAAAATGACTACCTGTTTACCTTCGATCTTATATTTAAACTTATAATTATTAATAAACCGTACAGCTTCGAGCACCTGTGTTAATGTTTCCTGTTCAAAAGACCCACTGAGTTCTATTTCTTCAATTTCTTTGTTCTTAAACTCAATTGAAACATCGTACCATCGTTCAAGACGTTTTGCCAGTTCAGCAAATGGTTCATCTTCGAACGAGAGCTTGTTACGTACCCAGGAGGTTTCTCTGGCTGCAGTATCGCCCTGCAGGTAATTGATTTGTTTTACAAATACAATGGGAATATTTACAGGCATTACCCGTTGATCTTTTTCCCGTTTCTCTGCATACTGCTCATTCATCAATACCAGTTTCTGGTTGGGCTTTAACAGGTATTTTTCATGGGGTCTGCTTTTCACCATTACCTCAACACTACCGTGAATTAAACTGGTTTCAATGGTTTTATCATCAGGATAAGCCTTTACGTTAAATGTGGTTCCCAAAACTTTAATATCAATTGACTCGGTATGTATAATAAACGGACGCTCCGGATTTCTGACTACATCAAAAAAAGCTTCTCCTGTTAAATATACTTCCCTTACACCCGTAGCATTGATTTTTGAATAATTCAGTTTACTGTCTGCATTGAGCCAAACAGTTGAGCCATCGGGTAATTTAAACTGTGTATTTGATCCACGCTTGGTTTTAATTTCATTCGGGATGATTTGTGCCTGTTGTTCAGCTGCCTCAACTTTTGCAGGCAGCTTTCCGGGTTTTAAAAAAACAAAGGCGGCTGTTACAATAAGCCCGGCAAGTACAACTGCTGCAATGAGTCTGCTCTTTTTTATCGTCCTTCTTTTATCGTCCTGAAAATAAACAACTTCATTGTCTGCTGAAACAGGTGCCACACCCAGTTTCTTCATTTTTTCATAGTGGAGATGATAAGTTGCTTCAAGGTATTCAGTGTCCTGCGGATGCTGCTGCTCCCACAGTTGAGTAATAGCGTCCATTTCATATTTCAACGGAGAATCTTCTTCTACCAGTGATTGGAGTTCTTGTAATTCATCCCTGCTGCTTTCACCGCTGAGTTTACGTGCAAATAAGTGCCAGATTTTATCTCTGTTCATATAAGTATATCAGTATGGAGACAAAAACTGTTAAAATCCCCTAACAGAATTGAATATTTATTTTTTCCGTCTAAAAGTGGCTCCCAGTGCAAGGGCCATTTTCTTTAGCGTAATGGCCAGCTGATGATCAACTGTTTTTACTGAGATATTTAATAAGGCGGCAATTTCTTTGTAGCGCATTTTATCTTCTTTCGCCAGCTTGAAAATAAGTTTTGCCCGGTGAGGAAGGTTTTCAATCACCTGTTCAATATTATGCAGCGACTCAGACGA
Organism: Chitinophagaceae bacterium; assembly: GCA_019752045.1. GTDB lineage: Bacteria > Bacteroidota > Bacteroidia > Chitinophagales > Chitinophagaceae > Lacibacter. Next base: position 45,668 of record JAIEMP010000011.1, on the reverse strand, counting down.
CAATACCCTTGCTTCGGGATCCTGATAAGCCGAATCCATTTCTACTGACAGTTCATCTATAGAAACCGTTCGGGTTTTATTTTGTTGCTTCAGCTTTCTGATTGAATTGTTTTTTACAGCGATAAACAGATACAGCTGCAGGTCTTCAATTTCCTGTAGTCTGGTACGATCGTTCCAGATGCTGATAAATACATCCGATACAATTTCTTCAGCAGTTTCTTTTGTTTGAACAATCCCTGTAGAAAATTTTGTGAGCGAATGAAAAAGAATAAAAAATAATTCCTTGTACGCAGCTTCATCATCATATACAGCTATGCGACGTTGTAAGTCCTGAATTTTTTTATATGGATGAATTGTTTGCAAAGCAATCTCAGTCATGTAAATTACTCCCATTTTTGAGACTTTGCCAAGTTGATTTTTTTAATTGTGGATAAAAAGAAAACTCTATTGCTTTTTTAAAAGCAAAACCGGCTGAAGAAAGAGGAACTCTGATCCTCCTGCAACAAGCCGGTTTTCAGCTAAAATTATTTGCTGAACACAGTGTACAATATCTATTTTTTACCCGTTAAATAGCGCTTCTGCATTTCATCATAGAGCAGTAACAGATTATTCGATTTACCATCTTTATCAAAAAACTGTTCCCATGTACTGAGTGGCTCCCAGATACAGGTACCCTTTCCTTTTCCATTAGGTAAGCCAAATGCGATCTTATTTACTTCTTCTTTCAATGCCGAGTATTCTACAACAATCACATCTTTGTTGTAACGACGAACAAGATCGTTGAGATTATTTTCCAGGTCAGCTAATGTGCCATGCCATTTGGGATAATAGGATTGACCAATCACATCAAAATGCACACCACGTGCAATCATGTTATCAATAAAGAAAACGGATTCGTTGTTTTGTCCACCCAATGCTACATGCAACATCATTTGTGTTTTTGGTTCAACAGCTTTTACTGCTGCTGTACCTGCACAAAGCAATTGTGCCAGTTGATCAATATTGCTCACATTACCATCGGGCCAAACAATTCCATGATTGATCTCGTTGCCTACCTGCACCATATCAGGCGTTGTGCCTTGTGCTTTCAATTCTTCCATTACCATCTTTGTATAATCGTACAAAGCTTTCTTCAACTCTTCAAACGAAAGACCTTTCCATGCAGCAGGTTTAAATTGTTTACCGGGATCGGCCCAGTAATCGCTGTAATGAAAATCGAGCAGGAGTTTTAAACCCGCAGCTTTTACACGCTTCGCCATCTGTTTGGTAAAATTAAGATTGCAAAAACCTTTCTTTGGCGAATAGCCGCTGTCTTGTGCAGGATCATGAAAGATGCGCAGACGCACATAGTTGATGCCATGATCTTTGATGATTTCAATAGCATCTTTTGTTATGCCTTTATCGGAAAACTTCACGCCTCTTGCTTCCAACTCAGGTAAGAAAGAAATATCAGCACCAATCATCTGATCAACAACTCTTGGCTTTGCTGCTTCTCCTTTCAATTTGTATTTTTCATCAATTGTAATGGCATTTACTTTTTCAGGTGCAACCATAATTACATCGGTTGAACCGGTTGATAAACTATTAGCACTTGCTTCTACTTTAAAAATACCTGCTTTCGTTCCTGATTGTATGATCACCTGACATTTACCATTGAACAAACTGCGTTGCCACATTCCATCTGCACATTTATCTGCTTCATGACTGCTGGGATCGCCATTGCCAACACCAATGATTTTAGCTTCGCCTTCTATTCTAAATTTGATGAGGTTATCTGCAACCGGCACTTCACGACCTTCCCGATCAACAACAGTTACATTCATCACGGTTACATCTTTACCATCAGCCAGCATCGTTGTTTTGTAAGGCGTTAAGACTACTTCAACAGGAACGCCGGTTGTTTCAACTTTTGATGTAAGCTTCCGTCCCCGTCCGACCGGGTCATCCGGGCGGGCTTTTTTAAATGCAACTGCTTCTAACTTACCCGGTTCAAATTCTACTTTCCATTGCAGGTGACCATTGCGTGGCATATCTTTCTTACCTAAACTTTTTCCGTTTAAGAACAACTCCACATCATCTGCATTGCTGTTCACCCACACATCAATTTGTTTTTTCGGTTGTCCCCACTCGTTACGATGATTCCAATGTGGTGAAATGTGCAGCACATCTTTATCCGTCCACCAGCTTTGATAGTAGTAATAAATATTTTTTGGAAAGCCACACACATCCATGATACCAAAATGCGAATTGATGTTCGGCCACTTGAAAGGTGTTGGTTCACCACGATAATCAAAACCTGTCCAGATAAAACCACCGAGCCAGTAATCATTCGTTGCAGCTAATTTCCACCATTCTTCTGCACGGCTTGCCCACCATGGTGCAGTAATATCCTGATCGGGTAAGTATCCACGAATAGAATCTTTTACCCATTCACCTCGTGTTGTAACGGTACTTCCCATCTCTGTTCCGAGAATTGGTTGATTGGGATGATCTTTATGATAATCTGCAACTGCAAATTGACGGTAGTTGAAACTGCGGACAGGAATTACTTCGTTCACTCCTTTATATACATTCGCCAGATCAGCAGCGTATGTTGAAGTTCGTGTAGGATCAAGTTGTTTTAATTTGCTGATGAATGTTTCTGCTATGCGTTTACCATGTGATGTGGTATGAATCCAACCTTCTTCGTTACCGATGCTCCACAAAAAAACAGATGTACGGCTACGGTCACGTTTTACCAAACGTTCAAATTGATTCATGTATTCAGCACCACTGTTGAGCAAACGTTGTTCATCCATTACCAGCATACCCAAACTATCACATGCATCCAACAACTCAGGTGTCGGCGCATTATGACTTGTTCGATATGCATTTGAACCGAACTCTTTCAACAAACCAATGCGGTAGTATTGCAAATAATCAGGCAATGCACTTCCAACACCTGCATGATCCTGGTGATTATTTGTGCCAAGTATTTTTATGTATTTTCCGTTTAAGAAAACACCGTTGGGTTTAATTTCAATGGTTCGGAAACCAAAACGCAGTTTCTTACTATCAACAATAACTCCGTTCTGTTTTAACTCCACTACTACACGATAGAGATAAGGATTTTCTAAAGACCAGAGTGTTGGACTTGCAACAGAAATAATCTGTTTGATTGTTTTCTCTTCATTTGTATTAATGACGACTGCGGTTTCTTTTGCAGCACTAATCTTTACACCAGCTCGATCCGTTAAATAAGTATTGATGGAATAATTACCGGCAGCAGTATATTCATTAACCACTGTTGTTTCAACATTCAGCGTTGCTTTGTTTCCGTTGATATTCGCATAAGCAAACACTCCATCAGTTGCAATATGTGTGTTGGGATAACTGTTGAGCCATACATGACGATAGATGCCTGCACCTTCATAAAACCAACCTTCGTACTGTGTTGCATCTACCCGAACAGTAATGACGTTGTTACGATCATAATTGATAAAATCAGTTACATCATAACTCACACCTACATAACCACTCTTATTATTGCCGAGATAAAATCCGTTGATCCACACATTGGCATCACGGAAAATTCCATCGAACTGTAATTGAAAACGACGACCTGAATCTGCCTTTGCAACTGTAAAATGTTTACGATACCAACCGATGCTGGTTGCAGGAAACAAACCACCTACGGGTTTATAACCATGACTTTCAACATCAAAATTATCTACATGAGTAAATGGTAATTCAACTGCCCAATCATGTGGCAGATTGAGTGTGCGCCAACTACTGTCGTTAAACTTCGCATCAATGGCTGTGCCTGCTGCTCCACCTGATTTTGATAAGATGGTTTTAATGCTGTAGTTGAAATCTTTTTCGGGACTGGCCGCATGACCAAAAGCAAATTTCCAGTTCTGATCAATGTTGATTTGCTTGCGTTGTGCAAACATGGTCATAACAGGAATCAAACAAATAAATAGTTGCAGGAGTTTCCGAAAGATCATCATACATCAGTTTTATTTAAAGCGTAAAGCTATTGGAAAAACAAAAAGCGATGAATATATAATTATAAAAAAAGGCAGCCTTAAAGACTGCCTTCAGTGGAGCTGAGCGGATTCGAACCGCTGTCCAAACATATTCGCCAAAAGCTTTCTACATGCTTATTTCATGATTGGTTGTCGGCACTGCGCAGGACATGAACATACCAACGCAATACTTAGCTGAATAGTCTTTTGCAACAGTCACAGCCTTCTGTTACAGCAACCTGTTTTGTGTTTGAGTCGGCGGCGGAACCTGGTAACAGATCAACCTGTTCGGCGGCCCTAATGACTACTTAATCACTGATTAAGCGGCCATGGCATACTGTGTATTGCCATTTGAGTTTTTGAATATTCAGATTAAAGTGCTAATTATCCAACGCACTGCATGCTTACACCTTCAAAGATCTATGCTGTCAAAACCAGGCAGCCCCGGAAGCAAGTACGAAGTACAAAGTGAAAAGTACAAAGTAGATGCGGACAACAAAAATACGTTTATTTCGTTTGATAAAAACAATAGCTCCACTTGAATCTATAATTACCCAGAGTATTAATTGGTAAACAATCAGACTGTTTATCCCCTCCCGGGAGGGGTAGAGGAATAATAAAAAATCAAAATAACTTAAAGGGGTGGGTTATACATGATAAAATTCTAAAAGAAAACAGTCCTGCATTCTTTCTTAGTTTTACAGCATGGCAGAAACGATTAAACCGGAATCATCTTACAAACAGCGGATCAGCGATCTAAATATCAAACTGAATCATTTACAGAAACGCAAACAGCTCCTTGGCTTTACGAGATTTGGCATATTAGTAACAACTGCATTGTTCATCTGGCTGTTTTCATCTTACGACATTTTTGTTTCGGCAGTTATTTTCTTCATTGGGCTGGCGATCTTTTTATATGCAGTACGTAAAGACTTGACTAACAAAGATGCCATCAATCATCATGAACGTTTGATTGCCATTAATGAACAGGAAATCCTTTACCTGCAGCACAAGTACACACATCAAAAAGATGGTACTGAATTTTATAAAGATGAACATCCTTACGCAGGTGATCTGGATATTTTCGGCCGGGCTTCGCTATATCAATATATCAACAGAACCTATTCACAACAAGGGAATCAATTACTTGCTGATTGGCTGTCGGCGCCATCTTCACCACAAATCATACAAGCCCGACAACATGCAGCAAAAGAATTAATGCAACAAACCAATTGGCGGCAAGAACTGCAGGCGCATGGTTCTTCGTCCACCATTACTATTACTACAGAAAAGAAAATGGAAGAATGGCTGAAAGAAAACAATCAGTTCATTGATAAAAAAATATGGCACCTGATCCGTTTTATTTTCCCGGTGATTGCAACCGGCACATTGATCGGTTTTATGTTTGATATAATTACTTATCAGCGTTTTCTTCAAGCGTTGCTTGTATTTACATTGATTGCTTTTGCTATAACCCGAATGATTGTTCCACTTTATCGTAAGCTGAATAAGATCACCGGGCAAATGGAAGTACTTTCAAACAGTATTGCCTGTATTGAACAGGCCGAATTTAAAGACCCGTTGCTGGTTGAACTGAAACATCAATTCCATTCAGGTTCAAACAAAGCATCCCTGCAGATTTTACAACTGAAAAATATTTTCAACCGTTTTGATTACCGGTTAAATCCTGTTGTATTTATTCCATTGAATATTTTTCTGTTATGGGATTTGCAGCAAGTGCTACAATTAGAAAAATGGAAACAAAAAAACAATCAACAGATCAATCATTGGTTTGATGCATTGGCTCAACTGGAAGCGCTGAACAGTATTGCCACACTTGCATTCAATCATCCTCACTGGAGTTTTCCTCAATTAAAAACAGACGAACCTTTGTTTATTGCAGAACAGTTAGGACATCCGTTGATTGATGAACAAAAAAATGTACTGAATGATTTTTCTACAACAGGTAAAGAACAAATCAATCTCATCACCGGTTCAAACATGGCCGGTAAAAGCACTTTCCTTCGAAGTATAGGTGTAAATATGGTATTGGCAGGAATGGGCTCACCTGTATGTGCAAAGAAATTAACCGTTACGCCGTTAAAAGTAATGAGCAGCATGCGTATAAAAGATAATCTGGAAGAAAGCACGTCTACTTTTTATGCTGAGTTGAAAAAGCTGAAACAAATCATAGATGCAGTAAACAATAATGAGCCTGTTTTTATTCTGCTCGATGAAATATTACGTGGCACCAACTCAAACGACCGGCATACCGGATCAAAAGCATTGATCAAACAATTACTGCATCACAAAGCAACAGGCATCTTAGCAACACATGATCTGGAACTGGCTAATCTTGCAAACGAGTTTCCTGCGGGTATTCATAATTATCATTTCGATGTGCAGGTAAATGCAGATGAATTATTCTTCGACTATCAATTAAAAAGAGGCATTTGCCAAAGCATGAATGCTTCCATCTTGATGAGGAAGATTGGCATCGAACTGTAAAGGGAATTTCTGATGTCTGATTTATGATGGATGATTTACAAATCTTAAGCTGAACACTTCTAAACAAAAATGAGAAAGGATATTTCGCCCTTTCTCATTTTTAATTATACATTTCCTATTACCAATTATTCTTTACCTGTTCCAGCCAAAAAGATCATTGCCGTTTGCATAGATCAACAGACCAAATAAAATGATCATGCCGGCTATTTGTGCATACTCGAGGAACTTTTCATTGGGTTTGCGTCCAGTAATCATTTCAATCAATGTAAACAACACATGTCCGCCATCCAATGCAGGTATTGGCAACAGATTCATAAATGCAAGAATGATACTGAACAATGCGGTGATATTCCAGAAACTTTGCCAATCCCAAACAGAAGGAAAAATAGAACCCATTGACTTAAATCCACCGATGCCTTTGTAGGCTTCAGTATCTGGGTTCAAAATCAATTTAAACTGATCAATATAATCACTCAGCTTACGGAATGTTTTCTTTACACCTGCAGGAAACGATTCAAAGAAACCATACTTCTGGTGTTCAATTTTAATTATTCCCATTGCTGCATACTGTTCCTGCATCAGAAACGGAATACCTGCCCGGCCATCTTTATCCACTTTTGTAGTAAGCTGTATGGTATCTGTTTTGCGTAATACAGTTAATTGTGCAGTTGTATTTTTCTTTTTCTGCAACAGCACAGGCATTTCATCATAGAAAGCAACTGCATTACCATCAATGGCAATAATTTTATCATTTAGCTGTAAACCCGCCTGCTTTCCAAGTGCTGTATCTTTCTTATCATATTCACCCACAATGGAAGGAATGCGATAAGCCAGCAGCCCCCGTTTACGTTTACTTTCTACCAATCTTCCTACAAGTTCAACGGGAATATTTATTTCCTGTTGTTTACCGTTCCGCTCAATAAGAATTTTACCACCAGAACCTGTTAATACTTTCAGGTTTAAATCTTCTAAATACTCAATTGGTTTGCCATTTACCTGCAAAATTTTATCGCCGTTATTCAATCCAATTTCGTTCATGAGCTTATCCTGTGTCCAGATACCATCTTTTAAACTGCTCATGGGTATGCGATCTTCGCCCCATGTAAATAAAATCATGGCATAAATAACAAAAGCAAGTAACACGTTAACGGTTACGCCTGCAATCATAATAATTAATCGTTGCCAGGCGGGCTTGCTGCGAAATTCCCAATCCTGTGCAGGCAATTTCATGGCTTCTTTATCCATGCTTTCATCAATCATCCCTGAAATTTTTACATAGCCACCTAAAGGAAGCCAGCCAATTCCGTATTCCGTTTCACCTACTTTCTTTTTAAACAATGAGAACCATGGATCGAAGAAGAGATAAAATTTTTCAACACGGCATTTAAACCAGCGGGCAGTAATATAATGACCAAATTCATGAAAGATGATCAGGATTGACAGCGACAAAATCAGTTGTGCCGCTTTTATTCCTAAATCTGCCCAGACAATTGCTATTAACATAGTTGATAAATTATTCGTTGTTTTTCAGTTTAGATATTGAGCCTGCAAATATCGCTGAAAAAATGAAGTGGGTTGCCAATTTTTTATGAAAGTTAGAGTTGAATCAATGATGCAGTGTAGTTTCTTGCTTCTGCATCACTTTCATAATATTCTTCAAGTGAAGGCTTTTCGATGAACGGAACATGATTCATTGTTTTTTCAATGATGTCGGTCATATCTAAAAAACCAACCCTGTTTCGCAGAAAAGCCCAAACAGCTATCTCATTAGCTGCATTCATAATACAGGGTAAATTTCCACCTTTATTCAATGCGTCGATGGCTAATGCAAGATTGCGGAAGGTTTTAAGATCAGGCTCTTCAAAATTGAGCGTGCTGATTTTTTTAAAATCACATCGGGGAAACTGATTGGGTATGCGTTGCGGAAAAGCCATGGCATATTGAATGGGCAGTTTCATATCGGGTAATCCCATTTGTGCTTTTATGCTTCCATCTTCAAACTGCACCATACTGTGAATAATACTTTGCGGATGTATTACTACCTGTACCTGATCAGGGGCAAGATTAAACAACCATTTGGCTTCAATCATTTCCAAACCTTTATTCATTAATGTGGCAGAATCAATGGTGATTTTTGCGCCCATGCTCCAGTTGGGATGCTGGAGTGCGTGGTCTCTTTTTACATTCACCAGAAAGTTTGGCTTTTTCCCACGAAACGGTCCACCACTTGCAGTAAGAATTATTTTCTCTATTTTATTTCTTGCCTCACCAACAAGGCATTGAAAGATGGCCGAGTGCTCACTGTCAACAGGAATAATGGGCACTCGGTTCTCAACAGCTTTCTGCATTACAATGTCTCCTGCAACCACCAGTGTTTCTTTATTGGCAAGAGCAATGGCTTTTTTATGTTCAATGGCTTTAAGCGTAGGCTTTAAGCCGGCAAAACCAACAATAGCAGCCAGCATCATATCATAGGTGTCAAAGGCTGCTACTTCTTCTAATGACTGCTCCCCTGTAAATACTTTTACATCGGTTGATGATAAAGCCTGTTTTACTTTTTCGTACTTCTTTTCATCAACAATAACTACTGCATTGGGTTTAAATTGCAATGCCTGTTTAATCAACAGTTCATCATTGGTGTGTGCTGTTAACAGTTCTACTTCAAATAAATGAGGATTGGCTTCTATTACTTCCAGCGCCTGTGTGCCGATTGAACCGGTAGATCCGAATATGGCAATACGTTTTATCTGTTGTTGCTGCATTGTAAAATATAATGGTTGATGGATCAGCTCACATCAACCTGATGTTTAATTTAATTCTCGGCCCATTTAATCAGGTCATCTGCAATCTTGCGATCGTTGCTGAGACGGGGCACTTTATTCTGCCCGCCCAATTTACCAATACTTTTCATGTAATTGATAAAACCGTTTTTTTTCACCGGCGTTATTTTCAACGGTGTAAGAATATTGCCTGCAATCAAATCATCGTAATAAATATTCCGGCTGCGTAAGTGATTATTCAGATTTTCTGCAAACCGGAACAAGTCCTGTGGTTTATGTTCAAACTCAATAAACCATTCATGATAACTTTTTCCATCGCCCTGCTGAATCATGGGAGCTACTGTAAACTCGGTAATATGAACACCATCTTCAGTAGCGGCTTTTAATAAACTATGTTCTACCTCCTCTCCTATCACATGCTCTCCAAATGCCGAAATAAAATGTTTTGTTCGGCCTGTTACTACAAGCCGGTAAGGATTAGTTGAAACAAATTTTACCGTATCACCCAGATTGTATCCCCAAAGTCCGGCATTGCTGTTAATGATCATAGCATAGTTTTCTCCCACTTTTACATCAGCAAGAGTGAGTCTTGTGGGATGCTCGTTAAAAATTTCGCCTGCAGGAACAAATTCAAAAAAGATTCCATCATTGGTATTCAGCAGCAACCCTTCTTCTTTCTGCGAATCCTGAAAAGCAAAAAAACCTTCACTGGCGGGGAACAGTTCAATACAATCAATAGGCCTGCCGATGCTTTCGAACAACTTTGCTTTATATGGTTCAAAGTTTACTCCGCCCTGAATCATTACACTGAAATTGGGGAAGATATCCCCTACTTTTTTACCTGTGCGGTTCATCAATTCATCAAAATACATCTGCATCCATGGCGGAATACCGCTGATGAGGGTCATATTCTGATGAAGCGTTTCATCCACAATTTTCTGCAGCTTGGTTTCCCAGTCTTCAATACAATTGGTTTCATAAGAAGGCAGTTGATTGGTGCGGAGATATTTGGGGATGAGGTGATTTGAAATACCGCTCAATCTGCCGGTTGGAATATTACCCACCCGTTCCAGTTCCGGTGAACCCGATAGAAAGATCAGTTTCCCATCAAAAAAACGGGTATTCCCTGTTTCTGAAGCATAACAAAGTGCCGCATTTCTGGCTGTTCCAAAATGGTTGCTCACAGATTCCTTAGTAATGGGGATGTATTTGGCACCGCTGGTTGTGCCCGATGTTTTGGCAAAATACAGGGGCTGCCCTTTCCAGAGAACATTGTGTTTGCCTTCAATAATTTTATCAATCCAGGGCCGCATCTGTTCATAATCCCTCACCGGAACGGCCTGCTTGTACTCCCCGTAGGAGTTAACATCTTTTAGTGCCAGTTGTTTCCCATAATCTGTGCTGCGCCCCACCTTAATGAGTTGTTTCATGATCTGCTCCTGATCAGAAACAGCGGTTAATTTATTCTTCTGGATAGTTTTATAGATATACCCTGCAAATGGTTTTGCCAGGATCGACTTAATTTTCATGCCCAAGCCCCCGTTTTAAGCCACAAATGTAGCTTTACGGCCCCAAACTGTTACGTTAAAATGAGGGCAAATTTTTTGATTGAAACTTGTGTTCAAACAAATTTTATCCCTACCTTTGCAGCCCTAATATTGGAAAGTTATGTTTGCAGTAATTAAAATTGCCGGTCAACAGTTTAAAGTTTCAGAAGGTCAGAGTCTGTACGTACCTCATATTGAAGGTAATGCAGGAGATCAGGTTGAGTTTTCTGATGTGCTTTTTGTTGATACCGATGGTAAGATCAGCATTGGTGCTGATGCGAAAGTAAAAGTGAAAGCTGAAATTCTTGCTGAGAAAAAAGGCAAAACAGTGATTGCGTTTAAAATGAAACGTCGTAAAGGTTTCCGTAAAAAAATCGGACATCGTACACTTTACACGCAAATTAAAGTAACAGGAATTGCATAATTGTTTGAATTAATTTTCACAATTCCAAAAAATTAAAACTTCAAAAACTATTTGAAATGGCACATAAAAAAGGTGAAGGTAGTGTAAAGAATGGTCGTGACTCACAAAGCAAACGCCTTGGTGTTAAGATCTATGGTGGCCAGCCAGCTGCTGCAGGTAATATCATTATCCGCCAACGTGGAACGGTTTATCATCCCGGTAAAAATGTAGGTGTTGGTAAAGACTTTACCATCTTTGCATTAGCCGATGGTGTAGTTGAATTTAAGAAAGGAAGAGACAATCGTACTTTCGTTTCTGTTGCTCCCGTAGAAGCAGGTGCGTAAAAAAATTTTGATTTTATCAAATTTTTTTTATTTTTACTCTGTTAAGTTTTTTACTAATCATTAAATTCTACAAAAAATGGCAACAAAAAAGAAAGCTGCTAAAAAAGCTGCTCCTAAAAAGAAAGCTGCTGCTCCTAAAAAGAAAGCTGCTGCAAAAAAGAAAGCTGCTCCTAAAAAGAAAGCTGCTAAGAAGAAATAAGATTCATCTGAATCAAAAAAGAAACCTCCTGTTTACAGGAGGTTTTTATTTTTTACAACATGTTATTTTTAGTTTTCTTTTCTCAAATTGAATAAGCTTTCTGCAAATTCATGCTTGTCAAATACCAGCAGATCTTCTACCCTTTCACCTACTCCAATAAACTTCACCGGAATTTTGAATTGATGCGCAATAGCCAATACCACACCGCCTTTGGCGGTACCATCGAGTTTTGTAATAACCAAACCAGTTACATCTGTAGCAGCAGTAAAATGCTTCGCCTGTTCAAGTGCATTTTGTCCGGTTGAGCTATCGAGTACCAGTAACACATCATGCGGTGCATCAGGAATCACTTTCTGAACAACCCGTTTAATTTTACTGAGTTCTTCCATTAAATGTGTTTTGGTATGTAGTCTTCCGGCCGTATCAATAATCAATACATCAATATCTTTTGCAACAGCACTACTCACCGCATCAAAAGCAACTGATGCAGGATCACTTCCCATTTCACGCTTCACAATCGGCACACCTGCCCGGTCACTCCAAATGGTCAATTGATCTACCGCAGCAGCACGAAATGTGTCGGCCGCACCCAACATTACCTTTTTTCCTGCCTGTGTAAAGTGATGAGCGAGCTTACCGATTGTGGTTGTTTTACCCACTCCATTAACACCAACAATCATTAACACAAATGGTTTTTTTCCCGCTGGCAAATCAAAATTTGAATATGTTGTGTCGGTTGGCGCATCAACAAGTATGTTTTCGATTTCCTGCTGAAGGATGGAGTTTAATTCTGAAGTATTGATGTATTTATCTTTCGCAACACGTGCTTCAATGCGTTCAATAATTTCAACTGTTGTTTCAATACCAACATCTGCACTTACCAATGCTTCTTCCAGATTATCCAGCACTTCTGCATCAACAGTTGTTTTGCCGGCAACTGCTCTTGCAATTTTTCCTAAGAAACCTTCTTTGGTTTTTTCAAGTCCCAAGTCAAGACTTTCTTTTTCTTTTTTACCGAATAGTTTTCCAAAAAATCCCATGGTTACATTTTTTCTTTACAATATTACATTCTTTGGATGCAGTATAAAAACAACAAAGCCGTTCCATTTTTTAGTTGGAACAGCTTTGCCTATACTGATCAGGTATAAGTTATTTTTGAGCCAGGTAATCTTTTACCTTATCCTTGTGCACAATTGCTTCTTTAAACGTATATGCACCTGATTTAGGACTGCGAACAGCCTTAATTACTTTACTCCAGTTCTTTGCTTCTGCTGCGGCTTTTTGATCTTTTGTCTTAATCGCCGTTTTTGCTGCTTTTGCCATTTTACAAAATCATTTAAACATTAGATGAATACAACGAAAGAGATAGATTACTTAATCTCTTTGTGTACAGTTACTTTCTTGAGGATTGGGTTAAATTTCTTTAACTCCATACGCTCAGGTGTGTTCTTTTTGTTTTTGGTGGTAATGTAACGGCTGGTGCCTGCCTTCCCGGAAGTTTTATGCTCTGTGCACTCCAGAATTACCTGAACACGGTTACCTTTCTTTGCCATTTTAGCTCAATTTAAAATATGCTGATTAAATATGTTCTCCGTTTGCTCTTAGTTCTTTCACTACACTGTACAAACCTCTTTTGTTGATTGTACGGATAGCTTCAGTAGAAACCTTTAAGGTTACCCACTTATCTTCTTCTGCAAGGAAAAAACGCTTGGTTTGCAGATTCGGCAAAAAGCGGCGTTTGGTCTTGATATTTGAATGAGATACCTTGTTTCCACCAACCGGCACCTTTCCTGTAAGCTGACATACTCTTGCCATGATACAAATTTTTTGGACGGCAAAGGTAGGAGAATTCAGCTAAAAATCAGAAATAAAAAAGGGAATTTATTTCCGGTTTTCCACAACCGGATAACCTGTGCTGTAAAGATCTCCCCTAAATGCATAGGTTTGCGTTCAAATTCTAATTTATTTATGGCAGATCATGTTGTAACTACCCGATTTGAAGGGGGAATGACGTTTAAAAGTGAACTGGATAATCACATCATTACCATTGATACACCACAAAAAGATGGTGGAAAAGATGGCGGTCCACGACCAAAAAAACTGATGCTAGCCTCTCTGGCCGGCTGTACAGGGATAGATGTGGTATCTACACTCAATAAAATGAGGGTTGAATTCAGCAACTTCAGCATGGATATTGAAGCCAATCTTTCAGAAACTACTCCCAAAACCTATACCTGGGTAAAAATCATTTACCGGATTTCGGTAAAAGAGGAAGACAGGGATAAAGTGAAAAGAGCTGTAAAAATGTCGAAAGAGCAATACTGCGGAGTAAGTGCCATGTTTGAAAAATTTGCTGAGTTAGAATACGAGGTTGTTTTTCTTTAATACATGATCTGAACAATTAATCGGTTGCTGAATAGGCGGCTTGCTTATTTTTGTCGCCATGGCAAAAGCAGGATCGGATACCCCTTTAATGCAACAACACCGGGCAATCAAAGCAAAATACCCCGATGCAATCCTGTTATTCAGGGTGGGTGATTTTTATGAAACCTTTGGAGAAGATGCGATTCTTACTGCTCAAATTCTGGGTATTACATTAACTAAACGGAATAACGGCTCAGCTGCCAGCAATGAGTTAGCCGGCTTTCCGCATCATGCACTCGATACCTATTTACATAAACTGGTAAAAGCCGGGCATCGTGTTGCAATTTGTGACCAGCTGGAAGATCCAAAGCTGGCGAAAGGAATTGTAAAACGTGGTGTAACTGAATTACTTTCTCCCGGTACTGCAACCAACGATAAATTACTGGAGCATAACAGCAATAATTTTCTTGCAGCTGTACACGAACAAAATGAACAATACGGTTTGGCTTTTACAGATATCAGCACAGGAGAATTTTTTGTTGCAGAAGGAAACAAAGAATATGCTGATAAACTGTTGCAGAGTTTAAAACCTGCCGAAATCGTTTTTCAACGTAACAAACAAAAACAGTTCAAGGAAAACTTCGGATCAAAATTTTATACCTACCATTTAGAAGAATGGATCTTCAGTGAAGCATATGCAACCGAATTATTGTTGAAACATTTTCAAACACATTCACTTAAAGGATTTGGTGTTGAAGCGTTAACACTTGGCACCATTGCTGCGGGTGCTGTGTTACATTACTTAAGAGACACGGAGCATCCCAACCTCAATCATATTACATCTGTACAACGTTTAGATGAAGCTGACTATTTATGGATGGATCGTTTTACCATCCGCAATCTTGAGTTATTAGGCAGCAATGCAGATGCCGGCAATTCGTTATTGAAAGTGATGGATCATACCGTTTCACCAATGGGTGCAAGACTCATGAAACGTTGGATGGTGCTGCCTTTGAAAGATATGGAACGCATCAACGAACGATTAGATGCCGTTCAATCCATGATTCTTGAAATTGATTTAAGGAAACAACTGCAGGCCAACATTAAACATTGTGGCGATGTGGAACGATTGGTTGCAAAACTTCCGCTGAAAAAAATTAATCCGAGAGAAGTATTGCAACTCGCAAAAGGATTGGGTTTTGCCGCAAAAATAAAAGAGCAATGCAACAGTTCATCAAACAGCTATTTAAAACGTTTAGCCGATACCATCAATCCCTGTCATTACATTGCTGAGAAGATCATCAATGAAATAGTTGATACCCCTCCTGTTATGGTAAGCAAAGGCGATGTGATTAGAGATGGTATTCATGCAGAGTTAGATGAGTTGAGACGAATTGCACATCATGGAAAAGAATTTTTATTAGAGATTCAGCAACGGGAAAGTGAAACAACGGGAATTCCATCACTTAAAATTTCATTCAACAATGTGTTTGGGTATTATTTAGAAGTAACCAACACACATAAACACAAAGTACCTGCTGAATGGACAAGAAAACAAACCCTTGCCAATGCAGAACGTTATATTACTCCTGAGCTGAAAGAATATGAAGAAAAGATCACGGGAGCTGAAGAGAAGATCGTTAAAATTGAAGCTGATCTTTTTGAAAAAATATTAATTGAACTCCAGGAATATATTGGCCCGGTTCAAACTAACGGACAAGTGATGGCAATGCTTGATTGTATCTGTTGTTTTGCAGAAAATGCAATGCAGTTTAAATATGTTCGTCCGCAAATGCATAATGGACCGGAACTTGAATTGAAAGATGCCCGTCATCCTGTGATTGAACGCAACCTTCCTGCAGGTGAGCCTTATATTGCTAACGACCTTGTATTGAACAAAGAAGAACAACAGATCATTATTCTCACCGGGCCAAATATGAGCGGTAAAAGTGCTCTGCTTCGCCAGACTGGTTTAATTGTTCTGATGGCTCATATGGGCAGTTTTGTACCAGCATCAGCAGCAAAAATTTCATTAACCGATAAAATTTTTACTCGTGTTGGTGCAAGCGATAATTTAAGTGGAGGTGAAAGTACGTTCATGGTAGAAATGAATGAAACAGCGAGTATCATCAATAACCTGTCAGATAAAAGTTTAATTCTGTTAGATGAAATCGGCAGAGGCACATCCACCTATGATGGCATTTCCATTGCATGGAGTATAGCAGAATTTTTACATCAATCACCTCATCAACCCAAAACTTTATTTGCTACACACTATCATGAGTTAAATGAACTGGAAGAAAAATTTCCTCGTATTAAAAACTATCATATTACCAACAAAGAAATGGGCAATAAGGTGATCTTTTTGCGGAAACTTGCAGCAGGAGGAAGCACCCATAGTTTTGGTATTCATGTGGCAAAGATGGCAGGCATGCCTGTTACACTCATACAACGGGCAAATGAAATATTAAAGCAACTCGAAGACCAGCGTAGCAGCGGTAATATACAGGAGCAGCTAAAACAATTACCCACACAAAAAATGCAGTTAAACATATTTGATATTCATTCGCAAACGTTTGAGGAAATCAGGGCAGCTTTGGAAGGTATGGATATTAACCGTCTTACCCCTGTTGAGGCTTTATTAAAACTTCAGGAAATCAAACAAAAACTCCGTTAAACCTGCAAAAAAACAGCAGTTTCATCAAAAAGCAGGCTTGTAAATATGTACCTTTAACGTTAACATGTACCTCCGATTCAGACAAAAAAATTTTAAAACCTGGTTACAGGAAATAGCCACATTATTTGGTGTAGAAGCAAAAAACTGTGTTCTTGTTTTACCACAAAAAACAGCAGAAGGTTTTTGTTTTGCCGACAGTATTGACCGTTCGTTTTCTTACGTCCTGATGAATGCACATCTCAAAGAGAATTGTACTATACACAGAATGAGCAACAATCAGCCGGGACTCATCATTTTTTTTAATCAGATACAGGTAGGAGATTATATTAGTGTGCGAAGTAAAAAGGATTGTGTAACAGATCATCACATTAAAGAACGTAACAACATTTTTATTTCATCGAGTAATACAGAGCTGGAGCTGTTGTATACCGCCGGATCTTCTATACGCCGTTTAGGTATTTACCTCAGCCCGCAATGGATAACGGAGCATTTTGATACCGGCTCCAAATTTCAACTGGAAGTACTTTTAGGAAAAAACCTGAAAATAATGAACAAGCTGCTCATTAATGATGAGATGCAGATTAAACTAAACAAAATCTTTCATACCAATCTTAAGAACGATGCTGAAAAACTTATACTTAAAACAAGGGTTATAGACTTGCTTGAAGACTTTTTTAGTATGTTTTTTAACGTCCCCCCGGAAATCAGAAACAAGGAACTGATTTCAAAAGAAGATATCAACAGGCTAAAACATATTGAACAGATACTCTCCAACGAAGACACAGAAAAATTTCCTTCTATTACCATGCTTGCCCGCATTGCACAAATGAGCAGTACTAAATTAAAACTCCGTTTTAAACAGGTATATGGTTACAGACTTTATGAGTTTTACAATAAACAACGTTTAAGCAAAGCAAAAGAACTCATTGAAAAAGGAATTACACCGAAAGAAACCGCTTACAGTATAGGCTTTGCAAACGTATCAAACTTTACCAAATCATTTAAAAAAGAATATGGTTACACGCCGGGACGTTTACTGCAAAAAACAAGTTCCCCCAAATAAAAAAACCCGCTCTGAAGCGGGTTTTTTTATTTGGGGAGATTGAAGGGTTTCGAACCCTCGACCCTCAGAACCACAATCTGATGCTCTAACCAACTGAGCTACAACCTCCGTATTTTGGACAGCAAAAGTAATGCAATTCAGTTTTCCAAGCAAATCACTTCTACACAAATAAAAAATAAACGTTCTTTGCGGCTTATTTAAAGCATATATGAATTACTGGCTCATACTTATTCCTGTTATTTCCGCTTTTATCGGATGGGTAACCAACTGGGTGGCCATCAAAATGTTGTTTCACCCCAAACAACCCATCTTTATTCTTGGCTATAAAATACAGGGCATTTTTCCAAAACGTCAGGAACAGTTTGCACAAAAACTGGGCAAACTCGTAGCCGATGAGCTGTTATCATTTTCGGATATTGAACAAAAAATAACCAATCCTGAAAACCTGAATAACATTTTACCACAGGTTGAAAGCCATATTGACTATTTTCTACGTGTTAAATTAAGCGACAGCATGCCCGTTATAAGTATGTTTATTGGTGATAAAACCATTGACAAACTAAAATCTGTTTTTATGGAGGAACTGGGAATCCTCTTCCCAAAGATGATGAAAGATTACGCCTCTTCTCTTAAAAGCCAACTCGACCTGGAAAAAATTGTAACCGAAAAAGTAAATGCTTTCTCCAGTGATAAATTAGAAGATATTCTTTATCAGGTAATGGCCAAAGAGTTTCGTTTTGTAGAAATTATAGGAGGCGTGCTTGGTTTCTTTATTGGACTGTTACAAATACTTATCACCCTTCTTACGCAATAATTTCCACTCATCACAAAGCGAATGATGTAATCTGAACATTAGCCGTCAAACCGGGTTAATGATACCATTCATACTAAATGAGTACAACACATACTAAACTTATGGGAAATTTGCGCCTCGATAAAAATAAAATACAAAGCATGAAACTGATTTTCAGTATACTTTTTTTCGTTCTTAGTTTACAAATAACTGCACAGGCACAAAATGGAAGACCGGGTGGCGGACAAATGAACATTGGCCGTTTTTATGGAAAAATTGTTGATGCCAAAACAAATAAGCCAATTGATGCGGCATCAGTACAACTCTATCAAAACAGGATGGATACTGCTACAAAAACCAGAAAAGAAGTGCTGGTAAACGGGCAGTTAACTCAAGCCAATGGTGATTTTAGTCTTGAAGGATTAAGCCCTATGGGTAATTATAAATTTCTTGTAACTGCAATAGGATTTAAAACCATACAGCAAACGATCAGCTTTTCTATTAAGCAGGGAGGAACGCCTGAAGAAATGATGGCGCAATTAGACAAAGATCTCGGCAACATTAAATTAGAAACCGAAGTAAAAGAATTGGGAGAAGTAGTAGTAACAGGCGATAAGCCAACTTTACAGTTAGGTATAGACCGTAAGATATTTAACGTTGAGAAAAACATAGTATCACAAGGTGGCACCGGTGTGGATGTAATGCGTAACGTACCAACAGTGAATGTTGATATTGATGGCAACATTACCATGCGTAACAGTGCACCACAGATTTTTGTAGATGGACGACCAACTGTTTTAACACTTGATCAAATACCAGCAGATGCCATACAAAGTATTGAACTCATTACCAATCCTTCTGCCAAGTTTGATGCAAGTGGCGGTCAATCTGCCATCATCAATATTGTATTAAAAAAGAATCGCCGTGTTGGTTACAGTGGCAGTGTACGTGCAGGCGTTGACATGCGTGGCCGCTTTAACGGAGGTGGTGATATCAATATCCGCCAGGGTAAGGTAAATTTCTTTGCAAACATTGGTGTTAATCAACGCAGAGGCATTGGTTTTGGAGAAACAGACCGTAACAACTTTGGAGACAGAACTCCAAATAAACTGTTCACCCGCAACCGTAACAACAGCGAAGGTATGTTCAACTTTGGCCGTGCAGGCTTTGATTTTCTTATAGACAATAGAAATACACTCACTATTTCCGGCAACTTTGGTGGTGGTAATTTTGATTTGCTTGATCAGAATTACATCCGCTACGATACAACCGGCAACACCCCCGCATCCATTTATGAATACCGTGAAACTAACGGCACCAACAAATTCAGAAACGCAGGTGCTTCTATTAACTATAAATATATTTTTCCACGTGCAGGTAGAGAATGGACAGCCGATGTGAACTACAATAAGAGCAGAAGTGAAAACAATCAGTCCATTGATTTTACAAAATGGTTAGATAAAGACTGGACAAACATTTACATCCCAAAACAAAATCAAATAAACAATGGCGGAGGAAACAACAGCTTTATTGTTGCCCAAACAGATTATACAGATCCGATTAACGAAAACATGAAGATTGAAGCAGGTTTGCGTACGCAAATCCGTTTGTTTGAAAGTTTTCAGAATGTGTCGTACGATGGAATTCCTCAAACGGGGTTAAGCAATCGCTTTGAATATGTTGACTATGTGCATGCGGCTTATACCAGTTTTTCTCAGAAAATTAAAAAAGCAAATTTGAACTATCAGGTTGGCTTGCGTGCAGAAAGTTCAAAGTATGATGGTGAGCAGGTTGGTAAACCCGGCACGTTCAGCAACCAGTTTCCTTTGGCATTATTCCCCAGTGTGTTTTTATCAAAAGGCCTCAAAGAAAAACAGGATCTGCAATTGAACTACAGCCGTCGTATCAACCGTCCGAGCTTTTTTCAATTGCTGCCCAATACAGACATCAGCGACATCTTTAACTACCAGACAGGTAACCCGAACCTGAAACCTGAGTTTACAAACTCACTGGAGTTAACCTATCAAAAAACATACGGTGAAAAAAACAATACATTTCTTGCTACGCTTTTTGGAAAGCAAACGAACAATTTGATTTCCCGTTATCAGAACAGAGAACAAATTGCTGATACAAAAGACACAGCTGTTATCAGTACTTGGGTGAATGCCGACAGAAGTTATGCTGCCGGACTTGAACTGGTCTTCCGAAATACAGTAGCAAAATGGTGGGAAATCAATTACAACGTGAACGTTTACTATTCTAAAATTGACGGAAGCAGTATTTTGCCCGAGTTGAAAAACGAACGCACCAGTTATACCATTAAACTCAACAACTCTTTCCGCTTAGGTAAAGGTTGGAGTATGCAGTTAAGCGGCGATTATAATTCACGTTCAATTCTTCCTGTATCATCCGGCGGTGGCGGCGGACGTGGTGGTCGTGGCGGCGGAGGATTTGGCGGCGGTGGTTTTGGCGGTGGTAATATTTCTACCACACAGGGTTATATTGATGATAACTACTATCTTGATTTTGGTATTCGCAAAGAATTCAAGATAAAAAAGAATACCGCATTCTTTTCATTAAACTGGAGTGATTTTTTAAGTACACGACGTAACAATGTATTTTCTGAATCCCAATTCTTTGATCAGTACAGCTGGAGAAGAAGAGATCCTGCATTTGTAAGGATCAACTTCAACTATCGTTTTGGTAAATTTGATGCATCCTTATTTAAACGCAGAAACAACCGTGTTGAAGCAGATGATGCACCAATACAATAAATTAATCATCAACATAAAATAAAACCCGGAGCCCTGCTTCGGGTTTTGTTTTACAATAACTGTTTACTAACGTCAGAAATCAATTACATTAGTATATGATGCAACAACAATCAACAAAAAAAATGCGTGTAATTATTACCGGCGCAACCGGAATGGTAGGCGAAGGCGTACTTCATGAATGTTTACATCATGTTGATGTAGATCAGGTGCTGGTAATTAACCGTCGTACATGCGGAGTAACGCATCCCAAACTAAAAGAAATCATTCATACAGACTTCCATCATCTGTTTCCCATTCGTGAAGAGCTTGCCGGATACAATGCATGTTTCTTCTGTTTAGGTGTATCATCTGTTGGTATGAAAGAACCGGAGTATTACCGTTTAACATATACCTTAACAATGCATATGGCAGAGCTGCTGTCAGCACAAAATCCGGAAATGACTTTTTGCTATGTATCAGGTGCAGGAACAGACAGCAGCGAAAAAGGCCGCCAGATGTGGGCCAGAGTAAAAGGCAAAACAGAAAATGATTTAATGAAACTGCCTTTTAAACAAGTGTATAATTTTCGCCCGGGTATTATTGAACCAACCAAAGGTTTAAAAAACACACTCTCTTTTTATAAATATCTTGGCTGGCTGTTACCGTTGATTAAAATAATTGGTCCGAATTATATTTCTTCTCTTCGTGAAATTGGTTTAGCCATGATCCATGCCGTAACAAAGGGTTATGATAAAAAAATACTGGAAGTAAAAGATATTAAACAACTCACTCTTTAATTTTTATTCAGCTGTTATTCCTTTCTTTTTTTTATTTCAGAAAATAATGATCAATAAAAAAGAGGTAATCCGTTTCCGGATTACCTCAGTTATCAATGAAAATAGCTTTCTAATATAAATCGAAACGATCAAGATTCATCAGCTTGTTCCATGCTGCAACAAAATCATGTACAAACTTTTCGTTTGCATCTGCACAGGCATATACTTCTGCAATAGCACGCAGTTCTGAGTTTGATCCAAAGATGAGATCAACACGTGTTGCTGTCCATTTCAATTCACCTGTTTTACGGTCACGACCTTCAAACACATCTTTAGATGCTGCTTTCCATGTAGTACCAAAATCAATCAGGTTTACAAAGAAATCGTTGGTAAGTGATTCAGGACGATTTGTAAATACTCCATGTTTCGATTGACCATGATTTGTATTGAGTACACGCATACCTCCTGTAAGAACGGTCATTTCAGGTGCGGTTAATGTTAACAGTTGTGCTTTATCAATCAACAACTCTTCAGGTGAAGCGGTATGGTGAGATTTGATGTAGTTACGGAAACCATCAGCCGCAGGCTCCAGTACTGCAAATGATTCTACATCTGTTTGTTCCTGCGATGCATCATTACGGCCAGGTGTAAACGGAACAGTGATAGTAACACCTGCATTTTTTGCAGCTTGTTCTACTCCTGCACAACCACCTAAAACAATCAGATCGGCAAGTGATACTTTTTTGTTTCCTGATTGATTTTTGTTGAATTCTTTTTGAATTCGTTCAAGTACATCTAATACTTTACTCAATTGCGATGGATTGTTTACCTCCCAATATTTTTGCGGGGCTAAACGTATACGTGCACCATTGGCACCTCCTCTTTTATCTGAACCACGGAAAGTAGATGCTGATGCCCATGCGGTTGATACCAGTTCAGATACTGTAAGTCCTGAAGAAAGTATTACAGACTTAAGCTGAGCAATATCCTGTTCATTGATTACTTCATATGTAACCGCAGGAACAGGATCTTGCCAAATAAGTTCTTCTGCCGGTACTTCAGAACCGAGATAGCGTGCACGTGGCCCCATATCACGATGAGTGAGTTTAAACCATGCACGTGCAAATGCATCAGCAAATGCATCGGGGTTTGCAAGAAAATGTTTTGAAATTTTTTCATACGCCGGATCAACCCGCAGCGATAAATCTGTAGTGAGCATAAATGGTGCATGACGTTTTGTTGCATCATGTGCATCAGGTACTAAACCTGCACCGCCATTATTCACAGGTTTCCATTGATGTGCACCTGCCGGACTTTTTGTTAATTCCCATTCATAACCAAACAGATTCTCAAAATAGTTATTGCTCCACTTTGCAGGTGTTGTTGTCCATGCACCTTCAAGTCCGCTTGTAATCGTATCTGCACCTGCGCCGGTTCCAAAAGTATTTTTCCATCCCTGACTTTGTTCTTCAATACTCGCTGCAGCCGGTTCTCTGCCTACATATTTTCCGGGATCTGCTGCACCATGCGTTTTACCAAATGAATGGCCACCTGCAATAAGTGCTACGGTTTCTTCATCGTTCATTGCCATACGGCCAAAGGTTTCACGAATATCACGGGCTGCAGCAAGCGGATCAGGTTTTCCGTTGGGTCCTTCAGGATTTACATAAATCAAACCCATTTGAACGGCACCCAATGGATTCTCTAATTCACGATCGCCGGTATATCGTTTATCTCCGAGCCACTCAGTTTCCGGTCCCCAGTAAATATCTTCCTGTGGTTCCCACACATCTTCACGACCACCGGCAAAACCAAAGGTTTTAAAACCCATCGATTCAAGGGCGCAGTTACCTGCAAGTATCATGAGATCAGCCCATGAAAGTTTTTTACCGTACTTCTGTTTTACAGGCCAAAGCAACAAGCGGGCTTTATCAAGATTTGCATTATCAGGCCAGCTGTTTAAAGGAGCAAAACGCTGCGTACCTGCACCTGCACCGCCACGGCCATCGGCAATACGGTATGTACCTGCACTATGCCATGCCATGCGGATAAAGAAAGGTCCGTAATGACCATAATCTGCAGGCCACCAGTCTTGCGAAGTGGTCATCAGTTCAAAAATATCTTTCTTCACTGCTTCCAGATCCAGGGTTTTAAATTCTTTTGCATAATTAAACTGCCCGCCCATTGGGTTTGAAAGAGAAGAATGCTGACGGAGTATATTTAATTTTAATTGGTTTGGCCACCAGTCGTTATTCCTTGGGCCCCTACCTGCTGCCTGTTTTAATGCCCCGCCCGAAAAAGGGCACTTTGCTGCGCCATTGCTTGTGTTTACTGAAGTTGTTGGAGATGAACTATTTTCCATTGTTATTTTATTGAGAGTTGAAATGAACAACAAAATTATGGTAATCCTGATTTCAATATGGCTTTACATTTTAAATCATTTTTCTGATGCTGAAGCATATTGAGTTGATTGAATCGCAGAAACCAAGTTATTTTTTTAACACACAAACAGATCAATTGTTTACATCATATGAAAATTGTTTTTCTAAACAGTTGACGAATCGTTTACTATTCTTTTTAAAGCGAGTTCATCATGAAGAATAAAACATTTGTTTGATAATTCTGAAGGAAGGTTGTGCTTACAAATCAGGCATTAAAACAAAAGAAGGGTTACAAAGTAACCCTTCTTTTGTTGCTGTATTACTTTACGTTTACTCAGGAATATTTGATTCAGCAGCACATTCCATAATGGCATCTTTTTGTGCACCGGTAATTAAACCGGCTTTTTTCCACATATTGGTCATATGTGCAACACAACTTACAAATCCGCCATGATTAACTGCTCCAACTGCACATGTATTAATGAGGTCAGAAAAACTATTACCACAGGTTACATCCAGATTTGGAACACCTGTATCACAACCATCAATCATGAGCGTGCTTGCAGCAGAGAATGTTTCTTCTACATACCAACCGGAACCACCGGGAAGGCTTACTGTATTTCTGTATTCAATGGTATGATCTCCGGCAGGTAAAGTAACCACATGTGTTTCTCCTGCATGGGTTCCAAATTCGCCGGGTCTTGAATCAACAGTTGCCACTAAGCAACCATCTACATATACTTCCACCACATCGTCTCTGATACAACAATCCCGTAAAAAAACGGAAACATTTGAAGCTGTTGCTAAAGTGAAATTGTAAAATACACTGGAAGGAACTGCACCAAATGAAATTGCTCTTAATGCTGCTTTACTGTCTCCATCAATATTACACTGGTTATCGGGTCCTGCAGGAATATTTTGCTCAAGCTGTTGAGTTTGATTACCTGGCTTTACTTGCAGATGAGAATCTGTTTTTTTAGAACACTGAACCAGCAGGAATGTGAGCGCAGCAAATACAAAAAATAATTTTTTCATTTTGAAAGGTTTAATTGTTAATAATGACTACATAGCTGATTTTAATAATATGGCGGGCTTTTGTTCATATTGCAAATGATCAAATGGTTAGGTTTTAGAATAGCATCAAAAAAGGTTACACGTGTTTACTCAGGTAAACCAGTATTTATTTTTGCAAAAAAATCAGGGGGTAAGATCAGCACCTCATTATTTATGAATGAAATGCCCGAAATCTTATTTGAGGGAGAGGTAATTTGTTATCAACTAATAATAATCTGATAGTAAGGTAAAAACTAATTTCAACAAAACAAATGATTTTAAAAAAAGATTTCATGCAGGTAAAACCGGTATGTGAGGATTAAAAATCAAGCATCTGCAATAGAGAAAATTATTTGTCGTTCTGTTTACCGCCCAGCATGGGTACAAAAGAAAATGCATCAAATAATTCTTCTGTATAAGTGCCGTCCTGTTGTTTGGTTAAACGTTTCATTCGTTGTGCGTCGCCTTCATCAACAGGGATCACCATTTTTGCCCCTGCTTTCATTTGATCAATCAATTTAGGAGGCACAAAAGGAGCTGCAGCAGTAATAATCACTTTATCAAAGGGCGCATATGTGGGCAAACCTTCAAACCCATCACCAAAAAAGAATTTGATCTGCAGATATTTTTTTAAGAAAGGAAATGCGGTTTTATTAAAGTCGAATAATTTTTTCTGTCGTTCAATGGTATATACCTGCGCATTCATCTCTGCCAATACACAGGCCTGATAGGAACTGCCGGTACCTATTTCCAATACTTTATCGTAGGGCTTTATTTCCAGCAACTGTGATTGGTAGGCTACTGTATAAGGTTGAGAAATGGTTTGTCCGGCATCTATTGGAAAAGCACGGTCTTCATACGCTATTTCATCAAAAGCGGTGTCTAAAAAATAATGACGTGGCAGTTGATTGATTGCTTCCAATACAAGTTCATCGGTAATGCCTTTGCTGCGCAATGTATCCACTAATTTTTTACGTAACCCTTTGTGGCGGTAACTGTCTTCAAATCGTCTCATAAGAAACTGCAAGATAAGCATTGATTGAAAAGTTCAATAAGCTGTTTACATAGAGTTAGAGGAAACAGAAAGCTGCGAAATGTCGTACCCCTGACAAAGCCCACTGCATCAATGAACTTACATTTAGCAATGAATTTTTTCTCAGTTATACTTCTGCTGCTTCTGTTTACCTGCTCTTTAACAGCAACTGCACAAACAGATACAATTTATATTGGCAGTTTTAAACACAAGAATTTTTTACAACTATATGCCGGAAGTTTTTCAAGAAAAATCAATTTTACTCCTTCAGGCAAAGAAGCTGAACAGCACCAGATAAATCTTTCGCCCAATTCATCCGCATTTTGCGGATTTGTACTGGGCTATAAGAAAATTACTTTGTACGGCGATGTAGCATTACCACAAACCGCTAAACTTAACAGGCAGCAAACAAACGTAAGAGCCTTTTCTTTTTTTGCTTCGCACTTTAACAACAAGTGGGGCTTTACAGGTTTTGTAAGTTACAACAGAGGTTTACTGATGGCAGCAGAAAATATTCCTGCCATGTATAACAACAGAAACGATATCAGAAAATTTACAGTGGGAGTACATAGTTACCGGATTTTTAACGCATCAAAATTTTCATATGTTGCTGCTAATACCCAGCAAATGCAGCAGAAAAAAAACGCAGGATCGTTGATACTTGTACTAACACCATCTTATCGCATTATGCAATCAGCAGTAAGTATTATACCGTTTGAAAAAAGCAAATACCACCTTAGAGGTGAAATGACCATGAGCAGGCAAATAGAATTAGTTTCGGTTCAGCTTAAACCCGGTTATGCGTATAATTTTATATGGAAAAAAGGCGCTTATTTTTTAGCCCCTTCCGTTTATGCAGGACCCGGAGGAGATTATCATCAATTAATACAAACGAACACAAAATATACCGGTATAAATTTTAACCTTGGTTACAGAGCAAAACTTACGGCAGGTATAAACAGAGAGCGTTTTTTTGGAACATTAGAAATCTTACAGGACCATACACGCTCATTCATATACAGATCAGTTTATAAAAACACGTATACCGAATGCAGCCTGAATGCCGGCTGGAGATTTTAAATTATTTCAACTTCATATCCCTGATGATCCCATCAATCCGATCATTCAACTGCTGATGTACCGCATCAAAGTTTTCTGCTTTATCTAATATTGTATTTACACTAAAATAAAATTTAATCTTTGGCTCTGTGCCACTGGGCCTTGCAGAAATTTTACTTCCATCTGCAAGAATAAACTGCAGCACATTTGATTTGGGTAATTGAATGACCCACTCCTCACCTGTTTGCATATGCTTTCCT
Organism: Chitinophagaceae bacterium; assembly: GCA_019752045.1. Taxonomy (GTDB): domain Bacteria; phylum Bacteroidota; class Bacteroidia; order Chitinophagales; family Chitinophagaceae; genus Lacibacter. Next base: position 17,668 of record JAIEMP010000011.1, on the reverse strand, counting down.
TTTTGCAATTGATAATCGAGCAACTGCACTACAACAGAACCATTGATGTTTGCAGGCGTGTTGTTACGGTAGCCTTGCATAATCTCTGCAATTTCAGCCTGCCCGTTCATTCCTTTTTTTGTAATGGAGATGAGGTGCTCTTTATAAAATCCATACTGTACATACAAATCAATCATCTTCTGATACAAACTTCTTCCTTTGTTCTTTTCATAAGCAGCCATTTCACATAACAGCGCTACTGCACTGATGGCATCTTTATCACGAATCTTACTGCCAATCATCAGTCCGTAACTTTCTTCACCACCAATAATATAGTTTTCTGTGTTTTCTTTTTCTTTAATCAGTTCGGCAATCCATTTAAATCCGGTGAGCACATTGTAACAGTTAATGCCGCTGGCTTTTGCAATGGCATCAATCATTTCTGTAGTTACAATTGTTTTCACCACCATATCATTTGGCTGATTGATTCCTTTTATTTTGCGTGCTTCAATCATATAGTTGAAAGCAAGTACCGCTGTCTGGTTTCCATTCATCAACACCCAGTTACCGTTCAGATCTTTTACTGCAATTCCAACACGGTCGCTGTCGGGATCTGTACCTAACAAAATATCTGCATCAAGTGCTTTGGCTTTGTTTAAACCAATACTCATTGCTTCTGCTTCTTCCGGATTAGGATATACAACTGTAGGAAAATTACCATTCGGTTCTTTCTGTTCATCAACTACTGTTACATTGGTAAAACCAAAACGCTGCAACACTTGTGGCACCAATGTAATACCGGTGCCATGAATAGACGTGTATACAATCTTCAAATCATGCTGTGCTTTACATACTTCGGGATACACACTCAGGCTCTGAACCATATCCATATAAGCGTTATCAATGTCTTTACCAATGAGTGTAATGTTTTGCTCTCCTCCGCTCCACTTTACATCATCAACACCTGTAATTTTATCTACTTCTGTAATTACATTTTTATCATGTGGAGGCACCAATTGTCCGCCATCATCCCAATAGGCTTTGTAACCATTGTATTCTTTGGGGTTGTGCGATGCTGTGCAAACCACTCCTCCCTGACAGCCGAGATGACGGATGGCAAAACTCAACTCAGGTGTTGGGCGTAACTCTTCAAACAAATACACTTTAATACCATTTGCTGCCATAACATTGGCAACAATTTCTGCAAACAAACGGCTGTTGTTGCGGCTGTCGTGCCCCACCACACATTTCACATGGCCTTGTCCGAAACTTTGATTGAGATAATTTGCATAACCCTGAGTAGCCATGCCAACTGTATACTTGTTCATCCGGTTGGTGCCAATACCCATAATACCACGCAAGCCACCGGTACCAAATTCAAGATTGCGGTAAAAAGAATCGGCCAGTTCATCCGGTTGATGCTGTTGTAAATTGTTGATCTCGTCTTTTACCGATTGTTCAAAATTTCCGTTGAGCCATTTTTCTACATTGGCCTGAATCGTTGCTTGCATACAGAAGGTTTTATACAATCAAATGTATGATTCTACGGCATACAACGAAACATAAACAGCCGGTTAATTTTTTTGATACGAATAAAATCCTGCTCAGAAAGCCAGGCATTTGTTTTACTTCTAAATTGTTAAACGATGTATATTCTAAATAGCTTCCGTATTTTGCAGAAGCCTACGGCGATTCAGCGCATGATCAAAAAGATTTTTTTACTGTTACTGATTTTTTCAATCGTCTTACAACAGGCAATTGCACAGCAATCGTTTTTACCTCCATCCGATGCATACAGACCCGACCGTTTAAAGAAAGTGGTGTGGACAGAATCGGCCATCTTTGTGCTTACTTCTGTTGGACTGTATTATTTGTGGTACAAAAAATTTCCAAAAAGTAAATTTCATTTCATTAACGATAACAGAGAATGGTTTCAGGTAGATAAAGTGGGACATGCAGTAACTGCCTACAATATTTCTACTATTCAACATGATATTTTACGTTGGAGCGGAGTAAAGCCCAATCAGGCTATTCTTGGAGGCGCCATTACATCGCTTGCTTTTTTAAGTATTGTTGAAGTGCTGGATGGATTTTCAAAAGGATGGGGATTTTCGGGCGGAGATATGTTGGCGAATCTTTCGGGCACAGGGTTGTTTGCACTGCAACAAAAAGCATGGGGTCAGCAACGGATTGGCTTAAAATTCTCCGCCAGCTTTTCGCCGTATGCAAAATACAACCCCAACCTGCTGGGCAAAAAATGGGCATCCAAAATCATGAAAGATTATAACGGACAAACCTATTGGTTCTCACTAAACATCCGTTCCTTTCTTGCAACAGAAAGCAAATTTCCTGTATGGGCAAATATTGCTGTTGGTTACGGAGCCGATGGCATGATTGGTGCAAATAAAAATCCTGCTTCAATTAATGGAACAGAAATTCCGACATTCAAACGCAGCCGGCAGTTTTATCTTGCACCCGATGCAGATCTGTTTCGCATACCCATGCCTCGTGCTGCAAATGCACCGTTATATTCGTTGCAATTTATAAAGATACCGGCCCCTGCTATTGAATTGAATACTGCAGGTAAACTGAAATTTAAAGCCATCCAATTTTAATGCTATGATACAAATCCTTTTTTATGCCTTACTCGCTGCAACACTACTGATGTATTTCATGAGGGGGTTACTCATGGCCGGTTATGATAACATCAAATACAAAAACAATTTAAAGAAGAGCGGAACCATTGCAAAAAGTCTTATGCAGATATTAGTTACACTAAAGCCATTATTGCAACGCAAACTGATACCAAAAGGAGTAGATTATAAAGTGTATGCACGGTTTCAAAAAAAATCAACATTCTATTATATTGGTTTATGGGGCTGTCTTTTTCTGCTCATGTTTACGGCAGCAAAAATATACCTCAACGCATTTTAAACCGTTACCAGTTAAACGTAACCTGTTTATCAGGCAATGTTAAACGATGACTTTTCCGCTGATTGTTATGTTTGAAATGAATGATGTTGATCTGATCTTCTCTGTAAGCATACAACAGATCAGAAAAAACGGTAACCGATTTCAGTTTGCTGACGTTTTTAATCATCAGGTAAGTCCAGATGGCTTCTCCTTCCCGTTCAAAACCAATCAACTCTGCTTTCATTGGTTTCCCATCAACCGTAAATTTTAAATGCCGTTGAAAAAAGCTGGTTAGCAACAGTTCGTTCCGCTTTTGATCGGTTGCTTTTAATATCTCCACTTTGGTTTTGTATTCCTGCTCTAATGCATACTCCAGATCATCAATAAAAATTTTACTGGAAATCTGGATTTCTTTTTCTGCTGCTTTATACTCAGCTTCCGTTACACTCATGTAGTAAGGATGAATGGCGAAAGCCATAAGACATAAGCCGCCAGTCAATAGTAAAAACAGACGATGGACAACAGACCACTGACCACTCACCTCTGATGAAGCAGCACTATCTGCTGCTGTCTTGCTTTTAACTAGCCGTTTATACAATTTTCCCGCCATCGTAGTATTAAATTTCAAGGTTACAAACTTCTGGTTTATTTTCCATGCTTCAACTACCTGTTACCACAATTATGGGAGATTTTGGTTTTTACTTACAGGAAGGCTTTTTACATATCACCGATTGGAAGGGGTATGATCATATTCTTTTTGTATTGGCTTTGTGTGTCCCCTATCTGTTTAAAGATGTAAAACAGTTGCTGATCCTTATCACTGCTTTTACAATCGGGCACAGCATTACATTGGCGTTAAGTGTGTTCAATAACATACTAATACCAAGTGTGTGGGTTGAATTTTTGATACCTGTTACCATCATGATCACTGCATTGCAAAATATTTTCCGCAAACACAGCGATCCGCAACATACAAAGCTGCGTTATGGTTTTGCATTGTTCTTTGGGTTGATACACGGGCTGGGCTTTAGTAATTATCTCAAAAGCATGTTGGGTAAAACAGAAAATATTATTATTGAACTGCTGGCTTTTAATCTCGGACTGGAAGCCGGTCAACTCCTGATTGTTTTGGCCACATTATCCGTTACCTTCATTTTTGTACAATTGCTGAACATACAACGCAGAGAATGGGCCGTTTTTTTAAGCGGCTCCGTTTTTGGTTTATCGTTGATCATGGCAGTACAACGTCATCCATTTTAAAAATTTTGAATTATGCATATTCGTTTTTTACTTGTTTGTTTATTGATTACAGCTGCAGCTGTTGCACAACCACCGCTCAGCAATCCCGGCAGTAATCACGGTAATCGTTTTGAGCAGTTAGGTTATTTATTGCAAAGTCCTAATGAATATCGTACTGCCAGTGGTGCCCCCGGCCCCAAGTACTGGCAGCAACGTGCCGATTATGATATCAGTGTAGAACTGGACGAAGCCAATCTTCGTTTAACCGGCACCGAAACTATTACCTATTTCAACAACTCACCCGATGTGCTCACTTATTTGTGGTTACAGGTTGATGGGAACATTCACGACGCCGGCAGCGATAACTTACGCAACGGTCGTAATAAAATGGAACCTGTAATGACCAACACACAGTTGAGCAGACTTGAACCATGGCGCACTGCACAGGAACAGGGATTGGGTGTTAAGATTACAAAGATCACCGATGCTGCAGGCGCTGCATTAAAGTATACCATGAACCAAACCATGATGCGTGTTGATTTGCCTGTTGGTTTAAAGCCCGGACAAAAATTTGTGTTTAAACTCGATTGGAATTATAAAATTCCTGATCGTGGTGTGTGGGGCAGCCGTGGCGGATATGAATTTTTTCCTGAAGATGGCAACTCAGTATTTACCATGAGCCAGTTTTATCCCCGCCTTGCAGTGTACAGTGATTTTCAGGGATGGCAGAACACACAGTTCAGCGGCGGTGCTGAGTTTGCATTAACCTTTGGTAACTATAAAGTAAAGATGACAGTGCCGGGTGATTTTGTGATTGCTGCAACAGGTGAATGCCAGAACTACAAACAACTTTTAACCCCTGCACAATTACAACGCTGGGCAGAAGCACAAAATGCAAAAGATGTGGTTGAAGTAATAACACTTGCAGAAGCAACGGCCAATGAAAAAGATAAATCAACCGATAAAAAAACATGGATCTACTCTGCAGAAAATGTAAGAGATTTTGCATGGGGTGCAAGCCGCAAATTTGTTTGGGATGCCATGCCAACTTATGTTGAAGGCAAGAAGATCATGAGCATGAGTTACTATCCGAAAGAAGCCTATACTTTATGGCGCAAATATTCTACTAAGGTTACAGCCCATACGTTAAAGGTTTATTCAAAACATACCATACCCTATCCTTATCCTGTAGCCTTGTCTGTTGAAGCATCTCAGGGTATGGAGTATCCAATGATTGCTTTCAACTTTGGACGTACAGAAAAAGATGGTACCTACAGCGAAGCAACCAAGTACGGAATGATAGGTGTAGTGATTCATGAAGTGGGTCACAACTTTTTTCCCATGATAGTTAACAGTGATGAACGTCAATACTGGTGGATGGATGAAGGACTCAACACCTTCACACAATTTTTAACAGAAGGTGAGTTTGATAATAATTATCCTTCCCGTCGTGGTCCTGCACACCTCATTACAGATTACATGAAGTTGCCTAAGGAACAACTGGAACCTATTATGACCATGGGCGATAATGTCGCACAGGTAGGTGCCAATGCGTATGCAAAAGCAGCCACCGGTTTAAATATTTTACGTGAAACAATCATGGGTCGTGAACTGTTTGATTTTTCTTTCCGTGAATATGCTCGCCGCTGGGCCTTTAAACATCCAACACCTGCTGATCTGTTCCGCACCATGGAAGATGCAAGTGCTGTAGATCTTGATTGGTATTGGAGAGGCTGGTATTACGGAACAGACCCTGTTGATATTGCATTGGATACCGTAAAGTGGTTTAAGATGAACGATCAGAACAATGCTGCTGCATTACAACAAAAAGAGTTTGATGCCGTACATAAGATCAGAAACAAAAACGACAAAAGCATAACGTATGCAACAGATGCAGATACCAGTCTGCGTGATTTTTATTATGTAAATCCCGGTGCAGATGGCAAGTATGCACAACAACAACGTGAAGCCAATATCCCTGTTGATACAGAGAATAAAAGCAAATGGGTGAGTAAGAATTTTTATGAACTTTCGTTCAGCAACAAAGGAGGAATGTTGATGCCGATCATTATTGAGTGGACTTTTAAAGACGGTACAAAAGAAGTGGAGCGTATTCCTGTAAGCATCTGGAAGCTGAATGAAAAAAATGTAAGCAAAACATTTGTAAAAGAAAAAGAAGTAGCAGCGATCCGTATTGATCCCATGCGTGAAACAGCAGATATTGATGAGAGCAATAACTTATGGCCATTGAAAGAAATGCCATCAAAGTTTACTTTGTTTAAACAATCACAAGGACCTGCAAGAGGACAAAGCAGCGGAGCCAACTCTATGCAGCGTTCGCAAAAAGCGCCTGATAAAAATCCAAAAGAAAAAAACTAAGTCAGTTACATAAAGTTTATAAAGGGCACAGATCGTAAACGCTGTGCCCTTTTTGTTTTTATACTTTGTGTTCTTTATGCAAAATATTTCCTGTCGCTTTCTTACTTTAGTTAACAGTGAAGCTTAAGAATTGTAAATTATGCTCGGTATACTAGTTCAACTGATCATTTCGTGGTTGCTGATCCGGTTCTTTGAAAAAAAGAACCTGTCCGTATTGGGATTTGCTCCAACGAAAAAGCGGTTGTTTGATTTTACTTTATTCTTTCTTGTAACTGCTGCCTGCTGCACATCAGATTTTATCTTTAAAATGCTGATAGGCAAACAGCAGTGGATACTCAATTCCAATCTTTCAGCAAAACTTCTTCTCAATGGCATCTGGTGGAACATCAAATCTGTTTTGTTTGAAGAACTGATCTTTCGTGGTGTGCTTTTATATATTCTAATGAAAAGAATGGGCGTTTCGAAAGCAATCCTCCTGTCTTCTATTGCCTTTGGTATCTATCATTGGTTTTCACACGGAGTAATTGGCAACTTCGGCGCAATGACCGTTACATTCATTACTACAGGTATCATGGGATTGGTTTATGCATATGGTTATACAAAAACACTTTCACTGTATGTACCCTGTGCCATTCATCTGGGCTGGAATGTAACACGAAGCGTTATTTTTTCTGACGGCCCCATCGGGGATCAATTATTTGTATCTGTAAAACCAATACCACAGGTAACCGTTGGATATGTGCTCGGGTTTATTGCTATTTTTCTTCCTATGCTCAGTGCTATTATCATAAATGCGTGGTTATTAAAACGGAAAAAACAGGTAATCGTTAATTGATGAAAACAAATAAATACCATCTCTTTTGATCACAGGAAAAAAAGAATTTGTCTGCTGCAGCTGTGTTACTGCAAAATACCGGTTGCCCAGTTTAATGCTGCAAATGCCTGATAGAATTTTGTTTTCAGCTCCAGTAATTTCTGTTGTGCTTCCAGCACTTTTGTTTCACGTGAGTTGAGCAGAAACAAGGTTGTTTCGCCCAAAGAAAACTTCAACTGCTCTGCTGTAAACAGCCGTTGATAATTGCGATACGCATTTTCATAAATAGAAACCTGCTTTTGCAGGTTAACTACCTCATTATAATGATAACGTACTTTGTTTTCCAGATTCAGCTCTGTAAAACTCCGGTCGAGTTCGGTTGATTTAATTTTAATGCGTGCAGAACGATAGTCGCCAATACCACTCCGGTTAGGAATGGGAATAACTGCACTAACTCCAAACCTGTAATTGTTCTGAAAAAAATTAGTGTTTAACGAATTTGCTACGTTATACCCCTTCTGCAAAAAATTATACTTTACATCCAGCTGCGGTAACAGGTTTTGAAATTTTAATCGCCGTTCTACTTCAAGTGACTGTAGTTTAAAGTCAAATTGTTTCAGCTTGGGATGGTTTGAAATTGTTTGTGTGATCCAGTTGCTGAGTTGTTCTGTTTTAAAATTGGCAAACGATTGATTCATCCATAAGGTATCAGGAATAACCGCTTCACTTAAATACACCGGTTTATTATTCTCCAACCACAAAAACGTAGACAGCTCCAATGATGATTTTCTGAACCTGAGCCAGGCTTCTTCACGCTGTTGTTGAAAATTCTGCAACTGTGCCAATGCTTCTGTTGTATCCACTGCTGCTCTGTCGCCCTGTTGAAAAGAGATTTGCACCAACCTGTATCTTAATTCATTTAAAGCAATGGTTGTATCCAGCACACGCACAACCTGATAATCTTTTGCCCAGTCCCAATATGCTTTGTATGCATCAAACAACAAATCATTCATAACAGCGCTTCGTTCAAACACAGATTGTTGTGTAAACAGTTTTCCCTGTTGCAGGGCTGCACGTCGTTTATCTAAAATCAAATCTTTTAATAGTGGCACACTGATGCCGGCATAACTGCTGCGACTCTGTGTTAGCTCCGGATTAATAAAATCGCCGAAATTATTTTCAAGACCACCATATAACTCAACGCCGAACCAGGTAGGAACTGCAAGCTCTGCATTGCTGTAATTGTAATAGCTTTTACCATCAAAGGTTTTTTGATTGTTTTCTAAAAAAACAACCGGATCAAAACTACCACGAATGGATAAGAGTCTTGCTTTGGCAGCATCAACCAACAGCCCTGCCTGCTTTGCAACGGGGTGATATTGTTTCACCAGTTCAAGAAACTTTTCTTCTGTTAACACACGCACAGAATCCTGGGCCTGTAAACGGCAGGTTAAAAAGAAGAGCACAGCAGTACACAAGAATTGCTTCAACATTTTTTTATCGGCTGTTTTTCTGAATTATTTTTTTTCCTGCATGTCTTTACCGTCGGTTGCTTTCGGTCTATAGTAATCCGGTGGGAAACCATTGATCTGCCGCCACAGTTCATACCACACAGAAACATCTTTGAGCAAAGCAAAACTTACTGCACCTGTTCCCTGTTTCATACCTGCAGGCCATGGCCGGTCGTTTTTATCTTCTGCAATCAATACACGGAACAATCCGTTATTGCTCAGGTTCGATTCAATAGCAACAATTACACCACCAAATGTACCGTAAGAAGCTTTGGGCCATCCGCTGAATACAATGGCAGGAAACCCATCGAACATAAACCGCACTTTTTGACCAATTGAAAGTAACTGCAGATCCATGGGCCGAACCCACACTTCTACTGCAGGTTGCCCGTTTTGAGGAACAACTTCTACCAGCATATCACCTTCTTTCAGCATTTCATTGATACCTGATTTGCGTGCTTTTATCACCTGTCCGTCCTGCGGCGCAAGAACAAAATACTGTCCGTTGCGTATGCGGTAGTTATCGTATTGGTTTTGCAGCTTGGCTACTTTTCCCTGCCCGGTTGAAATTTGTGACTGCGACTGAAAACGATCACCCGATGCTTTGGCAATTTTTTCTGCATACTCCTGTACAGCACCATTCCGCTCTAACTGAATGATGAGCACATCCTGTTTACTGTTATTGTAATCGTTTTGTGCAGCAATGAGCTTTGCATTGGTGTTTTGATGCAACACTTTTCTCCGTTCAAATTCTGTTAAAGGAATAACGCCCTGCTCATACATTTTTACAGCACCCTCTAACTGTCTGTCTGCAACATTCATTTCATTTATGGCTGCACTTACTTTTATACTGTCGCTCTGTACTTTTCTTACAGCCTGTATCAGTTTATTATCAATGGCTTTCAGTTTAAAAGAACGTTCATTTTCCAGTGCACTGATCTGCTGTTCGGTACTCATCACTTTACCTTCGTAATACATGATGGTCATTTGCTCGGCACTCAGTTGCTGTTCGGTGCGTTGCAGCAGATTGGGATCAAGATATTCATCTTTGATCTCCGCCAGTTGCACCAGTGTATCTCCTTTTTTTACTGCATCACCTTCCTTTACCCACCATTTTACAATTCGTCCGCCGATGATTGAATTCACCTGTTGCGGCCGCTGTTCCTGTCGTAAGGTGGTAACTGTACCTGCACTGCGAATGTTCTGCGTCCATGGTAAAAAAAGAATGAGCAATAATAAACCGGTGATGATCAAAAAATACTTCCGGATATTACTCACTTTATGTTGCCGGTAAATATGATCAAAAGAGTGCAGGGTTTTGCCTGCCTTTGTTTGTATATCCGGTGTAAGTAACTGAAATGCCATATAAAAAAAATTTACAGTACAGATTTAATCCTTTGTTTGCGGAATCATTACACCGCCTTCAAACGTAATAACATGCGTACATTGTTTTGCAAACGCTTCATCATTTGTAATAACCAGTACAGTTGTGCCGGGTGTATGATGCAGCAGATAATTCTCTACTTTTTGTTTGCCTTCTGCATCAAAACCAAGCCAGGGCTCTTCAAGTAATAATAATTTGGGTTGAGAAAGCAGTGCACGGAGTAACAGCACCTTGCGTATAACGGCACTGGACAAGCGCTTGCCTGCTGCATCTACCTGTGTATCCAATCCGTTTTTAAGCGATGAAATAAAATCCTGAATGCCAAGATGGCCTGCTAATGCACTGATGTGTGCTGCAGTAACCGAGGCATCTCCGAGTGTAATATTTTCATACAGCGTTCCCTGAAAAATATCCTGCTGGTGAAAGAGGATGCCTGTTTCAGCACGTAATGATGCAGGATTGTAATTACCAATTGGTATATGATTGATGCTGATATTTCCGTTGAAATCGGTATAAGCTCCCGTTAGCAATTTCAACAATGTTGATTTACCGGAGCCGTCGCTTCCGTTAATACAGGCTTTCTCACCTGCCTTGATTGAAAATGAAACCTGCTGTAACACTTTTGTATAATCAGTATAACCAAAGCTGAGATCTTTAACAGTAACTGCAAGTCCCTGTTGTTCTTCATCCGGGCTTAATGTTCCTTCTGCTTCAAGCGGTTTATCAATCACCTTACCCAGCTTTTCTACACTGGTAAGTATATCATACATTTTATCCAGACTCCGGATGAGTTTTTCTACCGATGCCAGTACAAGAAGTATCACAATTTCTGCTGCTGCAAACTGCCCCACATTTATTTCATTACGAACCAGCAGAAACGCACCCACAATCAACATCCCTGCCGTAATAAGAATTTTAAATCCAATCAGTGTCCAGTACTGCATCACCAAAATCCTGAAATGACTTGTACGTGCATGCAGGTATTGTGTTACCAGTTGATCTGTTTTATCCATGGGCAAAGAGGACCCTCTTGAAAATTGAAATGATTTGAGTACCCGTGCAATTTCCTGCAACCATCCTGCCACTGCATATTTGTTTTCACTTTCTTCCAGACTGGTAACCAACCCTCTTGCATAAGTTATGCGGATGATTGCAAAAAGCAACAGGATAACCAGTAAACTGAAAATAATAAAAACGTTGGCATATAACGAGAGAAGGATCAAACCAAATACAACCTGTATGAGCGCTGCAGGAATATCAAGCAACAAACGGCTTAAACTTTTTTCAAGATTCACCGTATCAAAAAAACGGTTCACAAACTCCGGCATGTAATACGAATCAATTTTTTTCAGATCGAGACGTGGTATACGCCATGCAAATTCAAATGAATAACGGGCAAACAGACGTTGCTGAATTTTTTCAATTGACTTCATCTGGTTTATTTGCAGCAAACCCGTAAAGAAAACACTAATGACAACAAGAAGAATGAGAACTACAATAGAAGTGGAAATACTTCCGGCCAATACAAAATTAATGATGGCCTGTATTCCCAGAGGAACGGCTAACTGCAACAGCCCGGCAAAAATGGCATAGAAATAAATGGAACCAATTTCTTTGCGTTCAAGATTTAATACCTGCACTAACCGCTGTAGAGGACGCTTCAAGTCCTTCTCTGCCTGAGCATTTGTCATGTTAAAACGTTATGTAAAAGAAAGTTATCCGGTAAAACAGGCTCTGCTACTTGCTTTACGCCACGCAAGAAACAGCATTTCTGCCAGATAGTTTGAAAACAAAGATCGATTTTATTTTTTTTAACAACTAACGGTCATTAACACTCACTTAATGAAATGGGAATATGAATAGCCAACCCGCCTTCGGCAGTTTCTTTGTACTTATTGTTCATATCCTTTGCTGTATCCCACATGGTTTTTACCACTCCGTCTAAGGATACTTTTGCATAATCGGGTGAACTTTGCAATGCGAGTTGAGATGCAGTAATGGCTTTGATGGCTCCCATTGTATTGCGTTCAATACAGGGCACCTGTACAAGACCAGCAATGGGATCGCAGGTTAACCCAAGATGATGTTCCATGGCTATTTCAGCAGCCATCAGCACCTGACGTTGCGTACCGCCCATACATTCAGTTAACGCTGCAGCAGCCATGGCACTTGATACACCAATCTCGGCCTGGCAACCACCCATAGCTGCCGAAATGGTAGAACCTTTTTTGAAAATACTTCCCACCTCAGATGCTGTTAATAAAAATCGGATGATCTTTTCTTCATCCGGATGACTATCAGCAGTATTGCAAAAACAAACATAATACATGAGCACTGCAGGAATAACACCGGCTGCACCATTTGTTGGCGCTGTTACTACACGGCCAAACGATGCATTTTCTTCATTTACCGCCAATGCAAAACAACTCACCCAATCCAGTATATAAGTAAAATCATTCCCGCCCGAACGGATAGCAGTAATCCATGAAGCCAGATCATGCACCGTTTTTCCCTGCAGCAGTTTTTTATTTAAAGCAGCAGCACGGCGTTTTACATTTAATCCTCCGGGCAAATAACCTGCTTCGGTATTACAGCCTTTGTACATACACTCATGCATCACCCGCCAGATATTGATAACCCCTGATTTTGTTTCTGCTTCGTTGCGCCATGCATGTTCATTCTCCATCACCACTTCACTGATGCTCATGCCTGTTTTCATACACCAGTGCAACAGATCACCTGCTGTTTCAACAGGGAAAGGCAATTGCACCTGTTGCTTACCGGTAGTTGTTTCATGTTCTTTTACAACAAAACCACCACCAATGGAGTAATAGGTTTCGGCAATGGATTGGTCATTAGAAAAAGCAGCAAGAAATGTAACGGCATTGGGGTGAAAAGGCAAACTCTCCGTCATCAAAAATTCAATATCTTCTCTTGGGTCGAATGCAATTTCATGTTTCCCTCCAAGTACGATTTCTTTCATGGCAGCAATGTCATTGATCTTTGCATCAATTGCATGTACATCAAACGTAACAGGATCATCACCACTCAATCCTAACTGCACAGCAATATCAGTTCCATGTCCCTTTCCTGTTTTTGCCAATGAACCGTACAACAATACACGTACACTAACCACTGCATTAAACAAATTCTGCTCTTGAATGGATTGCACAAAGCGTTGAGCGGCACGCCATGGACCCAGCGTATGACTGCTGGAAGGCCCCACTCCTATTTTAAACATATCAAAAACGGAAATCGGTTCGTACGACAAGCGGATGAATTTTTACAAAAGTACGTGCAAAAAAAATCCCCTGACATGCAGGGGAAAATTTCAATTCATTTTCAATAATTAGTAATCGCTACCATATCAACATCAAAAATCAGTATTGAATTAGCAGGAATAACAGTAACTCCTGTTCTCGGATCGATTAATGGGTTTGCACCATATCCAAGTGCCGGAGGAATAAATAATCGAATTTTACCTCCTTCTCCAATTAATGTCATTGTCCTTTTCCATCCCTCAATTAAAAAATCACTTAAACCAAATGTAGCTGTTGATGTCCCGGTTGTTTGATCAAACACTTTTCCATCTTTTAACTTTCCAACATACTTTACAATAACTGCGGCACATAATTCTGCCCTCTCACTGCTGCCTGCTGCGTCAATAACATAGTACAACCCACTATTCCCTAATTCTACCGCATTAGTAATACCGTTAGCTGTGAGATAAGCTTTAACGCTGTCTTCTTCACTGGCAGGAGCTACTGTTGTGCCTGCAGTAGCAGTGCAAGGTTCTTTTTTCTTTTTACATGCCGTTATCATTAATGCAAAAGTGAAAATGAGCAGTATATACTTCATGTGTTGTTTTTTTTCTGTGAAACCGAATTTTTAAAATCAGGGCAGCAAATATATTTGATTGCTGCAGATCTGAATGATTTAATTCACGCTTATAAGTGATACTTCATAAATAAGCATGGAGTTGGCGGGTATAACGGGGTTGATGGGGTTTGGCACATCTACACTTCCAAAACCAAGTGTGGGTGGTACAAATAACTGAATCTGCCCGCCTTTACCAACCAGCGAAAGTCCCAACTGTATGCCGCCATTTAGTACACCCAAGCGTTCTGTAATATTGGCACCGGGTGGCGTTTCATCAAATGTTGAATCATTTTTTAACCGGCCTTTGTATTGAAAACTGATAATACTGCAAGGCACAGGTTTATTTGCATCGCCTGCATTTGAAATAATATAATAGAATCCGTTGGGGTGTTTTGTTGCACCGGTAATTCCTTTGGAGTTGAGATAGGTAACAATTTCCTGCTGCTCATTTTGCGGAGCTACTGTTGTATAGGCCTGCAAATTACACTCCCCTTTTTTACAACCCAGGATTGACATCAGTAAAAAACTTCCAATTACGAGATACTTCATGTAAACATTTTTTATAAGACAATGAATTTATCAGGATGGCTGCTCTTGCCCGGCCGCTGCCTGCTGCTCTGTTCTTTTTTTAAGCTCATTGTAGCGCTGTTCATTAGCCTCCCATTTAAACTTCATGCGAAAAACAGCGTAAAATACCACAATGAGTAATACAGCAATTAAGATCACTGTTAACTGTGTGCCCGATACATAAGGCATTCGCTGGTACCAGCCCCTGAACATTACACTCAGTAAAATAGGAAACCCAAAGGCCAGCCCCAATGGTAACCCAATGGCCAGCTGCTGCACCCATCGCTTCTCTTTTAACCGGTTGGCTGCCCACCAGTTTACAAATTCCTTTTCTTCAGCTGAAAGCATTCTTTTTTTTGCAAAAGTACTCATACCGCAACAGTTAACCATAGCATTGTTATGAAAGCAGCATGTTTTTCAGTATGTTTGAAAAAAAATATCCGTGAAAATTCAAGACCTCTTATCACAATACTTATACCAGCAAAAATCACTCACCTTACCCGGCCTCGGTGTATTTGAATTAGACCCTGCCGTAAATATTTACGATCAGAAGGACGAGGGCTGGCCTGCACATACCATACGGTTTATCCAAAACCGATCTGCAACGGTAACCGATGAATTTCTGCATTACCTTGTTGAGCATACCGGTAAAATGAAACCGCTTGCCATGAGCGATCTTGAATCGTATCTCAGCAATGGTGTACAACTGCTCAACATTGGCAAACCATTTCCGCTCAAAGGAATTGGTTCTCTATCAAAAACAACGGCAGGTGATTTTATTTTTGAACAGGGATCTGAAGCGCTTGAAAAAATAAATACGCCTTTATCGGATCTGGCAAAAGATAAAACCATTGATCAGCCTTTAGTTGAAATTGATTTTTCCAGCAGTCCTAAAAAGAGTTCAAAAAAACTGATTGTGGTTGTTGGTGCAATACTGGCAGTTGCAATAATTGGATGGGCCGTTTATTTAGCCATTCCTAAAAAAGAAGCAGCAGAAGAATTGAGTGAAACGGAACCAGCATCCGATCCTGTAGTTATTACTCCTGCAGATACAACAGCAAGCAAACCAACAGACAGTTTAACGAATGCAACTCCGGTAACTGCTCCTGCAGATACTTCGTTTGTGTTACAGGTTGGCGAATTCAACAATAAAGTGAGTGCTGATAAACGAATTGCCACTTTACTGGGGCGTGGGCATCGTGTGGAACTGCAAATGAAAGACAGTTTTCATTATGCCATTTTACTGAAGGTGAACAAACCGTTGAAAGATACCACCTATGTAATGGATTCTCTTTCCCGGTATTATGAGTGGAAATCCAGATTTGTAAAAGCCGGTAACTGACCATGAAACAACGGATACAATTGCTGTTTCTGTTGTATGGATGTATTGCCGTTTGTGATGTCCTGTTTATTTATTTCAATTACCCCACATTACGATGGTTTACCAAACCGCTGCTGATGCCTTTACTTGCTGCTGCATTTTATGTTGCAACTGTAAATAAGAAAGGCCGGATGTTTTGGTTTATTCTTGCTGCATTATTTCTTTCATGGGCAGGCGATCTCTTTCTGCAGATGAACAATCTGTTTATTCCGGGGTTGATCAGTTTTTTACTGGCACATGTGTTTTATATTCTTTATTTCCTCAGCATTCTTCCCGGTAAAAAAGGATTGCTTCAGTTTCAACCGTTGATTGGTTTGCCTGTGCTCATATATATTGTACTCTTTCTTTACTTCCTCTATCCTTTTCTGGATGCGTTAAAAATTCCTGTAACAGTTTATGGAATTACTATTGGCAGCATGTTGCTGATGAGTTTACATGTACGGCGTAAAACATCTGATGCTGCAGCCACTTATTTCTTTACCGGTGCATTCCTGTTTGTAATCTCCGATTCTGTACTTGCTGTAAATCTTTTTGCAGTGAAACATGTACTGTTAAGTTTATGTGTGATGATTACCTATGCCTCCGCACAGTATTTTATTGTGAAGGGTGCGTTGCAGAATGAACAGGATTTCTGATACCAAACGTTTTTATTCTAAAAGCGACATGTCGCCTTTTGTTTTATAACAATTTAAAAAGGCGACATGGCTGCTGTTGAAAATCAAACGTTTGGGAAATTTGGTTTTATGAAGAGTGGCGCATAATTTAGTGTTGGCAGTAAGCTTAAAATGACAGCACCCAAAATTTCAAATAACGCAAGACTAATTTCACTATTCTCATTTATTCTTGGGACAGGGATTTTTGCATTATACTATTTCACAGACTCATCATCATTGTTATTTTTAGGACTTGGTTTTATAATTGTGGCAGGAATTGTTAACCTAATTTTTTTCATTCTTTTAATTAGACAAACCCTAAAAACCAAAGACAACAAACGAAACCTTTATACCACTTGTGGACTAATGCTTTTGAACATACCAATAATGCTTTTTTATTGTTGGCTGACGACAGTTTTATTAAACACAATGAGAATTACGTTTGTAAATGAAACAGCAAGCACTTTGACCGACATAAAAATATTTGGTTGTGAAGAAAAGCATCTTAACAAACTTGAACCAAATGAAAAGAAATTAGTTTGGATTAGAATTACAGGCGATTGTTCAGTAAACATTGAATTTAAAAAGGACGGAAAAGTTGAGAGTGAAAACGTTTCAGGTTACACAACCAATAATATGGGACAAAGAATGACACATAAAATTGGTTGGGAAAATGCACCTGCAAATTATTGACGAGAAGAAAGCCTACTGCCAACATGGGGTTTTGTGCAAGCAGGGCTTGACGTTCAAACTTCGGCTGTTTGCATCGTTGTACTTTGGTTCGGGCTGGACGGAATGCTGTTGGGCTTTTAGTTGTTAACTTGTACTTTTATCTCTTTATTGGGCTTCCGTTCTGGGCTGGACAAACAACAATGCCCTGCCTGCACAAAGCCCTGTTCGTCAGACTGTGAAAAAACTCTCCTTCCTTCAAAAAATCAGGCGGTAAAGTTTCGTGTAAGCGGCATCGTT
>JAIEMP010000012.1 GCA_019752045.1 Chitinophagaceae bacterium | reverse complement strand
TTTTTGCTCATTTTGTGTCCTGTTTTTAGTTGACTTATCCACTTTTTTGGAGTCAACCTATTTCAGGACTATACAATTGGGCATAACGGGCAGGTATTGCTGCAGGTGGGATATTTTATGACGTCCAGCCCGGAACTACTGCCCAATTGAAAATATAAAGTTGAAGTTAACAACAAAAAGCCAAATAGATATTCGTCTGCCCGAACTAAAGTACAGCAATGCAAACAGCCGATGTTTCAACGTCCAGCCCCACTTGCAGCAATACCAATGTTATGCGTTCGTGCTACTCAATGTCTGTTATCAATTTCGTTTGGGATACTTATTAGTTGAGAACGGTTGCTCCAAAAATAAATCGCAAAGCACAAGCATACTATTGGTAGTACAATTCCAAATTCGTCAATAAAGTATTTTGTATTTCCTTTATCAATAGTAAGTCGAGTAAATATTGCTTGGATAAATAAATTATGGCTTGCATGTAGTATAACTCCTGTCCACAAACTATTTGATTTTAAACGAAACCAGGTAAACACAAAGCTTATACTTATTATCATTACGGTAAAGCAGGTTAAACCATACCAGTAGGGTGTGCCACTGTTATAATCTGCAAAAATAAGAATAGGGAAATGCCATACAGCCCAGATACTGCCTACTATAAGTGATGTTTTAGTGTAATTGAATTTCTTAGAAAGTTCTGGCACTAAAAAGCCACGCCAACCGATTTCTTCACCCATTGCTGCTGCTGCATTACCTGCCATTCCGAATATCCCAGTAATAATAAAAAAGAAAAAAATGATAAATCCAGAAGGTAATTTTGTCCATCCAAAAGATGTAGCAATTTGAGTAACGAATTCTTTGTTGTAAAACCCTCCCCAACCAATTGACCAAATGATAATGTATGAAATGAAAGCATATAATAAAGGGATTAAATAACTTCTCAATTGATATTTAGCCTCGCCCCATTGCCAGCCAAGTTCAGATATTTTTCTACCTAAAATAAGAGAAGTGATTAAGGCAGAAAGTCCGGGACACCACATCAACCCGGTGACATACAAATTAAACCCACTTCCAAGTTTTCCTGTGTGAATAATCAGAGAATAAAATATTGAACTTAATGCAAATGTTATTACCAAGAAAGTAATTATCGGTCTTCTTGTAAAGATATTTTTCATTATTTGTTTTCGTTTAGTTTGGTGTCTTAAAGTTTATTTTTTGCTGTCAATTTCAAGTTTGCTGTGTCGCCCAAGCATGACGCATAACGGTAGGGCTTTGCGGTCGGTGGGGGATTTGAAAAACGTCGCCCCCGGCGACGAAAGCCCAATTGAAAATATAAAGTTGAAGTTAAGAACTAAAGCTTAATAGATAAATGTCGGCTGGGACAAAAGCTGAACAGAATTACTGCTGATGACGGACGCTTTGCGTCCAGCCCCACTGCCGCAAAACCCACTGTTGTACGTTCGCCTTTCTCTTGTCAATTAGATTAAGTCAAACTGCACTCGTATTAGTTTATCTGTTTCCTCAAAGTAATGTTGTCTTTTTATTTCGGCTGCACTACCTTTTGAATGTAGATGATTGAATAATGAATTTTCTGCGATTTCTTTTAAGGTCGGTGTCAAGGAACCGTTGCTGCTATTATTGTCTGTGTCAAAAAGTGATACAACTATATGATAAGTTTGTTCTCCATAGTTCTCTTGAAAATGGATGAAAAATACTTTGTCGCCTTTAATTGTTAAGTGTCCAAACAAATCTTCTTCAAATCCGTCTGGTTTATAAATTGTCTGTATCCTGCATTTGGGAAGTTGTCTTTTTAAGTCAACAATTTTTGTCATGCTGACGGGAACACCATACAGCGATAATGTCTCTAATGATTTACATTCCGATAGTGGCGAAATATCTTTTATTTGGTTATAGTTTAGGTCTAAACATTTTAGGTTGGTCAATTTTGAAAAATCAGGTATAGATATAATTTGATTGTCTGTGAGGTCAATAGTTGTTAACTGTGTCAAACCACAAAGCGGTTGAAGGTTGTTTACTTTGTTACCTGAAAAATGCAGTTCCTTTAAGTTGAAAAATTCTTTAATCGGAACAAGGCTGTCAATCTCGTTTCTCCAGCAGTTGATAATTTCAATATCTTTTAGTGGTTCAATCGGAGCAAGAGTGTCTAAGTCTTGTTCCTCTAAAAAAAGAAATTTAAGTCCTTTAAGGTTGGCAATATCAAATGTTCCTTCGTCAACTATGTATTTGTTTGTTATCTGTGCTACAACGTCAACACAAGTTATTGCCATTGAAACATGTGTCAAAGATTGACGGTAATCCCATGCTGTCTTGTTTACATGGCTATAAGTTATACCCGATGTCAAGAAGTAATGATGTGCCTTAAAAATTTGTGTCCAGGAATTTGTCATTGATGTGTAGGATGCTGGTTAAGGTGACGTACAACACTCTAATTTATGATATAATAAGTTATTGCGCAAAAATAAATCAATTGAAAACCAATAGTTTAATGTTATACTTTTTGTATTGTTATTAGTACAATCCAATCTACCAGTTAATGCCGTCTTTATGCCAAAGATCATCAAATGGACTTACAATATTCACTAGCTTTTTACGGGTCACATGAAGGTAACGCTCCGTTGTTTTAATATTAAAATGACCAAGAATTTCCTTGATATATCTGATGTCGGTACCCTTTTCCAAAAGATGAGTGGCAAAACTGTGTCGCAAACTGTGAATGCCTACATCCTTTCTAATCCCTGCTTTAAGTTTTGCATTCGTGAATATTTGTTGCACTGTTCTGGGAGGGTAGGCCGTTTCTGTTTGCTCCGACTCAAATAAATAAACCCGGGGTTTGGGCTTGTAATTCCTAATGTAGCTTCTCAAAATATCGAGCAGTACAGGGCTTAAATTCACATACCTGTCTTTTTTTCCTTTTGCTCGTTCAATGAAAATCTGCATTCGTTCACTGTCAATATCTGCTATTTTCAAATTTACAACTTCACTTACACGAAGCCCGGCACTGTAAGCTGTAAATAGCATGGCCTTGTGTTTTTTGTTCGATAATGCATTAAACAGCTTGGTAATTTCTGTTTCATTTAAAAGTTTTGGAAGTTGCATGGGTTTTTTGGGCCTTGGTATCTCCCAAAAAAATTTCTCTTTTTTCAATACCTGCTCATAATAAAACTTCAACGCATTGAGCCGGCTGTGTAATGTATTCTCCGATAGCTTCAACTTTACCACACAATACAACATGTATCGTTTCAAATGTTCAGGGGTTAAATCCTGCACATGAAGGTCTTTCAGCAATTGTAATAATTGCATAAACTCATTGCGGTAAGTTTGTAAAGTGCTCTTACTGTATTTCTTTAATGCCAGTTGTTCCAGATAGAGTAACAACTGTTCTTTGTTGTTGGCCGATAGCCGGATGGATGATGTTTGTACTTTTTGCTGTTGTATACTTAATGCAGTGGCGGGTTCTATTCCACATTTTTTCCGGTTTTCTTCATTGTCTGGCAAATGCCATCCTTTTAAGCTGCTGCTCCAGCGGGCATCTGCTACTTGCTTAATACGTTGGTTCCATGCGGTATTATGTGCAAACTGTACGAGTATTCTCGACTTTCCTCTGTATACAATCAGTTGGTAATTGATCTTACTAATGGCGCTGTTCATACAGAAGTAAGTTCTGAAAAAAAATTAATAAAATGAAACAAGGAGTTTGTTTCATTATCAACATCACACTCAAAAAAAATCAATGAGTTTTCGAAGTTTTTCTCAAATCCCTTTTTCTCTCCGTATATCCATTAAGTATTCTTCAAACTCGTTTAACGAAAAACTGCTTAAGTTTTGTGCGGCTGTCAGTCCGCCTTTTTGTGCAGCCAGCACGCCATACCGTATATCGTTGTATCCACTCAGCTCATGTGCATCGGGGTTAATGGAGATGAGCGCACCTTTCTTTAATGCATAACTGATCCAGCGCCAGTCAATATCCAATCGTCGGGGATGTGCATTGAGCTCAATCACCACACTGTTGGCAACACATGCATCAATCACTTTTTTATGATCGAGTGGATAACCGGCACGGCTCAATAATAATCGTCCCGTCATATGACCGAGTATAGTGGTGTACGGATTTTCAATGGCATTCATTACACGCATCATTGCTTTTTCTTCTGTCATTTTTAAATTGCTGTGCACCGATGCAATTACTAAATCGAACGTAGCCAATACATCATCATCATAATCCAATGAGCCATCACCCAGAATATCGGCTTCAATACTTTTAAAAATACGAAAGCCGTTGAGCTTGCTGTTGAGTTCATCAATGTATTGATGTTGTGCTTCGATCCGTTCAACAGAGAGTCCGTTGGCATAACCGGCGCTTTTGCTGTGATCGCTGATCACTAAATATTCAAATCCTTTTTCCTGTGCATGCTGCGCCATCTGCTCAATGGTATTGCTGCCATCGCTCCAGTTACTATGACTGTGAATGATGCCTTTTACTGAATTGGGTTGTATAAGTTCAGGAACAGCATCGGTTGTAAACTCTTCCCGTAAAAAGGATGGAATAAAAGCAATGCCTTTTTGCTCAAAGATTTTTTCTTCTGTTGCTGCAGGTTCAACAACTCCCCACTGTTGTAAAAAGTCTTCACTGCAGGAGGTTGTAAATAGAACTGATCCAAATGTATCTGCCGTTGCAGCATAAAATTTCAATTGAATATTTTCAGGTCCTTTTACAATCATGTATGCAGTTTCTTTTTCCAGCAGTTCAAAATTATTTGCTGTAAACAAAGTTTCAACAGCAGCGAGTGATGCAGTTGTAACCCACTCCAGCTGATGAATAATTTCCATCTGTCTTCTGAACTCACCCGTTATTTCAAATTGATCATTGGGGAAACGGAGTTCCATCGTTTGCTGCACTTTTGCTGCATAAGCTTCCACATCGGCATAGAGATGAATATTTTTATGCTGCAGAAAAAATTCTATGGAGCTGATGACATTGGCCTGTGTTTTTTCGCCAAAGCCTTTGAACAGCAGTAAACGGTTTTCCTGACAGGCATATAATAATTCACCTATACTTTCAATTTCCATTTCTTTCCAGATGGTGGATATTTTCTTTGGACCAATGCCTTTAATGGAAAGCATTTCAATAACACCGGGCGGTGTTCTTGCAATTAAATCGGTTAATGCTTTTAATTCGCCGGTTTCTAAAATTTCAATTATTTTTTTTGCAGTGCTGCTGCCAATGCCTCGATAGGTAGAAATTTTTGCAGGCTCCACTTCTGCCAGCTGCACAGGTAACTTTTCAATGTTAAATGCAGCAGATGCATAGGTCTTTGCTTTAAATGCATCTTCTCCATGGATGTCCATGAGTTTGCTCAACATCGAAAATGCATCGGCTATCTGGTAATTATCGGGCATGAAGAGGAAGTTCTTTTTACAAAGAAAATACTTTTGTGAAGAAGTCGGGAAGAGGAGAGGCCGGGAAGACGGAAATACAAGAGGCCGGGAAGACGGAAATACAAGAGGCCGGGAAGACGGGAAGTCGGGAAGTTGGAAAGACAGGAATACTGTAAGTCCTGAAGACTGTTAGCTATCAAGCATCTCACACATCTATTTCTTACCGCCTTCCCGTCTTACCGGCAAATCATTGCTATAAAAAAGAAAAACTTCCATGCGGAAGTTTCTCAAGGGACATTGGTGGACTTTGCCCGTCCATCTTTTTTCATAAGATACCGATTTTCGGTTTTTTTCAGGATTGGATTAAGATAGTTCTCTTATAGGGTAGTTGGCGTTTATCAACAATATAAAAGTAGAACGGTTAAACAAAAAAAAAGGATACTCTTCAGCTTAGTTTCTAAGTTTAAGAGTATCCTTTTAATCTCATCACAGGTATACCTGTTTAAAATGTATAGCGGATAGCGAAACCACCCCAGTTTCCGGTAAATCCGCCGTAGTCTCCAAATTCAAAAGAAGGCTGCCAGTCAATTGACATATTAATTGGTGCTCCATTAAACTTGTAATCCAAACCTAACACACCATCAATACCAACCAGTGCACCGCCTCTGTAACCGGGATATCTTCTGTCCCAGTAACGGTTGTTCCAAAAGCCAACGTGTGCACCCGGCCCTACATACCATTTTAAACCCGGAGCTCCATTGAAATTACCATGAAATTCGTACAAGCCGGTTATGCGTACACCATCTCTCCAGAAGTAAGCAATACCTTCAAGTGCTGCATTGCTTTTTACAAAATGTTTGATTGTAATACCTGCCCCGGGATAAAACTTAACACCTAATGCTGTCTTGTAACTGCTGCCCTTGGCCTGTGCAAATAGCTGCTGTTGCGAAACAACAGTAAACACAATGGCCAGCATAAAAATCTTTTTCATACATGTGAGTTTTAGAACAACCCTCCTTGAAAAAATGATGCCAAACTTTTGTTAACGGGTAGAAAAACGTCTTTCTGCCCGATTCTATTACCTTTGCACGCTGTAATTAATGTAATGAAAATCTGTCAGTTGCCGCAAGAGATTTTTTTGGCAGATGAGTAGAGAACAGAACTAAAAAAGAACAAATGAAAAGTAAAACGCTCAAAAAAGATAAAGTCAATATCATAACACTGGGCTGCAGTAAAAATATGGTGGATAGTGAAGTGCTCAGCGGTCAGTTACTGGCAAATGAAATTGATGTGGTGCATGAAAGCAGCAAAAAAGATCACAACATTGTAATTGTAAATACCTGCGGCTTTATTGATAAAGCAAAGGAAGAAAGCATAAGCACCATTTTAGATCAGGTTGAATTAAAGCGCCGGGGTAAATTAGACAAAGTGATTGTAACGGGTTGTTTAAGCGAACGGTATAAAAATAACCTGGAAGCTGAGATCCCTGAAGTAGATGCGTTTTACGGAACCATGGAGTTACCGCAAATATTAAAACAGTTTGAAGCAGATTATAAAACTGAACTGGTGGGCGAACGTTTATTGAGCACACCATCGCATTATGCGTATTTAAAAATAAGTGAAGGTTGTAACCGTACCTGTGCTTTTTGTGCCATTCCGTTAATGCGTGGTCAGCATGTAAGCAAGAGTATGGATGATTTGGTGAAAGAAGCTGAAGGACTCGTGAAGAAAGGAGTAAAGGAAGTGATGCTGATTGCACAGGAACTGACTTATTACGGACTTGATCTCTACAAAAAACGCATGTTGGGAGATTTAATGCACCGTTTGGCAGATGTGAAAGGGCTTGAGTGGATTCGTTTGCATTATGCCTATCCGCATAAATTTCCATTAGATGTGCTGGATGTAATGCGTGAACGGGATAATATCTGCAACTATTTAGATATGCCCCTGCAACATGCAAGTGACAATATGCTCAAAGCAATGCGCAGGCAAATTACAAGAACGGAAACAGAAGAGTTGATTGCTGCCGTTCGTGAAAAAGTTCCCGGTCTTTGTTTACGCACTACGTTGATTGCAGGTTTCCCGGGCGAAACCTTAGATGATATTGAAGAAACAAAACTGTTTTTACAGAAACAACGTTTTGATCGTGTGGGTATTTTCACATACAGTCATGAAGAAGGAACAAGCGGATATGATTTGGTAGATGATGTACCTGCAGAAGAAAAAGAGCGCAGGGCACAGGAGATCATGGCAGTGCAACAGGAAATTTCTTATGAACTGAACCAGGAAAAAATTGGACAAACATTTAAAACCATAGTTGATAAAAAAGAAGCGGGCCGTTATTTAGGCCGTACAGAATTTGACAGTGTGGAAGTAGATAATGAAGTAATCATTCATTCTGATAAGAAATTAAAGATCGGCGAATTTGTAAACGCAAAAATTACCAAAGCATTTGATTACGATCTGGAAGGAGAGGTGGTGGAATAATTAAATTGATGAACATATAAAAAACCGCTCTTTAAAAGGAGCGGTTTTTTTTATAGGTTGAGTTGAAGGGTTTAGTTTGATTGAGAAGTACCGTGTTTTTTGTTTCTGTCTTCACCGGGCGATGGCATTCTGCGTTTCATAATCTGATCAATGGTGGTATTAAATAACTCCAGCTGATCGGGGCGGCAGATAGAACGTATTTGTAAAAAATGTTTGAAGAAGGTATGCTCAAATCTTTTTTTATTGGCTGCAATTAATGTGGTAATGGAATCAATCCATAACGAATCGTTATTGCCGGTTTTTACAAACATAAAGAGCTGTTCATGTAATTCCATATCTTCTTTACGAAGCTTATCCAGTTCTGTTTTGTGTTCATCTCTCAGTTGCTTCAGTTGTGTTTCCTGTTGTGCATCCAGTTTTAATTGTTTGCTCATGAATTCGGAATAAGGTCTTCCGCCACGGTAAGAATGTGGCCCACCTCTTTTTTGAAATAAAAAGAAAAGGGTACTGGCATTTAGTATTAATAAAAGCAAAACGGCAATCGTCAAAAATCTTGTCTTGTTCATTTTACAATCAGGGTAATGATGTGTATTGATTATTCAGTTCATATTCATTGATCACCATTTCAATATCAACAGGCTGGCCTGCGGCGCTGTTGTAAGTATCTGTTGTTCCGTTCCAGCTAAGCAAATTCAAAAGAAACATACATACAAACACGGCCGAAAAAGCAAATACCCATTTTAGTTGTAAAGGCTGACGGAGAAAGGGTTGCCTGATTTTAGCCATAACACGGGTGTGCAGGTAGGGATTTCCCGGGGCCTTTTGCATCTGCTGCAGGCTGCCCATTATGTCATCCATCCATTGTTCCTGTTTTGTGTTCATATCAAATTGTTTGACGGGGTTTTGATGAAAAACTTGCTACCTCACATGATTTTTATAATAATCGGCCAGTATTTTTCTCAGGTTCTTCCTTGCCCTGAACAGCAGCGATTCAATGGAAGATACAGAAGTACCAACAATTTCGCTGATTTCTCCGTAGCTCAGCCCTTCCGTTTCGCTGAGTAAAAATGCAATTTTTTGTGTTTCCGGCAATTGCTGAATGGCTTTGTACAACACGGCGGCTTTTTCTTTGTTTTCTGCTACAATACCGGGGTGTATAAAATCACCGGCATCTTCAATGGGTTCGCCGCTTTCATGAAAAAGGTCGGTCATAAAAGCAAATCTTTTTTTCCGTTTGCGACTGCGCATGAGATCAATGCATTTATTGATGGTGATGCGGTACAGCCAGGTAGTTACCTGCGACTCTCCTTTAAACGTATGGGCTTTGTTGTATACTTCTATAAAAACATCCTGTGTTATTTCTTCGGCGTCCTGTTCGTTCTGCAACGTATTTAATGCAGTATTGTACACCCGGGACTGGTGCTGTTGTATAAATTCTCTGAACACTTGTTCATTGTCCCGGAGGTTGAGCATGCGATAATAATGTTGGCGTTTAAGATAAGAAGGATTGCGTTAAGGAAAGAAAAAATGTGATGGAAGACGACTGTAACAGTGATTAAGGAAAGCAAACTCTACAATTCAAACAATAAAAAAATTGAAAAGTTTAAGCAGAAATTACAGTCGCTTGTTTCATAAAATACTTGAAAAGTTAATCCTGCAGTAAGCTGTACTATCTCCTCTGATCAGGAGTTGTTACAGCAACTTTTTTGATTTCTTTTCTAAACAAAAAAGAGATGATCATATAAATAACCCAAAGAACAGAGAATGCAAGCAGTCCGTTCAGATTGGCTTGCACATCTTCCGGATCATAGCGGCCATGTATTCTGGAACGGAAAAACCGGTTGCTATACGCCTGTGCATATTCAATGCCGGCACCAAAAAGATAGAGTGCAACAAAGATGAGTAAGTGTCTGAAAAGTTTTCTGTTTGCAAACAGGATGTTTAAGAATGCAGCTGCAATAAAATAAAAGAGGGAGTGAAGCTCTTTGTCAATATGCCTGAAACCCGACGGCAGCTTGATCATAAATCCAACAATGGCAATGCCAAAACAGAAAGCTGCCAGAAACAATTTGGTCCATTTACTTAATTTCAATTTCTTACTTTTTTATCATGAAAACTTTGGCAAAGTTTATTCAGACCGATAAAACACAATCCAACTCTTACAACTTTGCCAAAGTTGGAGAAAGTTCAAAAAAGATTCATACAGTTACAACTCTGCCAAAGTTGGTTTGAGTTCATCTTCTTTTACATGCTTCTGCACAAACCATAGTGTGATCATTGTTGATGCCAGAAAGTAAATAGCAATCAGATATTTAATTGATCCGCTTAAAACAGATGCTCCAAACCAATCGCCCGCTTGTAAAATAACAGCGATGCCAAAACTATTCTTAATAACTTCCCACACGATGGCATATTTATTCCGGTCCATTAAATCGGTATAAGCATACACACTAAGAAAAATAAACAAACCATAGAGATAGATGTAAGATGGGTGGAGTGCATTGATGCCTGCAATATTTCCAAACAGATAACTGATAAATAATAAAACCATTGTAATCTGCACCCAGCTCCATACATGCAATGCAGGAGAAGCTTTGGTATCATATTTTTCAAAATGATAAGGATCGGTAATCTTATGTACAGGATATTTTTCTGCAACATCTGCAGGTCGCCAACCGGTGGGCATCATCCAGATGCGGAGTTTATCGTTCCAGCTTTTAGTGAGCCATGCATCTTTGATCAGTAAACCCAAATGCATAAAATTTATTTTGATGGGGTTCCAAGTCTGTACAGGACGTGTAATGCCGTAAACAGGTTTTTTGTCGGGGAGTTCTTCCTGATAAGTGCCAAACCATTTGTCCCAGAAAATAAATATCTGTCCGTAGTTCTTATCTACATATTCAGGATTGATGGCATGATGTATACGATGATGCGAAGGTGTAACAATGATCTTCTCCAACAATCCCATCTTGTTGATGTGTTGGGTGTGATACCAAAACTGTGCAAACAAATGTAACGGAGCAACAACAGCAATCACCATGGTTGGCACACCCAGTAATGCAGCTGGTAATAAAAAAATAGTGAAGAGACGAAACACAACCGAAATACTTTGCCTTAATGCACAAGCCAGGTTAAAATCTTCACTGCTGTGATGAATGATATGTGCGTTCCAGAAAAAATTATATTCATGATCGAGACGATGCACCCAGTAACCTGCAAAATCAAGCGCTATAAAAGCGATGATATAAGTAAGAATCGTATTCTCAATATGTACAATAGCTAATTTATCTGCCAGCCATCCATAACCGATAATCGCAATACTCAAACCCAACACATCTTTGGTTACATTGGTAATGCCACTGCTGAGGCTGGAGATCATATCCATATTACGGACGGTTTGTTTTCCTTTCCAAACACCATAATATGCTTCCGCAAGCACCAGCAATAGAAAAGCCGGCATGGCTATGAGTAAAATTTTACCGTAGGTTTCCATGTGCAAACAATCTTATTGCTAAAGTACGAAATGCCAGTCAGTTTACTTGCTGCCGGTAATCTGTTATATAACGGGAAGGTGATACACCGGTTATTTGTTTAAATACCCGGTTAAAACTCACAGCACTGCTGAACCCGGTTTCATAAGCAATAGATGAAATGCTTGATACATCAGCCCCCGTCATTTTTTTACAGGCTTCGTTGATGCGGATCTCGTTTACAAAACTGATATAAGTTTTACGGGTATGCTTTTTAAAATACCTGCAAAAAGCCTGCACCGTAAGATGTGCTACTGCTGCGATCTCCTCCAGTTTGATATGATCAGTGTAGTGTTCCATGGTATATCGATACACATCATTCATCCGCAAACCTTCGGAATCAGAAATACTATAGTGTGTAGATGCTGAAGCAAGGACTCTGTTTCCTTTGATGCTGCTCATTGTCTGTAATAAATGAAGAAAGGCTGCAAGTATATAAGCCTGCTTTGCTTCTTTTACCAGCAACATTTCAGCAATGATTTTTTTTACACTTGCAGCAGGAACCTGCAAACCCATACTGCTCTGCTCTATCAGCCGTTTGATGTTTTTTGTTTCCGGTAGGGATAAAACAGTTTGTGTAAACTGAACAGGATTGAAGAACAATGAAAGTGCCTTTACTTTTTTCTTTCTGCGTTGATCAAAATAAACAGGATCGCTTTTAAACAGGTGTGGTTGATTGGCCCCAAGAAGGTATACTTCTTCTGCTTTAAACGGTTGCATATAATTACCTGCAATGAGCGTACCTGTTCCCTCGATGATCCAGGTGATCTGTATTTCCTTATGACGATGCAGGTGATTATAAAAATGCGGCAACTCTTCTTCCTGTACCACAATGGAACGATCACCTGCAACCGGAATGGTAAATTGTACAACCTTCATTCTTTGCTAATTTTAGCCTGAATTGTAAATTTAAGAGTTATACATGTTAATATCGGTAAAGTATTGGCTAATCAGCGACTGCCTGTTCTGTGTACGATCCGGTATTTTCGTTCAAACTTATTACTATGTCATTTGAATGGAAAGGAGTGTTTCCGGCAGTATTAACTCCGTTTACCGCCGATGATGCATTGGATCTGCCAATGTTTGAAAAAAATCTGCAGGCTCAACTCGATGCAGGTGTAAATGGTGTGATCATTGGTGGTTCATTGGGTGAGGCCAGCACCATCACTGCTGCAGAAAAAGAACAGTTAGTAAAACATGCGGTACAATTCTTCAACGGAAAAATTCCGGTGATTATGAATATTGCAGAAAGCACAACCAAAGATGCAGTACAACAGGCAGCCAATGCCAAAGCATGGGGAGCCGAAGGATTAATGTTGTTACCACCTATGCGTTATAAAACGGATGACAGGGAAACAGTAGAATATTTTAAAACTATCGCCAGATCAACTGATCTGCCGATCATGATCTACAACAACCCTGTGGATTATAAGATTGATGTAACGCTTGATATGTTTGAAGAACTGTTGACATGCAGCAATATTACAGCAGTGAAAGAAAGTACCAGAGATGTGACCAATGTTACAAGAATCATCAATCGTTTTGGTACACGTTTAAAAATTCTTTGCGGGGTTGATACATTGGCTATGGAAGAATTGTGTTTAGGCGCTGATGGTTGGGTTGCCGGATTGGTAGATGCTTTTCCAAAAGAAACAGTCACCATTTTCAATTTAGTGAAAGAAGGTAAGATTGCAGAAGCAGCCGCCATCTATCGTTGGTTCATGCCCTTGCTTGAACTGGATATTCATCCCAAGCTGGTACAATATATTAAACTGGCGGCTACACAAACCGGAATTGGAAGTGAATATGTAAGGGCGCCTCGATTAACTTTACAGGGCAGCGAACGGGAACGCATTCTCAAGATCATCAATGATGGTATCGCTGCAAGACCAAACTTATAAAATAAAATTTCTACAATGAGTTTTGATGATACTTCACTTGCGCAGATTGATCAATACATGAACGATGCATGGGATGCATTTCATGTTTATCGTAAGAAAAGTTTAAAGGAAAGGGCAGCGTTGATGCGTGCTATTGCGGTTGAACTGGAAGCATGTGGTGATGCATTGATTCAAACAGCCATGCAGGAAACCAATTTACCTGAAGCAAGATTGCGGAACGAACGGGGAAGAACAATTTTACAACTTAATCAATATGCAACTGCATGTGAACAGGGCGAATGGATTGAAGCAAGAATTGATACGGCAATTCCTGATAAAGCACCACCCAAACCGGATATACGGAAAATGCTGGTGCCGCTTGGGCCTGTAGTGGTCTTTGGTGCAAGCAACTTCCCCTTTGCTTATTCAACAGCAGGTGGTGATACGGCTTGTGCATTAGCTGCAGGTTGCCCGGTGATCGTGAAAGCACATCCTGCACATGCGCATACATCACAAATAGTTGCTGATGCTATTCATACAGCAGCAGCAAAATTAAATTTGCCGCAGGCAGTTTTTACACATGTACATGGAAAGGGTTTTGAAGTTGGTAAAGCATTGGTTACTCATACACACACAAAAGCAGTTGGCTTTACAGGTTCTTATAACGGCGGCAAACAATTATTCGATTGGGCCAATCAACGTAAAGAACCGATTCCGGTTTTTGCAGAAATGGGAAGTATCAACCCTGTGTTCTTATTACCGGAGAAATTAAAATCATCAGCAACAGAAATTGCAACTATGTATGCAGGTTCCATTACATTAGGTGTTGGTCAGTTTTGCACCAATCCGGGTTTGATCATTGGTATTGAAAGTGAAGAATTAAAAACCTTTACGCATGATTTGGGCAAAGCCATTCAAAAAATTCAACCCGGTGTGATGTTGCATACAGGAATTGCAAAAGCATATGCAGAGAAAAAAGAAACGGCGTTGATGCAGGAGGAAGTGCATTTGGTGGCAGAAAGTGAAATGGTTAACACTTCGACTCCCGCTGTTGACGGGACAGGTTCGCTCAGTGATAACCCTAAGCCCTTCGACTCCGCTCAGGGCTTAGCTACTGTTGCAACTGCAAGTGCAGAAACATTTTTAAACAATCCTGTTTTGCAACAGGAAGTGTTTGGTCCGTATTCACTCATCATCCGTTGTAAGAACAAAGAAGAAATGCTTTCAGTAGCAAAACATCTGGAAGGACAATTAACTGCAACATTGATGGCAACCAATGAAGATGTGTTGCAAAATGAAGATCTTGTTGAAGCAGTAAAAAACAGTTGCGGTCGCTTTATTTTAAACAGTGTACCAACAGGCGTAGAAGTGTGTTTGAGTATGCATCATGGCGGGCCATTTCCTGCAACAACTGATTCCAGGTTTACAAGTGTAGGTGCAGATGGCATTAAACGTTTTGCAAGACCCATTGCTTTTCAAAACTGGAGCAATGAATTGTTGCCGGAAGAATTGAAGAATGAAAACCCGTTGGGGATTATGCGTACGGTAAACAATGATCTGACAAAAAACGTAGTTTTATAAAAAATCGATTTATGAAAAAATATTTTACTGTCTATGGTGTAATGATGCTTTTGTTATTTACTGTAGCAGGGTGTAAAAAAAATAATTCTGCGAATACCAATAAACCTTTTGTTATTGAAATCGAAGGCAAAAGTTTTGCTGTCGATTCGGTAGTGTATCATAATGTTTACGCAAATAATTTAAGTGCATCACTCCATAACGTTTTTGGTTACAGTAAAGATAAATCCTGTACAATCTTTTTTTCTTTCGAAAGTATTGGGGATACGATGGCTGTTGGCACATTTACGTCTGTTACCAATATAAACGTTTCCCGAATACGTAGCTTTAGTTTAACCACTAAAACAGGAAGCCGCTTTGAAGATTATACGCACTATTATCAGATTGAACAGGATGCGAAACTGATTATCGGGGAGAAACGCCCGGGATTTATTGCGGGAACATTAAACGGAAATGTAACAGGTGGTAATCCGGTTCCCGGAGGTTTTTCTATTTCATCTTATCAAAACATACGAACAGCGCCAGTGAATATTCGCTTTAATACGGCGCACTATTATTTTCAGTGATTTTAGTTGACATGGTACATTCATTTAATAATTAAAGGATGCGTAAAATAATCTATTTGCTGATGTTGCCACTTGCCATTGCGGCTCAGCAAAACAAAAGCACAACCGGTGCACAAAAGATGGCTGCGTTTAAACAGCAGCAACTTTTATTGCAGCAATCACCATATAAAAATCTGCAATGGCGGTTAACAGGTCCTGATAATCGCAGTGGCCGAAGCACCGATGTGGCGGGTATTACAGGCAATCCCAATATTATCTATGCCGCTTTTGCAACAGGTGGATTGTGGAAAACAGAAGATGCAGGTGTAACATGGAAATCTTTGTTTGATAAAGAAGCTACGCAATCTATCGGCAATATTGCATTGGCTCCATCTGACCCGAATACATTGTACGTAGGAACAGGTGAAGCGAATATTTTCCGTGCATCCTTGCCGGGAATCGGGATGTATAAAACAACCAACGGCGGAAAAAGCTTTACACATATTGGTTTGGAAAACACAGGCACCATTGCAAGAGTTATTGTTCATCCCAAAAATGCAAATGTGGTTTACGTCGCCGCAAGTGGTAATGAATGGACTTATAATAAAGACCGTGGTGTTTACATGACCAGTGATGGCGGTAAAACATGGAAACAAATTTTATTTGAAAGCGAACAAAGCGGATGTATTGATCTGGTGATGGATCCATCTGATCCAAATACATTGTATGCAAGTATGTGGAACCGCATCCGCAGAAGATGGAGTGATCCTGTTCCGGAAGATGGAGATCATTTGTATAAAACAACTGATGGCGGTAAAACATGGAAGAAGATCACAACCGGTTTGCCCGATACAAAACTCACCGGTCGTATTGGTTTGGCAATAAGTCATTCAAACCCGAATGTGTTGTATGCGTTTGTAGATGATCATAATAAGAAACGGGATCCAAATCCGGGTGAAACAGATAGCTATGAACGTAAAGTGCAAAAGGTTGTCATTGGTGGTGCTATCTATCGCAGTAATAATAAAGGAGAAAGCTGGGAGAAGATGGGAGAGGTGCATGATTTCTTTAAACCATTCTCCGGTACTTATGGATGGGTGTTCAGTCAAATACGGGTGCATCCAAAAAATGAAAACCGCATTTATGCATTTGGTGTAGAAAAAGGGATCAGTGAAGATGCAGGTAAAACATGGAAAGTATGGGATCCAACAGATACAACCGGTGACTGGACACATGGTGATAATCATGCCATGTGGATTGATACAGAAAATCCTGATCGAATGATCGTAGGAAATGATGGTGGTGTTACATTAACTTATAACGGTGGTATAAAATGGAAAAACTTTTTTGATAAAATTCCAACTACACAGTTTTACACGGTTACTTATGATATGAACACGCCGTTCAATATTTTTGGTTCCGTGCAGGACGAAGGAACGATGAGCGGCAACGTAACCAATACATTTGGAACGCAGCCCGATACATCACTTCGTCCATGGCGTATGGCTCCCGGCGGTGAAGGCACACAAATACAAGTTGACCCGCTCAATACAAATATTGTGTATTCATCTACCTACTATGGCCGTTTGATGAAAACGGATATGAGCAAAGGTCGTCGTGATGGAGTACAACGTTTTCCTTTATTTGATGTAGGACGTATTGATTCCTTGCGTGGTGAATGGTTGGCAGCAACAGTCATGAGCAACTTCAACAACAAAGTGATCTATCATGGTTTGCAGCATTTGTATAAAACAGAAGATGCAGGTGAAACATGGAAGAAGATCAGTGTTGATCTGAGTTACAACGATCAAAAGCACATGGGCAACTATCCATATCTTATTTATCACCAGGCGATCACTGCTGTTGCAGAAGGCGATAAAGCAGGTGAATTGTATGCCGGTACAGATGATGGTCGTGTATGGATAACCATGAATGATGGAGGTAGCTGGAAAGAAATTACCAAAGGGCTTCCTTACAACAAACATGTGGCCAAGATTACAACCTCTTCTTTTAAATCTGCAAGAGTATATCTTGTATTGAACGATCGCAGAGCAGATAATAACATACCTTATCTCTATGTAAGTGATGATTATGGAACAACATGGAGATCGATTGCATCGAATCTGCCTCCTTCACCTGCGAATGTAATTGCTGAACACCCTGATAATGCCAATGTGTTATTCTGCGGAACTGACTTTGGTGTATACATCAGCAAGGATGCAGGAAAAAAATGGATCGCTATCAATGGAAACATTCCAGCATCTGTTTCTGTAAACGATTTGTTTATTCATCCGAGAGATAAAAAACTGGTGATTGGTACATACGGAAGAGGTGTGTATGTGTTGGATGATTTAAAAGAGTTGAAATAAAGTTCAAAAACGAAATCAACTTTGCCAAAGTTGCAAGAGATTGATTAAGATAAATCAGATTGATGAAACTTTGGCAAAGTTTCAAAAGTTGAAAAAGATTGACCGAGATGAATCAGGTTGATCAAACTTTGGCAAAGTTTAACTAAACTCAATTTATATATGTTACCAGGTAACACATATCATGTTTATAACCATGCCAATGGCAGAGAAAATCTTTTTATAGAAGAAAAAAATTACCACTTCTTTCTTCAGAAGCTGTCAGACTATATTTTGCCCGTATGTAATCTGTTTGCCCACTGTTTAATGCCTAATCATTTTCATTTATTGATCGAAGTGAAGCAGGAAGAGGAATTACAGAAAGCATATCAATTACATGGTCCAACTGTCATCTTTAAGCAGGAAGAGTTAGAATTGAAAGTAAGTAAATCTTTTGCCAACATGTTCAGCAGTTATACTCAATCATTTAATAAAGTATACCATCGCAAAGGAAGTTTGTTTATGCCTAGTATGAAAACAGAGATTGTAGAAACAGATGAATCGTTTTGTAAAGTTGTTCATTATCTGCATGCCAATCCGGTGCATCATGGTTTCGTGAAAAAACTGGATCAATGGATGCATAGTTCTTATCAGATTCTGCTCTCAGATTCAGTTACTGAAATCAGGAGAAATGAAGTGATGAATATTTTTGGCAGTCGGGAAGCATTTATTAAGTATCATCAGCAGGATATAGATATAAAAACAAAATGGGTTGATGAATAGAGAAATTGGTCGGCAAGAACAACTTTGCCAAAGTTGTAACAGATTGATTGGTTTTGTCATGATGATGAAACTTTGGCAAAGTAACGTTTCGTTAAGAAGAGAAAAAATTAGTAAGTAATTGAAATCAACTTTGCCAAAGTTGTGAGAGATTGACCCGGATTAATCAGGTTGATTAAACTTTGGCAAAGTAACTTTTCGTTAAAAGAGAAAAACAGTAAATGGTCGAAATCAACTTTGCCAAAGTTGTAAAAGATTGACCGGGATTAATCAGATTGATCAAACTTTGGCAAAGTTTCATAAAAGCAAAATGAATAACCCCATCATAAAAAAATATCCCAACAGTTCACTTGATCGTTTCGGCGGTTGGGTGTTTCATTGTATTGATGCACATACCTGCGGTAACCCTGTTCGTTTAGTTGCAGAAGGTGGTCCGGCATTGGAAGGAAAGAACATGAGCGAAAAACGGCAGCACTTTTTAAAAGAGTATGATTGGATACGCAAAGGATTAATGTTTGAACCAAGAGGTCATGATATGATGAGCGGAAGTATTCTCTATCCGCCACATGATCCGAATAATGATGTTGCAGTATTGTTTATTGAAACAAGTGGTTGCTTACCGATGTGCGGACATGGTACGATTGGTACGATTACTATTGCAGTGGAAGAAGGATTGATTGTTCCAAAAACGCCGGGTATTATTCGTATGGAAGCGCCGGCGGGGCTCGTGGAAATTCAATACAGAAGTGAAAACTCGAAAGTGAAAAGTGTAAAATTGAAGAACGTACCTGCTTATTTGTACTCAACGGAATTAACAGTTGATTGTCCGGAATTGGGTGAATTAATTGTTGATGTTTCTTATGGAGGAAATTTTTATGCTATTGTAGATGTGCAGAAAAATTTCAAAGGACTGGAACATTATGCTGCTGATAAACTCATTGCATGGGCAAGAGAGCTGCGCAAGAATATCAATGCAAAGTATACATTCGTTCATCCGCAGGATGCAACGATTAATGGATGCAGTCATATTTTATGGACGGGTTCTGTGCTCGATCCAACATCAACAGCACGCAATGCAGTGTTCTATGGCGATAAAGCAATTGATCGTAGTCCATGCGGAACAGGAACCTCTGCACGGATGGCACAGTGGTATGCAAAAGGGATGTTGAAAAAAGGCGATCAGTTTATTCATGAAAGTATCATCGGCAGTAAGTTCATTGGCACTATTGAAGAAGAGCTGGAAGTAAACGGCATCAAAGCGATTAAGCCGGGTATTGAAGGTTGGGCGAAGATCTATGGTTACAATACCATCAGCATTGATAAGGAAGATGATCCGTATGCTTATGGGTTCCAGGTTATCTGAACCATGATTTATAGGATTGGTGGGATTCATGAGATCAGAAGAAGAATGTTGCTGAACAGTTCAGTTGTCAATTCATAATATCATTAATAACAAAAAGCTTGGCCTCCCCTCTCTTTCGGAGAGGGGAACGAGGGGAGAGGTTTAGCCATTCAATGTGGCAAATTTGTAAATTTAAATGAAGTGTAAACTTTATGAGTAAAGTAATTATTGTTGGCGGTGGAATTGTTGGGTTAAGTTCTGCCTATTATTTACAACAAAGCGGCTGGGAAGTAACGGTGCTGGACAAGGGCGATTTTTCTGATAACTGTTCGTATGGTAACGCCGGGTATGTTTGTCCAAGTCATTTTATTCCATTGGCAACTCCGGGTATTGTAACACAGGGTTTGAAATGGATGTGGAATTCAAAGAGCCCGTTTTATGTAGAGCCTCGTTTGAATGCTGCACTGATCTCATGGGGTATGAAGTTTATAAAAAGTGCAACAGCCAAACATGTTAAAGATTCTGCCATACCCCTTCGTGATATTGCTTTCCTGAGTCAACAATGTTACGAACAATGGACAAAGCTGCCCGACTTTGATTTCGCTTACGAAAAGAAAGGGCTGCTTGAATATTTTCAAACTGCAGAAAAAGAAGAACATTCGAACCACACTGTTTTAGATGCAAAAA
The DNA here is from genome assembly GCA_019752045.1 of Chitinophagaceae bacterium. GTDB lineage: Bacteria > Bacteroidota > Bacteroidia > Chitinophagales > Chitinophagaceae > Lacibacter. Next base: position 196,462 of record JAIEMP010000012.1, on the reverse strand, counting down.
AAATAGGCATTGAAGCAACGTTGTTGTCTGCAGCAGAAGTACAGGCCATGGAGCCGGATGTGCAGCTTAATATTCGTGGAGCATTGTATTTTAAAGACGATGCACATTTGTATCCGCAGAAATTGATGAAAGGATTAATGACGGTGTTGAAACAATCGGGAGTAAAGTTGATTCCGAATGAAGAGGTTGTCCGTTTTGAAAAAAGCGGAACTAAAATTAAAACAGTTTATACCAATCAAGCGCAATACGATGCCGATATGGTGGTGATTGCAACAGGGTCATGGTCGAGAGAAGTTGCATCAATGGTTGGGCTAAGACTGCCTTTAATGCCGGGCCGTGGTTATTCTGTTACATTAGAAGACTCGCCATTCAAATTAAATTATCCGGCAGTGTTGCAGGAAGGCAGAGTAGCCATTACACCGATGGATCAAAATAAAATCCGCTTTGGAGGAACAATGGAAATCACTTCCATCAAAACTCCGCCACGTATGAAACGTGTTGCCGGTATTCTTGAAGCAGTGGAACGTTATTTACCACAATTTAAAATACCCATGCCCTCAACAGAAAATATTTGGTACGGATACAGACCCTGTTCAGCAGATGGCTTGCCGTATATTGGCAGGGTAAAAGAAAATGTAATTGTAGCAACCGGTCATGCAATGGTAGGATTGAGTTTGGGCCCTGCAACAGGTAAGTTAGTAGCAGAGCTGGCGAATGAACAAACAACCAGTGTTGATATTAATCCTTATAAGCCCGAACGATTTTCATAAATTGTAGTTGTTGTTGTACTAACTTCAGTCATTAATAACAGCATCATGAAAAAAATAATTTTCTTTCTTGCTTTCTGCAGCAGTATGCTTTCACTTTCTGCACAACATCAATTGGTAAAATTATGGTCAACCGATACCATCTTAAAAGTACCTGAATCTGTATTGTTTGATGGAAAGAACAAAGTGCTTTATGTTGCCAACATTGATGGTACACAACCATGGGGTAAAGATGGCAAGGGCTCGGTTGGTAAAGTAGGGCTCGATGGAAAAATTATTGCTGTTGATTGGGTAAGTGGATTGAATGCACCCAAAGGAATGGGTTTGTATAAAAATAAATTATACGTGGCCGATTTAACCGAGCTGGTTGTGATAGATGTACTGAAAGGAATTATTATTGATCGTATTCAGGTAGAAGGTTCACAGGGATTAAATGATGTAAGTGTGAATGAGAAAGGAATTGTGTACGTGTCTGATTCAAGGAGCAGAAGAGTATATGAAGTGAAAGAAAAGAAGGCCACTGTTTTACTTGACAGTACAAAGTTGAAAGGACCGAACGGCGTATTGATGCATAAAAATTATCTCTACGTTCTTGATGCCGGCAGTATGTACCGCATGGAAAAGGATGGGTCATTAGCAAAACTGGCAGAAGGGATGGAAGGCGGTACCGATGGAATTGAGAATGTAAGAGGCAAGGATTTTCTTGTTTCAACCTGGAGTGGTGTGGTTTATTATGTAAATGCAGATGGAACTAAACAGGTGCTGCTCGATGGCCGGGAACTGAAGATCAACTCAGCCGATATTGGTTACGATGCGGCCAAACGCATTGTATATATCCCAACCTTCTGGAAAAATTCAGTGGTAGCGTATCAATTAAAGTAAAGGTTTGTGAAAACTTTTCAGACGGTATTCTCAACATAAGGAATGTCGTTATTTTTACCAAACGTATGGACTGTACAGCACAAACTCTTTCTTATCAGCAAACAGGCGCTTTTTCGAAGATCGTATTGGATTATCTGAACAATGCGCCTCAACTGCGTTCGTTCTATTCTCACCGTCCTGAAGTGGAAGGAATTCAAAAAGCCATTGCTGAACGAAAAGCTTTTTCAACCAACAGAAAAGTGCTGGTTGATCAGTTACGCAAACAATACAGTACGGTTGATGTTGCAGAACCAGTCGCAAAAAATATTGACTTACTGTTACAGGAAAATACATTCACCATCAGCACTGCACATCAGCCCAATTTATTTACAGGTCCGCTTTATTTTATTTATAAAATTCTTCATGCTGTTAAACTCGCCAATGAACTGAAGCAACAATTACCTGCGTATGAGTTTGTTCCTGTTTATTACATGGGTAGTGAAGATGCAGATTTTGAAGAGTTGAGCTACGCAACAGTAAATGCTGTAAAATATCAATGGACTACCCAACAGAATGGTGCTTTTGGCAAAATGATGATTGATAAAAACATTACGCAACTCATTAATGACATCAGCGGACAGTTAATGGTGCAGCCACATGGTAAAGAAATTGTTGATGCCTTGCGTAAATGCTATAAAGAAAAAATCAGCATTCAGGATGCTACGTTTGCTTTTGTGCATTTTCTTTTTGCGGAGTATGGATTGATTGTGTTGATTGCTGATTCAAAAGAATTAAAACAGGAAATGATACCTGTATTTGAAGATGAACTGTTGAACCGAAGCTCATCAAAGCAGGTGCAGCAAACCATTACAGCGCTTGAACAGCATTATAAAGTACAGGCTGGTGGCAGAGCAATTAATCTGTTTTATTTTGATGAAGACCTGCGTGAACGGATAGAAGCAGATGGAGATGGATTTGCTGTTGCAAACAGCACCATTAAATTTTCAAAGGAAGAAATGTTAATGGAGTTGAAAGATCATCCTGAACGTTTCAGCCCCAATGTGATTCTTCGTGGATTATATCAGGAAACCATTCTGCCCAATATTGCTTTTATTGGCGGCGGTGGAGAATTGGCTTACTGGTTAGAATTGAAACAGGTGTTCGCACATAACAAAGTGCCATATCCGGTGCTGGTTTTACGTAATTCGTTTTTATTGGCGCAACAACAGTTGAATGAAAAAATCAACAAGCTTGGATTTACGATTGCTGATTTCTTTTTAACTGAACAGGAATTAATGAACAGGTTTGTAAAAAGAGAAACAACCAATAAAGTACAATTGAACGGAAGCTTTACCCAGGCTGAACAATTATATGAACTGCTGAAACAACAGGCTGCAAATATCGACAGTACCTTATCACAACATGTAGAGGCTTTAAAAACAAAAGCATTGTATCGTTTGCAGGAATTAGAAAAGAAATTACTTCGTGCAGAGAAACGAAAATTTACAGAACAGCAAAATCAAATTCAACAGATCAAACAAAACCTCTTCCCCGGAAATGGTTTGCAGGAGCGGAAAGAAAGTATGCTGGGCTTTTATGCAAAATATGGGAAGGAGATTATTACTGAGTTGTATAAACACTCACCTTCACTGGAGCAGGAGTTCGTGGTGATGAATATGAAGGATTAATCTTTTTTTTAAGCTTGAATTAGTTTCAGTAGTTGTTCCACTGCAACATTCATAAAATGTGATGAAACCGATGTTATTTTTTCCTCAATCAATGTTTCATTCAGTATGAAAATTTTATGTATTCTGAGTTCACTTTGTTTTAAAAGCGGAGTTTCAACATAGTCACTATCTTTTATAGTCAGAGATAAAACGTCTTTTTTAATCACCGAGGTTATTTGCATCAGGAGGTGGTCTCCTGTCTTGTTCACAAGGTTGTTTGATATAACGAGTGCAGGTCTTAATTTCATCGTGTTGCTGTCGCTGAAAGGAAATTTTACCCAAACGATATCTCCTCTTTTATAAGTCATTTCCCGTAAAGCTTTTGAAGAGCATCATCTTCGTTCAGCAACCAATCTTCACTTAATGATTTTTCTGAGGCAAGCGTATATAGGTCAGTTAACTGTTCACTTTCTTTCACCTCTTTAACATAGGGAAGTTTTTTTAGAAGAGAGGTAAGTTCTTCGGCTTTTTCATCATCAACAAAAACTTCATACTTTTTCATAGCTTAAATTTAAACTATTTTTTAAAGACGTCATCAATCAAACTTATTTTCCCAACCTTCACTTTTCAGTTTGTCAACCTTCGCAATCACTTCATCTTTCATATTATTTTTATAAGCTGCTACTTTTTGAGAAATGGTTTCATCAAACGTGCCGATAATTTCTGCAGCCAGGATACCTGCATTTTTCCCTGCATTTAATGCAACTGTTGCAACAGGCACACCATTGGGCATTTGTAAAATAGAAAGAATGCTGTCCCACCCGTCAATGGAGTTGGATGATTTTACGGGAACACCAATAACAGGTAACGATGTAATACTTGCAACCATGCCCGGCAAATGTGCTGCACCGCCTGCTCCGGCAATGATCACTTTCAATCCTCTTTCTTTGGCAGTTTGTGCATAATCCAGCATCCGTTGCGGAGTTCTGTGTGCTGATACAACTGTAAGCTCATAGCTGATGCCGAATTCTTTTAAGATTTCAGCAGCAGGTTGCATAACGGATAAATCGCTGTCGCTGCCCATGATAATTCCGACCATAATCGTTTGTAGTTTGTGGTTTGTAGTTTCCATTACAGTCTGTCTTTAAATTTTTGACCTTTTACTGTTGCTTGATTTAAGTAAGCTATAAATGAAGTTGTCATCTTTGTGATTTCATCTGCTCTGTCGTAAAGATGTTGAAATTTTTCTTCTGAAAGATAATTTCTATCATGGGCTCTGTATAATTGTGATTTTACTTCACCTGCTGAGCCTTTTGAATAAGAAAGAAAGTTGATGAATTCTAATTTGCTGCTTCGTTCAAACCCTTCTGCAATATTATCCATGATTGAACCACTTGCAGCATTAATCTGATCTATTAATTTGTAATCTTTTTTAAATCCCCCTTCTTCGATATAAAGAAAAATGTCTTTTGACAGGCTTCTTGCTTTTTGCCACATGTCCAGCTCTTCAAACTTAGTGATGGTAGCCATAGTAGTTTAGGTTTGCCCAAAACTACAAACTATAAACTACAAACTGTCAGCTACAAACTAAAGTCTCCTCAAATCTCCCGCCAGCAATTTCATCTCTGCTTCAGCAAGCTTGGCCATGTACAATGCGTTGATGTAACGTGTTTGTCCATTAATATAATCTATCTGCACCTGTCTTAATTCAATGGAAGTGATAGCCAGCTTACGGAAACGCTCAGTTGCAATTACATTATTTTCCTGTATCAGCAGCAAGGTGCTTTTTTCAAGATCAACAAGATTATTTGCATTTTGAAAATTGTAATAAGCATTCACCAGACTGGTGTTTACCTGGTTCTTTAAACGATCAATCACTACCTGTTGATTTTTAATGCTGATATCAGCCACCCGTTCCTGTCGCTTAATATTACCTCCCTGAAAAATAGGAATGGCTAAACCGATATTACCGTTTGGTCCAAGGTTGCGGTTAAACAATGTAAAACCTGCATCATTCCTGCTTTGCGCCAGGTTAAAATTTCCATTTAATGTAACAGCAGGTAAACGTTGTGCAATCACTTCACGTTTTTGTTGCACAAGCACCGAAAGATTACTTTGTGCCATCAGCAAATCATAATTATCAGTTTGTGCTTTTTGCTGAAGCGAAGTAAAGTTCACGGCTGCATCTGTAGTAATAGCTTCCTGTACATCAAATGAAGTTTCAGGTGTACGTGCAAGTAAAAAATTGAAATTCGATTTTGCAACACGTATGTTATTTTCAATCACCAGCAGGTTTCCTTTTTGCTGATTTAAATCAACCTGAGCTTGTAAGAAATCTGTTTTAGGAGCAGTGCCAATGGTAAACCGACTCTCTGCAATTTGTTTCCGTTCTTCAAAAAACAATATGGTTTCCTGCAATGCTTTTTTCTGTTGATTGAGTTGTACAATCTGGTAATAAGCTGCAATTACATCAAATACAGTTGCGTTTAACTGACGTCGGAAACTGAGTTCACCCATCAGTTCCAGTTCTTCCAGTCGTTTCTTTGTTGCAAACATCCGCATGCCATCAAACACACGCCAACTCACGGCAAGACCAGCGTTAATGTTTCGAAGTATTGCACCATTGCGTTTAATGGTTGTACCGTTGGCTAATTGTTGTTCCAGATTGTTTGAGGCAATTCCTGCTGTTGAGTTCAGCGTGATGTTGGGCCAAAGACCTGCAGTTCCCCAATTATTATTGATCTGTCCTATTTGCTGACTGTTTTTTTCTATCACCACGTCAAAATTCTTTTCCAGAGCAATTTGAATCGCTTCTTCCAGAGTGAGTTTAGTAGATGTTTGAGCAAACGCAATAGTATTAATCAGACAGCTTAGTAATAACAGTTTCAGTTTCTTCTTCATGTACTTTAATTTTTTTGGATGACAGGTACGAATACATGGCCGGAATTACAAACAGTGTAAGTATCAGAGAAAACATAATTCCACCTACAATAACAATACCTAACGGAATACGGCTGGTTGATGCAGCACCTAACGACAGTGCAAGTGGTAAAGCACCAAGACTCATGGCTAAACTCGTCATCAGGATGGGGCGCAAACGCATAGTGGCTGCTTCAATAACCGCCGGCTTTTTTAGCATACCCGCCTGTTTCTTTTGATTGGCAAATTCTACAATCAAAATACCATTCTTGGTTACAAGACCAATGAGCATAATCATACCAATCTGCGAAAAAATATTGATCGTCTGGTCGAACAACCATAATGAAAATACAGCACCTGCTATAGCTAACGGTACAGTAAACATAATCACTAACGGATCAATGAAACTTTCAAACTGTGCTGCAAGAACTAAAAAGATAAGAATTAAAGCCAATCCAAAAGCAAAAAACGTATTGCCGCTGCTTTCTGCAAAATCTCTGGAGTTACCGGAGAGAGCAGTGTTAAAAGATTCATCCAGTAATTTATCTGCAATAGCATTCATGGCTTCTATACCGTCTCCAATGGTTTTACCGGGAGCTAAACCTGCACTGATGGTGGCTGATTTGTAACGGTTAAAATGATACAGCGTTGGCGGAGTGGTTTCTTCTGTAAAAGAAACAAACTGATCAATGGAAATCATTTGCCCGGCTGTATTGCGAATAAATAAATTTTTAAGATCGGTTGGTGCATCTCTGTCATCACGCAACACCTGACCTATTACCTGATATTGTTTGCCGTCTTTAATAAAATAACCCAGACGGCGGTTACTCAACGAGAGCTGCAGCATTTCAGAAATATCCGTAACACTTACACCCAGTTCGCTTGCTTTTAAGCGATCTATATTTAAACGTAATTCCGGTTTATTAAATTTAAGATCTGCATCTACACCTGCAAACACAGGATTTTTTTGTGCTTCTTCTAAAAATTTCGGCAGCAAATCTTTCAGTTTATCAAAATTATTATTCTGCAACACAAACTGAACCGGTAAACCTCCTCGTCTGTTTACTGAAATGGTTTGCTCCTGTATGGCAAATGCTCTTCCTTCATTAAACCTTGGGAGGTTGCGTGTAATTACATCAACAATCTGTTGTTGGGAACGGTCTCTTTCATTTGGTGGAGTTAAGAGGCAACGTACAAAGCCACTGTTTACAGATCCTGAACCTGTAAAACCGGGAGCTGTAACAGAGATCAGTACTTTATTTTCCGGAACACTGTCCCGTACAAGTTTTACTAATTTGTCAATGTATTGATCCATTGCATCATAACTGGTTCCTTCAGGTGCACTTACCTGCAAACGAAACTGGCTGCGGTCTTCCATTGGGGCTAATTCACTTTGCAAATTGCCTCCTATAAAATAGATCATGGCAAAACACACGCCGAGAATAATAAATGAAATCCATCTGGCTTTCATAAAACCACGCAGCAAACGGTTATATCCATTTTCCATTCCTGTAAAGAATGGTTCTGTTACCCGGTAAAACCAACCATGCGAATGACCGCCTTTACGTGTAAGATACACGTTAAGAACAGGTGTTAATGTAAGCGATACAAAAGCGGAGATCAACACCGCACCTGCTACCACAATACCAAACTCACGGAACAAGCGGCCTACAAAACCTTCTAAGAAAATGATTGGTAAGAAAACCACTGCAAGCGTTATAGATGTTGCAATTACAGCAAAATAAATTTCTTTTGAACCTTCACGGGCAGCTTTATATTTATCCATGCCCTGTTCCATTTTCTTAAAAATATTTTCTGTAACAACAATACCATCATCCACCACCAGACCGGTTGCCAATACGATTGCCAGCAATGTAAGTACGTTAATGGTAAAGCCCGAGAGGTACATAATAAAGAATGCGCCGATCAATGAAACAGGTATATCTATTAATGGTCTGATGGCTACCAGCCAGTCACGGAAGAACAGGAAGATAATAAGTACAACTAATCCAAAAGCAAGTACAAGTGTTTCCTGTACTTCAGAAATGGATTTTCGAACAAACTGTGTTTGATCTAAACCAATGTCCAGTTTAATATCTGCCGGTACTTCTTTTTTTATCTGTTCATAACGTTTATAAAATTCATCGGCAATGGCAATGTAGTTACTTCCCGGTTGCGGTACAATGGCTAATGCAATCATGGGAATGCCGCCTTCTTTCAACACACTTTCTTCATTCTCCGGCCCAAGGATGGCATAACCTACATCGTTAAGTTTAATATCACGGCCGCCAATATTTTTAATGATGAGGTTGTTGAAATCCTCTTCTGTATTTAAACGTCCAAATGTTCTTACTGTTAGCTCTGTGTTATCGCCCGAAATTTTTCCGGATGGCAGTTCTATATTTTCACGGAGCAGCGCACTTTGTACATCCCTTGCTGTTAAGTTGTATGCCAGCAGTTTTTCGGGCTGAAACCAGATACGCATTGCATATCTTTTTTCGCCCCAGATGTTTACGGTACTTACACCCGGAATTGTTTGTATGCGTTCCAGTAAATTGTTGGTTGCATACTCTGTAACCTGTAATGGATTACGGCTCTCACTCTGGATCGTCATGGAAAGAATAGGATCGCTGCTGGCATCGGCTTTTGTAACAACAGGCGGTGCATCCAGATCAGAAGGTAAGGAGCGTACCGTTTGTGAAACCTTATCCCGCACATCGTTAGCCGCTTCTTCTAAATTAAAACCCAGTTCAAACTCTACATTAATATTGCTGTTGCCCTGGCTGCTGCTGCTGGTAATATTTTTTACACCTGCAATACCATTGATTGATTTCTCTAATGGTTCGGTAATCTGCGATTCAATAACATCGGCATTAGCACCGGGGTATGATGTACGTACGCTGATATTGGGCGGATCAATGGCAGGATAATCTCTGATACCTAAAAAACGAAAACCAATGACTCCAAACAATATAATGAGGATGTTCATTACAATTGCCAGAACAGGTCGTTTCAAACTCAGTTCGCTGATCGTCATAACTAGTTCACTTTTGAAAGTTTGATTTTTGCTTCAGGTCTTAAACCAAGCAAACCGGTTGTAACAATGGTATCGCCGGGTTTTACTCCACTCAGTATTTCAATGTTTGCAGAATCACGGATGCCTGTTTGCACATCCACAAATTTGGCGATGCCATCTTTGTATAAGATCAGTTTTTTACTTCTTGCCTGCGGTAGAATGGCTTGTGATGGTACAAGTATAGCAGCATCATTCCGTGCAAAATCCATATCAACCTTTGCAAAACCGCCGGCAACAAGTGATGTGTTGCTTTGCTGAACAACACAGCGTACATTCATACCACGTGTGGTTTCACTAACTGTAGATTCTGTTGCATACACTTTTGCAAGAAACTTTTTAGCACTTCCGTCTGTAGAGAAAGAGATCATTTGCCCTTGCTTAATTTTAGAAGTATATTTTTCCGGAACACTAAACTGCAGTTTGAGTGTGTTTACCTGGCGGATATTACAGATGATGGTAGCCGGGGTGATGTACGCACCCGTAGAAATATTTCTGAACCCAATGCGGCCATTGAAGGGTGCACGGATTTCTGTTTTCGAAATATTCGTTTTTAGTAAATCAATATCTGCATTAATGTTACTTACCTGCAAAAAGCTGAGATCATAATCCTGCTGACTGATACCATTTATCTTCAGCAACTCTTTGTTACGTTCTTCGGTTTTTTCAGCAATTTGTAATTGTACCTGTAATTTTTTCAATTGCGCCTGCAGATCGCCATCAAACAATTTTACCAGCAAAGCACCTTTGTTTACAGAAGCACCTTCGTTAATGTACAAACCAACTACACGGCCGCTTACTTCGGTATGTATTTCGGTTTCTTCCATGGGCAGTAAAGAGCCGGGTAATTGCAAGGGTTCGCTTACCGATCCTGTTTTAACGATATAGCCAACTACAACCATGGGGCCTTGTTGTCTCTGGCCGCCTGCAGCAGCGGGTGCGGCATTTTTTTTCTCTTTGCAGCTTACAGCCGTTAGAATGGCAGCAACTGCGATCAATTGTATACTTCTCATGTGTTTATAGATGCGCTAAAGTTAAGCAATCAGCTTTTTGTACATGCCATCAATGGATGAGTGGTAAAAACAGTTGTGCAGAAATATTGTTAAGGCAAACCCAGCAAAGCTTTGGGAAGCTTTATCAGGTTGGGAGAATCAGATCGTTTTTACTTTTAATAAATGTTTAATACGGTTGGCTTTATACGTTAGTTCGCTGCGATCTTTACCTATAACCGTAGCATGGCCCATTTTACGTCCGGGTTTTGTTTGTGCTTTTCCGTAGAGGTGTACAAATACATGTTCCATTTTTAATACATCTTCCAGTCCTTCATAATAAGCCGGTCCACTGTAACCTTTTTCACCAATAATATTTAAGATCACTGCAGGTAAAACAGCATCGGTACAACCAAGCGGATAACCCAGCATGATGCGCCACAACATGTCAAACTGCGATGAGTAATTACCTTCAATACTGTGATGGCCGCTGTTGTGTACTCTGGGAGCAGTTTCGTTTACCAGCACATTGCCGTTTTTATCTACAAACAGTTCAACAGCAAATAAGCCGGGCGAATTAAATTTGCGAACAAGTTCCATCGCAATGGCTTCTGTTTTCCACAATGTTTTTTCAGAAAGTTGAGCAGGCGAAATCTGATAGTCCAGTAAATTTAAATGTGGATCAAACACCATTTCGGCGGGGGGATACATGGTAGTTTCTCCATTTTGTGCCACAGCAACAATTACAGCAATTTCTGTTTGAATATTCACCAGTTTTTCCAGAACCGATGGTTCATCAAACCCTTTTTCAAGATCGGCTTCGTTTCTTAATAGCTCTACACCTCTTCCATCATAACCACCTATGCCTAATTTGTGCGCTGCAGGTAAAAAGGAGAGATGTGTTTTGAGATCGCTTTTATTATGGGTGATTATAAATTCTGCAGTTGGGATATGATGTTGCTGATAAAATTTCTTTTGTTCAATTTTATTGTTGATGATACGAAGTGCAGATGGTTTTGGAAATACTTTCACTCCTTCTGCTTCTAATTTTTCAAGCGCTTCTACATTTACACGTTCAATTTCGATGGTTAATGCATCAAGACCTTTTCCGAAATTGTAAACAGTTTCAAAATCTGTAATGTCGCCTTTTGTAAAATGATGACAGAGATGTGCTGCAGGGCAATGCTCATCGTTTTCAAGAACAAATGTTTCAACCGGATAATTTGCAGCTGCCTGTAATAACATACGGCCTAATTGTCCGCCGCCGAGGATACCAATTCTGAGCATAGTCGAAGAGTGCATGGCGCAAAGATAAGGCAGGAGGCCTGACGCTGAGTGAGGTTATTGTAAGGTAGGATGTTTGGCCCTGAGCGAACCTGTCCCGTCTTTTACGGGAGTCGAAGGGTCATGTATAAAGTTCGAGCGAAGTCGAGAACTTTATTTAAAATCCTTAAACTTAGAATGAGATAAATTTTGACATTGAGCCAGTAAAGTGAGTTTATGAAAATTATTTTCCACCAAAGCAATTTTTTTTGCTCTCGACCAACCTTTTAATTGCAGTTCTCTTTGTGTAGCTTCTAACAAAAAAGGGATTGTTTCATAATATTTCAGCAAAAGAGGTCTTCGTTTAAATGTATAACAGGAAGGATACATTCCATCACAGTGTTCATTGAATCGCCGAATCAAATCATTTGTTAGTCCCGTGTAAAATGAACCATCTTTGCATTCGATAATGTAAACGTAATATACCTCCTGCACAATGTCTTTGTAAACCATATGTTAAGTTAAATATTTGTTCTGTAAATCTCGACTCCGCTCGATTTCCTGAACCGCCCCTTCGACTCCGCTCAGGGTCTTGCATCACGTTCAAATAAATAATTACCTTTGCTTCATGCATCCCGATTATGCCAGTAAACGCTTCAACGATAAACGCAGCAACTATTGTTTGCTGATGGAAGTATTGGCCATTGACGCTATCTGATTGTTTGAGAAAGGTTCATTCTGCCGAACCGGTTTTTGTTTCACTTTTATTGAATAAAAAATAACAATCATGTCAACCATAGCAGTTAACAGAAAAGAAGCTGTACAAAACGATTTTCTTCCTCTTCACGGAACAGATTACGTAGAATTTTATGTAGGTAATGCCAAACAGGCGGCACATTATTATATCTCTGCTTTTGGTTTTCAGCCATTGGCATATGCGGGCCCCGAAACAGGAATGAAAGAGATCGCCAGTTATGCTGTGCGTCAAAATAAATTAACGATTGTATTAACTACACCGCTTCGTTCGGGAAATGAAATGGCCGATCATATTTATAAACATGGCGACGGAGTAAAAGTATTAGCGTTAAAAGTAGATGATGCAAAGAGTGCATTTAATGAAACAACCATCCGTGGGGCAAGGCCATACAAAGAAGCAACTGTTCTTTCAGATGCAGAAGGAGAAGTAGTCATCAGTGGTATTCATACCTACGGAGATACCGTTCATTTGTTTGTTGAACGAAAAAATTACAAGGGTGTATTTCTGCCCGGCTATCGTGCATGGAGCAATCCTTATTTTAAAGTTGAAGAAACAGGATTGCAGTATGTAGATCATTGTGTAGGGAATGTAGGATGGAACCAGATGAATCCATGGGTACAGTTTTACGAAAACGTAATGGGTTTCCGGAATATTTTAACGTTTGATGATAACGATATTTCAACAGAATATTCAGCTTTAATGAGCAAGGTGATGAGTAATGGAAATGGTTATGTAAAATTTCCCATTAATGAACCTGCTGAAGGAAAGAAAAAATCGCAGGTAGAAGAATATCTGGATTATTATAATGGCGAAGGTGTACAGCATGTGGCAATGGCTACCAACAATATTGTTGAAACAGTAATGGCTCTGCGCAGCAGAGGGGTAGAATTTCTGCAGGTGCCCACCTCTTATTATGATGATTTATTAGACCGTGTAGGGCATATTGATGAAGACCTGCAACCATTGAAAGAGCTGGGTATTTTGGTTGACAGAGATGAGGAAGGATATTTGCTGCAGATTTTTACCAAACCGGTAGAAGACCGCCCAACCTTGTTTTTTGAAATCATTCAACGAAAAGGCGCACAAAGTTTTGGTAAAGGCAATTTTAAAGCGTTATTCGAAGCAATAGAAAGAGAGCAGGAGGCAAGAGGAAATCTGTAAAAATACGGGGCAGTTTTACTGCCCCCTTTTCATGTATTAAATCTTCCTCATTTCAGCCGCAACAACTTCGTTTTGAACCGGTTCAACGAATGATCTTCCTCTTACGGCTCATTTCGTTTAATTTTATCAACATTTTGAAATATTTTTGAACCTGCATCGTTCATTAAAAATCCAGTATGCTTCAAAAAGTCTTTTTATTCTTCTTTTTTCTATCTACTGTTATTGTTGCAGATCTTTCTGCGCAATATGCTGTAGAGGGTTCTCCCGTAAAACTGTTCAAAGCCCCTTCCATGTTTGCGAAGGTGGAAGATTCATTAAAAAAAGAGTTTAAGGAAAAAGGATTGCACTGGCCTGCAAAGTACATGTATGTAAGAGCCTTTAAGCATGAAAAGCAAATGGAGGTTTGGGTTAAGAACGACTGGAAAGAAACCTTCAGCCTGTTTAAGGTATATAAGGTTTGTGCTACTTCAGGAACTTACGGTCCTAAACGTAAAGAAGGCGATAAACAAATACCCGAAGGATTTTATTACATCAATGAGTTTAATCCCAACAGTAATTATCATCTGGCGCTGGGTTTAAATTATCCAAATGCATCGGATGCTATTTTGAGTGATCAGCATAAACCCGGTGGTGATATTTATATTCATGGTAATTGTGTAACCATTGGTTGTTTGCCTTTAACTGATTCACTAATTGAACAGGTTTATTATCTGGCATCAGTTGTAAAAGAACAGGGTCAGGATTTTATACCCGTGCATATTTATCCGTTGCGTTACGATAATAGCAAAGCAATTGAATTGTTCAGCAACAAAACAAAAAACAAGCAGGAGGTGCAGAAGTTTGCATCTGAAATCAGAGAGGCATACGAATATTTTGAAGATACGCATCAGTTGCCAACTGTATTGATTGGAAAAAACGGCGGATACGTTGTAGCAACCAATCCTGAAACACCAAAAATCACAAGGATAAAAATTATTGAAACCAACAATCCCGCTGATCCATACGTCGCCTGGAGTCTGGAAGATAAAGTTGATATTGTTCCTTTTTATAAAGACGGCAATGCAGCATTGCAACGTTGGTTGTTTAATTTGAGCAAGGAGTTAGTACCAATGCTCAATGGCAATGCATCCATGTCTTTACAGGTTGAATTTATTGTAGATAAAGAAGGCAAAACAGCATTGGCAACGGTTATACGTGGAGGTTATGCTGAACTAAATAAAGTGGTAAAAGAAAAATTTGAGAAAGAATTAAAATGGACTCCTGCAACAAAAGACGGCAAGCCTGTAAATTCTAAATTAAAGCAGAATCTGAATATAACTGCACCTGAAGATCTGTAAGCTTATATTTACACCATTCGATCCATTGTTCATGCAACAACATGTACAACCTGTGGAAACTAAACCACTACATGAAACCCGGTTTGTATATTATTTCTGTAATCTTCACTGTCTGTTTATGTTCTAAACAGAGTAGCGGACAAACTATTTCGGGTATTGTAAACAGCTATCATCAGGTTACCGATTTTGTTCCACTTTATAATGGAGTGCGTTTGCAAAATGTTTCCGGATTAAATACCGGGAACAGAGTGCTCATTATTCAAATGAAGGGAGCATCCATTGATGAAACACAATCCGCTTCTTTTGGTGCAGTTTCTGGTATTGGGCCGGCAGGCCTTTATGAGTTTGCAACCATCTGCGGCTTTTTGAACGACACTGTTATTTTTGAACGGGAATTCATAAACACATACGATTTTACAAAGTCTGTTCAGCTTGTTTATGTGCCTGTTTATACAGATGTAACCATCAACGGAACATTACTGACGCAGGAATGGAACCCGGCAACAGGTACAGGTGGTGTTATTGCAATTGAAGCAACCGGAACAATTACATTAAACGCAGGCATTTCAGCAGATAGTGCAGGATATAAAGGTGGCGGACTTTTTATGAATGCAACCAATCGTTGCGGGCCCCGAAGCAATTGGTATTATTCATTAGCTCAATCATCCGGCACAAATTTAGGCGGAGCTCCAAAAGGAGAAGGGGTTGCCGCATATATTACAGGTAAAGAATACGGCAGAGCTAAACAATCAAATGGTGGTGGTGGGGGTAATGTTGATGAAACCGGTGGAGGAGGCGGAAGTAATTATGGTGCAGGAGGAAACGGAGGTCAGAAATCAAATACTACTTTTTGTAATTCTGCTACGTTTGGACAAGGTGGTGTTTCCTTAAGCAGCTTTGGATACACAATTGGCAGCAATCGAATTTTTTTTGGTGGTGGCGGTGGTTGTGGTGAAATGAATAATTTTCATGATGGTATGAATCCACCGGGAGCAGGTACACCAGGCGGCGATGGCGGTGGAATAGTTTTTATAAAATGTAACGAACTGATAGGAAATAATCAGACCATTTCTGCAAACGGTGCACAGGGTGTAAATCCTTTTCAAATTGTAAAAACAGAAGGCAGTGGTGATGGTGGTGGTGGAGGTGGTGCAGGTGGTGTGGTGCTGTTAGATGTTGCAACGTATACAACTTCATTAAATGTACATGCAAGAGGAGCCAATGGTTCAAGTGTAGGTTTTCAAAATGCCTGTCCGGGTCCCGGTGGTGGTGGTGGTGGTGGTGTTATTTGGTACAGCGGCTTATTACCCGGAACAGTTATAACAAATGTAAGCGCAGGTGCAAGTGGTGTTATTAAAAATGCACCGGCACAAAACCCTCCCTGCGAAGGGTTGCCAAATGGCGCTGCAGCAGGTACAAACGGAATTGTTCAAACAGGATTTCAAATAGTTGAAGGAACACTGTTTAATTGCGGAGGTATTTTGCCGTTTGGATCTTTAAAAAACTGGGTGGGTAAACGTGTAACTGATGGCATACAATTATCTTGGACTTTAGAACAATCACATGTTGTCCAGGAAATAGAACTCCAGAAAAAACAAGTGCGGGGTGGCTTTACAACAATCAAAACGTATCTGCAGCCGCAAGATGGAGCGTATAATTTTCTTGATGCAGGCACAACGTTTCCTGCAACCTACAGATTGATGTTGAAATTAAAAACCGGAAATAAAGAATACTCCGCACAATTATTTTTCGACCGGCAAAAAGTAAAACGATTAAACATTTATCCAAACCCTGTAACGGATGAACTTAGGATTGAACTGCCTGCTGCAAGAGGTAAAACTTTTATTGCAATGTTTGATTATACAGGCAAACAGGTAATGAAAAAAGAACTTGATATCAACAATCAGTCATACACTATCCTGCAACTGGAGCATTTAACTGCCGGCACTTATACCATTCGTGTATACATGAACGATGAATTGTACATCGGTAAAATGGTGAAGCAATAATTGCTCAGTACCGAAGCTTTCAAAAAAAGTCATTCAACTTTTTACATCATTAGAATCTGTACTGTATCCGGACTTTGTTGCTGCAGTTCAATGGTTTTTCCTTCCGTCATTTTTTTCAACAGTTCGTTTGTGTAGTGGCGGATACTCAGGAGCGTTAATCCTTTTTCAACCTGCACATCAAAAGCTACTGAAGCAGCTAAGGCCAACTGTTCAATTTTATCAGAACGGTCATCGAGGCACAGTTGCAGGCTCACCGCATGTGTTTGAATCAGATTCGGTTTTATTTTCAGCTTCGCCATCATTTCGTACAGATCACTCATGGGTTGTTCACCAATAAACGAAAAATCTTTTGTGTGTAACTGCAGCAGCACCTGGTTTTGTTTTACAACAATAATGGGTGGCAGGTTTTTTACCGGATGATTATGAATGGTTGTGCCGGGTAATGAAGGATCAGAAAAACATTTTACAATCAACGGAATATTTTTGTTCTGCAGTGGCTTGATGGTTTTGGGGTGAATCACCTGTGCGCCATAATATGCCATCTCAATTACTTCATCATAATTCAGTTCACCAATGTATTGTGCATCAGCAAATGCTTTCGGATCGGCATTCATCACACCCTTTACATCTTTCCAGATGGTGAGATGTTGTGCATTGAGCATATTTGCAAACAGAGCGGCAGAGTAATCACTTCCTTCACGGCCAAGTGTGGTACTTTCGTTTTCATCGGTACAGCCTATGAAGCCTTGTGTGATTACAATATTTGTTTTGTTGAAAAGCGGCTGTATCTGTTCATGAACCTGTTGTTGAGTAAATGCAAAATCAATCCCTGCATCACGAAAATTATCATCAGTACGAAAAATATCACGCACATCAATCCACTGATTGTGTACAGCAATTTCGTTGAGGTAAGCACTAACCAATGCAGTGCTCATTAATTCGCCCACACAAACAATCTGATCATAATAATAATCGTAGGAACGAACAGGTTTGTCGTGCAGCAACCATTCCACTTCTGTAAAAAAATGATTGTACTGTTCCATCAATGGATTAAAATGAGTAACCAGTAAAAACTTTGCTTCATCCAGGTGTTGCAGTTTTACAGCACGGAATAATTCTAAGGCTTCTTCTTTTTTACCTGCAAAAAAAGCATCGGTTACTTTTTCCAGCGCATTAGTGGTTTTGCCCATGGCCGAAATCACAATCATCATTTTTTGCGCAGGGAAATGCTGAACAATATGTCCAACATTTTTAATTTTTTCATAGTTACTTACACTGGCGCCACCGAATTTGAAAACCTGCATGGGAAAGGAAGATGTTAGTTGAGTGGCAAAGATATGGAGGGAAGCCCCTCTTAATCGTACTCTTAAATTTGAACACCAAAACAGTTGGGGCAGTGAAATTTTTTAAAGGGTGAATTGAATAGGAAATTGTAGGCATGTTGGTAGAAGTGAATACAAAATAAAACTCTAATGAAAAATGAAACCGTGATTATTTATGCTGAGCATTGATTCTTCAGTTAACCGGCTGCCCGATGCAAAGAACTTGGCCTGCAAGGCCAAAGCAAAGCGGAGCCCGGAGCAGCGGGAACAATAGCTCAGGGGTTAAAAAAATATGAAAGCCTCCATCTCAATACGTGCTTTTCTGCCAATTTTTCACCTCATTACCCCATGGCACTATCATTGAGTAAAGGAAGCTGAACCTGCTTGCCGACAGGCAGGCTTAAAATAAAATTATATCATGGGAAAGATTATAGGAATCGACTTAGGAACTACCAATAGCTGTGTATCCGTAATGGAAGGAGCAGAACCGGTGGTAATTGCAAATGATGAGGGCCGTCGTACAACCCCGTCTATCGTAGCTTTTCTGAAAAATGGAGAACGTAAAGTAGGTGATCCGGCAAAGCGTCAGGCAATCACCAACCCCGTTAACACCATCAGCTCCGTAAAGCGTTTTATGGGCCGCCAGTTTAATGAGGTAGGCGAAGAGATCAAACATTGGAGTTACAAAGTAGCACAAGGTGACAATAATACCGTTCGTATTGACATAGATGGCAGACTCTACACCCCGCAGGAAATTTCTGCGATGGTGCTGCAGAAAATGAAAAAAACAGCCGAAGATTATCTTGGGCAGGAAGTAACAGAAGCAGTGATCACTGTGCCTGCATACTTTAATGATGCTCAGCGCCAGGCTACTAAAGAAGCAGGTGAAATTGCAGGTTTGAATGTTCGTCGTATTGTAAACGAACCAACCGCTGCTGCATTGGCTTATGGTCTGGATAAAAAACACAAAGATCAAAAGATTGCTGTGTTTGATCTGGGTGGTGGTACGTTTGATATTTCGGTATTGGAATTGGGTGAAGGTGTGTTTGAAGTAAAATCTACCAACGGCGATACACACCTTGGTGGTGATGATTTTGATAAAGTAATCATTGACTGGTTGGCTGATGAGTTTAAAAATCAGGAAGCCATTGATTTGCGGAAAGACCCGATGGCTTTGCAGCGTTTAAAAGAAGC
Source organism: Chitinophagaceae bacterium (assembly GCA_019752045.1). Classification (GTDB taxonomy): domain Bacteria; phylum Bacteroidota; class Bacteroidia; order Chitinophagales; family Chitinophagaceae; genus Lacibacter. Next base: position 177,143 of record JAIEMP010000012.1, on the reverse strand, counting down.
AGCTGAAAAAGCAAAGGTTGAATTATCATCTTCCAGCGAAACAGAAATTAACCTGCCGTATGTAACAGCAGTAGATGGTGTTCCCAAGCACTTAGTAATTAAATTAAGCCGTGCAAAATTTGAATCATTAGCTGATAAATTATTTGAGCGTTGCTTAAAGCCCTGCGAAGTGGCTTTAAAAGATGCAGGTTTATCTACATCAGATATTGACGAAGTCATTTTAGTTGGTGGTAGCACACGTATTCCGAAAGTACAGGAGATAGTAGAAAAATTCTTTGGCAAGAAGCCAAACCGCAGTGTTAATCCTGATGAGGTGGTGGCCATTGGTGCTGCAATTCAGGGTGCGGTATTAACCGGAGAAGTAAAAGATGTGTTGTTGCTCGATGTTACGCCTCTCAGCTTAGGTATTGAAACATTGGGTGGTGTAATGACTACATTGATTCCAAGTAACACCACCATCCCTTCTAAGAAATCAGAAACCTTCAGTACGGCTGCAGATAACCAGCCCGGCGTACAAATACATATTCTGCAGGGTGAAAGACCAATGAGTAAGGATAATAAGAGCTTGGGTATTTTCAATCTCGATGGTATTCCGCCGGCACCACGTGGTGTTCCGCAAATTGAAGTAACCTTTGATATTGATGCCAACGGTTTGCTGCATGTAAGTGCAAAAGACAAAGGCACCGGTAAAGAACAGAAGATCCGTATTGAAGCAGGCAGTGGCTTAACCAAAGAGGAAATTGAAAAGATGAAGAATGAAGCAAAAGCCAACGAAGCCAATGATAAAGCAGAGAAAGAAAAAGTAGAGAAGATTAATATGGCCGACAGTTTAATTTTCCAGACAGAAAAACAACTGAAGGAATATGGTGAGAAGATTTCTGCAGATAAAAAAGCACCGATTGAAGCAGCGCTTGAAAAACTGAAAGAAGCACACAAGTCGCAGGATGTTGCAGCCATTGATGCAGCTATGACAGAAATGAATACTGCATGGACAGCAGCCAGTGAAGAAATGTACAAAGCAACACAGGAAGCAGGTGCACAGCCGGGTGCAGATCCGGGTGCATCAACTGAAGGCTCTCCTAAAAATGATAATGTGGAGGATGCACAGTTTGAAGAGGTGAAATAAAGAAAAATAATATTTAGCAGAAAGCCGCAACGAAAGTTGCGGCTTTTCTTTAAGCATAATTTTTCTTCTCGCTCTGCAAAGTCGCCCGATTTCTCTCACATCATTTTCGTAAACAGTTAAAGCATATTTGGATGATCTTCGAAGTTTGGAAACCCGAAGTGCGGAAAAAAAATTTGAATACAAAAACAAATAAGATCTTTACATCCTCAGTTATACGTATAAAATATGAAAAAGCTTTTATTTGTTTTTATGTTGTGTTTTTGCTTTGCAGTAAATATGAAAGCACAAACAGACCGTATTGGATTTACCGGTGGGCTATCAATTGCTTCTCAGAAATGGAAAGAAGGTAATTTTTCTTTTACATCCGATTCGAAAGCCGGGTTAACCTTAGGCATAATAGCTGATGTTTTGATTTCTGATAAGTTTTCGTTTCAGCCCGCTCTAAATTTTATACAAAAAGGCGGAAAATTTAAAAGTACGGATTTAGGTATAGGTCCAGGGGAAGATATTTTTTATACACTAAATTACCTTGAACTTCCTTTAAACTTTGTGTATAAAATAAAAGCCGGAAAGGGGAAATTTTTTATTGGTGCGGGGCCCTCTTTTGGATTAGCAATCAACGGTCAAACTAAACGTGGAGACTTCAGCATTGATCTTGAATTTGGTAGTGACAATAGTAACGACTATAAACCGATAGATTTGGGAGGAAATTTGGTGGCATGTTATGAACTCAGTAATGGCTTGTTCATTTCTTTAAATTATTATACTACCCTAAATAATATTTCTACTGAAGAAAATGATATTGCAAGGAATAAAGTTTTTGGAATACGAGTGGGTTATTTTTTAAACTCAAGGAAAAAATAAATTTTCTACACCGAGGTTGGTCACCCTCTCCCGACCAACCGCATACAACTCATTCCCATATCTTATGTAACTTCAAACAATGGTAACTACCTACCGGCTTCATATCAACGAATTAACTGTGGAATTGCTCGATTCCATTAAAGAAGCGTTTAAAGATAAAAGCGTTGAAATTATTGTTTCAGATGAGATCAGTAATGATCGTTCACAGCTTCGTAACTATCATTCCGATGAAGACAGCTTTCGGTTCTGGATAGCTGAGGAAGAAGATTTATACCAGGATTAGCTTTTGAAATCTGCGTCACATTGATTTCAACTTTTAAGCTCCACTAAAGTTCTTGAAGAAGTTGTTGAAGTGATTTTTCCTTTGTTTTTTTCATATGAAATGAATTCACAAAGCCAACTGACTTTTTAAGATTCAGGAGAATCTGTTTCTTTTTTGTAGCGAGTGTCTTTTTTTTCATATTTAGCCTAAGCTCCATTCAATAAACTTACAAAAAAAACCTTCACTTTTCAGTAAAGGGTTTCAATATGATTCAGTCTGTAAGTATTAAATTAAATCCAGAGCTTTTGCCAGGTAATACACAATAAACGGCAATGTTGCTGTAATATAATTTGCATAGGGGCTGATGTAAAGAAGTACAAAAGCAGCTACAGAAACAAAAAACAGAATCCAGTTGAGTGCCGATGATTTCTTTTCCATGCGTAATAATTTTTGCGAAGATAAGGGAAGGCATTTAAAAAGTGATTGTTTGAGTCAGTTGGATGTGGAAAATTATTCCTGTTAAAGAAGTGTTGAATACAAAGCTGTATTAAAGGCTTTTACTGATATTGCAACTTTTATAACTCAAATTTCAACAGCTTATGAAAGTAATTTCACTCTTTATTCTTGCTGCGGTATGCAGCATTTCCGCCCATGCCGGATTGATTTATGTACCTGCAAATTCTACTGATAATGCAAAAGCAGGGAAGACTTCCGCAGCAAATGTATTGGGACAGTTAGATGTAAAAACCTTTCTTGCATTAACACCTGCCAAAGTGCAGGAACTTACAGGAACCAGACTCAACTTTGGTCAAAAGGTTACCTTAAAAATGGCTCAGCTCGAAGTAAAAAAACAATTGAAAAAAGGAAAAGCCGTTAACATGGCCGAAATAGGAAAGAAAGCCGGCGGCGGTATTAACTTTCTTTGGTTGATTGTTGGCTTTGCACTTGGGTTAATTGGTGTGTTGATTGCTTATCTTACAAATGAAGGATCAGATGATAACCGTCTTAAATCAGCCTGGATCGGTTTTGGTATTTCTGCACTCTTGGTGATTGTTTTTTATGTGGTGTTTTTTGTTTTATTAGCCAGCTCTGCTGTGTATGAATATTAATACAGAAACTGATTTATCCACATAAATACATAAACGTTGTAAAATACTGATTAATTGGTATTTGGTATTATCAACTGTTTGCTTATTTTGCATGTATTATTAACCAAAAATAAGACTCTGCTATGAGAAAGATTACCATCTTATTACTCGCTGTTGCGTTCAGCATCTCATCTAACGCAGGAATGATTTATGTTCCATCAAATTCAACTGACAATGCGAAAGCCGGAAAAACTTCTGCTGCAAATGTATTGGGTCAGTTAGATGCAAAAACTTTTCTTTCACTAACGCCTGCAAAAGTGCAGGAACTTACCGGAAAGAAAATGACATTTGGCCAAAAGGTTTCTTTGAAAATGGCACAAATGGAGGTAAAAAAACAATTGAAAAAAGGCAAAGAAGTAAACATGGCCGAAATGGGAAAGAAAGCCGGTGGCGGTATTAATTTCCTGTGGTTGATTGTTGGTCTTGTGCTGAGCTGGGTAGGTGTTTTAATTGCTTATTTAACCAGAGAAGGTAGCGATGACAATCGTGTTAAATCTGCATGGATTGGTGCCGGAATTGGTTTGCTGTTATGGATTATTTTGTACGTAGCAGTTTTCGCTAGTTACAGCCGTGCAGTAAATTCAATGTATTAAAAAAACATTTTTTAATAAGAACCCCCTTTTTGGGGGTTTTTATTTTTATGAACTTTTTATGATGTTAAAAAAAGATATTCGCACATGTTTAAAGAAGAGGTAGAGAAAAGAATTGAAACCGAATTACTGAACGAAGGATTTAAAATTCAGTCAAAAGATTTTGCACGCCCATGGGGAGGTTTTTTTGTGTTGGATGAAACACAGGCCGATCAGTTTATTGAAATGTATTTTCCAACATTTAAAAAAGAAGACCTGATGCTGGGAAATAAACTGAGCCCCAAAGTTTTGGTCGTTGGTCCAAACCAACGTTTATCCTGGCAGTTTCATCACCGCCGTGCAGAAATATGGCGTGTAGCTGAAGGTGAAGTGGGTGTAGTGATGAGTGATAACGACGACCAAACAGAAGTAAATATATTTGAACCGGGCGATATAATTGTGCTTGAAAACGGAAAGCGTCACCGGCTGGTGGGTTTAAACGATTGGGGTGTGGTTGCAGAAATATGGCAACATACCGATCCTGCAAACCCATCAGATGAAAATGATATTGTGCGTTTACAGGATGATTTTGGAAGATGAACAGAGTTTAAATAAATAATACGAAAAAGATGTGTGAACCCAACACATCTTTTTTTATAGAATTTTGTTAACTTAAACCGGAATTAAATTATGTACGATGAGAAAAGTGTCACACATCCTTCAGCGCAAAGGAAAAAATGTAATTTCAGTTGAGCCGGGCTTACCTGTAATAAATGCATTGCAATTAATGGCCGATAAAAATATTGGTTCGGTGATGGTGATGGAGAATCATGAATATCTGGGCGTATTAACAGAACGGGACTATGCACGTAAAGTAATCCTAAAAGGAAAATCATCAACCGAAACCTTTGTAAAAGATATTATGACAACGGGTTTGCCCCGCATTACTCCTGATAATTCCATTGAAACCTGCATGCACATTATGAGCGAAAGCAATATCCGTTACCTGCCTGTTTTTGAAAATGATGAGGTTTGCGGTATCATTTCCATTAATGATGTGGTTACAGAAACTATTCTTTCTCAAAAAGAAACCATTGAGCAACTCCAGAATTACATTCAATCATAAACTTGCTCTACACCCGTCAGACGCCCTCGTCGGACGGAGAATTGTTAAACATCGCTGTCCCACCTGCCTGCAGCAAGTGGGACAAATACATCATTTGATGAACGGCCTTGCCATGGCTTTTCACTTTGTACCTTTGGAGCTGAATGAAGCAGCTTTCTTATCTCAATAAATATTTCTGGAAATACAGGGTTCGGTTATTACTGGGAATCATTTTCATCTTTATCTCCAACTATTTTGCAGTACTTGCCCCACAGGTAACCGGATATATTATTGATAAGGTGCAGGCTTATCTAACAAACAGTCCGCAAAATAAAATCATTCAACAGAACGACTGGCTGGTCACATCAATAGTCAAAAAAATTGAAACGCTTTCCTTTTCTTTTACAGGTATTGTTGCACTTTTTGGTATTGTATTATTAGTCTTTGCAATTCTGCGGGGCTTTTTTATGTTTCTGATGCGCCAAACGATTATTGTTATGAGCAGGCATATCGAGTTCGATCAAAAGAACGAAGTGTTTCAACATTACCTGCAACTCGATACCAATTTTTATAAAACACATGAAACCGGCGATCTCATGAACCGTATGGCAGAGGATGTGAGCCGTGTACGGATGTATACAGGCCCTGCCATTATGTATCTCATCAACCTTATTGCACTTATTTCGCTGAGTGTATTTTATATGGTTAAGAAAAATGCAGAACTGTCGTTGTATGTACTGGCACCATTGCCCATTCTGGCTATTACCATTTATTATGTAAACAATATCATCAATAAAAAAAGCGAAGAAGTACAAAAAAAATTATCCGATCTCACCACCAATGCGCAACAGGCTTATTCAGGAATACGTGTAATTAAATCTTTCGTTCAGGAATCGGCCATGCTTCGTTTTTTTAAAACAAACAGTGAGCAATACCGCAGCAATGCCATGAGTCTGTATAAAGTGGAAGCGGTATATTTTCCAATCATGGGATTAATCATCGGCATCAGTACATTATTGGTGATATTGGTGGGTGGATTAAAATACATGCAGGGCCAGATCAACTTTGGTGATATGGCGGCATTTATTATGTACTTAACTATGATGGCTTTTCCGGTAAGTGCCATTGGCTGGGTGGCCAGCACCATTCAACGTGCAGCAGCATCACAAAAAAGACTGAACGAATTTTTATTAACCGCTTCAACCATTCAACAACCACATCAACCAATTGAACATGAATTGCAGGGTGATATAGAGTTCAGCAATGTAAGTTTTGTGTATCCGCATACAGGTATTGAAGCGTTAAAAAACTTTAATCTTCATATACGCAAGGGAGAAAAAATTGCAGTAATTGGAAGAACGGGTTCCGGTAAATCAACCATTGCACAACTGCTGCTCCGTTTTTACGATCCAACAAAAGGAACTGTAAAAGTGGATTGCATTACATTGCATCAGTTGCAATTGCAGCATTACCGCAGTCAGGTAAGTTATATTCCACAGGAAGTATTTTTATTCAGCGACAGTATTGCCAACAATATTTCATTTGGTTCTGTTGCCCAGGCCGATGAAAGAATTCAATCAGCAGCAACATCGGCAGCAGTGCACAGAGATATTCAATCATTTGCTGCGGGTTACCAGACAATGGTAGGAGAGCGGGGTGTTACTTTAAGCGGAGGTCAAAAACAACGGATTTCTATTGCACGTGCTTTGGTGAAAGATCCCGGACTAATTATTCTGGACGATTGTTTAAATGCAGTTGATGCAAGAACCGAACGTGAAATTCTTACTCATTTATCGGGCTACCTGCAGGATAAAACGGCTATAGTCATTACACATCGTATTTTTTCGTTACTTCAATTCGACCGGATTATTGTTATGGATGACGGAGCTATTGCCGAACAGGGAACACATGCAGAACTGCTGAAAAAACAAGGCCTTTATGCAGATTTGTATAACCGTCAGCAACTGGAAGAAACCCGTTCCTGAACAGGCTTTCCTCATGTTTTAAGGAGTGTTTGGAAAATTTTGCCAAATCGAAAAGAAATATATCTTTGTCGCTGTTTGAAAAAAGCATTGCAAACTAAAACCTAAAAACTGTGGCGTACGAAAACAATGACAAACGGATGGAAAGCATTTACAGCAAACGGATCCGTGCAGGAAAGAGAAGAACGTATTTCTTTGATGTAAGATCTACACGTGGTAACGATTATTACTTAACCATTACGGAGAGCCGTAAACGCTTTACAGGTGAAGGGTACGATCGTCACAAAATTTTCCTTTACAAAGAAGATTTCAATAAATTTATTAAAGGATTGAGTGAGGCAGTTGATTATGTAAAAACAGAATTGATGCCTGATTTTGATTTTGATGCATTTAATCATGACGATGCTCCTTCAAGTGGAGATGGTGAATATACTCCTGCAGAATCATCTTCAAATGGAAACAGTACGACAGCAGCTCCGGCTCCTGCACCGGTGGCAGAAGCAGAACCAACAGCAGCCCCTGCAGCTGAAGTTGAAAACCATGACAATGGTTTGGCCAATGAAGAAGTAGATAAATGGTAAGCAACCAAAACTAACTGATAAAAGAAACCCCCGACTCGTCGGGGGTTTTTAGTTTCATAACCGGACAGAAAAACGAATTAATAAACTTTCACCATATAAACATAATCCTGAATTTTCTTCACCTGTTCACTTGCCCCCATGCCCTTTACAGATGATTTGGAAGGAAGTTTCAATTCAACGGTTGAATCATCTTTCTTTAATTGATTCACGGTTTCAATAATGTATTTCGACTGGATGGCGAATACAACACCATCAGCTTTTGTTTCTTTTGTACTGAGAATTCCAATTACTTCACCACTTTTATTAAATACAGGTCCGCCACTGTTACCGGGATTCGCTGCAACAGCAATCTGGCAGCTGAGGGTATCGCCGTTAAAACCTGTTTTAGCACTCAGGTAACCTTCACCATAAACAATTTCATTACGGGGATAACCGAGTGTAAAAATGGGTTCAGCAATATCAGTAGAAGATTTGCGGATACCATATGGCAGGTTGCCCATGGGTTTAAAGTCCTTATCCTCAATTTTTAAAATGGCAATGTCTTTTGCTGCATCAATTTTAATAATGATGGCTTTAAATTCTTCACCTTTATTGTTGAGTACAATTGCACCTTTTGCATTTTTAACCACATGTGCATTTGTAACCAGGTAACCTTTTCCATCAACTAAAAAAGCAGAACCGCTTTCTTTAATGATTGTGCCGGGGTCCAGTTTGCCGATAACAGTATTAATCTTATTGTCCTGTTGTTTTTGCTTCAGTTCAAGGTAATTTACTTTTTTACTTAAATCCGTTAACGCCTTGCTGTTGTTTTTCGGACCAAGTAACAAAGTCATGCCACTGATAGAGAGGGCGGTAATACCGGCAATAGAAGCAGCAATGGTAATGGTACGTTTGTAACGTTTCCAGATATTTACTACCTGTGCACCTTTCGAAAGAACTTCTTCCTTAATGGCACCATCCTGCAGCAATTGATTATGCACCTCATGCACTGAATGTTTCATCTCACGCACTCCACCATAACGCTGAAACTCCTGTAAGAAAAATGTATGCTCCACCACCAGTTGATCAACTTCGGGATTTGTTTGCCTCAGTTGCTCAAACAGTGCCTTTTCTTCTGCATTCATTTCCCCGTTCAGGTAACGCTCAGTAGCATCCAGTAATAAAATTTCATCCATTTCAGTCTCCCTTTTTATATTGAGCAAAGAATAATTTCTTCAATCGCATCAAACACTTGTACTTCTGGTTCTTGGCATTATCAGCATTGGTGTAGCCAAATCCTTCAGCAATATCCTGCATTTGCTTCTTCTGTATATAATAGGCCTCCAGCAGGCTCTTACAAGGTTCGCCCAAATGACTCAACGCTTTATCCATAATTCCAAACGCCTCATTTTTCCGGTCCTGCTCCTCAAGTTCTTCTTCAATTGGTACAACTTCCTCCATACTTTCTACAGGAGTGCCAAATCGTTGGAGTTGCTGTAAACGTTTGAGCCATAGCCGCCTGCATACAGAATAGATGTAGGTCTTAATCTGGCTGGTTAGTTCAAAATTGCCTCCTCTTGCTTTTTCATATAAAAGAATCATCGCCTCCTGAAAAATGTCTCTTGCATCGTCTGTAGTACCGTTGTTATTCAGGATAAAGGTCTGGATCATTCCAAAATTGTCCTTGTACAGCGTCTCAATCGCCTTCCTGTCGTTATGTGCCAAGCCATCTAAAAGATCCAGTTCTTTGGAGTTCGATTTCACTTTCTCTGTGTTTAATACTGTAAAGGCAAAATTGTAACCCAAAAAGGGCTTAAAAAAATTTATTTTCAACTGCGGGTTACCTTTTTCCGCTTTTTGTATTAACCCCTTGATAATTATCTTAAACTTTAAAATTAACAAAGAATGAAAAAGGTTTTATTAGCGTTCGCTATCCTCGGTTTTGTAGCTTGTAACAATGAAGGTGAAAAAACAGAAGCTGCTGATACTACAGCTGCTCCAGTTGTTGCTGACACTACAGCTCCGGTTGCTGCTGACACTACAGCAAAAGATACTACAGCTCCTGCTGCAGTTGATACAACTAAGAAGTAATCTTAGCCGATGGCTTTCGTGAAGAGTGATTACCCAGCTTGCGGGCAAAAGTGAAGCCTGAATAAAATTTTCATATGGCAAGCAATCGTTAACGGCCGTTCCATTCCTGGAATGGCTTTTTTCGTTTTCCTGCTTTTTTTACAACTAACACTTGTTTTATCAATCTCCTATTTTATATTTGAACTGTAATGACAAACAACAAAGGATACCGTTTCTTTTATTTTAGTTTCTTTTACTATAAAAGGAAGCCGGGAAATCTGTTGTTGAATGCGAACTAAGCGAACGAAACGAATCAACATAACGAATCCCGGCCAAAAGGTCGGGATTCGTCATTTAAGGCCTCCCCAAACCCCTCCAGAGGAGGGGCTTAGGTTGCCGAGAATTTAGAATACTTTATTTGTAATAAATAAGAAAGATGGGAGTACAAGAAAAATCAGAGTCTCAAAAAAGTGAGCACGGTGAGATGAACTCCTCCCCTTTGGGGAGGCTGGGAGGGGCCGTTGCTATACAAGGTTACGAAGGCAGTTTTCACCAGGAAGCGGCAAGGCAATTCTTTGGGAAGGATGTAGAAGTTATTCCCTGTGCCACATTCAGGGAAGTGGTAAAGATCGGCACCAGCAAAAAAGAAAGTGACGGCGCAGTGATGGCCATTGAAAATTCTATTGCTGGCAGCATTTTGCCGAACTATAATTTATTGCAGAAAAGTAATCTGGTGATTGTGGGTGAAGTGTACCTGCACATCAAACAAAATTTACTTGTAAATAAAGGTGTAAAACTTGAAGACATTAAAGAAGTGCATTCGCACACGATGGCCTTGCAGCAGTGCTACGATTATCTTGATAAACATAAATGGAAGTTGGTTGAAACTGAAGACACAGCTTTGAGTGCAAAGCATATTCATCAGCATAAAAGCAAACATATTGCAGCTATTGCCAGTAAACTGGCTGCTGAATTATATGGATTGAATGTAATTGCACCCGGTATTCAAACCATGAAGAACAACTATACAAGGTTTCTCATTTTACAACGTGAACAAAACGGTTCGATTGAACATGCCAATAAAGCATCGGTGAATTTTGTTACCGATCATTCAAAAGGAAGTTTGGCAAGAGTACTTGGACAAATTGCAGATGGAGGTATTAATTTAAGTAAGCTGCAAAGTTTCCCTATTCCGGGAACAGATTTTAAATACAGCTTTCATGCAGATATGGAGTTTGAAACAATTGAGCAGTTTCAGAAAGTAATTGAAGCAATCAAACCTTCAACTGTTGAGTTGAAGATTTATGGGGTTTATAAAAACGGGAAGAAAAACACGAATTAAAAAAATCATTACACGAATTACACGAATGAATTTAATTAGTGCAATTCGTGGAATTCGAAAAATTAGTGGTATGCAAACAGCAAAACGATTGGATGGAATTGGTGAATATTATTTTTCGCAGAAGTTGCGTGAGATTGATGAACTGAACAAACAAGGTAAACAGATCATCAACCTTGGTATTGGCAGTCCTGATCTGCCGCCGCATCCTGATGTTATAAAAACATTACAGGAAGAGAGTTTAAAACCAACTGTACACGGCTATCAATCGTACAAAGGTTCAATTGTGTTGCGTAAAGCCATGAGTGATTGGTATAAGAAATGGTACAATGTTGAATTGAATGCTGATACAGAAATTCTTCCGCTCATTGGTAGTAAGGAAGGGATCATGCACATTTGTATGACGTATTTGAATGAAGGTGATAAAGTGTTGGTGCCGAACCCCGGTTATCCAACATACAGAAGTGCTGTTAAGTTAGCTGGAGGAGTTTGTGTTGAATATGATTTGAAAGAAGAAAATAATTACGCTCCCGGTTTTAATGAAATTGAAAAACAATTAGAGTCGTTGAATAGTGAGGCTGGTGCGTTGACATCCCCTCCCGGGAGGGGTTGGGGTGGGTTTAAGTTAATGTTCGTAAATTATCCGCAGATGCCAACAGGTCAATTGCCAGATAGAACATTGTTTGAACAACTTGTTGCATTCGGAAAGAAAACAGGTATCCTCATCATTCATGATAATCCGTATAGTTTTATTTTGAATGAACATCCGATGAGTTTATTAAGCATTGAAGGTGCAAAAGATTGTGTACTGGAATTAAACTCACTCAGCAAAAGTCAGAACATGGCGGGCTGGAGAGTGGGTATGTTGAGTGGAGCAAAAGAACGTATAGATGAAGTCCTTCGTTTTAAAAGTAATATGGATAGTGGTATGTTTTTACCCTTGCAATTAGCAGCAGCAACTGCGTTGAACCTCGGTAAAGATTGGTACGATAGCGTAAACAAGATTTACCGTGAACGCAGAGAAAAAGTATTTGAATTACTCGATCTGTTGAATTGTGTTTATTCAAAAGATCAGGCAGGTATGTTTGTGTGGGCAAAGATTCCTGCGAAATATAAAACAGGATATGAGTTGAGTGATGAAGTGTTGTACAACAGTAATGTCTTTATAACACCGGGTGGCATTTTTGGAAATGCAGGTGATGGATATATACGGGTGAGTTTATGTGCGCCTGTTGAACGTTTTGAACAGGCAATAAAAAGAATTCAGGGCTAAAGCCCATTTAAATCAAGCTATAACCCCGGCCTTAAGGCCGGGGTTATAGAGAAAAAAAACGAAGGGCTTTAGCCCTGAAATAATATGGAAAGAAAAAAGATTGCAATCATTGGAGTGGGCTTAATTGGGGGTTCACTTGCTATTCAACTGCATGAGAAAAAAATCTCATCACGTTTGATTGGTGTAGATGTGAGTAAAGAACATGAAGCAAAAGCTTTAGAGCTGGAATTGGTAGATGAGATATTACCGTTAGAAGAAGCCATCGCACAAAGTGAAGTTGTGATCCTTGCTTTTCCGGTTGATCTGATGGTAGGATTGTTACCTTCTGTTCTTGATAAAGTTGATCAGCAAATCGTCATTGATCTGGGTTCTACCAAATCACAATTAACAGACGCCGTAGCGAATCATCCAAAACGTGGACGATATGTTGCCACGCATCCCATGTGGGGTACGGAGTATAGCGGTCCGGCAGCAGCAGTTCGGGGGGCTTTTGAAAATAAAGCAGTCATTATTTGCAATGAAGATGAAAGTGATGCGGACGCATTGGAGTGGACAAAATACATGTACAATAAAATCGGTATGCACTTGTTGAGCATGGAAGCAAAAGCACATGATCTGCATGCAGCTTATGTAAGTCATATTTCACACATCACATCCTTTGCATTAGCAAATACGGTATTAGAAAAAGAGAAAGAAGACAATGCCATTTTCGAAATGGCGAGTGCAGGTTTTGAAAGCACGGTGCGTTTAGCGAAAAGTAATTCTGCTATGTGGGTGCCCATTTTTTTGCAGAATAAGGTAAATGTGCTGGATGTGTTGAATGAACATATTCAACAGTTAACAAAATTCAGAGACAGCATCCGTGATGATAAAGGAACGGACTTGCAGAATTTAATTGAACACGCAAACAAAATTAGACACATAATTAAATAAAAAGCCGGTGAGCCACCCAAAATACAGGCGGGTGACTCACCGCAAAACAAAATGATTTTTCGAGAAGCAACGATACAGGACATTCAGCAGATACAGGTTGTACGCAACGCTGTAAAAGAAAACACATTGAGCAATCCGGCATTGGTTCCGGATAAAGATGTGGAAGACTATATCACACGAAGAGGAAAAGGTTGGGTTTGTATAATTGATGATATGGTGGTTGGTTTTTCTATTGCTGATTTAGTGGAACATAATATTTGGGCGTTGTTTGTTGATCCCAGCAGTGAAGCAAAAGGAATCGGTAAGCAATTGCACAATCTGATGTTGAACTGGTATTTCGAACAGACAAGTGAAACAGTGTGGTTGAGTACAAGTCCGGGTACAAGAGCTGAAACATTTTATCGTAAGCAAGGATGGATCGAAACAGGGCTGTATGGAAAAGGGGAAATAAAGTTTGAAATGCCGGAACCAAGATTTAAAGAGATGAAACAGATGCAGAAGATGAGTGATGAATAATCAGTGATGAGTTATCGGAGTGTCTATCCCCTCACTGGAGGGGCTGCAGCGTGTAAAACTTGCATACTAATCAACAGGGGTGGGTAAACATGAAACGTAAAATCATTCCATACACGCAACAGGCAATGGAGTATGCAAAACGCCTCCGGCAAAATATGACCTACTCTGAAGTGAAGTTGTGGATGGAGTTAAGAAACGGAAGTATGATGGGTTATGATTTCGATAGGCAAAAACCCATGCTGAACTATATCGTTGATTTTTATTGTAAAGACTTAATGCTTGCAATTGAAGTGGATGGCATCACTCATGAAGATGAAAAAGTATTGTTGAAGGATCCGATACGACAGGATGAAATAGAAGTGTATGGAATTTCATTTCTTCGGTTTAATGCATTAGATGTTGTGCATGATATGAAAAATGTAATAAGAACTATTGAGAACTGGATCTTTGAGTTTGAAGAAAAGAATGGGGTGAGTGAAATGGTTAAACGTAAAAGAAAACTTTTGGAGCTTCCCAAAAGCAGAAAACGTGATAACCCACCCCAAGCCCCTCCCGGGAGGGGATAACCCGGCGGAAGAATGATGTGCAACAGTTGTTTTTGTTTTTAGCAACAAACCAACGATCAACATATTGACTGAAGTTGAAGATGAATAATTAGTGATAAGCAATGAGAATGTTTATCCCCTCCCCGGAGGGGTAGCAGGGTGCAAAACATAAAGAATGATTGATAGGGGTGGGTGAGCTGAATAGAATCATGAACGCACAAGCCCGCCCGGCTGAACGCCGTTCGGACGGGAGTGCGACGCAACAAAAGAAACATAGCAGAACAAGTGTTCGTAACAAAATAAATAATCATAGTCCTTTGTTCCCCTTTAGGGGCGGGGGTTTAACTTTACAACCAATAACAATGCAAACAATCGAAGCAAACATGAAAGAAAAAGTGCAGGAAGCATGGAGTAAGAAACCGCTCATCATTGGCGGACCATGCAGCGCCGAAACAGAAGAGCAATTAGTATCAACCGCACAGCGCTTGGCAGCAACAGGAAAAATAAATATGTTGCGTGCAGGTATCTGGAAACCTCGTACCAAACCCGGCATGTTTGAAGGGATTGGCGCAAAAGGGTTGCCTTGGTTGCAAAAAGCAAAATCATTAACGGGCTTGCCAACAACTGTTGAAGTTGCAACGGGCAAGCAGGTGGAGGATGCATTGAACTTTGAAGTAGATGTGTTGTGGATTGGTGCACGCACAACTGTAAACCCTTTCAGCGTTCAGGAAGTTGCTGATGCATTACGTGGTGTTGATATACCGGTGTTGATCAAAAACCCGATCAATCCTGATCTTGAATTGTGGAGTGGTGCAGTTGAACGTGTGGCTCGTGCAGGCATCAAACAAATTGGTTTAATTCATCGTGGATTTTCTTCTTATGGTAATACAGAATATCGCAATGCACCGATGTGGCATTTGGCCATTGAAATGAAGCGTCGTAATCCTGATCAGATCATCATTAACGATCCTTCGCACATTTGCGGACGCAGAGATATTTTACAAGAGACAGCACAGAAAGCTATCGATCTCGATTTTGATGGTTTGATGATTGAAAGTCATATTGATCCGGACAATGCATGGAGCGATGCGAAACAACAGGTTACGCCTGAGCGTTTGGCAGAAATGCTCAGCAGCATCATCTGGCGTAAAGAAGATGTAGCATCAGCAGAGTTTCACCAGGCATTGGAAAAATTGCGTCAGCAAATTAACCAGCTTGATGATGAGTTGATGCAGATCCTTGGTCAGCGTATGAAAATTGCTGAGAACATTGGTCAGTATAAAAAAGATAACAACATCACCATCTTACAAACAAACCGCTGGAACGAAATTCTTGAACGTGCATTTAAAGAAGGTGAGCGAAAAGGATTGAGCAAAGATTTCATCACTAAGTATTTTGATGCGGTGCATATGGAGAGTATCAATCATCAGAAGAAGGTGTTGGATAGCTGAGTGTTTGAAGTTTGTGGTTTGTAGTTTTTTGTTACAAACTGCATTGCTGCTATTCGTCTTTTGTTGCGTCGCACACTTGTACTTTCTGTAACGCTATTCATCTTTATTGTAACAACTATTCATACATTTAATTACTTCCCTTTAGGGGATGGAGGCATGATAAAAAAAACATACAAATTCTCAACTGCTTCTGTTGATTACTACTTTGAAGGACAGCTTTCTCAGCTAAGTAAAATCGTTGATAAAACTCATACGGTCATTATTACTGATGAAAACATTTTCAAAGCACATGGCAACAAGCTGAAAAACTGGAATACGATTGTATTAAAGGCAGGCGAAGAATTTAAAATTCAGGCAACTGTTGATACCATTGTAGAACAGTTGATTGAATTAGGTGCAGATCGTAAATCAACGTTGGTTGGCATTGGCGGTGGTGTGATCACTGATCTTACAGGTTATGTAGCATCGGTGTATATGCGTGGCATCAAATTCGGGTTTGTGCCGACAACAGTATTGGCATTGGTTGATGCAAGCATTGGTGGAAAAAATGGAATTGATGTGGGCGTGTATAAGAATATGGTGGGCGTTATTCGTCAGCCTTCTTTTTTATTGCATGATCTATCGTTGCTTTCTACTTTGCCGCAAAGCGAATGGGAGAATGGTTTTGCTGAGATCATTAAACATGCATGTATTAAAGATGCAGCCATGTTCAAGGAACTGGAAGCGCATACACTGGCTGACTATCAGAAAAAGAAAAGCCTGATGGCGGCACTGATTAAACGCAATACACTTATTAAAACCAAAGTGGTACAGGCAGATGAATTTGAAAGTGGCGACCGTAAATTATTGAACTACGGACATACATTGGGGCATGCAATTGAAAACATGTATGAATTATCACATGGTCAAGCCATTTCAATTGGTATGACCTATGCCTGTCATATTTCTGAACAACTCGCAGGATTTAAACAAACAGAGAAAGTTGTGAACTTGTTAAGCAAGTATGGTTTGCCCACCTATGCTGAGTTTAATAAGAAGAAGGCATTTGATATTTTGCAAAAAGACAAAAAGAAAGTGAAAACGGAAATGAGTTATGTATTGCTGAATAAGATCGGCAAGGGAGTAGTGAAGAATATTCCGTTAACACAATTAGAAAAAATTATTCATCAGCTTTAACTATTTAGCCGGTGAGCCACCCGTAAAGAAAAGCGGGTGACCCACCGCATTGTGTTATGAAAGTAACAATACAACCATCCACACTCACAGGAACCATTCAATCGAACGCATCAAAAAGTTCGATGCAGCGTGCATGTGCTGCTGCGTTGGTTGCAAAGGGTAAAAGCATTATTAATAATCCCGGTCATAGTAACGATGATAAAGCGGCGATGGATATTACGCAACGCTTAGGCGCCACTGTTACAAATAACGGAAGCGAACTCATCATTGAAAGCAATGGCGTGCAACCGGTAAGCAGTGAAATTAATTGCGGAGAAAGTGGTTTGAGCATCCGCATGTTTACACCATTGGTTGCGTTAAGCAATCATGCACTTACAGTAAATGGTACTGGCAGTTTAACAACAAGACCAATGGATTTCTTTGATGAGATCTTGCCACAGCTTGATGTTCATGTAAAAAGCAATCAAGGCAAATTGCCTTTGAATATTCAAGGCCCAATTGTTCCAAAAAATATTACCATTGATGGTTCACTCAGCTCGCAGTTCTTAACCGGATTGTTGCTGGCATATGCGGCAAGCAATGCAAGTGATGTATCCATTACAGTTACCAATCTTAAAAGCAAACCATATATTGATCTTACACTCGATGTAATGAAACAGTTTGGTTTGAAAGTGCCGGAGAATAAAAATTACGAATCGTTTTATTTTGCGAAATCAGATTTCGACTCCGCTGCAGATTTCGACTCCGCTCAATCTTCCGATGTAAATCCTTCGACTTCGCTCAGGACTTACACAGTAGAAGGCGATTGGAGTGGTGCTGCATTCTTACTTGTTGCAGGTGCGGTTGCAGGAAATATTGTGGTGAAAGGATTGGATGTGTTTTCAACACAAGCCGATAAAAAAATTCTTGAAGCATTAATGGATTGCGGATGCATACTATCTGTAAGTAATGAACAGATAGAAATTGGTTATCCCCCTTTAGGGGTTAGGGGCTTTCATTTTAATGCAACAGAATGTCCGGATCTGTTTCCGCCGTTGGTTGCGTTGGCAGCTTATTGCAATGGAAAAACAGTGATAGAAGGCACAACACGTTTAACGCATAAAGAAAGCAACCGTGCAATCACCTTGCAGGAAGAATTTGCGAAGCTGGGTGTAACAATTGAGCTGCAGGATGACCTCATGATCGTTAATGGCGGTGGCGGATTGAAAGGAGCAACTGTACATTCACGCCACGATCATCGTATTGCAATGGCTTGTGCAGTTGCTGCGTTAAAAGCAGAAGGAAGTGTCACGATCGAAGAAGCTGAAGCGATCAATAAATCCTATCCTGATTTTTATGAGCATTTGAAAGTATTGGGTGCAAACGTATCTTTATAATCAAACCATTCAACTTTGAACTCATTCGGTAAATTATTTCGTGTATCCATCTTTGGCGAATCGCATGGCGAAAGTGTAGGTATTGTGGTAGATGGTTGTCCTGCAGGTCTTGCCTTAACGGTTGATGATCTCTTGCCCGATCTCGAACGCAGAAAAGGTGGTAAGCAAAAAGGAACTACTCCACGACAGGAAGCAGATTATCCTTTTTTTAAAAGTGGTTTGTTCAATGATAAAACGACCGGTTTTCCGATTGCTATCTTCTTTGAAAATAATAATACACGAAGCGAAGATTATAATAAGCAACGAAGTATTCCACGTCCCGGTCATGCTGATTGGGTAGCCCATCAAAAATTTGGCGGCCATGAAGATTATCGTGGTGGCGGGCATTTCAGTGCACGCCTTACAACAGGATTGGTTACTGCCGGCGCAATAGCAAAGAAGCTGATGACTGGTGTCGCCATTCATGCCAAAGTAATTGAAATAGGTGGCGAAAAAGATTTAGAAAAAGGTTTGCAAAATGCCATTGATGCGAAAGATTCAGTAGGTGGTTTGGTTGAATGCAGAGTAACAGGTTTACCTGTTGGTTTAGGCGAACCATACTTCGATTCAGTAGAATCGTTGCTTGCACAAATGATGTTCACCATACCTGCTGTACGTGCTGTGGAATTCGGAACCGGTTTTGCTGCGGCGAAAATGTTTGGCAGCGAACATAATGATGCCATTGAAAAAATGGACGGTCAAACAGTGACCAATCATGCCGGTGGTGTGGTAGGTGGTATTACCAATGGAAATGAACTTGTATTTCGTATTGCCATCAAGCCAACATCATCTACACCAAAAGAACAAACGAGTTTAAACTGGGATACAGAACAGATGGAAAAATTTTCCATTAAAGGCCGTCATGATCTGTGTGTGGCTTTGCGGGCACCAGTTATTGTAGAAGCTGCCACAGCCATTGTATTAGCTGATTTGATGTTGCTGGAACAACGTATCAAACGAATCGTCTCTTAACTTTACAATATGCTTCAACGATTAATGATTGCTTTTTTTGCCTTATTCATCACAACGTTTTCATTTGCACAAACAGACGCAAAGATTGAAGTGGTGAAACACAATCATGTTGCTTTACACGTAAAAGATATTGCAGCCAGCACTAAATTTTATAAAGATGTAATGGGGCTTGAGCCTGTTCCGGTTCCTGATTCACTGAAAGCAATCCGTTCCTGGTTTAAATTAGGAACAGATCAACAAATCCATTTACTGGCAGGAAGAAAGTTTAAAGTAAAGAACGATCGCAACGGCAGTCACTTTGCATTGTTTGTTACCTCAATTACTGCTGTTGAAAAATATTTAACGCTAAACAAATTGAGTTTTCACAAACAGGTGCGTTTTGATGGCGCTGTGCAGATTTATCTTGCCGACCCCGATGGTTACCTTATTGAACTGAACGAAGTAAAACGTTAACGATGCCCATTATTTATCATGTTACCACCGCTGCTGAATGGAATGCAGCAAAACAAATTGGTGCTTACGAATCTCCCTCGTTGAAAGCCGAAGGGTTTATTCATTGCTCACAGGAAAACCAGGTTGCAGGTGTGCTGGAACGTTATTTCGTCAGCAAAACTGATCTGGTAAAGCTTGTGATTGATACTGATAAGCTCACCAGTCGTTTTGTATTTGAATGGAGCCCTTCCACTGAAGATACATTTCCGCATGTGTACGGAGCGATTAATGTGGATGCAGTGGTGGATGTTGTAGCAATTAATTAGAAGAAAGCTTTTTCAGCTTCTTAAAATCAAGATCCAGCACTTCATAATTCCTGTCATTCGGCCAATAGTAATGCCACCATTCTGTTTCAAACAAATTGAAACCGTATTTCAGCATCACTTCTTTCAATAGTTTTCTGTTTTGCAAAACTGTTGTTGATAGTTGTGTGAATGTATGATGAGCTGTATCGGTAAAATGATCAAAACCCGTTCCCATATCTAACTCAAAACCTGTTTTTAAATCAACAATGGTTAAGTCAACTGCCAGACCACGGTTATGCCCGCTTCCTTTTGCGGGGTTGGCAACGTAACGTTCATCTTTAATCAACTCCCAGAATTTTACAGTAACAGAGTAGGGGCGATAGGCATCAAAAATTTTCAGTCCCAATCCTTTTTCATACAATTCGTATTGTACTTTTTGTAATGCTTTTGCAGCAGGTAAACGTAAAAAAGTAGTATTTGTATTTGTGGGATAAAGCGGTTGCTGAACAAAATTATCTTTGCCTGCGTAGCGTAACGAATAGATGATACCCGGTATCAGATGTTTTAATTCAATCATCTGTTTAGCACTGTCTTTATTTACAGATATACGGTAGCTTTTTTCTGTTGCGATATATTTTACACCGTATTGACCGGTTTTAAACACTTGTGCACCAGCCCATACCGGGAAAAATAAAAAAAAGAAAAGAAGTGCTCTTGCCATATGCAACCGATTTGTTACTTTAATTATCTGAAAGACGCCCATTGCTGCAACAAATCAGAAATGGTGCATTAAATGTAATCAATACATGAAACATCCATCGCCCCTTTCTCCTTCATTCATAGTTGTACTGTTGCTTTGCTGTTCCCTGTTGCAACATTGTGCAAATACAGAAGGGGAAAATAAACAGGACCTGGTTGCTGAACCTGAACAGATGGATGCACGGGTTACAAAAAATATTGAGCAGTTGCTAAACAGAGCAGCATCAAAAAAAGGGGAGCTCGATGATACAACTCATTTATGGCTTACTTCAGCAGTAAATGATTTTTATAAAGAAACGAATTACAAAAATATCTGGAGCAGTAAAGAAAACTGGTTGCCGCTTGCTGATACATTACTGCAGTTTATTTTAACAGCAAGAAGATATGGATTGTTTCCGGATGATTATCACCAGCATGTATTGCAGACTGTTGCCGTTCGTTTTGCTGCAGATACTGCTGCCGTGGGCGACCGGCAGGATGCTGCTCTGTGGGGTAAAGCCGATCTGTTACTGACAGATGCGTTTTTCAGAATTGCTTCTCACCTGCACATTGGCCGTTTAGGGGTTGACAGTACATACATGAATCCCGATTCAAGTTTAACAGATCAGTTTTATCATAAAAATCTGCAGGAGATACTGAGCAATCAAACATTCTATCAGGTTATCCATGCCTTAGAACCACAGCATAAGGGCTATCAGCTCTTGCGTAAATCAATCCAGTCATTTCTTGACAGTGCCAATTTTACATCCCGGTATACCTATGTATCGTATCCGTATAAAGATTCTGCGGTATTTATAAAAACCCTCATTAAGCGTCTCAAAGAAGAAGGAGTCATCAGCTGGAAAACCAAACAGGTTGATTCTATACAGTTAAGAGACGCCATTTTTCAGGTTCAGCAAAAACGTAAGCTTGCAACAGATGGCAGATATGGAGCACAACTCATCCGCACTCTCAATAACACAGATGCAGAAAAATTTAAACGCATCGCCATTAATTTAGACAGGTATAAAGTATTGCCGCCGCAAATGCCCAAACGGTATATCTGGGTTAACCTTCCTGCATATAAACTGGAGTTGTGGGATGATGATTCCTTACAGCTTGAAAGTAAAGTAGTCATTGGTAAACCCAATACAAGAACGCCACTGCTTACCAGCCAGATCAGCGATATGGTTACCTATCCGCAGTGGACTATACCCAACAGCATTATCATGAAAGAGATAGTGCCTGCCTTAAGAAAAAATCCCGGATACCTTGCCAGAAAAGGATATGCTTTAATGACATGGGATGGAGAACTGGTAGATCCTTATACAGTTGACTGGACAAAATATAAAAAAGGCATTCCATATCGTATTGTGCAGGGCAGCGGCGATGATAATGCATTGGGAATTTTAAAATTTAATTTTCCCAATAAGTATTCGGTGTATTTGCACGATACCAATCAACGTTATCTGTTTAAAAACGAAAAACGGGCACTGAGTCACGGATGTGTTCGAGTGCAGGAGTGGGAAAAGCTCACCTACTATATTTCTGCGGTTGACAGTGCAGGTTTTGCTGAAGATACCAGCCTTGTGCCGCAGGATTCCATCAAACAGTGGCTGCAGCGAAAGGAAAAGCATATCATTAAGGTAAAGTCAAAAATTCCCGTTTATTTCCGTTACTTTACTGCATCCGTAAGAAATGGCAGAATTGTTTTTTTTGAAGATATCTATAACGAAGACAAAGCAGCACGTGAAGCTTATTTTTCTACCAAATAAACAGGAATGATTAAAATTCTGTCGCTATTCAGCTTCTTTCTTTTCCTTTTTGTTCACCCCCTTCTGGCGCAGGATACTGCAACTGTAAAAGGCAAAAAGGGCAGCAGCGGAAAAGCAAAAATTCAATACGGTGTAGCCAGCTTTTATTCCAATAAATTTAACGGCCGCAAAACTGCCAACGGAGAAATTTTCAGCCAGCAAAAATTTACAGCTGCACATAATTCGCTTCCGCTGGGTACTTATGTAAGGGTTACCAATTTACGAAACGGCCGCACGGTGGTGGTAAAAATTAACGACCGGCTGCACCATCGTAACAAACGTGTTATTGATCTTACAAGGGCAGCAGCCACTAAACTCGGATTTATTAAAAGCGGGTTAACCCGAGTAAAACTGGAAGTACTCGGTAAAAAGCCGCCTGTAAAGTGATCAATCTGTGAACAAGGAAAGAATGTGCGTAAATAATTTCATGATTACCCCACCTACCTTTACTTTTGCTCATTCCAAAACAATTCTTATATGAAACAATTGTGTGTGTTGATTCTTGCTGTTAACTGCTTCATTGCTGTAAACGGACAAGAAAACAATCTCAAAAAGAACCCTTCTTTCGGTATCCACTTTACAGGTATTGATTTTAAAACAGCCCAGGATCTGCGTACAAAAAACATTGCAACCGTTGTACGTGAAAAACAATGGAGAAGAGCTGAGCGTTTAAATCCTGCCATTACTTTAAGTTACTCACAGGGGCTCAGTCAGCATTTTGATGTAATGACACGTTTATCGGGTGCTTTTCTTGCCTATCCTTCCCGCAACACAACCTCTGTTAATCTGAATGATCGCTTTTATCTGGAAGCAGATGCGAATATTAATCTCAAACTTCTTACTGATAATTACTGGGTGGTTCCATATTTACAGGCAGGAGTTGGTTTGTCAAAAGAACGTACCAACTGGATGGCATATTTGCCTATTGGTGCCGGACTACAGGTTAATCTTTGGGATGGCGGGTTTTTACATATCAACACAGGTTATCGTGTTCCCGTTAGTTCAAGAGCAAATTACAGCCTCTTTCATTCAATTGGTGTAAGTATTCCTGTTGCTGAAAGAAAGCAAACTCCTCCGCCGCCACCACCACCTCCTGCACCGGAGCCTCCAAAAGATAAAGATGGCGATGGTGTGTTAGATGAAAACGATATGTGTCCTGATGTTGCAGGTTTATCTGCCTTGCGTGGATGCCCTGATTCTGACAAAGATGGTATTGCAGATAAAGATGATAAATGTCCAAACCAGGCAGGTATGGCCCGTTACAACGGCTGCCCTGTTCCTGATACAGATAAAGATGGTATTAATGATGAAGAAGATAAGTGTGTAACGGTTGCAGGTGTTGCCCGTTACAATGGCTGTCCTATCCCTGACAGCGATGGTGATGGTGTGAATGATGAAGAAGACAAATGCCCTGCTGTGGTTGGTGTAGCAGCAAACGCAGGTTGCCCTGAAATTAAACCTGAAGTGATTAAAAAAGTAGAGTTTGCTGCAAAGAATGTATTCTTCAACACAGGAAGTTATCAACTGCAGAAAAAATCATATGCACCTTTAAATGAGGTAGCAAAAATCCTGAAAGAAAATCCTACTCTTCAGTTAGATGTAGAAGGACATACCGATAACACAGGAGATGCAACAAAAAATCAAATGCTTTCAGAAAACAGAGCTTCGGCTGTAAAAGCTTACCTCATTGCACAAGGTGTAGAAGGTACCCGTTTAACAGCTGCGGGATATGGCCCTGATCGTCCGGTTGCAGATAATAAAACTGCTGCAGGTAAATCTAAAAACCGCCGTGTAGAATTAAAGCTCAGAAGTTATTAATCGTTTTTGAATGATAACAAAACCCTCTTGCATGCAAGAGGGTTTTGTGTTTTAAAGCACATGAAAATGCGCTACTCTTTCCTGCAAAACTCTCATTATCTTCGCCCACTTACAAAAGGCTGAAATTTTAGAAGATATATGAGTAGTCAGACAGAAACCATGCCTGCAGGCAAACAGATTGTCATGAGTGGCATCCGCCCAACCGGTTATTTGCATCTGGGTAATTATTTTGGTGCCATGCAGAATTATGTAAAAATGCAGGAGCAGTATGAGTGTTATTTTATGGTGGCCGATCTGCATTCGTTAACAACCCATCCCGATACAAAAGAGCTGCGGGAAAATGTAAAAAGAGTGTTTGCAGAAAACATTGCCTGTGGATTAGATCCGGAAAAAGTTGCTTTCTATTGCCAGAGTCATATTCATGAAACAGCCGAACTGTATTTGTATTTAAATATGATGGCGTATAAAGGCGAGCTGGAGAAAACCACCACCTTTAAAGATAAAGTTCGGTTACAGCCGGAGAATGTAAATGCAGGTTTATTAACCTATCCTGTTTTACAAACAGCCGATATTATTTTACACCGTGCTACATATGTTCCTGTAGGGAAAGATCAGGAACAACATCTGGAAATGGCCCGCACATTTGCCAACCGTTTCAACCATCGTTATGGTGATGTGTTTCCCGAACCCGTGGCATTTAATTTTGGTGGCGAACTGGTGAAGGTGCCCAGTCTTGATGGTACAGGAAAAATGAGTAAGAGCGAAAACCAGAATGCAACCATTTATCTGGCCGATACCGATGAAGTGATTAAGAAGAAAGTGTTGAAAGCAAAAACGGATGCCGGACCAATCGAACCCAACGCAGTAAAGCCTGATTATATTGAGAATCTTTTTCAGCTGATGCGATTGGTGAGCAGCCCCGATGCTGTGCAGAAATTTGAGGAAGATTTCAACACTTGTACCATTCGCTATGGTGATATGAAAAAACAACTGGGCGAAGACATTGCTCTGTTTGTTGCACCTATCCGTGAAAAAGCAATCGCTATCCAGCATGATGAAGTATATTTAAAAAATGTGATGCTGAAAGGGGCTGAAAAAGCAGGTATCAGTGCACGAAAAACAATTGAGCTTGTAAGACAGGCAATAGGGCTGAATTATTTTGCCCCCATCCCCTGAAGGGGAGCAAAAAAAATCTATCTTAGTTTTTAATGGATGTAGTAAATTATAAATTGTAAACTCATAAATCATTCCCCTTTGGGGATAGGGGTTATATGGCAAAAAGTAAAAAACCAAAACATGTGGCAATAGCCGGTAACATCGGCGCCGGAAAAACAACCTTAACGGAGATGCTGGCCAAGCATTACAAATGGATCCCTCAGTTTGAAGACGTGGATCATAATCCCTACCTCAACGATTTTTATGAGGATATGCCCCGCTGGAGTTTTAACCTGCAGATCTATTTTTTGAACAACCGATTAAATCAGGTGCTGGATATACAGCGTGGTACCGAAACTGTTATTCAGGATCGTACCATTTTTGAAGATGCACATATTTTTGCACCCAACCTGCACGACATGGGTTTAATGGGCAAGCGTGATTTTGATAATTACTTCTCCTTTTTCGCAACACTTAAAACCATGGTATCGCCTCCCGATCTGTTGATTTATCTCAAAGCATCGGTGCCAACATTGGTTGCACAAATTCAAAAAAGAGGAAGAGAGTACGAAGAAAATATCCGCCTTGATTATTTGAAAAAACTCAACGAGTATTACAACAAGTGGATTGAAAATTATAAAGAAGGCAGTTTGCTGGTGATTGATGTTGATAAAAACAAGTTTGCAGAAAACGAAGAAGATCTTGGCGAAATTATCAACAAGATTGATTCACAGTTATACGGATTGTTTTAATCTTTATTCCGGTGTATGAAAAAGCCAATACTAACTATAGTTTTCACAATTGCCTTTCTTGCCATATTTGCGCAAGACAAAGTTGATACTGTTTATCGTTTTGGTAGTGATACAATGACCTGTAAAATTTCTGAGTCTTATTCACCAGAAAGTGTTTTCACAATAGTACAGGAGCCGCCACAGTACCCGGGCGGTAAAGAAATCTGGGCAAAATATATTTCTAAAAATTTCAAAAAGCCAAAAAATTATGATGGTGTAATTGAAATTTGGTTTATAGTGGAGTTGAATGGTGAAACCAGTAAAACACAAATTATTACTCCGAGAGGACTAACATCTAAATATGAGGAATACCTGATTGAACTCATTGAGAAGTCAGGAAAATGGTTTCCTGCAAAACAGAATGGACACTGCGTACGAGCATGGAAAAGAATTAAAATAAACGAATGAAAAAATTAAACCCCTCCAGGAATGGAGGGGTTTTTGTTCTTAGCAAACAATCGATTACGACCACTTACACTTGCGGCGCTGCGGATAAAATTTCTTCACCGCTGCCGGAAGCATACTTTTTAAAATTAGTTGTAAACTGTTCAGCTAAAGCATTTGCTTTTTGATCATAAGCTGCTTTATCTGTCCATGTGTTTTTAGGATTCAGTATTTCTGCAGGAACGCCATCGCATGCAACCGGAATTGAAAAATTAAAGATGGGCATGTTTTCAAAAGCCACATTATTTAATCTGCCGTTCAGTACAGCACAGATCAAAGCTCTGGTATAAGAAAGTTTTATGCGTTCGCCTGTACCGTAACTGCCACCCGTCCAACCGGTGTTGATGAGCCACACATTCACTTTCTGTTCTTTCATTTTTTTACCCAACATCTCAGCATATTTTGCAGGATGTAAAGGGAGAAACGGTGCACCGAAACATGCACTGAACGTACTCTTTGGTTCTGTAACTCCTGCTTCTGTTCCTGCAACTTTTGCTGTATATCCGCTGATGAACTGGTACATGGCCTGTCCTTCCGTTAATTTTGCAACCGGAGGCAACACTCCTGTAGCATCGCAGGTTAAAAAGAAAATATTTTTTGGTAATCCGCCAACCGCCGGATGCAAGGCATTGCTGATAAAATGTAACGGGTAACTGACTCTCGTATTTTCAGTAATGGATTTATTGCTGAAATCAATTTCATCTGTACCGGCAAAGAACTGAATATTTTCAACCAATGCACCCGGTTTAATTGCATTAAAAATTTCAGGTTCTTTTTCTTCACTCAAATCAATACACTTGGCATAACAACCTCCTTCAAAATTAAATATGCCCTGCTCATCCCAGCCATGTTCATCATCACCAATCAGTTTGCGGTGCGGATCGGCACTCAAAGTTGTTTTACCTGTTCCGCTTAAACCAAAGAACACAGCAACATCACCAGCTTCACCCACATTGGCGCTGCAGTGCATGCTTAATACTTTTTTATTCTGAGGAAGCAGATAATTTAAAACGGTAAAAATTCCTTTCTTCATTTCACCGGTGTATCCGGAGCCGCCAATCAAAATCATTTTATGCGAAAAGCTTACCACAGAAAAATTGCTGCTGCGAACACCATCTGTTTCGGGGTTTGCATAAAAGTGCGGTGCCTGAATAATATGCCAGTCGGCTTCAAAATGTTCAAGCTCATCTTCTGTTGGACGAAGAAATAAATTATGTGCAAATAAATTGCTCCATGGATTTTCGTTAATCACACGAATGTTTAACCGGTATGCAGGATCGGCACAGGCGTACGCATCTCTCACCCAAATTTCCTCCTTGGTACCGAGATAATCCATCATCTTTTTGTACAGGATGTGGAAGTACTTTTCATCAATGGGCTGATTGAAATCGTTCCAGTGAACAGTATCTTTAGTGAGATGATCTTCAACAATAAACTTATCCTTGGGGCACCGGCCGGTAAACTTTCCGGTATTAATGCACAACGCTCCCGTATGATTATAAACACCTTGACCACGGGCAACAGTTTGTGCAGCTAATTCTTCGGGGCCCAGCTGGTAATGGATATTGTCAGAATGCGTTAAACCCAGCTTAATGAGCTTTTGCTCCGGGAAAAAAATACCTGGAATAGACATTGCAATTGTTGAGTATTAATTCAGCGCCAAATGTAAAGGCTTAGCAAGAACCAAAAAAATTCCGAAACCGTTTGCGATTAGAAAGTATTCTGAAATTTAATTGTAATGATGAAATATTTTCAATAATTGAAAACAATTGAACGAGTATTTTAAATTAATTCTAAGAGAGGGTAGATGGTTTATAAACTTTATCCAAACGCATGTTAGTTTAATGCCTTCTGTGGATTATTTCATCACAGAATTGGGCAGGCAGTACCGAAATGCTATTTTGCACACCTAATACATAAAGGATGAAATTTCAGCCCATCAAACCAGCGCTCTTCAGCAAAAACAGGGAACGTTTTATAAAAGCAATGCTTCCTCAATCAATTGCCATTTTTGTAAGTAACGATGAGTGGCCCATGAATGCCGATGCTCTGCATGCATTTAAACAAAACAGCGATCTGTTTTGGTTAAGTGGTGTGATGCAGGAAGACAGTATGGTAATTTTATTTCCCGATCATCCGGATCCGAAGTATAGAGAAGTGCTGGTGTTGGTTCGTCCCAACGAATTAAAAGAAAAATGGGATGGGAAACGTTTGCGTGCAAATGAAGCAAGAGCCATTTCAGGAATTGAAACAATTGTTTGGTTAGATAGTATAGAAGCCTTGTTGCAAACATGGGTTCATTTAGCAGATACAATTTATTTAAGCAGCAATGAGAACGACCGCAAAGCATCATCCATCCGCAGCAGAGATTATCGTTTCATTGATGAAATGAAAAACAAATATCCCTTGCACAATTTTCAACGTGCAGCAAAGATCATGAAAGAGCTGCGTGCTGTTAAAACAGCAGAAGAAGTGGAGCTGATTCAAAAAGCAATTGATATAACTGAAGTTGCTTTCCGCCGGTTGTTGCAGTTTATAAAACCGGGAATATTGGAAAATGAAATTGAAGCAGAGATTTATCATTCATTTTTATCACAAGGTTCAACAGGTCCGGCTTACGGCAGTATCATTGCAGGTGGAGACAGAGCCAGAACCTTACACTACGTAAGCAATAACCAGGAATGTAAAGAAGGCGAATTGATATTGATGGATTTTGGTGCGGAGTATGGCGGCTACAATGCAGATTTAACACGTACAGTTCCGGTGAGTGGAAAATTTGGTCGCCGTCAGAAAACAATTTACAATGCCTGTTTGCATTTGCATGATTATGCAAAAAGTTTATTGAAGCCGGGTATTACCATTGTTGATTATACAGATAAAGTTGGTGAAGAAGCGACACAGCAGTTTTTAAAAATCGGGTTATTGAAAAAAACAGATGTAAAAAATGAAGACCCGGAGAACAGAGCTTACCGCAAATATTTATATCATGGTATTTCGCATCATCTGGGTATTGATGTACATGATCTTGGCACAAAAACAGAACCCATCAAAGCAGGGATGGTGTTTACAGTAGAGCCCGGAATTTATATTGAAGAAGAACAAATGGGGGTACGTATTGAAAATAATCTGTGGATCACCAAAACAGGAAATAAAGATCTCATGAAAAATATTCCGATGACGGTGGATGAGATTGAAGCGTTGATGAAGAGATGAAGTAGTCGACAGTCAACAGTCAATGGTCGATAGCAGAGTTTGATATGTTTAAGTCATCAATTATACATGGCGTTTAAGTTTGAAAATCTGAAAGTGTGGCAGCTATCGTTAGAGTTAACGGATGATGTTGATTTTTTGGCAAAATCATTTCCTTCGCATGAGCTTTATTCGTTGTCAAGTCAAATGCGCAAAGCTGCAAACTCTGTATCCTTGAATATTGTTGAGGGTTCTACAGGATTATCCAACGCAGAGTTTAGGCGATTTCTTTCCATTGCAAACCGATCGGCACTTGAAGTTGTTGGCTGTTTATTTTTGGCAAAGCGAAGAAATTATGTAGAGAAAGAGTTGTTTACAAAACTGTATAACCAAATTGAAACCTTAGTAAAAATGATTCAGGCACTAATAAATTCAATAAACGATTAAAACTAAAACACTCGTCTGTGGTCTATGGACCATCGACTGTGGACTATCATGAAAAAAATCCCAAACCTTTTCACTCTGCTCAATCTTGTATTTGGCTGTATCGCCATCATTCTTATTCTGCAACCCGGCGAAAATATTACTGCAATTGACGGCAGTAACCTGGTGATCAATTTGCCGGAGAAGATCATGCTTGCATCTTATTTTATTTTCGCCGCCGGTATTGTTGATTTCCTCGATGGTTTTTTAGCCCGGCTCATGAAAGCTACATCGGGCATGGGCAAACAACTCGACTCATTAAGTGATGTGGTTACATTTGGTGTGGCACCTGCCATGATCATGTACCAGTTACTGCGGATGAGTTATCTCAAAGAAGAAACCGCATTAGACACTTCCATCCTTTATATGTTGCCTGCCTTATTGATTGCCTGTTGCGCAGCCTGGCGTTTGGCCAAGTTTAATATTGATGAACGTCAAACAACTTCATTTCGTGGAGTACCTACACCTATTACAGCCATGGTGGTAGCCGCATTGCCGTTGGTGATCTGGTATAATCAGTGGGATCTGGCATCAGTGATCGTTAACCGTTGGGTGTTGTATGCAATTATACTCGTCATCAGTTTATTGATGGTCTCAGATGTACCCATTATGAGCCTGAAGTTTAAAGATGTCAGCTTTAAAAATAACCGGCCAATATTTCTGTTGCTGGTGCTGGCAATTGGTTTGCTGTTGATTTTTCAGTGGGCAGCCATTCCGCTTATTTATGTAACCTATGTTGCTTTATCTTTGCTCTTCCGAAAACAGATTCAGTAATACAATATTTATACAATGACTTATACAGTTCAGGTAAAAGTAATGCCACTCAAAGATTTATTAGATCCGCAGGGAAAAGCCGTAATGGGTGGATTATCTAATTTAGGTTTAAAAGCAGTGGCTGATGTACGTATTGGTAAAAACATCAGCATGCAGATTAATGCAGATTCAGCCGACGCAGCAAAAGCCATTGCAGAAGAAGCAGCGAAGAAACTCTTGGCGAATCCTGTAATGGAGCAATATGAAATAAATGTTCAGTAATTTGAAGATTTGAAGATTTGAAAATTCAAACAGGTTCGGTTTTCAATCTCAAATTATTTCATTTTCAAATTTTCAAATTGTGTTGTTCATCATTCCCACTCCAATCGGCAATCTCAAAGACATTACACTCCGTGCATTGGAAGTGCTCAAAGAGGTGGATCTTATTCTGGCAGAAGATACACGCACAAGTTCTGTATTGCTGAATCATTACCAGATTCAGAAATCACTTTCTCCCTATCACCAGCATAATGAACATAAAATTGTGCAGCACCTCGTTGATCAGTTAAAAGAAGGAAAGAAGATGGCCTTATTAACCGATGCCGGAACACCGGGCATCAGCGATCCTGCTTATTTGCTGGTGCGTGAATGTGTAAAGAATGATATTGTTGTTGAAACACTTCCCGGAGCAACGGCATTTGTTCCTGCTTTGGTCAACAGCGGGTTACCTGCCACCCGTTTTACATTTGAAGGATTTCTTCCGCAGAAAAAAGGCCGGCAAACTGCACTGAAACAATTGCAGGAAGAAGAACGTACCATGATCTTTTATGAATCTCCTTTTCGTTTAGTGAAAACCCTTTCTGATTTCATGCAATACTTTGGTGAGGATCGTTTGTGTTGTGTAAGCCGTGAGCTCACCAAAAAATTTGAAGAGAATAAACGGGGTACTTTAAAAGAAGTACACGATCACTTTGAAGCAAAAGCGGTGAAAGGCGAGATTGTGATTGTGGTTGCAGGAAAAGATGAGTAATTTTATACTCATCAAAAAAAGAACACATGAAACATCTTCTTATTCTTATAACCTGCTTTCTTTTTACTACAGCAACCAATGCGCAACTCTTTTCAGTTCCTGAAATTGTAAAACAAACATTCGCCAAACAATACCCTGATGCAAAGGATGCCAAATGGAGTGATGGTTTAGATAACCATACGGTTCGGTTTACACTGGGCGATAAAAAAATGAAAGCCAGTTACGCACCAAAAGGTGATTGGGCATGGACAGAAACAAAAGTAGAAATGACCGAACTTCCAAAAGCAGTGCAGGATGGGTTTAAAGACAGTAAGTATAAAGACTGGACAGTGAAAGAAACCGTTTCTGTTACAAAGCCACGGGCAGAAGCCAATGAATATAAAATTGTGGTTCAGAAATCAGCGCTCAATAAAAAAATCCTGGTCTTTGATGCGAAGGGCAGGTTGTATGAAGAGTTGATTGGGTTGTAAAATAATATTCTGCTGAGGAAAAACATACTTAAAGATCATTCGCTAAACATTATTACTACCCGGTTTAGGGTATTGTAACTTTTACAATAGATATGTAATTTGTTAGAGGTTTACTTAGTGTATCTAATTCAGAAGTTACTTTACACAAAGTGAAAACAACATTATTACTATTATATAATTCCGTCATTTTAAATTCATCAGCTCTTAATTCAATTTCTTTTATTATGATTTAAAAAAAGCAAATGAAAAACAAACAACTTATACTGTTATTACTCCTTGCTCCTTTATTCATTCATCTTAAATGTAAAAAAGAATCCGGACCGCAGTTGCCTCCTGAAACACAAATAGGTGCAAATACACTTGGCTTTAAGATTAACGGAAAAATTTATACTTCAAGGGGCGAAGGAGGTTTATTATCAAACGAAAGCGTATGGGGGGGGGCCATATAGTGATACTGCAATAAAGATTGGTGCTTCAAATAGCATACAGAATTTTGAGCTTTATATTTCAATTAAATACTCTGGTAATATTGGTTTTCATTACACTTTGGCCAATACCACATATTATGGATTTTTCCAGGATAATTCAAATGGAACCATTCCTGGTAATTCAAATCTTTATCAAACGAATGATATCTATAAAGGGATCGTAAATATCAAATTCGCAAATGGCAGTATTAATCCATTGCGGGGAAGTACTATTGTTGCCGGCACATTTGAAATGGAAGCTGTAAATGCAAATGGACAAATCATAAAAATTACAGATGGCCGCTTTGATATTGCATGGCCTTAAAATTCGCAATTTAATTTTCACCCAAAATAACATCACATGAGAAAATCATACTTAACCTTGTTTTGCACACTGTTTTTTCTTTTCTATTTCAACAATGCTCAAACGCAAGCCATTCCTGAAATTGAAGTCAACGGAAGAACTTACAGCCAAATCTTCGACAGTTTAGCAACCGGCTTAATACCAGGCAGAATTCCTTATGGTATTTTAATGGATCGGGTTTATGGCTGGAGTGCTTTGAATGATTGGAACAATTCTGATACTCTTACGGCAAGCCGTTTGTTTCAAACATTGTATGATGCAGAAAATGCAGTAATGGATTCAACGGTAAGGCCCAATTACTATTTAACAATGAGAGATATTGTACAGCAACAATTGTACGAGGTAAAACTCCCCCTGCTTGCTTTTAATTACCAGTTTGGATTTATTGACAGTAATGCTTTGAACGATGGAAGAATGAGTATTGTAAATGGCATTTTAACCGATAACAATAATGCAAGCCCTTATTTCAGTAAGCAGGTAACTTTTGCAGGTCTTGCAACCGAGGAAGTAATAGCAAATAAAAATTATGCTTTACAATACAGCAGTTCTTTAATACTCAACAATACATCTCTTTCACTCCAAAATATTGTTGTAACAAACCTCACTTCCAACATCCAATATACATTAGCAGCAAACACAGCACAAACAATTCAGTTTACAACGGCGGGCAATCATTTGCTTCGTTTTGCAATCACCCTCAGCAATGGATCGAGCTATATAAGCCATCAATACATTGCTGTAAAGGATATTGGTTAGAGTGAAGCTACATTAAACCCTATTGGTGCAAACTGCACACCAACAAATGTATTACTCACTTCAGACATACCCTTCCAGGGATATGCTGAAACATATGCTACCAACAGCCACGCCGATTATCATATCTATTATCATACGCAAAGTCCTACAGCAACCGATTGCGAACCCGTTTTACGCAAACCCATAATTATTGTGGATGGGTTTGACCCTCAAAATGAAAGAAGTTATACTAAACTTTATAATGAGTTTTTAAGCTATACTAAAAGCGGAACTCCGACTCTTCTTGGTGATGAGTTACGGGACAAAGGTTATGATGTAATCATCTTAAACTTTCCTAAGTTAGGTAGTACTATTGATGGGCTTCAAGGTGTTCCCAATTTACCAATCCCGGCCTATGTAAAAGTAAACGGTACTTCAACTGTAGTTCTCGAAAACGGCCGTGATGGTGGTGCCGATTATATTGAACGTAATGCCATGTTGCTTGTAAAACTGATACAGCAGGTTAATGCTACCTTATTAGCAAATGGAAGTACAGAAAAATTAGTAATTGTTGGCCCAAGCATGGGAGGGCTAATTAGCAGGTATGCACTTTCCTATATGGAAAAACAACAATCACTTGGAGCACCCAACATGAACCATAACTGCAGAGTTTGGGTAAGTTTTGACAGCCCGCATGATGGCGCCAATATTTCTCCTGCTGCACAGCATAGCATTCGTTTTCTTGCCATTGTTACCGGGGAACAGGGTGTAAAATATAATTACGAAAAAAAGTTACGTTCAATTGCTGCACGACAGCAATTGATTGAACAAGTTGATGGGCTTAACTCCACCAATTCATACCACAACACATTTTATACAAATCTTAAAAATAATGGCTTAACCAATTCAGGAGGTTTTCCAATGAATGTAAGAAAAGTAAACCTTTTGAACGGCACGGGAAACGGCACAAATACACTTAGTCCGGGAGCGCATAATTTAAGTGGTGAAGGTTTTAAGCGCATATTTGGCCCTGAAATTAAAGTACTTGATATTGAGAATTGGTTTATGCCCACTTACAGCACATCTCAGTTATTATCATATACATTGGTGCTTAATCCTTTCCCTCCGGTATACATATGGTCGAAAAGGAATGTTACCAACACTAATTCAAGAGGGAGTATGGATGCTGTTCAAGGAAGCCATAACGACAATGTAATACCTGGTATAAGAAAAGGAGTAGACGAAAGTTCCAAATTTTCATCTACGCATTGGGCAATTTATAACAAAGAATTTTGTTTTGTTCCAACAATAAGTGCCCTTGGTTTTAAACAACCTGTCAGCAACTGGCATACAAGAGTTGATAACAGGAATCTTTTGTGCAACAATGAAATTAATTTTGATGGTTATTTTATGCCGCCGACAAATGAAAAACATATTTTTCTAACTGAGGCAAATGTAAACTGGGTTATACAGGAAATAGATAAGGGCCAGCCAGGCTGCCCAACTATATGTACATTTTCTTTATCAGGTGGAGTTAATGAATTATGTGTAAACAGTACTTCAACCTATACATTGGATATTGCAGCTCCTGCTGGAACTTCTGTTCAATGGATAGTTTCCTCAAATCTTCAGGTAATGTCTTCAAGTTCTGCTTCAATTACAGTAAAAGCTTTATCCATCGGTGCAGGGTCAATTAAAGCTAAAATTGTTAACCCTTGCGGAGCAGATTCAGAAATTTTTAAATCAATAAACATTAGTAATACACCAACTACACCAATAATTTTTGCCTCTAACTATGATGCTCAGTGTGGCACATTTGCAGAAGCATACTCAAGTACACCAACAGGAGCAACAAGCTTGGTGTGGAATTTTAATTTCGGTCAAATTATTCAGGACATGAGCGGCTATGGAAGTGATTATTTCTATACGGCTCCATTGGTAAATACACCGCAGCAAGGTCAAACCTATTATAATTATCTAACTGTGCAAGCAAAGAATGTATGTGGTTTAAGTGATCCGAGTACGACTGTAAGTATGACAGTAGGTCCTGTCCCAAACTGTGATGGAGGCGGCGGTGGGGGACCGATTCTGTTGCGTATTTCACCAAATCCTGCAGGTTCATCTGCCAATGTGGAAGCATTGAATAATACATACTTTATCAAACTGAGAATATTAGATCGGTTTGGTAATGTGAAAAAAGAATGGAATTATCCGCCTAATTCAAGAAGAGCTTTCATCAATTTAAATAATCTTCCAGAGGGTGTTTATTTCCTCAAAGCATTCGACGGAACTTTTTGGCGAACGATTTCATTTATCAAACAATAAAATGATAGTATAAATTAAAAGCGATGAATTTTCATCGCTTTTTTATTACAATACATCTCTTCATTTTCTGATCAGCGAAAAGTTAACCTCGTAATTTTACTGTTTTACATCGAAACAAGTGCTGCATATTTTACGATTTATATCAATTAATTGTTAACCGTAACAGCTATTTTCAGTTCCTTTTTTGCACAAGCTGTTATGGAGATGCTTGTCTGCAAAGCATTTTCAGTAAACAGGCTTTCAGCAGCTCAATAGATTTTTAAGAAGAAATAAAATGTGCAAAAAAAATACCTGATAGTAGTATTGACAAAAGTTTTTTTTTCGCTTAATCTTGTTTTACCATTCTCCCAACATCCATTGTAAGCATTTTTTTCCTCTGTACCATTAACCATTAAACCTTTAGCAATGATCCACGAATCATTGAAGTTCCTCGGTGAGGAAGTGAATAAGTATTTGAATTTAAAAATTACAAATCCAACACCAACTGTTGCAAGACTGGTGGTGAGTAATATATCTCTGTCATCGGATACCACTGCAGATATTTTACCCGATATCAAAGACAAAGCTGTACTGAGTCTCATAAATGTAGAAGAAGACCGTATTGCCAAACAGCAGGAAAACTATACCAGGACTGATCTTTCAACTGTTTATAAAAATCCGCCGCTTTATCTCAACCTGTATGTGTTGTTCTCCATGAACAGAAGAAATTATGATGATTCATTAAAACTTCTCGGAGGCATTGTGCAATTTTTTCAACATCAATATGTCTTTACGCCCATTACTCATCCGGGACTGGATAGCCGAATTCAACGGATTGTAGTGGATCTGCATAATATGAGCTTTGAACAAACCAATCATATGTGGAGCATCTTGGGAGGAAAATATTTTCCTTCTGTGATGTATAAAGTGCGGCAGGTAACAATGGATGAAAATGCAACCATCAGCGAAAGTGGCTTTATCAAAGAAATACAGCTCAACGATCAAATGAAAATTCCGGTATCATGACAACCACGTACAAAATATTATTCATGACGGAGCTAATGCATGATTTCTACAAAGATGGAACCTGTCGGGATTTTCGTATAGTGCCTTCTGCTGCTACTTCAAAACTGCTGGCCAATTATAAAGCGCTGTGCAAAACTGTTGGCAACAAACTGATTGTGTTGATGAAGACAGATGAAACAGGAAAGCCGTTTGTAGAACCAAAAGCTTCTGACCGGTTTACGTTTTTTATGGAGCTGATGAAGCCGTTGTTTATGACCGTGTCAAACCTGGAGTTGAAAGCATTACAAGGCAAGCGTTTTTATTTTACCAATCTGCACCAGAATAAAGTGAACATTGCAATAAATACAGATCTGCTGTATTTATCAACCCCGGTTGCTGCTTATGCGGCTGCAGCAAATTATTTGCCCGGTGATTTTGTAAAACAATCGAATGTTGTGTATGAATGTATCCGTGCATCAACAGGCAACACGCCACCGAATACTGGTTTTTGGGTAAACCGGCAGAAGCAGGAATATGCATCCGCTGTAGATCTGTTGCAGTTTATTCCGCAGCAACAAATATTTCCGGTGTTACCTGCCACTGCAGATGTACAGGTTACAGTTCATCAATTAAATCCGGCAACAAATGGTTTTACTGAGCAGGTGCTGCAGCAAACACTTCATTTTGAAACAGCAGTTGATGCTGTTCCGGTTGATTTTTCTTCTCTGCCCGAAGCAAAATATAAAGTGAGCATCAACGGAAATGAAACTATAGTTTACATGAGTAATGATGCGGTTTATAATAATTGCTTTGCTGTGATTGATTTGTATAACCATTTATCTAATGGAAATGATTTTGCTTTTCTGGATGCCGCAGGTAAATTAAAAGATCAGTTTATTGCAGGTAAAAACAGCTGGTTAAATTTCAGCATCCGTTTTGCGAACCGTTATGCCTTCTGGAAATATCTTATTCCCAAAAAAGGAGTACAGGCCATTGACAGTAATCCTGATTATGCGTTTACCGGCAATGCAAACCCTGCAGATTTTTTTACCAGCACACATCCTATTCCGTTAAAAGAAGAACCGCATGAATTTAAAGTCACACTTTTTCAACCGGTAAGTGCTGAACCTCCGCTGGCACCCAATCCCGATGTGCATGCATCGGGTATGCTCAGCAAAACAGGAGCAGATTACTACTGTAACATATACTTAAACTATTAAACCATTCATCATTAAACCTTTTCATCATGGCAACTACGTACAAAACCCCGGGTGTTTATGTGGAGGAAATTCCCAAGCTGCCCCCATCTGTAGCACAGGTTGAAACAGCAATTCCTGCTTTTATCGGTTACACAGAAAAAGCAGAACGAAGCGGAGAAAGTCTTACCGGCAAACCCATTCGCCTCAGTTCGTTAATTGAATTTGTGCAATATTATGGCGGCGATATTAATCCGGCCACGATCAATGTAAAAGTGGATACAGCGAATAACCATGCAGTAACAGAAGTAAGCATGGCCAACACACAGCGCTATTTTATGTACGACAGTATGCGTTTGTTTTTTGATAATGGCGGGGGCGATTGTTACATTGTTTCTGTTGGTAAACATGGTGCAGCACCTGCTGCAGGAGATGAAGTGTTGGGTACCGGTTTCAGAGGTGGAGTGAAAGCTTTGGAAAAAGTAGATGAACCAACAATCATTCTTTTTCCCGATGCGTTGAACATGGTTGTAAATGGTTCTGATGATGCAGGTTTTTATTCGCTGCAGCAAATGGTACTGGATCAGTGTGCGAAACTGCAGGACAGAGTTGGTTTGTTTGATCTGAAAGAAAACGTAACCGGCGGACAAAAGAAAGCGGTTGAAAATTTCAGAAATAATATCGGCATCAACAATTTAAAATATGCGGCAGCTTATACACCATGGGTGTATGCAACCTATCCGAGAGAAGTGGAATTTACTTCATTTAAAGGCAATGTCACTCCTTCGGGCGGAGGTTCGGCTATTGATTTGGGAACACTCTCATCCGATCCCGTTTTAAATCAACTGGTGGCAGATACCAATTCAGCATTTACAGAAATCGGAAAAGTAGAAACCGTTCTCACAGCGATTAAAAAAGCAGATCCTGCAACAGGAGATTTAAATGGCGGGGCTATTCCGGTTGCACAATCATTAAAAGATAAGTTCAGAGAAATTAAAACACTGGTAGATACAGCTGCCAATTCAGTTGATGCAAAAGCAAGAATGGTGATATTGATGAACTTCTGCAGAAAAGCATTGCTTGAGTTTCAAACATTGAATACAACCTTAAACAATCCATCTGCTTTGCGTAGTGATGTGAATTCCTATGCAACATCCGAAGCATTGTGGAGAGGTGCTGCTAAGTCCATTATTCTTGCAGACAGGAATGAAGATACAAGAGCATTAACCGGTCTTGCAAATAATGCTTTAGCAGTAGATGGTTTGTATCCTTCTGTTGATGCAATCTGGTTAGGTGGTTTAATTTCAACGATTGTGTTGCCTGCTACTCCAAAAGACTATGGCGATTCTACCGTTGCAACAAATCATGCAGCGATCGGAAGATTAATTGCCATTGATCTGCAGATAGCTTTTGATAAACTTTCTGCATATGCAGATACTGTTTTAAGTGCAGCAAAAGCATATAAGAAAGCTGCACAGGATGCTTTGTATGAAAGGCATCCCGTCATCAGCAGTATTGTTGCAAACATTAAACGGGAGTGGAACAAGTTGCCGCCAAGCGGAGCTATAGCAGGTGTATATGCTCGGGTTGATAATGCAAGAGGTGTGTGGAAAGCGCCGGCGAATGAAAGTTTAAATTCTGTTTCCGGACCGTCTGTAATGATCAGTGCCGATGAGCAATCGAATTTAAATGTGGATGCTGTAGCAGGTAAATCAATCAATGCTATTCGGTCCTTTACCGGTAAAGGTACATTGGTTTGGGGTGCAAGAACATTGATGGGTAATGATAATGAATGGCGTTATGTAAGTGTGCGTCGCTTCTTTAATATGGTGGAGGAGAGTTGCAAAAAATCTACAGAGCCATTTGTGTTTGAACCCAACGATGCCAATACATGGGTGAAAGTGCAAGGCATGATTGAAAATTTCTTAACTGTTTTATGGAGACAAGGTGCATTGCAGGGAGCAAAACCGGAGCATGCATTTTATGTAGCGGTTGGTTTAGGTAAAACAATGACAGCTCTGGATATTCTTGAAGGAAGAATGATTGTTGAAATAGGAATGGCTGTTGTTCGTCCGGCAGAATTTATCATCCTTCAGTTCTCACATAAAATGGCAGAGAGTTAATGCAATTTGAAAATTTGAAGATTTGAAAATAATAAATCATTACAAATTTTCTTGAGCAATAACTACAAACTATTCACTACAAACTAAAAACTAAATTATTATGGCAACATATCCTCTTCCAAAATTTCATTTCCAGGTACAATGGGGTGGAGTACGGATTGGTTTTACAGAAGTAACGGGTCTTGATATGCAGGTTGAAGCAATTGAATACCGTGAAGGCAGCAGCCCGGAGTATTCAAAAATTAAAATGCCCGGTATGCACAAGTTCAGCAACATCACGTTGAAACGTGGCACCATCCAGGGCGACAGTGATTTTTATAAATGGGTAAACACCATCAACCTCACGGTTACCGAACGCAGAGACATCATCATCAGTTTATTAAATGAAACACATGCACCGGTTATGACATGGAAAGCAAAGAATGCATTTCCTGTAAAAGTGCAGGCAAGTGATTTAAAAAGCGATGGCAACGAAGTAGCCATCGAAACACTGGAGCTGGCGCATGAAGGATTGAATATTCTAAGCTGACGGGATACGCCCTCGTCAGACGGATGAGTGATGAGTGATGAGTGAAGCTTTCGTCGGACGTCCTCGTCAGACGAATGAAAGATGAATGATGTGAGTATAATGCTTCCGTCAGACGCCTCGTCGGACGGATAGAATAAAAAAAGTAAACACAAAAGTCCATGGCAACTGCACCCGGTGGATATTATCCTCCTGTTGGTTTTCATTTCAAGGTTGAGTTTGTTGGTATCGGTAATGATAACGATATCCGCTTTCAATCTGTAAGTGGTTTAACCGTTGAGTACGATACAGAAAGCTTTAAAGAAGGTGGTGAAAACCGTTTTGAACACAAACTTCCTGTTCGCTCAAAATATTCCGATCTCTCATTGAAAAGAGGAATGCTCACCGATTCTAAACTCATCAAATGGGTACTGGGCATTTTGCACGACAGAGATTTTGTAAATAACAAACCTGCCTTGATCAATGTGCAATTGCTCAACGAAAAACATGAAGCCATTAAGCATTGGGAAATTATTGATGCATGGCCCAAGAAATGGAGTGTGAGTGATCTCAACGCACAGGAAAACGGAATTGTAGTTGAAACCTTAGATCTGGCTTATAAATATTTCAATGTAAAATAAACGGTTATGCCAATTGAAATACGGGAGCTGGTAATTAAAGCAACGGTTAATCAGGACCAGAACAAAGCCGCATCCAACGCAAATGCAGGTGCAGAAGGCAATGATGAAAAAGAAGCGGTGGTAAGAGAGGCAGTGGAAGAAGTATTACGCATGATCGAAAACAAAAAAGAACGTTGATATGCCCGACGGACAATTTGAAAAATTAAAAATCTTTGCTTACAGCGATCCGGGTTGTGAAACCCAGGTGGGTGAACCATTTACAGTAATGATGAACCCGGAAAACTATACGCAGGAAATTAAAATGGAATTTGAAAACGGGCAGGGGCAGGGAACAAGCGGCAGTCAGCCGAAGTTTAAATTAAAACCGCCGGAAGAATTATCATTTGAAATTTTGTTTGATAATACCGGCATCATTGATAAAAATCCACGCAGTGATATAGCAACCGACATTGAAAATTTTAAACAGTTTCTCATGGGTTACGAAGGGGAGATTCATCAGCCTAAATTTTTCAAGTTTGTGTGGGGTACATCACTCATGAAAGGTATTTGTGTGTTGCTCAACATTGCATACAAGCTGTTTAATCCAAACGGTAAACCCATCCGTGCCATTTGCAAAGTATCAATCCGTGAGTTAAAAGAAGAAGAGTTGAGAGTGGCAGAAGAGCGGAACAGCAGTCCGGATTTAACACATTACAGAACCGTGAAGCAAGGCGATACATTACCGTTGATGTGTTATCGTATTTATGGTCATTCAAAATATTACTGGCAGATAGCAAAGGTAAACGGACTGAGTAATTTCAGAGAGTTGCAACCCGGATCTGAAATCTTTTTTCCGCCCATTGATAAAACAACGAAATAGATTGAATGTCCGGCGAAAGAACCATACCATCTGATCAGCCAAAAACCGTTGTCACATCAGTGATTACATCAGGTGGTACAGCCATACCGGGCACGTATAATATTCTGTCGGTGATTGTACAAAAAGAAGTGAACCGTATTCCGTCTGCAACCATTGTGATCACAGATGGTGATCCGGCAGCTCAAAGTTTTGAGATCAGTAACAAGGCAGAGTTTGAACCGGGAAAGGAAATTGAAATTAAGCTTGGATACAGAGGAAGTAATGAAACGGTGTTTAAAGGAATTGTGGTAAAGCATTCAATTAAAACAAGAAAAAAAAATTCGCTGCTGTTGATTGAATGCAGAGACAAGGCAACAAAGATGACAGCAGCGTATAAGAGTAATTATTTTAAAGAGATCAAGGATAGTGATGTAATGGAGCAGCTCATTGACAGTTATGGTTTGGATAAAGATGTTGAAGCAACCAGTATTGAACATAAGCAGCTGGTGCAATACAATTGCAGCGATTGGGATTTTTTATTGTGTCGTGCTGATGTAAACGGGTTGCTCTGCATACCAAGCGATGGAAAGATCACGATTCAGAAACCCGATTTTGCGGGAGCTACAGTACTCAGTGTGCAATATGGAGCAACAGTACATGAACTGGATGCAGAAATTGATGCAAGACTTCAATACAAATCGGTAAAAGGAACCATGTGGAATTACACCGATCAGGAATTGCTGGCTGATGTGGAAGCAGAAGAACCTTCGGTGCCAACGGCAGGAAATTTAGATGGAGCAACATTGGCAGATGTGTTGGGTGAAGATGAGTTTATGTTATACCACAGTGGAAAAATTGAAGAACCTGAATTGCAGCAATGGGTGAATGCAAAAATGATGAAACACCGTTTGGCAAAGATCCGTGGGCAGGTAAAGATTGACGGCACAGCAGCGATAGCACCAGGACAAATCATTGAACTGCAGGGTGTGGGTGAACGATTCGAAGGCAAATTGTTTGTTACAGCGGTTCGTCAGCAATATGAAAATGGAAACTGGCAAACCAATATTCAATTCGGTATTAATCCGGAATGGTTTGCTCAAACATATAATGTGCAACAACCAATGGCCGGTGCATTGTTACCAGCTATTGAAGGTTTACAAATAGGTGTTGTAACAAAATTAGAAAGTGATCCCGATGGTGAAGACCGGATCATGGTCCGCATACCGGTGATTCACAAAGATGATGAAGGAGCCTGGTGCAGGATAAGTTCTTTGGATGCAGGAAATGAACGGGGAATGTTTTTTCGCCCAGAGATCAATGATGAAGTGATTGTTGGATTCATTAATAATGATCCCCGTCATGGAGTAGTACTTGGTATGTTAAACAGCAGTGCAATGCCTGCACATCTTACTGCATCAGATGAGAATCATGAAAAAGGTTATCAGAGCAGGAGTAAAATGAAGATGATTTTTAATGACGATAAAAAAAGCATCAATATCGAAACACCGGGCGGACATAAAGTCGTAATAGATGAAGACCAGAAAAAA
This sequence comes from Chitinophagaceae bacterium, assembly GCA_019752045.1. Taxonomy (GTDB): domain Bacteria; phylum Bacteroidota; class Bacteroidia; order Chitinophagales; family Chitinophagaceae; genus Lacibacter. The sequence goes on along the minus strand of JAIEMP010000012.1, from coordinate 132,690 downwards.
ATAGAACTGGAAGACATGAATGGAAATAAGATCACGATGAATGAAGATGGAATCACTATTGAAAGCATTAAAGACATTAAGATGAAAGCAGCATCTGATATGAAGATGGAAGGAGGGAGCAATGTAAATCTCAAAGGTGGTTCACAAACAAAAGTTGAAGGAGGAAGCGGAGCAGAAATTTCAAGTGGCGGTACAACGAATGTAAAAGGTAGTATGGTGAATTTGAATTAGGAGCCCCACCCAACCTCCCCCGAGGGGAGGAGAATAAAGCACAAGGCCAGCTTAATTAAGATGCACTATTAAAAGCAGAGAGATTGAAATGTGTTGATTAATGTACAAATGTTGAAATGGAAGAATTGAATATTTATTTATAATCTGAAGCACCGCTCCTTCTCTTTTGGGGTAACCGAGGAACGAAGGTTACGAGCAAAGCTCAGAAGGAGGAAGGGGCTTTATTAAACCTTATCACATGCCACTTGCAGCAAGGGTTGGCGACATGCATACCTGTCCGATGCTGACAGGAACAGTACCACATGTGGGCGGTCCCGTTATGCCGCCAGGATGTCCGACTGTTTTAATTGGTGGTCAACCCGCTGCAAGAGTAGGAGATATGCTCACCTGTTCCGGTCCGCCAGATACAATTGCTGCCGGATCAGCAACCGTAAAAATTGGAGGAATGTCCGCCGCAAGATTGGGCGATAGCACAGCACATGGCGGCGCAATAGTTGCCGGGTGCCCCACTGTAAATATTAATTAATGAACCATGGCTTTTGATCAACAAAATAATTTTTTAGGAAGAGGATGGAGTTTTCCACCTGCATTCAGCAAACAGTTGAAAGAAGTGCAGATGACAGAGAAGGTAGAAGACATTGAAAAAAGTTTACAAATTCTTTTAACCACCAGCATTGGAGAACGCATCATGCAGCCTCGCTATGGTTGCAACATGGAAGATCTGTTGTTCGAAAGTCTGGATACTGCAACTAAAACAATCATCATTGATCGGATTAAAACAGCCATCCTGTTTTATGAACCTCGCATTGATGCAAAGAAAATTGAACTGAACGTACAAAACGAACTGGAAGGTGAGATCATCGTTGAAATTGAATATGTGATTCCATCTACCAATTCGAGATACAATTTTGTATTTCCGTTCTACCGCAAAGAAGGGACTGAATTAGATCTGTTAACCGGCAATCATCCATTAGGAAACTGAAATGGCAAAATGCAGCGATAAAAAAACTCCATTGCAACGAAGCGGCACTGCACGCAGGGAACGGATGTTACCCGGTTTGCAGCAAGGATATGTGCTGGCAGATGAAAAAACATTTGCAGACTGGATTGTGTTTGCAAAAGAGTTTGCTCAATACCTGCATTACTATGAACTGAATAATGCAAAAAGCGGCGATTGGGTTTCATTCTTCAGCAGCGATGTATCGGCTGTACTGGGTACGATTGCGATACAGGATGTAGATGCATATAAACGAAGTGTGAAAGAACGATTTGATTTTTTGAAAGACGATGATCATGTAACCATATTACCCGCAGCGGAACGTAAACTCAACGATCTCTTTAGTGTTGTATTGAGTTTTTGTGAAGCGTTGGATGAGTTCTATCGCTTGCTGCCTGCAGACATTGCATTAAAAGGAGGAATTGAAAATATTATCCGCACAAGTCTATCGCCTGCATTGAACAGACTCTTACGTTATTATAAAGCAGCTAAAGATTTTGGATATTTAAAAACAGGCAAATTCAGCAACTGGAAAGTATTGGGCTCGCCTGTAAAAGATGTGAAGTTGATTGTTAAAGGAAATGGGTTGAGTCAATTATGGTGGAAACAAACTCCGGCTCCTGTTTCATGGAACGCCTACTACACTGGCATTCCAAAAGACGAAAGTATTTTTGGTAATGCTGCACTGGATATTTATTTCTCCGGTTTATATACTTCCACCACCGACTATACAGAGGCACAATGGGTGCAATACATGAAAATGAACCATGCCGCCAATCATAATTTATTCGCCGGTATTTTTGATCAGTTCCTGATGGCGTACAGCAAGTTGGTTGCAGATGCAGAAAAGGAATTGTTGCTGAGCATCGAAAACAGAAACACACATCCTGCTCATTATGCGTTGTTCCTGGCCTTTCTGCGTTTGTTCAGATTTGCACAGAATGATATTAATACCATTACGCACCGTCATCTTGATTTTTATTATAAAGAAGTGTTGCAGCTGAAACAAAGAGCTGCATTGCCAAACAGCACTCATATTATAGCAGAGTTGTCCAAACCGGTTGATGATCATATACTGGCCGATGATACCTTGTTCAAAGCAGGAAAAGACAGTGAAGGAAAAGAAGTGTTGTATGCATTGAACAATGAAACAACATTTAATAAATCAATCGTTAAAAGTTTGCGTTCCGTTTATATTGGAACTGCAGATGATAATCATGCAGTGAATGTAAATAACGATGGAAGAATGTTTGCAGCACCCGTGATCAATTCGGGTGATGGTGTGGAAGCTGAACTCACTACTGTAAACAAAGAATGGCACCCCATTGCTAATCGTTTATACTCCGAAGGTGATGTGATTGATATGAAGATGCCTGTTGCAGAAATTGGCTTTGCTGTTGCCAGTCATTACTTGTATTTGCAGGAAGGAGTGCGTAAAGTGATGGTAAGAGTGGCAACAGACAATGACGCTGCACTGGCCGGTAAAGATTATGTCTTATACCTCACTACAGAAAAAGAGTGGTATAAAATCACATCTGCTGTTACAGTTGTTACAAATAACAATCTCAATAACGGAACAGAGCCTTGTGCAGAATTTTCATTTACACTTACAGGCGATGAACCACCCATCAGCAATTATAATGCAGAAGTACATGGCGGCACATTAAATGTTGCAGTACCTGTACTCAAGATTATGTTGTTGAATGAAGAAAGCCAGCCTTATGACTACATTTCATTACGGGATATCAGGATTAATAAGCTGGAAGTGGCAGTGGAAGTGGGTATGCAAACATCGGCTTATAATCAACAGGGGCTGAAACAATTACTGGTGAGTACAGATGGAGGTCCTGTTGATACGTCTAAGCCGTTTATGCCTTTTGGTGCACAGCCAAGAAAAGACGCAACGCTGGTACTTGGTAATAAGGAAGTTTTCAGTAAAAAGAATGCAAGCTTTAAATTAAATATAGAGTGGGGTGGTTTGCCAGCATCCTATTATGATATTAACTATAATACTACTTATGCATCTGTTAAACAAAGCGACAACACGTATCAATTTTCGCAAACTAAATCGAATACTCCTTATTATCCAAAAGTAAAAACACAGTTTCTGGCAGATGGTTCGTGGAGTAATTTAAATGGAGATAATGTAGTGATGAATGCAATTGATATGTTTGATGGAGTAGATTCAACAATTCAGTTATTCAGCTCAACGCAAAAAATTAATCAAAAGACAACAACAAATTATTTTTCAGATTTGTATGCTTACGATTCTAATGCAGTTAGTGGATTTATGCGATTAGTTTTAGACGGAGACTTTGGGCACAAAAAGTACTTATCTGATCTGACTGCTTATTTAATCGATAAAAATAAAAGTCTTTATTATACAAGAGACGTAGGGCTTTTACCAACAGAGCCATACACTCCTGTCATCCAATCAATTTATATCAGCTATTCGGCATACAGCGATGTAATTAATATAAACAGTACAACCGAAGCATCATTCAAACAAAAACAGGCAAGCCTGTTCCATCTCTATCCATTTGGTGATGCAGAGCAACACAGTTATCTCAGCAATAATTCAACACATTATTTATTGCCCCAGTTCAGGCATACTGATAAAGATTCAAAATCAGTATTACACGAAGGGGAATTTTATATCGGGTTTGAAAATCTTTCAGCAAAGCAATCGGTGAATGTATTATTCCAGGTAATGGATGGTACAGCCGATCCCACCATCAGCAAACCGACAGAACATATTCACTGGAGTTATCTCAGCAATAACAAGTGGAAAGATTTTAAGCAACAGGAGATCAGTGATGCTACCATGCAGTTGATTCAGTCGGGTATCATCAGTTTTATTATTCCTGGAGATGCAACAACAGATAATCGTTTGTTGCCAACCGGTTATTTATGGATCAAAGCTTCGGTTGCAGAAAAAACAGATGCCATTTGTAAATTAATTACAGTAGATGCACAGGCAGCAATTGTTACATTTAATGATAACGGGAATGCAGATGATTTTCTCGATACATCATTACCTGCTGCAACCATCAGCAAATTAAAAACACCGCAATCTGCCATTAAAAAAATCAAGCAACCTTATTCTTCTTTTGGTGGCAGAGCCATGGAAAGCAGTGATGCATTTTATGTACGTGTAAGCGAACGGCTTCGTCACAAAGCAAGAGCCATTACTATCTGGGATTATGAGCATCTGATACTGGAAGCATTTCCACTGATCCATAAAGTAAAATGTTTGAATCATACAAAAAGCGTGGATGCAGATTACAATGAAGTATTGCCCGGCCATGTAACCATTATCACTATTCCTGATTTACAGCAACGCAACGACATTAATCCGTTGAAACCTTATACCAGTCAGGCAATGCTGCAATCAATAGACGAATACATACGTAAACGCATTTCCTGTCACGTGCAGTTGCATGTAGTGAATCCTGTTTTTGAAGAAGTGCAGTTGAAGTTGAAGTTGAAACTGGCAAAAGGTTTTGATGACTTTACTATTTATTCAAACAAATTGAGAGAAGAGATCACGGCTTTTCTTTCACCATGGGCATATGCAGATAATGCGGAGATCAGCTTTGGTGGTAAAGTGTACAAATCAGTCCTCATCAATTTTATTGAAGAGCGGCCTTATGTAGATTTTATTACCGATGTAGAAATGTGTCATTATGCAGAAGATGGATCGGTAATTAGGCTGGATAATGATGAGATCATTGCATCAACTGCAAAAAGTATTTTGGTTTCTGTGCCGGCATCTAAACATGATATTACTCCGGTTGATGCTATCAATACAAAGCAGCAATATGAATGTGCCATGCTGGAAGAACAGAAAAAACAAACCATTAAACACTGATGTACTGAATCATGCAGGAAAGCATAACCATACAAAAAAATCCCGTGCTAACAGAAAGCAGTAACTATGAGTTGCTGCGTAAGAAAGGGTTGGATTATATTGAACAACTCGGCAGCAGCATCTGGACCGATTACAATATTCATGATCCGGGTATTACCGTTTTGGAATTACTGACTTATGCCATTACAGATCTGGGCTATCGCACATCCATTGATATAAAAGATTTGCTGGCAGAACCTGAATCAAAAATTCCAAAAGCTGATCCTGAACGGCAGGGCTTTTTTACTGCAAGAGAAATCTTAACCGTCAACCCATGGACAACAGCAGACTTTCGAAAACTATTGGTTGATATCAACGGTATTAAAAACGCCTGGCTTAAGTGTAAAGAATGTGCCTGCAACGATTTGCTCATCTATGCAAAATGCAGCACCAGTGTATTGCAGTATGAACCAACAGAACATCCTGTCATCATTAAAGGGTTTTATGATGTATTGGTTGAATTTGAAAATGAAGAAGCTTCAGGCGATTTGAACAGCGGAAAAGTAAAATATAATTATTCTTTTCCAACAGCCAGTGGTTTTTCTACGGCAATGATTGAAATGCGTTTGCCCGCCTGGCAACAACTGGAAGATCAACCGGTAGTGTATAAAAATTTCAGAAATCCAAAAAGTGAAATTAAAAGCGTTACTGTTGAGTTTATCTCCGGTAATAAAAATGATGATCAGGATATTCCTGTTACTGAGTTGGCGAATGTCTTACGCCGCCCTGTTTTTGCAACCATGAAAGTAGAGTTCAAGCCGGATAAGGCTCTTGCAGCAGTTGAAGTAATCCAGTTTACAGATATTGCAATGAGTGTTTGGTTCAGGAGCGACAGTGATCGTAAGCAGGCACAACTAAAAGATATCAAACGGGCGATCGAAGATGCATCACTCTCCGGCATCTTTGCAAAATACCTTTCATTGATTCATCGTGCAGATGAAGTAATGAAAATAACAAAGGCTGAATTGCACAGTCACCGTAACCTCAGCGAAGACTATTGCAGTATCAAAGGAATCGGCGTTGAAGATATTGGCGTGTGTGCTGATATGGAAGTGGAGCCTTCTGCTGATATTGAAGCGATCCTTGCAGAAGCATATTACCGCATTGATCAGTATTTCAGTCCGGATATAAAATTCTATTCGTTGAAAGAATTGATGGACGCAGGTGTGCCTGTAGATGAAATATTTGAAGGACCAAAGTTGAATAACGGCTTCATCAATAATGAACAACTCGATTCAACCAATCTAAAACAATTTATTTACACCTCCGATATCATCAATCTGCTGATGGATATTCCGGGTGTGAAAAATATCAAAAATTTTGTGCTGACAAAGTTTGATGCAGATGGAAATTTGTTTAAGAATGAAGAGTGGGTGATGGAGATCAACTACAACCATCAGCCAAGACTCTATCTCGAAGCATCAAAAATATTAGTGTTTAAAAATGGCTTGCCTTTTCTTCCGGATAAACTGGAATTAAGCGATACGTTGCAGGTAATCAAAGGACAACACGCACAACCTAAATACTCTGTGCTTGAAAATGATCTGCCTGTACCTGTTGGAAAGTATTTTCAATTGAACGATTATTTTCCTTTGCAATATTCATTGCCACAAACCTATGGTGTGGGTCAGGCAGGGTTGCCATCTACTGTTTCTGATCAACGAAGAGCGCAAGCCAAACAACTCAAAGCCTATTTATTGTTCTATGAACAATTGCTTGTGAATTACCTGGAACAATTGACGAATGTAAAAGAGCTGTTTGCATTGGATACTTCAGTTACAAAAACGTATTTCAGCCGGATGTTGCAGGAATCAGAGATCAAAGAGTTTGATGATCTCAACAACGGACTGGATGCAAACATCCTTCATTCACTGGTTGAAACGGAGACTGTTTTCTTTGACAGGCGCAACCGTTTTCTTGATCACCTGCTTGCACGCTTTGCAGAAAACTTTAATGAGTATGCGTTGATGTTGTATGCATACAGTAGCAGTAAAGCCGTTGCAGATGCCAAATTGATCAAAGACAAGATCAACTTTCTCAAAGATTTTCCTTTCATGAGTTCTAACAGAGCGAAAGCCATCAACTATAAAGATCCGGTTCATGTTTGCAGCAGCGAAAATATAGCCGGCCTGCAATTACGCATTCAACGTTTGCTTGGCATGGATGCTTTTGGTGGTTTTTTTGAACTGTATGAAGAAAAAGATATAGACGGCGTTTCATTTGAACGCAGATGGAGATTAAAAGATGAAACAGGCAAAATTCAACTCAGCAGCAGTACAAACTATACAGATGCTGATCTCGACATCAGCGAACAAAAAGCAAAAGCCGAAATAGCGGTTGTAAAAAAATATATTACAACGATAGCACGCTATCAAATAAAGAAAGTAAAAAAATGGGTAGTGAATTTGACTGATGAAACAGGAGAGATCATTGCCACACGTAAACAGGCATTCGAAACAAAGGCGGCTGCTGAAATAGCAAGAGAAGAAATTATTGCATTTGGAATAAAATTAATTGCTGCAGATAAAGTGTATGTGGTAGAGCATTTGTTATTGCGACCACGCAATGTTCCATCACCTCCCGATTTTCCACAGGGCGATCCTTTATTAACCGTATGTATTCCGGATAACTGTGAGTTGTGTGGTGATGAAGATCCTTACTCCTTTCGCTTAACCGTTGTATTAAGTGGCCAAACAGGCATTGCTAATAGTGGAATTGAATTCAGACGATTTGCAGAACAAACCATTCGATTGGAAGTGCCGGCACACCTGGCTGTTAAGATATGTTGGGTATCCAATGAGCAATTGGCAGAGTTTGAAAAACTGTATTGTGATTGGCTGTCAGAATTAGCCAAACCTGAACCCGATAAAGTGGCATTGCATTTAAAATTAAAAGCGTTGTTATTGGTATTTGAACAATTGAAGAGTGTATATCCTGAAGCGAGACTGCATGATTGTATAGATGGTGACGACAGTAACAGGGTATTTCTTGATCATACGATTATTTAATCGAGGCTGTTTGAAAGTATGGTTTATAACCGCCGGGAAGACGGAAAGGCGATAAGATGTTTTTTGTTCACAGAATAATTTGAGCAAACATTTTTTATTTCCGTCTTACCGACTTCCCGGCAATAGACCTTCTTTCGCAGTTCTCACATAAAACCTTATCATATGCTTCCGGTACAAGTTGAGTTTCCGAAGTTCGTTGCTGATCAGTTGCTCACATCAGAAGATTTGAACCAGTTGTTTGGTTATCTCGATGAGCAAAACCGAATGACACGTACCAACCTCATTGGAATTGGTATTGTATGCGGACTGCATCTGCAGGTGAATAATGCCCAGACACAGGTAACCATTACAAAAGGCTGCGGCGTAACATCAGAAGGTTACCTGATCTCTGTGAATACAAAGGCATATACACAGTATAAAAAGTATAAGGTTGATACAGCCCGTGTATATGAGAAGTTTTACAAACTCGATGGAAGCGGGAATAAACTGGCCATGGATGTATGGGAATTAAAACAGCCTGCTGTTGATCCTGACCTGGAAGATATTGATGCAGACTTTTTAAAAGATAAAGTGATCCTGTTATTTGTTGAACTAAAAGAAGAAGACAATAAAAACTGTGATCCGAATTCATGCGATGACAAAGGAATCAATGTAACCGTTTCATTTTTACCCATGGCGGTTTCTGTGGATGATGCCAAACTCTTAATGGGCACAACCGGCGGAAGCTTTGGAGTGAATACCTATACTGCTTTACCCGAACTGCGAATGAGACGTTGGGATGTGCCCAACACTTCACCTGTTTATAGCCAGGATGTTTTTGAAGCATACTTAAAATTACTCGATAAACCTTTTGTTGATTCAGTTGAAACAACACTAAAGAATATCTATTCTGTTTTCGGACCTGTTGTTGCCAATGAGTATGCAAGTAATCCATTTACAGGATTGTCTGCAAAGTTTGATTATCTCTATAATGGAAACATCAATCTCTCACAGGTTCTTCACCTGCAGTATTATTATGATCTGTTTAGCGATCTGTTACTGGCTTACCAGGAATTCAGAAAAGCGGGTACACATGTATTAAGCATCTGTTGCCCCGATAGTGATCTGTTTCCAAGACATGTATTATTAGGCGAAGCCATTCCTTCTGCTACAAGTGGAATCCTTCCGTACAGGCATTACTTTATTTATTCACCGTTGTTTGATCAGCAGGGAATGCTGGGTGAATTGAAAAGCCTTTTCAAACGTTTAGTATTGTTGATCGATCAATTCTTTTTACCAACTGTTTCAGGCAATAATGCAAAAGAAGATAGCTTTCTCCGCATAACACCAAGTATGCTGTGGGATGTGCCGCTTTCACACAAAGCCATTCCTTATTACTACCAGGTGAACAGTGGGGCTCAACCACTTTATCTCAATTGGGATCACAGAAGAACGTTGTTGAATGATGCCAAGAGAAATCTTTCTTATCATGCTATTCAATACAACGCATCCGATGAGTTTGTAACCTCTCCATTAAAGTATGACTTAGAGCCATATAATTTTTTACGGGTGGAAGGCATTGTTGGAAAGTCGTATGTGCATGTACTGAAACAGGTAAAGCAACAGATACAGAAGAATCGTTTACCTGTTGATATTATTGCGTTGAGTACAGATACGGGAGCAGGGTTTAGTAACCGTCTCAATTCAATCAGCAAGTTGCAGGGTTCAAGGGATTCATTAGAAATGCTTTGTCATTTTCAGGATCTGGAATCAATGTATGACAGTATGCGTCGTGAAATTTTATGCATGCTCTGTAAAGAGTTGAAATACTACTATGATTTTACGTTTCCGCTTGTAAACAGATTTTTAAGTAAAATGACGTTGGCCGGTGAAGTATCGCAGGTAGATCTGTTTGATGTGTGCAGCAAAGGATATGTAATTAAAGACAGGTCATTGGGTATGATGATTGAATTTCTGCATCGCAAAGGTCTTACAGATGAAACTCTCACACTTGAAACTTTTTTCGAAGCATTTGGAGTAAATGTACAGGATGCAAATAATGATGATATACCTGATGGTTTAACCGGACAAATGTCAACCATCTACCTGGCATTACTCAACTTCTTTAAAATACCATTAGGCATTATCCGCCTCTCAACATTGTTAACAGAAGATTTGGCTGAGTTTGATGTGAAAGCTTACTGCAATGCAACGGACAAACTGGGAGAGTATGCAAAAAGTTTAAAATCACTCTTCAGCATATTTACAGGTTCGCAACAATCTAAAACAACAGATGCTGCTACTGAAGTAAATCCGGATGCACAACCACCGGGAGTCGCAGGAGAGGTTAATACAACGAACAATACAAACAGAATACTTGTAACGAATAAGCGCAGTAATTCACTTGCAATGCTTGCTACATCAAATAACGGATTTGTAATGATCCTGCTGTTGTTACTGATGATTGAAGATTTAATGGATCATCTGGATGTACTCATCTACAACTGCAAATGCAGTGCGTTGCTTTCTTTAAAGAAAGATTACATGAAGCGTTATCTGATGTTAACACGCCTTCGTCAGTTTGGGTATTTCACCAAACTGCATCCGGGTATTCAGCACAAAGCAGGTGTGCCAATGGGGGGTACATTTATTATCGTCTATCATTCCAGAAAAAAACGTGCAGGCAGAACAATACTTAACAGGGGTACAGAAATCAATGAATTCACAGCAGAAAGAAAGATGGATGATCATCGGATGAGGATGAGTACAACCGATGCTGTAGAAAGAGAAACACTTGCAGCCGGATTTATTTTAGATGAAGATGCGAACCCTGTCGCAGGTGCTGAAATATCCGTTGCTGAAACAGGTGAAAGCACTGTGTCTGCAGCAAATGGTTCGTTTGCATTCAGCAGCAGTATTGTTCCATATACACTGCTGGTAGAAGCACCCGGTTATGAGTTACACGAAGAAATAAAAACGGATGGTCACACAAACATGCGTATCATACTCAAAGCAGCAAATGAAAATGTACTGGATGAATTGCAGCAGGGAGTGGTAATTGCAGATTTTTATTTGCCATACAGATGTTGCTCCGATTGCCCGCCGATACAATACATTGTTCAGGATAAAGTTGCACCGGATGTTCCAAATAAAGGTCCGGTTGCAAATGCAGGTCCCGATCAAACAGTTACATTAGTATCAAGTGAAGTAACAAGATCTACAGCTACTGTAACATTAAACGGATCAGGTTCAACTGATCCGGATGGAACCATTGTACACTTTCAATGGATCAAAAAATCAGGACCATCAACACCTCAACCTTCTATCGTTACCGAAACAAGTTCGCAAACAGATGTTAAGAACCTGGTTGAAGGAGTGTATGTGTTTGAATTAAGTGTAACAGACGATAAAGGTTCTATTGCAAGAGACGAAGTGCAGATCAACGTAAACGCTGCACCTCCGCCGGAAAATAAACCACCTGTTGCAATAGCTAAAGCCACCTTGTTTCCTGCCGCTGCAAATGCAATACAATTAGATGGAACAGGTTCAACAGATGAAGATGGAACAATCGTTGCGTACAAGTGGAGTCAGCTGGGAGGTTTCCCTGTTACAATTGACGGAGCTGCACTTGATACTGCTATTGTAAAAGATATGCAACCGGGCATCTATAAGTTTCAACTGATTGTTACAGATAATAACGGTGCAACCGGTACTGCAGAGGTTAGCATCACCATTGAGGCGCCTCCAAATCAACCGCCAAAAGCAAATGCAGGACAAAATCAGATTGTAACGATTTCGCCAAATGGATCAATTCAACTGAACGGCAGTGCTTCATCTGATCCGGAAGGAAAAGCTTTGACGTATAGCTGGACTGTTGTACAGGGTAGTGCCAACAACCCGACCATTGTTGATCCGGAAAAAGATATCACTGCTGTTACAGGACTGGTTGAAGGCGAATATAAGTTTGAATTAAAAGTAACGGATGATCAGGGTGCCAGTGATACTGCAACCGTTTCAGTGCAGGTGATTGTTCGTGAAGTAGTCGTTAACAAATCATGCGGACCGCTTTCTGAAATCATTAAGCGATTTGATGAATTTGAAACAATTGATCCGAGAAGGTTCCCTGTATTCATCAATGCAGATGGCTTCAGTTCTTTTGGTAATGTGAAAGAGTTTTTTGCAATGATGCAGAATATCGTCAACAGTTCAACAGACAAACAACTTGATTTCTTTGGTTCTGTAGTTAATGGAGCAACGGTTCAGGATTCATTGATCAAATGGTTCACGGAATTGCATAAACTGATTGTTGAACGGAAAGATCTGCGACTGCTTGCTTTGATGTTATACCGCATCCTCCATCAGCTGGCCATGTATATTGTGTGTATACAAAAAGAAGATTTTGATGTGGCCAAAGTGCCGATGCAAAAAGTCTTTTCACTTATTCTGCGGCATGTAAAGCAGTGGGTTGATCTGATTTCAACTGCTGTGTTTACCGCTGCTGAAATCAGTGTGGTGAAAACAATTGGCGATGATGTTGAAAAAGAAATGCAAAGAGTGGGCACAAATGGAGAAGCATCATCCAAGCCTAAATATTTACGTGTGCTGAAACAAATTCTTGACCTTATCAGAAGTATTCCATAATGAATTCTTCCAACCATATCATTAAAACTGCATCACTCGATTTTGTGTACAACGGAAAAACAGATGGCTTTGCGTTTCAGCAGGAAGTAAAAGAATGGTTTGAAGAATTTATGCTTACACTAGATCCGGAATTTGAAGCGTTCTGTGATGAAGATACTCTAATCAGGATTGATCAGTTGGAGTTAGAGCTGGAGCTTTCAGGAACAGACTGGAGACAACAGGCTGCACATAAAGTAAGAGAGCAGTTGAAAGACAAGCTTCGCTTAATCAGAGCAGGTGCAATTTCACAGAAAGGCTATGTTGAAAAAAAAATCCACATGCATTTTAAAAATTCATTTTTATTTTATCTGCAAAAAGGGTACCTGCCATGGCAGGCTTCAACAACAGATACAGCAGAATGGAGTAAACAACTGGAAGAACTTGTAATGCATGCCGATGAAGAATTTGTAAGAGAGCTGAAGCAGTTGTTGAAAACCTCCTCATCGGCTCAGCAACGATTGATGTCTGTCATTCCTTTTCAGTCTGCCATACAACTGTTCCGGTTTACCAAAGCAGATGGAATGTCTGCCGGCAAACAACTTGTATATGATCTGCAACTATTCATGAAGATTGCTGTGGTACATCATCTCAGCGAAATCAGGCAAATGATTTATCAGTTGTTTCTGAATGATCTTGCAGGTAAGGTTGATCGTAAACAGATGCAAAAGGAATTCATTGGCTCATTCCGGAAAAGGTTGAGCAGTCACCCATCCTTGTTGTCAAGTCTTCATGATATTAATTTTCAAACGGAGTTGTTTCAGGAAATTCAAAAAGAACTTTCAGAAGAAAAGAAAAACCAAAGGTCAAAAATATCAAAATCCGAGTCAACCGAAATTCAACAACAGAAAGATGAGCAACTGCTTTTATTAAAACAGCAACATACAAAAGAAGTAACTGGTGAAGAAATTTATATCAACAATGCCGGATTGGTAATTGTTGCTGCATTTATTCCGGCGTTGTTTGAAAAGACCGGGCTTGCAGTTGCCAATGAAATTAAATATCTTGATAGGGCTGTTTGTTTTCTGCAATTTCTGGTAACCGATAGCGCAAACATGATGGAGTATGAATTGGTACTCCCTAAAATAATATGTGGTGTGCCAATTGAGCAAACAATTGATACAGGAAGATTTCATCCGGATAAGGCGTTGCGTAAAGAAGCAGATGATGTGTTAACCTCTGTAATTGAGCACTGGAATATTTTGCAAAACACATCCGTCAATGGATTAAGAGAATCATTTCTGAAACGCAACGGAAAATTAACTTTTGATGGGAAAGACTGGCTGTTGCAGGTGGAGCAGCAACCGTATGATATGCTTCTGCAGCATCTGCCCTGGAATATATCCATGATTAAATTACCATGGATGGAACAACTGATAAAAACCGAATGGTTTGTATAACATTAATCATAAAACATGAAATACCCAAACAGAATCATCAAAGAAGGTGAAAGCAATACCGGAATTGTAAAAGCAATACAAAAAAAACTGATGGAGTTAAACATCGGTGATTTGCAGGGAACCGGTATTTATGGCACTAAAACAAAAAATGCCGTCAAGCTGTTTCAGGCAACACATATGGATCAGTTTGGCAACCCGTTAGAAGTGGATGGCAATGTAGGCTCACTTACATGGGCTTCTTTATTTGGAGTGGACACAATTGTTGTAACGGAACTTGCTCCAAATGCTTTGCTCACTGAAGCATTGAAAGTTGCAGTAACACAAATAGGAGTAATGGAAGATCCGCCGGGCAGTAACAAAGGACCGGTTGTTGATCAATACCTCGCAAGCGTTGCACTGCCGCCCGGTTTGTTTTGGTGTGCAGCTTATGTGTACTGGTGTTTTAATAAGGCAGCAGTGAAACTGAATAAAAATAATCCGCTGGTTAAAACAGGGCATGTAATGACCCATTGGAATAAAACAGCAGGAAAGAAAATTCTTACTGCCGAAGCAATTGATAAACCATCGCTCATTAAACCAGGACATATTTTTATGATGAACACAGGCGGTAGCTCCGGTCATACAGGTATTATTGAAAAAGTTGATGGTGGATTTATTCATACCATTGAAGGGAACAGTAACAATGCCGGCAGCAGAAATGGTATTGGCGTATTTCGTTTACAACGTAAAATTTCAAAAATCAACAGAGGATTTATTGAATACAAATGATGAGTGATGAATGATGAGTGACTAGTAATGAGTAATGAGTAATGAGTAATGAGTGATGAGTGATCAGGCGTTTGTCTTTTTAATCTTAAACAGTTCAAGTGTTTTCATCTGCAGACAAAACAAAGAATGCACAAGTTCAACGGCAGCAACAGCAGCCGGGGCAAACCTTCTTTCGTAAAGCAGGTGAAGAATCTTTTTTTGGAGCCAAAGAAAGTCCGTCCTTTTTTTCATCAACCATCCAGGCAAAACTTTCAGTAAGCAGTCCCGATGATCCGCAGGAAAAAGAAGCCGATGCAGTTGCAGATCAGGTGATGCGTATGCCGGAACCGGTTGCAATGTCTGAGAAAAAAGAAGAGGAACAAATACAAAAGAAAGAGGACCCGTCCTCCGAAGCTTCAGCGAAGGAGGAAGAGGTGCAGGCAAAACTTCAGTCGCCGGTAATTTCTGTTCAACGCAAATGTGAATCCTGTGAACAGGAAGATAAAGCACAGGCCAAACTCTTTCGCATGATTCAGCGTAGTGAAGACGCTTCATCTTCTTCAACCGATTTTGCATGTGCAGCATCGGGAACAGAATATCATATTGATCGAAAAGAAATTTCTATTCATCATTCAGATGTTATTCAACGCAGTGGAAGGGGCCCGCCGGCTGGCTCTATACAAGGATCGTTTGAACGAAATCTTTCTTCTTCTAAAGGAGCAGGAAATGCGTTGCCAACAGATACCAGACAATTTATGGAAAGCCGTTTCAGTGCAGATTTCAGCGGCGTACGTATTCATACAGGCAGCTATGCAGAAAACCTGAGCAGCAATATTCATGCGCAGGCCTTCACACATGGCAATGATATTTATTTCAATTCCGGTAAGTATGCTCCCCATACTTCCGCCGGTGGAACGTTGCTTGCACATGAACTAACGCATACCATTCAGCAGGGAGCAAGTACTTCGCATACCCCAACCACAGTGGCAACAAAATCAGTTGCACGGAAAAATATTATTCAGCGGAGTGCAGCTGCAGTTCCATCTCAATTAACCAACGCAGTTGATAAAGCAAAAACAGTAGAAGGAAAGATTGATGCCAATAAACCACAGGCCGATGGTAACCGTACAGGATGGGAACATCTGGTAGAAATTTTCAAATCCACTTTTGGTGAAGAAATGATTGTAAGTGGTGGTGGCTCTGCTGCAAAAGGTGCAGTAGCAGAACAGGATATTAAAAAGAAACGTGAACAGAGTGGTGTGATGGTGGTTGATACAACCAGCAGAACAGATCGCAGTGGTACGATGGGAACCAAAACCGGAACAAGAGATGCAATGCCAAGCTGGTGTGGCATTTTTGTGTTCTGGGCATTGAATAAGAGTGGTGTGCCCATGCCAAAATGGAAATTAGGTGAACGGATGATTAAACCGGAAGCAGCACGCTCACCGGGTACAGCACCATTGCCGGGTGATATTGCATACAGAAATGCATTCTCACATTTTGCAATTGTAGCAAGTGTAAACGGAGCAACGGTTACAACAGTGAATGGTAACACAGCCGGAGATGATAACCTCGGCGGACAAGTGCAAACAAAAGATCATCCGCTTAGTGAGTGGACAGCCTTCTTTGATCCGTTAAAGATCAAGACAGGTGCATTAGGTGATGGAGAAGGTGCAGCAGTGCAGGAACCTCCAAAAACATTAGCTGAGTTAAGAAATGATGCAGCATTACTCAACCGCAAAGAAGAAGCTGCTGAAGAAAATGAAACTGCAGTTCAGGCAAAACAGGAATTGAGCAGTTGGCAGGTAAATGCTAAAGGAGGTTTGCAAACAACAACTCCTGCCATTCAAAAAGCAGAAGAAAATAAAGAACTGCAGAAAAAAGATGAAGAACAAAAAGAAGAAGAAAAAATAAATGCAGGTCCCGTTAACAGTGTACAGAAAAAAGAAGTGGATGAATTTGCATCTGGTGAAGCAAGTTGTACAGAAAATAACTGCAGTCATTCTTCTCAACATACCATTCAAACAAAAACAGAAAATCAAAATAGTTCTTTGACAGCGCAAACAGATGCTCCTGTTCAGGAAATGGAAACAGAACAGGAACGTGGTCCTCCGGTACAGATGAAGAGTGAAGAAGACGATGTTGTGCAACGTTCGGTTATTGATGATGCATTGTCGCATACCAGTCTGTCGCAATTGGCAAGTTGCCTGGGCTTTGATACCAATGAAATGTCTGTTTGCCTGTTGCGTAAAGCCAGCCAGATAGCCATGTACATTCCGGGTTATAAGGCATTGCGTGTGGTATTGGGTCGTGATCCTATTACACATGAAGATGTTGAGCGCAATGGTCATAACCTGCTGGATGCAGCATTTGATATTATGCCATTTGGAAATCTCATTCAGCAAAAATTAAATGAAGAAGGATTACTGGATAAAGCAGCTGAGTGGATTGATGGTAAAATAGCCGGGCTTGAAAGTATTGTCAATGATTTGTTCAGCCAGTTTGATCAGTTCTGGAATGGTATTGAATTTAGTCTTGACATGTCGCCCATGGGTGTGTTGCGTGATGGTGCCAATATTGTGTTGCGGTTCATCAACAATATTATTTCGTTTGCCGAAAACGCAGCGAAAGAAATACTTGAAATGATCAAGAATGCATTACTCAATGCCATTGTTGATTTCATCAAAGAGAACACAACAGCATATCCATTGCTGACTGTGATATTGGGAGAAGATCCGGTAACCAAACAAAAAGTAGATCGTAATGGAACCAATATTCTCAATGCATTGCTTGAGTTAGGTGGTGAAGAAGGAATTCAGCAACGTACACAAATGCAGGAAACAGGTACGTTCCAGAAAGTGGTGGGCTATATTGATGAAGGCATTGCTGTGTTTGGCAACCTGTACAATACCATTGTGCAGAACTTCAGCAATATCTGGGATATGGTTACCATTTCAGCATTGATGAACCCGGTTGAAACCTTCCGTCGTATCTACAACATCTTTGCAGACCCGGTTTCGCAGGTGCTTGATTTTGTGATAAGAGTTGGTAAGGAAATTCTCAAGCTCATTAAAGAAGTGCTGATGCAACGCCTCAGTGCGTGGGCAAGGCAGCAGCGTGGTTATGCATTGGTAACTGTGATCATAGGTAAGGATCCATTTACGGATGAACTGGTTCCATTTACAATGGAGAATGTAATCAAAGGATTCTTCAGTTTAATGGAAGGTGGCGAAGAGCAGTATAACCAATTAAAGGAAAGCGGAGCAATTGACCGGACAGTTGCCAAGATCACAGCAGCAGTGAACCGGTTGAATATGACACCGGCTGCTATTGTACAATTGTTTATTGATCTGTGGAATTCTTTCAGTATCAGCGATCTTATGGATCCGATCGGTTGCTTTATGAGAATAATAGATCGTTTTGGTGAGCCAATCGGAAGGTTAATTGCATTTGTTGTTGAGATTGTAAAGATTGTAGTTGAAGCTGTTTTGATTGTGATGAACTTCCCGTTTGATCTCATCAATAACATCATTGCAAAAGCAATGCAGGCGTTTGATTTGATTAAGAGAGATCCGGTAGCCTTCCTTAAAAATTTACTCCGTGCTGTTAAGGAAGGGTTCATGCAGTTCTTTGATAATATTTTAACGCACTTATGGAATGGATTGAAACAATGGTTCCTCGGTGAAGTGCAGGATGCAGGCATACCTATACCAACTGACTTCACAGTCATGGGTATTATTAAATGGCTGCTGGCAGTATTGGATATTACCATGGAAAAAATCTGGAAAAAACTGGAAGAACGGATCGGTAAACCAAAAGTGGATAAAATCAAACGAATGATTGAGATGGCTGAGAAAGTTGCAGATGCAGCAGGAGAAGCATACCAGTTTATGAAAGATGTGCAGGAGCGTGGATTTATGACGGTGATGATTGAAAAAGTGAAGGAACAATTATCTAATGTATGGGATATGGTGCTGGATGCTGTGAAGAGTTTTGTAATGGATCAGATCATTAAGAAAATAACAGTGAAGCTGCTAAGTATGCTCGATCCAACAGGTATTATGGCAGTGGTTAACAGCGCTATTGCATTATACAAAGCGATTCAGTCTTTCATTAAGTATCTGAGAAAGATGCTGGAGATTGTGAATTCCTTTGTTGAAGGAACATTACAGATTGCACAAGGTGCAACCAAGAAAGCGGCCGACTTTTTAGAAGGTGCTTTGGCAAGAGGTATTCCAATTGTAATTGGGTTCCTTGCCAATCAGGTAGGATTGAACTTGAGTGAACGATTGAGAGATGCGTTAGAGATTGTAAGAGAAAAAGTAGATAAAGGATTAACATGGGTAATTGATAAACTGGTAATAATTGTAGAGAAGATTGTAAGTTTTGGTAAGATGGTTGCAGGTAAAGTAATGAGCTGGCTAGGTATAGAGAAACCTTTTTCTGCCGAAGATGGAAGTTCTCATAGAATCTTTATTTCCGGCAGCGAAAGTAGTCCTACAGTAATGTTGGCGAGTGACCCTAAACCGATTAAGAGTTTCCTTGATAAGTTTATCGCACAGAAAAAAGCACCGCAACAAAAGAAAGATGCAGCAACTGAAGCAAAACAATACATTGAAAGCAATATTGATCCAATAATAACAAAACTTAAGAAAGAAAAGGATGATACTAAAAAAGCAGAGCTACAGCAGGATTTATTGAAAGAGTTTACGGTATTGGCAGATAAGATTCGATTATTAATTGGAAAAGATCCATTAAATAAAGTAATGGAAGAGCATAAATATAATTTAGAAGGTTTGGCGGGTACATACGGAACAATGCCAAAACCAAGTGGCGATAGCTTTACAGCTGATCATCAGCCACAGGCTGCCGTATTAAAATATGCTGCGGATATGGATATTTTCAGTGGAACTGAAATGGAAGTTCGTGCATCTGGTTCTCATGCTGATCCTGCCTATGCAATCAACCTGCATAAAATACGACACGAAGAAGGCAGAACTTATGGAAATAAAGGAAAAGGCACATTGGCTGATTTTGTTGCAAAAGCAGATCCAATAGTTATGTCGAATAAATCGGATAAAACAAAACGAAAAGAAATAGTCAAGTTAATAAAGGCAGATAAAGACCAGGATGTTTCAGAGATGAGAAAGATTGCAAAGAACAAGAATTTTTACTCAGATATTGATGCGTTGGGATTGGAAGACGATCAAAAAGACGAGTTGATTGACACCATTAAAAAGCAAATACTGGCAGGGGAAGATTTAATGAGCAGTCAGGATATTGATAACCTGGCAAATTGATAGTTATATGAATAAGAAACTGGAAAATTTTATAGCATTTATTAGATCTTCTGATAAGGAAATGTGTGACCTGGAGTACCTGGCATCTCCTGTTGAATGGATCAAGCCTTTATTAGGGGGGAAGGCCATAGAATATTTTAATGTTTACTTTCGAAATAAAGCAGGAGATCTTGTTGCTGAATGGGATGAGAAAGGAATATTTGATTCAGCGGAATCATACCCTATTGTTTGGCTTTCATCTGAGGGTAGCCCTCATACTGTAATTGCAAAAGATACAGATGAGTTTCTTTCAATTTTGCCCTATGGTGGTGAAATCCTGTTGGGAGTACCCGTGTTAATTAAAAAGTATAAAATAAAACCAAAGATTGTTGTTGATCCTGAAAAAAAATTCAGCAATGAAAATATTAGAAAGGCGTTCGATTATCAGGCTTCTTTCTTTATAGGTCATAAAGAACTTGTAAAGTTTATTTTAGAAGACATAGGTATTAAATTAAATGATTCACCGGTAAAGACTATTAAAGAAACGCTTGAATTATTTCCTGATCTTGATAATTGGATTGAAGAAAATTTATAAAACATGCTAAAATGAAACCATCCATCCTTCGCCGCATCCGCCGCCGCACTGCTTCACACGAAGTTGGTAATTCAAAAAAAGAAAATGTACAGGAACAATCTTTTTTTGGAGAAGCTGCTGCCGAACATTTTTTTCAACCTGCTCCTGTAGTGCAACGGAAATGTGCAGAGTGTGAAAAAGAAGAGAAACTCCAGAAAAAAGATGATAAGAAAGAAGAAGAGAAGCTGCAAAAGAAAGAGGACAAAAAGGAAGATGAAAAACTGATGAAAAAAGAGGACCCGTCCTCCGGAGCTTCAGCGCAAGAGAAAGAGAAGCTGCAAAAGAAAGAAGATAATAAGGAGGAAGAGAAAGTAATGAAAAAAGAAGACCCGTCCTCCGAAGCTTCAGCGCAGGAGGAGAAGTTGCAAAAGAAAGAAGCTCCAGGCTCTTCCACTTCACAAGGAACTGTAAGTGGTTATGTATCCTCGCTTAACAGCAAAGGAACTCCGCTTCCTGCAAATGCAAATCAATTCTTTTCAACAAGAATGGGTTATGATTTCAGCAAAGTAAAAGTGCATACAGATAAAGAAGCTGCCACTTCAGCAAAAGCTGTGCATGCAAAAGCATATACAGTTGGGAATCATGTAGTGTTTAATGATGGACAGTTTAATACTGCATCAAACGATGGTAAAAAACTCATGGCACATGAGCTGGTGCATGTGATGCAGCAAAATGGCGATGAAGCTGTTTCCAGAAAAGGAGAGGAAGAAGCAGAGCCGGAATGCACAGCAGGTTCAGTAGATCTGGAAGCGGAAACAAGTGCAGTTTACAAAAAAGGAGCAGGCACCGCAAAAAATGAAGTAACAAAGAAAAGTAAAAACTGTGATGGATGCGATGATGATTCCTGTGTTTCAATTACCGGCAGTTTAATAGTTCCGTACAGTGTTGCAACAACAGTGAATCTGCCACCCGTTCCAGCAAATCTTACACCTTGCCAGCAGGACAGGGTAAGAACAGCCATCAATACAACCTTGAGTGCACATGAACAGCAACATGTAAAAGCATTTCAAACATTTAATGGTACGGCTTCGCTACCACTCAACTATCAGGGTTGCAGCGATGGGTATGTTTCTTATCAGGAAGGATTGGCAGAAGCAGAATACGAACGCCGGAAAACAGCTGCTGATGCAAAGAGTGCAGCGCTGGATCCTTTTTCAGTTCCGGTAGATTTGTGTTGTAAAGACAAACCCAAAAAATAATTGTATCTTATTACCTGTATATGCTATACACCTTACATAAACAGACCGCTTCGTCATTTGCACTTGAAGCTGCATTCAGTGATCTCAACAAAATTATTGCACATCGTATGCAAACGCATTTCGATGAACAGTATATTCATTTTCAGCAATGGTTGGGAGAGCATTTTAACGGTAACCTCATGAAAGCTGATTTATTAAAACATATACCTCAGCTGCAACATCCTGATGAGTGGATTATTTTAATGTTAGGGCTTGTACCGCATATCAGCCCAAATTTTTTTGAAGCCATTATTCATGAACATTTACCAACAGGCGGAGACTTTCCTGAGTTTGGCGGTGTAAAGGGAACCAACCACCGCAGCATGTTGCCAACAGGAGAAACGGCACAGTTTATTTTAGCCGGTACAAAAATTGAAGAACGCTTGCATGTGCACCGCTACTTTGCAGAAGATCATTTTTTCTTTACGCAAAATATTTTGTGGCTTGAGCCGGTAAAGGAAGGAGAGCCTGTAATGAGTGGCCGCATTGTTCTTGCACAGGATATCATTGATAAAATTTTATTAAACAGAGAAACAGCTCCACGGTTTGGATTAGACTTTCCGGCCAAACGTGTTACAACAGAAATGAAGTGGGAAGATGCTGTACTAAATAATCAGACAGCTCAACAGGTAAAAGACATCAGCACCTGGCTGCAACATCATCATCTGTTATTTGAAGATGAAAATCTGCGCAGAAAAGTAAAGCCCGGCTACAGAGTTTTATTTTATGGTCCGTCGGGTACAGGTAAAACATTAACGGCTGCTTTGCTTGGAAAAGAGTTTAAGAAAGATGTGTACCGGATTGATCTCAGCCAGATCGTTTCAAAATTTATTGGTGAAACAGAAAAAAATCTGGAGTCGGTTTTCCGTCGTGCAGAATCAAAAAACTGGATTTTATTTTTTGATGAAGCAGATGCATTGTTTGGCAAACGTACCAATGTACAATCATCGCACGACAAATATGCCAATCAGGAAGTAAGTTATTTGTTGCAACGGGTAGAAGATTATCCCGGGTTACTCATTCTTGCTTCTAACTTTAAAACCAATCTGGATGAAGCATTCATCCGCCGCTTTCATGCGGTCATTCATTTTCCCATGCCCAATGCGGCAGAGCGTTTACAACTCTGGCAAAAAGCAATGCCTGCTTCTTTACACGCAGATGCCACAGTGAACTTAAACGAACTTGCCCGTCAGTATGAAATGAGTGGTGCAGCTATTCTCAATGCAGTACAATTTGCAGTGCTCAGCACTTTTGCAACAGGTGCCACGCATGTAACCAAAGCCCATCTGATGGATGGTATTCGTAAAGAGTTTATCAAGGAAGAAAAATCTATCTGAGTCCGCTCATCATTTAAGTTTTTGTACAAGCTTTTTTTAAAGATATTTACAGCTTAAAAAAGATAAGCATGTACAGAAAGTTCATTGTTGGATGTTTGTTTGCCCTATGTTTTTTTTATGCTGCCGCACAACCGGGCCGCTGGCAGCAACGTGTAAAATATGTGATGGAAATTGATATGGATGTGCAAACCAACCGGTTTTCTGGAAAACAAAAACTGGAGTATACCAATAATTCACCCGACACATTAGGTCAGTTGTTTTATCATGTTTACTGGAATGCATTTCAGCCAAACAGTATGATGGACAGCAGAAGCCGTGAGCTCGGTAAAAAGATCATTGGAAATAACCGCCCCGATTGGGATCCCCGTGTAAAAGACCGTATTCAAAAACTAAATGAAAATGAAATCGGTTATCAGAAAATAAAATGGTTAAAGATGAATGGAGTGCTGCAGCAAATAACGGAGCATGAAACCATTCTTGAAGTAAAATTATCCAAGCCTGTTTTACCCAGGCAAAAAGTAGTGCTTGAAATGGAGTTTGAAGCACAGGTTCCTCAGCAGGTAAGACGCAGTGGGAGAGAAGCAGCAAACGGAACACAGTTTTCTATGGCGCAATGGTATCCTAAATTATGTGAGTACGATAACGATGGATGGCATCCCAACCCTTATATAGCCCGTGAGTTTTATGGTGTGTGGGGCGATTTTGAAGTAAACATCTCCATTGATAAAAATTATATCATAGGAGGAACAGGTTATTTAACCAATGCCAATCAAATTGGTTATGGTTATGAAAGCCCCGGAGTAAAAGTGGTAAGGCCTGCAGGAAATAAATTAACCTGGAAGTTTACGGCTCCCAATGTGCATGACTTTGTTTGGGCAGCAGATGCTGACTTTAAACATATCGTAAAACAGATTAAAAACGGACCGGCTATTCATGTGTTGTACAATGCAACACCTGCTAATCAAAAAAATGAAGACGACTGGAAAAAAGTTGCAGAAGCAGCAGCAACAGTGTTGCCTTTTATAGAAAAGAGTTTTGGTGCATATCCGTATAAACAATATTCATTTATTCAGGGTGGTGATGGTGGAATGGAATACCCCATGGCTACGTTGTTAAACGGTCCCGGCCTTGGTACAGTATTTCATGAGTGGATGCATACATGGTACCAGATGCTGATGGGTACCAATGAAAGTTTATATGCCTGGATGGATGAAGGCTTTACTGAGTTTGCAACAGACAGAGTAGAATATTTTTACAAACTGGAAATTGCTAAGCAGAATGGAAAGGTTTATACCGAGACAAGTTTACCACTTTACCATACAGCCAACTACAGTAATTATTTTGGTCTGGTTAAAAGCAGACTCGAAGAACCCATGACCACGCATGCAGATCACTTTAATACAAACTATGCGTACTCTATTGCATCGTATTCCAAAGGTGCTGTATTTTTATCGCAGTTGGGATATATTGCAGGTGAAGAAGTAAGAAACAATATTTTACTGGAGTATTACAAGCAATGGCGTTTTAAACATCCCAATGTAAACGACTTTGTAAGAGTAGCAGAAAAAGTAAGCGGCCTGCAACTCGATTGGTATAAAGAATACTGGGTGAACGGAACTAAAACAATTGACTATGCCATTGACAGCTTGTGGGAAGAAGGTGGTAAATCAAAAATCAGAATTAAACGGAACAATGAAATACCCATGCCCATTGATCTGCAGTTAACCTTTAAAGATGGTACTCAGCAATTACATTATGTGCCTATGTATTTAATGTTTGGACAAAAGCCTGCAGAAAATAATCTGCAGCGATTTGTATATCCTGCATGGAAATGGACACACCCTACATATGTAATTGAATTTGATAAACGATTATCTGAATTAACAACTGTAGAAATTGATCCAACACAACGGATGGCCGATGTTGACAGAAAAAATAATCTGCTGGAATTGAAATGGTAAATTAGTTCATGCAATAAAAAACCGCTCTCAATTTTGGAGCGGTTTTTTTTATGCTTGCCCGTTTTCAGTTATCTGCCGTAATATTTATTTACTGCTTCAACACGGTTGTTTACGTGGAGCTTCTCGTAAATGTGGTAAACATGTTTGCGTACTGTTTCGGCACTGATATTTAATTCTTTTCCAATCTCTTTGTAAATTTTTCCCTGCGCCAGCCATTCAAGAATTTCTTTTTCTCTGCGGGAGAGAACAGCTATCTCTGCAGATTCATGGGCAGGAGTAACGGTTTCCTGAACAGGCAGATCTTTAAACGCCGTTACTACTTTCATTGCTATCTGGCTGCTCATGGGTGCACCGCCTTCTACCAGTTCACCAATGGCATCAATTAATTTCCCCGGAGATGATTTTTTGAGAATGTAACCACTTGCTCCTGCACGCAGGGCGTCAAATATTTTTTCATCCTCTTCATATATGGTACACATCATATAAAGAATCTCAGGATGCTGCGGTTTCAGTATTTTCACAAGATCAATGCCATTGGTTGAGCCAAGTCCAATATCCATCAATACTACATCGGGCATGACCAGTGGAATTTTTACGAGTGCTTCTTCACCTGAAGAAAAAGATCCGGCAAGAAAACAATCTTCACTTAACTCAATGATTTGCTCAAGTGCCTGACGGATGTCTGTTACATCCTCTACAATACACACAGCGATTTTATTCATAAAGCAAAATTGACGTTTTTTAACAATATGAAAAATACCACGAAGTGGTAAGAAAACGTTTGCGGAAATTAAAAATCAACGTTTTACGGCCAGCAGAAATTTTTCATGAAAAAATTCTTCCCTGAAAATCTGCTCCACATCCCAGGCTAGGGGAGAAAGACCGCTTTCTTTTACTTCGTTGGTTAAGTCGCCTCCCTTGAGGCAAATCAGCCCACCATAAATGGGTTCATCGCCGGCCATGGCCGATTTACCCTGGCCTTTGGCTTTCAGAATGGGCAAGCTCCATTGCCACAAATCTTTTAACGGAGCAACTGCACGGCTCACCACAAAATCAAATTTTCTGTTTTGTATTTGTTCAGTTCGTGTATGCTCGGTTGTAATATTTTTTAAACCGATAGCGTTGGCCACTTCATTCACCACCTTTAGTTTTTTATTGATGCTGTCGGTTAAATGAAACTGCACTTCAGGGAAAAATATAGCCAGCGGTATTCCGGGAAAGCCACCACCTGTTCCAAGATCGGCTATATGCGTACCGGGTTGAAACTGGATCACTGCTGCTATAGCTAATGAATGCAGCACATGTTTTTCATACAGGCGATCAATATCTTTTCGTGAAATCACATTGATCTTTTCGTTCCACTCTCTGTAGAGATCACCCAATTGCTCCAGTTGTTTAATTTGAACGGGTGAAAAGTCTGAAAAATATTTTAATACTATTTCCAATTCGGTACCGGTTTTTTAAATAAAGTATGCACAAACAAAAGATAGTACATCCATTGCCAAATATCAAGGAAAGGATACATCCAGAATAAATCTTTTTCTCTGAGCCTGTTCATACATCTGTAATAAATGAAGCCCTGTACCAGCAATCTCAATCCAAATATACTGAGTGCCATCCACCAGTTAAAAAACAAAATGCTCACTGCAAACAGCGGATAAAATAAAAAATGAGAAAAAGAAAATAAGCCCAGTAAAAATTTGTGTGCCGGTTTATAATATTTACTGGTAGTATAATGCCGGGCCTTTTGACTGCGCCATGTACTCCAGGTTGTTTTGGGTTCTGAAAAAGTAAAGGCATCCGGATCAATAACGATGGCGGTATTTTTTTTGGTTGCCACTTTATTTATAAACAAATCATCATCGCCACCTGGTAACTGATTATGTGCAGAAAAACCTTTGTTACGGAAAAATAATTCTTTGCGGTAGGCCAGGTTGCGGCCAACGCCCATGTATGGCAGGCCTGCCAATGCATACGAGAAATATTGCAATGCAGAGAGAAAGGTTTCAAAGCGGATGAATTTATTCAGAAGTCCGGGTTTTTTCTCATACGCTCCGTAGCCCAATGCAATTTCTTTTCCGTTTACAAATGCGCCCTGCATCAGTTCTATCCATTTGCTGCCGGCGGGTTTACAATCTGCATCAGTTAACAGAAGCAGTTCGTGTTTTGCTTCTTTAATGCCGATTGAAAGCGGAAATTTTTTGCCTTGTATATGTCTGGCTTCCTGTTTCAGTTCAATGGGCCGCAGGTTGCGGAATGGTTTTGATAAATATTCCAGCACATATTTACTGTCATCAAAAGAATTGTCATTCACCGCAATTACTTCAAAAGTGGAATGATACTCCTGTTGCAAGATGTCGGGCAAATGATCAGCAAGATGTTGTGCTTCATCTCTTGCACAAACAATAACAGAAACGGCATGCTGCATGGAGCTTTCGGGCGAAGGCTTTTTATAAAAAGCTAACCGGATAAAAAAGTACAGGTAATAAAACAGCTGTACGGCGGTCATCGAACAAAAGCTGATAAAAACGATTTCGGGCCAGTGTACACTCATAAGCAGCTGCGAAAATATTGCATTGGAAGGAAATGTAAAGGGAATCTTATTGGATGGGTGGATAAACTGAGGGGAATTGGAAATTTGGAATTAGTAATTAGAGTTTGGCTCGCAGCTAACAGCTAATAGCTCACAGCTTTCTTCCTCCTATCTTTGCGCCCATATGGCGGCTTTACAGTTTCAATTGCAACATACAGATTCCCTTTCAAAAGCAAGAGTGGGCGAAATAACGACCGATCATGGAAAAATTCAAACACCCATCTTTATGCCTGTTGGTACAGTGGGTAGTGTAAAAGCGCTCACTATTGAACATCTGAAACAGGAAGTAAAAGCTGAAATTATTTTAGGGAATACTTATCATTTGTATTTAAGGCCAGGTACTGAAGTGCTGGAAGCAGCGGGTGGTTTACACAAATTCAATGGTTGGGATAAGCCGATCTTAACTGATAGTGGTGGCTACCAGGTTTTTTCGTTGGCAGGTAACCGTAAGATTAAAGAAGAAGGTGTAGTGTTTCAAAGTCATATTGATGGGAGCAAACATTTGTTTACACCCGAAAGTGTGATGGATATTCAAAGAAGTATTGGCGCCGATATTGTAATGGCATTTGATGAATGTCCGCCTTACCCGAGTGATTACAACTATGCAAAAAAATCAATGGAGTTAACGCATCGCTGGTTAGATCGTTGCATCAAGCATTTTAATAAAACACCTGATAAATACGGATACACACAAAACCTGTTTCCGATTGTGCAGGGCAGTACGTATAAAGATCTTCGTACAGCATCATCTCAATTTATGGCCAATGCAAATCTTACCGGTTGTGCCATTGGTGGTTTAAGTGTGGGTGAACCCGAAGAAATGATGTATGAATTTACTGAACTGTGTTGCGATGAATTACCTGTGCAAAAGCCACGATATTTAATGGGTGTGGGCACACCGTGGAATATTTTAGAATGTATTTCTTTAGGCGTTGACATGTTTGATTGTGTAATGCCTACACGTAACGGCCGCAACGCCATGCTCTTTACCAGTAAAGGTGTCATCAATATCGATAATAAACGATGGGAAAAAGATTTTTCGCCTTTAGATGATGGTATTGATTGCCACATCAGCAACTATTACAGCAAAGCCTATCTGCGCCATCTAATTAAAGCAAAAGAAATTACCGGACTCACCATTGCAAGTGTACACAATCTTGCTTTCTATTTATGGTTGATAAAACAGGCACGTGCACATATCATTGCCGGTGATTTTGTAAGTTGGAAGAAGGAGATGGTGGAGGTGATGAAGACGAGGTTATAAAGTTTCATTTCTCCAAGGCAAATCCGCAGCCCCCTTTTGCAAATCAGTTAATGGCATGGAGTTGATCCATTTTGCCAGCACAGGCATGTAATTCGAAAAGTTGTGGGGTAGCCCAATGCCAAATGTTGTTTTCACTTTTTCATTCAACAGTTGATGATGACGGAGATAATACTTCAACGTATTTGCATTGAGATCGGAGAGGGGTAACAGGTTTGCTGCAAGCTGTAAAACGGGCTGTGGTACTTTTATGGAACTGTTTTTTTCTTTTGACAGTATTCCCCAAATCTGTTCAATTACTTTCCCCAGTTGATGAGCAGGGTCATCGGTAACATTATAAACTTCGAAATGGTAGTTCTGTTTTGAATCAATGATTGCTTTTGTGCAAAGCAACAGGTTTTCAATATTGGTCAATGAAATGTTGTAATCTAATTTTGCGGGTAGCACAAGAAAAGGTCCTTTTTTTAAACGAAGAATACGTGGCAACAGGATGCGGTCGCCGGCACCATATACGCCTCGTGGCCGAATGACGGTAATCTTTGTTGCAGCCGAAGACTGTTGCTGCAACCATTGTTCTGCTTTATACTTTGAATAACCGTAGGCAGATAATTGGTTTTCATCAATCAATTCATCTTCTTGATGCATTAATCCATTGGGAGGGTAAACAGATGCAGATGAGAGATAAATAAAATGAGTTGCTTTGATATTGCGGAAAACATTCTTTGTGCCTTCTGTATTTACCTGCAGTAAATGTTGAAGTGGTTCTTTATCGGATGCAAGACCTGCGCAATGAATGCACACAGCAGCCTCCAGTTTTGGAACTGATGCAGCAATATCTACAGATTGATAATCGGCATATTTCAACAAATTCGGATGGGGCTCTTTACTTCTTCCTATTGCCAGCACTTTATAACCCAATGCTGAAAAGCAACGGGTATACGCAGCGCCAATAAAGCCGGTAGCTCCTGTTATGATGATGTCGTAAGTGATGGCAGTTGTTGTTTTATTTGTTCAAGCAATGTTTGTTGGTCTGTTTTCTGTTGACGACCCGATTTTGGAATGGGTTGAAATAAAATATGATCGGGTAATGCATCTGAGTCAATAGCATGTTTGCCAGCCGTTAATTCTTTCATGAGTTCTTTTTCTGTTAAAGATCTGTCAGCATCAATAACGAGTATTACCCGTTCATCATGAATTGTTTCATCATACACACCCATCATGCAAACTTCTTTTACGCCTTTGATTTGTGCAATGGTTGTTTCATACAAACCCGGATAAATATTTTTATTCGCCCGGATAATCATATTCTTTTTTCTTCCTTTCATTACGAATCTTCCTGTTGTATCCATTTCTACCAAATCGCCTGTGGCATGCAATTCATCAGCTTCCTGTAAATGAAAATAGCGTTTGAATAAAAGCGGAGAGCGAATTAATAATTCACCATCATCAGCAATATTGTATTGCATTGATTGCAACGGAGTTCCTAACAAATCACCTCTACCATCATTATTTATTTTTTCATCTCCATCAATACTTGCAACTACTAAATGCTCCGTCATTCCATACAAACAAGTGATTTTTGCACTACTGAATTTTCTTAATTCAATCAGTAATGATTTTAGAACCGGTGCCGAACCGAGAATCAACTGCTGCAGGCTTTCAGGAAAAAGCTGATCGGTTTGTTTACAGTAATTCATCAGGTCACGGTATTCTGCAGGTGGTCCGAACAATGTGGTGATCTTGTGTTTATTTATAAAAGCGATCCGTTGTTTTGCTGATGTACTCTCTTTCCAGAAATAGGTTTTGAACCCCGTCATCATTCCAATTAGGGCAAACTGCGGAAGATGTGTGATCATTGATGCTGCTGTGTTTACTTGAAATAAACCGGCAATGGCTTTTAAGCTTTCAAACAAACTGTTCATGGTATGCACAACCGCTTTTGGTTCGGCTAAAGTGCCTGAGGTATATACAACAACCAATTCATCATCTTCCTGCGATGGAATAAAATCTGTTGCTGCATTTGCTGTCAACTTTAAACGATGATGCTTTTGCATTAATGGCAACCACATACCTGTTGCAAATACAGTATACTTGTTTGAGTAAGGGATATAAAACGCAGCAGGTTTTTTTCTGCGATAAAGAAAGCGAATAACAGGATGTTCCTGCAATAGTAATAATCTGCTGTCGATAAATGCCCACTTTGGTTGAAACTGTTTCAGTTTAGATGCATAACGTTGGTTACCCATGTGCGGATCAACTAATGCTGTTTTTGTTCGCAAATGAATTAAGGCCATAAACAATACTAAAAACTCTGTACCTACATCACATGCCAATAATACATTATCACCTTTTTGAATTCCTTTGGCAGCTAAGTGCACAGCAAGGCTTTTACTTTTGTTAATTAATTCCGCTGCCGTTAATGTTTTGTGTTGATGAATACATACCACATAATTTGCCGGCAGTTGTTCAAGCAGTTGTAAAAAAGGAGAGTGGTACAACATGCTATACTTTCATTAACTGTACAGAAATATTAATACCTGCTGCCATGCCAAGAAGCATAACGATATTTCCTTTTTGCAATCTGCCTTCGAGCAATGCCTGTTGAAAGGCAATGGGAACAGATGTAGCTGCTGTGTTACCATAGAGATGAAATGTTTGCATGATTTTATTTACATCATACGAAAGTGTTTCGGCCACCATGCGGTAGGTATCTGTTGAAACCTGGTGTGTACATATCAAATCAATATCAGCAACAGCAATTCCTGCTTCCTGTATGCAATCCTTTACAAACGGCGGTGCCATTTCATAAATCACATTTTTCAAACCAAAGGTATCGCCACTGAAAACAAGCTTGCTTGCATCGTTCGGATACATCGAGCCGCCACCTTCAATACGGCATAGATTCCAATGTTCGCCAAATGTGCGGTGACGTTGATAAAAGAAACCTTTGTCTTCTGTTGTGGTGGTTAACAACAGTGCTACACCGGCATCACCAAATGAGTAAGCAGCAAAATGATCTTTGATGGTTTCTTTTTCAAGATGGGTATACTTGATACTGTCACTCGTTTTTTCGCCACTTACAATCAGAATATTTTTATAGTTGCCCTGTAACAATAAGGCACTTGTAATTTCAATGGCATTGGTTACGCTGTTGCATGCATTCTTCAAATCAAAACCTGCACATGTTAATTGGAGTTTTTGCTGTACAATATTTACAGTAGCAGGTTCAATTAAATCGCCGGAAGCTGCGGCAAAGATCAACAGGTCAATTTTACGATCAGGAATTTTATCAATGATTTTTTTTGCAGCCGCCACCGCTAAATCAGATGCCTGTTCTTTCTTTGCAGCATAGTAGCGGAATTTACTCCCGATTATTTTTTCTAAGATGCCGGCCGGTACATCATAACCACCGGCACGAATTCTTTCTTCTACACAATCGTTGCTGATTTGTTCTCCGGGCAGGTACGATTCAATATGTTCTATAAAAACTCGGTTCATATGTTTGCAGCAAGAATGCTTCTCCACAAAGGTTTTGTAATAAAATTGAAACCGTTGAATTCTTTTACAAATTCAATGATCTCATCGAGGTAAACCGCACCAAACTTTTGCTTGAGATGTTTACGGGCAACTGTTGCATACTTAACAGGATCATCAACTCCAATGGCTTCAAAATTTTCTTTTGTTACGTACAATGAACGCATGTACCATATGTTCAGTAATACCACAATACTGAATGCTGTACGTTTGAAAAAGCCGGCATTGTCTGTATAATGTTTCATCCACATTTTAGTGTAATGAATATGCCGGCCTTCTTCAATATGGTGCAGTTCAGATACTTTGCGGATGGGTTCAAATACATCTGGTGATTTACGAATCATCTTTCCATAAATATCCGTAACCAGTTCAACTGCCAAAACCGAAATAAACTGGTACGAAGCCGGCATATAACTGCTGTGGAAGCGGCCAACAAACTGGTGAAACTTCGACAGCTTTATTTTTCTGCCGTTGAGTAAACGGATGGCTTTGGCAAACATATCCTGGTGGCGGAATTCTTCAATCAGTTCTTTAACGAGGTAACGGTATTCAACAGAGTCAGGTGAAATTTTCAATAACCGTTTATTGAAAATAAAACAAGCCAGTCCTTCGGCCCATGCATAGGAATACATCACCTGCACTACTTCGTGCCGCCCCAGTTCCCGTTTTTGTGTTGCAGAAAGTGTCTCATATAAAGGATGCCCCTGCAGCGACACAATTTCTTCCGGCATCAGCAACTCATCTTTTTCCTCCATATGCCAGGGAATAAATTCATCGGGCAAAACAGCATTGGTTTCGCTCAGGCGTATCAATCGTTCAACTTTTTCAATATCAGCAGAAGAGATCATTCCTGGTAACTTTGGGTTTTTACGACCGATTGTAAGTGTATGTGCTATCAGCAATAAAAATAGAAAAACAAGGCGAGCTTATGCTTGCAAAATTTGCCAATTAACTTTTTGTGATTTGCATTATATGCAATAATTAAGGAGTAACAGCTGTTTGCTTGCATTTCTAACACTTCTTTTTCCAATTTCTATCCTTACTTTGCAGCTTTGCATGAAAACCCTCGACTGGTACATATTAAAATCATTTCTTAAAACATTTGTATTTCTGCTGCTTTTGTTCAGTATGATTACTTTGGCAATTGATGCCAGTGAAAAGAGTGAAGATTTTGTAAGAAGTAATCTGGCTTTTGGCGAGGTGATCCGTAAATACTATTATGGATTTTTACCTCATATCATCAGCTTGCTTTTTCCTGTTTTTGTATTGATCGCTGTGGTTTTTTTTACATCTAAACTGGCAGGGCGCAGCGAAATAGTAGCCATGCTCAGTATTGGTATAAGTTTAAACCGCTTTCTTCGTCCTTACTGGGTGGGTGGTATTTTTCTGGCGATCTCATTAGGATTGGCTAATCATTTTTTAATACCTGTTGCCAATATTATACGTACCGATTTTGAAAACAAGTATGTTGATATGGGTAATATCAGTAAGCAACAGCGACAGTATTTAAATAACCTTCATTTCAGGGTAGATACGTTTACCTATGCAGGGATGCGTAATTACGATACTACATCAAAAACCGGCAATGGCTTTTTTTTAGAAAAGATCCGGGATAACCAGGTTGTTTATAATATCCGTTCCGAAACCATTGCCTGGGATACCAGCAAAAAGCAATGGAGGCTTGAAAATGCCATTGAACGCAAAATCAACGGCATCAAAGAAGAAGTAAAAATGATTTCAACCCATTTTCTAAAACTCGGTTACAGACCCGCCGATATTTCTGAGGATGAGTTTAAAAAAGATAAATTAAAAACACCTGCATTAAACCGTTTTATTAAGCAGGAAGAAATCAGGGGAGCTGAAACCATTAATGCCATTAAGTTTGAACGCTACCGGAGAGATTCAAGCGCTGTTTCTGTTATTGTCATGACGATGATTGCGGCTATTCTGGCTTCACGTAAAATCAGGGGTGGCAGCGGCTATCATCTGGCATTGGCATTTATCACCGGTGTGAGCTTTATTATTTGTGATAAGTTTTCCATGGTCTTTTCAACTAAAGGAAACTTACCGCCCATCATTGCTGCATGGATCCCTGTTTTCCTTTTTTCGCTGATAGCCTTGTGGTTGTACAAAAAGGCACCGAAGTAAACAATCCTTCATCAACTTTTCACAGATTGATGTGTTAGTGAAAGAGTTGTTTGGCTAACTTTGGCACATTCAAAAATAACCTTCAACACATATAATTAAACGATAACCATATGGGAGTTCTGAAAGACAGGTTTAAAGCGAAAGCTGATACAGCCAATACGGAGATTAAAGAATTATTAAAAGAGCATGGAAATAAAGTAATTGGTGAGGTAACTCTTTCACAAATTTATCAGGGTATGCGTGGCATAACCGGCCTTGTAACAGAAACATCTTTGCTTGATTCGCAGGAGGGTATCCGTTTCCGTGGATATTCAATCCCTGAATTGCAGCAAAAACTCCCGACTGTTAAAAAAGGAGGCGAGCCCTTACCCGAAGGTTTGTTTCATTTAATGTTGATTGGTGAATTGCCAACGGATGAGGAAGCAAATCATATAACCAGTACCTGGCAGCGACGCAGTCATGTGCCCAGCCATGTATTTGCTGCTATTGATGCATTGCCTTTATATGCTCATCCTATGACGATGTTTGTAACCGGTGTAATGGCATTGCAGACAGAAGGGCATTTTGCTAAAGAATATGCAAAAGGAATCAATAAGAAAGATTACTGGGATTCGATTTATGATGACTGCATGGATCTGATTGCAAGGCTTCCCCGCATTGCAGCGTATGTGTATCGCCGTAAGTATAAACAGAGTGAACATATTCAACCCAATGGTTTGCTCGATTGGGCCGGTAACCTTGCACACATGCTGGGTTACAGCGATGAAGGTTTTATGGAGCTGATGCGTTTATACATGACCATTCATGCTGATCATGAAGGAGGAAACGTTTCAGCTCATACCACACATCTGGTAGGTTCTGCATTAAGTGATCCTTATTTAAGTTATGCAGCGGGTATGAACGGACTTGCCGGGCCTTTACACGGTCTCGCAAATCAGGAAGTGATTAAGTGGATTTTTGAAATGAGAGAAACACTGGGCACTGAAACACCGGATAAAGAACAGATCAGTGAATACGTAAAGAAAACATTGAGCGAAGGAAAAGTGGTACCGGGTTACGGGCATGCTGTATTGCGTAAAACCGATCCACGCTTTACTGCACAAATGGAATTTGGAAAAAAACACATGCCCGATGATCCATTGGTACAAACTGTCTGGAATATTTATGAAGCAGTACCACCCATTTTACAATCCATGGGAAAAATTAAAAACCCATGGCCCAATGTTGATGCACATAGTGGTGCTTTATTGGTGCACTATGGTATGGTTGAGTATGAATATTATACTGTACTGTTTGCTGTAAGCCGTGCATTAGGTGTTTTATCCAGTCTTTGCTGGGACAGGGCTTTGGGCTTTCCGCTGGAGCGTCCTAAATCAGTAACAACAGAATTGGTGAAGCTTTGGCTCGATGGAAAAGATAATATCTGGGGCGAATAATCAGCAACAGGAATCATATCAAAGCCGCTTCTTTTTAAGAGCGGCTTTTTTCTTAGTCCGGATCATTGAAATCTTCAGCCTCTTTGCTTCTTCCTGCCAGTTAGCAGCTGTAAGCAACACATCCTGTATATTTTTTGTTTGAAGTTCTTTTCTTGTTCTTATAATAACCGACGCTACCATTACCCGGTTGCCTTGTTCTAACTGAGGTAATACATCTATAAGATCTTTACCACGGCATAAACCGAGATCAATGCCATCTTTCACTTCATTGATATAACAGAACATACCATGGTAATGATAAAAAGGAATTTTAAAACTGAGCTTCTCCTGCACATGTGGAATCAATGACAGAATCATTTCACGAATCTGTTCAGCAATTTCCCGTTTTTCATCCGGTAAACGTTCAAGATATTCGTCAACGAGGCGGTTCATTGGCTATTTGTGTATGATCAGAGTTTAAACTGTTTCATGATTTTTTGCACTGCAGCTTTCATAGTTTTTAATTCAAGCTGCTGTTGCTTAATAAATGAATTATCGCTGAGCTTTCCTGTTACAGCTTCCATCTCTGCTTCTGTTTCATAAGTCATTTTACGAAACGGATTGGTATAATCTTTTGTTCTGGAATCAACAATTCCTTTTACCATTTCGGTTTTGGTTGAAAGATATTGCTGCAGTGAAGTACGGAATAATTCTTTGCTGAGACTTTTGTTGCCGGTTAATTCAAACAGCACGGCCATTGCATGACTCAGTTTTTTTGTTGCATAAAGTTCTCCCTGTTTTTTATAAAACGCATGAACGGCATCCCAGTTCTTTATTTTATTGCTGACAATTTTTTGTTTGAGCTGTTCAAATTCAGTTTCTTCAATTAATTGTCCGCCTGCATTGATCCAGTTATTCCTTTTTGATTTTTTTGGAAGATGTTTCAGCAATTGATCAAAGCTTTTCAGTTGATTGGTTTTAATCAGTTGTAAGAGTTGCTCTGCTGCATAATACATCAGCAGTTCTTTAAAGAGTTGATAGCTGCGTTGCACCTTCAGTAATACAACTTTACGTTTACTGTTTTCAAAACCATCAGCTAGTATTTCAAGCTCATTCAACTGCTCACTATTTTCAGCAAGTGCTTTTTTTCCTGCCTTCATGCACTCTTCATCTGCAAATGTTTTACCGGCCTGTTGTTTTTGCAGGAGTGCTTTTCCGGTAAATAATTCCATCAGATGCAATGAATCAAAAACTTCATTCACACTGTCCGGGGCTAGAAAATCATATTCCAGCAACTGTGTTTTATCTCTGCGTCTGTCACGGTCAACATATTTCCATGCGTTACGGGAGAGTGCATACATATTATACATCATCCAGTAACCGGGCATTACATTCAGTTGATTGTTTGCTTCATCATTACTCACCAGCGAAAAAGGAATGGGTATATTCAGCTCGTACTGATAATCACCTTTAGCAAGTAAGGTATA
Organism: Chitinophagaceae bacterium; assembly: GCA_019752045.1. Classification (GTDB taxonomy): domain Bacteria; phylum Bacteroidota; class Bacteroidia; order Chitinophagales; family Chitinophagaceae; genus Lacibacter. The sequence goes on along the minus strand of JAIEMP010000012.1, from coordinate 94,854 downwards.
TGTTGCAAAGCTTGAATTGTGTTTAATGCTTACGCAGAGTCCCGGCCAAAACCCACGACCTGCAATCAACTCGCCGTCTGCACTGCGGCTGTTATGATTGCTGCCAAGAGTAGCACCCGCTGCAATATTGCTCTGCCCCATTACAGTTGCAGCACACAGAAACGAATTGTTGTGATGCTGTTCATGTGCAGGAAAGATGAGTGAGTTTAATACTTCGCAGCAGGAGATGGTTGCATTGTTACCCAGATAAGAGTTGATCAAACGTGCACCATATTTTAATTGTGAATGTGATGCCATATAAAAACGCACTGCTTTTACACCATAAAACACACGGCAGCCTTCGCTCATGATGCCATTCACCAATTCACAACCTTCACCCACCTGTGAACTTGCACCCGATGCAGAATTGATAGTGAGGTTCTTTAATTTATTCGCTCCTTTTAAATAAGCATCGGTACCAATCCATACATCTTTAATAATTGCACAACTTTTAATAACGGTACGATCGCCTACTTTTCCATAGTAACCACGCAGCTGATCAAATTTTAATTCGGTAAAATCTTTCAGCTTTTGTTGCAGCGGTTCATTACTTCTGTTTCTGCTCCAGAGCCATGCATCGCCGGGAAGCATTCCGTTAAAAGGTATAATTTTTCTTCCGGCATTTTCATTGCATACTTCCAGCCAGATGCGGATTTTTTCATCTTCACCTTCTTTTAAAATACCATTGCCGAATTTTGCATAGTTGGTGGTGCCCATTTCGTTTACATTGGTTATGATTACTTCATTGCCAATAATATAATGTGAAAGATAGTTCACATTATCAATAACCACATTGTCGCCAAAATCGCAACTGATGATGGTACTGTTGTATAAACCAACAGGAAGTTTCACTGCATGAAACTCCAATGTATATGGTTCAAGCTTAGCAATACGCACCAAACCAAAGAATTTGCAATTCTGTACCAGCTCAGGATTAAATGCATCCGATACCAGCAACTGATCCCAGTTATCGGCAGTGTTTCTGTTTCTGATCAGCACTTCTTTTTCACCGGCTGTGAGCTTGCGGTACTTGATGCCACTGCGGTTTTGTTTATTGCGGAGATAATATTCATCTTTTCCTTTCGGCAGATAAGCGGCAGGAATAAAATTGTAACCTATTTCAGAAATCGGTTTTTTGAGTATCGGGTTCATCTTTGGTTTGTAGTTTGTAGTTTTTAGTTTGTAGTTATTTAGGTTCAGTCAACCTGAATAAATATTGATGGGTGAAATTATGCAATGCAGCTATTGACAACTATCAACTACCAACTATAAACTTGTTTTTATTCTACCGTTACACTTTTTGCAAGGTTTCTCGGTTTATCAACATCCAATCCTTTGGCTACACCAATATAATAGGAGAGGAGCTGCATAGGTATTACACTCAGCATCGGTGCAACTATTTCATCTGCTTCCGGTACAAACATAATATCGTTGCTCATAGATGGAATGGTATCATCATTCTCTGTAATCACAGCAATTACTTGTCCCTTACGGGCTTTAATCTCCTGGATATTGCTCACAATCTTATCGTAATAAGTATCTTTTGTTGCTACAAATACAACGGGCAATTGATCATCTACCAGTGCAATGGGCCCGTGTTTCATTTCTGCTGCCGGATAACCTTCTGCATGGATGTAAGAAATTTCTTTGAGTTTTAAAGCGCCTTCTAACGCAACGGGAAAATTATATCCACGCCCGAGGTATAAAAAGTCACGGGCATCTTTATGTTTTAATGCAATGGCTTTTATTTTATCTGATGCTTCTAAAAGCAATTTTACTTTTTCAGGTACATCGTGCAGCTCATTGAGCAAATGCATATAGCGTTCCTGACTGATGCTGCCTTTTTCGTGTGCAATTTTTAAAGCAATCATGGTTAGTACAGCCAACTGTGCCGTAAATGCTTTTGTACTGGCTACACCAATTTCCGGCCCGGCATGTGTGTATGCACCGGCATGTGAAAGACGTGCAATGGAACTGCCCACCACATTCACCACACCAAAAATAAATGCACCCTGTTCTTTTGCTTTGTCAATAGCCACAATGGTATCGGCTGTTTCACCACTTTGCGAAATAGCAATAATCACATCGCCTTTGTTTACAACCGGATTACGGTAGCGGAACTCCGATGCATATTCTACTTCAACCGGTATGCGACAAAGTTCTTCAATAATATATTCAGCCACTAATCCTGCATGCCAGCTGGTACCGCAGGCAATAATCACTATACGATTTGCATTTTTAAGTTGTTCAATATTGTTCTGCACGCCAGCCATGGTAATGGTGCCGGCTGTTACATCTAACCGTCCTCTTAAACAATCATAAATGGTAAATGGCTGTTCATTGATCTCTTTTAACATGAAATGATCATAACCGCCCTTTTCAATAGCCGCTAATTCAAGATCAAGTTTCTGAACAAAGGGTGTGATCTTTTCATTACCCAGGTTTTTTAATACCAGTTCATCGGCTTTGATGATGGCTAATTCATAATCGTTTACATACACCACTTCTTTGGTGTATTCAATGATGGGTGATGCATCGCTTGCAAGAAAGTGTTCGTTCTTTCCAATACCAATCACCAGCGGACTTCCTTTTCTTGCTGCAATAAGTGTATCAGGATTTTCTTCATCGAGCAGAATAATTACGTAGGCACCAACCACACGTTTCAATGCAATACGCACTGCTTCTTCTAAAGAACAGTTATTGTTTGTTTTGATATCTTCAATAAAATTCAGCAGCACTTCTGTATCGGTATCGCTTTGAAAAGTATATCCTTTGTTGACCAATTCTTTTTTAATAGAAGCATAGTTTTCAATGATGCCGTTGTGGATCATGGCCAGCTTGCCGCTTTTAGATACATGCGGATGTGCGTTATGATCACTCGGTTCTCCGTGCGTTGCCCAACGTGTATGACCAATGCCGATATGTGCATGTACATCTTTACCAATCACCTCTTCTTCAAGCTGCGCTACCTTGCCTTTCTTTTTGTACACTTTCATGCCGTTGTTGAGCAGTGCAACTCCTGCACTGTCGTAACCACGGTATTCCAGACGTTTTAAACCTTTTAGAATAACGGGATAGGCTTCTCTGCTTCCAATATAGGCGACAATTCCACACATAATTTGTTGAGTTCTTTTGGCTTGTAAAGATGCAAAAATAAGCGGCTGCAGGGAAGTGCAGAAAATTATTCCCGTTCACCTGTATCAACGGGCTGCAGGCTTTCACATTTCTTTATTAATCAGATTGCTCTTTTCTGCATCAATAATACGTAGAGGTAACAATGAAGAGTGGGAATTGATATACTGTAAAATAACAATCATGAAAACGTCCATCCACATTACAGCAATACTAGACAAGCCTGATTTACTGGAGAATCTGGTAGAAAAACTGGCATACCGCCGTTATGATATGGGTTATGGATTGCAACGTGTTCCAGACAGCCACGAGGCATTAGAAACAGCCTCTTCTGCCATTTACCTGAGCGGTACAGTTGGTTTTGCTGAAAAAGCTGAACAGCTCAACATGCCATTTATCACCAGCTTTTTATTTACCTGTATTAAAGGCAAAGACGGAACGTATAAGCTGGCGTGGAGTTCTTCACTTTCTTAACAGCATTTTACAACAGTACGGTGTAATCTTTAATGATGCTGTCTGCTTCTTTTAATTCTTCTGCAGTATGTGTTGTTGTAACTGCTATCACTTTCATGCCTGCTTTTTTTGCAGCCTGTACACCAACCACTGCATCTTCAAACACAAGGCAATGTTCAGGATTTATCTGTAACAGTTCTGCGGCTTTGAAATAAATTTCCGGATCGGGTTTTCCGTTTTGGATATGTGCAGAATGTACAATCTCCTTAAAGTATTGTTTGATGGGGATATGTTGAAACATAAACTCAATGTTCACCGGTATACCCGATGTAGCAATGGCCATAGGTACATGCAGTTCCTGTAATGCCTGTAACAGTTGGAGCAAACCGGCTAACGGTTTTATATGTGGTTGATAAAGGGATCTGTAAATCGCCTCTTTCTCCAACGTGTAAATCATTGCTTCTTCTGCACTCATTTTACGGCCGTAAATATATTCAATGGCATCTTTGTTGGTTCTGCCATTGATGTGCATCTTGTATTCCTCTTCTGAAATTTGTTTACCAATTTCTTTTAAATACTGTTTCCATGATTGCAGATGAAAAGCGTTGTTATCAATCAAGGTTCCGTCCAGATCAAAGATGGCAGCTGTTACACCCATCTTTTGTAATAGTTCTATCATTCATTTGAGCTTTAATAAAAGGAAGTTGTAAAGATCAAACATCAGGTTTAAAAAACAAACGGGCTGATCAACGATCAGCCCGTTTGTTTTATGTAAGCCGGGTTTAACCACCGGGTTTGGTTTCTGTTTTCTTTTTCTCCTCTTTCTTTTTTGCGTCGGTTGCTTTTTTGTCTTTGTCTGATAAGATGGCTGCAGGTTTTACTTCTTCTTTTTTAGGTTCCGGTTTTTTTTCTTCTTTCTTGGCTTCCTGCAATACTTTTTGTTCTTCGGTCAGTTGCGATTCAGGCCCTAAGGCTGGCTCCGGTTTTAATTCCAACTCACCATAGTCTGCCGATGTACCGTTACCTGCATCCGGATTTTCTGCATCGGGTTCATTGCGGTATTTTTCTGCAAAGTTTTCATAGTCCATAAAGGTTTCCACCTTCATACTCTCCGGTTGTACAAACTTTACATCTTTGGCAATGGCCAGTGTTTTATCGTTCAGCACACGGTCAAAAAAATAACCCCAGATGGGCAATGCAGTACGGTTACCTTCGCCCACCATTTTTAAAAACGGATCATCACAACCAACCCAGCCACCGGCAAGCAGTTGCGGAGTAAATCCAATAAACCATGTATCTGTATTGTCGTTGGTTGTACCTGTTTTACCGGCAATTTCTCCTGTAAGACCCATACCACGTAAACGACGACCGGTACCGAAATCAATAACACCCTGCATCATTTTGGTCATGGTAAAAGCAGCCGCTTCACTCATCACCACTTTTTGTTCAGGGGCAAAACTCTGTAATATATTTCCATTACGGTCTTCAATACGGGTGATGTAAACAGGTTGTGTGCTCATGCCGTTGGTTGGGAACATGGTATAACTCTGCAGCATTTCAATCACACTAATATCGGCACTGCCCAATGCAATGGACGGATAAGGAGGCATTTTACTTTTAATGCCTGCGTTTTGTGAAAAGCTGATCACACTTTTTACACCAAACTGATTCATTAAATAAGCAGCACCGGGATTTTTCGAAAACGCCAGACAGGTTGCCATAGGACCACCACCACCTGTAATTATTTTTCCGCCAAGATTAATCGGGCCGCCGGGTAAAGGTGTTTCAGGGGTATATCCATTTTCAACAGCATATGCATAGAGCAAAGGCTTAAACGTAGAGCCTACCTGCCGTTTGGTGTTGATATTAACATGATCGAATTTGAAATTCTTAAAGTTTACACCGCCTACCCATGCTTTTACTTCGCCTGTAAACGGATCCATCACCATAAAACCTGTTTGGATAATCATTTTATGATAACGGATCGAATCAAACGGTGTCATTACCGTATCAGTTTCCCGCTTTGCATTCCACGCAAACACTTTCATTTTTGTTTTTGTTTTGAATGCTTTGCGGATGTCGGCTTCACTCACACCTTCTTCTTCCATTTTTTTCCAGCGGTCACTTTCTTTCATGGCCCGCTCCAGAATTTTTTCATGTCCTTTCCAGATGCTGTTATTCTTGATCCAGGGCAATGTCCAGTAATTTTTTTGCAGGGCACTCATGTGTTTTGCAACCGCTTCTTCAGCATACAACTGCATACGTGGATTGATGGTGGTATAAATTTTTAATCCATCTCTGTAAATATTATAGTTTTCTCCGTTATTTTTTTCGTGTTCTTTACTCCACTTTTTCATCTGATCTCTTAATACATCTCTGAAGTAAGGCGCCAAACCGGTATTCTCATCCAGTTTTTTATAATTGAGTTTAATCGGTTTGCTTTTAATGCGGTCTGCTTCTGCTTCTGTAACAAAATTGTTACGCACCATATCATTGATTACTGCATTTCTTTTCTGCATGGCACGTGGTGGAAAAATCCTTGGATTGTAAGCATAAGGCGCATTGAGCATGCCAATGAGCAAGGCAGCTTCTTCAACGCTAACCAGCGAAGGTTCTTTCTGGAAAAAAGTTTTAGATGCGTTGCGGATGCCAAACACATTATCGCTGTACTCAACGGTGTTGAGATAGAGTGCAATAATTTCTTCTTTGGTAAAATTGCGTTCGAGTTTTACCGCAATCACCCATTCCTGTATTTTCTGAATAGCTCTTCTTAATTTATTTCTGGCACGTTCACGAAACAGGTTCAATGCTAATTGCTGAGTGATGGTGCTGCCGCCTCCGTCCATACCCAGTTTTGAAATAGCTCTTGCCAGTGCCCGGCCGTCAATACCCGAATGATCATAAAAGCGCTCATCTTCTGCAGCAATAAGGGCGTTAATAATATTTTTTGAAATGTCTTTGTACTCCACATTTGTACGGTCTTCCAATGCAAATTTGCCCATCAGCGTTCCATCTGATGCGATGACTTCACTGGCAAGTGAAGCAGAAGGATTTTCCAGCTCTTCAAGCGAAGGCATTTTGCCAAACACACCAAAATTGGCTAATATAATCAGGAGCAGAAAAGCTCCCGCACCAATAAAAAACACACGCCAGAGATATTTAACAGATGTACGCATAAAATGAGATGTATAAGATGCAGTTTAAAGCAAATTCAATACCAGACAAATCTAAAACAATTTGGGGAGGAGAATATTTCAGAGAGGTTAAAATTAACAGTTGTGTGCACACTGACTAAACAACCATTCACAAAACAGTTGATACCAATCAATTAAAATTTATCCTTGATGTACTGACGGATAAATAATTTATACTCTTCGATGTTCTTTCTTGATTTTAAGATTTCGAGATTCCGTACAGATATGACCACAAAATTATATTTGGCGGCAGGCAGCCAAGGCACAATCTGTTTGGCGTTCTTTTTTAACTCTTCCATATAACTGAGCACCGTTGTTACATCAGTAAAAGCTCCCAGTTCCATGTACAGCAAATCTTTATCTGTATCATAAATTTTAATGGGAATGTTTTCGCCGCCATGTGATCCTGCATTGTAGCGTTGAAATGCATTTTTAGATTCGGTGATGTAAATAGGATCTACTTCTTCAAAATACATCATCACTGTGTAAGGTTCAGAAGGGGAGTACACATATGCCATCTCTACCTTTATTTCCCTAATCGGTTTAATGCGTGTTGTATCGGTAACGGGTTTGTTCCCTAACTTGACATTGCCTGCATTGTTCCGCTCTTCTTTTTCATTACCCACTTTCTGCACCGGTGCTTTTGGCCGGGTAATATTGGCGTTGTTTTGCTGCGGCTGTGTGCTGATTCCAATCTTTGTAGTTGAATCTGTTTTTGTTTGCTGGCTGATCTTGTTCACCTTCGGTCCGTCATCAAACGGAATGTACACACTGTCTTCTGTTTGGCGAACGATGTTGGTATTGGTGAGATAATCTTCAATTTCTTTTCTGCGGCCGAGCACTTCTTTTAATACGGCTGCTTTTTCTGCCATGGGTGTGCCGGGAAATTTACTTTCAATATTGTTGAGTGTAACAACCGCTGTGCTGTCATTTTTTTGTTGAATGTGATAGAGCGATTCTATATAAAGCAGTTGCGGCGTCCAGTAAGAAGTGCCGTATACAGAATCGGCTGTTTTCTTTTGCTGTAATGCATCGGTAAACTTTCCTTCAATCATCAGGTTGTAGATGCTTTCGTAAGCAGATGTTTTAGCATCCTTTACATTGCCGGAAGGGTTTTTAGCATCATTGATTTTTTTCACCAGATCCCCGTTTGGATATTTTTGATTAAGCTGGTTCAGATAATAAGCCGATTTTTCATTATTGCCTGCTTTTTGCCAGCAATAGTATAATTCAAACAGTGTTTGTTCTTCCTGTTCATAGTTGCTGAAACGTTTCCAGATTTCTTCAAACACAAGAGCAGCTTCTTTATAATCTTCCAGTTGATTTTTATAAATCTGTCCCTGCTCAAACAAAGCGTTGAGAATTTTTTTATTGGATGCAATCAGTTGCTCTTCTGTTAACGGCAGATTTGCTTTTAATCCATCTACTGTTAAATCTTCTTCTGCAATGCTGTTGGGGTCTGCAGCATCACCGGGGGCTGCAGCATTATTGTTGTTGGATATCTGTCCTGCAACAAGATCAACAGCCGATTGTCTGCGCCAGTTATCAATATTGGGCCGGTTACCCCATCTTCCTTTAAACTCGCTGAACCCTTTCGCTTTTTGCGATGCATTATAAAAATACCAGCTGTTGCCGCTGCCTGCATTTGTAAACACAGGAGCACTCTGATCGGTATTGGAAGTTAAAATGGCAGGGTTATAGTTGACTTCTTCTTTTAAACCTCTTTGTTTTCTTAATTTACGAACCAGTGCTTTCAGGTAAGCCTCCATTTCTTTTTCATTCATTTTTGCAACGGTTTGTAAACTGTCCTGCTGTTTTACAATCGTCAGTTGTTTTACCAGCTCTTTCAGCAGTTGTTGTTTTAACTGCAGTTGTGCACTTTGTTCTGCTAGAGCTGGGTCCTGGTAATTGATACTATCAAGCGAAGAAGATGCCAGCACATAATTCCGTTGTGCGTATGCAATATCCGAAAGGAGTAAGTAAGCTTTATTTTTCGTTCCTTCATTTTCTGTAACATAGGTTACACTTTTTTGCAGCAAACGGGTGGCTTGTGTTGTATCGCCTTTTTGCAATGCCATACCAGCAGCAGCATAATAAAGCACATCTTCAAATCCATCGAACCGTTCTTTTTTTGAGAGCTTCATTAAATCGGCCAGTGTTTCTTCAATGGAATTGCCTCCTTCTTTTTTTATAAGCTGTGCTTCATAAATCCGTGCATGGATGTATAAGACCGGATCGGTGGTGTGTGCCTTGGCTTTATTAAAATAAGTTGAAGCAAGTGCAGGTTGATTGGTTTTTGCATACAGCTGCGCCAGTAAATATTCCCAACGGGCCAGTTCCGTTTTATCTGCTGCGTTGGGTAATGATTTCTGCAGAAAAAAAGCAGTGCTGTCCCATTGTTCCTGCTGATAAAATACATAAGCCTGTACTTCATCTAAACGGGTGTGTAACCGTTTAGGAAAAAGCGGGTCTTTGCGTAAGAGGTTTGCCAGACTGTAAGCTTCGGCATACAAACTGTCTTCAGCATATGTTTTAGCCAGCCAGAGTAAAGCATCATTGCGGCTGGGTGGTTTGGTAAATGCTCTGTGTGCAATTCCTTTTTTTTCTTTGGTGCCAATGTTCAGTTCACCTTCTGCAGAACGGTCGTTCGATCCCACTACAATCAGATAATCATCTTTGCTTTTGGGAAAGAAATTGTAATTGATGAATTGAAAGATGCGGTAAGCCGAATCGAACTTGCGCCAGTAGTAATAACTCTGCCCGATCAGCAGGTACATGTTATCAATGTAATTGTTGCGCAGATCGTGCAGTACTATGCCGGCCGTTGCTTTATACATCACCGAATCCAGTTCGGCAGAGTCTGAAGCAGTTAATTGAGTAGTATAATTATAAAAGGGCAACAGTTTTGTGTAATCATCCCTGTGGCTGAGCTTCGCCTTTTCAACTATGGCATTTAATTTGGTGGTTGCATTGTAATAAAAGTTGTAATGTGTAACCATACCCTGGTAAACCCTGCGTGGAAGCGTAAATTTCTTATCCTCCGTTTTTTCAGAACCAAGCGTTTTATTACGGTATTTTTCCGGTTTAACAAGAGGCAGTGTAAAGTCGGGTTGGGCCGATGCGGTAAAACAGCCCAGCAGCAATACAAGAAAAATCCGGTGATGTTTTGGTACAAGAATATGCTGCATGCAGGCTGTGGGTCGTTTTTCTTTATTAACTCAATACGGTCAAAAATATTTTAATTCAGGGTAAAATCAGCAAGAATTTCTTTTTTGCCACCTATTAAGCACTAAATTTAAGGCTCATTTCTATATGGCAAGATTATTTGATGCAGACAGTACGTTAAAACGCTTACGAAACCGCTACCGGCTGGTAGTGATGAATGATGATACATACGAGGAGGTGGTAACCTTTAAGTTATCCCGTTTAAGTGTGTACATCACTCTTAGCACCATTTTTGTACTGTTAGTCGGGCTAACGGTGGCACTGATCACTTTTACCAACCTCAAGTATTATTTACCGGGGTACGGATCACAAAGCCAACGGAAAGAACTGATGTTTTATAAAACCAAGATTGATTCGCTGGAAAGATCCATGCTTTATAAAGATCAGTATCTTGAAAGCCTGAAAAAAGTATTGTCCGGCGATGTGAAGTCAACGGTTGATACAGCCATCCTTAAAATACCTGAAGTAGAAAAATCAACTCAATAAAAACCAACTGTATATGTTTAACAGCAAATCCAATTCTATGGAGAAAGAAAGCTCCACCGGTATAGCTACTATTGTTGCCAGCGGTACCGAAATAAAAGGTAATATTGAAAGCAAAGGCGACATCCGTGTGGATGGAACCCTGATCGGCAACCTCAGCACAACTTCAAAAGTATTAGTAGGCCCCACAGGAAAAATTACAGGCGATGTGGTTGCATTGCAGGCCGACCTGCTGGGACAAATCAACGGAACATTAAAGGTCACCGAGTTGCTGTATCTCAAAGGCAACTGTCAGGTAAACGGTAATATTTATGCCGGCCAGTTACAGGTTGATGCAACAGCTTCTTTCAACGGCGAATGTCATATGGGCGCTACGGCGGTTTCCAATGCATCGCTTGCAAGTGTGGTGGGTATTAAAAAAGAGCAGCCATTGAATGCAGCGGCCAACGACCAGTAAATCATCCAAACCAACAAAAAGTAACCGGGCTTATCTGGCACAATATGCCGGCATGGGTATGCAATTCATGGCGGCTATTGGTCTGTCTGTTTTTGCCGGATTAAAAGCAGATGGATGGATGAAGCTGAATTTTCCTTTACTTGCATGGCTGTTACCGCTGCTGGTACTCAGCGTTATGTTTTACCGGATTTATAAAGACACATCTGCAAGGAAATGAAGAATCATCAGAAATTGTATTGGCCCGTTGTTGGTCTTTTTGTTGCGCTGAGCAGTTTGTATTCGCTGGCTCAAAACTGGCTCAAACAATACGGGCTCAGTTATCAGGTATTGATGGGGGGTAATTTCATCCTGTTTCTTGTAACCATTGTTTCACTTTACTTTAATGTAAAAGGTTTTTTGCACAAAAACATTCAGGTGTTTTTCAGAAGTGTGTATGGCGCACTCATGATCAAGATGCTTTTTTGTGCGGCTGCGGTTGTTATTTATGCATTGATGGCAAAACCAAATATCAATAAGCCTGCGCTTTATGTTTCTATGGCTTTGTATTTTGTGTATTCGTTTATTGAAGTACGGATGATCTTCCGCTTAATGAAACAGCAGAAGAATAACCCATGAGTAAAAAAGAAGTTCCTTTACATGCATTGGATGAGTACCTGCCCAAAGGTTCACTCGAGCCTGTGCTGGAATACCTGCATCAATATAAAATTCATCTCACCATTACACGTGAACGCAACAGTATCTTAGGCGACTACCGTCATGCCATTGATCAAAAGAACCACCGCATCAGTGTAAACGGAAATCTCAATAAATATTCATTCTTAGTAACACTGTTGCATGAAATTGCTCACCTACTTGCATTTGAACAGCATGGCAACCGTATTGCAGCGCATGGTAAAGAATGGAAAAATGCATACAGTAATATTCTTGCTCAGTTTCTGGTAAAGAAATTATTTCCTGCTGATATTGAAAAAGCATTACTCAAATCACTGCAAAATCCATCTGCTACCAGTTGTGGCGAAGAACAGTTGATGCGTGTATTAAAAAATTATGATGCAAGAAAAGAAGGCGTTGTATTGGTAGAACAAATTCAGAACGGGCAATTATTTAAACTCAAAGACGGACGGATTTTTAAAAAAGCAGAGAAGCTCCGCAAACGACATAAAGCGATGGATGTACAAACAGGAGCTTTGTATTTGTTTAGCGGGGTGTATGAAGTGGAGATAATTAGTAATGAATAATGAGTGATGAGTGGGATGCATTATACTGATCACTGATCACTCATCGTTCATCTTCTTCAACATCCACCTGTCGCAACCAAAGTGGCCGCTGTTACCTAAAGGCCCATCGAGATATTCAAACCCAAACAACTCATATACTTTCAAGGCTTGTTTTAATTCGGGCATGGTTTCTAAATACACTTGAGTGTAACCATTTTCTTTTGCCCATGCAAGACAATGTTCAATCATGAGTTTACCCAAACCTTTACCTCTGGCATTTTTTGTTAAATACATTTTTACTAATTCACAAGTGCCATCGGGTAAACCTGCTGTTGGAAAAATACCGCCACCACCAAGCAACTGTCCATCTTCATCTTCTGCAACAAAATAAAAACTGCCTGCTGTTTGAAAAAGTTCATACAACTCATCCGTTGTTGGATCAAAAAAAACAGTGCCGGGTTTATTGGCTCCAAATTCAGCCAATGCATTTCGTATAATAATTGCCAGATCGGTGTTGTCGTTTTCCTGAATGGGGCGTATGGTTACTGTGGGGTGCATGCTCAAAACTAATCCCAAATTTTGTAAGTGTAAAATTTCTGCAGTTACACACCTCTAAATCCCCTCTTAAGAGGGGACTTCCGGCGGCAACAACAAAATGAACATCAGATTTTTTTTCAACTGCATCTCATGGTTCATCCACTTTTTTTAACGCTCAGTGGTTGTAAGTTCTTATTTGCAGTTTCTTTTTTTACCGAACAGAGTAGTACATAAACGAAAAACAGCTTCCTGCAAAAGCAGAAAGCTGTTCAATAAAAAGTAAAAAAGAATGGATTAGTATTTCCTCAGCTGTCCTCTTAACTCGCCACCGGGAAAAACACTGCTGTGCAGGTTTACATAATTTAAACCGTTCATCAGGTCGGCTTCCTGTTCTGCAGTTAAAGCTGCTGATGTATAAATAAATCCGCTGGGTTGTGGAGTGCCGAAGTTAAAAACAACGCCGCCGTTTACACCTGCTGCGGCTTTATGAATATGCCAGGCGGTTAATGGTGCCCGTAAGCCAACATAATTAATGGTGAGCGTAAGAATTTTTGATTCATTGTCGAAAAACCCCGAAGCATCTCCATAGCCTGCCGATACACGGGCCGGTACTTCATTGGACGATGCTAGAATAGTGTGGAAATACGTGCGGTTAAAAACCTTTTGTTTGGTGCAGGAACTTAATAGCAAAATCAGGACAAGTGTTACACTTGCGCTTAACAATTTTTTCATAATGCAGTTTTTTTAAAAAATACATCATGACCATGCTATTTTACAGGAAAAGATTTTGAACAGGAATATTTGGTGCCTGAACCGGACATATAATGAATTAATAATCTTCATCATTATCATACCTGCCACCACCCAGCACAATACCAATTTTTAAACCGAGGTAGTTATTGTTGATCTGCCCTGATTTGGCAATAAAATTATATTCAACACCTGCACGGATATGCCAGATCTCTACACCAACCCTTGCCATACCGCCAAACTTTGTTTCTGCGGGGATGGTAACCGAGCCTCCGTCGGATGTTGTTCCTTCAATACCCACCAGGTTATAAATACCGGTGCCTGCACCAATGTAGGGGCGAACTAAACGTGAAGTAAAATAATAATCGGTTGTTGCCAGTAAAGAAAGACTCAATCCTGCTTCACCATTGCCTGAAATCTGTGTGCCGTTACGGTCTACATTGCCTCTTGCCATGGCTGTTGCTTCGGTACGTAAACCAACCGAAATACGATCCATTACATTATACTTGGGTTCTATATACAATAACACACCGGCTTTGGCACCCTTCCCTTGCGGACGGGCATAGCCCATTCCAAGATCTACTTTAAAAGGTTTGTAATTGTGTTGAATTTCGAATTTATCCTGAGCTAATAAAGAAAATGTAAGCAATAAAGCAAAGAAGCTAAGACTGATTTTGGAACCTGCTGATGTCATGATAGTGGGTTGATGGTTTTTGATGTTGGATGATACAACTCAATGAACGTGCCATGCAGTAGTTTCTGTTCATTGAAAATCATAAAAAAATCTTAAGTCTAAAACGAATGCCATACAATTAAAGTATGGCATTGTTGAATTTTAATTACATCTCGACTTCGCTCGATCTTATGGAAGCACTTCGACTTCGCTCAGTGCTAGCAAGCTCAGTGTCTTTTAAGCTACTGCCTTTTTCACCAAAGCAGCTGCTTCACTCAGTTGAATAGCGCTTTGTACTTTCAATCCGCTTTCATCAATGAGTTTTTTTGCTTCAACTGCATTGGTCCCTTGTAAACGTACAATGATTGGAACAGGAATATCGCCAATAGTTTTGTACGCTTCAATAACACCTGCAGCAACACGATCGCAACGAACAATACCACCAAAGATGTTGATGAGGATTGCTTTTACATTGGGATCTTTTAAGATGATTTTGAAACCGGCTTCTACTGTTTGTGCATTAGCAGTACCGCCTACATCAAGGAAGTTAGCCGGTTGTCCGCCACTCAACTGAATCATATCCATGGTAGCCATGGCCAAACCTGCACCATTCACCATACAACCAACGTTACCATCTAACTTAATAAAGTTGAGGTTATGATTGCCCGCTTCTACTTCTGTAGGATCTTCTTCGGTTACATCACGCATACTTGCAATTTCGGGATGACGCATTAATGCATTATCATCAATGTTCATTTTACAATCAACAGCAATGATCTTGTTATCGGCTGCTTTAAACAATGGATTTATTTCCAGCATACCACAATCCAATCCAACATAAGCATTGTATAAATTCGTTACAAATTTTACACAGTTCTTAAATGCTTCACCACTTAAACCAAGATTGAAAGCAATTTTTCTTGCCTGGAAACCTTGTAATGGTCCCGCAGGGTTTACCCACTCTTTAAATATTTTTTCAGGAGTATCATGTGCTACATCTTCAATGTTCATACCGCCTTCGGTACTGTACATGATTACGTTTTGTTTTTTTGTACGATCGAGTAAAATAGAGAGATAAAATTCTTTACGCTCCGTTGGTCCATCGTAATACATATCCTGTGCAACCAGAATTTTATTCACCACTTTACCGGCAGGTCCTGTCTGGATGGTCACCAACGTGCCACCTAAAATACCCTTTGCAAACTCCACTACCTGATCAAGGTTCTTGGCAACTTTAACTCCATTCATCCCGGTTTCTTTTACCGCTCCTTTACCACGGCCACCTGCATGGATCTGTGCTTTTACAACGGCAAAGCTGCTGCCACTCTGGTTTTTGATCTGGCGGTACGCTTCTTCTGCTTCGTGTACAGTTCCGCAGGCAAAGCCTTCCTGCACGGGCACATTGTATTTTTTCAGTAATTCCTTGGCCTGGTATTCGTGGAGGTTCATATGCAAAAAATTTCGGCGAAGATAAGGAAGAGTTGCTTGTGATTAACGTATCAGCAACTGGTACAGTCGGTATTAAAAAGTTTGCCAGAAACCTGCCTGTCGGCAGGCAGGGACTCAAAGACAGAAAGGGCACAAAGTACACTTTGTATTTCTTAGGGTCTTAGCAACTTTGTGGCAAATGGTTTTTCTTTTGTTATTTAATCTATTTGCTTTCTTCCTCCAAAACAAGAATACAGCTTGTGCACCAGTTTAACTCTAAACTGCAATGAAGGACTTTTTTTATTTGTATTTAAATGCTTGCATTCACTTTAACTGCTTTGTTAAAAATATGATGCACCCAGTCCATTCAAGGAAATTGACAAAAAATAAATCGGTAGGTTTTTCACATAAAACTGAAAAGTCATGGGGACTATACCCAGTAGTTTTACCGCCAGATTATTATTACCTGAACAAGGAAGAAACTCATATAATTTAGTTTTAGTTGAATGATTCACTTATTTACAGACTATTTGTACAACCATTTATTATTAAATTTTCCTACTTGAATTGGTTTTTTTTAAATTACGTTAACTAAAAGAAATAACCATGAAACGTCTGCAATTACCGGCTCTTCTTCTTTTACTTGTATCCTTTTTTAGTTTTAGCAAATGCAATAAAGAACCATTACCACCGCAATTACCAGCCGAAACCCAAACAGGAGCAAATACGTTTGGCTGTAAATTAAATGGTGTAGTTTATACGCCAAGAGGAACAATTACATGCTATAAATTTCTGATACAGTATTACAAAAGTGATAGTGCGTTATTGATAAAAACAAATGATGGATGTAGTGAAGGTGTGAATATTTATATCTACGGAATAAATGAAACTAAGGATTATCAGATATTTTCTCCAATAAAAAATGCTTTTCTCTACACAAATTCCAACCCTATTTGTAATTGGTTCGATCGAGCAAATTCATCATAATCGGGTACTGTAACCATTACAAAATTTGATTTAGAAAATAAAATTGTATCGGGCAGGTTTAATGGTTTGCTAAAACAAAACGGCTGTGCTGATATAATTATTTCAGAGGGGCGCTTTGATTTCAAAATGGATATTTATAATTAAAAAAACTAACTTTTATGAAAAGATTTATAACACTTCTATTGCTTTTTACAGCAATACTTCCTTCTTATGCCCAAAATACATTTAATGCATTTGCCACCCGTATCAACTATATTTTTCAATACATTGATAAAAGCCAGGTGCCCAGTGGCTACTTAGATGAATACGGGCCGCAGTTTGCGGAAAAAAAATGGCACAAAGATGTATGCTTATGATTTTCGTCATTCTTTTTGTAAAAATTTTTCCTGATTTTTAACTGATGTATAAAATGAAGATAACATGAAACATAAAATAATACTCCTTACATGGCTTATCATTATTACCACAAGCTTAGGCAGTGGTTGCAAAAAAAATAAACTCTCTGAACTTGATAAGCTACCACCCGCCACGCAAACAGGAGCTAATACGTTTGGGTGTCTTATAAATGGGAAAGCTTATTTACCGGGAGGATGGGATGGCAACCACTCAAACTACCGGGTTTTTGTAGATGCTTTTGATAGCTCACTTGGTATCCGCACTTATAATTTTGAAACAGCTAAAAAACTGGCAGTAACTATCGCATCATACGGCCTTTATTCAGGAATTAATGTTCCATTTGATAATAAGGGGAAAACTACTTTGGGTATTGATGAAATAAGTAACTGTTATATACCCCTCAATGATAGTGTGTACCGAAAGGGGAACCTAAAAATTACACGATATGATCTGCAAAACGGTATCGTATCAGGAGAATTCAATTGTATCATTTATGCTCAAGGCTGTACAGATACTATACGAATTACCAATGGACGTTTCGATAAAAAACTATAATTATTTAATCACTTAAACACCAAACATGAAACATCTCTTCAAGATGTTAGTAATCGCCGTATTACTAACCAGTAAAGCCTTTGCCCAAACCGATCCTGTACGTGCTGAACTGAATCATATTTTTCAGCACATGGATAAAAGCCAGATACCGAGTAGTTATTTGGATGAATACGAATCCCACAGTTTGCTGATAAGAAGTGGTTAAAAAATTGTCTGCACATGATGATCGTCATTTTTTAAATAAAAACTATTCCTGATTTTTACCAGTTATATAAAATGGAGATAACATGAAACATAAACTTTTACTACTTGCCTGGATTATTGCAATTACCACAACCTCAGGCAGTGGTTGTAAAAAAAATAAACTCTCTGAGCTTGAAAAACTACCACCTGCCACGCAAACAGGAGCTAAAACCTTTGGATGCCTTGTGAATGGTAAGGCATGGATACCTGCTAAAGAAGATTGGTTTTCTACAAGCGCACTACGTTTTTATTATTATACTGATAATGGAGGGCAATTTGCAATTAATGCTGAATATCAAAACTCACCCCAAAATAGAAATGAAGCAGTTGTGATGGGATGTGATTCAATACTATCAAAAAATATATATGTTTTAAAAAACAACAGTACAAATATTGCCCGTGTATTATTTAGGAATACAAAAAATTTCAGTACATGCCGATCTGTTTCTTCTATGGATAATGATGCAGAAACCACAGGTATTATTAAAATAACAAAATTAGATCTGATAAACGGAATAGTATCCGGCACTTTTGAATTCACCATAAAAAAACCAGGGTGTGAAACCATTACTATAACTCATGGCCGTTTCGATGCCAAACTATAATCCTTAAAACATATAACATGAAACATCTCTTCAAGATGTTAGTAATCGCCGTATTGCTAACCAGTAAAGCCTTTGCCCAAACCGATCCTGTACGTGCTGAACTGAATCATATTTTTCAGCACATGGATAAAAGCCAGATACCGAGTAGTTATTTGGATGAATACGAATCCCACAGTTTGCTGATAAGAAGTGGTTAAAAAATTGTCTGCACATGATGATCGTCATTTTTTAAATAAAAACTATTCCTGATTTTTACCAGTTATATAAAATGGAGATAACATGAAACATAAACTTTTACTACTTGCCTGGATTATTGCAATTACCACAACCTCAGGCAGTGGTTGTAAAAAAAATAAACTCACTGAGCTTGAAAAACTTCCGCCTGCCACGCAATCAGGAGCCAAAACCTTTGGATGCCTTGTGAATGGCAAAGCATGGATACCTGCTAAAGAAGATTGGTTTTCTACAAGCGCACTACGTTTTTATTATGATAATATCAATGGAGGCGAATTCTCAATTCGTGCCGAATATCAAAATTCGTCACAGAATAGAGATGACTATATTGGGATTGGAGTAGATTCAATACTCCATAAGAAAACTTATGTAACAAATACTGATTCGCTAAATATGGGACTAAATTATAGCAATCATAAAATTACAAGTATCTGTCGCACATATCTTCCAAACGATTCGCTTGTTAAATCGAAAGGGGAAATTATGATAACCCGGTTTGATTTGACTAATGGAATAATTTCAGGAACTTTTGAATTTTCCTTATCAAAATCAGGTTGCGAAACCATTACTATAACTCATGGCCGCTTCGATGCCAAATTATAATCCTTAAAACATATAACATGAAACATCTCTTTAAGATGTTAGTAATCGCCGTATTACTAACCAGTAAAGCCTTTGCCCAAACCGATCCTGTACGTGCAGAACTGGATCATATTTTCCAATATATAAATAAAAGCCAGGTACCCAGTGGTTATTTAGATGAATACGGGCCGCAGTTTGCGGAGAAAAAATGGTACACCGGTGTACTGGCCGACAGTAATTTTATTCAGTTTATTTCAGGCTTCCGCTTTTTGTACAATGATATTGAGCAGGCACGTATTTACAACGGGGCGCCTCTGCTAACTTCATTGGACCTAGTGAATAATACCATCAGCCAACTGCCTGCTTCAAACCATACGCCTTTAATTTTTTTGATTGCAAAGTATGCAACCGCAAATGAAGATGCCATTAACCTCAACCTGTTCAGCAATAATGGCAATAATCAGATACTGGATGTACCGGGCCGTACACAAAGCCCGTATATGGAACATAATTTTTTTGCTGCCAGCCCTGTACTGGAAAATGCACAACAAAAAAATATCATTAGCTTAAGTTTTAACCCTGCGTTGGTTTACAGTAATTGCGGTAAAACAATCAGCAGTGTGGCGGTTGATTTTCTTAAAGGAGCAGGTTACCAGACCATTGCCTCCAATGCTGCGGTAAGTTATACGTATACTGACAGCAGCGGGTATAAAAAATTTGCCATCAGGGTTAACTGTACAGATGGCAGCGTGTATTACTGTTACAGCCAGCAATTTGTAATGGTAACAACTGTAAACAATAATGTAAATGCACGATATGCTCCGCTTAGCGAAGTGGAATTAGCTAACCCTGCTATTACAATACCTGCTGTTGCCGGTGAACATTTTGGAGCAAAGGTGTATATCAGGTACAGCACAAAAAGACAGGGTACAGCATTGGCCAATAAATTAGTTAAGCCTTTTATTGTTGTGGAGGGATACGATTTAAATGATGTAGCTCCTGTAATAGATAAAGAGAATTATACCATTAACTCTTTGCTTGATGAATGGAATAAAATTGTTGTAACCCCAGGTGATTTTGATTTAAATAAAGAACTTGATGAAACTGCCGGTTATGATTTGGTATTTGTAAATTATTTCACGATGGATTATGTTGAAAACAATGCCAAGATGCTGGAGAAAGTAATTGACCAGTTAAACGCATTAAAAGTAAACAATGCATTGGGTATAAAGGAAAAGAATGTGGTAATGGGTATAAGCTTTGGTGGTATTATAAGCCGCTACACCTTGGCTAAAATGACCAAAAACCGGGGAACAAACAGCACAGATACAAGGCTGTTACTTACTTACGACAGTCCACACCAGGGAGGTAATGTACCACGAGGGTTACAACATTTTTTACAGGATTTCGGGGAGTTAAAAATCTTTGATCGAAAATTTAAAGACAATGATGATAAGTTAAAAGAATTTTACAACCTCAACAACCAACCTGCCACCAGTCAGTTGTTATTACTAAGGGTTTTAAATGGAACAGGTACAGTAGTAAGCAATACGTTCTTTCTACCCAACGGCCCATACAGAACTATGGTGGATTTTACAGCATCACAAACGTTGTCAACACCACCTCTTTATGATTTTAAAGCCATAGCACAGGGTTCGCAATGCAGTAAGTGGGTGATGCAGCCAAGTACTTTGTTAATTCAATATAATGAGAATATCGCAACTGGTAAATTTGTATTAATGGGTCTCGTCATAAGCAAGTATAAGCTTAACATTCAGGTAAATGCACTTCCAGCGCAAGGTGCTTCGGGTCAGGTAAGCTATGTAAAAATGGAACGAAATATAAGGCATTTTTGGGGCGCAATTGGAACAGGATGGATAACAACAGGAGGTCCGTATATCCGCAATTCAACTGGCAGTACAATTCCCTGGGATGCTGTACCCGGAGGCACTTCATCTGCTTCGGGTAGAGCAGGTGGTCAATTTGGAGGTAATACTTCAATACCCGACTTTAATGGAAATTCATTTGTTGGCGGCGTATTAAGAACTCTCATTCATGTTTATTTATTGAATGCTGAGGTAGATTTTAATATTCCTTTTAAACAGGATATTTTCAGTACCGTACCTATCAACAGTTCTTTAGACTTAGAAAATGTTTCACTTGCAACATTTAATCAACCCTATATCTTCCCTATTAATGGTACAGCCGGTTCAAGAGCTAAAACTTATATTGCCAGCGAATCATTTACCGGTACTGTTAATGGTGTTGCAGCAACTCTATACAATTATGAACATGCAGATTTTACAAAGCGGCAATCGCAATGGATGTACAATGAAATGGAGAACAGAGATAACGCTGTTATTAGTTGTGAGGATGCACAGTCCTGCAGTTCAACAATCTTTTCAGTAGATGGATTATCTGCTTTTTGTTCCGGAGCACAAAATTATTCAGTTAATCCCCCCGGTAGTGGATTAACAATAAACTGGGTTT
Organism: Chitinophagaceae bacterium; assembly: GCA_019752045.1. Lineage (GTDB taxonomy): Bacteria > Bacteroidota > Bacteroidia > Chitinophagales > Chitinophagaceae > Lacibacter. The sequence continues at coordinate 73,174 of JAIEMP010000012.1, read as the reverse complement.
TGTCCAATACACTTATCTCACCCAATGCTGCATCTATACCAAGCAACAGTACCGGCAATAATGTTCAGGTAACTGCAACGGTATATGGTCGGGTTACGTTAACGGCTAACATAAACGTTTCCTGCACAAATCAAACATTTTCAGCAGCAAAAACAATTGCAATAGGCAAACCTGATCTTGATCTTCGTTTTCCGAAACCGCCACGGTTTACCCCTCCAACATACACAAATGTAAATGTTGCAACACAATATACCATTCAAACAAATCCTTTCCCGGGAGCAACAGAAAGCTGGACGGTAAGCACAGACGATCCATCTTTCAATTGGCATTATAATATTACAACAGGTGTTATTACCTTTTTCTTTACACAAGTAGATAAAACAGCCGTCTTTTATGGCACTGCAACCAATTCCTGCGGTACAACATCAGGAGCTATCTATTATCGTTCTGTTTCAAGTGGCGGCGGTGGTGGTGTCCCATTAAGGGTTATTACATCACCCAACCCGGCACAAAATCAATTGAATGTTTCTGTAGATGTTCAGACCATGCAGCAAAACGGAATTACCAATCAGGCATGGATGCGGATAAAGGAAATTAAAATATATGATAAACTGGGCAACCTAAAAAAACAGATTCAATTTAATAGTGCTGTCCAATCAACATCTATTAATGTGTTTGATTTACCCAATGATGTATATAATGTTCATATAACAAATGGAGTGCACAATGTAATAAGACAGATTATCATTCAGCGATAAGGATTCAAAAACTGAATACAGGAGTCTGCTTTTGACCAATTGCGGACTCTTTTTTTATCACTACTTTAATCCAATATATTTGCCGCCTTAATTTCTTTCTAAAATGAGCGATACCTTAAAGAAAATTCAGGAAACAGTTGCATACATCCGCAGTCATTATTCGCATGAAGTACATGCAGGTGTGGTGCTGGGCAGCGGTCTGGGACATTTTGCAAACGAAATACATATTGATACAGAGATCAGTTATACCGAACTGCCGCATTTTCCTGTGTCAACTGTTGAAGGTCACAAAGGCAAATTAATGATTGGTAAATTAGGAGACAAGAATGTGGTGGTAATGGCCGGTCGCTTTCATTATTATGAAGGCTACTCCATTGAAGAAGTGGTGTATCCCATCCGTGTAATGAAATATCTCGGCATCAAAAACTTAATCATCAGCAATGCAGCAGGCGGTGTAAATCCATCGTTTAAAGTTGGAGAGTTGATGATCATTAAAGATCATATCAGCCAGTTTACCATCAACCCCTTGCTGGGAAAAAATATTGATGAGTTGGGTCCACGTTTCCCCGATATGAGCGAGCCTTACAAAAAAGAGCTCATCAGCAAAGCAAAAACCATTGCAGCCAATTTGCAGATTGATGTAAAAGAAGGCGTGTATTGCGGAGTGACCGGTCCAACTTTTGAAACAAGAAGTGAATATAGAATGATTCATGCATTAGGCGGTGATGCTGTTGGAATGAGCACAGTATCTGAAGTCATTGCAGCGGTGCACATGGGCGTGCCTGTTTTTGCCATGAGTGTGATCACCGACCTCGGCATTCGTGAAGAAGAGAATATTATTACACATGCCGAAGTATTAGAGGCAGCAGCAGCAGCCGAACCAAAGATGACGGCTATTGTAAAACAACTGATCATTGAACTTTAAAATAGTAGTTTATCCTGAGCGAAGTCGAAGGGGTAATACTGAAGATTGAGCGAACCTGTCCCGCTAATTCGGGAGTCGAAATCTTCAAACGTGGAATCAAAATAAATTAACTGCCTCTTATCAGTTTTGAAAAGTTCATTTCAAAGGGTTTCTTTCAATTCATTTACTTTTACACGGGCTTTTAAAGCCCGTTTTTCTTATATGATGCGTTTTGGATCTGTCCTTCTTTTTTTAATGAGCTGTTTGTTTACGGTTGCACAAAGGCCAACCGGTAATACCAACCTGCTGCAAAAAATCCCCGGTGGTTTTATGGGTGGTAATGTTACGGGCGGTGGCAGGGGGGGCGGAGGAAGCAGCGGACCCTTTAAAGATTCTTTGCTGCACCGCACGGGTTTTGAAGATTCTGCAACCATTGCCTTTCGTTATTTAGATACAGCCCGGTTTTATTTTATTGATTCATCGGTGAACGATTTCAGTCGCCGCTGGCCTGTGCCATGGACCAATATATTTTTGGGTAATACCGGTGCCGCATCCAGATCCTTATTGTTTTCACCAAACATGAAACCGGGTTGGGATCATGGCTTTCATGCGTATGATGCATACATCCCCGATGTGTATCAAACAAAATTTTACAATACTACAAGGCCCTACACACAGCTTGCTTATGTATTGGGTACAAAGGCCGAGCAAACGATTGGAGTAGAGCATACACAAAACATCCGCTATAACTGGAACTTTGCTTTTAAGTTTAATCTCATTAATTCACCCGGAGTTTTCCGAAACCAAAAAAATAATCACAGCAATCTGTTGTTCAATACCTGGTATACCACACCCAATAAGCGTTACACCGCTTACTTTATTATTGGCAGACACAAAATTGGTGCAACAGAAAACGGCGGGTTGAAAGATGTGCGGTTGCTGGATAGTACGCCTGCATTCAGCGAACGGTTTAACATCCCCACCAACCTGGGCGGATCGGCTTTTGAAGCACAGTCTTTTTTAAGTAACGTGATTGCAACCGGAAATAAATACAGTACAACCAATGTGCTTTTTCGTCAGCATTATGATGTAGGTAAAAAAGATTCCATTACAACCGATTCAAGTGTCGTGTATTTATTTTATCCACGGTTCCGTTTTCAGCATACGCTGCAGTACAACCGTTATACATTTGAGTACACCGATACAAAGGTTGATACTGCCGGTTATCGTTTGTTGTACAACGTTACCGGCATACCTGCTTCATTCGGCTTAAAAGATTTCTGGAAAACATTCAGCAACGAACTGGCTATTTATTCTTTTCCTGATATAAAGAACCAGCAACAATTTTTAAAAGCTGCGGCAGGTGTACAAACATTGGAAGCAGATTTTGGAACCAATCAACCATCTTACAACAATCTTTTTCTGAAAGGTGAATACCGGAATAAAACAAAAAACCGGAAATGGGATATGGAACTCTCCGGAACATTTTATCTCACGGGTTTAAACAATGGCGATTACAATGTGCATGCTTTTTTAAAAAGGTTGATTGGTCAAAAACTGGGATACCTTACACTCGGTTTTGAGAATGTAAACCGTTCGCCCTCGTTTATTCATAATGATGAAAGTAATTTCAAACGCTTCAATATTGGTAATACCAATTTCAATAAAGAAAACACAAGCATTGCATCTGCTTTGTATGAATTGCCGCAGCAACGGTTTATGTTAGGTGCAAAATATTTTGTGGCAGCAAATTACATCTACTTTAAAAATTACACACAGGCTGCTCAGGAAGCAACTTTATTTAATGTGCTTCAACTGCAATTGCAAAAGCAATTTACATTTCGCCGGCACTGGAACTGGTATACCGAAGCTTATGTGCAGCAAACAACCGGTAATGCACCCGTAAACCTGCCGTTGGTTTTTACACGCAACCGTTTTGCATATGAAGGAAAGTTTTTTAAAAACCTCAACTTAAGCACGGGGCTTGAACTGCGTTATCATACACCTTATAAGGCAGATGGTTTTTCGCCGGTGCTGGGTCAGTTCTTTTTACAAAATACTTCAACCATCAAAAACCGACCCGATATTGCAGCTTATCTGCACTTCAGAGTGCGTAGTATTTTCCTGTTTATCAGGGCCGAAAATCTGAATACCGCTGAAGTAAGTCCATCGTTTGGTTTTCTCAACAACAATATGGTTACACCTTTGCAGCCAACTCCCGGTTTTTTTGTAAGGTTTGGAATCTTTTGGGGTTTTGTTAACTGATGCCGGTTCTTCCATTTCATGTGTAAACGGTTATCTTTGCAAGGTAAATGATGAAGAAAATTGTCATACTCACCATCTCTGTTTTTTATCTTGCTGCTACAGCCGAAGTGGTGGTGAATATGCATTACTGTATGGGTTCGATATCATCTATTTCATTCAGTTATGATACAGATGGTTCCTGCAATAAATGCGGAATGAATAAAACTGAAGGTCATTGTTGCACCAATGAGGTAATAACCTTAAAGTTGAACAGTGTACAACAGGCACCAACCTTTTCATTTTCGCTTAGTTCGCTGAGTGCTGCAATACCTGTGCAGCAACAGGCTTTGCATGAACCATTACAGGGAATTTCAGTTGCTCCAGCGACAGATTATTTTTCGCCTCCACCCAACGTTTTGAATAAAGTATACATCAGCATACAGGTATTTAGAATTTAGAAATGTACTTTTTCGTTTTTATGCAGTCCGGGAACCAGGTAATTTCGTATATGCTTTCATTCAATTGAAAGAAGCCCGGCTGTAATCATTCATTCAAAAAAAATAATCAAATGAAATCTATAAAAATTTTCAGTGCTTTCATGATGCTTTTTGTGTTTGTACAGCATGCACAGGCACAAACTAAATCTGTAACATTTAAAGTATCCGGTAATTGCGGCATGTGTAAAAAAACCATTGAAGGTGCTGCAAAGAACAGCGGAGCCACTTATGCAAACTGGGATGCAGACAGTAAAATCATGACGGTTAAATATGCATCAGCTAAATCATCCTTTGAAAAAATTCAGAAAGGAATTGCAGATGCAGGATATGATAACGAAAAGTATATTGGCAGTGATGATGCTTACAATAAACTGAATGAGTGCTGCAAGTACGATCGAAACACAACTGCTGCGGCAGCAACAGAAACAGGGGCTTGCTGTGTAAAAGATGGCAAATGTACAGGCGACAAACCTTGTTGTAAAAAAACAGATGGTAAGTCTGATTGTTGTGCAAACGGCACTTGCGGAAAAGCAGGTGGTTGCTGTGCAACATGTGAAAAGGGCGGAGATTGCTGTAAAAAAACAGGAACTGTTGCAAAAGCAGACTGTTGCAAAGATGGTAAGTGTACACATCATTAAAAAACAAAAGGCTGATGTAATACAGCATCAGCCTTTTTCTATTTGATAAAAAATGACTATGAAAAAGTATTTGTTGATGAGTTGCCTGCTGTTGGGGTTAACAGCATCGGCACAATTTAAATCGGCCAATTTACAGGCCAGCGGATTAACCTGCGCTATGTGCAGCAATGCCATAAATAAATCGTTAAAAACATTGTCTTTTGTTGAGAAAGTAGAGGCAGATATTGCCAGCTCTTCTTTTCTGATTGTATTTAAAGAAGGAGCAGAAATCAATTTTGATCAGTTGCGTAAAAAAGTAGAAGATGCCGGGTTTTCTGTAGCTAAACTAAAAGTGGTGACCGTTTTTAAAAATACCACAGTAGAAAATGATAAGCTGGTAACCATTGATGGGAAGCAGTTTTATTTCCTCAATGTAAAAAACCAGGTGCTTAACGGAGAACAGACCATTACCATAGTTGATAAAAATTTTATACCTGTAAAAGAGTATAAAAAATTTGCAGCCTCCACCAAAGTCGAAAGTTTTAAAACAGGTGAGACAAAGGGCACACGTATTTATCATGTAACCATTTAAAGTAACAAAAGGCTTCAAGCCTTTTAATTAAGTTATGCTTCGTTTATTTTATTTAAGCGTTTTGGTAAACGTCTGTTCTGTAGTTGCAGCTCAGGAGTTGTATGTGTTTACCAATCCCGCTTCTAATATTCCGGCTAAAGCCATAGCTGCTAAGCTTGGTATAAAAACCATGCGGCCTTACCATGCAGCCAGCGGCAGAGAATTTCGGTTAATGCCCGAAGTGCAGGTAGGCATCACAAAAGAACTGATGCTGAGTGGTGCGGTGAGTTTCTCCAATATGTTTTTTCAGGATGCAATCAGTTTTGAAAGTGCACGTTTATATGCCAAGTACCGGTTTTACAGCAACGATGATGTACATAAACATTTTCGTGCTGCTGCATTTGCTGCAGGCTCATGGTCAAACAATCCATTGGTTTATCAGGAGCTAAATTTAGAAGGCGATAACAGTGGTGTGCAGGCTGGTTTGTTGGCAACACAGCTGGTAAACAAGTTTGCAGCAACAGCCGGGGTTTCTTACATCCGTCAGCTCGAAAAAAATAATAAATTGTTTTTTGGTCCTGCTTTTTCAAATGAGGGCATTCAGTATAATTTGTCTATGGGGTATTTGTTATTCCCCAGAAATTATAAAAGCTACAATCAAACCAACTTCAATTTGTATTGCGAGTTTATCGGATTTAAAAATACCGATGTAAACAAAAGCTTTCTTGATATTGCACCTGCTGTTCAGTTTATTTTTAAAAGCAGTACCCGTTTAAATCTCGGAGGCCGTTATCAGGTAACGGGTAATGCACATCGTATGGCAAACCAGTCTTTCTTTGTAAGTCTGGAGCATTATTTTTTAAATGCATTGAAATGAAATTGATTAAATCCGTTCTGTTATTTATACTCTCCCTCTTTCAAAAGAAAGATTGTTGTAAATAAGTAAAGCCTGTTCTGTGCGAACAGGCTTTTTTCGTTTAACGGGTTTTACAAATGTACATTTGTAGTGCATATGAAATGGTTGAAACCAATTACAAAAACCATTTGGATCATCTCCTTCGTCAGTCTGTTAACAGATATGGCAAGTGAAATGTTATATCCGGTAATGCCGGTGTATTTAAAAAGCATTGGTTATTCCGTACTGGTGATCGGTATTTTGGAAGGGTTTGCAGAAGCTGTTGCCGGTTTGGGTAAAAGTTATTTTGGACAAATGAGTGATGCAAGCGGTAAGCGTTTGCCCTTTGTTCGTTTGGGTTATTTGCTGAGTGCTGTTTCAAAACCAATGCTTGCTTTCAGCATACAATTATGGTGGATTTTTTTTGCACGGTTTCTCGATCGGGCAGGGAAGGGTTTACGCACCGCACCTCGTGATGCATTGCTGAGCGATGAAACAACTGCTGCTCATAAAGCAACAGTGTTTGGCTTTCACCGCATGATAGATACGTTTGGTGCAGTGCTGGGCCCATTCATTGCATTGCTTTATCTGCAGTTTAACCCCGGCGATTATAAACGTTTATTCCTGCTTGCGTTTATCCCGGGTTTGGCAGCAGTGGCATTTACGTTTTTGGTGAAAGAAAAAAAATCATCTGCATCAATTAAAAAAGTAATTCCGTTTCATCAAACATTTACATACTGGAAGCAATCTCCCTTTTACTTTAAGCAATTAATTGCCGGGCTGTTACTATTTGCTTTGTTCAACAGCTCAGATGTGTTTCTGCTGTTGAAAATGAAAGAAGCGGGAATGTCTGATACAACTGTTATATCTGTTTACATTTTTTACAATCTCGTGTTTGCCATTTTTGCTTTTCCGCTCGGCCGTATGGCTGATAAAGTTGGGATGAAGAAGATACTGCTGGCAGGTCTGTTGTTTTTTTGTATTACTTATGTTGGGTTTGCTTACAGCAAGTCAGTGTTCATGTACTGGATCTTTTTTTTCTGCTACGGAATTTATGCAGCAGCCACAGAAGGTATTGCCAAAGCATGGATCAGCAATCTGGTTCCTAAAACTGAAACAGCTTCTGCTATTGGTTTGTATACAGGTTTACAAAGCATCGCTGCACTTACTGCCAGCACTGTTGCAGGATTAATCTGGTTTCAATTTGGATCAGCAGCCGTATTTCTGTCGGCTGCGGTTGCGGCATTGCTTGCACTGCTCTGGATCGTATTGCGAACATCAATCCAAAAATAATTTTGACCTCTATGAATTAAATTCTATATTTGACTAAATATTAATTTAGACTAGTCTAAAAATATTCAGCAAATGAACAAACAGTTTTTATTCGTTGCAGGGTTTATGCTGGCAGTAACAGTCTATGTTTCCTGTACAAAAATATTACCGAAAGCACCGGCCGATGATGAGCTGCTCGATGGTCCGGTGGAGGGATTGAGTCCTGAGCAACATGCCCGTTTTATTGCAGGTGATGTAGCGTTTAACGATGAAGTGTTTACTCCTGCTACAGGATTGGGGCCTGTTTTTGTTGCAACATCCTGTGGCACCTGTCATGCAGGTGATGGGAAAGGTCACCCTTTTACGATGTTAACCAGGTTTGGACAAACCGATGCAACCGGAAATCAATATTTGAATCTTGGAGGTCCGCAATTACAACATCGTGCAATTCCGGGTTTTGAACCGGAGCAACTTCCTGCAGGAGCAGCCTTTTCAAAATTTATGCCTCCTGCTAATACAGGGCTTGGTTTTGTTGAAGCTATTCCTGATGCATCCATTCTTGCATTAGCTGATGAGAATGATTTGAACGGCGATGGAATTTCAGGGAGAGTAAACTGGATCAATCTGCCTTCTTATGTAACGGTTCCTGCAAATGCAGTTCAACAACAGGGAAAATATATTGGCCGCTTTGGAAAAAAAGCAGCTGTGTTCAATTTGCTGCAGCAAACGGCCAATGCCTATAATCAGGATATGGGCATTACTTCTTTATTTGAAGCAAAAGATACATACAGTGGGTTAGAAATTGATCCGGAGGTCTCCACAAAAACAGTCAACGATGTGGTGTTTTATTTGCAAACATTGAAAGCGCCCATCCAGCGAAATAAAAATGATGCAGATGTACTTGCAGGGAATATGCTGTTTGAAAAAATTGCTTGTGCAAGTTGTCACACTCCATCATTTACAACAGGTGCATCAATCATTGCTTCATTAGCCAACAAAACAATTTTTCCTTTTTCCGATTTCCTACTGCACGACATGGGTACTGGATTGGATGATGGATATACAGAAGGCTCTGCGCTTACAGCGGAGTGGCGCACCCCGCCATTATGGGGTTTGGGCTTATCCCGCAACTCACAGGGCGGTCAGTATTTTTTAATGCACGATGGCAGAGCAAAAAGTATTGATGAAGCCATTTTATTACACGGAGGTGAAGCTATGCAGACCAAACAAAAATATCTGCAACTCACAGCAGATGAGAAGCGAAGGCTTATTGCATTTCTTGAATCACTTTAATTCTGCAGATATAATCAAACAACATGAACAGAAGAGATTTTATCATTAACAGTTGTACGGCTTGTTTATCAGTTGCAGCATTATCTGCTGTTGCAAGCTCCTGTAACACTACAAAGTATACAGCAGGTAGAATTACAGAGAATGGTTTAATTGTGCAGAAAGATGAATTTAAAATAAAGAAAGGCGATCAGATGAGTTACCGGTCTTTTATCATTATCAGGAACGATACGTTGCAATATCCTGTTTGTGTGTACAGGTTTTCTGAACAGGAGTACAGTGCTTTGTGGATGCGTTGCACACATCAGGGAACTGAGCTGCAGGCATCAGGCGAATATTTGCAATGCCCTGCACATGGCAGTGAGTTTAATAACAAAGGCGATGTTACAAATGGCCCTGCAGATAAAAACCTGCGCACATTTCCGGTATTTGTAAACGAGACTGAATTATTTATTGATTTGCGAAAAGTATGAAAAAGTATATTTTATATAGTGCAGCATTGCTGCTGTTTGCACTGAGCAGCCATGCCCAGATTGATCCATCGTTGTTGCGAAGAGTTCCCAAAGATTCCTCAGGAATGCAAATGAATCTGGATGCTGTATACAACCGCCCGTTTTTACAAATCGGAAAACTTCCTGTGGCATTGGGTGGTTATGCGGAAGCAAATTATCAATACCTCGGTGAAGATGGTATTACAGAGGGGCATCAGTTTCAGATGCGGCGGTTAACCTTGTTTGTATCATCTGCTATTTCCAAGCGAATTAAGTTTTTAACTGAAATTGAATTTGAAGATGGCACCAAAGAAATCAATATTGAATTTGCTTCCATTGATATTGAAATGAGTCCTTTACTCAACTTCAGAGGTGGGGTAGTGATGAATCCCATTGGTGCATTTAATCAAAATCATGATGGCCCAAAATGGGAGTTTGTTGACAGGCCCGTTTCAGCCACACAGTTATTGCCTGCTACATGGAGTAATGTGGGGTTTGGCATTTTTGGAAAAAAATTTACTAAAGAATGGGCCTATGCGTATGAAGTTTATTTAACCAATGGGTTTGATGATCAGGTTATTGCCAACACAGAAAATAAAACATTTTTACCAGCTACTAAACTAAACAAGGATCGGTTTGAAGAAAGTTTTAACGGATCTCCTATGGTAACAGCAAAGGCAGCTGTTCGTAACCGTAAGATTGGCGAAGTAGGTTTGAGTTATATGGGTGGCGTGTATAATAAGTTTGAAGAGGATGGATTGATGCTGGATAAAAAAAGAAAGCTGCATGTTGTTGCTGTTGATTTTAATACAACGATCCCAAAAACAAATACGGCTGTAAATGCAGAGTGGGCGTGGATTAATGTGGATGTACCTTCTACTTACACAGAACAGTTTGGACATAAACAGCAAGGTGGTTTTATTGATCTTGTACAGCCCGTTTTAAAAAAGCGGATGTTTGGGTTTGAAAAAGCAGTGCTCAATGTTGCACTCCGCCTGGAATATGTTGATTGGAACAATGGGCGCTTTAAATCCACCGGCGGAACAATCGCTGATCATCTTTTTGCTTTTGTACCTGCTGTAAGCTGGCGGCCGACAGCACAAACAGTACTGCGGTTAAATTATCGCTATCAGCTCAAAACAGATTTGCTGGGTAACCCACCGGCAAAACTCGGCGGCATTCAATTTGGCTTTGCCACTTATTTTTAAATCCGTTTAACGTTTGGTATTGCAGAATCATAATTACATCCGCTCCGGAACATGTATTCCCAACAACCGCATACCACTTGCAATTACATTGGCTGTTAATTCGCAAATGAGTAAACGTAATTGCTTTTTCTCTTCACTCTCTGCATTCATTACGGAATGTTCGGTGTAAAACGAATTGAAGGTTTTTGCAACATTGTACACATAGTTGGCAAGATGTGATGGATTATGTTCATGACCCGATTGCTCAATTACGGATGGAAAATTTTCAAGATCAATCAATAATTCTTTTTCAAGTTTAAGCAGGCTAGTATCATGTACTTTTTCTGCCTGTACTTTTTCTTTGCGAAGAATTGATTTAATTCTTGCATGTGTGTATTGAATAAATGGTCCGGTGTAGCCATGAAAGTCAATAGACTCTTCCGGGTTGAAGATCATTTTCTTTTTTGGATCAACACGCAACAGATAAAACTTCAATGCACCAAGACCAATCGTTTTGTATAACTCTTTTAACTCTTCTGCAGTAAAGTCTTTAACCTTGCCCAGTTCTTCAGTTTTTTGCTGCGCTACACGTTCCATTTCATCGAGCAGATCATCGGCATCAACAACTGTTCCTTCACGGCTTTTCATTTTACCGGTTGGTAGTTCAACCATGCCATAACTTAAATGATGAATACTGTCAGCATAAGGAAGTCCCAGCTTTTTACAAATAAGTTGCAGCACTTTCATATGATAGTTCTGCTCATCGCCAACCACATAAATACTTTCATCTATTTTGTATTCATCATATTTTTGCTGTGCCAGACCAATGTCCTGCGTTATATATACAGAAGTGCCATCTTTACGTTGCACAATCTTTTCATCCAATCCATCGGCGGTTAAATCAATCCACACACTTCCATCTTCTTTTTGAATGAAAACATTTTTTGACAGCCCTTCCTGCACTGTTTTCTTTCCCAACAGATAGGTATTGCTTTCATAATAGATTTTATCAAAGTCGCTGCCTATGCGTTTGTACGTGGTATCGAAGCCGGCATATACCCAACTGTTCATTTCTTTCCATAACTCCATTACTTCAGGTTTTCCGGCTTCCCAGTCGAGCAACATTTGTTGCGTTGCTTTCATGATTGGTGCTTCTTTTTCAGCTGTTGCTTTGTCAACACCTTTACCAATCAATGTTTCAACCTGCGCTTTATACTCATCATTAAACTTTACATAGTAATCGCCAACAAAATGATCACCTTTTGTATTGGTTGATTGTGGGGTTGCTCCATTGGCAAACAGTTGCCATGCAATCATACTTTTACAAATATGCACGCCACGGTCATTTACAATACAGGTCTTTACGGTTTCATAACCATTGGCATTGATGATAGCGGCGGTACTCCAGCCTAAAAAATTATTCCGCAGGTGACCAAGATGCAAAGGTTTGTTGGTATTGGGCGATGAATATTCCACCATTACTTTCTGGTGTTTCAATGCGCCTTTGCCAAAACACACATCATTATAATTTTGAGTCAGTACCTGCATCCAGAAAGCATCTGCAACAGTAAGATTCAGAAATCCTTTGATTATATTGTATGATGTAAATAGGGAAGGATGACTTTCAACCATATGTTTCCCCAGTTCATTTCCCAGCGCATCCGGACTTTTTGATAAGGGCTTCAGTAAAGAAAATAATACAACTGTATAATCGCCTTCAAACTCCGGTTTGGTTTTGTTGATCTGAAAATCTTTTGCTGTAAATGTTTTACCATAGAGCTGTTCCAAACTTTTAATCGCCGCCTCCTGTATCTGTTGCTGTATTGCCATGCTGTTAAGTTATGCGGCAAAAATAAATGAAATGACTGATGCTTTGCTGTGCATAGTGGTTGGTTACAAAAGAAAAGCCTCCGCAGAGGGAGGCTTTGCATATATAGGTTTGATATTATTATTGTCCGTTCATTCTGAATTGAAAACCGCCATTGCCCATTTCACTCATAGGTTTAACATCATAATCTTTCGGAATCACAAAAACTTTATCATCAATTTTCGCATTCAGATCTACTTTGGTTACCTGGTAAAACACCTTTGCACCGTTTGGTCTGGTTGTTTCAAATTCCATGGGAAAGCCTTTCAGTTTATTTAAACCCGGAATACTGGCTATACGCATCATATCTCTCATACGAAAACCTTCACCCAAAACAAACTCCGGACTGTACCAAACTGTTTGCTGCACTTCTTCATCTTTTCTGTTTTTATAACGTATGATGGCTTTGTTGCAAACCATACCGGCAATTTTTTTTGTTTCACTGAGATATTCAATAAATGTCTCGGGGGTAAATTGCTGCGTTCGCTGGCGACCTGAATCCCGTCCGTTCATCATCTTCTGCATTTCATCATCAGTAGAATAAAATCCCATTTTACGACCCATTGCTTCAAAAAGGGTAGTGGTGGTTTTTGTTTTACTATCTACAATCATCTGACTGGTACCCATGCCCATATCACTTTCTATTTTGGTCATACCATTTTTAAAAAAGATTTTAGCTTTTGTTTCACCTTCACCCATTCTGATCATTACCCGCTCACCATCACCTGTAACGGGTGGGGCACCACCAGCATCATTGGGGTTGCTGATGTCTGTTTTTATTTGAATCACCGCTTCGTTTACTGTTTGTTGGGCATGCAGAGCGCCGGTAAGCAATAGCAGATGAAATAAGAAAGTGAGTTTCATTGACAGTATTTGAAAACGAATTTAAGAGGACCTTCGTAATAATTCATGATGCGATTTAATTTTCAGAAAAATTTACCAAAAAAAGAAGGGTTGATGGAAATCAACCCCGTTACCTAAACCAACTGCATATGAGAAAATCTTAGTTCTTGTTATTAATCATTACATCTATCCCTTTATCCGCCTGTTCTGCTGTTACAGGATGTATTTTCTTCAGTCCGCCATTTTGAATTAACTGATCCATTTGCTGATCGGCTGCAACTGCAGCGCCCGGCGTAAAGTTTTTCAATACAGATGCCTGCAACATAAAATCCATTTCACCATCCGCTTTTTCTTTTTCTGTACGGATTGATTTGCCAAACTGTACTGCTTTTACCCTGTTTTCAACTTCATCATTGAAGCTTACATCAGCTAAACGGTCAGCTTCATTTGCCTGAGCAGTTAATTGTCTGCTGTATAGAGGTGCTGCAACAGTTTTGTTAAACACATCCATCAATTCAGCATCTGCTGCCGATGTTTCCATTTCAAGGTTTTTAGTGTAAGCAACGGCCAATTTACGGTTCAGCATTTCAGTTTTTGTAAACTGAGCATCAATCTTATTATCTGCCAGGCCCATAGATGAAACCTGTATTTTCTTATACGAATAGGCCATCATACTGTTCACCCATGTGTTGATGTCCATATCATTAATACGTACATCAGCATTAAACGGATTCCTGTTTGTAATTACGATGTGTTGAATACCACTTACAAAAGTAATAGTGCAACAGCTGTCTGCTTTTGCAGAAGTAATCTGTGTAATGTTTTTTTCTTCTTCTTTTTTTGTTGTGTCTTCCTGTGTAAAAGACATTGCTCCAAAGGCAAAACCTGCTAAAAATAAAGTTGCTGTAAAGCGCATTAATCTGCCGGTTAAATTTCTGTTCTGTTTAAGTGTTCCGGTTGTACCGGTGTTCACTGTTAATTTTGTTTTCATCTGTTTTTTTGATGTTTAAGGTTCTTATCGTTATCCCTTTCGGGTTTTTATTCTTTCAATTGTATAACAAAGATACTATTTAAAACTGGTACTTTGCAATACATAATACCTTGTTTGGCTTTATAAGCTGATGAATGGTTCATTTTTCAATTTAACCGGCCATCAAGGCAAAATCGTTGTTGTTGTTTTGGTTGTTTTAACCGTGGTACCTGTCAACGTGCAGTTTAGCAGGGATTAATGTTTCGAAGTAAACTGTCAAAGGCGGTGTTTCTGTATTAACCGGAGCTTTGGGTACCTTTTTTTGTTTGACGATGCAAAGTTACAACAGGTAGAACTATCTTCCAACTAAATTTTCAAAAAATTTTGAAAATTAGATAAATACTGAGAGTTTAGTCTGCCTGGTTCTGTTTTCTTTCAAAGATCTGATGCATATGTGACGATGAACGACTTCAATTGTTACATATGCTCTATAAAATTCCGTTGATTAATGGATGAAAGAAAGCTGAGAATGGATAGATGGCAACAACAAAATGTTAAGACAATAACACGGCTGTTGAGCTGTAAAAAAAGGGGTATAAATGGTTGTTTATGGGGCATCAACTGTAAGCCCGAAAGTGGTACTGAGGATAAGTGGAAACAGGGCTTTGGAATTAATCCTGCCTGATGGCTATTTTTTTTGTTAGCCAGCTTTCTTTAACGGGGATAATCCAGTTATTTTCCAGCTCTTCTTTTGTTTGAACCAGGTTATTAAAGTACAACGTGTTGCCGTTAATAAACCTATGGTCTGCTGCATATTGTAATTGGCTTAACGGAAGCAACTCTACTTTCTCTTTTATAACAAAGGCAAGGTTCTGCCGCTCAAATAACGATACCTTATATAGTTGCTCAATTTCTTTTATCAGCCTTACACTGCTGTCGGTACTGCATCCGCTTACTCCTGTTGCCTGCTCATCTGCCATCAGAATAACAAACTGCCCAAAGAAAACAGTGGCAAAACCTTTTACAGGTGTACCGTGGCTTTTCCAGTTTGCGGTAAAGTGATTCAGCAAATCTTCAACCTGCAAAACTTCGCTCATAAAAAAAAGTCGGCTGCATTGGTATACCCATACTCTTGAATCGGGAGCAAAATCGGTTGGCAGGAGATGTTTGTATGCTAAGTTCATTTTGCAAAGGTACAGCTGAGATTCTTTTCAAAAACGGGATGATTAATTTTGTGCCTCTTTCTTCCGTAACCGGTTATAATTTCTGAATGCATCGTAAGCTGCAAAACAAATTCCAATAACGGCAGTTACCAGCAGGTATTTATTCCACTCAGGAAAAAGCGGATTGTCTTTTGCTGAACCGGCGGCTCCAATTCCCCAGCGAATAAAATTGATGAGTATTAAAATAATACCGCAAAGCAGAGAAATGAAAAAAGCAACCCCGGCATAATGAAAAAGTGCAGCTCTGAAATTTGTAAAACGAACGGGTTCTTCTTTTTTTGTTCCTTCAGTATTATTCAGCAGCCATGTGTCAGAATCCAGCAAACCGAGGATCATTCCAAAAATAAGATAGCGGCTTAGGCTTTGCTGTACAATTCGGTTCCAGGAAATATCCCGTTCAATAAAATCAACCAACACACGAATAATCAGGAATACCAGAAAGAAGAGCAGCATGCGCTGCAGAAAATTCTTCCAGTTAAAACTTGTAATGAGGCGTTTCATTCCTGATGGATTTAACAGCTTACAAAAGATGCAGGCTTATATGCTGGCTGCAATCAGTTCGGCAATATCTAACACCTGTACCTGTTCTTCTTTTTCAGCAACCTTTACACCATCCGTCATCATGGTATTACAAAACGGACAGGCAGCTGCAATAATACCGGCTCCTGTTTCAATTGCTTCAAAAGTTCGTTCTCTGTTTACTCTGCTTTCACCTTTCTCTTCTTCTTTAAACATTTGAGCACCACCTGCACCACAGCACAGGCCATTGCTGCGGCAACGTTTCATTTCAACCAGTTCAGCATCCAGCGCTTCAAGTACTTTACGTGGGGCTTCATAAATATTGTTTGTTCTTCCCAGATAACAACTGTCGTGGTAAGTAATTTTCTTTCCTTTAAACGAACCACCTTCTTTTAATTTCAACTTTCCTTCATCAATCAGTTGTTGTAAAAGTGTCGTATGATGAATCACTTCATAACTGCCACCTAAAGCGGGGTATTCATTTTTTAATGTATTAAAACAGTGAGGGCAGGCTGTAACAATTTTTTTGATGCCATACCCGTTGAGCACCTGTATATTATTATAGGCCATCATCTGAAAAAGAAATTCATTTCCTGCTCTGCGTGCAGGATCTCCGGTACACATTTCTTCTTTACCCAATATAGCAAACCTGATCCCTACCTTTTGAAGTATGGCAGCAAAAGCTTTTGTAATTTTTTGCGCCCGTTGATCAAAGCTGCCGGCACAGCCAACCCAGAATAATACTTCAGGAGTTTCATTATTGGCAGTCATCTCAGCCATGGATGGTACATGCATGCAAAAGATTTTTTTTTCAAAACTAGGGCAAAAGCAATGAAACAACTGCTATAAAATTTTCACTAACCATTCCAGTATTTGAAATTATTCGGTTAAGAATTTTTTTTCACTGTGTAAAAAACAACCAAGCCGCCCATTGTTCAAATATTCCTGCAGCCTGTTATCTTTGAGGCTCATGTTGAAAAAAAGAATTGAACGAATTACCAATTGGGAGTTATGGCCCTTTGCCCTCATTTACTTTCCCATCAGCTTTGTATGGGTTTGGTATATGATCAAAAGCAGGGCTGTGTGGTTTTTTACTCCATCAAACCCCACCATTGCATTTGGTGGTTTTGAAGGAGAAGGAAAAAAAGAAATGTATGATCAGTTGCCACCTCATACGGTTCCCCGTACCATTTACATTCTGCATACCCTTTCTTTTGATGAAGTAAAAATGCAAATTGAACAGGCGGGTTTTCAATACCCATTTATTGTAAAACCTGATGTTGGTATGAAAGGTATCTTGTTCAGAAAAATTGATACAGAAGAACAGCTCCGTAAATACCATGAGCGGATACCTGTTGAATACATTGTGCAGGATTTAATAGAACTGCCTGTTGAAGTAAGTGTGTTTTATTACCGCCATCCAACACAACAAACAGGAACCGTGAGCGGATTTATTTATAAAGAATTATTGCACGTAACAGGAGATGGGAAGCTGACTCTGGAACAATTAATTGAACAGCACCCCCGTGCAAAACATCGCATGGAAGAAATGAAGGGGCGCCATGGGCACCGATTTAACAGAATGATAGAGAAAGATCATATTTTTTATTTGTCCTATGCAGGTAATCATAACCGGGGAGCTCATTTTACCAATTTACATACAGAAATTGATAAACAGTTGCAGCAAGTGTTTGATGAATTGAGTCTATACTCAAAACATTTTTATTATGGCCGGTACGATATTAAAACTACCAGCATTGAAGATCTGAAAGCAGGAAAAAACTTTATGATACTGGAATATAACGGGTGCGGAGCAGAACCAAACCATATTTATGATTGTCATATGAAGTTGATAGATGCCTATCGGGAAATCCTGAAGCACTGGAAGGTGTTGTATGAAATAAGCAGGTATAACAACAACAACGGTTATCCATACTGGAGTTTTCAGAAAGGGTATCGTTTTTTGAAACAATCACAGAAGCATTTTAAATTGCTGCAGGAATATGACTAATTTCAACAAATAAATGATGAACTCTGATAATAAATTTCTGCTGATACGAAATTACGACCTCTTCTCACACATCACTGATGAAGAGTATGAAGAGTTGAATCTGGTGCATCATTTTATTGAGGCAGAAAAAGGGCAGTACGTTTATTTTGATTCTGCTTTTCATAATAAGCTTTACTTTCTCAAAGGAGGCACCATTAAAATCGGCTTTGTTGATGATGATGGAAAAGAAGTGGTAAAAGAAATCATACGTGAAGGAGAAGTGTTTGGTCAGTTTTCACTTGAGCCCAACAATTTAAACGGCGAGTTTGCACAAGCTTACAAAAGTGATGTTTCACTCTGTGCGTTTAACATTGAAGATTTTGAAAAACTTTTAAGAAAAAAACCTGAGATCGCATTTCATTTCAGTAAACAGGTGGGGCAAAAACTACGCAAGTTTGAAAACCGTTTGTTGAATCTTTTACATAAAGACATCAAGACACGTCTTATTCATTTTTTAATGATGCTGGCAAAAGAAGAAGGGGAGAGCGCTGACGCAGATCAATACACAATTCAAAATTTTCTTACTCACGAAGATATTGCGCAGCTCATTGGCAGCAGCCGCCAAACTGTTACAACCATGCTGAATGAATTAGAACATGCAGGTTATGTATCTGTAACAAGACAGTTTATAAAAATCCCTTCTGTTAAATCTCTGCAAAAGAGCCTTGCTGTCGGATAGATGACAAAGAAGCTTTCCCCCCGTCTTTAGTTTTGTTTTATAATTACAATCAATGAAAAAAAGTATTGTTATGCTTGCAACATGCATCCTTGCAATTTGCAGTTTCTCTAGTGTATATGCACAAGATCAAAAAAGACTCACAGGTTTTAATCTCTCCAATGGAATTGCTGTACAAGGCTATGATGTGGTAGCTTATTTTACTTCAAACAAAGCCATTAAAGGCAGCAGTGAATACACTGTTATTCATCAGGGAATTAAATACAGGTTTGCCAATGCAGCTAATAAAGATGAATTTAAAAAAGCACCGGCAAAATATGAACCGCAATATGGTGGGTGGTGTGCCTATGCTATGGGTGCAACAGGAGAAAAGGTTGACATAGATCCTGAAACATTTAAAATTGTTAACGGAAAACTTTACCTGTTTTATAATAAGTTATTCAACAATACTTTAAAAACATGGAACAAAGAGGAAGCTGTTTTAAAAACCAAGGCCGATGTTAATTGGCTCAAAATACATAAATAAAAAATATGAAGAAGTTTACATTAACGATGGGATTATTGCTGATGACTATTATCAGCATTGCACAAAAGCCTGAAATTTTTTCTCCTTCAGGGATTGCTATCGGCGGATACGATGTGGTTTCATTTTTCACAGATACCAAACCCGTTAAAGGTATTGAAGCATATTCAACTGTATGGAAAGAATCCACCTGGCTCTTTTCATCTCAACAGCATCTCGACAGTTTTAAACGTTCGCCAGAAAAATATGAACCTGCTTATGGCGGCTATTGTGCCTATGGCACTTCACGTGGGTATAAAGCACCTGCACAGGCTGATACATGGACTATCCTGAATGATAAATTATATTTTAATTATAATCTGAAGGTGAAAGAAATATGGGAAAAAAACAGAGCAGCATATATTGATTCAGCAAATAGTAAATGGCCTGTTGTAAAAAAATCATAACCAATCAATTTTCAATTATCAGCAATATGTCAATTATTAAACCACTTCATGTATTATTCTGGGTGCTGCGTCTGGCAGCTGCCGTTATTATGTTGCAGACTCTGTTTTTTAAGTTTAGCGGCAGTGAAGAATCCGTTTATATTTTCAGTACACTGGGTATGGAGCCATGGGGCCGTATTGGAACCGGTGTGTTTGAATTAATTGCATCCATCCTGTTGCTATGGCCACGTACAACAGCATTTGGTGCGTTGCTTGGTATAGGATTAATGAGTGGAGCCATCTTTTTTCATTTAACCACACTGGGTATAGAAATAAAAGGTGACGGCGGGCTGCTGTTTTTGTATGCAGTAATTGTATTGATCTGTAGTGCTGTTTTGTTATATGTATACCAGGATCAGATCCGTAAAGTTCTTTTAAAAACGATCACACAAAAGCAATGAGGGCAAACATCTTTCTGTTACTGAATTTCGTAATTTCTTTTATGAGCCTGCTGTACACTCAACGTAAAATAAAGCAGTATGCAGGATGGTTTACAGTTGAAATAAAAGCAGAGTTGCGGAATTTAGTTACCGGTTATACATGCATTTTCATTATTCAGCAAACTCCGGAGGCCAGCGGCCGATCAGGAAATAAAATGTCAGCTTTTTTAGTTGGCAAAACCTTTCAACTAAACTAAATGACCATTATCAAATTAGTAATTACTGTTTGTGTTCTCTTTCAATCTGCAATAAGCTTTTCACAAACATATACCCCGGTAGATAAGGGATCATCCGTTATATTTGAAATTACCAATCTGGGTTTTGATGTCGAAGGTTTATTTAAAGGATTGCAGGGGCAGATTGTATTTGATGAAAAAAATCTTTCAGCCTCTTCCTTTCAGGTAACTGTTCAGTCTTCAACTGTAAATACAGAAAATTCGCTGAGAGATAAACATCTACGGGGCGAAGATTATTTTTTTGTAAATAAATATCCTTTTATTAAACTTGTTTCTGTAAAAGTGGCTAAATCTGTAACACCGGGCTATTTTGTATTGTTTGCTGCACTTACAATTAAAGATAAAACGCAGAATGTTGTTATTCCCTTTACCATTACACCTGAAGCAGGAGCTTTCCGCTTTAAAGGAGAGTTTAAAATAAAGCGCAGAGATTTTGGTATTGGTGGAAAAAACACCGTTTCGAACGATCTGAAAGTAAAACTGGATGTTTTAACCAAAAAAAATTAATTTTAGAGAATCTTATGCCATGGAATTAAAAAAAGCAATTAAAGAATCATTTGTACAGCTTACAAATGTGTTGGATCAACTGAACGATGAGGAGTATACCACCGTATCTGCGAACTTATCGGGAGCTACAATTGGTCAACACATGCGTCATGTCGTTGAGATGTATCAATGTTTGTTATCCGGATACCAAGCAGGAGTCGTTTGTTACGATCAACGTAAAAGAGACATTGCCATTGAAACCAGTAAAGAATTTGCACGCAACTTATTGCAGCAGTTAACCGATTCGATAGATCTTGAGAATAAAGATCTGTTGCTAATTTCCTATTTTGGCGATGAGGCATCCGTTCAAATAGATCTGCCCACCAACTATTATCGTGAGCTGATGTATAATCTTGAACATTCGGTACATCACATGGCCCTGATGAAAGTTGGGTTAAAAGAATTTTCTATAGCTGAGGTTTCAGAAAACTTTGGCGTAGCATCATCCACTATCCAGTATAAAAAACATGTGCACAGTAACATACATACCCACTGACAACGGATTTTTTTTTACCTCTAACAGAGATGAAAAGCAGGTTCGGCTTCGTGCCACATACCCTCAATGGTTTCAGTATGCTTCGGGTAAAATTTTATTTCCGAAAGATGGAAATGCAGGTGGTACATGGATGGCCTTGCATGAAAACGGAAACGCCATGGTGCTGCTCAACGGTGCATCAACCAATCATATATATAATCCGCCTTACCGCAAAAGCCGTGGATTGATTTTCCTTGATATTTTTGATCATCCAAATCCAATTGCTGCATTTGAGCAAATTCATTTACAGGGGATAGAGCCTTTTACGCTCATCATTCGTGAAAAACATTTGCTGGCAGATGTAAAGTGGGATGGTCATGAAAAAACAATTGCTGAACTGGATCTTCAACAACCAGCCATCTGGTCTTCTGCAACATTGTATGCAGATGACATCATTAAAAAAAGGCAACACTGGTTTCAACAGTTTGTCACAAATCACACGGTTTTACATACAGATAATATTCTTAACTTTCACCGCTTTGCAGGCGATGGTGATTCGGCAAATGATGTGATGATGAACAGGGAGAATGAATATTTAACCGTCAGCATCACTTCGCTGGAGCAAAAAAATAATATTTCCAAACTGCTTTATGTAGATCTGCTTTCGAACGAAACAGTTGTACAGGAGGCCAATCATACAATGCCTGTATCTGTTGTACATGAATCTGCGTAAACTCTTTTCTCATCATCCATTTTTTATTCGGCTGTTAAACTGGGAGTACTGGAACTTTGATGCCATCTACGGAATAATCTATCCTGTTTTTGCTGTATTGTGCGTCAGGGCAGGAGGTAAATATTTTTTTTCTGCATCGAATCCAACCATTGCCAATGGCGGGTTTTTGATGGAGATGAAACAGGATATTTATCCGCTCATTCCGCAACAGTATTATCCGGCTTTCTTTTTTGTAAAGGCAGGAACATCGTTTGAAATAATTCAACAGCAGAAAAATCAATATCAGTTTTCTTATCCGCTGATTGCAAAACCTGCCATTGGTATGCAAGGGAAAGCTGTAAAAAAAATTCATGATGATGAAGAGCTGGAGCATTACGCTGCAATTTGTTCCGTTGATTTTTTGGTACAGCAGTTATCACCTTATCAGCACGAAGTAGGTGTGTTTTATCATCGTTTGCCAAATGAAACCAATGGCACAGTTACAGGTATTGTTGCAAAAGAACCCATGAAAGTAACAGGCGATGGCATCTCAACTTTGTACCTGCTCATTTGCGAAGTGCCACGTTATATTTTACAGATGAATGCTCTGCAGCAAATACATGGAGCAGGTTTGCAACGGGTGCTTGCAAAAGGAGAGGAGATGATTCTTGCTCCTTATGGTAATCATGCAAGAGGTTCAAAGTTTTTAGACTGGACAGATAAAGCCGATGAACAGTTCATCAACAACATGGATGCAGTGTGCAAACAGATCCCCGGTTTTTATTACGGACGTTTAGATATTATGTATAATGACTGGAACGATTTACACAACGGCATCAACTTTCACATAATTGAACTCAATGGAGCCGGCAGTGATCCAACTCATATGTATGATCCCGGGCACTCACTTTTTTTTGCCTGGAAAGAAATTATACGGCATTGGTTTATTCTGTACCGCATCAGCAAACAAAATCATACAAAGGGGCATCCGTACATGAGTTTAAAAGAAGGACAAAAAATGTTTCGCAGTAATACTGCCCTTGTAAAAAAGCTGGATGCCATTGCTGAAAAATTATAATCTGCTTTTTTTATAGCAAGACTTTATATTTGTTTTATGCCGCCGGTGCTTAAAATTTTAATGTGGGGCTTTATTATCAGCTTTTTGGGTTCACTGCCATTGGGAACGCTCAATATAGCGGCCATGCAAATCGGTATTACCGATGGCATATCGCCGGCACTATGGTTTTCTGCAGGTTCGCTCACGGCAGAAATTATTTATGTACGCTTATCACTGGTGGCAATGGATTGGGTACGTAAACAGGAAAAATTATTAAAAGCACTGGAGTGGATAACGGTGATCATTGTACTTGCCCTGGCAGCATCCAGTTTCTGGGCAGCATCGCATCCCTCCGGCGAAGGAGAAAATGTGCTGCTCTCCAATACCATGCACAGAGGCTTGCTTGGTTTTACCATGAGCCTCATCAATCCCGTACAGATTCCTTTCTGGTTTGGATGGAGTGCAGTGTTGTTCAGCAAACAAATATTAAAACCGGGTGTATGGAATTATAATTTGTACATCATTGGAATTGGTATTGGAACATTTACCGGCAACTGTGTTTTTATTTTTGGCGGAAGGTTATTGGTTGACCGTTTAAATGCCAGCCAAAATATGTTGAACTGGATTATTGGCGGCGTATTTTTAATTACCGCATTGTTTCAACTCTACCGCATTTTTAAACACAAAGATGCCATCCATAAATTAGAACATCCCGAAGAAATTACAGGAGGGTTGGAAAAAAATATTCATTGATGATTTTAGTTGAGGGTTCAAACTTTTCCCTATTGTGCTAAGCATTGAAATTGATATTCAACTATCAACTACAAACTTTTTACTTCTTCCACCCATTGATCCCGTTCATCCGGACTAAACTTCCACGGTGCAAAATTATTTTCAATATTACTGAACATGGCGTTCCATTCGCCGGGTGCATTGCTGTCTTCCATAATTAAAGAACGGCGGAGTTCTAAAATAATAGAAAGCGGGTTGATGCTTACAGGGCATTCTTCTACACAGGCATTACAGGTTGTACATGCACGAAGTTCTTCAACCGTAATATAATCGTTGAGCAATGCTTTACCATCGTCTTTAAATTCTTTATTAAGGTTGATGTTTCGCCCCACTTCTTCTAAACGGTCACGGGTACTCATCATGATCTTTCTCGGACTTAATAATTTACCTGTTGTATTTGCAGGGCAGGCAGAAGAACATCTACCACATTCGGTACAACTGTATGCATCCAGCAAACTTTTCCAGCTCAGATCCATCACATCTTTAGCACCAAATTTTGAAGGAGCTGCTGCATCAGCAGGAGCCAGCTCCGGCTGCATCATATACTTCACTTCGTTTTGTACAGAGGTCATATTGCTCATTCCACCTGTATTGGTCAACCTCGCATACCATGCATTCGGGAAGGCTAATAAAATATGCAGATGCTTGCTCCATGGTAGATAATTTAAGAAAGCAAGAATGCCGAGTATATGTAACCACCATGCGCTGCGTTCAATTGCAATGAGTGCTGTAGTTGACAAACCGGTTAATGCCGGTGCAAGCAAACCGGAGATCACAAAGTTTCCTGTTTCATGATAATGTGCGGCTCCGTTTAATTGCAATGCACGGTCAGCAGCGTTCATCAACAGGAATAAACTCATCAATACAATTTCAGTAATAAGGATGTAGTTGGCATCAGTTGCCGGCCATCCTGTAAGATCTTTACTGATAAAACGTTTGAGTTTGATAAAATTCCTTCTTGCAAAAAAGATGACACAGGCAATTAATACAAGCAGTGCTAATAGTTCAAATGAATTGATGAGGAAGGTATAAAAACCGCCCAGCACCGGTAGAAATAAACGATGAGTACCCGATACACCATCCAGTACAATTTCAAGTACTTCAATATTAATAATTACAAAACCTGCATACACAATTAAATGCAGAATGGCCACCATCGGGTTTTTAAACATCTTCTTTTGGCCAAATGCAAGCAGCAGCATGTTTTTCCAGCGCAGGCCGGGATTGTCGGTTAAATTTTCATCAAGACCAAGTAAAATATTTCGTCTGATTTCTTTTACCTTTTTACTAAAGAACCAAATGGCGGCACCAAGACAAATAGCAAATAAAACCTGTTGAACAATCTGCATACAAAATAAATTGTTACGCTAAGATAAGAACTAACAGGTGAGGTATGGCATACTTCCACTTTAGGCTTCAGAAAGAAAACGATCGGGATATGTATGCCATACCTAACTTTGCTTTGGCTACCTTGTACCAAATAGTTTTTGCTATGGAAAAGAAATACATTTTAGATAAAGAAACCACTGCCAGAAAGATCAAACGCCTGGCTTATGAAATTGCTGAGCGGAATTATGATGAACAGCAAATGTTTTTTGCAGGGGTAAGACAAAGTGGATTAACTGTTGCAAAATTATTAGCAGAACAGGTGATGGAGATCAGTAATATTCATGTAGAACTGGTTGAAGTAACGCTGGATAAAAAATATCCTGTTGAAGTTTTTTTCGACAGGGAGATTGGTTTTAATAATCAAACCATTTTGCTTATTGATGATGTTGCCAACAGCGGTAAAACCATGTTGTATGCGTTAAAGCCTTTTTTAAATTTTCAGCCAAAGAAAATTCAAACACTGGTGTTGGTTGAACGCACACATAAAATTTTTCCCATTCAGCCGGATTATGTAGGTCTTTCAGTTGCAACAACACTGGAAGAGCACATTTATGTAGAACAGCAGGGCGATGAAATAATAGGGGCGTACTTAGTTTAATTTTATTTCAAACAATTTGGGCCAGTTTTTTCCTGTAACAAATAAACGGTTACTGCTGCTGTCCCATGCAATGCCATTGAGCACTTTATTTTTTTCAGGATCTTCCAGTTCGGGGTAATTTGTTTTTAAGCTGCTCAGATCCAGTCGTCCAACAACATTTCCTGTAGCAGTATCAATTTTCAAAATCTCATCTGTTTGCCAAACGTTGGCATATATAAAACCATTGATGAACTCCAGTTCATTGATGTTGTTTTTCATACCATAATTATCCTGTACACTGATGCGTTTCACTTCCTGAATGGTGGCAGGGTTCCAGTAATAAATATTGTTGCTTCCATCACTTACAATTAAATGAGTGCCGTCATTTGTCATACCCCAGCCATCAATATTGTAATCAAAAGTGCTCAGTTGCTTAAAATCACTCAGGTTGTAAATAAAGCCCAGCTTATTTTTATAAGTGATCTGGTAAATTTTATTGTTCAGCACGGTAATACCTTCACCAAAGAACTGATCAGAGAGTTTGTGCTCTTTTAAAACTTTTCCTGTTTTCAATTCAACCTTTCGCAAAAAAGATTGCTTTTCCAGTCCGGTTCCTTCGTATAAAAAACCATTTACAAACTGCAATCCTTCAGTAAAAGCAGCAGAGTCGTGGGGGTATACATTCACCAGACTGTAACTGAGAGCTGCTGGTGGGGGTACTGCAGAAACCGGATCGTTCGTATCCGTTTTGGGATCATTATTACAGGCTATAAATAAAACGGAGAGCAACAGGGCGAAACTAAACTTCATAACTGTTAGATTGGTTCAAAAATAAGGAAAAGCTTTTCAGGCCATTGTGAAAGAGATGTGAACTGTTACGCTGAAGAAAGAAACTGGCAGGATTTTTATACCATAATATGTACAGTAAACGTTCAATTGTTATGCATACTTCCTTCTTTTCGGTAAAAATGGTTTTGTTGAGCTTGAGTTTATTAAGTTCAGACATGTTATTTGCACAGAAAAAGGAGAAGATGGAGCAGGATCATGAGCGCTTTTTTCGATTTGGTGCAATTGCAGCAGCAAACATCAACAGTATTGATGGCAAATCTTTCAGCAAAGAGTACAGGTTCAATTACCAGTTAGGTGCATTTCTTCTTTTCAATCCCACCAAAAGAATCGGTATCCAGCCCGAAGTGCATTTTGCACAGAGCAGTTCTACCTATTCGGATGATGCAGGTCAGATTTATGATGATCTTCGTAGCGGAAATAATCAGGTAAAAGCAAGGATGGATATGATTAAAGTAATTGGATTGGTGAATATTGATATCGGCCCTTCCCAACGGGTAAAATGGCAGGTAGGCCCTCAGTTAAGTATGGTCATTAATCAAAACACCGGTATTCAAGGCAACAGCAACGAGATATTTAAGAAAGGCGATTTCTCTGGCGTAACGGGCATCTGGTTTCAGCTTCCTTTTGTATTCATAGGTGCAAGATATGAGCATGGTTTCACCAATCTCAACGATATTGACAACCGTGATACCTGGAGAAGCAGAGCTTTTCAGGTGATGACCGGGTTTACTTTTTAATAAAATCATACAAATTGCCAATTTTCTGCCTGTTTTCTTTAAAAAAGTATCTAAAACTTTTTGCAGAAAAGATTTCAACCCATACCTTTGCGCTCCCAATTCAAATTTGGGGTAGATCTTATGGCTCAACGTATCAGAATCAAATTGCAATCATACGACCATAACCTGGTCGATAAATCTGCAGAAAAAATCGTGAAAACGGTTCGCAGTACAGGTGCAGTAGTAACAGGACCTATTCCTTTACCTACACGTAAGAGAATTTTCACCGTATTGCGTTCACCACACGTAAACAAGAAGAGCCGTGAGCAGTTTCAGTTATGTACGCACAAGCGTTTGCTGGATATTTATACCAGCAGCAGCCGTACAGTTGATGCGCTGAGTAAGCTTGACTTGCCAAGTGGTGTTGATGTAGAAATTAAAGCATAAGGCCCCCATCCCCTAAAGGGGAGAAAAGGCACAGCATAAGAGTTCTTTATTATAAATAATCGTTCATCTCTCAATCACATTTGTGAAAAAAGAGCTCTGAATTTTTTAGAAATTTACCTCACCCCCCTTTAGGGGATGGGGGCACATATAAACTAGCCCTTCGTGGTTAGTTTACCATCGGTACTTCCGATCCAAAGTGGAAAAAAGGAAAAGGTCGATGGTAAACGGGGATTGAATGACGCCGCCAGCGTCATGTCTCAACAACCTTACAGGGCATAAACTGTAAACAAATGAAAGGTATTATTGGTAAAAAGATTGGCATGACCAGCATCTTCAGTCCCGATGGTAAACAGCAGAGCTGTACCATCATTGAAGCTGGCCCCTGTGTTGTTACACAGGTGAAAACACAAGACGCTGACGGATACAGCGCACTGCAGTTAGCTTTTGGCGAAAAGAAAGAAAAGAACACTACTTCCGCTGAAAAAAATCACTTCGCAAAAGCAAACACTTCTCCCAAGAGATTCGTAAAAGAATTCCGCAATTATTCTCTCGAAAAAAATATTGGTGAAACGATCACAACAGACATTTTCGCTGAAGGCGATAAAGTTGAAGTTGTAGGTACCACAAAAGGAAAAGGTTTCCAGGGTGTTGTAAAACGCCACGGCTTCCACGGTGTTGGCGGACAATCGCACGGTCAGCATGATCGTCAGCGTGCTCCGGGTTCACTTGGTAACTCTTCTGATGCTTCACGTGTAATGAAAGGTATGCGTATGGCTGGCCGTATGGGTGCAGACAGAGTAAAAGTAAAAGGATTGAAAGTATTGAAAATTTTCCCTGAAAAGAATTACATCCTTGTGAGCGGTTCTGTACCAGGTTACAACGGTTCAATCGTATACATCCAGAAGTAAACAAACTAATTCAAGAAGTCATGCAAGTAGACGTTTTAAATAAATCAGGAAAAGCAACAGGTCGTAAGATCGAATTACCGGAAGAGATTTTTGGTATCGAACCAAACGATCATGTGATTTACCTCGCAGTGAAACAATTCCAGGCTGCTCAACGCCAGGGTACACACAAAGTTAAAACCCGTGCCGAAGTTCAGGGTGCAAGCCGTAAGCTTCACCGCCAGAAAGGTACCGGTGGTTCACGTAAAGGTAATATCCGTAACCCTTTGTATAAGGGTGGTGGTACCATCTTTGGACCAAAACCTCATGGTTATGATTTCAAACTGAACCGTAAAGTAAAAGACCTCGCTAAAATGAGTGCTCTTTCTTATAAAGCAAAAGAAAATGCAATTGTGGTTGTTGAAGATTTCAACATGGAGACTCCTAAAACTAAAGAGTTCATGAGTCTTCTCAGCAATCTCAATGTAGCCGGTAAAAAAACATTGTTTGTGATTACTGACTACAATGATAATTTATACTTAAGTCTCCGCAACGTGCCTAAAGTAACAGGTTCTTTGCTGGCTGATGTAAATACTTACGACCTCATCAACAGTGATGTGCTCGTGTTAACTGAAAGTGCAGCGAAAATCTTCAACGAAGAAGAAGCAGTTGCATAATTGATCATTGAACTGAATAAACAACGTCCAGATGAGACAGATTGAAATATTAATTAAGCCGATTGTTTCTGAAAAAAGCAATCGTTTAACAGAAAAAAGAAACACATACGCTTTTCGTGTTGGTCGTAAAGCCAACAAGCTTGAAATTAAAAAAGCGGTAGAAGAGTTCTACAATGTAAAAGTAGACGATGTGCGTACAATGGTTTCTCCCCGGAAAAGCAAAAACCGTATGACCAAAGCCGGTTATATCCAGGGCAGCAAACCAGCGTATAAAAAAGCATACGTAACTGTTGCTGAAGGTGAGAACATTGATTTATACGGAACAGTATAATTATAGTAAACGAATGGCGGGTCAAACGCCGCAAAGAATTGACATTATAAACTGAAAAGATTTTTAAAATGGCATTAAAGAAATACAAACCGGTAACTGCAGGAACCAGATGGAGAATCGGGAATGCGTATGCAGAAATTACAACAGACACTCCTGAAAAGTCTTTGCTCGAAAGTGTAAAGTCTACAGGCGGCCGCAATGCACAGGGACGTTTGTCTATGCGTTACATTGGCGGCGGTAACAAAAAGAAATACCGTGTAATTGATTTTAAACGTAACAAGAAAGATGTTCCTGCGAAAGTAGCAACAATAGAATATGATCCTAACCGTACAGCATTTATTGCATTGTTGCATTATGCTGATGGTGAAAAGCGTTACATCCTTGCTCCAAACGGATTAAAAGTTGGTACAACTATTTTATCGGGCGATGCAATTGCACCTGAATTAGGTAATGCGCTTCAGATGAAGAACATGCCGTTGGGTACAAACGTGCACAACATTGAAATGCAGCCTGGCCAAGGTGGTAAGTTGGTACGCAGTGCAGGTACAAGCGCACAGTTAACCAACAAAGAAGGAAAGTATGCGGTATTAAAAATGCCAAGTGGTGAATTGCGTAAAGTACTCATCAATTGTTATGCAACAGTTGGTGTGGTATCTAACAGCGATCACAGTTTGGAAACTGCAGGTAAAGCAGGTGTAAACCGTTGGAAAGGTGTTCGCCCACGTACACGTGGTGTGGCAATGAACCCTGTAGATCACCCAATGGGTGGTGGTGAAGGCCGTTCAAGCGGTGGTCATCCACGCAGCAGAACCGGTAAATATGCAAAAGGCGAAAAAACACGTACAAAGCATAAAGGTTCTAACAAGCTTATTCTTCAGCGTAAAGATGGCAGCAAACCTGCAAAATAATTTGAAGATTGTGGGATTTGAAAATTTGAAAATGGTTTTCATATCCACATTAAAAGCGAAACATTTTCAAATTATCAAATTTTCAAATTGAATCATTTAATATGGCTCGTTCGATAAAAAAAGGTCCTTACGTAGCAGCTCACCTCGAAACAAAGGTGTTAGCGATCAATGAAGGCAAATCAAAGAAAGGCGTAATAAAAACATGGAGTCGCCGCTCTACCATTACACCTGATTTTGTTGGTCACACTTTTGCTGTGCACAACGGAAACAAGTTTATTCCTGTTTACGTAACAGAATTTATGGTAGGCCATAAGCTTGGTGAATTTGCACCAACAAGAAACTTCAGAGGACACTCAAGTAAGAAGATTGCATAATAGCATTTGAAGATTAGGTATTTGAAAATTGGAAGATTCCATCATCAGATTTTCAAATCTTCAAATTACAAATGAATATAAAATGGAAGCAGTAGCAAAACTCAGAAATTATCCCACATCGCCACGCAGAATGCGTTTGCTGGCCGATGTTATACGTGGAATGGATGTTGAAAAAGCCCTGGCATTGCTGGAGTTTCATCCGCAACATTCTGCAACACCATTGGGAAAGTTATTAAAAAGCGCCATCAGTAACTGGGAACAAAAGAACAGTGGACAAAGCGCTGCAGATGCATCATTGATTGTAAAAACAATTTTTGTAGATGGTGCCCGTATGGTAAAACGTTTACGTCCTGCACCGCAGGGTCGTGCTTACAGAGTAAGAAAGCGCAGTAACCACGTAACCATTATTGTAGATAAAAAATTAATTGATAAAATTTAAACCATTCTATGGGTCAGAAAGCAAATCCAATTGGTAACAGGTTAGGGATCATCCGCGGATGGGATAGTAACTGGTATGCCAGTAAAAAAGACTACGCTAATAAACTGATCGAAGACAACAAGATCAGAACATATTTGAATGCCCGTATTAACAAAGGCGGTATTTCAAAAATCGTAATTGAGCGTACGTTAAATAAGTTGATTGTAACTATCCATACATCTAAGCCGGGAATTATCATTGGTAAAGGTGGTGGTGAAGTTGATCGTATTAAAGAAGAGTTGAAGAAATTGACCGGTAAAGAAGATGTACAGATCAACATCCTGGAAATTCGTCGTCCGGAAGTGGATGCAACCATTGTTGCCGATACGATCGCTCGTCAGATCGAAAATCGTATCAACTACAAACGTGCGGTGAAAATGGCCATAGCTTCTGCATTACGTATGGGTGCAGAAGGTATTAAAGTAAAAGTAAGCGGTCGTTTAGGTGGTGCTGAAATTGCACGTACTGAAGAAATTAAGCAGGGGCGTACCCCATTACATACATTCCGTATGGATATTGATTATGCTAACCTGTTTGCTTTAACAGTGTATGGTAAAATTGGTATTAAAGTTTGGATCTGTAAAGGTGAAGTATTAACCAAGCGAGACCTGAACCCGAATTTCATTGGTGGTAAGAGTGATGTAAGTGATCGCAAAGACCGTCGTGAAGATAGCGGTGGCGACAGAAGAGGCGGTGACAGAAGAGATGACCGTCGTGGTGGACAAGGTGGTGGTCAGCGCAGAGACAGCAGAAAAGGATAAACAGAACGATGCGGTACGAATGCAGTACCAATTAAACAACAAACAGTAACACGAAACATATTTAAACAATGTTACAGCCGAAAAGAACAAAACACAGAAAATCACAGAAAGGACGTATCCGTGAAGTGGCTAAGCGTGGCAGCAGTATTTCATTTGGATCTTATGCATTAAAAGCATTGGAGCCGGTATGGTTAACCAACCGCCAGATTGAAAGTGCACGCCAGGCAATGACACGTGCTATGAAGCGTGAAGGAAATGTGTGGATCCGTGTGTTTCCTGATAAAGTAATTACCCGTAAACCTGCAGAAGTACGTATGGGTAAAGGTAAAGGTAACCCCGAAGGATGGGCAGCTATCATTGAGCCGGGACGTATTTTGTTTGAAGCTGATGGTGTTACAGAAGCTGTAGCAAAAGAAGCAATGGGTTTAGCTGCACAAAAGCTCCCCATCAAAACAAAATTCATTATACGCAGAGATTTAATGGCGTAATTAAAAGTTGAACTGATTAAACTGATTAACATGGCAAAGACAACTGATTATTTAAAGAGCATAAAAGAACTGAATGTTTCAGATCTCACAGCACGCATTAAGGAAGATGAAATGCGTTTGAAGAAGCTTGAGTTTGCACACGCCATTTCTCCACTGGAGAATCCGGTAAGCATCCGTGGCCTTCGCCGTGATATTGCCCGTTTAAAAACAGAATTAAGCAAAAAAAAATTGGGCGCATAACCCAGTGAATAAACAATGGAGCCTTTGGCTCCATGAACTGAAAAAAAGCAAAAAATGTTAGAAAGAAATTTGCGCAAAACGAAGACAGGTGTTGTAACCAGCAGCAAAATGGATAAAACCATTACCGTAGCTGTTGAACGTAAAGTGAAACACCCTATCTATGGAAAGTTCGTTAAGAAAACGACTAAGTTCCATGCTCATGATGAAAAGAATGAGTGCGGTATTGGCGATACAGTGAAGATTATGGAAAGCCGTCCCCTGAGCAAAACAAAGCGTTGGAGACTGGTTGAGGTTGTAGAGAAAGCAAAATAAAATGCCACTAGCTGATAGCTGCAAGCTGTTAGCTGAGACAAAAAATAAAAATGTTTTTAATTGCTATCGGCTAAAAGCTAATAGCTAAAAGCTAAAAAAAATGATTCAGCAAGAAAGTAGATTAAACGTAGCCGATAACAGTGGTGCCAAAGAAGTGCTTTGCATCAAAGTATTAGGAAACAGCGGCCAGGATTATGCTAAGATTGGCGACAAGATTGTTGTTACAGTTAAAGATGCATTACCCGGCGGTGGTATTAAAAAAGGTACCGTAGCAAAAGCTGTGATTGTACGTACTAAAAATAAATTACGTCGTAAGGATGGTTCTTACATCCGTTTCGATGATAACGCAGTGGTTATTCTCAATGCTTCTGATGAGCCTCGTGGTACACGTATCTTCGGGCCGGTAGCAAGAGAATTGCGTGATAAAGGCTACATGAAAATTATTTCATTGGCGCCGGAAGTACTGTAATGAGTGATGAATAATCAGTGATGAGTATTGAACTGATTAATGAATAGTGCGACGCAACAACAGATGATAAATGTACCGGAAGCCGGTAAAAATATAAACAACAATCTCTAACCGAGATAAAGTAAACGAAAATGAGTAACAGATTTAAACCCAAGTTTAGCATCAGAAAAGGCGATTCAGTAGTTGTTATTGCCGGTGATGATAAAGATGTAAAGAAGCCACGCACTGTTCTGGAAGTATTTCCTGACGCTGCACGTGTATTGGTTGAAGGTGTAAACATCGTAACCAAACACACAAAGCCGAGTGCTCAAAATACAAAAGGTGGTATTGTAAAGAAAGAAGCCCCCATTCACATCTCTAACGTGATGTTGTGGGATGGTAAGCAAGCCACTAAAGTAAAGCGTACCCGTGAAACAGGTAAGCTGGTAAGGGTTTCAAAAAAATCAGGTCAGCCTGTAAAATAATTTAACCAAGGTTAAAACAAGTAGAAAATGAGTACTGTAAAATATACACCCCGTTTGGCAAGCAAGTATAAATCAGAAGTAATACCTGCTTTAATGAAACGTTTTGGGTATAAAAGCATCATGCAGGTTCCAAAGTTGGAAAAGATCTGCCTGAACCGTGGCGTAAACGGAGCGGTAAACGATAAGAAGTTAGTTGATATTGCTATTGATGAATTAACAACCATCAGTGGTCAGAAAGCAGTAGCAACAATGTCTAAGAAAGACATTTCTAACTTCAAGCTTCGTAAAAACATGCCTATTGGTGCCCGTGTTACATTACGTGGTGTAAATATGTATGAATTCCTGGACAGATTAATTTCCGCTTCATTACCCCGTGTACGTGACTTTAAAGGTGTTAACGATAAGTCATTCGACGGTCGTGGCAACTTCACCATGGGTTTAACTGAGCAAATCATTTTCCCTGAGATTGATATTGATAAAGTAAATAAGATTACCGGTTTGGATATCACTTTTGTAACAACTGCTTCAACAAACGAAGAAGCGTATGAGTTGCTGAAGGAAATGGGAATGCCGTTTAAAAATGCTAAAAAAGACTAATAATAAAAACCCAAAGGCCAATGTCCAAATAACAAACTTGGAATTTGGTCTTTGAATATTGGATTTTTAAAATACAATTATGGCTAAAAAATCAATAACAGCCCGTCAACACAAAAGAGAAAAAAAGGTAGCTCAGTTTGCTGAAAAGCGTGCTGCTTTAAAAGCTGCCGGTGATTATGCTGCTTTGGATTTATTACCAAAGAATGCATCTCCGGTACGTTTAAAGAACCGTTGCCAGTTAACCGGCCGTCCAAGAGGTTACATGCGTTACTTCGGACTTTCCCGTGTGATGTTCCGTGATATGGCGCTGAACGGTAAAATACCAGGTGTTAAAAAAGCCAGCTGGTAAAATAATTAAACCCGAAAGGGATGGTGTGCAGGTATTGAATATGATGCACATCTCGTAAACAATTTTTAAATCATTCAATTAAAGAATAAAATGGTTACAGATCCTATTGCAGATTTTCTTACACGTGTTCGTAATGCTCAGATGGCAGGTCACAGAATTGTAGAAATTCCTGCTTCCAATCTTAAAAAGCGTATCACCGAAATTTTATACGATCAGGGATATATCTTAAAGTACAAGTTTGAAGATGATAACAAACAAGGCGTTATTAAAATTGCCTTGAAGTACGATCCTCAAACACGTATTCCTGCTATCCAGTCTTTGGAGCGTGTAAGCCGTCCGGGTTTACGTCAGTATTCTAAGCCGGAAGAGTTCCGTCGTGTAAAGAATGGTTTAGGTATTGCAATCATCAGCACATCTAAAGGTGTAATGACAGATAAGCAGGCAAAGGCAAGCAATGTAGGTGGTGAAGTTCTTTGTTATATCTATTAAGATAAATTCCCGAAAAGGGTTTTATATAAAAGATGGGTTGAAAGTTGAAAATGGTTCAATCAGTCTCTAAAAGCAAGGCAACACGATCATATAAAGTTCTCTATACGGTAACTGAAAACGTGAAGCTTCATTTTCAAATTTTTAAATTCTAAATTTCTAATTGTATGTCTCGTATAGGTAAAAAACCGATTGTTATTCCACAAGGAGTTACTGTTACTCTTGGAAAAGATAACGTGGTTACTGTAAAAGGCCCTAAAGGTGAGTTGAAAGAAAGCATTGACCGTGATATCACAGTTGAGGTTAAAGATGGTGAGGTTACTTTCAACCGTCCAACAGATCAGGGTCGTCATCGTGCTATGCACGGTTTGTACCGTTCATTGGTTTCAAACATGGTGGCTGGTGTTACTGAAGGTTTTTCAAAGAAACTGGAATTAGTGGGTGTGGGTTATAAAGCGGCAAACCAGGGTAATGTGCTGGATCTTGCTTTAGGCTATTCGCACAACATCATTTTTGATGTTCCAAAAGAATTAAAAGTAGCAACTGCACAGGAGAAGGGTCAAAACCCAACCATTATGCTCGAAGGAATTGACAAGCAATTGCTCGGCGCTGTAGCAGCAAAAATCCGCAGCTTACGTAAGCCTGAACCATACAAAGGAAAGGGTGTGAAATATGCCGGTGAATTTATCCGTCGTAAAGCAGGTAAAGCAGCAGGTAAATAAGATTTGAAGATTTAAAGATTGGATGATTTGAAAATTATATGAGTGCAATCTTCAAATTTCAAATAACAAATTCTCAAATTTTCTTCCGGCAGAATCGGGAGAGCTAAATAAAGAAAGATGAAAACAGATAATAAAGTAATCAGAAGACAAAAGATCCGCTACGCAGTTCGCAAGAAAGTAGCTGGTGTTACTGAGAGACCACGTTTAAGTGTGTTTCGCAGCAACTCTGATATCTATGTTCAGTTAATTGATGATGTAACAGGCAAAACCATTGCTTCTGCATCATCAAAAGACAAAGACATCCAGGCACAAAAAGTAACTAAAATTGAACAGAGTAAGTTGGTAGGTGCAGCAATTGCACGCAAAGCAACTGATCTTGGATTGTCAACAGTTGTTTTTGATCGTGGTGGTTATTTATACCATGGTCGTGTAAAAGCAATTGCTGAAGCTGCACGTGAAGCTGGTTTAAAATTCTAATCAATCGTAAACATTTAATACACTATAAATGTCGCAAGTAATTACAAACAAAGTGAAAGCCGGAGATTTGGAACTGAAAGAAAAAGTTGTTGCTATCAACCGTGTTGTGAAAACAACAAAAGGTGGCCGTGCTTTCAGCTTTTCTGCACTGGTTGTCGTAGGAAATGAAAATGGTGTTGTGGGTCATGGTTTAGGAAAAGCCAAAGAAGTACAACAGGCTATTGCAAAAGGAATTGAAGATGCAAAGAAGAACCTGATCAAAGTTCCTGTGATGAAAGGTACTATTCCTCATGATCAACTGGCCAAAGAAGGTGCTGCTAAAGTATTAATTAAGCCTGCTGCTCATGGTACGGGTGTAATTGCCGGAGGCAGTATGCGTGCAGTATTGGAAAGCGCAGGTGTTACAGACGTATTGGCAAAATCACTTGGTTCAGCAAATCCGCACAACGTGGTAAAAGCTACATTCAAAGCACTCGCTATGTTGCGTGAGCCCATCAATGTATCTAAAACACGCAGCCTTGCATTAAAGAGAGTATTTAACGGATAAGAAAATACGTTTAATGTTTCAAGTTGAAGGTTGAATGTTTTGGATACCTTAAACTTTAAACCTTCAAACCTTAAACTGAATTTCAAATGAAAAAGATAAAAATTACTTTAGTTAAAAGCCCAATTGACAGACCGGAACGCCAGAAGCAGACACTGAAGGCTTTGGGTTTAAACAAAACAAATTCTACCAATGAGGTAGTAGGAACTCCTCAGATTCTTGGAATGATTCAGAAAGTGAATCACCTGTTAAAGGTTGAAGAGTTAGCTTAATTTGATTGTTTGAACATGAGCCCATCAATAAATTTTGGTGCTTTCATTTTCAGATTTTCAAATTCATAAATTTTCAAATTATTCAAAGCGAGCTCTGAATGCTTTCGGAGCGTAAGTACAAAATAAAAGCAAATGAAACTGCACACATTAAAACCTGCTGAAGGTTCTACTCACAAAGAAAAACGTATTGGTCGTGGTGAAGCATCCGGTAAGGGTGGTACATCTACTAAAGGTAACAAGGGCGGTCAAAGCCGTGCCGGTTATAAAAGCAAAATGGCGCATGAAGGTGGACAGATGCCTATTCAGCGTCGTGTTCCTAAACGTGGCTTCAAAAACCCGGATCGTGTTGAATACCGTGTATTTAATCTGGGACAGGTGGAGCAGTTGGCTGAAAAGTATGCCATCAGTGAGTTTTCAGTTGAAAACCTCTATGTAAATGGATTAATTAACCGTACAGACAGAGTGAAAATTCTTGCCAACGGAGAAATTAAAACCAAGCTTACATTCAAGGTAAATGCACTAAGTGAAAAAGCAAAAGCTGCTATTGAAGCAGCCGGTGGTAGCGTTGAACTTGTGAAGTAATTTTTCCCGATATTTGCCCGACGCATGAAAGTGCGTCTTTTTTCTTTTCAGCAATTATTTAAAAAAGAATTTTCCAGTGAAAAAACTGATACAAACCCTAAAGAATATCTGGAGCATTGATGAGTTGAAGAGTAAGATCATTTACACGCTTCTTTTGCTTCTTGTATATCGTGTGGGTTCACATATTGTTTTGCCGGGCGTTGATCCAAACGGGTTGAGCGCTTTAAACTCAAAAGCAAAAGAAGGGATCCTCGGTATTTTTGATTCGTTTGCAGGTGGTGCATTTTCGAGTGCATCTATTTTTGCGTTGGGTATTATGCCTTATATCTCTGCTTCCATCTTTATGCAGTTGATGAGCATTCTTGTTCCGCAGTTACAGAAGATGCAGAAGGAAGGTGAGAGCGGACGTAAAAAGATCAATCAATGGACCAGATACCTCACCGTAATTGTAACCATTTTCCAGGCAAGCGCATATGTAACTTATTTAAAGAGTCCTGAAATTGCACAAGGTGCAATCATTGAATCGTTCAGCGCTTATTTCTGGTTGTCTACAACAGTTGTTTTAACTGCAGGTACATTATTTGTGATGTGGTTAGGCGAACGTATTACGGATAAAGGTTTAGGTAATGGTACATCACTCATTATTATGATTGGTATCCTTGCACGCTTCCCTGCATCTATTGCTGCCGAATTTGATTCCAAATCGGGTAATGTTGGTGGTGGCTTATTAATGTTTATGATCGAGATTGCTATTTTGATTGCAATCATTATGGGACTCATCATTCTTGTACAAGGTGTACGGAAAATCGCTATCAACTATGCCAAGCAGATTGTTGGTAACAAACAATTTGGTGGTGCACGCCAGTTCTTACCTATTAAAGTAAACAGCTCTGGTGTAATGCCCATCATCTTTGCACAGGCTATCATGTTCCTGCCTACTTTGTTAACAGGGTTTAATGCTACAAAAGGTATTGCAGCTACGTTGAGCGATCATGGAAATATCTGGTACATGGTCATCTATTCGATTCTTGTAATTGGATTTACATTCCTGTACACAGCTTTGATTTTTAATCCTAAACAGATTGCAGATAACTTAAAACAGAACAATGGTTTTGTACCGGGTGTAAAACCGGGACAGCCTACTGCAGATTATATTGGCCAGATAATGGATCGTATTACTTTACCTGGTGCTGTGTTCCTTGCAATTGTTGGTATTTTACCGGGTATTGCTAAGAATTTAGGAGTAACCAGCGGTTTCTCAACATTCTTTGGCGGTACATCCTTATTGATTATGGTTGGTGTAATCTTAGATACCTTACAGCAAATTGAAACACATTTGTTGATGAGACAATACGATGGATTAATGAAAGGCGGAAAAATTCAGGGTCGCCAGACAGTATCTTCAGCAGGCATTTAATAAACACATTAATATAAGATAAACCCTGGCATCAATAGCCGGGGTTTTTTAATACTTGTTTTATGATTCATTATCGTTCACCGGTAGAAATTGAGTTGATCCGTAAAAGTGCATTGCTGGTAGGTGATGCAATTGCTGAGGCTGCTAAAATGCTGAAAGCAGGTGTTACCACCATGCAGGTAGATGCAAGACTCGAGCAGTTTATATTAGATAATGGTGCAGCTTCTAATTTCAAAAATTACCAGAACAGTTATCCTTTTGTAAGTTGTATTTCGGTGAACGATGCAGTGGTGCATGGTTTTCCTACAAACAAAGTTTTGAAGGATGGTGATATTGTTTCTGTTGATGTGGGTGTATTCAAAAACGGTTATCATGGAGATAGTGCTTACACCTTTATCATAGGATCAACAACAGATGAAGTAAAAAAATTACTGCGGGTAACAAAAGAGTCGTTGTACAAAGGCATTGAAAAAGCTGTACACGGTAACCGTACTGGTGATATTGCTTTTGCTATTCAGGATTACACAGAAAAGCAACATGGTTATGGTGTGGTAAGAGAACTGGTGGGTCATGGTATTGGAAGAAATCTGCACGAAGATCCGCAGGTACCTAACTTTGGTAAGAGGGGAACAGGTTCAAAATTAAAAGAGGGAACGGTAATCGCCATTGAACCTATGATCAATATGGGTGTAAAAGAAGTGTATCACGACGAAGATGGATGGACTATCCGTACTGCCGATGGCAAGCCTTCTGCACATTATGAACATGATGTATGTGTAAAGAAAGGGAAGGCCGATATTCTTTCTTCCTTTGTTGCCATTGAAGCAGCCGAAAAAGCAAATCCCAATCTGGATGCATCATATTACTGACCGATTCAGTAAATTACACTTCTAATAAAAGTGTATGATCAAAAAAATAATATTCATGAGTGTTGCCATCTGCTGCACTCATTTTTTATTGGCGCAAACGCCGCAGTTGTTGAAAGTGCGTAAACATTTTGAAAACAACCAGCATGCCATCATTAACGAGTTTGTATCTTTTCTTTCAATCCCCAATATTGCCAGCGATTCACCGAACATTCGTAAGAATGCGGAGTTTATCATGAGTGCCATGAGCAATCGTGGTATTCAAAATGTGCAACTGCTGTTTCCAACAACAACCAAAGCTGTTCCTGCTGTTTATGGTGAAGTAATTATTCCGGGCGCTACACAAACCATCATCTTCTATGCACATTATGACGGGCAGCCGGTGATTCCTGCACAATGGGCAAAAGGATTATCACCCTTTACACCTGTACTGATGAGTGAATCAATGGAAAAAGGTGGAAGCATCATCAACTTTCCAACAACACAAGCTTACGATCTTCAAAACAGAATTTATGCAAGAGGTGCAAGCGATGATAAAGCTGGTGTAATGGCGATCTTAAATGCGTATGATGCGTTGATGAAAACAGGACTGAAACCAACAGTTAATATCAAATTCTTTTTTGAAGGAGAAGAAGAAGCAGGCAGTGATCATTTACATGAAATATTTCAGAACTATTCTTCATTGTTAAAAAGTGATCTGTGGATCATTTGTGATGGACCTGTACATCAATCAGGGTTTAAACAAGTAGTGTTTGGTGTGCGTGGTGATGCACATGTAGATATAACTGTATATGGAAGTAAACGTCCATTGCACAGCGGACATTATGGTAATTGGGCACCCAGTCCTCCCATGATGCTGGTGAAATTGCTGGCATCAATGAAAGATGAGAATGGTAAGGTAACCATTAAGGGCTTTTATGATGATGTAATACCATTAACAGCAGCAGAGAAAAAAGCATTGGCCCTTGTACCACTTGTGGATGTGCAAATGAAAAAGGAATTGGGTTTCCCGGAACAGGAAATGAAAGGAATAAGTTTAGCTGAAGCAATTAGTTTGCCATCACTCAATATAAACGGTATTCAAAGTGGCGGTGTTGGTAAAAATGCAAGCAACGTCATTACCACTTCAGCTACAGCAGTGTTGGACCTGCGTTTGGTGGCAGGGAATGATTATCAACGACAGCAGCAAAAAGTGATTGCCCATATTAAAGCACAGGGTTATTATGTTATTGACCGTGAAC
Organism: Chitinophagaceae bacterium; assembly: GCA_019752045.1. Lineage (GTDB taxonomy): Bacteria > Bacteroidota > Bacteroidia > Chitinophagales > Chitinophagaceae > Lacibacter. The sequence continues at coordinate 31,117 of JAIEMP010000012.1, read as the reverse complement.
CTACGGAAGAAGAGAGAAGCAAGTACTCAAAAATTGCCAAAGTAACTTTGAGCAGTGGTTATAATGCACAAAAAACACAAATGGACTTGCCCATTGCACAAAAAGTAATTGCAGCAGTACAATCAACTACAAGTGAACAGGTGGTGCTTATACCAACTGCAGGAGGCAGTTTGCCTTTGTATGTATTTGAAAAATATCTCAACGCAAAAACAATTTCAGTTCCTATTGCTAATCATGATAACAATCAGCATGCAGAAAATGAAAATATCCGTTTGCTCAATTTCAGAAATGGTATTGAAACCTTTGCTGCTTTAATGATGATGAAATAATATAGAGTAAAGTTTTTTAATCAAAGCGATACGATATGTCAAACGATCACAACCGGAATGAAGAACTAAACGAAGAGGAACGGGAAAAACTTCGTTTAGAAAATGAAATCCTGAAACTGAAAATGCAGGCAGAGTTTGGTGCTATGTTTGGCGAAACGGGCGCTGAACTCACACCTGAAGTGGAGCATGCTTTTTTGCAGAATATCCTTGCATTTGAAGCACAATACCAGAACAGGAAAATGGTAAAAGTGTACGATTTGCTGGGCCAACCTGCATATAAACCTTTTGCTGAATTAGGTGTGGATGAAGTGAAGCCTGAATTAAAACGGCTGCTGCTGTTGATGCAGGAAAAAAATGTACTGCTGCATGTAAAGGCAAAGTACCCGGCCGAACTGATCTATCAGTTTATTACAGAAGAATTATTTGAACATGAAACAGATGATATGGATGTGGAAGGGATGAGTAAAAATTTCAGTTACGAAGAATTTCATCCTAATCACAAAGCAGATATTGAAGAAGGAATGATGGAGTTTTTGAAACATTGGTTCGAACAAAGCTTTGATGAAAATTCTATGATACTTTCTGAGCAAATGATTTTACCGGATGGTCCTGCACCATCCTTGATTTCAAAATCAGATGTGTTATATAAACTTCAATTGTTTTTTGACAGTTACCGGAAATTTGAAGACTGTCGTTTTGCAGTAATGGATATTGCTTTTCAATGGGATGATGTACAAAGTAAAGGGATGGGCCATGCCGAGGGCGGAGTAAAATATAATGCAGTGCTTGAAAGCGGAGAGGTTCAATTGATTGAAGGCGGGTTTAAAATTTATTTTTCCAATGAGTTTGGTAAATGGCAGGTAATGTATTTTGTTTTTCCCGGCTTTAACTGGTAAGCATGTTTAAAAAAAAGAAATTAATAGTGATTGGTGGTGGCGCTGCCGGTTTTTTTTGTGCAGTGAACGCTGCAAGGTTAAATCCTTCTTTACACGTAACCTTACTGGAAAAATCAGGTAAGCTGTTATCCAAAGTAAAAGTAAGTGGCGGCGGTCGTTGCAATGTAACCCACGCTTGCTTTGACATACAGGAGATGAGTAAACGGTATCCCCGTGGTGAACATTTTGTACGCAAAGCATTTCACCAGTTTTTTACAACCGATACCATTGAATGGTTTGAATCAAGAGGAGTAAAACTGAAAGCAGAAGAAGATGGACGGATGTTTCCTGTAACCAATTCATCACAAACCATTATAGATTGTCTGTTGAAAGAAGTGAATACTTACGGTGTTGAAATTCTCATGAACAGAGAAGTGAAAAAGTTGAAAGTGGAAAATGGAAAACCCTCCGACGCAAAAGCTATGGAGGGTAAATGGAAAGTGGAATTGAGTAATCATGAGATACTGGAAGCTGATTTTGTTTGTGTGGCAAGTGGTGGTTTTCCCAAGCTGCAGCAATTCGATTGGTTGAAGGAAACAGGTCATCACATTATTACTCCTGTGCCATCGTTGTTTACATTTAATATGCCCAATCATCCCATTACAAAGTTGATGGGTGTAGTAGTGCCGGATGCAACCATTAAAATTCGATCAACCAAATTAAAAAATACAGGTCCGTTGTTGATTACACATTGGGGAATGAGCGGACCATGTGTTTTAAAATTATCTGCCTGGGGTGCTAGAGAATTGCAAGAGAAAAATTATGACTTTACTATTCTTGTAAATTGGTTGAGTGAAAAAAAGGAACAGGAAGTAAAAGAACAATTACAATTCACCAGAAACAATAATGGAACGCAAAAGATCATCAACAATAATTTATTTCAACTGCCCAACAGACTCTGGCAATTTCTTTTACAGGAAGCTCGTGTAAAAGAAGAGTGGCGCTGGGCTGATCTGCCTTCAAAAGAGCAAAACAAATTGGTTCAACTTTTAGTGAATCACGAATTTCATGTAAAAGGAAAAACAACTTTTAAAGAAGAATTTGTTACTGCAGGTGGTGTGGATCTGAAACAGGTAGACTCGAACACGATGCAGAGCAAACTGCATCCCGGTTTATTTTTTGCCGGTGAAATACTTGATGTAGACGGTATTACAGGTGGGTTTAATTTTCAACATGCGTGGACCAGTGGATTTATTGCGGCCAAAAGCATTGCTGCAGGATAGAAACACGGATAGAAACTTTGCCAAAGTTTAACTCGTTTGATAAATAGGCTAAAGCGTTTAAAACTTTGGCAAAGTTATTTTCTATCTTTAAGCAAACCAATTCAGCATGCCATCTTCCCGTAGAAATTTTATCAGCAACATTGCTGCAGCAACAGGTGCATTTACTTTTTTGCCTTTTACAAATTCGGTATTTGCAAAAGATGCAGAACAAAAAATGCAGCAGTTTCAATCACTTCATCCCCATGAGGCAATGAGCGATGAAGATTTATGGGGTTGGGTAAAAGAACAATACACGGTATCGCCCAATTTATTAAACCTGAACAATGGTGGAGTAAGTCCCCAGCCAAAAGTTGTGCAGGAAGCTCATATCCGTTTTTATCAGTTCAGCAATGAAGCTCCTTCTTATTATATGTGGCGGACACTTGATGAAGGAAGAGAAGCGCTGCGTGGTAAACTTGCAGAGCTTGCCGGATGCGATGCAGAAGAACTGGCCATCAACCGAAATGCAACAGAAGGATTAAATACAATCATCTTTGGTTTAAATTTAAAAGCCGGTGATGAAGTGGTATTAACCAAACAGGATTATCCCAATATGATCAATGCATGGAAGCAACGTGAAAAAAGAGATGGCATAAAATTAGTTTGGTTGAACTTGAATTTGCCGGAAGAAGACGAAGATGCAATTGTTCAGCAATATGTAAAGGCATTTACATCCAGAACAAAAATTGTACATGTTACACATTTAATTAACTGGACAGGACAAATTTTACCTATTCGTAAAATTGCAGATGAAGCACACAAGCGTGGTATTGAAGTAATTGGAGATGGTGCACATACATTTGCTCATACTGATTTCAAGATTCCGGATCTGGGTTGCGATTATTTTGCAACTTCTCTGCACAAATGGTTGTGTGCACCGTTTGGCAGCGGATTACTCTGGATCAAAAAAGAAAAAATCAAAAATATCTGGGCCCTGCTCAGCAACAATGAACCGGATGGAACTGATATCCGCAAATTCGAAAGTCTCGGCACCCGTTCTTTTGCCAGCGAAATGGCCATTGGTAATGCAGTTGATTTTCACAATGTGATTGGTTCAAAACGAAAAGAAGAGCGGCTTCGGTTTTTAACTGATTACTGGAACAGCCGTGTGAGTGATCTGCCAAAAGTTTCGTTCCATCAATCAAAAAATAAAAAAAGCTATTGTGCCATTACCTCACTTGCCATTGAAGGAATGAAGCCGGCAGAGGTTGCCAATACATTGCATTCAAAACACCGGATACATACAGTAGCAATTGATTGGGAAAATATACATTGTGTAAGAATTACACCGCATGTGTACACCTCAACCAAAGATCTTGACAGATTGATAACAGCCGTAAGGCAAATGGCAAAATAAATTGTGCAACCCTTTGGTACAAATATTGATCTAAAAGAAAATTATTCAACATTCAAATATTAACACATGAAACAAATATTTACTCTGTTGGCTTTTCTGATCGTTACCTTGGCAGGTTTCACGCAAGGAAAAGGAAAAGATAAAAAGGAAAAAGAAAAGAAAGAGATCAAATCTTCTGTGCCTGCTCCGGCAAATCAGGGAGGTAAACCTGAAGTGAACAACAAACAAAAACCGGTTATTTATCAATCCGGTGATACGTCAAAAGCGGGATCGTTTCCAACACAAAGCGGTTCACCTGCACCATCTCAAGCTGGTAATGCAGCAGGCAGTCCAACTTCCGGCGGATCAACATCAGGAGGTCAAACACAACCAACAACAGGTGGCGAACCCACATCAGGTCAAAGCAGTGGATCCGGTTCACAATCACAAACACCTTCATCACAAACGAATCCACCATCCACCAGCCAATCAGGTGGCGGTGCAGAGAACAGTAAAACTGTTCCCGGCAGTAAACAACATGAATCATCAAAAGATGATGATGATGATGATGATCATGAATTTAAGAAAGATAAAAAAGATAAAAAGGATAAACAGAAAGAGTTTAAAAAAGAGGATGATGAGAATGGTAATGGAAATGGTAACAGTAAAACAAGAATCAATATTCCTACACAGGTACGTAACTCATTCAACAGAGATTATCCAAATGCAATGAATGCAGTGTGGACAAAAAACAGAGGCGACTGGACTGTAACATTTGGTAACAGCAATTGGAATTCTACTGCTACGTATCACAGCAATGGAGAACGGGTTGATACAAGAACTCCTGTACGCAGAGATGAAACGCCACAACCGGTACAGGAAGAAATTTTAAAACGCTTTCCGCAAACAAATCCGAAAGACATCATTAGAATTGAAAAGCCTAAAAATCCCAATCTGTTTCAGGTAGTAGTTGAGCAGGCAGGGAAAATAAAAACAATGGTCTTTGATGAAAAAGGAAAATTAGTTTCGCAAATGCAGGATATCATTAAATAAAAAATGCCGGGTTTTTCACCCGGCATTTTTATTAGTATCTCCAACTTGTAAGATCGGCACCTTTCGGGCTTCTTGTTTTTACTTCTTCGGCCCAGCGTGTAATAAACATTTGATTGTATCGTAATCGGCTGATGTAATTTGGTTGTGTATGATCACCATTCCAGCAATGTTCTGCTCTGTCGCCATAATCAACAAATGCATCGGCTTTTGGATTAGTTAATTTTTTTAAGCGTTCTTCCATCAAGTACACCGCATTGTTCAGGTAATAATTATCCATATCACCGCAATAGATTTTTATTTTTCCTTTTAAATGATCACCAATCTTACTCCAGTCACGTTCAAGTATATGACCCAGATCGTAATGCTCTTTCCAGTAAGCAGCAACACTTGTATCAATATCGCCTGTGTATTTATTCCAGATAGGTTTTGGATAGCCATCGTCACCAACAGGTGAGTAAACAGATTCCCAAACATCCCACTGATCACCACTGCGGCTGTTGGTACCCAATGCAAGTTCCCGCAGATTACTGTCACGTATATAAGAATCAACATGGCCCAGATAATTTCTGTGGCCCGGTCTTAATGTTTTACGGAAAGGTCCTTCCTGGTAATAGGCATTCTTGTCTTTATAAATATCAATCACCGTATATGCTCTGAAATCAATCGGGTCGGGGCATGCACTGTAGCAACCATTGAATTGAGTTGGATAGAAAATTTGCGCTGCCAATACTTCCCATCCTCCGGTGCTGCCGCCATACATAAATCTTGCCCATCCTTCACCAATGCCTCTGAAACGTTTTTCAATTTCAGGAATCAATTCATACACAATGGCATCACCATAAGGTCCGTTGTTGGCACTGTTTACAGCATATGAATCATCGTAGTATGGAGTGGGATGTTGTATTTCAATGGCAATCACTCTGGGAAAATCCGGACCGCTCCATTGTTTGTAAAAATTATAGGCTTCCTGTTGTACAATGCGGTTGTATCCACTGAGATTAAACCGAGCAATATAATCGGGTTGCAGATTTGGATCTGGCGGATCGGTTCTGAAACCACTGAAGTCATCAGGAAAATGTCCGTGAAAAATAGCCAATGGATATTTTACTGTTGGATGTGTATCCCAACCTTCGGGCAACAAAACATGTGCACCAATATACATGGGGCGCCCCCAGAATTCTGTTAGCAGTTTGCTTTGTATTTTAATATGTTTGATATACTTCGTGTCTTTTGGAGAATCAATAGGAGGGATCTTGCTATCGAGTTTTACGGTTACTACTTCACTACCGGTATTGCTGAGACGAAGTTGCACGGGTTTGTTGTACAAGTTGCCCGGTGCTGTGTTCCAATGCTGTCCTTCGCCTCTGTCCATTGGCAGTTTTACAGTATGTCCGTCTTTTCGTTTAAATGTTTCATACTTGTGAAGGAGCACCTGTACATAATACGTACCGGCTTTAAGTTGTTTCATGTTTTCAACAGGGTAACCGAAAGCTTTAAAGTCAATGGTTTTTGTTTGGCCCGGCATCCAGTTATCTACATTGATGCCAAATACCTGTTGAGTTTGTGGCCCATCACTGATCTGAAATCTTGGTTCAGCATTCTTATTGGTGCTGAGCAAAAGCAGCAGGCGGCCATCCAAAGGTTTATTTCCAAATTGAGAAGGGTAAGGAACCAGCACCTTGGTTTGTGCCTGTAACTGCAACCCGCAAATAAAAAGGACAAGACTTAACAGAAAGCAATGTTTCATAAAAAAACGTTTAGACGAGAAAGTTAAGCGAAATTTCTATGCATCCGTTCTTTAAGCAGGGCTCATGGCTGTTCAATTATTTCCCTTAATTTGCCAGCATAACCGAACAAACCTGATGTATTTATTTGTAAAGAACCTCACCCTTTTCACAGTCTGGCTGTTTTGCAAACGGTTTTCACTCTATAACCGTGAAGCAAGAGAAATTAAAACACCTTTGATCATTGGATGCAATCATCCCAATTCTTTTTTAGATGCCATACTGGTAGGAGCGCAAATGAAACAACGGGTGCATTTCATTACACGGAGTGATGTGTTTAAAAAAGCATGGGTACGTGCTATACTTCGTTCAGTGAATATGATTCCCATTTACCGCATCAGAGACGGAAAAGATAATCTTGGAAAAAATGATCAGACATTTGAAGAGTGCAGACAAATACTGCTGCGTGGAGAACATGTACTCATTTTTGTGGAAGGGTTTTGTAAATATCAAACCAGTCTGCAGCTTCCTTTAAAAAAAGGAGCGCCACGCATGTTTATACAGGCATTGGAAGATGGGTTGAACATTCAATGCCTGCCCGTATGGTTACGTTACAGCTCTTTCTTTTCTTTTCCTAAAGAAGTTGATATTCATTTTGGAACAGTGTTTGGAAAAGAAGTTTTAAACGGGATAGATGAAACAGGTGCCCGGATGAATGCAATCAACAAAGAAACGGGCGATCAGTTACAGATACTTTCCGAAATACATCAACAACCTGTACCAACTATAAACAAAGCATTCTTATTATTACCGGCTTTGCTGGCAATAGCCACCCATTTTTTATTTTATTTACCGGTACAGCAATTGGCTTATAAACTCAAAGGCGAAATACATTACGATAGTATTTTGTTTTGCATGATCGCCTTTTTGTATCCTGTTTATCTGTTAAGCATTGCTATCGTTACCGGCGCTTTCTTTGGGTTGTGGTGGGCGCTTTTGATTGTTGTGTTATTGCCTCTTTTGGCAAGGGCCTATGTATTATGGAAATAATTTGCTGATCTTGTAAACTGTTTTTATGCTGCGTCATTCGAAATCGGTTGCTGTATTACAGGTTTTGTTTTACAGTGTTATGATTCTTGTAAATACATTGGCCAATGCATTGCCGTTGAATGGATACAATACAGGAGAAATCAGTGCCATGTATCCCAATCTCTTTGTACCCGCAGGATTTACTTTTAGTATCTGGGGTATACTGTATTTGCTATTACTCGGTTGGGTTATTTATTCCGGTATCATTCTTTGGAAACAAAAACAAACAATACTGTTTAATCATATACGTAAAGTGGCGCCATTTTTTACTTTATCCTGTACATTAAATGCTGTTTGGATTATTATGTGGCATCAGTTGTTGCCGGTTGCTGCATTACTGATCATGTTCTGGCTGCTGAGTACATTAATAACTATTTACCGCAGTATGCAGGCTGCAAAAATGCAGTTGAACACCAGAGCAACTTTGCTTCTTTATATTCCTTTTGTGATGTATCTGGCATGGATCTGCGTAGCAAGCATTGCAAACACAACAGCCGTTTTGGTTGATATAGATTGGAAAGGGTTTGGCATGCAGCCGTGGTTATGGAGTTGCATCATGATTGTAATTGCCGCTTTACTCGGTTGCTGGTTTAGTTTGGTAAAACGGGAAGCAGCTTTTGCAGTTGTAGTTGGATGGGCCTTGTTCGGAATTTATAAAGGTCAGCAGGATACTGTAACTGTGAGTTATACAGCAGGGGTTTCATGTGGTCTTGTTTTACTGGCTGGTCTTATTGGTCTTGTAAAAAAGGACATCAAGTAAAATACATAGTTAAATAAGTTTCTGCATAACAGTTAGTGATACTGTAAACTCATTGGCATTTCTCCGGCAGCTATTGTTAATTTTCTATAATGCTTTAAGCGCATAAAAGGCTTTGCTTTTAATTCATTTTTGTTTTCATAACATTCTTTTCATTGTTTGTTAATGTGCCATTAAGAATTCGGTCACATAGCAACTGCAGTTTTGCAGCCTGTTACTTATACTAAATATCTGTAAGCAAAGTTTAGATGATGTTTAGAGTGAGTAGCATGTTTTTTTCACTTTCTTAATTAACAGTAAAACTGCTGCAATGAAAAAAAGTATTCAGATTTTCCTTTTCGTTTTCTTTGTTTTTCAATCAATGCTTTTAACAGATGTGTTTAGTCAGTCTACCGATGCATCGGTAACGGGAACAGTACTTAATAATGAACAAAAGCCGTTGGCAGGTGCTACTGTAATGATTACAAACACCTCTACCGGTTTTAAGTCGAGTACACAAACCAATGCAAAGGGGAACTATTATTTCAGACAGTTGCCCTTGGGCTCACCTTATATAGTGGAGGTAAGTTTTGTGGGGTACAAAAAACAGATGAAGGAGAATCTTTCGATCAACCTCGGTGACCAGGTGATTGCTGATTTTGTACTCACAGAAAACAGTTCTGATCTTGCTGAAGTGGTGATTCGTTCAAATACATTAACAAGCAGAATTGATCGCTTTGGTGCAAGTACTGCTATTTCATCAAGCACTATCCGTCAAATACCTGCACAAAACAGAAACTTCAGTAACCTGGCTTCACTTTCTCCATTAGCAAATGGTGCTAATTTAGGCGGACAGCGTTTTTCTTCAACTAACTATTTAATTGACGGGGTTAGTGCAAGAAATAATTTAACCAGTGGTGAAATAGGAAGAGGCCCGTTTTCTTTATCAATGGAAGCTATTCGTGAGTTTGAAATTATCACCAACGTGTACAGTGTAACACAAGGCAGGCAGGGTGGTGGTACCATCAGCGCTGTTACAAAATCGGGTACCAATAACCTTACCGGAAGTGTATTTAACTATTTCAGATCTGATGCATTGTCGAGTAAATTTGATATCAGAGGCAACAGAAGAACACAGAAGTTTACCAACAATCAATACGGATTCAGTCTTGGCGGACCCATCATTAAAAATAAACTCCACTTCTTTACTGCATTCGACCGTGAAGATGCTTCTGCACCTTTTTTTATCGCAGATATAAAAACTGAAGCAGATGAAATTGCATTGCGTATCAGTAAACAGGCATTAGATGATGTGTTGCGGATTGCACGGGCAAAATATGGATTAAGTAATAACAAACAGACAGGTGAGTTTGGCAGAAAAACAACAGCCAATACTTTTTTGCTGCGGTTCGATTGGCAGATCAATGAAAAAAACCGCTTAACACTCCGTAATAACTTCAGTAACTGGAACGATCCCACCAGTGTAAATGATAACAACAATATCAACCTGTACGAAGTATGGGGCGATTTTAAATCGCAGGAAAACAGCACGCTGTTATCGTTAAGAACACAGGTGCGTTCGAATGTACTCAACGAATTAAAAGTACAGTACCAGACCGCTACAAGAAATTATATACCTAATAAAGAATTGCCTTCTGCAAATATTCCAAGAGCTATTGTAACTGTGCGTTCTACATTGCCCAACGGTACACAGGGCAACACAAACGTTCAACTTGGCGGGCAGCGGTTTAATCCCGAAGATAATCTGGAGAATCAATGGCAACTGATCAATACAACCTTTATAACAAAAGGGAAATACAATTTTACATTTGGTACAGATAATACATTAACCTATCTCGACACATATATTTCCAATGAACAGAATGGCCGTTTTATTTTTAACAGCCTTGCCGATTTTGATAACCTCAATCCATCAAGGTATGCAAGAGAAGTACCGTTGAAAGGAGTACCTTCTGTTCAGCAATATGTTTTCAATGGATCGTTATTTGGAGAAATGCAGTTTTTTCCTGTTAAAAATCTTGAAGCAACAGTTGGATTAAGATGGGATGTTACCAGTTACTTAACAGCAGGTGATTACAATCCGGTTGTAGAGAAAGAACTCGGTTTGCGTACAGATAATAATCCTACCGACTGGAATAATATTCAACCACGTATTCAGCTTACATGGGATGTAAAGGGAAAGCGTACAGACATTATAAAATTTGGCGCAGGATTATTCTCTGCCAATCCCATTACCTATGCACAGGTAAATAATATTCAAAACAGCGGAACAATGGTTGCAGCAATTGATGTTACCCGCCCTACAGACGGAAGCATTAACCGTGTTCCTGTTCCTGATTTTCCATCATACAGAGATAATCCCTCAACAGCGCCGGGATTAATTGCAGGAGTACCAACTGTTTCTACAATTAACCTGAACGATGCTGATTTGCAGGTGCCATCTATTTTTAAAGCCAACCTTTCTTACAATAAGATTTTATTACAGGGTAAGTTACGTGTTGGAGCTAATTTTCTTTTTGCGTATACCTATAATAACTACGTATATCTCGACAGAAATTTAGTTGATCAGCCTTTCTTTACATTGGCAAATGAAAACAACAGAGGAGTTTTTGTTCCTGCAAGTTCTATTTCATCTGCAGGTATCACCAACAATGTATTAGGTCGTAAAACACAGGCAGTAGGAAGAACACTTGAATTTACCAATGGTGCATTGTTGTATTCCAACACAGCAATTGCAGATGCAGAATACAGGTATTACAAAGACGGATATATCAATGTAAGTTATACATACAATGTTACAAGAGACAATACATCGTACAACGGTAATGTTGCAAACACCTCTACATTCCGGCCTGTAAAATCAGATCCCCGTGATTTAAGTGAAATCAATTTTTCTGATAACCAGTTCAGACATAAAATTGTTGTGTTTGGATCAACACCAACATGGAAAGGATTTTCATTGAGCGGCCGTTTTACAGGAGTTGGTGGTACACGTTTCAGTCTTACAGTTGATGCAGATATCAATGGCGATTTTGTTGGCGGACCGGGTAATGATAATGACCTTGCTTTCATTTTTAATCCGTTCGATTCAAAAACACCCTCATCCATCAGAACTTCAATGGAAAAAGTTTTAAATAACCCGGATAACAGAATTAAAGACTATATCAGAAAAAATCTGGGCAAAATTGCAGACCGTAATGGTGGCGAAAATCCTTTTGCCGGCGTCATTGATATCCGTCTCACCAAAGATTTTAAAATTTCTAAAAAGCAGAAGTTTACACTTAGTGCAGATGTGTTCAACTTTGCCAATCTGCTCAACAAAAAGTGGGGACGAAATTTTAACCAAGGCAATCAAACTTTATTATTTGTAACCGGGTTCGATCAGGCAACCAAACAATACAATTACAGAGTAAATGAAAATGTAGGTGTTGTGCAGGCAAACGGCACACCCTTTCAAATACAAATAGGAGCCCGTTACAGTTTTTAATTTAACTGATGCGGAAACCGTTTATTCCGTGCCTTATCATCAGGCAGCGTTCAAAAACCCCTCATTCCAAAAGGGGTTTTTGAAATATGCAGGATGTTTGTTTTACATGTAGCTTTATTCATTCTCAGCATCTAAACCGAATTGTTATGAAATTGATTGTAATTGTTATTTCATTTTTATGTTCTGTCATTTGCTTACAGGCACAGCAGGTAAACAATCCTGAAACCGAACTAAACAATAAGCGTGTTCGTTTGCCAAATGGCTGGCAGCTATCACCTGCAGGACAATCACTTCCGTTAGGTGATTTTCCGCTGAACCTTGCTGTATCGGCAAATAAAAAATGGATGGCAGTAACCAATAACGGACAGAGTGTGCAGAGTCTGCAGCTCATTGATCTTAAAACAGAAACCATTGCGGATAATGTGATCATTCCAAAATCATGGTACGGATTAACATTCAGCGCAGATGGGCGCTCTCTCTATGCATCGGGCGGAAATGATAACTGGATACTGCAATACAGCATCAGCAATAATAAACTGATTTTAAAAGACAGTATTAAGCTGGGAGCAAAGTGGCCCGAAAAAATTTCACCTGCCGGTATTGCAATGGATGATGCAGCTAACATGATGTTTGTGGTTACAAAAGAAAACAATGCATTGTATGTGATTGATCTTTCAACCAAAAAAATTGTTCAGCAACTGCAGCTCTCTGCTGAAGCGTATGCCTGTATCTTATCTCCCGATAAAAAAGAATTGTACATCTCTGTATGGGGCGGAGATGAAATTGCAGTATACGATACAAAGCAAAAGAAAATGGTTGCATCCATTTCTACCGGTGACAATCCCAACGAATTATTGCTAAATAAAAACGGCACCTTGTTGTTTGTAGCAAATGCAAACGATAACAGTGTATCTGTTATTGATATTAAAAAGCGTAAAGTGCTTGAAGTGTTAAATACAGCGTTGTTTGCTGATGCACCTGCAGGATCAACAGCGAACGGACTTGCACTTTCGCAAAATGAAAAAACATTGTATGCTGCAAATGCAGATAATAACTGCCTGGCCGTATTTGATGTATCTGAGCGTGGTAAAAGCAAATCAAAAGGATATATACCTGTAGGCTGGTATCCAACCAACATCAAAGTGGTGGGTAAAAAAATATACGTAGCCAATGGCAAAGGATTTTCTTCTTTCGCTAACCCCACCGGCCCCAATCCATCCAAACCTGAACAAACGGTAGAACGTCATGTGGGCGATACATCTGTAAAAGTTCGTTCTGGTTATATAGGTGGTTTAATGAAAGGCACCATGAGTATTGTTGATGAACCAACTGATGCAATGCTGGCTGTATATTCAAAGGCAGTGTACAAAAACACACCCTATTCAAAACTAAAAGAACAAACAGCCGAAGGTGAAAAAGGAAATCCTATCCCCATGAAGAAAGGCGATGCCACACCAATTAAGTATGTGTTTTATATCATTAAAGAAAACCGCACATACGATCAGGTATTGGGCGATGTGCCTCAAGGCAACGGCGATACCAGTCTGGTTTTATTCGGACAAAAAATTACACCCAACCAACACAAGCTTGTGAACGAATTTGTATTGCTCGATAATTTTTATGCCGATGGAGAAGTAAGTGCCGATGGTCATAACTGGAGCACTTCTGCACACGCCACCGATTTTTTAGAAAAGAACTGGGTCACCAGTTATGGTGGCAGAGGCGGTACATATCCCGGCGAAGGAAAACGGGAAGTTGCCAATCCTAAAAGAGGATTTATTTGGGATTACTGTAAACGTGCCGGCGTAAGCTACCGCACTTATGGTGAGTTTGCAGATGGGGGTAAAGCAAATATTCCTGCGTTGGAAAATCATTTCTGTCCATATTATACCGGTTACAATTTAAGTGTAAGAGATACCACCCGCTTTTATCAATGGCGCCGTGAGTTCGATTCACTGCTGGCTGTAAATGCTGTGCCACGTTTTAACTCCATGCGTTTTGGTAACGATCATACTGAAGGATTGCGAACAGGCAGACCAACTCCATTTGCACATGTAGCAGATAATGATCTGGCTGTTGGACTGTTTGTTGAATATTTATCTAAAAGTCCCATCTGGAAAGAGAGTGTGGTGTTTATTGTTGAAGATGATGCACAGAACGGGCCCGATCATGTAGATGCTCACCGCACTACTGCCTACGTTGCAGGTCCGTTTGTAAAGCGGGGTTATACAGATCATACCATGTATTCAACCTCCTCTATGTTACGCACTATCGAACTTATTTTAGGGTTACCGCCTATGAGTCAGTACGATGCCGCTGCAACACCTATGTGGCGATCGTTTACGGCCAATCCCGATTACACTTCTTTTACAGCTGTTCCCGTTTCTGTAGATTTAAATGAAATAAATACCCGTAACAGTAACACTGCACGACTCAGCAACAGTTTCGATTTTACAAAAGAAGACCGTATACCCGATCTGCTTTTCAGCGAAGTAATCTGGAAAGCAGTGAAGGGGGAAGATGCAGTGATGCCGGCACCCCGCAGAAGTGCGTTTGTAAAAATTGCTGAAGAGGATGAAGAGGCTGAACAAAAACGGAAACGTAAGCCTAAAATAACCGGTCAGAAATAGGTAAGGTCAGCACTTTTTGGGGCGCTCCGTTGCCTGTTTCGGGTAAAACCAACTTGTTTAAGCCTGTAAAACAGAAAAAGGGTAGATAAAAGCTTTGGGAGAGGAGATTTTTCCCCTTCAAATCCTTTGGCCGCAAGCCTTTTAACCTTAACTTTGCGACCCCGAACTAAAAAACAACATCGGGATCATTTTATGTCAGAAAACGAAATTGTTAACTCAAACGCTGATGCACAGGAGAACGTGGAAGCAACAACTGTTGCCGAAACTTCTGCAGCGATAACAAAGGCACCTGTGGTGGAGCAAACTGCTCATGATGATTTTGACTGGAGCGTTGACAAGCGCAACGTAGCAATCTACAGCAAAGAAGAACGTGAAAAGTACGATTCAGTGTATGATGGTACGTTTAAGCAGGTAAACGATGCTGAAATTGTTGATGGCCAGGTTGTGGCATTAACAAAAACAGATGTGGTTGTAAACATCGGCTTTAAAAGTGATGGTCTTGTTTCATTGAACGAGTTCCGTGATTTGCCGGGTTTAAAAATCGGCGACACTGTTGAAGTAATGGTGGTTGAAAAAGAAGACAGAGAAGGTCACTTACACCTCAGCCGCAAACTTGCACGCATTACACGTGCATGGGAGCGTATTATGGAAGTGCACAAAACCGGCGAAATTGTTACCGGTACTGTTACAAGTAAAACAAAAGGTGGTTTGATCGTTGATGTGTTTGGAATGGAAACATTCTTACCGGGTTCACAAATTGATGTGAAGCCTGTAACCGATTACGATCAGTTTGTTGGCAAAACAATGGAGTTTAAAGTGGTGAAGATTAACGAAACCATTAAGAACGCTGTTGTAAGTCACAAAGCACTCATTGAAAGCGATATTGAAGCACAACGTGCAGTGATCATGGGCAAGCTTGAAAAAGGTCAGGTACTGGAAGGTACTATTAAGAACATCACCGATTTCGGTGCGTTCCTTGATCTGGGTGGTGTTGATGGCTTGTTGTATATCACAGATATCAGTTGGGGCCGTATCAACCATCCAACAGAAGTGTTGAAGATGGATCAGAAACTGAACGTTGTAGTTCTTGATTTCGACGATGATAAAAAACGTATCAGCCTTGGTCTGAAACAATTAACTCCACACCCATGGGATACACTCAGCGAAACAATCGTTGAAGGTAACACCGTGAAAGGTAAGGTTGTAAACATTGAAGACTATGGTGCTTTCTTAGAAATCATGCCTGGTGTAGAAGGTCTGGTTCACGTAAGTGAAATCAGCTGGGCTAACACGCCGGTTAATGCAAAAGAATTCTTCAAAATGGGCGACGAACATGAAGCGAAAATTGTAACGCTTGATAAAGATGCCCGTAAGATGAGCTTGAGCATTAAGCAAATGAGTCAGGATCCATGGAGCACTATTGAAGATACATTCCCTGTTGAAAGCAAGCATAAAGGTTTGGTGAAAAACATTACTCCTTATGGTGTGTTTGTAGAACTGAAAGCAGGAATTGGTGGTATGATTCACATCAGTGATCTCAGCTGGACCAAGCGTTTCAACCACCCAAGCGAATACACAAAAGTTGGGCAGGAAATTGACGTCATGATCCTGAGCATTGATAAAGAAAACCGCAAACTCCAGTTAGGACATAAACAATTAGAAGAAGATCCCTGGAATGCATTGGAAGAAACATTTGCTATCGGAACTATTCACGAAGGCCATGTTACCAAGAAAGATGATAAAGGTGCAGTAGTTCAATTGCCATACGGTATTGAAGGATTTGCTCCTAACCGTCATACCAACAAAGAAGATGGTAAGCAGGTAGCTGCAGATGAAACAGCACAGTTCATGGTGATTGAATTCGATCGCAATGAAAAGCGTGTTGTTATCAGCCATGCACGCATTTGGGAAAAGGCAATTGCTGACGAAAAGAATGCTGAGTTCAAAGAAAAGCAAGCCGATGCAGTACGCACAAAGAAAGCAGTAAAAGACGTACAAAGCAAAGTAGAGAAAACAACACTTGGTGATTTAGGTGTATTAGCCGATCTGAAGAAAAAATTAGACGGCGGTGCAGCTGATGAAACAAAGAGTGAAGAAAAAGAAGGTTAATACTTAACCGGATTTTTAATACAGGCCC
Source organism: Chitinophagaceae bacterium (assembly GCA_019752045.1). Taxonomy (GTDB): domain Bacteria; phylum Bacteroidota; class Bacteroidia; order Chitinophagales; family Chitinophagaceae; genus Lacibacter. Next base: position 14,378 of record JAIEMP010000012.1, on the reverse strand, counting down.
ATCGTTTTAACGATGGGCTTTTTTTTTGATCGGTGATGAAAGATGAGACGATAGCTATCAGGCCATGAGTTTGTGCAGAGATCCGAAATAAAGTAAGCTAACTCATCATTCATCACTCATCACTCATTACCTTCGTATCAAACAACAAAACCTTCATGCGTTATTTTATCATTGGTTTTATGGGTAGCGGAAAAACGCACTGGGGTAAGCAATGGAGCGAAGCGTTTGGCATCAGCTTTTACGATCTCGACGCTGAAATTGAAAAGCAGGAAGGAAAAACGGTCACTGCTCTTTTTGAAGAGAAAGGAGAAGCTGCATTTCGTAAACAGGAAAAAACAATGTTGCATTCTTTTGAAAAAAAAGATCAGTTTATTTTGAGTTGCGGAGGCGGCACAGCCTGCTTTCACAACAACATGAAATGGATGAATGCACATGGCGTAACCATTTATCTGAAAGCGAATGCGGCATTGCTTGTACAACGTTTGCAAAACGAAAAAGAAACCAGACCCTTGATTGCACAGGTACCGGATCATTTACTGGAGGAGCATATCAGTGAAAAATTAAAACAACGGGAAGAATACTATGTGCAGGCTATGTATCATTTACCTGCACAATCCGTGAGTCTTGAAAATTTTCAAAAAATGATCAGACGACATGGGTAATCAATTTCTTAAAATCTCATTTTTACTTGCTGCACTTGCTGTTGGCATGGGAGCATTTGGAGCGCATGCTTTACGTGAACTGCTGGATGAAAGGAGTTTACAAACCTATCAAACGGCTGTGCTGTATCAGTTCTTTCATGTATTTGCTCTGGCATTAACAGGGTTACTGATGAAACAAAATCATAACAGTTGGTACAAACGTGCAGGTTATTTATTTATAACAGGCATTGTATTATTCAGCGGATCTTTATACACACTCACTTTTTTAAAAGCAGCCGCTGTTGAAGCTGTCAGCTGGCTGGGTGCTGTTACACCTTTTGGTGGGGTTTGTTTTATTGTTGGCTGGGTGGGGTTGTTGCTTGGTTTACGTACTTCATCGGTTAATGAATAGGTACCGTTAATTTTACAGTTGTTCCGGTGCCGGAAGAAATATCGAACGTTCCACCAATGCTCTCCATGCGTCGCTGCATATTTTTAAGACCGTTTCCAAACTGATTGAGTTTTTCAGGATCTATTCCCTTTCCGTTATCATTAATTTCAATGATAATGTTGTTGTCATTAAAATCAATGCTGATTATTACTTCTTCTGCATTGGCATGTTTCATTACATTGTTCAGCGATTCTTTTAATACCAGAAAAACATTTCTGCGCCGTACGCCTGATATTTCTGTGTTGGGGATTTCTGCCGCTACTTTTATTTTATAATCCATTTTAAAATTATCAAGGTACTCCGATGCATACGAACGGATATATGCTACCAGACTGTTAACGGTATCATTTCCTGCATTCATACTCCAGATGATGGCGTTCATCTTTGTCATCAGCTCATTGGCATTGTAAGAGATCTTGGGTATTTCGTCAATAGGATGTTCTTTTGATTTCTGTCGTGCAATTTCACTCAGTAAACGAATAGCCGTAACACCACTGCCCAGCTCATCGTGCATATCTGCTGATATACGGCTTCGTTCATCCTGCTGGGCTCTTAACACAGCAAGTTCTTTCTCATATTCCTGCCGTTCAGCTTCCAGTTTTATCGCTTCTCTCATTTTTACTTTTTCAATCAGCTCCACTTTGTTTTTATATACCAGTCCAAAGAGAAAGAAAACAAGCTCTAGTAAAATGCCTACTTCAAAAAATAAAACCGACTGTCTGAAAATACCGGTTGCAGGTAGCAGTGTAGTAGAAGGAACCAACACAATGTATTGTGAAATACTGCCCATCACAAGGTTTGAAATATTACCTGCCAGCAAATAATTCATAAGTTTATTACGGTTAACTAATCCGAGAATCAGGTACATGATACCCAGAAAAATGAGAAAGAATTTGCTGATGTTTTCGGTAGTGGTGAGATATACAAATGGGAATTTGCCAAAGTAAAAAATACTGAACAACAAAAGAAATCCACCTAACACAAACTCAGCAATAATAAACAAACGGTTTAGAAGGGGGTAGTTTACAGGTGTACCCAAAAACATTCTTGTAAAACCAATGTAAAAAATGTAACCTGTGATTTGCAGAAAATAATCAAGATACTCTTCATTAAAAAAATTAAACTGAGTAGAGCGTTTGTACAAAACAGCTTTTAAAAAAAGCAACAGCCCCATTGAAAAAGCATACACAGAATAATACAGAAATTCCCTTTTATAATTCTGCACATAGTTCGCCATTGAAAACAGAATCATCATAAAAAGTAATCCGCACAAAACATAGGTAAAGGTGTTCACTCCAAACCAGTTGGTATGAATGTTATTGACATGGTCATCAAAAAAAATGGGATTAATGAGATATGGATTAAGTGTAATAATATTTGTTCTGGCATATTTACATCGTACAAGTATCTGCATTTCTTTTCCTGCAGGTATGGTAAAAAAACGGTACGACTTTTCACTTTTGTCTTTTGCAATCTGACTTGGAATTTCTGTCCATTCATTGCTAATGGAATCTCTGGTATACAGAATTGTTTCGGTAGAATAGGTGCCCGGAGTAATATAAAAGGAACGGGGAATCTGTTCATCATTTTCAATCCATATCAGCAAATAAATTCTTGCATCAATCATCAGCGATTTTGATACCTTTTTCTTGGGCTCTTCGTTGAGATGAAGGAACATAATACCCCGGATATCCTGAAGCGGCATATTGCTGTTTGTATCAATAAACACGTGCATGTTTTGCGGCAGGTAGTGCAGGTTTACGACGTTGGATGTACGGATAACCGATAACATGGTATCGCTGTGTGCAAATGCCGTAATCATGTAAAGCAATAAAAGACAGGTAAGCAGGGATCGTTTTCTCATAAAGCGTCTGTTCGGCGATTAAGATAAAACATTTCGGCTTTTTGTGCCAGTCTTTTCTCTGTGGTTGGGATGGTTGCATTCTTTATCTTTGTTTTTATGGCCGAAAAGCGCATAAAAGAAAAGAAGAAAAAAGAAGGCTCCGGGCAAATGAAGCAGGACAAGGAAGAACAAGTATCGGTAAAAGAATTGGTAAAGGATGAGCGTACACATAAAATTACCGGTATCATTTTCCTGTTGCTGGCAGTAGTTTTGTTTATTTCTTTTACCTCTTATTTATTTACCTGGCAGGAAGATCAGGATAAGGTACTCCGTCACTCATGGAATGTATTACTGAAAGAAGATATGCAGGTACAAAACCTGCTTGGCCGTTTTGGTGCATGGAGTTCACATTTGTTTTTTTATAAAGGCTTTGGTGTAGCTTCTTTTCTCATTTGTACCTTCTTTTTTATAATTGGAGCTAATTTGCTCTTTGGTAAAAAGCTGTTCTCCATAACACGTAATATAAAGTATGTGTTAGTCGGGTTGCTCATATTACCGGTTTTCTTTTCTTTTTTTATGCAGCAACTGGGTTTCCCGTGGGGAGGGGCTTTTGGGAATTATGCATCGTCATGGCTCATGGGCTTTGCCGGTAAAACAGGCACTGCTATTATTTTATTACTCGCAGCGGTGTCATACGCCATCTGGCGGTTTAATCCAGTGTTTAAGTTACCTGCTAAAAAACTAAAAGAATCTACGGTTACAGATGATCTAGATGAAGGCGAAACAACTCCGGTTGTATTATCAGATTCATTACAGGATGATGTTGCAAAAATCAATAATCAGTTAAAAGGCGAAGCAAAGTTGATTTTAGCCGACGGTGTTGAAGAAAAGAAAAATCCATTACACGATTTCTCCATCACAGAACGGGAAGATGCAGCAGCAGATAACAGACCAATCACAAATGAAGTAATTGAACCTGAGCTGCAGGCAGAGCCCTTTGTACAAATGAGCATTCCTGAACCGGAAAAAACAAAAAAACAATCGAAAGAAGAGATAGCTAATGATCTTGCACTTGAAATAAAAAATGCAAATGAAGATGCCGATGCAACAGATGAAACTGTTGCAGAAAATAAGGTGGTTGAAAATCTACCTCCCTATGATCCCTTTCTTGATTTGAAAGATTATAAATTCCCTTCGCTTAATTTATTAGAGAATCACGGCAGTGAAAAAATTATACAGGATGCAGGTGAACTGGAGAACTATAAAAATCAGATCATCAATACGCTCCGCAACTACGATATTGAAATCCAGAAAATATTTGCAACGGTTGGTCCTACTGTAACCTTGTATGAAATTGTACCTGCTGCAGGTGTTCGTATTTCACGGATTAAAAACCTGGAAGATGATATTGCATTAAGTCTTGCAGCATTGGGTATCCGCATCATTGCACCCATTCCAGGTAAAGGAACCATTGGTATTGAAGTGCCCAATGTAAAGAAGACGGTGGTGAGTATGAAAACATTACTGGCATCGGATAAGTTTCAACACAACAACTTTGGATTGCCCATTGCAATTGGTAAAAAAATTGATAATGAAAATTTTATTGTTGATTTAACAACCATGCCGCACTTGTTAATGGCTGGTGCAACAGGGCAGGGTAAATCAGTTGGGTTGAATGCGATTCTTGTTTCGTTGTTGTATAAAAAACATCCATCGCAATTGAAACTGGTGTTGGTTGATCCCAAGAAAGTAGAGTTGAGTTTGTACCGTCACATCGAGAATCATTTCCTTGCAAAATTGCCGGGCGAAGAAGAAGCCATTATTACTGATACCAAGAAAGTAATTAATACACTCAATGCATTGTGTATTGAAATGGATAACCGGTATGATCTGTTGAAAGAAGCCGGTTGCCGAAACCTGCGAGAATACAACGACAAATTTGTTGGCCGCAAACTCAATCCGCAAAAAGGGCATCAATACCTTCCATTTATTGTGTTGGTGATTGATGAGTTTGCCGATTTGATTATGACAGCAGGTAAAGAAGTAGAGATGCCCATTGCCCGTTTGGCACAGTTGGCAAGAGCAGTAGGTATTCATCTCATCATCGCTACACAACGTCCATCCGTGAATATTATCACAGGTACAATTAAAGCCAACTTTCCTGCAAGGATTGCGTTTAAAGTATCGTCAAAAGTTGACAGCCGTACAATTCTTGATACCGGAGGTGCCGAGCAATTGATTGGTAAAGGGGATATGCTCATCAGTTATAACGGAGAGCTAACCCGTTTACAATGTGCCTTTGTTGATACGCCCGAAGTGGATGATATTGTTTCGTTCATCAGCAAACAAAGAGGATATCCTCAACCGTTTTTGTTGCCCGAATATGTAGATGAGAAAGAACTGGAAAGCCGGGATTTTGATATGAGTGACCGTGATCCTTTGTTTGAAGATGCAGCAAGACTGATTGTGCAAAATCAGGTGGGTTCCACTTCACTTTTGCAGCGACGCATGAAACTGGGGTATAACAGGGCGGGGCGGCTGATGGATCAATTAGAAGCAGCAGGTATTGTTGGTGGCAGCCAGGGAAGCAAAGCAAGAGATGTACTAATTAAAACCGAAGCAGAACTTGATCAGCACTTGCAGATGATGGGCTGAGCTGTTAAAGTTTGATTAATGCGTACCGAAAATGTATTTGCAGATACATCTGCTTATCTTTGCGGCCTCAATTTTGAACAGAACATGAAAACCGATAGTATGAAGATAATTGTATCATTCTTTCTGACATTGCTGGTTGCTGTTAACGGATTTGCACAACCAAAGAACATGGGTCAAAGTGATCCTGCAGCTAAAACAATACTGGATGCGGTAAGTGCAAAATTTAAAACTTTTAAAGCTGTACAAGCGTTGTTTTCATTTAAGAATGAAGATGGCAAGGGAAAAGTGCTGGGTATAAAAAAAGGCTCCTTGTTTACAAAGGGTACCAAGTACCGTGTAAATATTGCAGGCGGGCAGGAAATCTTTTGTGATGGAATAAATATCTGGACTTATGATAAAGCTGCCAATGAAGTAACGATTTCAAAATACGATCCATCGCAAAGTTCAATTACTCCGCAGAAATTATTTTCGAATTTTTACGACAAAGATTTTTTGTATAAATTAAACGGAGAGAAAAAAGAAGCGGGTAAGATATTACAGGAAATTGAATTAACACCTTATGATAAAACAAAATCGTTTTTTAAAGTATTGGTATGGGTGGATAAAAAAACACAATCCATTTACAGTACAAGGGTGATGGAAAAGAGTGGGAATAAATATACCTACACTGTTTCTTCTTTGAATGGCAATGCCAATGTAAAAGATGCTGAATTTGTGTTTGATAAGAAAAAATATCCGGGTGTTGAAGTTGTTGATCTGAGATAACTGAACTGATACTATTCAGTTTATATATATCGCAGCTGTCAGTTTCTGGCGGCTGTTTTAATTTTAATAACTATTTTTTATTTACTGATGATTTTGTATTCTTGTGTACCTCCAATATATCTGAACTGCCATTTTCCGGTTTCCTATTCTTTTCAACACTTTAAACAAATACAATTATGAGAAGATGTTTCCTTTCAATGACTGCTCTACTCGCAGTCGCATTATTTTTTTCGGCCTGTAAAGGTGATACAGGTGCAGCAGGTCCACAGGGTATACAAGGTCCTGCCGGTCCTCAGGGGCAACAAGGTATTATCGGTCCTTCCGGCCCGGTTGGTGCTACCGGTCCTCAAGGTCTTCAGGGTCCGGTAGGTCCACAAGGTCCCGCAGGTGCTTTAACGAATGTTATTTATTCTAATTGGCAAACAATTGCAAACTGGGCTGATACAACTGGTTTATATGCCGGAGGTGTAAACACAACAGGTGCTGCCGGACGCAGAGGCTTTGTTGCTACAAATTCAGTAACAGCAAATATTGTTGATCAAGGTATTGTTATTTCTTTTTTTAAACAAACTGCAGCCGCTGCAGCGAGTAGTATGCCAACAGTATTATCAGGTACAAATGTATACTGGTCAATCACCTTAGATTTGGCTTTAAGACCCGGACGTGTAATTTATTTTGCATCTCGTTTGGAACTTGGTTCATGGGCTGCATCAGAAAACGGTCGTTTTGAAAGCGGTCAGTTTCGTTATGTAATTATTCCGGGGGGTACAGCTGGCGGACGTATTATGAATGGCCCTGCTGCAGGTTACACTGTTCAACAAATAAAATCTATGAGCTATGTACAAGTAGCTGCATTGTTTAACATTCCTGAAAATGGAACAAACGAAAAATAAGATTATCTGAATAATCAGTTAAAAAAATCCTCTGCTTGCAGAGGATTTTTTTATAACACTGCAAAAGAACAGTAAGTTATTTATTTCTGGGAGTTTGTAACATGTAATCAAACCGCTTGCCGCTTACATCCGTCATATCGGGGATGGCTTCTACTTTATAAGCACCGGCATCTAATTTTGCTTTTGTTTCAGTAAAGGCCTGTAAAGTTTCTTCAATATCTGCATCGGTATGTGCAGCAGAAGGTATCAAACGGTAAATGATATGGCCTTTTGGAATAACCGGATACACCACAATGGAAGCGAAGATGTGATAGTTTTCACGCAGGTCCATGACCATTGCGGTTGCTTCTTCAACACCACCAGTCATATAAACAGGAGTAACAGGGCTGTCTGTTTTTCCAATATCAAATCCTCTTTCTTTTAATCCATTCTGCAGTTTACGTGCATTGCTCCAGAGTTTGTCTTTCAGCTCGGGCATCGTTTTCAGCATTTCAAGTCTTTTGAGATTACCCAAGACAATAGGCATAGGCAAACTCTTTGCAAAAATTTGAGAACGGATATTGTAACGGATATAATCAATAATTCCTTTTGGCCCCGCCATAAATGCACCAATAGAGGCCATGGATTTAGCAAATGTGCTGAAGTATAAATCAATCTCATCCTGGCATCCCTGTTCTTCTCCGGCACCGGCTCCTGTTTTACCCAATGTTCCAAAACCATGTGCATCATCAACCATTAATCTAAAATCATATTGCTTTTTAAGGGTTGCTATTTCTTTTAATTTACCCTGATCTCCCGCCATACCAAAAACTCCTTCGGTAATGAGCAGTATACCACCAGCACCTTGCTTTTCAATTAATGCTGTTGCACGTTGTAATTGTTTTTCACAATCTTCCAGATCGTTGTGCTTAAATACATAACGGTGACCGGGGTGCAAACGCAATCCATCAATAATGCAGGCATGACTTTCTGCATCATACACAATTACATCATGACGGCCGCATATAGCATCAATAGCACTCATGATCCCCTGGTAACCAAAATTCATTAAAATGGCATCCTCTTTCATTTCAAACTCTGCCAGTTCTTTTTCCAGTTGCTCATGCTGATTGGAGTTGCCACTCATCATACGGGCACCCATGGGATACGCCATTCCAAATTGTTTGGCAGCCTCTGCGTCTACCTTGCGGATTTCGGGATGATTGGCAAGACCAAGATAGTTGTTGAGACTCCAGACGATTTTTTCTTTGCCACGAAAGATCATGCGGCTGCCAATTTCACCTTCCAGCTTTGGGAATGCAAAATAGCCATGTGCCCTCTCTCTGTGCTGCCCGATTGGGCCTGAATTTTTCAACAGCTTCTCAAAAATATCTGCCATATTATCGAATTGTTATGTGTAAAAATTGCGGCAAAGGTAAGGTTTTGTGTCCTACGATTCATGGCCAAAATAAGCCGCATTCCGTACAAATAAAACCATTTTATGCTATTTGTTCAACAGGTATCTTTACCCCCTAAATTGTTTTTATGCGATTGATTTTTTCAGCCCTGCTTTTTTTACTTGTCTTCAACAGTGATGCACAGAAAACCACTGCAGCAAAAACAGACGCATCGGTTCGCCGGCCCAAACTGGTGATTGGTATTATGGTAGATCAAATGCGCTGGGATTTTCTCTATCGCTACCACGATCGCTATGCGTCCAATGGTGGTTTTAAACGTATGATGAACCAGGGGTTCAATTGTGAAAATACATTTATCCCTTATGCTCCAACTGTTACTGCCTGCGGACATACAACGGCTTATACCGGATCGGTACCTGCCATTCATGGTATTACCGGAAATGCCTGGTGGGATTATGAAAAGAACCGAACGGTTTATTGCAGTGAAGATAAAACGGTTAAAACGGTGGGCAGCTCATCGGCAGCCGGCGAAATGAGTCCACGCAATAATTTTGCAACAACCATTTGTGATGAATTAAGACTGGCAACAAATTTTCGGAATAAAGTAATTGGTATTGCCATTAAAGACCGTGGTGGTATTTTACCTGCAGGGCATAGTGCTAATGCTGCTTACTGGTACGATGGCGGATCAGGCAACTGGATTACATCAACCTACTACATGAACGATTTACCTCAATGGGTAAAAAATTTCAACAGTAAAAAAGTTACCGATGCTTTTTATGAGAAAGGATGGAATACTTTATACCCCATCAACACGTATACGCAAAGCACTAAAGATGAAAATAATTACGAAGCAAAAGCATTCGGTTCGGATCAAAAAGGATTTCCGTATGATCTGAAACGCTTTACGGGTAAGAATTACAGCGCTGTATCAGTTACACCTTACGGAAATACCATGACGATGATGATGGCCAAAGATGCCATTGCATATGAAGAAATGGGTAAGGATAGTATTACCGATTTTTTGGCAGTAAGTTTTTCAAGTCCGGATTATGTGGGTCATTCCTTTGGTCCAAATTCAATTGAAGTAGAAGATACTTACTTACGCTTAGATAAAGATTTAGGAGAGTTGTTTGAGTATCTGGATAAGATGGTGGGCAAAGATCAGTATCTGGCTTTTTTAACGGCAGATCATGGTGTGGCACATGTGCCCGGTTTTTTAACTGAGCATAAATTACCCGGAGGAGCTGTTGATGATAATAAACTGGTTAGTGATTTAAATACTATACTGAAGGAGAAATATGGAAAGAACGGTTTAGTGCTGAGTGCTTATAATTACCAGATCAGTTTAAACCATAATGAAATTGATTCTTCCAAGCTTGACAGAGATAACATTGTTTCTGATGTGATCCGTTATGCAAAAAATATACAAGGCATAGATCGTGTATTTGAAATAGATGAACTGATGGAACAGCCCATGCAGATGGATGTAAAAAACCGGCTTGCCAACGGATGGCATCCAAAGCGCAGTGGCGATATTCAACTCATTTTTTCACCAGGATGGATTGATGGCGGCAGTGTTGGAACCACACATGGTTTATGGAACCCATACGATAGTCATATTCCGCTTGTATGGTATGGCTGGGGTATTAAGCCGGGTAAAACCAATCAGCAATTGCATATGACAGACATTGCTGCAACGCTGGCTGCATTGCTACGTATTCAAATGCCCAATGGTTGTGTGGGTAAACCCATACTCTCCATTGTTCAATAATTTGTCTGTAGAGAAACATTCAACCGAAAATTAAATTCAACAGCATACTGAAGATTTAGCAGTTGAATTTCAACTGGCACTAATCTTGGCACTTCTGCAATGCAATACAGAAAGCCCCTTTTACAGGGGCTTAGCTGTCATTTTGACTAAAGAATTAACTATGAACGAAAAGAATTTATTCCTGAGACCGGTAGATGAGGATCTTGATTTTCTCCCCATTATACCTCTTAATGAGGCCGAAGCAGAAGATGAAGAAGTAGATATTCCTGATGAATTGCCCATACTTCCTTTACGTAATACGGTTCTTTTTCCAGGGGTTGTTTTGCCAATCACTGTTGGGCGTGATAAAAGTATTCAGGCTGTAAACGAAGCTTACAAAACCAATAAACTGGTGGGTGTTGTTGCACAAAAAGACAGCAATGTGGAAGATCCCACAGTTACTGATCTCGAAGAAATCGGCACCATTGCCAAAGTGGTGAAACTGATTAAAATGCCCGATGGAGGAACCACTGTTATTATTCAGGGTAAGAAACGGTTTAAGATCAATTCCATAACATCAGAAGATCCGTTTTTTAAAGCAGCTATTGAAGTGCTGAAAGAAGAACCCACACCGGAAGATGAAAATTTTAAAGCTGTTGCAGGATCAATCAAAGATATGGCTGCACAGATCATTCAGCTTTCTCCCAACATTCCCAGTGAAGCATCCATCATTTTAAAAAATATTGAGAATCCTGCTTTTCTAGTACACTTTGTAAGTAATAATCTTAACAGTGATATTTCAGAAAAACAACGCTTACTTGTAACACAAACCATTAAGCAAAGAGCAGAGCTGTTGCTAACGTTGTTGCAAAAAGAATTGCAGTACACTGAACTGAAAAATAAAGTAACCAACAAAACAAGAACAGAGCTTGATAAGCAACAGCGGGAATATTTTCTGCAGCAGCAAATGAAAAGCATTAAAGATGAGTTGGGAGGAGACAGTAATGATCTGGAGTTGCAGGAAATGAAGAAGAAAGCAGAAACGATGAAGTGGAGCGATGCTGCAAAAGAAATGTTCCGCAAAGGAATTGAAAAACTGGAACGCATGCATCCGTCTACCCCTGATTATTCTGTAGTGTATAACCATATGGATCTGTTGCTCGATTTGCCATGGGGTGTTTACACCAACGATCAGTACGATTTAAAGAAAGCAAAAAAAGTACTGGATCATGATCATTACGGTATTCAAAAAGTAAAAGAACGGATACTGGAATATCTGGCTGTATTAAAATTAAAGGGCGATATGAAAAGCCCGATTCTTTGTTTGCTTGGCCCTCCGGGAATTGGTAAAACATCATTAGGAAAAAGTATAGCATCGGCATTAGGACGTAAATATATCCGCATCAGTTTGGGTGGATTGCATGATGAAAGTGAAATCCGTGGTCATCGTAAAACATATATCGGTGCAATGCCGGGCCGCATTTTACAATCAATCAGAAAAATAAAAACATCCAACCCGGTAATGATACTGGATGAAATTGATAAACTGGGAAATGATTTTCGTGGCGATCCTTCAAGCGCTTTGCTTGAGTTACTGGATCCTGAACAGAATCATACATTTTACGATAACTATCTGGAGCTGGAATACGACCTCAGCAAAGTATTGTTTGTAGCAACAGCCAATACATTGGCTTCTATTCAACCGGCATTGAGAGACCGTTTAGAAATAATTGATCTCAGCGGATATGCAGTGGAGGAAAAAATAGAGATTGCAAAAAATTATCTGGTACCAAAACAAACGGAAGCACATGGTTTGTTGAAAATGCCGTTTAAAATCAGTGATGTTGTTTTGCGTAAAGTAATTGAAGATTATACAAGAGAGAGTGGCGTACGTGAACTCGATCGTCAGTTAGCATCGCTGATGCGTTCACAGGCAAAAGAAGTGGCTATCAAAGGAAAAATTAAACCTACATTAACTGCCAATGATGTTGAACGGATACTCGGCAAACCACGATACAGCAATGAACTTTATAAAACCGCCAATATGCCCGGTGTATCAGTTGGGCTTGCATGGACAGCAGTGGGTGGTGATATTTTGTTTATTGAAACCAGTTTGGCAGAAGGAAAAGGCGAATTACGTTTAACCGGCAACCTGGGTAATGTAATGAAAGAAAGTGCTTCTACAGCTTTGAGTTATTTACAGGCCAATGCCCGTAAAGCAGATATTAATCCCGAAGATTTTCAGAAAAAAAATATTCACCTGCATGTACCCGAAGGTGCAGTGCCAAAAGATGGCCCCAGTGCAGGTATTACCATGCTGGCTTCCATTACAAGTGCATTTACAGGACGGAGAGTAAAACCATTCCTTGCAATGACGGGCGAAATTACTCTACGTGGTCAAGTGCTGCCTGTAGGTGGTATTAAAGAAAAAATTCTTGCAGCAAAACGGGCAGGTATTAAAGAAGTTATTATGTGTTGGCAAAATGAAAAAGATGTGCAGGAGATCAATGCTCATTACATAAAGGGCATGAAGTTTCATTACGTAAAAACAATGCAGCAGGTACTGGAACTTGCATTGGTTTGAGTTATTTATCAACAAATAAGACCGCTCATAATAAGTTTTGACCATAATTGAACTACGAAAACTTTCACTCGTTAATATTGCAACAAACAGGAAATAGTCCCTATTTCATGTTGGTTGTTTTAAGGGTTAAAAGAGTTTCCCCCATCTCCATGGGGGAATTTTTTTGCATATATGTTTCCACCGACTTTTAGAACCGGCCTGTCCTCTCCATGGTTTTTGAGTAAATTACATTCTCTTACTGTTTATACATGATGCTGCGATTGATTGTTTTTTGCTGGATGTATTTTATTTCTGTTAACCTGTTTGCACAAACATTAGGTGGCCGAACGGCTTATCAGTTTCTTCGGTTCCCTGCATCACCGCAAGCGGCAGCATTGGGCGGAGTAAATATTACCAATCAATCAAATGACCTTTCTCTTGCTTTTCAAAACCCTGCTCAGTTAGATTCGTTGATGCATGGCCAAATGGCAGCCAACTTTAATTTGTTATATGCAGGTGTAAAAAATGTGCACTGGATGCTTGCTTACAGGCATCCGAAACTGCAAACCAATTTTGCTGCAGGTATTTTTTATCTTGATTACGGCAATACAACGCAAACAGATCCGTCAGGAAACATTGAAGGCATTTACAGACCAAGAGATTTTGTTGTGCAGGTTTCTGCAAGTCGTGAATATCTCAACCGTTGGAAATACGGGATGTCATTAAAATACCTGGCCAGCAATTACGGCGTTTACCGTTCCAATGCTATTGCTGCTGATGTAGGAGTATTGTACAGAGACACGGCGAATTTTTTACAGGCAAGTATTGTTGCAGTTAATATGGGCGGGCAATTAAAACGATATAATCCTGCCGAACCGGAAGAGCTGCCATTTGATCTGCAGATCGGTATTTCAAAACGTTTGGCAAAAGCACCCATTCAGTTTTCAGCAACAGCACATCATCTGCACCGGTTCAATATCAACTATAACGATACCTTGTTTAATAATGATAATGGGATTGATAATGCAGCAAACAAAAAGTTTACGTTCGATAAACTGTTTCAGCATTTTGTATTTTCAACACAGGTATTCATTGGAGGCCGGGTAGAAGTAACGGCAGCATATAATTATTTGCGGGGAAAAGAATTGCGGATAAATAATGCAGCAAACGGTCTAACCGGATTTTCTTTAGGAATAGGAGTGATCTTACCTAAGTTGCAGTTGCGTTATGCAAGAACATTTCTGCAAAGCAACATTGCATATAATCAGCTCGGATTAAATATTCCGCTTAATAAATTGGTTGGCCTGGGCGATTGGGGAGAGAAAGTGGGGTGGTGATGAGTGATGAGTGATGAGTGATGAGTGATGAGTGATGAGTGATGAGTGATGAGTGATGAGTGATGAGTGATGAGTGATGA
>JAIEMP010000008.1 GCA_019752045.1 Chitinophagaceae bacterium | reverse complement strand
ATTTTTGCATGTGTTGCACAAGAAAGAAAGTACAGCATAAACTATAAATATTGTTTGGTTGAATCATAGAAATCGCAAGTGTTCCGCAGGATCACTTGATGCCGTTTAATTCGGCCCCGATTGTATCGGGGAATTCAGCAGCACTAAAGCCCAATACTTACACAAAAGAAAACTACATGCGTTCAATCTTCAACAATCCCTTTTCGGCAGTATAATAATCAATTGCACTGCTGTATTTGTAATGCCAGGCTTCCCATACCAACCCGGATCTTACAGGGTTTTCATGAAGATATTGTAACCGTTGTTCCAACAATTCATTTGTGCTTAATTCAACCGGATGATAATCCTGCTTCCAAAACTGGAAATCCTTATTATTTTTATTACCAGTTCCTGCATAGCGGAAGATATTCAACATCCACTCTTTTCTGCTTTCTTCAGGATTGTCAGTAATAGCTTTGATGATTTGCTTGCTGGTAAATTTCTTCATATCACGAACTAGTGCATCCAGCTTAGATGTTTTACTGCTGATGATCAAGTGTACATGATTGGTCATGATAACCCATGCATGAAGAGTGAGTCCTTTTTGTTCCGTACAATATTGTAAACTTTCAACTATGATTTCTTTGTACTGTTCCCGAGTGAACACATCGATCCCCGCCTGAATGACTCAGTCGGGCAGGCATCCAACAACAGAAAAGGTTACAAAATGTGGAATTGTATCATCACCAACTTTATACTTTGAAGACATTGGTCAACTTTGTTACAAGATAGCAACTTTTTGTTTTTCAAATTCCCCGATGCAATCGGGGCAGGACCAATAGGCATCAAGTGATCCTGCGGAACACTTGCGCCAGCGCTTTTCTCCCTCTTCCAAAAATCTTATCAAAAAAAAAGAGCCGGACTAAACCGGCTCTATCAAAAAAATGAAAGCAATTTTTTATGGCGTTAACTGATATTTACCTGAATAAAAATCAATGGTAAACTTATAGCTGCCGCTTACAGCAGGGGCAGGAAAATCAGCACCTTCGGCTCTAAACGTTCCTGATTTATTGTCGGGTGCTGCTACATCTGCTCCAAACTTTTGTCCCCAGCTTCCGTTAACGGGTAATATCAAATAAGCCTGTCCCGATGTAAAGTTCAGCGTTACATCCCACTGCACGGCATTGCGCCTAGTGAGCTGTTGCGATGGAACAGGAACAGGATTGTTCCAGCCACACGGTGTTACTCCAACTGCAATAAATAAAAAATGCCGACGCAGTGTTTACGTCGGCATTTGAATACTATCGAAGCGACTGTTATAATTTTACAACCGTGTATGTACCGGTAATAAAATTAACAGTGATTTTGTATGATCCTGCAGTTGCCGGAGTGGGAACCGCATCCGGATCACCACCACCGCCATAGTTGGCACCAAGAGTACCACCCGTTGCAGATGATCCGCCAAATTGCGGCTGCCAGTTACCAGGGCTCGAAAGGAATTTATAAAGTTTACCTGGAGCAAGCGTGATAGTTATTTCAAATAATCCGCTTGATAAATGTGTAAATTTCTGTGCAGGATTTGACCTCGGATCGTTTGTCCAGTTAGTAGTAGTTGCATCACCTGTTATCCAGAGTTGTGTTGGAACAGCATTGTCAACTTTGGTTACTGAATAAGTTCCTTTTTGGAAATCCATGATCATTTTGTGTGCACCCACACCAGGTGAACTCCATCCCGGATCAGCATCTCTTTTTTCAAAAGTACCTGCAAAAGCAGTTCCGCTTAAAAAACGAAACGATGAGCCCCAGCCTCCCCAGGTTTCCCATATTTTATAACTTCCACTGGCGGAATAATTAAAGATAGCTCCCCATGTTGTTTCATCAATTCGTGTAAACTCACGAATGGGGTTATTTGGAATTGCATCACTCCATCCATGTTCTGTTCCATCACCAACAACAAATAAACGAAGCGTGGTTGGCAATGCAACTTTAGGAGGAATTTTATACGGTGTTGCACGGATGCGCAGAATGTTCGATACAATTTTTTCGTTGTTGTTACCGTAAGAAGAAGTAACACGTACATCTACATCGTATGCTTTATTGAATTCAAAACCCCATGCGAGCATAATAGCGTTGAACTCTTTTGCAACAATGGAGTCGGTTAATTTTCCTATAACAGTACGGGTGTATGCTTTTGAAAAATTGCGGCCGCTGGAATCTATTTCAATCACAAATTTATACATGCCCGGAGACTGTGCATGTTTGGGATCGGTCCAGTTAAGAACCAGTGAATACTTGTTTGAGTCGGCCGGTGATGGTGCAACTGTGGTGGATGCTGCAGATAAAACCGAAGCCACTCCATTGCCGTAAACCGGAAGGTCGGGTGCTTTTTCGCATGCTGTAAATGCAAACACGAGCAGCAGCATGGATAAACAGAGTTGATTAAATAGTTTCATTTGAATTTGTTTTTACTCTTTTACAACATTGAAAAGTCCTAACTGAAAATCAACAGTAATTTTATATCTACCTGCTGTTGGCGGGCCGGGGAATCCGGGATCAGCATCTCTTTTTTCAAACTCACCACCTTGCCAGGTACCGCCGGTGAGCATATGGTATTGTGTGCCCCAGTTACCTTGAGTCTGGATCAGTTTATAAGCACCACCACCGGGCATGTTTACAGTAAGTTCATACAAAGTAGTGGAACGTCTGGTGAACTTTTGATCTACATCAAACGGACCGGGTAAAGGATTTTGCCATGAAGATGCAAAGGCATCACCGGTTGCCCACAATGTACCTGCATCGGGAACAGGAACTTTTGGAGGAGGAGGAAACGGACTGGCTGTAAATGTTATAATGTTTGATGTAAGTTTTGCTGCATCGGTACCAATACCGAGGCTCGATGAAATACGCACCTGGAATGTATAGGTTCGTCTTGGATCTAACTGCAAACGCATGGTATTACCAAGGATGGCATTGAGTTCGCCAACGGTATATGTTTTTGATAAATCAGTTGCAAAAACGGTGGTATACTTTTTACTGCTGCTGAAGTTGGCGCCAAGGGTATCCATCTCCAGTGTATACTTTACATCGTGTGAGCTGAGTCCGGTAGTAAAGCGATAGTTGGGATTGGTCCACGAAAGACGAAGCGCCACATTGCTTTCTTCACCTGCTTCTAAACGAACGGCTGCAGTGCTTGCTGTTAATGCAGGTGCAGTGCCCCCCTCGTAAGAAATTTTGTTTTCTACTTTTTCACAGGCAAAGAAGGAGATCATTGCGAGTAAAAGTGAAAACCGATTCATGTATGATTTCATGTCTTGTAATTTTAAAATGAATTAATACCCGTCGTTTTGTTTCAAATTGGGATTAGCTGCAATTTCAGAATCAGGGATCGGATAAATTTTTCTTGTTGCTGCTACACCCGTTCCGTTTTTAACGCCACCTTTCCATGGCCATAAATAAGTACCTTCTGTAAACCGGTCGAAACGTATCAGATCACTACGGCGAAAACCTTCCCAATACAATTCTCTTGCACGCTCATCCAGAACATAGTTGAGTGTATAAGTACCAATTGGAGGCGCAGTTACCTGTGCTCTTGTGCGCAATGCATTTAAATAAATCAATGCCTGTGCTTCAGAACCACCGGTACCGCCACGTTTTACTGCTTCTGCATAAATCAAATACATTTCTGCTAAACGGAACAATGGAAAATCAATGTCGGCAAATGTTTTATCCGGATCCTGCCCAAAGCCACCGGTACGTGTACGGTTGCGGTATTTAATCACTGCAAGACCGTCTTTAAATTCAGAAATATTATTGATCTCAATATTTTGTGTACCCAATGCAAACTGTGCACGCTTATCGCCATTACCATTTACATCAGGAAACAGATCAGGTAAATTTCTGGTTGCACGGATACCGCCCCATCCACCAAGACCTGAAACTGTTCTGTCCATATCGGCACCAACAGAAGCGTTTACAAGAAATGTTGTTCCGCCAAAATTTTTAGAGCGGATACCATCATAGTTTAAGGTGAGAATGAACTCGGGGTTGTTTACATTATTATCAGCCAATCCCAGCCAGGTATAATTGCTGAGCAAACCATACCCTGCATCAATTACTTTTTTAGAGTAGGTAACTGCATCTGTATTTTTATCTGCACCGGTGTACACTTTTGCATTGATGTACAAACGGGCAAGTAACGCCCATGCTGCTGCTTTATCTGCACGGCCATATTCGCCTGCACGTGCATTGGATAAATCACCATCAATTGCTTTGAGTTCTGATTCAATATATGCAAACAGTTCAGTGCGGTTTGTTTGAGGCGGATTGAATTTACCAATGGGATCGTTCTCTGTAGTAAAGCCGGGTTTGGCATATAAATCGAGCAACACCCAATTTGCAAATGCACGGATAAACCTCGCTTCTGCACGCATTTTTTTAATGTTGTCTGCTGCTGCACCAGTTATTCCACGACCCGATAATTTATCGGCTGTACTTTCTCTGATGAATTCGTTACACAATGTAACAATGTAGGTACAGCGATAGTACAATCCTTTTAACATGGGGTTGCTGGAACTCCAGTTCATGTTGTGGAAATCCTGAATACCGGGATCGTTCCATGCTACAACGGCTTCATCTGTACTTAACTCCTGTGCTTTCCAGAACAAACGCACAAAGTCGGATGTACCTTCATCAATACCTGCCACATCACCATTACCTGCAGGGCCCTGATTACCGGTTAATGCTACGCTGCCGTACACTTTGGCCAGTACCTGTAAATAACCACCTTCAGAATTGTATACATTTTCAGAAGACAATGTATTAGGTGGTTGTCTGTCGAGTTGTTTATGACAACCGGTTACAACGGCCATCAGCAACACTATGCTTGTTATATAGACTGAAATACGTTTCATATTGCAGATATTTATTTTTTAAAAATCAAGATTTAAACCAAGTACATAAGTACGAGGCCGTGGATAAATCGTATTGTCAATGCCTCCGGCAATTTCAGCATCTACACCGTTGTATTTTGAAATCACAAACACATTCTGGATGTTAGCGGTGATGCGTAACCGTACATTCTTTGCAATTTCACCTGCATCATATCCAAAATTGATATTGTCCATGCGCAGGAAAGATGCATTCTGTACGTAGTAATCGGAGAAGTACTGGTTGTTTACAAAACCGGTGTTGAGATAATCTTTTGAACCGTTGGCTAAAAAGCCCAGCGGATTAATGATCTGGCGAAGCACACCCATGTTAGAGTTTACATTGCTGTACACATAGTTGCCAATGCTGCCACGCATTACAAAACCTGCTGTAAATCTTTTTACTGAAATGTTTGATGTAATACCGAGAAAATATTTTGCTTCAGGCGACTGATAGATATACAAATCATTTTCGTTGATGATACCATCACGGTTTAAATCTTCGTACAAACCTTCAATGGGTTTATTGTTACCATCATAAATCTGTTTGTATACATAGAACGATGCAGGTCTTTCTCCAACAATATGACGCTGGATGGTATTACCTGTACCGCCGCTGATGCCGCCCACTTCAACTCCTTTAAAATTAGGATCAGCATTTACCAGCAGGTTGGTAATTTTTGGAACAACGTAAGTAACGTTTACACCAAAATCCCATTCAACATTTCTGTTACGTACAGGCACAACATTTAATGTTACCTCAACACCTTTGCTTTCAATATTCCCTACGTTGGTAAATAAACGGTTGGTAAAGTTTGAACCTGCAGGTACCGGAACGGTGCTCAACAGATCTTCTGTTTTACGAATAAAACCTTCGAGGGTACCATTGATGCGGTTGTTTTTAAAACCGAAATCAATAGCAGCATTAATATTGGTGGTTGTTTCCCAGCGGAGATCAGCATCATATGCTCCGGGGCGCAACATGTTTACATACGAATTGCCGAATTGATATTGTGCCTGGTTGTTACTTAAACTATATACAGGAATGTATCCGTAAAACGGAATACCATCCTGCTGTCCGGTAACACCATAACCTGCACGCAGTTTAAGATTTGAAACCACATTAGATTCTTTCAGGAAATTTTCTTCGTTGATCTGCCATGCAAAAGCAGCCGACGGGAAAAAGCCCCAACGGTTTGCTTTGTTGAATTTAGACGTACCATCAGTACGGGCATTTAATGTAATGGTATACTTATTTGCGAGCGTATATACTAAACGACCGTAGTAAGAGATGAGTGTAAAACCCGGAGCTTGTGAAATAAATTCCTGCTGTGAACCCGGAACAGTATCACCATTAAAACGTCTGTCGGGATGATTGAATCCGTAAAATTCAAAATCCTGGTAACCGGTACCTGCAGTAAAATCAATACGGCTTTTGATGGCTTCGAGATTTTTGGTATAGTTGAGATAAAAATCCATCAGCTTGTTGGTGCGTTCCTGCTGATAAGGATTATTTACACCTTTACGACGGTAAGTATCTGCAGCACTATCTGAAATAATATTGCGTCCTTGCCCTGTTGAAACATCATAACCCAGGTTCAGGTTTGCACGCAATCCTTTTATAAATGGAATCTGATAATCGAAAGCGATGTTTCCGATACTGCGAAACACTTCACTGGTGTTTGATCTGTTATTTAATAAACCAACAGGGTTGCGGTTCGATAACTGAGTGGGTAATCCATCGGGATCTGTCCACTCCCAATAGCCGCCATATCGCTGACTGCCGCTGTTAATAGGTTTGGTGGGATCAAACGTGATGGCGTTACCGATTGCACCTTCGTTTGCAAATTCGTTGGTGGTTCTTGAAATTTTTACGTTTACATCCAGCTTCAATTTATTATTGAACATGCTTGGATTTAAGTTCAACGCTCCGGTTAAACGTTTAAAGTTGCCGGTCTTTAATATTCCATCCTGATTTAAGTAACCGCCTGAGATACGGAACGGAAGTTTTCCATTACCTACTGCACCGGTTGCACTTAAATTAAAATCCTGCGCAAATGCATTTTGAAAAATCTGGTCCTGCCAGTTGGTACTTTCTTTACCAAGTAACGCTTTCTGAGCAGTGGTACCTTTTTCATTTACAATGGCACGTACTTCATCTGCCGTTAATACATCAACTAAATTATTGGCCGTTTGTACAAAGCCCTGTGCATTAAAGTTGAGTTTAATTTTTCCTCTCTTCCCTTTTTTAGTTGTAATAATGATTACACCGTTAGAGGCACGTGAACCGTAGATTGCTGCGGCCGATGGATCTTTTAAAATGGTAAATGTTTCAATATCGTTTGGGTTAATGAGGTTGAGGGGATTCGTTGCTCCTGCAATACCTCCATTATCAACAGGCACCCCGTCAATAACAATTAAAGGATCATTACTGGCATTGAGCGATGCACCACCACGAATACGTATACGGCTGCCGCTACCGGGAGCACCACCGTTAGGTGTAATTTGTACACCGGCTACTTTACCTGCAATCAATTGCTCAGGTGTTTGTAACGCACCTTTTACAAAGTCTTTAGAAGATACTGTTGCAACAGCACCTGTCAGGTCTCTCTTTCGCTGGGTACCATAACCAACCACAACTACTTCGTTGAGGCTTCCTTGTGTGGATGTTAAGTTCACTGAAAGATCGGCCTGTGCACCAACGGTTAATTCCGTAGTTCCAAAACCAACAGATGAAATAACAAGCACGGCGTTGTTATTATCTACTGCAATCCGGAAATTTCCGTTTGCATCAGTTGTTGTACCACGGTTGGTTCCTTTAATTGTTACAGAGGCATTGGCTACAGGACTTCCGTCTTTGCTGTCTGTTACTTTTCCTGTAACAGTTTTTCCCTGTGCAAAAACAGCATGTGCCGACACAAGAAGCAGGAGCAACAGAGCTGCCGCCCTTGCAAGCATTCGTTTGAGAATCATAATCAATAGTTTAGGTTTTAACAATTCGCAATCTAAAATCATCAAAAGTATTTTTCTGTTTTTGCTGTAAAAACAGCTGTGCTTTTAAAAACAAACTTCAACAAAACAGAAAAGACTTTTATTTATACAACGTTTAAGTCTCTTTCAAGACATTCAATATTCATTTACTGCTGCACTATCAGTTTCTCATAACGCACTATATTATCTACTCTCACCTGCAATACATATTGTCCGGCTTTTAATGCAGCACCGTTTACATCATTTTTATTGAGCTCATATACCTGCAACCCTTTTAACTGAAAGCCCATGTTTTTTGTTGCAAGCACCTGGCCCTGGATATTCATTACACGAAGCGTTACCTGTCCGCTCTTTGGCAACTCATAACGTACAAAAGATGTTTGCTGTACCGGGTTTGGATAAACACCAAGTTTAAATTCATTGCTGTTTGCTATCACATCCCGGATGCTGGTAACAATACCTCCTGCTATATTCTGGTCGAGAAATACTCTGAATTCACCTGGTGGTAATACAACATTAAAGGTTGCACCTGATACACTGATGCTGCCACCTTGTGTATAGTTATACCATGTGCCGGTTGCCGGGAAGGTTACATTGGGCGATTGCTGAAACACATCAAAGTTGGCAACAATTACATATTTCAAATCGGCATGATCAACCACTACGGTTTTTACAAGACTACCGCCGAGATTGGTTCCGTTGGCAAGATTTGGAGTACGGAAAGTAACGGGCTTCTGTTGGCGAAGTTTCGCCATTGCTGCATAGGTTTCAAACAACCTGCGACGGTTGAGCACCTGATAATAATCCCAACGGATGGGTTTTGGATCGAGACGGCAGCCATTATTAATTGTTCCGTTGGTACAACGGTTAATGGAAAAATCGTAACCCAACTCTCCAAACTGCCAGATCATTTTTGGACCGGGTAAACCCATGAGTATGGCGGCCATTGCTTCTTTTCTGCGTAAGGCCGTATTTAAATCTCTTGGGTTGTGTACAGCAGAGTTAGAGGTATTGGTCGTGTTGCTGTTTTGTGTATTGTAAATCACACGCTCTTCATCATGACTTTCAGCAAACGTAATTAAACCGGGTTTATCTGTGAGGTTGGTTGAACCCCAACGATTAATCCAAAACGCATTGTTGATATCAGCTTCTCCTGCGTTACCTTTTACATTACCGGTAAAATTATAATTCATGTTACCCCAGAGTAACATACCGTTTCTTGCTAATTCAGCATCTTCAGCCGAGGCTGCAAAATGCTCCAGAATACAATATGAACCGGGTGATACATTTTGCATTGAATCGTTGTAACGTTTCCATATGTTGATGCGATCCTGATTAAATGCATCCCAACACCCCTGATTATTTCCACAATTCTGATTGGTAAATCCTTTACTCAAATCCCAACGGAAACCATCAATCCTGTACTCCGTTAACCAATGACGGATAAACCGTGCAACATGCAGTTTGGTTGCTTCTGAATTGTGATTAAAATCGTTGAACACATTAAACGGATGCTGTGCTGTTTGGTAGAAGTAAGGATTGTTGGCAGCGGGTTGACTGGCAGCCGAATTCCACCACATTGCTGCAAGCGGCGATTGACCCGTTGCATGATTTAATGCAACATCCTGTATCACTGCAATTCCCATGTTATGGGCCTGATCAATCATGGCCTTTAATGCATTCTTTGTTCCGTATGCTTTATCGGGAGCAAAGAAATAGCAGGGGTTGTATCCCCAGCTGATGTTACCGTCGAATTCATTAAACGGCAAAATCTTAATAGCATTAAAGCCCAGTGTTTTAATATAGTTGAGTGTATCTTTTAACGTTTGCCAGTTTTGTGCTTCTGTAAAATCACGCATCAGCAACAGATAAATCATCAAATCTTTTTTATCGGGACGCACATAGCTGTTGCTGGTCCAGTTGTACGGTGTTTCACCGGGAGTGATGACACCTACAAAACCACCACTGGTTTTTCCTGCAGGGTATGCAGGTCTGTTAGGAAACGTAGTTGCAGAAATAAATTGATCATTTGATGGATCCAGCAGCAGTTCGCTGTATGGATCTGCCACACGAATACTGTCATCAACAATGTATTGGTAACGGTAATTGTTACCCGCTGTTAAGCCGGTGACTCTTGTCCAGAAATAATCACCATCTTTTTGTAAAAGCCCTGCACAGGTTTGTGTCCAGTTATTAAAATCACCAATAATAGAAACACGATTCTTAAGCGGTGCATATAAAATAAAGACAGCTTCCGTATTGTTGTTTTCAAATGTAATTCCATCTCTCCGGCCTGCAGGTCTTGCGGCTGTTGGGTACGTAACGGGCGGAATAAAAAAGTTGATGGTATCTCTGATGATATTCCCATTGTCGTTTGCTTCAATGGTTAACTGATGCTCACAAGTTGTGGTTATGTTGGCAGTGCCACTTGCTGTTTGGGCAGCTGTTGCTGATCCTATCTGTGTGCCGTTATAACGGATAATGATGTTGGCGTTTTTACTTGCAACAGCAGTTACAGGAATGTTTGCAGGTACCGATACATTGATGGGTTCCGGCATCATATTGTAAGTTGGCTGCAAAGGAGGTAATGTAAACCGTACTGCAAATGCACCTGCAGCATACACCGGCAGATACATATCGCTGCCATCAATATTTCGTTGTACCAGAGTACCGGCTGCATTTCTGAAAAGAATATTTACACGCAGGATGGTTTCACCTGGTGGTACATTAAAGAAGGTTCTGATATTATTAATCGTGTAGGTCCATTTGTTGGTTCCAGCACTTACAGCCTGTGCAGCGGGGTTAGAGGTAGCCCATGCAAATGGAACATACTTCCAGTCTGAGGGGCCGCTGCTGAGATTGGTAATAACACCCACATGTACATATACGGGTCCTGCAAATCCGAGCAGGCCTTTGTTCCCTTTCTCTGCATCCATTGTAATAACAAGATTGCTGTTATCTAACGGAAAGTCTGGAGTAAACGTTAATAACTGAGCGTTGGTAAACGCTAAAGAACACAACAGAATTAAACTGAGTAAACTTTTTTTCATATGCAATCGTTTGCGCCTCTGGTGAAAATAAAAATGAGCTGTTGTTTGAATTAATCCCCGTAATGATTGCAAGTTGTAAGCATGATCGTTTTTAATTCGTTTACCAATCCTTGAAGCACTTAATTCATCAGTTGCCGCAATCAAAAAAGCCTTACAAAATTAGAGCATGGGGAAGGGCTCTAATTGAACTAAAATTCCAATTTCTGACACTATATTGCCAACCTTGCTGTATTTTTAGTGTACAGATTAATGGCAGAGATCAAATGAAAGCAGAACTCGAAAAAATAGTTCCCGGAGATGATAAACCCGTACTGGTTGCATACCAGATGAGTCTTCCCTATCTGGAGTTTTACTGGCATCATCATCCGGAGTATGAACTTACATATAAAATAAACATATCGGGTAAGCGAATTGTTGGCGACAGCTATCAGGAATTTTCGCCGGGCGACTTGGTATTAATTGGTCCTGATTTACCTCATACATGGGTAACCGATAAAAAAATAAAAGATACTACCTGTGAGTTTGTAGTGATTCAGTTTTCGGGTTCACTGTTTAACAGTCTGACCGGTTTAAATGAGTTTGACAGTATAAAACGTTTGTTACAGAAAAGCAAATACGGCCTTCACTTTAAAAACAGCCGGTTGTTTAAAGATGTGATTTTGGAACTCCCCGAAAAAACAGGCATTGAAAAATTTACTGATCTCATCTGGTTGCTGGAGCAACTGAGTAAACAAAAAGGAACCAAGCTTGCATCGGCCGAGTACGATATTTCAACAGCTAAAAACAGTGAGCCCCGCATTAACAAAGTGTGTACGTATGTAGAACAGAATTTTGCCAAGCCCATCCGCATTTCCGATGCAGCGAAGATTATCAATATATCACCCAGTGCTTTTTGTAAATTTTTTAAACGGGCAACCGGTAAAACATTTTCTGATTACCTCAACGAAATCAGGATTGGTTATGCCTGTTATCAATTGATTGAAACAGATAAACAGATCTCCACCATTGCACGCAGTGCCGGTTTTGAATCGCTCTCTTATTTTAACCGTGTATTTGCTAAAAAGAAAAAGAGCCGCCCCAGAGAATTCAGGAGCGAAGCTGCTTTTTAATCTGTTTGTTTATTTTGAAAAAACAACTTCACCTCCACAAATAGTTTTGATCACTTTTGTTGTAAGGATCTGTTCAAACGATGCAGTCATTAAATCATGATCAAGCAAAACAAAATCGGCCAGCTTTCCTTTTTCGATGCTTCCTTTCTCCTGTTCTTCAAAGCTTGATTTGGCTGCCCAGATGGTCATACCACGTAATGTTGTTTCACGGGATAATGCATTTTCTGTTTGAAAACCCGTAGCAGGCCAGCCTTTCGCATCTTTACGAAACACAGCGGCATAAAAAGTTTTCAAAGGATCAATATCTTCAACAGGAAAATCAGTTCCCAATGGAATCCATCCGTTTTGCTGCAACAGATCATTAAATGCATAAGCACCTTTTACACGTGTTGGTCCTACTCTTTTTTCGGCCCAGTACATATCACTTGTTGCATGTGTAGGTTGTACACTGGGCACCACACTGTACATTCCAAACAATTTAAAATCGTTTGCATTTACAACCTGTGCATGTTCAATACGCCAGCGCAGATCATTTTTTTCTTTTAAGTACTTACCATAAATATTGAGAATGGTTCGGTTGCCGCTATCACCAATAGCATGTGTACACATCTGAAATCCTTTTTGATAAATCACCGAAGCAACAGAATCAAAATGTTCGGGATTGCTGAGTAAAAAACCAACACTGCCCGGTTTATCTTCATACGGCTCCAGCAAACAGGCGCCTCTTGAACCCAAAGCACCATCAGCATATACTTTAAAGCTGCGTACATTCAACCGTTCTGTTTTTATTTTCCCCCGTTGAAAAATAGCATTGTAATTTTTAGTAGCGTCGCTTAACATCACGTATAAACGCATTTTTAAATCGCCGCTCATGTTTGCTTTTTCAATCTGCAATACATCTTCATAATCTAATCCGCAATCGGTAATAGATGTTAACCCTGCAGCAAAACAATTCTGTTGGGCAGCTTTCAATCCTTCTTTTATTTGCAGATCTGTTGCGGGAGGAATATTTTTTGAAACAAGATCAATAGCGTTATCAATCAACACGCCGGTTGGTTTGCCGTTTTGCAAAATCACATCGCCCCCAACCAAAGTTGTTGCAGCAGTTACACCGCTTTTAGATAAAGCAAGCTCATTCACTACTGCAGCATGACCATCAACCCTTGTTAACAATACCGGATTGTCCGGAAACAGTTCATTTAATTTTTGATTCACGGGGAACTCTTTTTGTTCCCAGTCGTTTTGATCCCATCCACGGCCAATGATCCATTCGCCGGGTGCAAGCACCACATCTTTTTTAAATTGTTGCAAACGTTGCAGCACTTCTTCCCAACTGGTTGTGCCGGTGAGATCGGCTGTACGTAAGCCCAATCCATAACGATAGAAATGTGCATGCGCATCAATAAAACCGGGATATAAAAACTTCCCCTGCAGATCAATGTTTTCTTTTGCCGTGTACATCTTTTGCAGATCGGCAGTGTTGCCTACTGCTACAATTTTTCCGTCTTTCACCGCAACAGCTTCTGCTTTTGAAAACGAGGAATCAACGGTGTACACTGTTCCGTTAAAGAGTAATGAGTCAACAGTTGTTGTTTTGCTGTTGCATTGGCTAAAAGTAATTACTACAAGCAAAAGGATGAAAAATCGGATCATTGTTTTTTTTAGTTTGATTTTTTGCAAGCTTAAAATTGTTTTCTTTTCTTTTTGCTTCTCCAAAAAGAAACAAAAAAGAGCCCCGAAATCGATAACAGCCCGATTTCGGGATGGTTCCCTGATTTAACTACAATACTACTGTGGTGAACAACTACAGAATAATGGTCAACACCTTAAAAAGGACCAGAACTACTTTTTTTTAAAATTAGTATAGTAAATCAAATATCGAATTTAATTTGTTTTGTTCCCAGTCCTTGTATTTTTACTGCCAGATTTTATTTTTATGTATTCTCCAGACATTACAAAACAACTGCAGCAATCAACTGCTTCGCTGCTTCAACAACTGAATCAAAAAGAAATTGAACCAAGTCAACTGGAGTTGTTACGCAACGCTCTCCGGTTTCATGAATACCGTTACTATGTATTAAATGATCCTTTCATCAGCGATTATGAATATGATCAACTCTACAAAGCCCTGGAGAAGATTGAAGCCGCAAATCCTGCACTCATTACTCCTGCATCTCCCACACAACGTGTTGCAAAGGGTTTGGGAAATGATTTTAAAAAAGTACAGCATCTTGTTCCCATGCTGAGTTTAGAAAACTCTTACAATGCAGATGACCTTATTGATTGGGATCGTAAAGCAAAAGAAGCAAGCGGGTTAACTGAAATTGAATATTGTGTAGAACCAAAATTCGACGGCGCAAGTATTTCACTTATTTATCAGGACGATCTGTTGGTACGTGCCGCAACAAGAGGTGATGGATCAGAAGGCGAAGAAATTACTACCAATATCCGCCAAATTAAATCCATTCCACTATCTGCTGCATTTTCTCAATACGGCATCAGTCAAATTGAAATTCGTGGTGAAGTGTTACTGAGTAAGAAAAATTTTAAAGCCTATAACGATCAGCTGGCCGAAGAAAATTTACCACCATTAGCCAATCCACGCAATGCAGCCAGCGGAAGTTTGCGTATAAAAGATGAAAAAGAAGTTGCACGCAGAAATCTGGAAGCATTTTTATATCATGTAGGTTTTGTTACCATGTCGGCAACAAAAAGCACCTTGTATGATGTGTTGCACACACATAGTGCTGCTTTAAAAATGATGTGGGAGCTGGGTTTTCGCAGTCCGGAAAAAGAAAAGAAAATCTGCAAAGGCATTGATGAAGTAATTGCTTACTGTAATGAGTTTGAACAAAAGCGGGACACACTTCCTTACGAGATAGACGGCATGGTGATTAAAGTTGATGACCTGTTGTTGCAGGATAAAATGGGCATGACAAGTCATCATCCACGCTGGGCCATTGCTTATAAATTTAAAGCCAGACAAGGCACAAGCAAGCTACGCAATGTAGAATACCAGGTTGGCAGAACCGGTGCTGTAACACCTGTTGCCAAGATTGATCCGGTAGCAATTGGTGGAGTAACGGTAACCAGTATCTCTTTACATAATCAGGATTTTATTGCAGAGAAAGATCTGATGATGGGTGATACCGTTTTGGTTGAACGTGCAGGCGATGTGATTCCTTACATTGTAAAATCAATGCCCGAACTTAGAACAGGTGATGAAAGCCCCATCATTTTTCCAACACAATGCCCTGTGTGCAAAAGTGATTTGGTAAAGCCTGCAGAAGAAGCAGTGTGGCGTTGTATAAATTATCAATGCGAAGCACAGATTGTAGAACGCATTATTCATTTTACAAGCAAAGATGCCATGGATATACGTGGCATGGGTGATGCCAATGTGCGGAAGTTTTATGAACTGGGTTATCTTAAAAATATTCCGTCGCTTTATCAGTTACCATTTGAACAGATCAGGAGCTTAGAAGGCTATGGAGCAAAGAGTGTAGACAATCTGCAGACAGCAATTGAAAATTCAAAAAAGCAACCGCTGTTTCGTTTAATATATGCGTTGGGTATTCGCTTTGTAGGAGAAGCAACAGCAAAAACGCTGGCGGCCTCAACCAATCATCTGCTCGATATAGCTAACAAGTCAATGGAAGAATTACAACACATGGAAGATGTTGGCCCAAGAGTTGCAGGAAGTATTTTTGAATTTTTCAGCAACAGTGAAAACATTGCACTGCTTCAACAACTGGAAGCATTGGGACTGCAGTTAAAAAATGAACAGAAAGAATCAACACATGACGGTAATTTAAATGGCATTACTTTTTTATTTACCGGAACACTTCCAACATTGAAGCGGAGCGAAGCAGAAAAAATGGCGGAAGATGAAGGCGGAATTATTCTAAGCGGAGTAAGTGCAAAACTCAATTACCTTGTAGTGGGTGAAGATGCAGGCAGTAAACTGGAGAAAGCAAAAAAAATAACAACTGTCAAAATTATTTCTGAAGAAGAGTTTATTGCACTCCTGAAAAAATAACAGTCTGGATCAGAAGAACGCTTACCGTTTGGATGATTGTTGATGCAGAAATAATCTGTTTCAATGAACCGTTGCATTTTAGAATTATTATCATTACTTTTTAAGTGGCATTTAGTATATTTAATCTCTCCAATCTTTTTTTATGATTAAGAAGCTTCCCGGCGAACAATGGAAACAACTGCAATTTGCCGGCTGGAAACAGTTACGGAAGAAATATGCCGTATCCAATTTTGGCCGCTGCGCAAGTTTTAATCAGGATGTTACAGAAGACGGAAAACTGTTGAACGGATCAATCACAACAGGCTACCGTACATTAAATCTGCACCGTGCAGAAAATAAAGGAACCATTTATTTACACCGTGAAGTAGCCAAACTTTTTTGCAAAAAATCTTCGCCCCGCTGCAAATACGTTATTCACCATAACCACAACAAAACAGATAACAAAGCAGCCAACTTAAAATGGGCAACACTCGAAGAGATGGCGGCCCATCAGCAAAAAAGCCCTCAAAAAATTGCGTATAAAAAATTACAGAAAGAACGCAGCTCCACACAAAAAGGATTAAAGCTTACACCGGTGCAGGTAAAGACTATTAAAAAAATTATTCAGGACCCCAACCGTAGCATAACCTACAAACAACTTGCAAAAAAATACAGCGTAAGTGAAATGACGTTGTACCGCATCAGAAGCGGAGAGAATTGGGGAGCAGTGTAAACCTTGATAAAAAGGATTGAAATGATGGCCATGATTGATTAACGTCTATCATGGCCATCATTTTTATTAGTGTTTAAGGTTCCGGTCTTAACTTTAATATTCAAACTATATCATCAGGTAAATCAAGGTTTATGCTTCAACCATCAACACTAAAATTTCTTAAAGACTTAAAGAAGAACAACAACAAACCCTGGTTTGATGCAAACCGTAAAGCATACGAAGCAGCAAAGACAGATTTTGCCGGTTTTATAGATACTGTTATTGAAGCGTATGGAAAAAAAGATCCATCCATTGCTCAATTAAAAGCAAAAGACTGCATGTTTCGCATCAACAGGGATGTGCGTTTTTCAAAAGACAAGAGTCCGTATAAAACCAATTTTGGCGCCAGTATAAATAAAGGAGGTAAAAAATCAATGACAGCAGGTTATTATTTTCATCTGGAACCCGGCGAATCATTTACAGGTGGCGGGTTATACATGGCTATGCCGGATCAGTTAAAAAATATTCGACAGGAGATAGATTACAGCTGGAAAGAATTTCACAAAATCATCAGCACAAAACAATTCAAAACTGTCTACGGCGATTTGTATATGGGCGATGATATGAAACTAGTGCGCCCACCAAAAGGGTATGAAGCAGATAACCCTGCTATTGAATACATCAAATTAAAAAGCTGGATTGGTTTTTCCAAACTGAGCAACAGCGATCTTATCTCAAACACATTACTGAAAAAAACGGTTACTTCTTTTGAGGTACTAAAACCTTTACTTGATTTTCTAAATCAGGGGCTTGAACCGGGTTAGCAACAGTTTATTGCTTTTGAAAAGTAAACGGATACACTCCGTTTGCATTGGAAATTTGTAACAGATATATGCCCTTTGCAAGCCTGTGTACATCAATTAAGCGGTTATCATTGATGATGCCCGATTGAACAGTATACCCATTTGCAGTAATGATTCTGTAACTGTTCAACAACGTAGAAGTTGCAGCAGGCAAATCAACAGTTAAAAAATTTGTAACAGGATTTGGATATACCTGAATGTTTTGCTGATTTGTTTTATGCACACGCACTGAATAAGAATATCGTATTTCGCCGTTATTTTCTTTTGTTTTGATACGGTAAAGTCCACCGGTTCTTTTTACTGCGTCACAAAACGTATAGGTGTGTGGATTGGGATCATTGGTTGCAGACATTGTTCCTGCTGAATAAAAAGAAATACCATTTGAACTGTATTCAATATCGTAGCTGCTGATCTCCTGTTCTGCATCTGCTTTCCATGAAATACAGGTTTGGTTATTGACCGTACTGAGCTGAAGAGCAGAAAGTACAACAGGCAATGTTGTACTACGTAAACCCGTTGTTCCGCAAAATGTATAGTTACCGGTACGCTGTGAGGTTGTATTTGTTGCACCAAATATGCGGAAATGATACAACTGCCCAGGTGTAAGTCCGGAAAGAGCCAAGATTTCTGTAGCATTTGCACCTGCAATATCTGTACATCCAATTTGAGTAAGACCAATACAGGTTGTTCCGGAGAAAGCCTGTATAGCAATATCAAAAGATGAAGTGGGATTCACAACTATAGATGCAGTTATAGTTTGCGCATAAAATTTAAACCATACATCAGAACCTGTTGTGCCTGTTGCACAGGCAGGTGCTATGCCACAAGCATCCATTGTTGTTATGGTTTCACATCCGACGGCATTTGTATTGCAAAATATTGTGCCACCGGAGGGGCAACTAACCAACCATGATTCACTGAATGTACCGGCAGTAGCAAAACTTGTTCCGCCACCTAAAATTTGTGCGGAGCTGCTTATTGACATGCATATACATACAATAAAAAGAACGGATTGAATAATCTGTTTCAAGTTAATGGGGTTAAAGAGTAAAACTAAATTACATCAATTAACCCCCATTTAAAATGGATTGTTTAACTATCTGTTTCTCTCATTATACATTCATTTAATGCAAACGATTGATGGGAATATTTCCCGTAACACTTTACTTTAACAATTAATAACAACCCACAGAATAATTTTTACAACAGCCCTTTTGCAACAAGATACTCAGCAATCTGCACGGCATTAGTAGCCGCTCCTTTACGCAGGTTATCACTTACCACCCACATGTTTAAGGTATTTGGTTGTGTTTCGTCTCTGCGCAAACGGCCTACAAACACATCGTCTTTTTCATGTGCATCCATTGGCATGGGATATTGTTGTGTTGCAGGATCATCTGTCAACACCACACCTGGCGCATTACTCAACAACGTTCTTACATCGTTCAGATCAAAATCAGTTGCAAATTCAATATTCACACTTTCACTATGTCCACCCATTACCGGTATGCGTACAGTTGTAGCTGTTACACGAATACTTTCATCACGCATAATCTTTTTTGTTTCCAACACCATTTTCATTTCTTCTTTGGTGTAACCGTTTTCTAAAAACACATCAATCTGCGGAATAACATTTAAATCAATGGGATATTTATAAGCCATTTCACCCGCAACACCTTTGCGTTCATTCAACAACTGATCTACTGCTTTTACACCGGTGCCTGTTACACTCTGGTAAGTTGAAACCACAATACGCTTTGCAGTATATTTTTTATGCAACGGATTTAACGCCACCACCATTTGAATAGTAGAGCAGTTGGGGTTTGCAATAATTTTATCTGCAGCCGTTAACGCATCTGCATTAATTTCCGGTACTACTAATTTTTTGGCGGGATCCATACGCCATGCGCTGGAGTTATCAATGACTGTAATTCCAGCTTCTGCAAATTTGGGCGCCCACTCCAGCGATGTACTTCCGCCAGCACTGAATAAAGCCACAGCAGGTTTGGCAGCAATGGCATCGGTCATACTCACCACTTTATATTTTATTCCTTTATACTCTACTTCTTTACCAATTGATCGTTCACTGGCAACGGGAATTAATTCGGTAACAGGAAAATTCCGCTCTGCTAATACCTGTAAAATTTTAGTTCCTACAAGACCTGTAGCACCAACTACTGCAACTTTCATTTTCGTTTGTTTTTTATCTGTCAGACGCCCTCATCGGACAGATTTTTTTTAGTGATTCTAAATGCCGTCCGACGAGGGCGTCTGACGATGGGACAAAAAAAGCCTTCCGTTTCGGGAAGGCCTGTTATTATGTTTACAACACAACGTACAATATTACCTTCCCTTGCGGAACTGTTTCTTTGTGCGTTTTGTATGTTTCATTTTAATCATGAGTTTCAAAAATAAAGCTGAATCAGCGTTTCACCAAATTGTTTTTGTAAAAGCAGTGCCATTGCTAACACAATCGTTTGAATATTGTTATTTTTAAATCATGCCCCGTCTTTTAATTCCTGTAACGATTGTTTGTTTGTGTTGCATGTCAGTTTTTAAAGTTGCTGCACAAAACAGATATGCAATTGTGATTACAGAAATCATGAGCGATCCAACACCACAGGTTGGTTTACCTAACTTTGAATGGATCGAAATACGCAACACTTCTGCAACTGCCATTAATTTACAAAACTGGAGAGTGGGTGACGGAAGCGGCGTAAGCGGAACACTTCCCAACTTTTTATTACAACCCGACAGTATCGCTATCATCTGCGGCACCACTGCTGCTGCAACCATGCAGCAATATGGACGAACATTGGCTGTTACATCGTTTCCTTCTTTAGATAATGATGGCGAACTGATTTTTATACGCAGCAACACAGGTGCAACTGTTCATGCAGTTGAATACAGCAAGCTGTGGTTTAACAATGCAGTGAAGAGCGATGGCGGCTGGACACTTGAAATGATTGATCCAAAAAATCCCTGCAGCGGAAACAGCAACTGGAAAGCCAGTATAGATGCAAGAGGCGGAACACCGGGTATTAAAAATTCTGTTAATGGAACAAACAGCGATCAATCTGCACCTGCATTGATCCGTGCATTTGCAACCAACAACAATACATTGTTATTGAGTTTTGATGAACCGCTTGACAGTGTTGCAGCAGCAACTGCATCCAACTATTCTGTGAGTGATGGTATTGGTTCACCCATAGCAGCTGTTTGTATGTCGCCAATATTCAATACAGTGCAGTTAACATTCAGCACTGCCTTACAGGCAAACAAAGTTTACACGGTTACTGCAAACAATGTAACGGATTGTGCAGGTAACAGCATCAGTGCATTTAAAACAACAAAGGTTGGATTGCATACACAAGCCGATAGTTTAGATGTGATCATTAATGAACTGCTGTTTAATCCAAAAGCAGATGGAACTGATTATGTTGAACTGTATAACCGGAGCAACAGGATCATCAACCTGAAAGAATTATTTATTGCCAATAAAAGCAATACAGGAGTTGTTGCAAATCTGCGTCAGCTCAGTTTACAAAACATACTTTTATTTCCCGGAGAGTTTTTAGTAGTAAGCGAAGATGAACGAATTGTAAAACGACAATTCAATGCAAAGAATGTAAGTGCCTTTATCAATATTTCTTCCATGCCTTCTTTTCCCGATGATAAAGGAACAGTAGTGATGCTGAATAACACAGGTGCAGTGGTTGATGAATTAGCATATGATGACCGTTGGCATTTTCCGTTGATTACAAATACAGAAGGCGTTGCACTGGAACGGATTGATCCCAACACTTCAACACAAAACAAAGACAACTGGCACAGTGCTGCAAAAGATGTGGGTTATGGAACACCCTCGTATCAAAATTCACAATTCAGAATAGATTCGCAGGTGCAGGGAGAGATCACTGTTACACCGGGAGTTTTTTCTCCCGACAATGATGGCACCGATGATTTGTTAACTATCAGTTACCGTTTTCCTGAAACAGGTTACGTAATGAACATTACTGTTTTTGATGCAGGTGGCCGGCCCGTTAAAATATTGCAACGAAATGCGGTTTGCAGTCAGCAAGGATTTTTTCGTTGGGATGGACTCAATGATCAATTGAAACAACTACCTGTTGGACCTTATGTAATTTTTACAGAAGTGTTTAATCTTACAGGAAAAGTAAAACGTTTTAAAAACCAGGTAGTACTGGCAAGAAGATTTTGATGTAATACCGAAAGTCACTATTAAAAAATCATTTTTATCTGGCTAAACCGGGCTAAAGCCCATAGTAAACGGCTTCAGTAATTAACCCCAGCCTTAAGGCTCGGGTTATGAAAGTCCCAACATGAAAGGGCTTTAGCCCTGACCGATAATTTTTTTAGTGAGAAGGTAATGATAAAAAATATTCAGTAATGGTATAACTTGTAAACTGAATGATTTCACGCAAAAAAATAATTTATCCTGTTAATGCCGCACTGCGTAAATATTTAAAAACCTACCAGCGTGAACGGAAATTGCCTGTCTCATATCCGCAGTTGAAATTTTATACCGAATCGTTACCCCTCATTGATTACAAAGGAAAAGATACGTTGTGGGAAACAGTGATGTATCCGCAGGACCAGATTGCTGACATCCATAACGGATTAAAGCAGGTATATGCCATGCTCAAAGCAGGGGGCGATATTAAAGTGCAAAAGCATTTGTACATTGAACGGATTGATTACTGCAGTTTTGGTAACAGTCATCCTTTCCGTATCAAGATCGTAAACAGTTATAACGATGTACATGATTATTTCTACATCAAAATCCCTGATGCTTCAAGAGTGTATGGACTGGAGCTGGAACATATTCTGTCGCCAAACCAGTTAAATTATTTAGTTGATGAACACACACTGGTAGAAGAACATATAGCCGGCATTCCCGGCGATGTATTCTTACCTCTCTACAGCACACGACCTGAGTTTAATCCAAAACGAATTGCCAAAGAGTTTGTAAAATTTAATGAACGTTGCTTTGTTCGTTTGCTGGGTGATATGCGTGCTTACAATTTTGTATTTGATATTACACCCGACTTTGATGACTTCCAGTTCCGCATCAGGGCCATTGATTTTGATCAGCAGTTTTTTGAAGGTAGTCTCAAAATTTATTTACCGCAATATTTTAAAGAGAATTCACCTTATGTTAACATGGCTTTGAAACATTTTAATAAAGATGTGATGCTGCAATATCAGCAGGAAGAACGGGCACTCATCACCAGAAGAATCAAAGAAGAACGTTACCGCTTAACCGATCTGCGGGATGTGTTGGTGAAAGATGAAATCTCCACCACAGAAAAAATAAAACAGCTTGGCTTTGAACTGGCAGAGTATTACCAGGATCCTGTATTTGGCCGCTGTACCAGCATGGGCGAATTGATTGACCGGAGTTTGAAACGGGTGTTGATTACTACACATATCAAAAGCCCGCTTTAAAATTTATTCGAAAGACTCTTTGCTTAATCCACTTTGCCTTGCAATTGAATTAAAGGTACCAACGGGTATTTGTTTTCTCCCGGCAGGAACAATTACAGTAAGAACCGGCGATCCTTGCTTTCTGTATTTTATATGACTGCCTTTTTGAGAAACAAAAACAAATCCATTTTTCTCAAGTACTTTTAAATATGATCTGAAGAATATAATTTAGACATGCTCAAAAGAGGTAGTAACTATTTCTGCATTTTCTATCAGTTGAATTTCAGAAACGGGCATATCTTCAAAATAAAGCTCCAGCGCTTCTTCCAGATTGGAGAGCGCTTCTTCTTTTGTGTAACCAAAACTGGACACATCCACATTAAGGCATTGTGCTACATAAGTCTCGCCTTCCAGCCAAATGATATTTTTTAAGGCAATTTTCATACTTACAAGTTACAAAAAAACCCGGAAAAACCGGGTTGATTTATTTTGAAACTAGATTAACACTTACACCAGCTCAATATCAAAATTCACCAACTGTACAAACTGCTGTATACGTGATGCAATATCTTCTTTTGAAATTTCTTTCAACCGTGTAGTACCGAATTTCTCTACACAAAAACTGGCCATAGCACTACCTACAATGATAGCTGTTTTCATATTTTCAAAACTGATGTCTTTGGTTTTGGCAATATGACCAATAAAACCACCTGCAAAGGTATCACCTGCACCGGTTGGGTCAAATACCTCTTCTAGCGGTAATGCGGGAGCGAAAAATACTTTGTCTTCATGAAACAACAAAGCACCATGTTCTCCTTTTTTGATGACGAGATATTTGGGGCCCATCTCCATGATCACCTTTGCTGCTTTCACTAAAGAGAACTGTGCACTCAATTGTCTTGCTTCACTGTCGTTTACCATCAGCACATCCACTTTGCTTAATACTTTTTCCAGATCAGCCATGGCGGTTTCCATCCAGAAATTCATGGTATCCAGTACCACCAGCTTGGGTTTGGTTTTCATTTGACTGATCACCGCATGTTGCACTGCCGGAACCAGGTTGCCCAACATTAAAAACTCACAATCCTGATAAGAATCAGGAACCACCGGGTTAAAATTGGCCAACACATTTAACTGTGTATCCAGCGTGTCACGGGTATTCATATCCAGGTGGTACTTGCCACTCCAGAAAAATGATTTTTCGTTTTCTTTAATTTCTACGCCTTCTGTTGTAACACCTCTTTCCTCCAGCAACTGCAGTTCTTCTTTTGGAAAATCGCCCCCAACAACGGAAAGCTGTTTGATGGGCTGGGTAAAATTGGATGCACTCCATGCAATATAAGTGGCAGCACCGCCAATGATCCGGTCGCTTTTACCAAAAGGGGTTTCAATTGCATCAAACGCCATTGAACCAACAACTACTAAAGACATAAAAAAAGTTTTTTAATCCCGTTTACTTACAGGACGGCAAAGGTAATGTTAACGGGCATACCTGCGCTACACTGCAATAAAAAAAGCGCCGCACAATGGCAACGCTTTCTATGAAAATCAAAACTCTGCTTTATTTCTTGTCGCTGCGGACAAGGTCGAAAAACTTATTATCGCTCATACCCAACCAGACCATATCAATCTGCCCGATATCAAATGCTTTATCAAAACAAATGTATTGTATATGACTCTCCCCGGCCTGTACAGTATAGCTGCAAGCCAGATCGCCGGATTCTGCTTTAGTGGTATAGTTATAAAACATTTCGTTGTTTTTCAACTTAATGTAAATTTTGTAATCGCTCCACTTTAAAGGGTTAGCCCCTTCCTGGTTAATAACGGCCATCTTTATCTTAGTGTATCCTGTACCATCATCACGAGTAATAAACTGGTTGTTATTCACATACACCCCTATTAAAAAATTGATTGTTTTGCTTGGGTTTGAAATGCTTTCGTAATAATAGTAATCGCTTTGGGCTTTTGCAGTAACCGGTGCAACAACTGTAAAAGCGCCACAGATCAATGCAATGAAGAAGAGTTTCTGTTTCATGTTGTTTGTTTTTTGGTAGAGTAAAATTAATTCTGCGCCTGAGGCAAATCAATACCGCCTGTTGGGTATTTTAAAGAAAAGCCAGCTAAACTCTCTATTTTTGAAGTATGGGAAAACTGAAAGTGCCAAAAAACGGCAACCGCAAAGACCTGATTGTAAAAGCAGGTGCTGCTCTTTTTCGTGAAAAAGGATTTGGAGCAGCCAGCATGAGAGACTTAGCAGAAAATTTAGGAATTGAAGCAGCGAGTCTCTACAATCATATCCGTTCCAAGAACGAGATTCTGGAGTCAGTTTGTTTTAACGTAGCCAATCGTTTCAACTCACATTTTGATGAAGTGGAAACCGGCAGTTTAACACCTATTAAAAAAGTTGAAACCCTGCTACGTTTCCATATTCAGCAGATGATTGATAATTACGAAGAAGTAATTGTGAGCGACAGAGAATGGAAACACCTGGATGAACCCTATCTGTCCAACTTTCGCATACAACGCCGCAATTACCGGAAACGTTTTGCCGCCATTATTGAAGAAGGAATGAAAAAAGGCGAGATCAAAAAAATTGATGCTCCTACTGCCGTTGTTATTCTCTTGCATTCTGTAAGCGGAATAGAAAGCTGGCATCGTTCTACTGCCAAGATCAGCGGTGCTGAACTGGAAGACAATATGGTGTTGATTATGATTGACGGGCTAAGAAAATAATATATCCACTTCTTTTTCTTGCATTTAATTTTTTGCGTTACCAATGAAATATCTTTTGTTATTCTTCGTGTGCCTGCAAAGTTTACAGCTAAAGGCTCAAACAGACAGTGTTTTGATTAAACAAAACATCAAGACAGGTATGGATAGTGTGTCTGCAACGTTTATGCGTAAAGACTGGGGCGCTTTTACAAAATATATGCATCCTGATTTAGTGAAGATGATGGGTGGCGATAAAAACTTTACTGATTTTCTTGAAAAGCAAATGAGCAGCATGGAAGATGCGGTAGTCAATAAAAGTGCATCCGGAAATGTACTGCAGTTGCTTCGATATAAAAATCAATGGCAGTGTATTGTGGAGAGTTATCTTGAAATGACGGTTGACTCTACTGTTGTAAGCAGTGTAAGTTCAAATATTGGCGTTTCGTTTGATGAAGGTAAAACATGGAAATTCATTCGCCTTTCAAACGGTAATGAAGAAAAAATGAAACAACTGTTTAAAGATCTGTCACCCGATCTGCATGCACCTTTGAATAAAACAGCAGTGGGCGTACGTTTAGATGAGTTGCTGAAAACCTACGAGCCCGACTATTCAAACTAAATAAAAGCGGTTAACGATACTAATAAGAATTCATTTTTTTTGATTGCTATATGTCTATCCATTTTCATGCGCTGAAAGTTAAAGCCGTAAAAAAAGAAACCAGCGATTGTGTTTCTGTTTTATTTCATGTTCCTGAAAATTTAAAAGAGGAGTTCAGCTTTACACAGGGGCAAAGCCTTACCATGCGTGCAACCATTAATGGCGAAGAG
This sequence comes from Chitinophagaceae bacterium, assembly GCA_019752045.1. Taxonomy (GTDB): domain Bacteria; phylum Bacteroidota; class Bacteroidia; order Chitinophagales; family Chitinophagaceae; genus Lacibacter. Next base: position 229,981 of record JAIEMP010000008.1, on the reverse strand, counting down.
GTTCGTCGTACCTATTCTATTTGCAGCAGTCCTTCTGAACATCAACTGAAAGTTGCTATTAAGAAAGTAGATGGTGGTTTGTTTTCAACTTTTGCCAATGATGCATTGCAGCCCAACGATGTTCTGGAGGTAATGCCTCCCATCGGCCGCTTTTACACCACACTTGATGCAGCCAACAAAAAAAATTACATGGCGTTTGCTGCAGGCAGCGGTATCACCCCGCTTCTGTCCATCATCAAAACAACACTGGCAACTGAACCCAACAGTACATTCACGTTAGTGTATGGAAATAAAACCCGCTCGTCCATTATCTTCTTTGAAGAGCTGGAAGGATTGAAGAATAAATACATCAACCGCTTTAACCTCATCCATATATTAAGCAGGGAAAAAACAGATGCCGATCTCAATTTTGGACGCATCACCAAAGACAAGTGCAACGCATTGTTCAATAAACTGCTGGATATAAAATCAGCCGATGAGTTTTTTATCTGCGGACCGGAAGAGATGATCTTCTCCGTAAAAGAATTTTTAGAAAGCAACGGCATTGCTGAAAAGAATATTCACTTTGAGTTGTTTACTACACCGGGACAGAAGAAAGCTGCAAGCCACAAGCCACAAGCTGCAAGCGAAGAAGGACCCAAAAGTAATATCACCGTTAAGTTAGATGGAAGGAGTTTTGATTTTTCTATTCCGCTGAACAGCGATACAACCATTCTTGATGCGGCGATGCAGCAAGGAGCCGATGTGCCTTATGCCTGCAAAGGTGGTGTGTGCTGTACCTGCAAAGCCAAACTGCTGGAAGGTGAAGTAAGTATGGATGTGCATTGGGGTTTGGAGCAGGAAGAAGTTGAACAGGGTTTTATCCTTACCTGCCAAAGCCATCCAAAAACTGAAAAAGTAGTGGTAGATTTTGATGTGAAATGATCTTTCACCATACTCTTCAACAAAAATTCCAAACAGGCGTTAGCTTTCATTAAATTTGTGATTCAAATGATACGCCATGCCTGTACAGGATTTTGAAGAACTCTTTCAGTATAAGATTGATCAGGAAACGAAGATTGAGCCAAAGGACTGGATGCCCGATGCATACCGTAAAACAAATATTCGGCAGATCAGTCAGCATGCACACAGTGAAATTGTTGGCATGTTGCCCGAAGGAAACTGGATCAGCCGTGCTCCATCGCTCAAACGCAAAGCTATTTTGATGGCTAAAGTGCAGGACGAAGCCGGTCATGGTTTGTATCTCTATTGTGCTGCTGAAACATTGGGCATGAGTCGGGAGCAAATGATCGACGACTTGCACAGCGGAAAAGCGAAATATTCTTCCATCTTTAATTATCCCACTTTAACATGGGCCGATATGGGCGCCATCGGTTGGTTAGTGGATGGTGCTGCCATTCTAAATCAGGTAATGTTATGCCGCACCAGTTACGGACCCTATGCCCGGGCCATGGTGCGTATTTGTAAAGAAGAAAGTTTTCATCAACGCCAGGGTTTTGAATCGTTGCTGGTTTTATCAAAAGGAACTGCTGAACAAAAAGCCATGTGTCAGGATGCCATCAACAGATGGTGGTGGCCGAGCCTGATGATGTTTGGACCAAAGGATAGTGAAAGCACCAACAGTGATCAGAGCATGAAGTGGAAGATCAAACGCAAAACGAATGATGAACTTCGTCAGCAGTTTGTAGATATGGCTGTTGAACAGGTGAAATTATTAGGTATGACCTTGCCCGATCCGCATTTGAAATGGAATGCAGAGCGTGGTCATTATGATTTTGGTGAAATTGACTGGAACGAATTCTGGAATGTGGTGAAAGGAAACGGCCCCTGTAACAAACAACGATTAGCTGCCCGCCGTAAAGCACACGAAGAAGGCAAGTGGGTTCGTGAAGCAGCGGCAGCGCATGCGGAGAAAAGGAAGAAACCCCATCCCGATAGCTATCGGGACCCCAAAGGAGGGGCTTTAGCAGCAGCCTAAGTAATCTTAAAATTTTAAAAGATGAATTTTCAAATAAGATGTTTTTATTATGGAGATATACCTGACAGTAATTCAGGAGGAGACCCAATTAATGCGGGCTCTGAAATCCCCCCTTTGGGGGGTGGGGGGGCCGCATGGCCTCTCTGGGAAGTATTCATCCGCAGCAAGCAAGGTCTTGATCATAAACATGTGGGTAGTTTAAAAGCTGCAGATGCACAAATGGCCATTGAAAATGCACGTGATGTTTATACAAGACGCATGGAAGGTGTAAGCATCTGGGTGGTTGAAAGCAAATACATTCATGCCAGCAATCCTGATGAAGCAGAAAGTTTATACGATCCTGCAAATGATAAAGTATATCGTCATCCAACATTTTATGATTTACCTGATGAGGTGAAGCATATGTAGGGCGGCTGGGAATTTGTAATTTGGAATAAGGAATTAGGAAAACAATTCCAGCTTGATAGAATTTAAATTTATTATTATAACAAGTTGCAGAAAAACTTCGAAAAGCACATGAAGAAAATCAAGGAATTTGTAATTTGGAAAAAGGAATTGGGAAAACAATTCCGGCTAACTTATGAATTACAAAGGATATAAAGATCTGGAGTGTTACAAAGAAGCAAGAAAATTAAGAATGTACATATCAGAATTAGTAAAGAGTTTTCCAAAAGATGAGAAATTCCTCCTTACATCTCAGATAGTTGATTCCTCCCGTTCAATTACAAGAAATATGGCCGAAGGTTATGGCAGATATACATTTACAGATACCCGAAATTTTTTCATTATTGCAAGAGGTTCAATTACGGAAACGATGGAACATTTAACAACTGCCTTTGATGAAAAATATATTTCTGAAACTGATTTAAAGTCGGGCGAAGAGAAATGCGAATTAGTTTTTAAACTTACAAATGGCTATATCGGATATTTAGATAAATCGAAAGCTGCGGCCAAACCTAATTCCAAATTACAAAATCCCAATTCCTAAAGAATGCAGAATAACCAAACAGATTACCTTCTTCACCTTGCAGATACAACCCTCATTCTTTCGCAACGAAACAGTGAGTGGTGTGGCCACGGACCAATACTTGAACAGGATATTGCTATTACTAATATTTCATTGGACTTGCTCGGACAATCAAGAAATTTTTATCAATACGCTGCACAATTAATAACTGACTCTAAAAAAGAATCGGGGGCTAAAACCCCTCCTTTGGAGGGGCTTGGGGAGGTGACAGAAGATTCTTTAGCCTACTTACGAACCGAACGTGAGTTCAAAAATTTATTACTCGTTGAGTTGCAGAACGGCGATTGGGGACAAACCATTTTACGTCAGTTTTTCTTCAGCCAGTTTCAATATTTATTGTTTCAGCAATTGCAGCAAAGCAACGATGCACAATTAGCAGCCATTGCAGCAAAAGCCATTAAAGAAACCACCTATCATCTTCGTTGGAGCAGTGAATGGGTCGTTCGTTTGGGCGATGGCACAGATGAAAGTCATCAACATATGCTCCATGCTATTGATGAACTGTGGCGCTACACCGGCGAACTGTTTGAAGCTGCAGAATATGAAACTGCAATGGGAATTGATCTTGCTGCTGTGAAACAAATATGGACAGAAAAGGTAACGGCTGTATTTGATGAAGCAACACTTCCTGTACCCGAAAACAGTTTCATGCAACCGGGCGGCAAGAAAGGAGTGCATACAGAACAGCTCGGTTATATCTTAACAGAATTGCAGTACATGCAACGCACTTATCCAAACAGCAACTGGTAATGATGCATAAAACCATTGATAAGAAAATGCTCTTCTCGTATCTGGAAGAAATAAAAGATCCGGAAGTGCCTGTTTTAAGTATCATTGATCTGGGCATTGTACGGGATATTGTGTTGCATGATGATGAAGTGGAAGTCTTCATCACCCCTACCTACAGCGGATGCCCGGCAATGGATATGATTGCAACCGAAATAAGAATTGAGCTGGCCACACTTGGTTTTAAAAAAGTAAATATTACACAAACCATCAGTCCTGCCTGGACAACAGACTGGATGAGTGAAGAAGGCAAACGAAAACTGAAAGCCTATGGCATTGCCGCACCCGATAAACGATTTGTAATTCCTGCAGATGGTGTAGAGTGTCCTTTGTGCAACTCAACCGATACAAAACTGATGAGTGCATTCAGTTCTACTGCCTGCAAATCACTTTATGTGTGTAATGATTGTAAAGAACCCTTCGATTATTTTAAATGCCATTAGCGAAATAGGTATTTTTGAACTCAAGGGAGGATACACATGAACATTACTATCTATTTAGAAGAAGCCGCACAGGTTTCCATTGCATTTATCATTGGTGCCGTTATTGGACTTGAACGTGAGTTCAGGAGTAAGCCGGCCGGCTTTCGCACCATGATTTTTATTTGCGTGGGCTCCTGTTTATATACCATTCTTTCAAAAGAAAGTAACACAGTAAGTCCCGATCGTATTGCCAGTAATATTGTAACAGGTATTGGCTTTATTGGTGCCGGTGTTATTTTTAAAGAAGGTATTTCGGTTAATGGATTAACAACGGCTGCGCTCATCTGGATCACAGCTGCATTGGGTATGGCCATTGGTTATAAAAACTATCCCATTGCCATTGTTGTAAGCAGCATGGTAGTAATTGCGTTGTTTGTACTGGAACCGGTACAACGTTTTATCAACCGATTACACAAGGTAAAAGACTATAAGATTAAAACAGACGATACAACAGATGGGTTGAAAAAAGAAATGGAAGCATTTTTTGAACAGCATGAAATCAATTTCCGCTGTATGAAAATGAATAAAGAAAACAATGAAGCCATTTATCTATATCGCATTGGTGCACCTAAACACGATTACGATATTGTAAATAATTTTCTGCTGCAACACAAGAGTGTGATCAGTTTCGATATATAAGTATTCACTGACGCTATAATTATTGCTGTATGTCATCTATACTGTTTGAAATAAAAGATTCTATTGCCTATATCACCCTTAACCGTCCGGATAAGTTCAACTCGTTTAACCGGGAGATGGCCTTGCTTTTGCAAAACCGTTTGGATGAATGTGCATCGCTACAGGAAGTTCGTTGTGTGTACATTACCGGCAATGGCAAAGCTTTCTGTGCAGGACAAGACATCAGTGAACTGGTGGGTGAACACAAAATGGAGTTGGCGCAAATTCTCTCAGAGCATTATAACCCCATTGTAACACGCATCCGCAATTTACCAAAGCCCGTTATTGCAGCAGTGAATGGAGTGGCTGCAGGCGCAGGTGCCAATATTGCTTTGTGTTGCGATATTGTTGTTGCTGCTGAATCAGCTTCTTTTATTCAGGCATTTTCAAAAATCGGGTTGATCCCTGACAGTGGTGGAACGTTTACACTTCCCCGATTGATTGGCTGGCAAAAAGCAAGTGCCTTAATGATGACAGGTGATAAAGTATCGGCCAATGAGGCCGATCGTTTAGGTATGATCTACAAAGTGTTTGCAGATGTGGTGTTTGAAGAAGAAAGTAAAAAAATAGCACAGACCATTGCACAAATGCCCACCAAAGGATTAGCGTACACCAAACATGTGTTAAATGCTTCCTTCAGCAATACATGGCAGGAACAGTTGCAACTGGAAGATCAGTATCAGCAAAAAGCTGCATCAACAGAAGATTATCAAGAAGGCATCAATGCGTTTTTAGAAAAAAGAAAAGCAGCATTTACAGGAAAATAAAAAGCCTGTTACATATCTGTAACAGGCCCGAGGATTAAGTAATTAGTCTTAGTTTGTTTTAATGAACCGCATAGATTGTACACTACCGGTGTCATCTTTCAGTTGAAGTGTGTAAGATCCGGCAGGTAATAGTGACAGATCCAGTTCTGTTTTATGATCTCCTTTACTGTATAGCTGTTTCCATTTGTACACAGCCTGTCCTTGTGTGTTGCTGATCATAACCGTCATCAATGATGTTTGCTTTAATGAAAAGCTGATGGTTGTTTTATGCTTTACCGGGTTTGGAAATAATGCAGCCGGATGAAGAGCAGTTGCAGTAAGACGTATTACTTTGGAGTAAACAAAACTCCCGTTCTCATCAACCTGTTTAATTCGGTAAGAATAAGATTGGTTATTGATGTTACGATGAACAAAACTGTACGAACGTAAATTGCTGCTGTTTCCTGCAGCATTTACTTTTCCTGTTTCGGTAAAGTCAGTTCCATTCATTGAAGCTTCAATGGAAAAGTATGCCGTACCTGCTTCAGATAAAGTAGACCAGTTGATCAGATTTTCGTTTCCATTTTGCTTTCCGAAAATTTCAAGTGAAGTTACCGGCAGTACAGCCATATTCATCATTACTGCAAAGGGAGAAAAACTGCTGAAGCCTGAACGTGAAACAGAGTAGGGATTTGAGCCGGATGCATTCAGATTTACAAACCCATAGTCCCATGCAGAAGTCGTATAATGTGCAAGCCGGCTGTATTGTCTGTCAAATCCGGTAAGTTCAAGTGATGCAGGCCATTGACAGGTAAGGGTTGCATCAGAGCCTCCGTTCACTGCTTCAGAAACCATCCAGGTTGCATTCACCGCATTTGAATTTAATACAGAACCGCTTGTTCCATTTCTGTATACTGCTGTTAACATGCGAACATGAAACACATCAGTTATGGATGCTGCTGTTAATGAAACTGTAACCGGTGTATATGCTGTTGATGTGCCTACAGGAAAAATCTTTGAACCTGATGCTGCTATCTGTTGCTTAAGCTCGCCTGTACCGGTTGCAATAAGATACGCATTTGTGCTACCACCGGTGATACTTGCACTGTTTCCAATAGTTATATCATAATTATCAAGTGATAGTTTTCCTGTTGTAAGTGTTAAGGTATTGTTGATGGTTACAGCAGAAGCAAGTGTTGCAAGTCCTGATGATTTGTTGATGGTAAGTTTATAAAAAGCTGAGTTGCTTACACTGCTGATAAGTTGATCACCGGTTCCATTCAAAATAACTTCACCGGTTCCGATAGTCCAGGAGGTTTGACTGTTTATAAAATTTTGCTTTGTATAAAATTTTCCGTTATTAGTGAGTGCTGCAGCAGAGCTGTTTGTAAAATGTCCGTTTACAAAAAACGTATCTGTACTGCCACTTATATACAATGTGCCGGTATTTGTAAAATCATTTTGTGCAGTTGTAAACAGCACAACAGAACAAAATAAGAGGGATCCGATAATTTTCTTCATCGTATTATTTTTATGAGAAACAGCTGTCCCTTTATTTAATGGTAAGATTTAAAGTTTCAACAGTCATACTTGAAGCATCCGATGTATTGGCAGCCCATATTTCAATGTAATCATTGGTAGAGAGTTGCACGGTACAGGTAATGGTAAGAGATCCTTTATCAACACCGGTAGACAAACGCATGGCCTGCTCCGATTCTGGCAACCTCACTCCATTTTTATAGATATAGAAAGAAAAATATTTATTGGCCGACTGTGCTGTTACACTTACTGAACCCGTAACGGAAAAACGGCGTGTTTTGATACCATCATATACCAGCCGGTTATTTGCTGGAGAACTAACCCTGAAAAGTCCTACTGCTGTTGTAGTTCCTAATACTTTGGTAGGCGTATTGACAGCAGTAAAACTGGTAGCAACTGCAGCAGTAAGATAAAGATTGCCGGTAGCCACATCATCTTTTTCTGTGGCTATACCCGGAGACTCAACTTCCCATTTACCGGAAAAACTTCCGTTAATTCTTGTACCTGTTCCAAGAAAAGCCGTATTCTTTAAATTGCCTGCATCGGTAATGCTTATGATTCCGCTTACATCAAACGCTGTTGCAGAAGAAGAAGACAAAGGTTGACTGAACCCCCCCAGTTTTTCAACTACCCCAAACGTACCCACCAGTTTTTCAAATATTCCGCTATTGGTAGGAAACCAGGCAGTATTATCAAGAAAAAGATTTGTAGTGTTTTCATAAGTAATACCTGTTGTATTACCTGCATAATTAATTACACTAAAGAAAACGATATAGCCGCCCTTTACTAAACCCACGTTATTACAATTTGCAATAATCGCATCTCTTACAATCAGATTTTCCGTAGCGCCCATATCAACATTAAACAATTTAGAACCCGCAGAGCCCGCAACAAGCGTAAGAGTTTTAATGGTACCGCCTTTTGTACCTGTAAACAATTCACCACTGCCCGGCGTGTAAATCAATTTATCATTGTTAGCATCTATACCCACCAGGTAACAGCCATTAAGATTGATCTTGCTGGTTAAGACAATTGTTCCATTTATTTCATAAGTTGTTCCTGCTGCCAAAGTAATAACTCCGGAAACAGGTGCTGGAAAATCCGCAACTGATTGTACAAGCACATGATTATTTCTGGTTTTTTGTGTGCCGGAGCTGATGATGTTCCAGTTACTTCCATCGCTGATAACGGTAATAATTTCTTTTGTATCATTCAGCAACCAGTTGCTGCTGCCATCAATGGTTTGAGATAAAGTGGTTGCAATTGTTACCACAGGTAATGGGCTGGTTGTACTTGCATTCTTAATAGCATATACCCTTCCTGCACAGCCGGCTGCATCGGGCAGGGTAACTGTAGCTGCAGTTGTACCCGTATAAACTAAATTATGATCGGTAGATGAAGCTGTTGTAGAAGCAGCAAATGCACGGTAGTTCAAAGCAAGTGATCCCCTGATATCTAATGTAGAAGTTGGAGATGTTGTACCGATCCCGATTTGTGCATGCACATGTACAATGCAAAAAAAGAGAAGAAAAGTAAACAGGTTTTTCATCTGGAAAAAGAATTAGGATATGATACTATACTGGATTTCAATACAAGACTAAACAAAATTATTTGCACTAACTGTTTTCACTTATCAAATACTTTAGAGATTATACCTTTATATTTAGCTTGTGTGATGTTCATCTACTTATAACAGATAGTTGTTTCTACTTAAACCATTTTCTGAACCGGTTTTTTCTTAAACTATACTCTGGCATATAAACATCCATTCCGTTCAACATCAGCAATGCTTTCAAAATATTTCTGTATCCTTGTTTTATGAGTACAAATCAAACTGCCGCAACTGTTGTTGCCCACATGATGCAACACGATCTGTTCAGCCAATGGCTGGGCATTGAAGTAATTCAAATAAAAGAAGGATACAGCAAAATAAAAATAACCGTTCGCAAAGAGATGATGAACGGGCTGGGTATTGTACATGGCGGTATTGCATTCTCTCTCGCCGATAGTGCCTTTGCTTTTGCCTGCAACAACCGTAACAATTTATCGGTTGCATTAGATACTTCCATCAACTTTTTGAAACCGGTGCATGTAGGTGATGTATTAATAGCAGAAGCAAAAGAATTACATAACGGCCGGTCTACAGGTTTGTATCATATTCAGATATACAATCAAAATGATCATTTGGTGGCGCAGTTTAAAGGCACCTGTTACAGAACAGGAAAATCAATCATTTCATAAAGATCATTGTATCGGCGGTTTTATTTGTTTACCTTAAGATCAGGTTTTTAAAGTAAACATTATGAAACAGCTATCCTTTTGGGCAAGCCGGCATACAGCTGCAGCCAGAGTCATCATCATTTTATTCTACATTCCACTCAATATCTGCGGCTATTATACCGGAATGCTGCTTTGGGATATACAGATTGAATTAAAACCACTCTTCATTAACACTTTAGCATTGCTGATTATTGGTTTATTCCTGCTCTATAAAAAAAATGCCCCGTTCTATAAACGCAAGTTGATGGAAGGCTCAATGGGCGTTTGCACATTCTGTATCATTTGCTTTTACGGCAATCAAATAAATAACCCGCAACCATATTTTCCTTTGGTCGCTGCAACGCAGGCAGTCACTTATATTAAGATAAATGAACGAATTGCAGTTGAAGAAAATCTTCATCAAGATAAAGAAAGCAGTCTTCAGCATAAGGAATTAAAAAAGCAGTTAAAAAAAATCCGGCCATCAGAAAAAGAAAATCCTGTTTGGGTAAAAGTTCTTTTAATTATACTAACATTACTTGTTGCATTGTGGCTGATAGCTGTTTTAACATTTTTCGCCTGTTCACTTTCCTGCAATGGAGCTGAAGCAGCTGCATGGATTATAGGCATCATTGGAGTAAGTGGAATTATTGTTTTAGTCACATTCGTCATTCGTACTATTCTTGGCCGAAAGAAAAAACGTAAAAAAAGAGCTGCCGCTAATTGATTCTTTACTTTTGAATCAATTTCAACAATCATGATTTATTCATTCAAAGGATTTACTCCTGTAGTACACGAAACTTCTTTTGTACATCCGCAAGCAGCAGTTACAGGTAATGTAATCATTGGTAAACATTGTTACATAGCACCGGGCGCTGCGCTACGTGGCGATTGGGGTGGCATTGTTTTAGAAGATGGATGTAATGTGCAGGAAAACTGCACCATTCATATGTTTCCCGGCGTTACGGTTCTTTTGAAAGAGGGAGCACATATTGGTCATGGTGCGGTTATACATGGTGCAACCATTGGAAAAAATTGCTTAGTGGGCATGAACAGTGTCATTATGGATAATGTTGTGCTGGGTGATGAATGTATTGTTGGTGCCTTGAGTTTTTTAAAAGCCGATGAACAGTTTGAGCCAAGAAGTTTAATTGTTGGCAACCCGGCAAAAAAAATAAAAGAAGTAACCGATGAAATGATTGATTGGAAAACAAAAGGAACACAACTCTATCAATTGCTTCCAAAAGAGATGCAGGAAACATGGCAGGCCTGCGAGCCTTTAAGAGAAGTACCTGAAAAAAATCAGGAACAAGTCAGTATTTATAAACCTTACAAAAAAATAATATAGAAATTCTTGCATTTATCAAATACGCTTTGTAAGTTTGCAGCCCTGAACGATCCGAATTCCTCTACAAATACCCTTATTCTAACCAATCTCCTCCGTATCCAGCATCTTTTGAAATTTTTTCCGTTTCAATTCCTAACAAAAACCAGTAGGTCCATTTCCTCTTGAGCCTTATTATTAATTGTTTACTAAAACTGGAAAACATGAAACTTTTTACTTTCAAAAGCATCGCTTCTGTCAAATTTATTTTTTTGCTGACAGCCTCTTTTGTTTCGCTCGCTGCTATGGCGCAACCCGCTGTTACATTAACAGCCCCTTCTGCAGCATCTACCACCATTTCAACTGGCGGAACGGTTTCTTTTACAGCAGAAAGAAATGGCAATAACGCCAACTGGACTGGTGGTAATGGCAATTTCACCTACACATGGAATGTTGTTTCTGGTCCTGCCGGCGGGTTAACTTTTTCACCTGCATCTACAACCATCACAGGAAACAATTCATCTACCACAGGTACATTTACACTCAGTGGTACATACACAATTTCCTGCACAGTATCTGAAGGTGGTGGTTTAACAGCAACATCAGGCATCAAAACAGTTGTTGTTCTTGCACCTCCTCCTCCTGCTGTAAGCATTTCTCCAAACCCCACTGCTTCAACATTTATCGGAGGTACAGTCAGCTTTACTTCATCTGTTTCTAATTTTACAGGAACCGGTACCATCACCTATACATGGTCTGTTTCACCGGGAACAAATGGAGTTGATTTTGTAATTCCTGCAGGAAACAGCAGCAACAAGAGTATAGTTTTTAACGGCGTTGGAGATTACAATGTATCTGTAGTTGCCAGCAGAGGTACTGAATCTGCTACATCAGCAACAACAACTGTTAATGTATTTCAGCCAAATCTGTATTCAACTTCAGGTACAGGAACGGTAAAAGCATATCGTGTAAATTCTGTAACCGGTGCAATTCTAAACGGGCCTGCAGATCTGTTTACACCATCAGGCAGCACAGCCGGACTTGGTAAAAACAAAGCCAATGTAAACGATGCAAACGGAAATTTATATTATATCCTCAACACTTCTTCTAATAACGGTGTTGTACAAATTTATTCTGTTACTCCATCCGGTTCAGGCAATGTTTCTGTTGGAAGTATTGATATGAATGGTACCGGCGATAATACCAGCCTTGGTTTTGTACGCCTGGGTTTTGACGGCACAGGAAAAGGATGGATCATTGCGGGTGACGGAGCAAGTGCAATTTATATTGCTTCTTTTCAGGGAAACGGCAGCAACCCGATCAGCAATATCAATACATACGGCAATGCGCCCCTGTCTGTTAACGGTGGTCTTGCTTCAGAGTTTCAGAATGGTGATCTCGCCATCAGCGGTACAGGTGTATTGTATGCCATGGCCAATGTTACCGGCGGCGACACTTACATCTATACACTCAACTCTTTATTATCTCCCACCACACTGAATAAAAAATGGACAGTGCAAACTGCCGGAGGTGTGTTTACAGGTACCAGTGTAAATGGTGTTGCATGGACACAAACAGGATCTTTACATATCTCTACAGGTAATGGCATTTATTTTATTGATCAAACAACTGCTAATCAGGTTAGCGGCACCGTTCAGGCAGTGCTGATCAATTCATTCAGCGGTTTAACAGATCTTGCTTCGAGTGAGTTCCCTGCAAACACAAGTCTGCCGATTTCTTATGGCGAAATAAAAGTTCGTAAAGAAGGATCCAACGCAGAGCTGAGCTGGACAACACTCAGCGAAATCAATAACGATTACTTTGTTGTTGAGAGAAGTACAGATGGTATCCGTTTTGTACAGGCAGGTATTGTAGATGGTAAAGGCAATACAGGAACGAAAGAAAACTACAGCTTTACAGACCCGCTTTCAACAACTGCAAAAGTGTTGTACTACCGCTTACGTCAGGTTGATGCAGATGGTAAAGCCACGATCTCTTCTGTTGTTTCTTTAAGACTGAATGGAACAAAACTGAACAACTATGCAGTTTATCCCAATCCGTTTGTAAGTGATATTAAATTACAGATTGAAACAGATAAGCAACAGGAAATAACAGTAAGAATCAGCAATGCAAGCGGCCAAATGGTAATGAGCAAAAAAGTTATCCTGCAATTGGGCGATAACATTGTTGTACTGCAGGATCTTGAATCATTAAAGACCGGTATTTATATGGTAGAACTTGTTGGTGCAGACTGGAAACATACACAACGTATTTCTAAACAATAGATAAATATATAGTCAATCCTGAACAAACCCCTCTTGCTTTGCAGCAGAGGGGTTTTTATTTGCACCTGCAGTAACAACTCATAATCTGTACTCTTCCCTTGGGCCCAAAAAACTATCTTTGCCGCCAGCATGGAAAAGAATTTTATTGATTATATCAGAGTGTTTTGCCGCAGTGGACATGGCGGACCGGGCATCAAGCATTTTATGCGCAACAAGTTAACCGCCATGGGCGGACCCGATGGTGGCGATGGCGGCCGTGGTGCGCATATTATTTTAAGAGGCAACTCCCAACTGTGGACCTTATTGCATCTTCGTTATTATAAAAACGTTTTGGCCGAAGATGGTATTCCCGGCGGCAAGAATAATATGACGGGAAGAGATGGGAAGGACATTATTATTGAAGTACCGCTCGGTACCATTGCAAGAGATGAAGCAACCGGTGAAGTAAAAGCGGAGATTTTGGAACATGGTCAGCAAATTATTTTAATGAAAGGGGGACGTGGTGGTTTGGGTAATGCCAATTTTGCTACGCCTACCAATCAGGCGCCTGAACATGCACAACCGGGTGAGCCGGGTGTGGAAGGTTGGATGCAGTTAGAATTGAAAGTGTTGGCTGATGTTGGTTTGGTTGGATTTCCGAACGCCGGAAAATCAACCTTGCTTTCATCCATTACTGCTGCCAAACCAAAAATTGCTGATTATGCGTTTACCACTTTGGTACCGCAACTTGGCATGGTGGAATATCGTGACGGAAAAAGTTTTTGCATTGCCGATTTGCCGGGTATTATTGAAGGTGCTGCAGAAGGCAAAGGCCTCGGTCATCGTTTTCTCCGCCATATAGAACGGAATGCGGTGTTATTATTTTTAATTCCGGCCGATTGCGATGATCACAAAAAAGAATTTGAAATACTGCACAAAGAACTGGAAGAATACAATCCGGAGATGCTGCAAAAAGAATTCATCATTGCTGTGAGCAAAAGCGATATGCTGGATGATGAACTGAAAGAAGCGATTGAAAAAGAACTGCCGAAAAATATTCCGCATGTATTTATTTCAGCAGTTACTGGAAATGGTCTTACAGCATTGAAAGATATTCTCTGGCAAAAGTTGAATTCTTAAAAACGGCATACTATCTTTCGGGTTAACTCAACTTACTGCATTGAGAAAACTCATCGCATTAACGACCGCAGACCTGGTTAAAACCTTCTCCTTCCGCAAGTATGGTTTTGCATTGTTGCTGATAACTGCAGCCTGTATACTTAATTACTATGTACGCTATCCATTGTGGCTGAACGGAGAACCGTTTCTGTTTTCTTTTATGTGGTACAGTGTATTGTTTATTACTTTTTTAATGACAGGTATTGTTATTGAAACAGGCAGTCTACACATCCAAAAGAAATCATTTCATGTATTGCTGATTACAGCAGCAATGTTGTTTGCATTAAAAGTTACCGTTCCTTTTTCAGACTTGCTTCCTTCCTTGCTTTCAGTATCAACCAAACATATTTTACATCAACCAGCTTCATGGGCAGGTGGAGTATTGTTGATGATCTCCTGCATTTTATTCATTCATCGTTTTAAAGAAGGTAACTGGGATTTGTATGGAACAACAAAAACACAATCGCTCAGCTCTTATACTTTATTCATTGTACTGATGCTGCCCCTGTTAATCTGGGCTTCACTACAAACTGATTTTTCCGTCATGTATCCCCGGGCAAAAATTATTGACGAAACCTTAGGAGCGGCTGCCATACCCATCCATTATTTTGTTTTTGAAACGGCGTATGCTGCAGATTTCATCAGCATCGAATTATTCTTTCGTGGCTTTCTTATTGCTGCACTCGGAAAGTTTTTGGGTAAACAATGTATACTGCCCATTGCATTGTTTTACTTTTCTATTCATTTAGGCAAGCCCATGTTTGAAGCCATCAGCAGTTTTTTTGGAGGTATGATTCTTGGAACGATTTCTTATTACAGCAAAAGCATCTGGGGAGGCTGGCTGGTGCATGTAAGCATTGCAATGCTCATGGAATTGTTTGGATATTTATTTTAACAAGCTGCTGCGGTTCCTTTCTTTAATTTTATACGTCAATCAACTTCTATGAACAGACTGTTATTATCAGCCATTGTAATTCTTTTTTGCAGCACAGCACTTCCGGCTCAAACAACAAAGCAGCTGCGCAAAGCATTTGAAATGAAAATGCCCGCCGGCCAGGGAGCAAACGGCGGTACAGTTGCCATTAACTTAAAGAACCGTTATTACTATGCAACTGTTGCAGGCAATAAAACGTACAGCATGGCGTACTTCAATGCCATTGGCGAAATGATGTCGCCGCCGGATCTTTCATTGCTGGCCGATATTCGTGGTATGTGGTACAACCCCATACTCAAAACCATGCAGGCAAATACATTTGGAACAATGGGCTGGGTAAATTATGTGTTAGATGAAAGCGGCGTGCCGTATGATGTAAAACCCTTTTTAAGTGGACAGTTGCAACCCTTTCCTAATTCTGTTGCACAATATAATCAACGGGAGAATGTAGTGTACTATTTAAAAGGATCAACTGTTGTTACTTACGATGTGGCTACAGGGAAAGAAGTAAAAGAAAAAACTTATTTATTAAAAGCAGGATATACTAAAAAAGTTCCGCCGCCAGCAGGAATGCTGATTGATTCTGCTAAAGTATTACCGCAGTATAATTCTACAACAGTTATTTACACCGGCATCAGTAATGCTGAATTTGGCTTACTCAATGTACAAACCAACGAAATTGAATTGTACAGTAAAATGGATGGATTAATGGGTCAGAAATTAAAACTTCCTGCCGATGCAAGACCCAACGATAAGATGAATTTCAGCTTTTGTAACAATGTGTACTTTCTGTACGATGTTTCAAAACGTGCCTGGGTCGGTTACAGATAGTTTTCCATTTCTTTGTATCTTTCTTTATGCAACAATGTTTATTCTGCGGTCATGTAGTGGAGCTGGTGCATGTACACGGGCACTATCAATGCCCTGTTTGTTTTACAAACGCCCTGCCTTGTTGTGATGGAGATAACTGCCATACCAATTTTTATTTTGCAGAAACCGGTAAAGAAGTACAAACCCAACCCGTTATAACTATTGAAAAAAATTAATCTCACTTTATTTATTTCTTCTTTTATTTGACCACTGATTTTTAACGTAGGTTTGTTACCTGTTTCTAGATTCAGATCATGCCATAAACGAAAAATAATTTCAAATGAAAAAATTTCTTGTAACGATTGTACTCCTCTTTTCATTATTCCGCAGCTATGCAGATGAAGGTATGTGGTTACCACTCCTGCTTGGAGAACAAGTATATGCAGATATGCAGAAAAAAGGACTGAAGCTCACAAAAGAACAACTCTATTCCATCAACAAAGCATCCCTTAAAGATGCCATCATTATTTTTGGGAATGGCTGCACAGGAGAAATCGTCAGCAGTCAGGGTCTCATCTTTACCAATCACCATTGTGGTTACAACTCTATTGCAACTGCCAGCAGTGTAGAACACAATTATCTCCGTGATGGATTTTATGCAAAGAATCAGAAAGAAGAAATTCCAACTGCTTTAACTGTTCAGTTCCTGTCCCGTATTGATGATGTAACAAAAGAAGTGTTGGATTCTTTAGGAACATTGCTTGGAAAAGCAAGAGCCGATAAACAATCTGCTGTGCTTGCCTCCATCAATGCCCGTTTATCGAATAAAGACGAAGCCATTGAATGCCGTATCAGCCCGATGTTTAAAGGCAACCAGTTTCTTGCATTTATTTATCAGCGTTACAGCGATATCCGTTTGGTTGGCACACCTCCCGAAAGTATTGGTAAGTTTGGCGGCGATACTGATAACTGGGAATGGCCAAGGCATACAGGCGATTTCAGCGTGTTTCGTGTTTACATGAATAAAGAAGGAAAAGCAGCAGCATACAACGAAGCAAACATTCCGCTGAAACCAAAATATTTTTTACCTGTTTCGCTTCGTGGATTAAAAGATGGAGATTTTGCCATGACCTGGGGCTATCCCGGCAGCACCAACCGTTATGAAACATCATTGGGTGTGCAGCTATCAACCGACATTAATAATCCAACATTGGTAAAGCTGCGGGATGTACGATTAAAATACATGCTTGCAGAAATGCAGAAAGATGCGGGTACCAAACTAAAACTGGCAGGGGACTATGCAAGTATTGCCAACTACTGGAAATTTTATGATGGTGAAACAAAGCAACTGCTGAAATACGATGTGTTTGGTCAAAAACAAAAAGCCGAAGCAGACTTCATTAAATGGGCTAAAGACAAACCCGGTTACGATGCTATTTTTCCTGAATGGGAAAAAGTATATACTTCATGGCGCCCCTATGCACAACACCGCATGTATATGAACGAAGGTCTTTCGGGCTCTCCGTTAACTGCTTTTGCTTCCAGCTTAATTCAACTCGAAGCAGCATTGGTAAAACCAAATGCAACAAGAGAAGATGCTAACAAAGCAATGGCAGCGGCTTCAAAAGCAAGAAAAACATTTCTTGAACAACACAATGCAGCCAGTGATCAGTTGATTCTTGGTTCGGTGTTAATGATGTATTACAGAGATATTCCAAAAGAACAACATCCCATTGGTTTTTTTGAAGCTGTAAAAGGTAGTTTTGGCGATTTAAAAGATGAACTGACCTGGAAAAAATTTGCAGCGGCCGTGTTTTCAAACACGATGATCTTGAATGAAGAAAAATGGAATGCATTTGCAAGCAATCCTGATGGACTGAAGTTACAGGAAGATCCTGCCTATCATATTGCAGGTTCATTTTTCAAAAACTGGAATACAAAATTTCTTCCACGCTTTCAGGAATTTACCATCAAGAATAACGATCTGGGTCGCTTGTATTTGAAAGGCATTATGGAAATGAATCCGGCCAAGGCAAAGAAAATGTATCCCGATGCTACGTTTACCATGCGTGTTTCTTATGGCAATGTAAAAAGCTACACGCCAAGAGATGGGGTGAAGTACGATCTGGTAACCACATCCAGAGGCTTAATGGAAAAATATAAGCCGGGTGATTACGAGTTTGATCTGCCTCAGAAACAAATTGAGCTGTTAAAGAAAAAAGATTTTGGTCAGTACATTGATAAAGGCCGTAACGATCTGGTGATTGGTTTTATTACAACCAATGATATTACCGGTGGCAACAGCGGATCGCCTGTGATCAATGCAAACGGCGAGTTAATTGGTTTGGCTTTTGATGGCAACTATGAAGCTTTGAGTCATAAACTTGCATTTGATAAAGATCTCAACCGCACTATTTGTGTAGACATCCGTTATGTGCTGTGGTGTATAGATAAGTTGGGCGGAGCACCACACCTGATTAAAGAATTAAAGTTAGTGAAATAAACGGCATTGATGATATTGATTTTTTGATAAGAGTCCCGCCGAAGGCGGGACTCTTTTTATTAACTTCATTCTATGCAACTGCAAATCACTTCCATCGAAATATATAAACTCTGCATTCCGCTTAAGCAACCTTTTGTAATCTCCTTAGGTGCACAATACGATGCAGATAATATTTTAGTGATCCTTCGCACTAATAAAGGCATCAGCGGTTATGGTGAATGCAGCCCGTACATGAGCATTAATGGAGAAAGTATGGACACCTGTTTTATTGTTGGTCAGTATTTAGCTGCAGCATTAAAAGGAAAAAACCCGTTGCAGATAAAAGATTGTGTTGCAACGATGGACCGTATCATCACCCGCAACGAAAGCATCAAGAGTGCATTTGATATGGCTTTGTATGATATTGCTGCACAGGAAGCCGGCGTACCCTTGTATCAGTTTCTTGGAGGCAGTAAAAACAAAATTATTTCAACCGATATGACGGTTGGATTAGGTTCTGCAGAAAAGATGGCAACAGAAGCATTGCAGTACAAGAACGAAGGTTTCCCTTCCATTAAAGTAAAACTCGGAACTACAACAGCTGAAGATGTTGCAAGAATCAAAGCCATTCGTGATACTATTGGCTACGAGCTTCCACTGCGTATTGATGCCAATCAGGGATGGGATGTACAAACAGCCATTAAAACGTTGCAGGCATTAAAAGATTTTGGTATTGAACATTGTGAAGAACCGATTGCCCGCTGGAATTTTATGCAACTACCCGAAGTGAGAAAGAACAGCCCGATTAAGATCATGAGCGATAAAAGTTGTTTTGATGAACATGACGCAGAACGTTTGGCCAAACTCAATGCCTGCGACTACTTCAACATTAAATTAGGAAAGAGCGGAGGCATTTATCATGCCTTGCAGATAATTGAAGTGGCTAAAGCAAACAAAATCAAACTACAGGTTGGCTGTTTTATGGAAAGCCGTTTAGCCATTACAGCATTAGTTCATTTTGCTTACTGCAGTGATTTGATTGTACACTATGATTTAGACACACCCTTGATGTTAAAAGAAGATCCCATTGTTGGCGGCATGCAGTTTAAAGAAAATGGTCTTGTTGAAATTGATGAGGCTGTTGGAATTGGTGCAACTGTAGATGAAGGATATTTATTAAAAGCTGAAAAAGTAATTATTGAATGATCAGATATTTCATGATACTGCTATTATTGATAAACTCTTGTACAGGTTTAGCTCAGCTATCAGCTCAGGCAAAACAAATTAAAGATGCTTGCAAAGTTATTGACGAGGACAGTTCTTTCTTAAAGAAAATATATGAACAGGAAGAATTCATGAACCATGCTACAGACAATGGAGGGACTCTGACTGTTTATCACAAAAACGGCATTGTTCATAAAATGACTGAATGGGTAGGGTTATCAAACTACATTGTTATTATTGACTATTATTTTCAAGCTGGTAAGCTGGTATATGTAAGAGATGAAGAACTTATGTATGAAAGAAACCCAGTAACTGGCGAAACCACAGGAAAAATTTCTAAAGAAAACAGATTCCTTGGAGAATATTTTTTCAGAAATAACAAGCTGTTTGAGGAAAAAAGTCTGGGGCATAACAGGTTTGAAGATGATGAGCAAAATAATGCGGAAAAAGAGTTTGTTGCAGCATCCAAAAGGTATCTTGTATTTTTTAAACGATTATAAGTCAGATCATCTTTGCCGCAGAGAAATAAGACAAAGAGTTAAACGCAGAGAGTAAACTCTGCGTAATCTTAGCGCTCTTAGTTCTCTGTGCTTAAACTAATTACTCCAGCCTCCTCAGCACAACCAACACATCCTCCAAAGATCCTGATCTAACTAAGATTATTCCTTCCTTATCTAACAACATATACACAGGAAACTCTTCAACACCTAACACATCAATCACATTTGCTCCTTGTATGCCGGCTTGCCTGTACTGAAGCAATTGTGCCCAGTTTAATTGAAAGCGTGAAGCGGTGTTTTTTGCACGTGGGATGTCCTGCTTGTATTCGTATGGAAATCCATACACAACTAATTTTTCCTTGTATGCACTCGCCAGTTTCAAAAGCCCCGGAAAATCTTTGATGGAGGAATCAGAAGCACTTTCCCAGAAATGAAGAAGTGTATATTTAGGCGATTGGCTGAATTCGATATCAATAACTTTTCCGGTCATCATATCTCCGCCGGATAATGAACGGAGCATGGTGCCCACTGTTGCACCGTTTGTTTGTGCAAAAGAAGAAAAGCTATTCAGAAAAAATAATATCAAAAAAGCTGTACGCATAAGAACAACTAAAATTACAGCATCTTATGCCAAACATTGGTTGGGATAATCATTAAAATGTAGTTGGTTTTACTTCTCATCCTTCCACCTCCACAAATGCACACAGGCATAAGTTCTGTAAGGCCGCCATTTTTCTGCCACCTTGTGCATCTGTTCGTACAATAATTTTTTACTGCCGGTATCGAGCTTATACAGTTTAATCATGGCCTGTTGTATACCCAGGTCATCAACGGGAAAAACATCTTCATGTTGCAATGCAAACATCAGGATCATTTCAGTTGTCCATTTACCAACCCCTTTGATCTGGATAAGCTTCTGCTGCACTTCTTCACTGCTCATTTTATAAAGCTGTTTATCATCCAGACCTTCATCAATAAAAAATCGACAAACGTTCTGTATATAATTCGTCTTGGCATTACTCAAGCCAATGGCTCTTAAAGTTTCAAAGGGCGTGTCAAGGATTTGTTGCGCTGTTGGTTCTTTTTTTCCATACAAAGCAAGAAAGCGTTGATAGATGACATCAGCAACCTTGGTTGAAAGTTGCTGGCTCATGATGGATGCACAGAGATAGAGATAGATTTTCTTTCTCCTCACCAGTTCATGCGGATCCTGTAATTCTAAAACCTTTCTGAATTTTTTGTCTTTAGATAAATGTTCGATATAATGCATAACAGCATTTTCAATTTGTTTACTATTAAAAAAACATCCCGTTGTTAACTAAGGTATGGCATACCAGCAAGTATGTCATACCTGACAGCTGTTAACATTCAAGTTACAATTTATTCATTTTTCGTTCACATCAAATCAATACCGGGATAACACAAGGGTTCAACCTTTGTAAAACCCCATTACTGTGAAGACATATTATAAAACAATTATCCTGTCTGATATTCATCTGGGTATCCGCAATTCACGGGTAAAAGAAGTAGTTGATTTCCTCAGCAATCACAAATGCGATACGCTCATCCTCAACGGCGATATTATTGATGGCTGGCAACTAAAAAAATCGGGTGAATGGAAAAAGAAGCATACTTCCTTTTTCCGCATCATCATGAAGTACATGTACAAATACAATACAAAAGTGATTTACCTGCGTGGCAATCATGATGATTTTTTGGATGAGATTCTGCCGTTTTCTTTCGGACAGTTTGTTATTAAACGTCATCATATTCTGCAAAGCGGTACTAAAAAATACTATGTAGTACATGGTGATATTTTTGACACAGTTACCACTAAACTTAAATGGCTGGCCAAACTAGGCGATGTAGGTTATACATTCCTGCTCTGGATCAACAGGCATTACAATAAGTACCGCACCAAACGTGGCTTACCTTATTACTCTTTATCGCAGGTAGTAAAAGCAAAAGTAAAATCGGCTGTTTCTTTTATTTCTGATTATGAAGAGCAGTTGTGTGAAGTTGCTGCAGCCAACCAATGCGATGGTGTTATTTGCGGACATATTCACCAGGCGGCCGATAAATTCATTAATGATATTCACTATCTCAACAGCGGCGATTGGGTGGAGACCATGAGTGCAGTTGTTGAAACGGAAGAAGGAGATTGGAAGATTGTTTATTACAATGAGTTACTATCCATTCAACAAACAGAAATCAAGAAACCGGTTTTGCAAACAGATCAGCATACAACCTTTCTGAAAAACCTAACACCCGAATTAATATGAACAACCGATTTGTTTTTGCTGTACAGGGCGAAGGTCGTGGCCATTTAACACAAGCCATTGCAATGTATGAACTGCTTACAGCCAATGGTCATCATGTGGCAGCGGTACTCATTGGCAGCAGTAACCGGAGAGAGATTCCATCATTTGTCCGGGAACGCATTAAAGTGCCCATCATTACATTTCACAGTCCCAATTTTATAACGGATAAAAAAAACAAATCAATCAGGATAGGAAAAACAGTTTACAACAATTTGCTTCACTGGCATAAATTCAGCAGAAGTATGAAATTGATCAGAGAAGTAGTTGATACCTACAAACCTGATCTTTTGCTGAATTTCTATGAACCGTTGATAGGCTTATGTTCTGTTTTTAAAAAACTGAACACAGATATTGTTTCTGTTGCACACCAGTTTGTTTATTTGCATCCTGAATTTGCATTTCCTGATTGTGGAAACAAAACGGATCGTTATGTTATTAAAAAATATACAGAGCTAACTGCAAAAGGTTCTGCTAAATTAATCGCACTATCATTTTATCCGCTGGAGCAACAGCGATATAAAAACATTATTGTGAGTCCGCCGTTGCTGCGCAAAGAAGTATTTGAACAAACCGTTTTCAACGGCAATCATATACTGGTGTATATTCTCAACTCTGGTTATATGCAGGATATTATCAATTGGCACAAATCAAATCCGGAACATATACTGCATTGCTTTACCGACAGTAAAACAGTAAAAGGTAAATGGCACTACGATGAAACGCTCTGCTTTCATTCATTAAACGATCATACTTTTCTGCACTTTATGGCCAATGCAAAAGCATTGGTAACAACAGCCGGTTTTGAAAGTGTTTGCGAAGCAATGTATCTAGGTAAGCCCGTTTTGATGGTGCCGGTAAAAGGTCATTTTGAACAATGCTGCAATGCAAGAGACGCTGCCAAAGCAGGTGCCGGAACCTTTGCAGATGAATTTAATCTGGATGTATTGTTGCAATACCTTCCGCATCATCAAAACATCAGTGAAGCATTTGTTGAATGGAGCAGTGAAACAAAACATATACTCATGGAGGCTTTTGCAGAAGTATTACATCAGCCAATGGAAAAAGAAATAACAACGGATACTTCAACCGATTTTAATTTCCATCCTTCATTTTCGTAGAATTTCTGATATATAAAAAGGAGCAGGCGAATGCCTGCTCCTTTCATAACATCTTAAAATAATCAGAGCGAATAACTCATGCCACCATCTTTTTCATCTTTGAGTTGAATGCCAAGCTCTGCCAATTGATTCCTGATTTTATCGCTGGTAACAAAATCTTTTTTTGCTTTTGCTTCTTTGCGCAGATCAATCAGCAACTGCATCACATCTTTTAATTTACTGCTTTCTTCGTTCGTAATATTTTTTAACCCGAGAATATCGTTCATGTACAACTGCATTTGTGTTTGAAGCAATGCAAGGGTTGTGCTGCTTAATGCATCGGCTGCAATATGCTTATCTTTCATACCGTTGATCACCGGCACCAGTTCAAACAAATTGGCCAATACTTTTGCAGTGTTCAGATCATCGTTCATGAACTCATCCAGCTCTGTAACCAGCTTATTCACTTTTGCATCAAGCTCACTGTCTTTTGCATCGTACATCGTACTTCCAACATCGTACTTCAATATCCATTCATACGCTTCCCATAAACGCTTCAATCCTTTCTCTGCTGCCTGCAACGCTTCATTACCAAAATCAAGTGTACTCCTGTATTGTGTTTGCAGAATAAAAAAACGAACCGTCATGGGATGATAGGCTTTCTCCAGCATGGGATGATCGCCACTAAACAATTCTGTTAACTTAATAACATTGTTATAACTCTTGCCCATCTTTCGTCCGTTGATGGTGATCATGTTATTGTGCATCCAGTAACGAACAGGTGCAGTATGATTGCAGATGGTACTTTGTGCAATTTCACTTTCATGATGCGGAAACTGCAGATCCATTCCTCCACCATGAATATCAAACTCTGCTCCCAGATATTTAGTGGCCATGGCCGAGCACTCAATATGCCAACCCGGAAAACCTATGCCCCATGGACTTTTCCAGCGCATGATATGTTCAGGTGCTGCATTTTTCCATAAAGCAAAATCAGCACGGTCTCTTTTTTCTTCCTGTCCTTCCAGTTCTCTTGTTGTTTCCAACAAGTCTTCAATTACTCTTCCGCTCAATTTTCCATATTCATACTTAGCGGCATATTTCTTTACATCAAAATAAACAGATCCATTCACTACATAACCATAACCTGCTTCAATGATTTGTTCAATCATACCAATCTGTTCAACAATATGTCCGGTTGCAGTTGGTTCAATAGAAGGTGGAATAGTATTAAACTGATCCATTGCCCAATGATAGAGGTTGGTATATTTCTGCACCAGCTCCATGGGTTCCAGTTTTTCCAGCACTGCTTTTTTTGAAATTTTATCTTCAGCTTCACGACCTTCTTCTTCAAAGTGACCTGCATCGGTTATGTTGCGCACATAACGAACCTTATATCCTAAATGTGTGAGATAGCGATACAATACATCAAACGTAATATAAGGACGGGCATGTCCCAAATGACTTTCACCGCTTACCGTTGGTCCGCACACATACATCCCTGCACGACCGGGAGTAATGGATTGAAATACTTCTTTCTGACGTGTAAGGGAATTATAAATTTTTAACTGCGACATAAAAAATGAAATGATTGGAAATGAAGAATTGAATAAACGGGAGATCACTTACAAAAACAGCAGCAACAACAATATCTGGAAACATTCTTCATTGAAACAAAGATAAGGTTTCTGGCAAGATGCCCCAACCCGGTGTGGTTTTATAAGATGTTAGTTCTTAGGCAAAATAAAATCGGCAATCACAGGATTATGATCACCGGGCGAAGGACGAACAACCTGCACCTGTTTTAATGCAAGAGATTTGCTGTGCAGCACATAATCAATCCGTAAAGTGGGAGAAAGAAATTGAAATGTTCGACCAATGCCCCATCCTTTTTCGGTATAAGCATCGTGTAGATTTTTGCTGACGGTTTGATAGGCATAAGAATTGGGCACATCGTTCATATCGCCACAAACAACAACAGGGTAAGGACTTTTACTCAGTTCCGTTTGTACATCAGCTGCCTGTTCTGCACGCAACAGATAAGCCGTTTTCATTTTACGCATAAGGCTTCGTCCTTTGTTCTGCATCTCGCCCATATTTTGCTGATCAATATGTTCAATAAACTCATAATCGTTTTTTGCAAAGTGCATGCTTTGCAGATGAATATTAAAAATGCGGATGGTATCTGTTTTCACCAACACATCGGCCCATAAAAAAGTATGATTGTATTCCTTGAGACTTTGTATTTTTTTCCAACGGATAACAGGATAGTTGGAAAAGATGGCCACACAAAACGGATGATAGCGTTCATTCTTTTGTTTGATGTTGGTATATACACCAAATGCACGGTCGTTTGCTGCAACAGCATATGTATATCCCAATCGTTGTTTTACACGTTCAAGTGAAATGGGCGATAAACTGTCTAACGAAAACACCAGCTCCTGCACAGCCAGTACATCGGCATTAAATGATTTTGCTTTTTGCAGCATGACTTCATCCAGCTTGCCGTTGTTTTCAAAAAAATTAAAAAGATGGGTGTTCCATGTTGCTACACGCAGATCATCAGCAGCGGGGGTTGTGTTCTTAACTTCAGGATGTAATCCAAACATACTGCCCAGTAAATCCCAGCACAACAAAAGGGTGAGCACAGGAATCCACGCCAGCCTGCGTTTGACCATCATCCAGAAAATAAAAAAAACAATTTGCAGCAATACAAAAAAAGGAAGGAGTAATGCAAACAGATTAATGAACCAGGATAATTGCTGATTGATGTAGGGCACAGCATACAACAACAACATACAAACACTTACAACTACATTGCAGAAAATGAGCAAACCTTTAGAGAACGAACGAATGGTTCCGGGCATGTTGGTTATATGGTTTCGTTATCGGCCGCCTTTTTTAAAATATCTTTTTCTTCCTGAGTAAGCGAATCGTAACCTTTCTGATTGATTTTATCAAGAATATCATCTACACGTTGCTGTGTAATATTTGGTTTACGTGTATAAGGTTGTTGTCCTTTGATATTATAAAATACTTTTTGCTTTACAGTTGGCTGCACATTTTCTTTTGGATCGAACAAATGAATAAACCAGTTATAGCTGCGGTGCATCCACCGGCCCCAATCATTTCCTTTTTGCAATTGCTTCATATAAATAAATCCCATAACTGCACCACCTAAATGTGCCAGATGGTATGAAAAAGATGATGTGCCTAAACCTGCAAAATCAATGATCACATAAATGAGTGTAATGATCCAGATGGGAATGCCTCCGTTGATCATGGGAAACACTCTGTAATCGGGTGCAGTTACTGTTGCAGCAATGGCAATGCCCATGACTCCTGCACCGGCTCCCATATATGAAGCTGATTTTGCAAGAATGCTGAATTGCGGAAACAGATTCATTGACAGTACAAACAAAAATGCACCGGCTATACTTCCGTAAATAAAAATGGGAATGATTTGCCTGTTGCCTGCCAGATCCTGTAACAAAAAACCAAATGCCCAGAGAAAAAGCATATTGCCAATCATACGCCACACATCGGCCTGGCTAATCATGTGAGTGATGAGCACCCACGGCCTTTCTGCCAGTTTAGATACATCGGCAGGTAACGAAACCCAGTTTAATATTTGCGATTGATACAGGTCAAGTGATATAGGTGTAAGCTGGTAAACAATTTTAATGAATACCAGGATCACAAATACCATCACATTTATAAAGATGAGCGACATTAATGCATCACCATCTTCCCCAAACCTGATTTTTCTTTTTCGTTCTGCCTGCATGTAACTCATAGATGAATTCATTTATCAATAAAACGTTTGCCGGTTCTTTTTGTTCCAGTAAAGCACTAAAAGAAAACCGATTAAGGCGCCGCCCAAATGTGCAAAGTGTGCAATATTGCCTCCACTGTTACGAATGCCCATCCAAAGTTCGGCAGCAGCATAGAGAATAACAAACCATTTGGCTTTTATCGGAAAGAAAAAATAAATATAGATGAGCGTGTTAGGGAATAAATAACCGAAGGCGGCCAAACAACCAAACACAGCCCCCGATGCACCTACAGTTGGTGTACTTAATTCCTGTTGTGCCCGTTGCTGCACCAGATCAACAGCACTCTGCATATAATTTTGATTTCCCGGATCAACTGACCATTTGCTGTACAAAAGGTTCAGTTGATCGAGATCCATTTCAGTAAGTGCCTTGTGTTTTTTAAAGAACTGTAAAAAACCTTCTGCTGTGGGCAGTTGTTTAAAAGCAGTTACCTCACTCATGAAAGGCTGCACTTCATACCAGAGCCAGCCAAGATGAATAGCTGCAGCACCTAAACCACAAAGAATATAAAAAATCAAAAAACGTTTAGAGCCCCATAAATTTTCCAACATGTTTCCAAACATCCACAACGCAAACATGTTAAAAAAGAAATGGAAGAAATCCCCATGCATAAATAAATGCGTCACCAGCTGGTGCGGTTTAAACAAGTCGGATTGCACATTATGCAAGGCAAAAAAATCAATCATCCACTCTTTGTTGCCCGATACTTCTCCGGTGTATTGTGCCAGTAAAACCAACCCGTTAATGATCATTAGATTTTTGATCACGGGAGGTAATACATTAAAGCCGCCTGGTCTTATTTGCTGATAACTCACACTAAAAATTTTGATTTGTCAACTGCGAATTTCGGTATTGAAAATGAAAAGAAAACGAAAACATTTTAACTCCGCAACACCAACGCCGCCACATTCTCTATATGGTGTGTATGCGGAAACATATCCACCGGTTGTAATTGCTCCACGCTGTATTTTTCGTTGAGCAGTTGCAGATCCCTTGCCTGTGTAGCAGGGTTACAGCTCACATATACAATACGGGGCGCTGCAATCTCCAGTAATTTTTTACAAAGCTTTTCGTGCATGCCCACCCTTGGTGGGTCGGTAATGATCACATCGGGCCGGCCATGTGCTGCAAAAAATACATCGTTACAAACATCAATTACATCGCCCGCATAAAAAGAGGTATTACTGAGGCCATTCATGGCTGCATTTTCTTTGGCATCATCAATGGCTTCGGCTACTGCTTCAACACCAATGATCTGCTTGGCTCCTTTACTGCAAAAAATACCAATGCTTCCTGTACCGCAATACAGATCGTACAAGGTTTCGTTGCCGGTGAGCTTTGCAAACTCCCTTGTGATCCTGTACAATTCTTCGCCCTGTTTGGTATTTGTTTGAAAAAAAGATTTTGGACCGATCTTAAAAGCAAACTCTTCCAGTTTTTCTGTTACATAGCCTTTGCCGAAATAAGTTTGCGGCTGCAGATCGTAAATGCTGTCGTTCCATTTTGGGTTGATGGTATATAATAAGGTAGTGATCTCAGGAAATTCATTGATCAATGCATTGAACAATAATGTTCGATTGGGCTCATCTTCATAACCAAAAGTGATGTTCACCATTACCTCGCCGGTTGTAGTCATGCGAAAGATCATGGTGCGTAACCAACCTTCGTGTGCACGGATATCGTAAAAAGTAAATTGATGTCGCTTTGCAAACTCCCGCACAAAATTGCGGATGGCATTGTTGGGCTCCTGTTGCAGATAGCAGGTATCAATATCAATTACTTTATCAAAAATGCGGGGAACGTGAAAGCCTAAAGCCCCCTCCCAACCTCCCCCAGAAGGGGAGGAGCCAGCCTCCGATTGTTCGGCTAACCTGATTCTTTCTTGATCTCTTATTAGTAATTCCTCTCTTGTTAAATAGCGTTTGTTGCTGAATGTATATTCCAGTTTATTCCGATAGTACTTTGTTTGCTTTGCCCCAACAATTGGCAATAATGAAGGCAGTTCAATACGACCGATTCGTTTCAGGTTTTGCTCCACTTCACGCTGTTTATACTCCAGCTGTTTTTCGTAAGGAAGCATTTGCCATTTACAACCGCCGCACAAACCAAAATGGTCACAAAAAGGATTGGTACGCTCCGGAGAATAGCTGTGAAAATGAACGGCTCTGCCTTCGGCCCAGTCTTTTTTGCTTTTGCCGAGTTGCACATTTACCACATCACCCGGCACAGCACCTTCAATAAAGATCACTTTGCCATCTACACGGGCCAGGGATTTGCCTTCGGCTGCATAATCTTCAACCGTTACCTGCTCCAGTATCCTGATTTTATTTTTCTTTCTCACGGCGCAAAGGTAATAGAAACAGCCCCCGCAGAAAAAACTCGAATTATACGTATGAAATAATTAATTTTGTCGTATAATTATTCCCATGGACACAAAAATCACCTTAAGCTTTGATGCAGCAGTAATTGATAAAGCAAAAAAATTTGCTGAAAAAAACAATCTCAGCCTGTCCCGCCTAACAGAATACCTGTATCGGCAGATCACAACTAATCAATATAAATTACTGGAAGATCTACCCGTTTCCGATTGGGTCAATCAATTAGCAGAAGGGGACGCTGAATATGTTACCAAGCAACGGGGGCGTAAGGCACTTAAGACTGAATATTTCAATTCAAGGAAATGAATCTTTTTCTTGATGCCAATATTTTAATAGCTGTTTGCAATAAGGAGTACCCGTTGTTTCCTTTTGCTGCAAGAATACTAAGTCTTGCCGATCAAAAGAATATGCAACTCTTTACCTCACCTCTCTGCATGGCAATTACATATTATTTTGTTGAAAAGAAAAGCGATGGATCGAAAGCAAGGCAGAAAATGATCTTGTTAGCTCAAAAAATAAAATTCACAGATAACAGAGCAGAAGACGTTGTTGAAGTTTGCAAAAATAAAACCATGCATGATTTCGAAGATGGACTTCAATATCTTTCAGCTGTAAGGAGCAAATGCAATTTTATCATCACACAAGACACAAATGATTTTTATTTTTCAGACATCCCTGCTATCCGTGCAGAGGATTTCTTGAAAGTTCTCAAACAATAGCCTTTACAAACCATTAACAGCAATAGAGTGGTTTTTGAATAACTTTACCTTCAATATACAAATGAAGAAGATTTTCTTTCTTTTACCCTTGCTGATCAGCAGCTGCTTTCTGTTTTCACAGAGCTACCGCATCACCGTTCAATATAAACCGGTTGATAAGGCCTACCTCTACCTCGGTTATTATTTTGGCGATAAGAAATATGTACAGGATTCGGCTCTCTTGCAACCAAACGGGCAGGCTGTCTTTACGGGCACAACGTCTCTAACAGGAGGGTTGTATATTATTGTTGATCCTGAAAAGAAACGTTTTTTTGATATCCTCATTGATAAAGAACAACAGTTTACTGTACAGATTGATACCGCTTCTTTTGTCATCAGCTCCATTCAGGGCTCAACAGAGAACAGCTTTTTAGAAGAATACAAACAGGCTACTGCCCGTTTCTTTTCTAATTACCGGAACTGGCAAACAGAACTGACTGCTGCCAAATCAAAAAAAGACAGTGCTGCTATTCAGCAAAAAATGAATACCGTTATCAATGGTGCCCAACAATGGAGAGACAGCTTTTCACTTGCGCAACCGGAGAGTTATTTATCGCTGCTCTTTACATTAATGAAGGAACCTGTTTATAATGTAACATCTGCTAAAACACAACAGGACAGCATCAACGCTTTTTACAATTACAAAAAACAATTCTGGCAAAACATTTCTTTTGCAGATGAGCGCCTGCTCCGCACACCCATGTTTGAGCAACGGCTGAGCAGGTATATGGAAAATGTAGTGTATCGCCACCCCGACAGTATAAAAACAGAACTGGATAAATTTATTCTTTACAGCCGAACCAATAAAACCATGTTCAGGTATTTCATTAACCGTTTTACCAACGACTATATGAATCCAAAATACATGGGGCTGGATGTGGTGTTTCTGCATTTGTTTGAAAAATATTATATCACCGAACAGGTTGACTGGCTGGAGAAAAAAGATAAAGACCTTGTGTACAACAGGGCTTACAGCATTATGGGAAATATTGTGGGCGAACCTGCTGCGGAACTGAATCTGCTGGACACGCTGGATAAAAAAATAAACCTCTACTCTATAAAATCGCCCTATACCATTATTATTTTCTGGGACCCCGATTGCAGCCACTGCAGAGAACAGGTGCCAAAGCTCGACAGTATGTACCGTTCTGCGTGGAAAAAACAAGGCATAAAAATGGTGGGCGTATTAACCGATACCATTAAAACAGATAAAAGTAAAATGCCGTCGGTAAAAAGCAACTGGACCAAATACATCCGTGAGCATGCATTAGAAGGATGGGTGCATTTGTATCAAACACCACAAATGAAAGAGGCCGAAGCAAAGAATAATCTTCCCGGTTTCAGGCAAACTTATGATGTGTATCAAACCCCCACAATATATTTGCTTGACGAACAGAAACGGATCATCGCTAAAAAAATAAATCCAGAACAGGTGAATGAATTTCTGCAGTTTAAACAAACCAACAAAACATCCAAACTTCCATAACCAAAGCTTATGCGTTACACTCTTTTTTTGCTCATCATGGTTGCAGGCATCAGCAGCCAGGCGCAGACACTATTTACATTCGGAACTAATAAAGTTGATAAAAAAGAATTCTGGCGAGCCTTTTCAAAAAACAATAATGGAGCAACAGATGAAAAATCAATTCGTGAATACCTGGATCTGTTTATCCGTTTTAAACTGAAAGTGCAGGCAGCCCGTGATTTAAAGCTGGATACATTACCCAACATCATCAACGATATTGCCGGCTTTCGTGCACAAATGACCGATCAGTATATCCGCAACCAGGGTGCAGGAAAAACAATGGTTACAGAAGCCATTGAACGCAGCAAAACCGAAGTAGAAGCCGCACATGTATTTATAGCTTATGGAAACGACAGTGCCGCTGCAAAAAAAGAAATTGAAAAAGCTTACAGGCAATTACAAACGGGTGCCGATTTTTCTAAAACAGCTGCAGCATTCTCAACAGATGCATTTGTAAAATCAAACAACGGATATATTGGTTACCTCACGGTGTTTCAGTTGCCTTATGAACTGGAAAATATATTGTATGGTTTGCCAAACGGGAGTTATTCAAAACCCGTTGCAGCTGCAAACGGTTATCATATTTTAAAAGTCATCAGTAAGAGATCATCACCGGGAAATTTAAAAGCAGCACAAATTCTTATTGCCACATCCGGTGCAGCTACAGCTCAGGAAATTGCTGATGCAAAAGGAAAAGCTGAGATGATTTATCAACTCCTGAAAAACGGAGAAAAGTTTGAAGAACTTGCAGTGAAATACAGTGATGATAAAACGTCCTATGCAGGTGGTGGGGTAATGCGTGAGTTTAATTTTACTACATATGATGTGGCTTTCAGTAAAGCTGCTTTCAGTTTGCAGAACGATGGCGATTTCAGCAAACCGGTACAAACTGCCAGTGGTTTTCATATCATCAAACGGTTAGGTTTAAAGCAATCGGCAGTTGATGTAAACGATCCCGTTGTACAACAGGAGTATACAGAAAAAGTAAATGCCGATGCACGGATGAATATTGCTATTGCTCAAATGCAAAAACAAATTCTGAAAGCAAGCGGTTATACTCCTTTGCCATACAATGAAAAACAGTTGTGGGTGCTCACCGATACAATGCTGAAAGCAAAAAATTATGCAGCCTATTTTAAATCAAATCAATCAAAGCCACTTTTTAAATTAAAAGATAAAACAGTTACAGTAACCGATTGGCTCAAGTTTGCTAAAAGCAGGGTGAGCGTTGCTAACAGTAATGTACCTCCCGACTATAAAAGCCTGATGAAAGAGTTTACAGAAACAACAGCAGAGCAATATTATAAAGACCGACTGGAGATGATGAACGAAGAGTTCCGTTACCAGGTAAAAGAATTCAGCGAAGGAAGTTTGTTATTTGAAGTGATGGAACGAACGATCTGGAGTGTGGCTCCAACCGACAGTCTTGGTTTGATCAACTATTACAACCAGAATAAAACGAACTACAAATGGATGCCGGGCGCCACTGCCATTGTCTTTAACTGTTCTGATACAGCAGTGGCCAACAGAGCGATGAATCTGATGAAGAAAGATCCTTCCAAATGGAAAGGGTATATGAATGAGTTTGGCGGAACAGCATTGGCCGACAGCAGCCGTTTTGAATACAGTCAACTCCCTGTAACCGGATCAGCCAATTTAACTCCCGGCACTTATACTCCTGTTGTAACAAATACCAATGACGGTTCAGCATCGTTCTGCTATATCATCAATGTATTTAATGGTAATGATCAACGCAGTTTTGATGAAGCAAAGGGTTTGGTGATTAACGATTATCAACTGCTGCTGGAAGATAAATGGATCAATCAACTGAAAAAGAAATATCCGGTGAAAGTGAATGAAGCGTTGGTGAAGGGGATGGTGAAATAAATAATGCATTCAATTAAAAAAGGGGATAAAGAAACTTTTCTTTATCCCCTTTTTCTTTTGCTAACTAAGGAAATTTATTTAACTGCTTTTGTATTTTTCTTCAACCATTCAACCATTTCATCAAATCTTTTTTCACCAGTTGAAATATCAATCACAAATTGATAGAGTTCATTGTCAACAGAAATAATTTTGAAGCCTTCCAAACGTAAAACAGTTTCCATAAGTACATACCCTGTTCTTTTGTTTCCATCTACAAACGGGTGATTCATGATTATACTTTCGCCAATCGCTGCTGCTTTCTCAAAACAAGAAGGATACAATTCTTCATTATCAAAACCCTGATATGGTCGGGCTATGGCAGATTCCAATCCACCCATATCTCTTACTCCATTGGCTCCGCCATGCAGCAAAACTACCTGGTCATGTATCAATAAAACCTCAGCTTTTGTAATCATTTTATTGAGCCAATTTTTCCAGTACTTTCTCTCTTTCCTTAATAATTTCCATGGCGGATGCAAGAACAGAAACTCTTGCATTTGAATCACTGTTGATTTGCTCAATAAAATCATTCAGCAATTTCAATTTGTTTTCTTCCAATGAATCCACCTTTTCGTGAATTTTCTTTTTCATTTCAGCAATACTCATACCTTACAATTTTGTTCTTTAAAATTACAACTTTAAAGAATGACAATTTCACAATAACAGACCCGCCCTCCTGAAGCAAACCCCTTTTTTAACTCTCGTATTCAGGGTCATTTCACCGTTGGCTGTTATTTGCTTTTAACAGCTGCAGAAAAAATACCAACAAATAGGTATTTGATGGCGACTGATATCAAAGCAATTTTACTTACCAAAAATTTATATTATGAAACAGCGTTTTTTTATCCTTACACTTTGCCTGGCTGTTCTTTTCAGCAGTTGCTCAGAATTTGCAACAGATGTATCTGATGATGATGGATACTCAGCTACCGACATTAACGGCACATGGAAAGAAACCACTACGGGTGTTACAATACGTATATCGGGTGTTACTTCTTCCGGTTCAGGATCTGCAACCTTAACAAACAGAGGAACCGTATTTCCTTCGGGAGCTGTAGGTGGCACCATTATGAAGGAGGTAGAGTACCAGAGCGGAGGCTATTGGGATGCATACAATCAAAGTTATACTACCAGCGGAACATGGGTGCAGGGCAGCATAATAGGATTGGCTATGCGTTCGAACAAAAGAGAATTTTTAATTGGCAGTAAAGTGTATCAAAAGCAATAAAAAATAAGCCCGGCCTGCGTGCCGGGCTTTACTTACCAACTCTACATACACAAACCTTACTCTATACCTGCTAATCGAAATTTTTCGTTTCACCGGCTCTTGCAATCTGCACATTTAATACCCCTTTCCTGTTTTGAGCATTTGTATCAAACAAGACAAATGCGATTACTCTTGCATGATTCATATTATACCCTGCAGCATTGAGGGTATACTCTTTCTCCCACGTAGTTCCTTTTGCAGTGCTCACGGCAGGTATCATGTCTCCAAAAATATCAGTAGCTGCTGTACGTAAAACATTTTTATGCCTGAAATTAACAATGGGGTTTGGCAACCCATAATGGCCGTAGTTGGCCTGATTATACAACAAACTGTCTTCGGCCAGTACAACAACAATTTTTAAAGGCAACGAAGTGCTGACATCAAACTTCACTTTTGCTTTAACAGTTACAGTTGTTCCCACCACTGAAGTTTCTAATGCCAATCCAAGTGCTGCTCTTTTTTGTAATAGCTGATCAAGCACTGCAGTATTATTATTCCATTTTGAATCTCTGTTTAATATAACAGTGGGCACACCGGTAACACCCAATGTAGTACGCAACTGAGGGTCATAAATATATTTGAATGGATCGTTACTGCCGGCTGGCCCATGAACCCCAATAGAAATAAGATTCGGTCTGCTATCGGTATATGCATCCAGTGGTATAACAGTACCCGGACAAATGCCACACCATGTTCCTGTAAAATCTTCGATCAATACTTTTTGTGTAAACGGTGATGTTCCGGGTGCATTTGCAATAAGAGTAACCTCTTCAGAATTTGTATTTCCTCTCGTTGCTCTTATCTTATAACTACCACTTGTGCTGGTGAAAAAAGTTGTACTGCTGTATACAGCATTGTTCAGGTATATAGTAGATGAAGACGTAACGTCCACATTGTTCTGATCTTTTACGGCAATTCTTACTTCATCAAAACCATCTGCAGCGACTTCGTTACGGCTTAACTGAATGCTGAGAGGTGCGGGTTGAGGTTGAGGTACAGGGTCAGGTTCATTGCCCGGTTTTGAACAGGATGCAAAAACCAATAATAACAGAAGTGCTAAAAATGAATTTGTATGGTACATGACAAATTAGTTTTGTAAAAGGTTATTTATTTACAGAATAAATCGGAGTTCAAAATTTGCAAATCAATCTGCATCTTTTCGTCGCCCAACTGACATCCATCACTATTTAACAAATACTATGAAACGTCTTTGCATTTTTTTGCTTTTTCTGTTCTCCTGCATTTCTGGTTTTACTCAAACCGATTTGCCGCAGATAAAAATTAAAACATTAAACGGTGCAGACTTCCTCTTCTCCAGTCTGTCTGCAAACAATGACACTGCAGTAATTATAAGCTTCTGGGCAACCTGGTGTATTCCTTGTATTACCGAACTTGAAACGATAAATGATCAGTTGGAAGTAAGGCAGCAACAAACCCCTTTTAAACTGATTGCCGTTTCCGTTGATGATACCCGCAGTTCGGCCCGAGTACCTTCTTTTGTTAAAGGGAGGGGTTGGAATTTTCCAATTTACTTAGACGCCAACAGTGATCTCAAACGTGCTCTCAACATCAACGACATACCGCACGTACTGATCATCAAAAACGGCAGGATTATTTATCAACATACCGGTTACGTACCGGGCAATGAAGAAGAATTGTTTGAAGTAATCAGTAAACAAAAGCAACAACCTAACTAAAACCGAATATGAAAAACTGTTTATTGATTTTATACTGCTTTATTCATCTGCCCGCTTTTACACAAACAATAGATAAAGGTCATCTCAGCGGCAGCCTGGATTCTTATACACAGTTTTACCAGAAAGATGAAAAGATCAATGCCATCTTGCCGCAAGACAGAGTGAGCTCTAATAATTTTTTGAAAC
This sequence comes from Chitinophagaceae bacterium, assembly GCA_019752045.1. Classification (GTDB taxonomy): domain Bacteria; phylum Bacteroidota; class Bacteroidia; order Chitinophagales; family Chitinophagaceae; genus Lacibacter. Next base: position 192,778 of record JAIEMP010000008.1, on the reverse strand, counting down.
TGGATTACAATTATAAAGGCTTTTCTGCCGGTGTGCAGTTTGAAAGCTACTTACCTTCTATTGCCGGTTTTCCATTTACCATTAATGAAAGTAAACTCATAAACCGCTATTTTAAATACAACGCTAAAAAATTTTCTGTTCAGGTGGGAGATTTTTATGAGCAGTTTGGGAGTGGTCTTGTGTATCGTTCATGGGAGAACAGACAGATTGGGATCAACAATGCATTAGAAGGAATAAATGTACAGGTAACTCCTGTTTCGTTTTTGCACATCAAAGTCATCAACGGCAAACAATGAAAAATATTTGACCGTGCAAACTCAGTTGTGCGTGGTGCAGATGCAACAATTGACTTTTCAAAATTCAGCAAAACAGAAAACCCAAAAGCAAGAGTAGAAGCCGGCTTCAGTTATATAACCCGATACCAGCAATACACCGGGCCAGAACCTGATTTTCCTGCAACAGTAAGAGCAGCTGCAGCCAGATTATCTGTCAGCAGTGCTGTTGTATCGCTGGGGTTAGAGTATGTACATAAAGGAAAAGATCCTTCGGTTAATAATAACCAGGACATGGGTGATGGAAAAGCACTTTTAGTGAATGCCTCCGTTGCAGCCGGTAAATTTGGAATGAACCTTACTCTGCGAAGCATCAGTAATATGGATTTTCGTGGAGAGCGTGATGCAATTGCCACATCTGTACCGGTAAATTTTATTCCAGCACTTACACGACCGCACGACTATTTAACTACCAATATTTATGTGTACAATGCACAGGCACAAGGTGAAATTGGCGGACAGGCAGATCTCTATTACACTGTAAACAAAAACGCAAAGAAACCATCACGCATTGGAATTAATTTTTCACATTACCGCTCTTTACAAACAAAGAATAATATTTTCAGTGCAGGCAAGAATGCCTACTTCCGAGACCTGAGCATTGAATGGAAAAAGAAATGGAGCAATAAAATAAACAGTATTATTGCTTACCACAATTTGTTTTACAATAAATCTGTTGTGGAAGGGGGTATTTACAATAATATCAACGCTAATATTATTTTATTGAATACCACTTACAGGTATGCAGCTAAAAAATCGTTCAGGTTTGAGTTGCAACATTTGTTTACGAAAGACGATAACGGAAACTGGGCAGCAGCAGTAACAGAGTTTAACTTTGCACCATCATTTAGTTTTTATGTGAGTGATCTTTATAATTATGATGTTACCAATACGCATTATCCGAATATTGGCGGCAGTTATACGAAAAGCGGCAGTCGTTTTTCGCTGGCCTATGGCCGTCAACGTGCCGGATTATTTTGTGTAGGGGGTATTTGCAGGTTTGTACCGGCAGCAACGGCTGTTACTGCCACCTTAACCATCACCTTTAACAGTAAATAATAAAGCCCTGCATCGCAAGGCTTTTAAACAGGGAATAATGTGATTATACTTTACAACACCTCCTTCACCACATTATAAATTACTTTGGGACTGCCGAGTGTGTAATAATGTAAAACAGGCACACCAAATTCTTTCAACTCTTTTGATTGCTGTATGAGCCATTCAGTTCCAACTTTTTTGCAATCATCATCTGTTTTGGCCTTCATCATTTCATTGCTCAGCTCACTAGGCAAATCAACATGAAACATTCTTGGTATAACGGATAATTGCTTCTTAGTAGTTAACGGTTTCAGTCCCGGAATAATGGGCACATCAATACCCATCTCTCTGCAGCTTTTTACAAATGCAAAAAACTTGCTGTTGTCGAAAAACATCTGCGTCATAATATACTCTGCTCCTGCATCTACTTTTTCTTTGAGGCGTTGCATTTCAATTTCCATATTGGGGCATTCAAAATGCTTTTCGGGATACCCCGCTACACCTGCACAGAAATCTGTACGGAAACCATCCCGGATATCCTCTTCAAGATAAATACCATGATTGAGGTTGATGGTTTGTTTCAATAAATCAATGGCCAGCTTGTTGCCGTCGGGGTTTGGCTCAAATGATGTTTCGTTTTTTGCAGCATCGCCACGCAGCACCAGTACACTCTGCACACCAATAAAGTTTAGATCAATCAATGCATCTTCTGTTTCCCGTTTAGAAAAGCCTCCGCAAATGAGATGTGGCACGGCATCTACATTGTAATGATTTTGCAAAGCAGCACAGATACCAACCGTACCGGGGCGTTTACGCACTTCAACTTTTTCAAAGGTACCATCGGCTTTTTTCTTAAATACCTGCTCGGCACGGTGATAGGTTACATTAATAAACGAAGGATTAAATTCCATTAACGGATCCAGATGATCAAAAATAGAATTGATGGTCTTTCCTTTTAAGGGCGGAAGAATTTCAAATGATACCAGTGTATCTTTTGCCTGGGCTATATGTTCGGTTACTTTCATTCACTGTTTGTTTTGGTACCGTTGTATGATCTGTTCAATGCCTGCAAAGGCCCTGAAGAGATTGCGATGCAACGGGGTTAGACCGGAGTACAAAAGCCGGTATAAAAAATTTCATGCAAACATATAACAGGACTGCTTCTTAATCAAACAATGTTTACAGCCACTTTCACATTTTAAAAGCAGAAGCATTAATCAGAATACGGTATTTTCGCCCTCACAATTCATTATTTTGAGTTTAACCATCCACACAACAGAACTGGTAAAGCGCTACCGCAACCGCACTGTAGCTAACAAAGTGAGCATTGAAGTGAAGCAAGGCCAGATTGTTGGTTTACTGGGGCCCAATGGCGCCGGCAAAACCACCACATTCTATATGGTGGTTGGGTTTGTGAAACCCGATGAAGGCGAAGTGTATTTAAACGACCTCAATATTACCAATTACCCCATGTACAAACGGGCACAGATGGGTATTGGTTATCTGCCGCAGGAAGCAAGTGTGTTTCGCAAATTAACCGTTGAAGAAAATATTGCTGCGGTACTGGAAATGACCAAACTGAGCAAACAGGAACAACAGGCAAAGCTGGAAGAATTGCTCACAGAATTCAGACTGCATCATGTGCGTAAAAACAATGGTGATTCATTGAGTGGTGGTGAACGACGCCGTACAGAAATTGCACGGGCACTTGCTGTTGATCCCAAGTTTATTTTGTTAGATGAACCGTTTGCAGGTGTTGATCCCATTGCGGTAGAAGACATCCAGGCCATTGTTGCTAAACTGAAATACAGAAATATCGGCATACTTATCACTGATCATAATGTAACTGAAACACTCTCCATTTGTGACAGGGCCTACCTGTTGATTGAAGGAAAAATTTTTAAACATGGCACTGCCGAAGAACTGGCCGATGATGAACAGGTACGCCGTTTATATCTTGGTCGCAACTTTGAATTAAAGCGTAAAGATTATTTGCACGATGACGCAAGAACTTCAAATAAAATAACTACAGAAAACCTGATTCGATCAGTTGAGAGCGCACTAGCATGGTTTGAAAAAATCGAGCAGTCACAAAAAGAAAGAGAAAAAAGCATTGGTTACCGACATGGAAATTCAGATGAAATAATGGAGTCTGATTTAGGCCTTGATGACTATGCCAGGTTTATGCATGAGTTGAAAGAATCACTTACAATTTATAGTAAGCAAAACAATAATTTTGAAGTTTTATCTCGTGCTAATACTCTTTTAGATAATAATCAAAGTATTCTTACGGATTTGAATTCTATACTGCTATTCCTTAAGGCAGAACAACCTAAATAAGATTAACTTACTTCGTTATCATCTCCATTAAATTTTTTATCTTGCCGCTATCAACATGAAGCTGCTAAGCCCTGCAATATCAAGACTTGCCCGCCTGCGTATGTGGCGTATTGAAAGCTGGATCAATCATCCCGTTGCAGCACAGCGTGAAGTATTGCAGGATCTGGTTACCACTGCTCAATACACACAGTTTGGTCATCAGTATCAGTTTGAAAAACTATTTAACCTGCGTGATTTTAAGAACAGCATTCCCGTGCATGAGTACGACGACATCAAACCATACATTGAACGGATGATGAATGGAGAAGAAAATGTATTGTGGCCAACTCCTGTTAAATGGTTTGCGAAGAGCAGTGGTACCACCAGCGATAAAAGCAAGTTTATTCCTGTTAGCGATGAGAGTATGAAAGACGGGCATTACAAAGCCAGCAAAGATGTGCTTACACTCTATTACAACAATTTTCCGTCGAGCAATCTGTTAACCGGCAAAGGGTTGGTTATTGGCGGTAGCCACACCGTATCGCCCTTAAATGAAGACATACAGTTTGGCGATTTAAGTGCAGTGCTGATGCAGAATGCTCCTTTCTGGACCAACTGGATCCGTACACCGGAGCTGAGTGTGTTACTGATGGATGAATGGGAAAGTAAAATTGAAAAACTGGCTGCTACCACTACAAAAGAAAAGGTAACATCTATATCCGGCGTACCCACCTGGAGCCTGGTACTGTTTCGTCGTATTTTAGAATTAACAGGTAAACAAACCATGGCCGAAGTATGGCCCGAACTTGAATTGTATCTGCATGGTGGTGTTTCGTTTGTGCCTTACCGTGAACAGTTTGAGCAGATTATAGGAAAGCAGATCAACTACCTGGAAATGTACAATGCCAGCGAAGGTTTTTTTGCTGCGCAGGACCAGCCCAATCAGGATGGGATGCTGCTCTTTGCAGATCACGGCATTTTTTATGAGTTTATGCCCATTGAAGAATACGGAAAAAAATTTCCCCATACCATTGGCTTAAGTAAAGTAGAAACGGGTAAAAATTATGCGCTCATCATAAGCACCAATGGTGGCTTATGGCGTTACATTGTAGGTGATACCATTCAGTTTACATCTGTAAGTCCTTTCCGGGTAAAAGTAACCGGGCGGCTGAAGCATTTTATCAATGCCTTTGGCGAAGAACTGATTGTTGATAATACCGATAAAGCCATTGCGCTTGCCAGTGAGCAAACTGGTGCTGTTGTAAACGAATACACTGCAGCTCCCATTTATTTTAACCACAGCGGTAACGGTGCGCACGAATGGCTGATTGAATTTGAAAAGGACCCAACCAGTTTGAATGATTTTGTGTATGAGCTGGATACAGCATTGAAAAATCTCAACAGCGATTACGAGGCAAAGCGACATAAGAATATTGCGCTGCGTTTACCGTTTGTTCATCCTGTAAAAAAAGGGCTCTTTCACGAGTGGCTCCGCAGCAAAGGCAAGCTGGGCGGGCAACACAAAGTACCAAGGCTCAGCAACAACCGTGATTTAATGGAAGAAATCATCCTATTCAAAAACAGTTATGAAGCTGAAAGATAAACTCAAAGAGTACAAGCCGCTTCACTGGCTGTACAACCTGCTTCATGTAAAACAACTGCATCATAACAAAGAAGCATACAGCAGATACCATGTACATAAACCGTTGTTCCATTCCATCAGCAGTAAAGATTTTCCGGATAAAAAATCAAGTGCGTGGTTAGATGTGAATGATTCAGCCACTGTTGCAGCAACAAAAAATAATTTCAACCGATTTACTACAGATGTGCAGGAACAACTGAAGCAATGGAGTGCAAACGGTTTTCTGCACATCAAACAACATTTCAGTAACCAACAGGCTGATGAAGTTAATAAAGCAGTTGATGAACTCATCAACCAAAAACATTTACCCGTTACGCATGATAACAAAGTAATGTATGGTTACAAACATTCTGCTGTTATTAAACAGATGATGCAGGACGAAGGGTTGAAGCAATTGTTATCGTTCATTCTGGATAAAGAAGTAGTACCCTTTCAAACACTCAACTTTGTAAAGGGAAGTGGTCAGCGTGCACACAGCGACAGTATTCACATGACCACCTATCCGCTGGGTTATTTAATTGCAGCATGGATTGCGCTGGAAGATATTCATCCGGATAGTGGACCGTTGTTTTATTACCCCGGAAGCCATCAATTACCTTATTTATTAAATGATGATTTTGAAAACTACAGCACACGGTTAAAACTTGGCAACAAACAATACAGCGACTATGAGGATATGACGGAGGAAATTCTGAAACAGAATCGTTTTTCGAAAGAGATCTTTCTTCCAAAGAAAGGCGATGTACTCATTTGGCATGCAAATCTCATCCATGGCGGCATGCCCTTAGCGAATCCTGCTTTAACACGCAAGAGTATGGTGGTGCATTATTACGCCAAAGATGTGATCAAATATCATGAAATTACAGAACGGCCTTCGTTATTGGAAGAAGAATAAAACGCTTTACTTTGCATCATTATAAAATCAATGTTATGAAATTACTGGAAGGAAAAGTTGCCATTGTTACAGGTGCCGCAAGAGGTATTGGTGAAGCAGTTGCTGTTAAGTTTGCTGAGCATGGTGCAAACATTGCATTTACTTATGTGAGCGACAGCAGTAAAGAAAAAGCAGCTGCACTGGAAGCTAAACTTACAGGCATGGGTGTAAAAGCAAAAGCATATCAAAGCAATGCAGGCGACTTTGCTGCCTGCGAAATGTTTGTAACAGATGTCTTGAAAGAATTTGGCACAGTTGATATTTGTGTAAACAATGCAGGCATTTCAAAAGATAATCTGCTGCTGCGTATGAGTGTGGAGCAATGGGAGGATGTGATTAAAGTTAATCTCAACTCAGTTTTTTACATGACCAAGCAGATCATTAAACCCATGATGAAAGCAAGAAGCGGCTCTATCATTAACATGAGCAGTGTAATTGGTGAAATGGGTAATGCGGGGCAAAGCAGTTATGCTGCCAGCAAAGCCGGCGTAATTGGTTTTACAAAAAGTGTAGCGAAAGAACTCGGCAGCCGTAACATCCGTTGCAATGCCATTGCCCCCGGTTTTGTTGAAACAGATATGACCAGTTATTTAAAAGAAGGTGAAGCAGCCGATAAATACAAAGCTGGTATTCCGTTGGGCCGGTTTGCAAGTGCAGAAGATATTGCAAACGTTACGCTTTTTTTAGCCAGCGACCTGAGCAGTTATGTTACGGGGCAAACCATCAGCGCCTGCGGAGGGCTCAATATTTGATAAATTACTGACAATCAATAAATACTTTTTATATTTAAATTAAAAAGTCAACGCTCCTTATCATTTTTTTGTGACAAACCTGCTGGGAGAGTTTTATTTTTACATCCCGAAATGAAAAAGCAATTTATCAGCATATTTCTTACGCTTGTATTAAGCATTCAACTTTTGCCTTTGGCGCAAATAAGTGCTGCGATGTATCAAAGCCAGCAAATGACTGAAGAAATGCCGCACAATGATAATTCTACTGTGCCCTCATTTACAGAAGAACTGCACAAACACTTTGTAAACGTGAGTTTTGATGAGTTTATACACTTCACCGAGCTGCGGATCACAGAGCTGATACATCATGCAGAAAAAAAATATTCACGTTTTTCTGACGATGTAATCACACAACCCCCCAATGCCTGATTCAGTTATCATGAGGGCCTCCCTGTATTCTTATACACTGAATAGATCTATCGCCGGTAGATGTACAGCATAAACTAACGGGATACCAAAATCAGGTTCAGCACTATTATTTTTTTCAAACGTAAAACGATTAACGGTTCTATCTGTTAATCTGTAAGGCTAAAGCTGTCAATACAGTTAAAACAAAAAAAATGAAATTAGAAACGAAATATTTTAAAACAGATTTACTGTCAGGTCTTGTAGTATTTCTGATAGCTTTACCGCTCTGTCTTGGTATTGCACTTGCCAGTGGAGCACCTTTATTCTCGGGCATTATTACCGGTGTGGTTGGAGGTATTGTTGTTGGTTTTTTAAGTGGCTCCAACCTCAGTGTTTCAGGGCCTGCAGCCGGCTTAACAGCTATTGTACTTGCAGGGATCACTGCTCTTGGTTCATTTGAACTTTTTCTGCTGGCGGTTATGATTGCAGGTGTGTTTCAGTTAGTGCTGGGCTTCTTAAAAGCAGGTACAATTTCAAATTACTTTCCTTCAAACGTAATTGAAGGGATGTTGACGGGTATCGGTATCATCATCATCCTGAAACAAATACCACATGCTGTTGGATACGATAAAGACAGTGAAGGTGATTTTGCTTTTATTGAGAATAACACCGGGCATAATACACTTACTGCAATTACTGATGCAATTAATTCTATCCACTACGGTGCAATAATTATTACAGGTATCTGTATTTTGATACTTGTTGCGTTTAACAAAATCGCATTTCTCAAAAAGCTGAAACTTGTTCCCGGGCCATTGGTAGCTGTTATAGCAGGAATACTGATCAATGAATTATTTATTGCAAGCGGCTCCATTCTTGCAATCAGTAAAGAACATTTGGTGAATTTGCCAATGGCTACATCTTTCTCAGATTTTTTTGCTCAGTTTTCATTTCCGGATTTTTCGGGACTCACTAACAGTTCGGTTTGGATACTTGGTGCTACCATTGCCGTAGTTGCCAGTATTGAAACACTGCTGTGTCTGGAGGCTTCTGACAAGATGGACCCGTTGAAACGTTATTCCAGCGGTAACACAGAATTAAGAGCACAAGGTATCGGCAACATCATTGCAGGTTTAATTGGCGGCCTGCCAATGACATCTGTTATTGTACGTACCTCAGCTAATATTAATTCCGGCGGACGAACAAAGTTGTCTACAATTGCTCATGGAATTTTTCTGCTCGTAGCAGTTGTTTCAATTCCTGTGCTGTTAAATAAAATACCGCTTGCAGCATTGGCTGCCATCTTAATCATGATTGGTTTAAAACTTGCAAGCCCGAAGGTATTTAAGCACATGTGGCAAAATGGAAAATTCCAGTTCATTCCTTTTGCTGCAACTGTATTGGCAGTTGTGTTTACAGATTTGCTTAAGGGTGTAGGTATTGGTCTTATTATCAGTATCATTTTTATTCTCCGTGGAAATATGAAGCTGGCTTATTTTTTCAGAAAAGACAAGCATAAAGAAGGCGAAATCATTAAGATTAAACTGGCACAGGAAGTTTCATTTCTCAATAAAGCAGCCATCAAACAAACACTGGTACATTTGCCGGAGGGAAGCAATGTAATTATTGATGCAAGTGAAACCGTTTACATTGATCATGATGTGCTTGAGCTTATCAAAGACTTTGTTGACTTTTCATCGGCTGATAAAAATATTAAAGTAGATATTGTTGGCTTTAAAGAAGCGTATAAAATTGAAAACACCATTAGCCATGTGGCTGATGTAAAAAAAGAAATCGTAACAGAATACAATTAAATTTCACCATTAAACAAACACATATGAAATCATACGAAAAACTACTGGCCTCTAATAAAGAATGGGCAGAGAATGTTGTTAAAAAAGATCCTGAGTTTTTTAACCGGTTACTCAATGTACAAACACCCGAGTTTTTATGGATTGGCTGCAGCGACAGCCGTGTACCACCGAATGAAATTACACAAACGCACCCCGGCGAAATTTTTATTCACCGCAATATTGCCAATATGGTGGTGCATACAGATTTAAATATGCTGAGCGTGCTGGAATATGCAGTAAATGTGTTGAAAGTTAAACATGTAGTTGTTTGCGGCCACTACGGATGTGGCGGTGTAAAAGCAGCTATGACAAGACACAGCGTTGGTATTATCAACAAGTGGCTGCGGAATATTAAAGATGTGTATCGTTTTCATCGGGATGAGATTGACAGTATTGCTGATGAAGATTCCAGAACCAATAAGCTGATTGAATTAAATGTAAAAGAGCAGGTAATGAACCTGGCAAAAACCTCCATTGTACAACAGGCCTGGAAAGACAGACAGGCACCTCATTTACACGGATGGGTATACGATTTACATGACGGGATTATTAATCCTGTTTTTGAAATGGAAGCCGGCACTCATCTTGATCCGCTGTATGAATTTGACAATCTGGTGTGAGATACGAAGACAAAGGCCGGCAGAAACCGGCCTTTTTTTCATTCATTTACACATGATTAACCATCCACCAATAAAAAGGTATACCTATTGTAAGATTAAATGGGAATGTAACCCCTAAGGCCATTGGAATATACAGGCCGGGGTCTGCCTTGGGTGCTGCTAAACGCATTGCAGCCGGTACCGCAATATAAGAAGCACTGGCTGCAGTATTGCAAGCAAAAAACGATTTCCTGTTTCCATTTCAAATAACGAAGAAATGAAAATACTCAGTATTCCGTTTATCGGAGGCATCAATAAACCAAAAATTGTAACAAACCAGCCATAACTGCGAAATGCTTTGAACCGTTTTGCTGCCACCATCCCCATTTCAAGTAAAAAAACAGCAAGAAACCCTTTAAAAATATCTGATGTAAACGGCTTAATTCCTTCCGCCTGTTTTGTATCTGCTACTATACCTATAATTAAACTACCCATAATCATTAATACACTGCCATTGGATAATGCATCATGAACAATATAACGCAGGTTTTGTGACTGATTTTTTTGCTCATCAAATTTTCGAATAAGCATTACACCTATTATTATTGCAGGTGCTTCCATTAAAGCCATTGCAGCAACCATATGGCCTCCATAATGAATTTGCTGAGCTTCTAAAAATGCTGAAGCGGCTACAAATGTTACAGCACTTACACTTCCGTAAGCAGCAGCAACAGCTCCTGCATCATAAACATTCAATTTACGTTTTAATATAAAAAATGAATACAACGGAACAATAGCGGCCAAACATAGAGCTATAATTAAAGTAATTAAAATTTCTGTTGTAACTCCGCTGTGTGCAAGCTCCTGGCCTCCCTTAAAACCAATCGAAAACAAAAGATACAGAGAAATAAATTTTACAGAACCGGAAGGAATCTCTAAATCACTTTTTACAACTGCAGCAATTATACCAAGTATAAAAAACAAAAGTGTAGGATTGGTAAGGTTACTTACCAGAATTTCCATGTTCATGTAAAGAGAGTTAATTGCCATCAAAAGTATGTGAAATACTTTTACCAATTACATAGAGAACTGCTATGCTTCTACTTTCAGGTTTCTTTTTTTGATGTATGCATGCCACAATATCATGGCAGCAATGGTGCGGTAAGGCCTCCAGGGTTCGGCAATGGCAAGCATTTCGTCTTTTGTAATGTGCGGATCTAACTTCTTGGTTTCTTTTAAACTGTTCACCAACGCAATATCGCCCAGCGGAAATAAATCTGTTCGTTGCAGTGCATGCATCAGGTATACATCTGTTGTCCAGTTACCAATTCCTTTAATGCTTGTAAGTTGAGTACGAATGTCTTCATCCGTCATTAAAGGTAATTTTTTGAACTGCAGTTTTTTTGAAGTAACAGCTATTGCCAGCTCTTTCGCATATACTTGTTTTTGACGTGTAAAATAACACTCCCTCAATTCCTCATTACTCATCGCCAGAATTTTTGCAGGTGTAACAGCCCCGATTTTTGCTTTCAATTTTTTATACGCTGCAAAAGCTGCAGCTAATGATACCTGCTGTTCAAGAATAGTGAGAATAAGTGTTTCAAAACCCTGCTTACGTGTCCACATGGGTGGGTAACCATGTTCCTGTATGATGCCTTTCAGATGTTTGTCTTTTTTTGAAACTAGATCGCAGTAAGTTTGAAAATTATCGGCAGAGAATGTTTGAATCATGTGCTAAGAGATCAAAGAGTAAAAGGAGATAAAAGAGGTTGAAGTATTTTATAACCGGTACAACACATCAGCAGTTGTAAAGTTTATGAAGCCCTCTTTTTCCTGAATAGACTATTTTCAACTCTTCGCTTTAAATTTTGCAATTGCATTTCTTGTAAACTCGCTCAACACTAATCTGCCGCTGATCTTTGCACGTTCAATCAACAGTTCATCCCAATGCTCTGTTCCTTTCCAGAATATTTTTTTCATATCGGCCATAGCTTCGGGAGAAGAATGAGAAAGTGTATCGGCCAGTTTTTGAATAGACTCATCCATAGCTTCAACTGTCTGGTGTAACTCTGCAAACAGTCCTTTACGCCTTGCCCAATCTGCATTACGCCAGCTGGCCGCATCAAGTGCAAGTTGTGTAAAAGACGATGTTCCTATTTTCCGTTCTACTGCAGGGCCAACAACAAATGGCCCGATACCAACAGCCAGTTCACTGAGTTTTACATCAGCGCCTTCAACCGCAATGGCATAATCTGCCGCCGAAGCCAAACCTACACCACCTCCTACACAACGACCATGAATACGGCCGATAATAAATTTAGGACACTTCCGCATAGCATTAATTACATGAGCAAATCCGCTGAAAAAATCAAGACCTTCCTGCTCATTGGTGATAGCAGTGAGTTCATCAAAACTTGCACCTGCACAAAAAGCTTTTTCTCCTGCCGATGTTAAGATAATGACCGATGCATGGGGATCATGCGCCAGATGAGAAATAGTTTGCGCCAGTTCATGCAGCAACCTGCGGGGTAATGAATTACTTTGCGGATGAAAAAACTGAACCGTTGCAATGCCTTTGTGTATCTCCGTTTTTACATAAGCTTCTGCTGCAGTCGTATTCATTTGACTCATTTTTGGTTGAAGAATGTATTTACTATACACATGTAAAAGTACAATCTGTTATTGATGTATTTTTTTTACCATCGTTAAAATTGTAGCGATACCGGTAATTTCATTTGTTTCATCAAAAAATTCTACCAGCCATTTTACAATTCCTTTTTCAATATCATCCCCCCGTTTAAAATCTTCGGGATTTTCTACGATACGTTTATCATTCGGCAATTTTTCTTTGCAGGTAAAACGGATAAACACTTCCGCACCCGGATAAACTGGTTTTGTAAACCGCAGTTCATCAATACCATAGTTGAGCAACACAGGATTTATTTCATAACTGTTAACAAATAAACCGGCTGCAATACTCATAATAAAATAACCATGTGCCACCTGTTGCTCAAACATGGTTCCTGTAAAATCAGTGGTTTTGATGTGGGCATAGAAATGATCGCCGCTTAAATCTGCAAAGCGGTCAATATCTTCACTGGTAATGATTCTTTTTTCTGTAATAATCTGATCGCCGATCTGCAGTTCTTCAAAATATTTTTTAAACGGATGTTTGCCGGGATCTTTTCCCTTTGCGTTTGGTTGATAAACATTCGTGATGGCTGTTATTGTAGTTGGTGAACCTTGTATAGCCGTACGTTGCAGATAATGCTTTACACCACGTAAGCCTCCCATCTCTTCGCCACCACCGGCACGACCGGGGCCGCCATGCACAAGCAATGGTAACGGCGAACCGTGCCCGGTACTTTCTTTTGCACATGTATTATTCAATACCAAAATTCTTCCGTGATGTGTTGCTGCAGCAATCACATATTGTTTAGCAATCTGATCATCGGCTGTTACAATAGATGAGCATAAACTACCCTTCCCTAATTTACTCAATGCAATGGCTTCATCGGTTGTTTTATAGGGCATGATGGTGCTCACCGGACCAAAGGCTTCTACTTCGTGCACTTCAGTTGCAACAAATGGTTTTTCATTCATTAATAATATGGGCGATAGAAATGCTCCTTTCTCTGCATCGGCATCTATCACATTAACACTATCTAAACTGCCATATACAATTTGAGAAGAGGCTAATAATTTTTGTACCTGTTCTCTTACTTCTATGCGTTGTGTTTCTCCTGCAAGCGAACCCATTCTAACTTTCTCGTTGAGCGGATTGCCAATAGTTGTTTGTGACAAAGATGTTGCAATTGCTTTCCACAGATCTTCCATCTTATTCTCAGGTACAAATATTCTTCTGATGCCTGTACAACGCTGTCCTGCTTTTAACGTCATTTCTTTGCGGACTTCTTTTACAAAAATGTCCCACTCAGGCATGTTTGGCTCCACATCGTTTCCCAACACAATACAATTCAGAGAATCTGCTTCCATATTAAAAGGCACATTCTCTCTTAAAATGGTTGGCTGACTTCTCAACATCAATCCTGTTGATGCGCTGCCGGTGAAGGTGATTATATCCTGACTTGTTACATGCTCCAGCAAATCACCTGCACTGCCGCAGATCAATTGCAACGCACCTTCGGGTAATATGTTTGATGCGATGATTTCTTTTACTACTGCTTCCGTTAAGTAGGATGTTACGGTTGCAGGTTTTACAATGGCCGGCATACCAGCCAATAAATTCACTGCAATTTTTTCAAGCATTCCCCACACCGGAAAATTAAATGCATTGATATGAATGGCTACTCCTTCTTTTGGTACAAGAATATGAGTGCCCATAAATGTATTGTTTTTGCTGAGGTTATGACTTTCGCCATCAATACAAAATACTTCATCCGGAAATTTGCGGCGAAGCGATGCATTGGCAAATAAATTACCAATACCACCTTCAATATCTACCCAGCTATCGGCTTTGGTAGCGCCACTCTGGTAAGAAATTGCATAAAATTTATCGAGATGATTTCGAAGATGAATCGCTAACGCTTTTAACATGTTTCCACGTTCATGGAACGTCATTTTTCGCAAGGCGGGATTACCAACTGTACGGGCATAGTTTACAGCAGCTGCAAAATCAATTCCTTTTGATGAGGCTGCTCCAATAGCATCACCTGTTACCGCATTGTACAATAATTGTCCATCTCCATCGCCTGTGATCCAGCGACCGGTAATATAATTTTCAAGTTTATTCATAATGCAAATCGTTACTGCAAATTTAAATTGAAAAGCCGTGTGGCAACACGGCTGATCAAACTATTCTTTTAAAATCAAAGCAATCCAAATTGCCTTAAGTGATGTGTTACATGTTTGTAATGCAACCTTACCCATTCATCAAAATTTAATTCGCCAAACACAGGATGAACTGATGTTACTCCGTTGTGTTCATTGAAATAGGCAAAGAAATGATTCACTTCACTCTCTAACTTATCCATAGCCTGCTCAATGGTTGTATAATGAACAGGGAAAGGTTCTTCGCCAATAATACTAAGCGGTGCTTTTGTGTTTTCTCTAAACTGTTTATCACTCATTAAAAATTCTTTCAGCTTGGGCAGGTGTTCGGGTGGCGAAACCAGATCAAAATGTATTTTTTTAGTTGATACTTTGAAGAAGGCAGAAACATGCTCAATCATTTGCTGAAAATTCATCTTGCCCCATTGTGGCTGTGTATTTGCATCAGCATGGCGAATAAGAGGAATATATTGCTCTTTTAAAAACCGAAGTTGCTCCTGCATAATTATAATTTGTATGAACAAATGTAAAGGATTGGCAAATAGGTATGCCATACTTCGATATTAGTTTACTATTAAAACGGATGCAGAATAAGTATGGCATACCAGTACAAAAAAATCCCGTGCACATTGTACACGGGATTTGTTATTTAAAAGAAGATTAATCTTAACCTAAAGCAACACGTTTAAACTCTGTTACTTTCACATCACCTGAAGCTTTCAGATAATCTGCAACACTTTTTGAAGCGTCTTTTACAAAAGCCTGCGCCAATAATGTTTGTTCTTTAAAGAATGCATTCATTTTGCCTTCTGCAATCTTTGCAATCATTTCATCGGGCTTACCTGCCATCTTTGGATCCTGTTTCATTAATTCCATAACGATATCTTTTTCACGTGCTACCACATCAGCAGGTACACTTTCAGGATCCACTGCAACAGGATTCATTGCAGCAATCTGCATCGCTACGTCTTTTCCTGCTTCTGCAGCTTCTGTACTTAAACCAACCAATACACCCATACGGTATGCTCCATGAATATAAGAAGCAACATAAGGAGCTTCCAGTCTTTCAAATCTGCTGATGCCGATTTTTTCACCAATAGCAGCTAACTTATCGTTGATCAGGTCAGAAACTTTTGCACCGTTGATCACCACTTCACTCAACTCTTCAGCACTTTTTACATTGTTTGCAACAGCAGCATCAGCAATTGATTGTGCAAATGCAACAAACTCAGCATTCTTACTTACAAAGTCTGTTTCGCAACTGATACAAAGAACAAAACCGGTTTTACCATCGGCACTTGTTTGTGCAATAACAACACCTTCTTTTGCTTCACGATCGCTGCGCTTTGCTGCAACCTTCTGACCCTGTTTGCGTAACCAGTCAATAGCAGCTTCAAAATCGCCATTGGTTTCAGTTAATGCTTTACGGCAATCCATCATACCTGCACCTGTTGCCTGGCGCAGTTTATTAATATCCTGTGCACTTATTGTTACAGTAGACATGTTTACTAATTTGAAAATTTTTGAATTTGAAAATTTGAAAATGCTTCCTGCTTAAGTTGTTTTACAAACTCAGGCAGAAAGCATTTATTTTTTATATTTCGTAGTTCGCTCTTCTTACTTCTCTTTACTTCCTGCCACTCAATTATCTTGAAGAAGTACGTTTTTGTGTACTTGGTACACGACGTTTTGGTCCGCCTGCACCACCGACGGGTCCGCCGCTGTTACCGCCGGGGCCTCTTCCGCCACGACCACCACGACCACCTCTTTCTCTTCCGCCATCTTCACCTACTTCAAACTTCGCTGCATCATCATTCACTTCTTCTGTTTCTTCTTCAATCTTTTCGATCTGACGCTCAGCCAATCCTTCAGCGATAGCTGCAGTAAGAAATTGTGTTACGATTGCAATTGATTTGGTAGCATCATCATTTGCAGGAATAAAATAATCCACTTTATTCGGATCGCAGTTGGTATCTACCATACCGAATGTAGTTACTCCTAAACGTTTTGCTTCGGCCAAAGCAATATGCTCATGTCCAATATCAACCAGGAATAAAGCGGCAGGGATACGGCTCATGTTGGCAATACCACCTAATACTTTTTCCATTTTATCTCTATCACGGCTCAATTGTAAACGCTCTTTTTTAGTGATGCTGTCGAAAGAACCATCGCTTAACATTTTTTCAATGCTCTGCATTTTCTTTACACTCTTACGAACGGTGTTGAAGTTGGTTAACATACCACCTAACCAACGGTCGGTTACATAAGGCATGTTTACTTTCTGTGCACACTCCGTTACAATTTCTTTTGCTTGTTTTTTTGTAGCCACAAACATGATCTTTTTTCCGCTGCGTGCAATTTGTTTCATTGCAGCTGCAGTTTCCTGCAAACCTTCTACGGTTTTATTAAGATCAATGATGTGAATGCCTTTTTTTTCAGCAAAGATGTAAGGCAACATCTTGGGATTCCACTTCTTCTTGAGGTGACCGAAATGCACACCTGCTTCGAGTAATTGCTGTTGTAATGAAGTGTTATTTTCCATTGTATTTGTATAATCGTTTTTAATAATTGTTTGATCATGATCATTGGCCAAAGACCAATGAGTGTATTAACGTTTAGAGAACTGGAAGCTTCTACGTGCTTTTTTATGACCAAATTTCTTACGTTCAACACCACGTGGATCACGTTTTAATAAACCTGCAGCTTTTAATACAGGACGATACTCAGGATTTACTTCAAGCAATGCACGGGCAATACCCAGCTTTACCGCTTCGGCCTGTCCTTTAATACCACCGCCGGTTGCATTCACCTTCACATCAAATTTGTCTAATGAATCAATTGCTTTCAACGGAGCTTCCACCTGGTTTTGTAAATACATCAGGGTGAAATATTGCTTGTAGTTTTTATCGTTCACAGTAATGTTACCTGTACCCTTGCTCATAAACACACGGGTAATGGCTTCTTTACGGCGACCAACTGCGTTTTTTTGCTTTTCCATTTTTTATTAAGCTTTTTAGCTTTTGGCTCCACGCTTCAAGCTCATTGCTTGCAGCTTGCAGCTTGCAGCGTGTTTTTAGAATTTCAGTTCTTTTGGTTGTTGTGCTTTATGCTGATGCTCTGCGCCTGCATATACAAATAACTTCTTGTACATCTTACGGCCCAGGCTGTTCTTTGGCAACATTCCTTTTACAGCACGCTCAACAATTACTTCTGGGCGGCGACGTTGCAGATCTTTTGCAATTTCAATTTTCTGACCACCCGGATAACCACTGAAGTTGTGGTATTCTTTGTACTCGATTTTTGTTCCTGTAAAAACAACCTTTTCGGCGTTTATTACAATTACATAATCTCCACAATCAACGTGTGGTGTGTAATACGCTTTGTTCTTGCCACGTAAAATAGCAGCAATCTTTGAACACATGCGGCCAACGGTTTGATTGGTGCCGTCCACAACGTACCAGTTACGTTGCACAGTAGCCTCGTTCGCATGTTTTGTAGTGAAATGTAGTTTACTCATTGTTTTTTGTTTTTTACCACCCCGCTTTTACTGAGGTGGTGCCACGCCATCCCGTGGATTTGTTGAAAAATTCCGTTTTTGTCAACGGGTCGCAAAGGTAGGCCCGGTAGCAGTAAACTTCCAAAGATTTGGAGAATTATTTTTTATCGCACTTTTACAAATCACTGAATTTCAATTAAAATTTTGCACAAAATTTTTAATAGCATTCAAAAACCATTGAAAATAAAGGCTTTTGGACAATGATTTTTGCTATAAAGCTGTTATTGTAGGCTCTCAACTGACCCCCAATGGCTGAAAAACTCCTGAAACAAAAAAGCCGGCTGAACAATAAATGCCCTGCCAGCTCTTCATTCTAATATTTATTCTTCCCGATTTAATTTTTTGGCTGTAATAAAATATACTTGAATGTATTATTGTATGCCGCATCAATAAATGCCAGCATCTCATTCCACTTTTCTTTTGGCATGTCTTTTTTCTTATACACTTTTACAATGGTGAGCACCACGTTTCCATTTTCTTCTTTTGCTTCGCAGGAAAATTTACCTGCTTCATTATCTACCAATGTATTGAGTTCTTTTAACCCTTTTACTGTATAACCTGGAGGAACTGGCATGGATATTTTCCAGCTCAACGTTCTTGCATAACCCACCTGAATATCTTTTGTGCGGTTACGTTCGTCTTTTGCAATTTGCAACTGTACACCCATGAGACCGGGTAAATTCACCAGAATTTTTTTACCGGCTTTTTTAGTAACATCGCTTATTTCAAATTCTTCTGCTGCGGTCAGTTGTTTTCGAACCAATGCCCGGCCATCGCTGATGAGTTTAAAATTTTTATACTTTACTTTTTGCAGATACTCTTTATTAAGCTCCTGCTGCACCAGATCAGGCTTGGCTGTTTTAAACTCTTCTTTAATGGCTGCTACAGAACTGTAATACTCATCTACCTGACGGCTGCTCATTTTATCTAATGGAGAAGATCCAAAATAAATTTTAAAATCATCAAACATGTAAGGTGTAAACTTTACAATATTATCAATCTCTTTTGCTTTAGTGATTCCGTTGTAGGTAGAAGATCTGTTAACGCTCATTTTATTTGCTACCGGATCGTATTGAGCTGTAATATCATAATGCACAGTATTCTCTGTTGCAGCAGCATCGGGTAGTGTAACCGGAATAATTTCCTGTATACCGGTTTTCCGTGCAGGTTCTTTAATAATATAAGCTTCATTGCCCAAAAGTGTTTCTACCAGTTCTCCGGGATTTGAATGATCTGTACAGTTGAAATAAAATTTATCGCCCACCCTGATCACATACTTTATCTCTCCGTCAAACAACACATCTTTCAGTTTCCCGATTTTGTTTGAAGTTGAAATAATGAGATCGGAATTAATCTTTCGTTGAAACAGCAATGAACTGAAAATGTATGCAAACATTTTATCAGACAAATACGTACTGCGGAACAACACATGGTTGCGGATACGGTAATACACGTTCTGTATAAATTTTTCTTCGGGCAGATCATTTACATTCTCTTTTTTCATTTCGGCCCATGTGTAATTAACAAAATCCTGAACAGTGAACATGGCGTTATTAATCGGGTAGCGCCCAATACTTATATAATCATCCCATGCAATTTTAGCCACCTCTTCTTTGGTAAAGCCGCTTTTTAATTCCCCCTTTTCGCCAATGAGTGCACCTCTTACTTTATCACTGTTGGCATAAATTACCTGAAACTTAACAACAGGGTAAGCCAGCATGGGGCTGATGAAGTTGACATCCTTTTCTGTTGCCCTGTCTTTATCTACAAACACATAACGGAAAAATCCTTTTACATCGCTTTCTTCCTTTTTAAATTCAGGTGCGCCGTTTTGAGAGAGCGATTTAAAAAATGTTTTATCATCTGTATCAATGCTGATTTCATTGTACATGATGGGATATTTTTTGCTGCAGATCTCGTACTGCGGATCAAACTCCACATAACCGCTGCTCATTACATTCAGTTTACTTTTTGTATATGCCACATACTCCAGTATATCACCAACTTCCAGATTGGGAATGGCTACTTTGTAATACCTTGTTTCTGCTCCTGAGTTCTGATCAAAAAAACTTTTGAAAAACTCCGGCACTTCATTTTTACTGTCTACTTCTACTGCATCACTAACATCTACTGTTTGTGTTTCACCGTTTGGTTTAATGACTTTTGCTGAAAACCCATCCAGCTTATCGCCGTAACGGAAATACACTTCTGTAAACCCTTCGGTTGCATTTTTATCCTGCAGCTTAATTTTAAACCGCACCTTTTCAAACAGAAATACATTTGATTTGGTTGAGCTGATCCACCCGCCGCTGACCTTTTTATCGAACGTAATACTGCGTTTATAACCAATGATTACCGCCGATTCGTTTTTCCATTTCTCATGAATGTTGTTGGTTGTAAATGCCGATGCAGATTCACTCCAGTAAGGAGCTGCGTTTTTTTCAATCACTTCAATAAAATCTTCATCAATTACACCCTGTGCAAAGGAGGAGAATGCAAGCCCCTGCATCAAACAGATACTGATAAAAATTGCTTTGTGTATACTGAATTTCATGGTTTCAAAAATTATTTAGATGTAACTGTAATATAATTTTCGCTGAATGCTTTGATGCTTTCCAGAAACTGCGACCATGCAGCAAAGTCTTTTTTACTGATGGTGCTTTTTCTGATGAGCAGTTTTTTCTTCAACACAATTTTATTTCCTGCTACGATATACTCACCTGAAAAACTGTAGCTTTCTGTATTCAGCTCCAGCTTCTCCGGTACATCTGTAAACTTTTTATTTGCCGGGATCGTCAATGACAGTTCATCTTCAAAAGCAGTAACCCAGTTTAAATCGTATCCACGTGTTCTCTTTTCATCGGGCAAATATCCCTGCAGTGTTTTTGGAAAGAAATCAATGTTCACATAATAGTCGCCATCAATGATGCTTACATTATTGCTGAGGTTTGATTCACCTTCAACCACTACAGGCAGCTCTCTGTTTTGGAGATCGCTTGTTTTACTGATTTTAGAAGTGATGTTACTGTTGCCAAACTCTAACAGATTTTCCAAAAATTCTTTTTGCGAAGTAACCGGCAGTTGCTGATAGGTTTGATGAAAGTCTGTACGTTCATTACCTGTAAATAAAATTTTAAGTTTACCGGTAAGAATATTATCAACCAAAGAAAAATCAGCCGTTGTTTTTATTTTATGTTCTTCACCCGTTGTTAGCGGTACCGTTTTTAATTCAAATTTTTCTTTATTGGCAATCATCGCTTCTTTGCCTTGAATACGGTATGCATTTTCACCAAAAGGAATATATTTTTCTGTTGCATCTAAGAAATATTCTTTCCCGCCAAAATACAATGTTGTAATGGCATGGTTGTTTACACATAATGCAGGCATTGTTTGCGAGTATGGAATATCTCTTGTGCCGATCCATGTAAACCGGGCATCGAAGCCAGCCAGCATCAGCATCTCTGTAAGCAGATTGGCCATTCCTTTACAATCGCCGTATTTCTTATTTAATACTTCCTGCGCCGAAGAAGGAATATAACCAGAATAACCATCTTCATAAGCAATGTATTTAACATTATCCTGTACCCAGTAATAGATGGCTTTTACTTTTTCTGCATCGGCCTGCTTGCCTTGTGTTACTTTGGCAACAACTGCTTTTAACTGATCTGGTTCATTTGCCGCCATCTGATAGAGACGGTAGTTCCAGCCATACACATCATCTACTTTATCAAAGCCCTTAATGGCCTCGCCTTTTGTTTCAAAAGATTTTACCTGAATAATAATATGAGGTTCTGTAAATGCAATGCCAATGCTTTTTGGCTCTTCTTTAATGGCAGGTATATCACGCATCACAAACAGATAATTGGTATAACCACCTTTTGTTGTAACACGCTTCTCAATTTTATTCCCATCAAAGTTGATAGGTTTAAAATCAATCAGCAGCCAATCGGGCACTTTAAACTCAAACGTTTTTTCTTTAACCGGATAACGTTCATGAAAAAACAAACGGGTAAGATATTTCGCATCTGAATATTCTTTCTTTACTATTATTTTATTCATTGCGCCTCTTTCTGTAAAACGGATGGGATAGTATTGAACCCGGCTGTCATCGAAAAAAATTCCATCATCTGTAACAGAACGGTCAATGGGTCGTGTACCTGTATTGATATACCTGCCTCCATACTTTACCGCCCTTGTAAAATTTTTAATCTGTATAAAGCGGTTGTAAAATTCAGGATACAGCATGCTCCCAAATTTTTTAATGGCAAGAAATTCTGTTACTGCCTCTTCCTGTATAGTAACTACTTTATCATTGAGTGCATTCTTCCCTTTATCAAACGAAAAAAACTGATAAGAACTGATACAGGCAATTGCCTCATCTTTATATTTTTTCGACAATTGCAAAGCCGTTGCTTCATCTTCAGGGTTTATATATTGTGCTGTTGTGGAAAGGCTCAGAAAAATAAAAATCAGTAAGAGCCTGTAAAATGGGTGTACAGTCATAAATGATATTTAATCAGGTGAAACAAAGTAGGGAAGGGGTGTTCATGAAGAGGTACCAGGTATTTTGAGTAATAAATATATTTATTCTCTCAATAACAATATTTCTTTGGCAGGATTTTTTTAACCGGATATGTGTTTTTTAGTTGGCAGTAGGGCACTTGTATGAAGTAATATTAAATGTAACCCCAACAGTAGCCAGAATATATTGATCCCGCTGGCCACTAAATCCTCTTTGCGAACCAGCTGTGCCGATGCGTGGCCCCAGTTCGTAGCTTCTGTCTTGCAGAAAAGATGCAGGCGACCCAACAGGAAAAGCTGCAAGGCCTGCATAGGTAGATGACACATCATCTAAATAATCGGTAGTTGTAAAACGGTGAGTCACTTCGAAATTGATATTGACTTTTTGATTGAGCGCAAATTTAATACCCAGCCCAACCGGAAAAGCAAATGCAGTTGTTGAGTAAGGTTTACGGTCGGGATATAAAGCTGAACCTTGTCCTTCGGTGCCTAACGGACGAAGAAAATATTTTGTATTATTCAGGTATGCATACGGATCAAAGTTAAAAATGCCGGCACCAAAAGTTAAGTAAGGAGTAAAGCGTTCGCCGGGGTTGGAGGGGTTGAATTTAAAAAAATTAAAATCGCCCTGTAACATCAATTCCCAGATATTGCTGTTAAAGCTGAGGTTACGGCGTATTTGAAAATCATTTTTCTTTTCATATACATCGCTGTATCCAACTTGTGCAAAGTTGGCCCCGATTCTAAAGGCCACGTAATCTCCTAACTGTTTTCGAAAAAAAATACCGGCTGCAATTTTAGGACGATTAAGTTTAACTCTGGGATTAAGATCGCCAAAATAATGCGCAGCACCAACTTGTAATCCAAACTCACCTTCATGACGGAAGCTCTCATATTGAGCTATTGTAAGGAGAGGTGAACAGAAAACAATAACAGTCAGTAAGCAATAAAACAGTTTTTTCATCTAAAAAGTGTCTTCAGAATTGTAATAACGCAAATATCTGCGTTTTCATGTGTGTGCCTTTAATTTTTAAGTTGGGTTTTAATTACGTCTGTCCAGTCCCCATGATAATTTATTGCGGAGAGTTTGTAAAAAATTGTTTTCATTCAGGCGTATAAGGCTTACCGCAAATGCTTCTTTCTTTACAGCCAGCTGAATCGTTTTTTGTACAATTTCTTTTCTTGAATCAAGTGTACACAAAAAACTATCGGCCCTGCCTTCAATTTCAAAAGAGATCACATTGTTATCGGGCACAATGATGGGGCGTACATTCAGATTATGCGGCGCTACCGGTGTAATAACAAAACTGCCTGAATCGGGAAATACAATAGGACCATTACAGCTTAACGAGTAGCCCGTGGAACCTGTAGGCGTTGCCACAATTAATCCATCTGCCCAGTAGCTGTTTAAAAATTCGCCATTGAGATAGGCATGAATTTTTATCATGGAAGAAGTATCTAATTTATGAATCGCAAATTCATTGAGTGCATAAGGTGTTTCACCAAAGAGAGGTGTATTGCTGTCGAGATGTATTAATGTTCGTTCATCTTCCACATATGTATGATCTTTGAGCGATGCTACTGCTGTTTCAACAGCTTCTCTGCCAATGCTGGCAAGGAAACCAAGCCTGCCAAAATTTATACCCAGCAGCGGCATTTTTTTATTACGGATCAGTGTAACGGTATCGAGCAGTGTACCATCACCACCGAGGCTGATCATGCATTCAAATGTATCGTCCAGATCGGCAGATGACGAAAACAAAGCAGGCGGATGAATAAAGGAAACGGACTCTTTGATTTGCTGATAAAAATCATGATAAATGTAAATACGGATATTGTTTACATCCAGCTCATGGAGGAGACGTTGAATATCTTCTTTCTGTTCTGCTTCAAAAACCCTGCTGTAGATCGCTACTTTCATCCTTTCTTTTTTAATACAGGTGTTAATGGGTTTGCAATGTTATGCGTGTTGAAACCTGAGGGAAATTAAAAGTCTCTGCGTACATGTAAAAATAAACCCTTTTCGCCCAACTGGTTAAAGGAATATTCAAAGCGTGCAACAAAGTCGTAATAGCTTAAAACATCTATCCCTGCGCCATACGTGTACAGAAATTTATTATTCAGGATGCTGTTGGTATAAACGGGTAAATGACTTGCGCCAATATCGCCGTAAGCTTTTACAATAAACTTAAACGGAATTTTTTTATACTTCTCATTTTTGAGAATAAACGTAGGAATGTTGATGTTAAACACCTCTTGCCTGATAGTTGCTTTTAATATGCCTGCTTGCACGCCATCTATTACATAGTATTCTAAGCCCCGTAAAAACCAATCACCATAACCCAATGCAGCCATGTTATAACCGGGTTGTTTAAAAGGCACCTTAATCATATAATATCCCACAGCAGATGCAGATGTTTTTTTAGTGATCTGAAAAAACCTGCCGCCCTTACCTGAAAACTGCCACATGTTCATTCCTTTTGCACCCAAACCCCGCTGAAAAAATGTGCCGGTAAAAGCAAATCCTTTCCATGGATAAACAATGTTATTTACATTATAGTACTGATACCCGTAAACAATTTCTCCAAACTTTTGTCTGGTTTTATTGTCGGTAAAATAAGGCAGGTAGCCTTTTACAGCGTTCGATTCAATAATTTGGTTTACAGTATCCGGTATCTGTTCGCTTACATAATTAAGTCTGAATGCATGCCGGTGATTAACTCCTTTACGAAGTGTAAAGCCTGCTTCGGCTTTAAATGTTGTACGCACAAATTCATAAATCTGTGTGTTGGTTGATGGGAAAAAAACCTGACGGTTACTGTCTGTAGCAAAGGTTAACTGCCTTGATTGTTTATAGAACACTCCTGCTAAAAAACCCTTTTCGAGCTTTTTATCTGCATAAGGTTGCTCATAAAAAACAGAATACTCTCTTGTATAGCCGTTAATAAAATTAAAGTTGAGTTTATCTCTTCGGCCAGAAACATTATCCCAGTTAAACTTAAGACCATAGTTCACTCTTTCCAGACTGCGGTTCTGCTCTACCCACCACTGGTTGAGATTACGATCTACCAGTTTAAAATAAGGAGCAGGAAAAAAATACCAGCGCTCTTTTACATCAAACACCAGATCAACAGCGTTCGCTTCTGTTGCAATTATTCTTGGTACAACTTCAAGAAAAAGCTGTGTATTAAACACATTGATACGGGCCTGTTCAATTGCATCAACCAGTTCATGACTCATAATTCGTGCTCCTTTTTTAAAAGGCACTTCTCTTAATGCGATGTATTCTTTTGTTTTTTTATTTCCGGTTACCGTAATGGAGCGAATAATAATTTCGGATGAATCCGGAAACTGTGCAACTATGCGGCGAAGTTTTTCTTTTGCTGTATCAATGGCAACAGAAGGTTGCGCAACTGCAATAGAAACATGCAAGCTCATGACTAAAAGAAAACTGAATATATAGTAGCGTTTGGATAGCATGTTTTTTTTACAGCAGCAAAAAGTGAGCATTAAATATAGCTTAAATGGCCGGATTGATCTGCTATTAAATGTTGAGATAATTCATGAGATGATCGTAATTAACCTTCAATTCCTCTTCCGAAAGATTTTCGCCAAAATACTGGATCACATTATACTGATAACGTTCAAACGATGAAAGAATATCCTGAATATCGTTTTTATTTACCTTGATGGCCACCATTAATTCGCCTGTTGATGCATCTGTCCAGGTGTTAAGATGAATAATTTTAGCATTATTCGATTCTACAATACGACCGATTTCAGAAATATAAAAACTGTTGGGCGACATTTGCAAAATAACAATACCTCCGGGAACAGACGCAGCATTGTAATGCGATGCTGCCTGCAGCAATTCCTCCTGGGTAATAACGCCCATCAACTCCCCATCTTCTTTTACAACAGGTAATAAACTGAGCTGGAGTTGATGCATGAGTTTTAACGGCACCAGAAAAAAATCGGCAGGGTTTACCTGTGCCGGTCTTCCCGGATGCAGATAGGGCTCTACCACTTCATCATCACCTGCATCCTGCAGTTCTTCTTCATGCACCATGCCTTTGTACGTTTGATTCTCCAGCACTGGCAATTCTGTTACATGATGATCCTGCATAAAACTCAATGCCAGCTGAACCTGATCTGTAAGCTGAAGTGAAGGGATGTGATTTGTTATAAGTTCTGCTGATGTCATTGCCTGTAATTTCAATTGACTTATACAGCAACCGGTCTGCTGAGTTTTGTAATAAATCCGTTTAGTATTTCATTAAACTCATCGGGCCGTTCCATCATTGGTGCGTGGCCGCATTTATCAATTAAATGTAATTCGGAATTTGGTATTAAGCGGTTAAACTCTTTACCAACAAACGGCGGAGTAATGGAATCGTTATTTCCCCAGATCAGCAATGTGGGGATTTTTATTTCCTGCAATTCATCACCCAGATTATTCCGGATGGCACTCTTTGCAAGCGCAATTACTTTAATGGCTTTGATGCGCTGATTAACGATATCATATACTTCATCAACCAGTTCTTTGGTTGCAACAGAAGGATCATAAAATGTTACTTCTGTTTTTTTTCGGATATATTCATAGTCGCCCCGTTTAGGATAGGTATCGCCCATTCCGTTTTCAAATAAACCGGAACTGCCGGTTAAAATGAGCGATTTTATACGTTCGGGATGTTTCAGTACATGCACCAACCCTACATGACCACCTAATGAGTTGCCAAGAAGATGAATATTTCTATAATCTTTTAATTCAATAAACTTATGTACATGTTTTTGAAGTCCGCCAACTGTTGTATGCAATAAATCAAGCTCAAACAGCGGGAGCATGGGCACCACAACCTTGTTGCGTTTGCTGAAATAATCAATGAGATCTTTAAAATTACTTAATGCCCCGAAAAGACCATGCAGCAGCATGAGCGGCTCGCCTTCGCCCTCTTCAATGTATTTAAATTTCCCTTCTTGTTTAATTTCGTAGTTCATGTGCCGTCAGCAAACAATTGTTCTTTGCTAAAATAGTTTATTTGAGTGAAAAATTGTAATTCAGTTGCAGATTGAATGTATTATGAGGGTAGCCTACTGCTCAGGTTTTCAAAGAAAGCCTGCAGTTCTGCAAACACATTTTTAAATACAGGTATTACAACGGCTATCATTTCTATAACTTTTGGACCTAATGGGCTTATATAAACATACGTTACCGATTCTGCTATAGTTTGGTCGGTAAAAATGTTTAATTGTTCTGCAAAAAATAAAAGAACACTAAAAATGAGTGTATACAGTGCCATGTATAACAAAATACCGGCCGCTTTATTTACCCAACCCAACATTGCCAGTTCAACTGCTTTTTCAATCAGCTTTGCACCCCTGTTAATTGCAAGTACCACAATTAGAAAAACAAGTATGAACGATGCAAGTGGTAACCATTTAGCATTGATATTGGTTGTTTCACCTAGCCAGCCGGCAGCAACTGCACTTAACTTTAATGCTGCAGCAATACCAATAATAAACGCAACAATGGAAAGCACTGCCACAATCAGGCCTTTTTGAAACCCTTTAAAAATGGCCATCACCATCCACACTGCAAAAATGATATCAATGATCAAACTAGGTGGTTAATAATTCTTTTACCACAGCGCTGATGGTTTTTCCATCTGCCTGTCCCGCCAGTTTTTTATTTGCAGCACCCATTACCTTACCCAAATCTGCAGCAGATGTTGCACCAACTTCTGTAATAATAGATGAGATGATTGTTTTTAATTCTTCCTCATTCAGTTGTTGAGGCAAAAATTTTTCGATCACTGCAATTTCTTCTTCTTCTTTTTTTGCTAAGTCTGTTCTGTTTTGCTGTTGAAAGATTTCTAATGAATCTTTGCGTTGCTTTACCAGCTTCTGTAACAACTTTACTTCATCTTCTGCAGACAGCTCCCTGTTTGCACCGGCCGATGTTTTAGCCAGTAAGATACCTGCTTTAATGGCTCTTAATCCACGCAGGGCGCCTTCGTCTTTTGCTTTCATGGCATCTTTCATTTGTGCCATAATCTGTTGTTCAAGATTCATATCGGTATTACTGATTTTCTTTAAGCTGATTGTCTTTAAATTTTTTCATAAACCCTTGTGCAAATTGTTTCATGTCTGCAGACAAATCGGGTTGATTGGTGGCACGGTTAAATGTATCGGCCATGGTCATCAGCAACTGATAATAGAAATCAGCCATTTCATCTACCATCATTTCTTTGGTCCACAAATCAATGCGTAAAGCCGATTTATCTGCACCATCCCAAAACGAAACCATCATGGCTTTTGCCTGCTGCTCCATATCTGCATTGCTGTCGCTGGCTTTCCATTTAATTACTTCGGGTACTTTGTTATCATCGAGATAAACATCTATTGAAATATTACTTTTATGCATAGTTAAAATATTTGCGAAGTTAGGTTATTCGGCAGTGGCAGCCAGTTCTATACAATGCCACATTTTTTTTGCTGTTTCATCCCAGGAAAAAAGCTGTACACGTTCCTTCCCTTTTTCAATTAAACGGGCCCGCAGGTTTTCATCTTTATATAACAGCATCATTTTAGCGGCTATATCATCAAAACTATCCGGATTGCAGTATAGATAAGCCTCCCCGCCAATTTCAGGCATGGCGCTGCTGTTTGATACAACTGCCGGCACATAGCATTGCAGTGCTTCTAATGGAGGCACTCCAAAACCTTCAAAGTAAGAAGGGTAAATCATTGCATATGCTGAAGCAGTGAGTTTAGCAAGCTCTTCTTTAGAAACATATCCGGTAAGTACAACTTCTTTTCTGAATTTGAATGTTTGAAGCAGTTTTGAAAACTCATCCGTTTTCCAGGCCATTCTTCCGCAAATTAGGAGCTTCATATTGCTCTGCTGTTTTTTCTTAAATAAAGAAAATGCCTTCAGCAGGTTAATAAGATTCTTTCGTGGATGAATGGATCCTGTATAAATAAAATATTCGCACCCGTCTGTATACTGTTGTTTTACCAGTTCTTTCTGCTCAAATGATAAAGGCTTAAATGCATCGTTGATTGCATTGTATGTAACATGTATCTTTTCTTCTTTCACAGAATAGTTGGAGCAGATATCTTTTTTAGAATATTCCGAAACGGTTGCAATCACTTTTGCTTTAGACAAAAATTTGCTTGTGTTACGTCGGTAATACCTCAGGTGAGATTTTAATAAGTATTGCGGTCCGTGCAAAAAAGCAAGATCATGAACTACTAAGCATTGAGGCACTTTAGTTCTAAGAGAACAAAAACCATCAGGGCTTACAAAAACATCTGCTTTGATTTTTTTCAGTACGGCAGGCACCTGCCAGTTATACCAGATATTCCATAAAAACGGCAACCTTGCCTGAGGTTTTACTATCAGTATCTGCACATTCGATGGCGCTTTAAAATCAACAGGCCTGTCAAACAAAAAATAAAACTCATGTTCGGGATGTGCTGCCGCAATACGAACAAATACTTCTTCGGTAAAATAAGCATAGCCTTCTTTTTTTCCCGGCAACATTGTTCTTGTATTGATTGCAATGATCATAATAAAACGGGTGCAAAGGTAGGTGTGAAATGATGAGTAAAAAACGGTTAAAGAAGTTCAACAAAATATAAATGTCATTATCCTAAAACAGGAAATTGCGCAAATAATTCCGTTGAAACACGTAGCATTAATTCAAAGGAAATACGATTGTATTAAAATATTTATCTATTTATTTTTACATCAAGTGTTGCGTCTATTAAACGAGAAAATTTAAAGAATAGAAAATATGCGGTTTTTACGGTTAAACAGCCTAAGCAGTTTCACTTAAATTTTAAAAAAAAGAAAGGACTGAAAAAAATACTTAAAGCCAATATACATTTTGGAACAGTAATTGCTAATTATAGGAAGTTGTTTTTAAGAAATTGTTTGATTATAAATTGATTTTTAATTATTTACAAATTAATAATATTTCTTTCGCAACAGGAAAGAGTCAGGATACATTGATGGTTTTACAATGTGGATTTTGGGTAAACGACCCCGCTTTCTAGCGGGGTCTATTTGTTTTAAGCATTTTCACTTATTGTGCAGTTTGAAAGTTCCGTCTATATTCGTTGTGAAATCTAATATCTATATCCTAAAACCGAAAATTATGAAAACGCTAATTCTAGCAGTTCTGTTTTGTTCATCTGCTTTCATTTCCTTTTCTCAAGATCTGCAGTTTGAATCCGGCCGTTCAAAAAATGATTCAAAACCAAAATTGTTTGCAGAGCTCACAGAAAAATTTGCCTTAACCTCTACATTTATTGATGAAGTAATGAGTTACCAGTTAAAGCAACCGGTAGAAGTTACAGTAAACCCCAAACTAATTTTCAAGGGCAGAGTTACGGCCATTAACAATGATGCGCCGGGTTTAACAACTATATCCATTCAATCGTCAGAAAAACAAGGACTGATTTTATCTTTATCAAAACTTGTATTGCCTGATCAAACAGTTGTTTACAGAGGTATCATTCTCAGCAACAGCAACAGTGATTTGCTGATGCTTGACAGAGATGCTGCAACCGGCAATTATGTCTGGATAAAAAAGCAGGTATCTCAACTGATTGCTGATTAAATTTTTTTTTCGTTTTTATATTCATTTTCTATATCCCTATTTAAATCCAATTCTATGATCCGTTTAATTACCTTATGCCTGGTTGCTTTTATGGCAACTTCCGCATTGAATACTTACGCCCAGGTACCCAAATTAAACAGTTACCCTACTGCAACAGCAACCATCTTTTTAGATTTTGATGGGCAAACGGTCAGTTCTCCTTACTGGAATGCTGGCAATTCATTTTATGCTACTCCACCTGTGTTAACAAACGCCCAGATCACAACAATATTTAATCAGGTTGCCGAAGATTTCAGACCATTTAATTTAAATATTACAACTGATTCTGCTGTTTATTTTGCTACAATTGCCACAAAACGTCAGCGTATTATCATTACCTCTTACAGCAGCTGGTACGGAAGTGCAGGCGGTGTTGCATATTTAGAGTCGTTCCGTTGGGGACTTGAGGTGCCCGGTTTTGTTTTCAGTAATTTACTTGGGCACAACCCAAAGAATGTGGCTGAGGCCTCCTCACACGAATCGGGTCACACACTTGGGTTAAACCACCAGACCAGATACGATGCTAACTGTAATTATTTAAATGACTATCACCCCGGAACAGGTGTCAGCAACAGCGAAATTGGCTGGGCACCGATTATGGGTAACAGTTATTCAAAAAACCTTTCGCTCTGGCATAACGGTACTTCTGTTAACGGATGCAATACCATGCAAAACGATTTAACAGTTATTGCAAGTTCTGCCAATGGCTTTGGTTACAGAACAGATGATGTTGGCAATACCACCAACCAGTCTTCTAATGTAATTTTTAACGGACAAACCTATGCAGTTAATGGTTTTGTAAACAGCACTAATGACGTAGATGTGTTTCGGGTATCAGTTCCTGAAAGGGGCCGCTTTACGATGAGCGCTGTTCCTTCAAGTGTACCCGGTGCAGCCGGTTTTTCTACTTCTAATATTGATATTCAGGTATCCTTACTTGCAAGCAATGGCAATGTCATTAATACGTATAACCCAACAACATCTGTACAATCAGTAATTGATAGTATTTTAGATCCGGGTACATATTTTTTAAGAGTGACCAATATCTCTAATATGAATGTTGCCAATTACGGAATGTTGGGCAACTATGCCATGAGCGGTGCGTTTGTACCAAACTCCACTTTACCTGTTTACAGCCTTGTTTTAAACGGAACTGTTGACCAAAACAAACATGATCTTAACTGGTCAATTGTTGCCGATGAGCCTATTGAGTCTATTACACTCGAAACCTCAGCAGATGGCAAAACATTTACTGATCTGCAGGAAGTAAACGGCACATCACGCAAATTTGTTTACCAGCCTTATGAAAAAGGAACCCTGTATTACAGACTGCATGTTGTAACTGCATCGGGTCTCAAGTACTACTCTAACATCATTTCTCTACGTGAAACAGCTACCGAATTAAAATACAGTTTATTAACCAACTTTATTCAAAGCAGTTCTGTTGTTGTAAACAGCAACGGTAATTACAACTGGCGCCTGGTAGATATGAATGGCCGCAGCATTGCAAACGGCAAAGTGAACACCGGTGTTAACCGCATTAACACCAATCACCTTACAAATGGCATGTATCTGCTTCAGATTATTGACGGTGCTGAAATATCAACCGAAAAAATTGTGATTCAGTAACCGTTGCCTTAAACACTCTTTTTGTTTACCACTGATAACCCCGCTGCCCTTTTTTAAGGGCAGCTTCTTTATATACCGGCTTTACCTACCTTTGTACATGTCAATTCTGGAAACGAGTATGGAATATAATACTACAAGAAATCATTTAACTATCCGTGAATACGGCAGACATATTCAGAAAATGGTGGATCATATCCTCACCATTGAAGACCGTGCAAAGCGTCAGGAACAGGCGCATGTAGTAATTGAGTTAATGGGTTTTTTAAATCCGCATTTAAAAAATGTAGAAGACTTCAGACATAAACTCTGGGATCATCTGTTTTTAATTTCTGATTTTAAACTGGATGTTGACAGTCCATACCCCATCCCTACCAGCGAAACATTAAAAGCAAAACCCCGCCAGTTACCTTATCCGAAACGGTACCCCCGTTACAATCATTTAGGTAAGAATATTGAAGTAGTGATTGATAAAGCATTAAAAGAAGAAAACCCCGAAAAGAAACAAGGGTTTGCCAATGCCATTGCTTACTACATGAAGCTTTCATACAATAACTGGCACAAAGAAAATATACATGATGATGCAATACAGGCTGAGTTAAGTGCAATTACCAAAGGTGAGCTGGAATTTAATAACCGACCTTTTGTACGACAGTACCGACCAAGTGATGATTTCAGAGAAAACCGTGGCGGAGGCGGTGGTGGAAAATTTAAAAAACATTTTCAGCAGCGCAGTGGCGGCGGCGGTGGAAGAGATAACCGTGGTGGCGGAGGAGGTAGAGATAACCGTGGCGGTGGTGGTGGCGGCGGAAAATTCAAAAAGCGTTATTGATCTGAAAAAATATTTTTACATCCCTCTTGTACAACAACAAGAGGGATTTTTCTTATCACTACTTTCGTATAAGTAAACCAATTAATCATGCATTCATTTGAAGTAAGAGGCGGAAAAAAATTAAAAGGCGAAATTATTCCGCAAGGGGCAAAGAACGAAGCGTTACAAATCATCAGCGCTGTATTACTAACGGCAGATAAAGTAACCGTTACTAATATCCCTGATATAGTAGATGTAAATTTGCTGATTGAATTGCTGGGCGACATGAATGTAAAAATTGAACGTCCGCAAAGAGATACCTGTATTTTTCAGGCAGATGATGTAGATATTGATTACCTGCACAGTGAAGCGTTTAAAAAGAAAAGCAGCAAACTGCGTGGCTCTGTAATGCTTGCGGGGCCTATGCTTGCGAGGTTTCGTAAAGCATTTATTCCAAAACCGGGGGGCGATAAAATTGGCCGGCGCAGATTAGATACACATGTTGTTGGTTTCGAAAAACTGGGTGCTGCATTTAATTATCATGCAGAAGACGGCTTCTTTCACTTAACTACTGATGAGTTAAAAGGAGTGAACATGTTGCTGGATGAACCTTCTGTTACAGGCACAGCAAATATTGTAATGGCAGCAAGTATGGCAAGCGGCACTACAACTATTTACAATGCGGCCTGCGAACCTTATCTGCAGCAGTTGTGCAACATGCTTAACAGTATGGGTGCACGCATTAAAGGGATTGGCAGTAACCTGTTAATCATTGAGGGTGTAAGTTCTTTAATGGGAACAACGCATCGTATACTGCCCGATATGATTGAAGTAGGTTCTTTTATTGGACTTGCTGCTATGACACAAAGTGAAATCACCATAAAGGGAGCAGGTGTTGAACATTTGGGAATTATCCCTGAAAAATTCCGTCAGCTGGGAATACAATTAAACATAACCGGAGATGATATTCATATACCCGAACAGGATCTGTATGAAGTACAACGTTATTTTGATGGCGGTGTATTAACCATCTCGGATCATCCATGGCCGGGCTTTACTCCTGATTTATTAAGTATTGTTTTGGTAACAGCCATCCAGGCAAAAGGAAGTGTTTTGATTCATCAAAAAATGTTTGAAAGCCGTTTGTTTTTTGTAGATAAACTCATTGACATGGGTGCACAGATTATTTTGTGCGATCCACACCGTGCTGTAGTAATTGGATTGGAACGTGAACAAAAGTTAAGAGGTATTACTATGAGCAGTCCCGATATACGTGCAGGACAGGCATTGCTCATTGCTGCTTTAAGTGCAGAAGGTAAAAGCACCATACAAAATATTGAACAGATTGATCGTGGCTATCAATACATAGATGAACGGTTGAGAAATTTAGGTGCAGATATTAAACGGGTTAACGGATGATCAGCAACATTACAAAAGAAGAAATCATTTTAGAAAACGAACGTGCCTTACTTCGTCCGTTAATTGATTTAGATTTTGAACATCTGCTTCCTTTTGCATTAAACGAAGCTGATCTCTGGAAGTATTCCCTTGTTAGCCCTGCCGGTGAAGAGGGTATGAAAAACTATATCAGCAGCACCCTGCAAAACAAAACAGCAGGTATTGAATACCCTTTTATTGTGTTTGATAAAGAAACTAACCGGTATGCAGGCAGTACCCGGTTTTATGATATTCAGCAAAACAATCTCTGCACACAACTGGGCTATACCTGGTATGGCAAAGTGTTTCAGCGTACCGGTCTTAACAGACATTGTAAACTGCTGTTGCTTTCATTTGCCTTTGAACAGTGGGGATTAGAACGGGTCGAGTTCAGAGCCGATGCAAACAATCAACCATCTGTCAATGCCATGAAAGCAATTGGCTGTGTTGTTGAAGGAATACTGCGCAGCCATATGACCATTGAAACCGGCGGCAGAAGAAACAGTATTGTGCTGAGTATATTGAAAGATGAATGGTTTGGCGGAGTAAAAGAACAGCTGCTTAAAAAAACGCTTTTGTAAAAAAGCTATTTCAACTAAAAAATATGCAACAAAAGAACGCAGCAGCATTTCTATAAACAATGCGTACACTTCTTTACTAAACTATTTATGTATGAAAAAGCTGTTGCAGCAAATTCATGAATGTACTGTGTGCCAAAAATATTTGGCAGCAGGTGTACGGCCAATTGTTGCAGCAGATCCAAAAAGTAAAATCATTATCATCGGGCAGGCGCCGGGTAAAATTGTTCATACAACAGGCATTCCCTGGAATGATAAAAGCGGTGATAACTTACGCAACTGGCTGGGCGTTACCAAAGAAGTCTTTTATAATCCGGGTCAGTTTGCTTTAATGCCAATGGGTTTCTGTTATCCCGGAAAAGGAAAGTCGGGTGATTTACCACCACGCCCCGAATGTGCACCTCTCTGGCATCAACAACTGTTGAAAAAAATGCCGCATGCAACTCTCGTAATTCTTATTGGACAATATGCGCAGCAATATTATCTGGGCAATACAGTTAAAGCAACCCTCACAGATTCTGTACAGCAGTTCAAAACATACCTGCCACGATATTTCGTTTTACCACACCCTTCGCCGAGAAACAATATCTGGCAGGCAAAAAATGCTTGGTTTGCTCAAACCGTTTTATCCGAGCTTAAAAACCAGGTGCAAAAGGCACTTGCAATCAATTCCACCGGCAAATGATCTGCAAACCCGGTACTAAAAAAGAAAACCACCCGTTTTATTGATGATCGTTTTCTGTAAAAAAAAGCATGGTATGCTTACAACACTTGCCATGTAAGCCAAACAGCTTAATTTTGTCCATCATTCAAGAAACCTATTCACATTGAATAAACCAGTGCATGATATTGATCTCAACCGTGTAAAAAACAAACAGGTTGTTACGTTTATTCATGATAACGGGTTGTATCAGTTGCAGGATTTTGCAGAACTGCAATCGTTTTCACGCAGCCATCCCGACATTGATGCGTTTCATCATCATTCCAAAACATTTCATATTCAAAAGCCAGTTGATGAAGTATGGGAGGCGTATAAAAATATTCATCCTAAAAAAGCATGGTGCGGTAAAATGCTGCAGTTTGGTTTACAATATTGCCGCAAACAAAATCAGCTGGCGTATATTGATGATGAATACAAAGGAGCTTCAGTTGGTCAAATTGTATTGATTCGTGTAAAAGTATTAGGTGGTTTGGCACGCATTGCTGTAGGCCACGAGATAACTGCCGTTAATGAAGAGGAGAAATATTTAGAGACCAGTTATCTGCTCAAAGGAAAATCACTCGGCTCACAACGCATAAGGCTCAGTACCTGCAAACAGGGATTTACAAACATTACTCATCATACCATTTATAAAAGCAAATCTCATTTCAGAGACAAATATCTCTATCCCATTCTGCATACCAAAGCCATCAGCGAATTTCATTCAAACATCAAAAGGTATCTGAACCGTTCCGTATAACTGCAACTGTATTGCGGTGATAAATTTTTACTTTTAACAGCTTATGCAAGAAACCACATCAAAGCTCTTGATTATTACAGCTCCTTCAGGTGCAGGTAAAACTTCCATCACCCGGCATCTGATGAAAAAATTTCCGCAACTGGCTTTTTCTATTTCAGCTGCTACAAGAGAGCCGAGACTTCATGAACAAAACGGAAGGGATTATTATTTTATAAGTACAGAAGAGTTTCAAAAAAGAATACAGGACGATGCATTTGTTGAATGGGAAATGGTGTACGAAGGAAAATATTACGGCACATTAAAAAGCGAACTGCAGCGCATTTGGCAAAACACACAGATACCGGTGCTGGATATTGATGTAAAAGGTGCCATTCATGTTCAGGGCCTGTATCCAAAACAAACACTTTCTGTTTTTATTGAACCTCCTTCCATTGAAGAATTAAAACGCCGGCTCGAGAGCAGAGGAACAGAAACGGAAGACTCGCTACAGGCAAGAATTAATAAAGCCTCTTACGAAATTTCATTTAAGCATTCGTTTCATGAAGTGATTATAAACGATGATCTGCAAAAGGCCTGTGCCCGTGCCGAAGAAATAGTGGCCGCTTTTATTGAAGCGCCCTGAAACTTCAATTGCCATTCCTTACAAAAACACTATTTTTAAATATGAACTGGTATTTACTCATAAGCATTGGTGGCTGTATTCTCCTGTCGGGATTTTTTGCAGGACTCGATGCCGGCTTTGGTTCACTCAATCGTTTTTCAGTTGAGCTGAAGAAAAAACAAGGGCTTACCAGTGGCCGCATTCTCAGTGGTTTTATTGAACAGCAAAGCCGTTTTATTGGTGCAGTACTTGTAGGGGTAAATCTAACAATGGTACTATACGTTTTACTGATGACGCATTTTCTCGATCCGCTCTGGAAACAAATGCCAACTGTAATTCAAAGTTCCTGGCTGCGAATTATTATTGAAATATTATTAACAGCCAGTATAATTCTTTTAGTACAGTTTATTTTTAAAGCCAGCTTTCGTGCAAAGAGCACCGCCGTGCTCTCTTTTTTTGCAAGAACCATTCAGTTTTTTTACAGCCTTTTTTCGC
Source organism: Chitinophagaceae bacterium (assembly GCA_019752045.1). Taxonomy (GTDB): domain Bacteria; phylum Bacteroidota; class Bacteroidia; order Chitinophagales; family Chitinophagaceae; genus Lacibacter. The sequence goes on along the minus strand of JAIEMP010000008.1, from coordinate 154,380 downwards.
CCGTTGCAACCTTGTTTGTAAATGTGGCCGAATGGATTTTAAAATATTTGTTTGATGTACGGGTGAATGAAAAAAAAGAAGCCTTCAGCCGCATAGATATGGAGCACTTTATACAGCAGAGTAAAGATAACAGTGAAGAGTCGCAGGATTTAAATACCGATTTGTTTGAAAATGCATTATCACTGCCAGGGGTTAAAGTGCGTGAATGTTTAATTCCACGTAAAGAAATTATTGGTGTAGAAGCCGGCACTTCCATTGAAGAACTGAAACAAAAATTTATTGAAACCAAACTCAGCAAGCTGATTGTATATGAAGGCAACATTGACAATATACTCGGCTATGTACATCAGTTGGATTTGTTTAAAAAACCGGCCGATGTAAAATCAATCTTATTACCCATACCTGCTGTGCCGGAAAGTATGGGCATTACCGACCTTATTAACCAGTTTACAAGAGAGCGCAAAAGTATTGCTTGGGTGGTAGATGAGTTTGGCGGTACCAGCGGCGTTGTAACCATGGAAGATTTGCTGGAAGAAATTTTTGGCGAAATACAGGATGAATACGATACCGAAGAGTTTGTAGAAAAACAAATTGCCGAAGGTGAATTTATCTTCAGCGGAAGGCTGGAGCTGGATTACTTAACTGAAAAATACAACCTGGAGTTTAAAGAAGAAACGGATGCTGAAACCCTTTCCGGATATATTGTAGAGCACCACGAAACCATCCCCAAAGCAAAAGAGCGCATTATCATTGATGATTATGAATTTGATGTGTTAACCGTGAATGAAACCCGGATTGAAACGGTTAAAATGAAACTGCTGCGCTGATCTCTTTTTAATCACCAGTTACAGTTCATCTCCTCCGCTCATACAAACTGCGTTGCCGTACGAAAACTTTATTATATCTTTTCATATTCGCAAAAAAACAAATCATCATTTATGAAGAAAATTGCAGCCGCCTTATCAGCCGCCTGTCTCTTGTTGGGAGCGCAGGCTTTTGCACAAACCAAACCCGCAGGACCTATGCCTGCAGACACAACCAAAAAAGCACCCGCTAAACCCGGCGTAGCAGACAAAGTGAAGAGCAGTAAAAAACATGCTGGTCTCTTTACACTTTATCAGGATACAGTAACAGGAAGTGTGTTGATGTATGTGCGCAAAGATCAGCTCAACAAAGATTTTATTTACCAGAGTTTTTCATTGGCCGGACCATCAAGCTTATTTCTGCACCAGAGTATGCACCGTGCAAACCTGGTGTTTAAAATGAAGAAGCAGTATGATAAAATTGAATTCTCTATGGAGAATACTTCTTTTTATGCTGATCCGAAAAACCCGGTAAGTAAAGCATCCGATTTACCTGAAGCGGTTTTCTTTGTAGATAAATTCAGTGTAGAAGATTCAACCGGTTATCTTATTAGTGTGGATGGATTATTCCTGAGCGACAAACTCGATCCGGTAAAACCCATCATGTCGCCCATGTTACCTCCCGGTGCAGTATTTAACCTGGGTGGTTACAATCCAACCAAAAGTAAATATTCAAACATCCGTTCATACCCCAACAACAGTGATGTGATTGTTGATCTGGCATATGATAATCCCATGCCTTTTAATGGTGGCGGAAAAGACATTACTGATGCCCGTTATGTTCGTGTAAAATTGCAGCACTCGTTTATTGAAGTACCTGTGAATGATTACAAACCACGGTTCGACGATCCACGTATTGGTTTTTTTACACAGGAAGTTGACGATCTTACATCGAACGAGATTACCAACTACCGTGATGTGATCAACCGCTGGCATTTAAAAAAGAAAGATCCTTCTGCTGCTCTAAGCGAACCTGTTGAACCCATTACGTTCTGGGTAGAAAATACAACACCTGTTGAATACCGCAATATGGTGAAAGCTGCAGGCGAACGCTGGAACGAAGCATTTGAAAAAGCAGGTTTTAAAAATGCTGTGGTGATGAAGATTATGCCCGATGATGCAACATGGGATCCTGCAGATATCCGTTACAATGTGATCCGCTGGATCTCTTCTCCTTATCCGCAATACGGAGCCATCGGACCAAGTTTTGTAAATCCTAAAACAGGACAAATTCTTGGCAGTGATATTTCTATTGAGTGGGCATCGGGTGCACAAACACCTTTCTTAGATGTAACCGAAGCAGATAATGCAGGTTATGCAGGAAAAGATCAACCCATGCAGATGGTTCCTGCACACATGCGTAAACATTGGGCCAACTGCTCAATTGGAAACGAATTGGCAAAACAATACATGGCAGGTGCTACATTAATTACTACCAGTGCAGCAGATGCTGCAGCAGATGAAGTACGGGTTGCTCATGAGCAATTCATTTATTACCTCATCTTACATGAAATGGGTCATACACTTGGTTTGAACCATAACATGAAAGCAAGCCAGATGCTTAGCCCGACAGAAGTACACAACAAATCCATCACACAAAAATTAGGTTTGCAAGGTTCGGTTATGGATTACCCATCGGTAAACATTAACAGCGACAGAAGTAAACAAGGCGATTATTATACCATGAAACCGGGACCGTATGATTTATGGGCCATCGAATTCGGTTACCGTGAATTTCCTGCAGGTCAGGAACAAAGCAGCCTCAATGCATTGTTACGCCGCAGTCATGAACCACATCTTACATTTGGTAATGATGCAGATGATATGCGCAGCCCCGGTAATGGTATTGATCCACGTGTAATGGTGAACGACATGAGTAACGACATGGTTACTTATGGCGAGGACCGTTTCAAATTTGTAAACAGTGCCATGAGCAAACTGATAACCAAATATGCGAAAGGCGATAAATCGTATCAGGAAATTCAGATCCGTTACAGTGTATTAAATGGCCAACGTTTTCAAATGGCCAATGCCATCAGCCGTTATATTGGTGGTGTGCAGGTTGACAGAAGTTTCCCCGGACAAAATCCGGGCAGCAAACCATTTACCATTACACCTGTTGAATACCAGAAAAAAGCAATGGCCTTTTTAGCAAAGAATGTATTTGCTCCAAATGCATTTGATGCAGACTTACAGGTATTGCCTTATCTCCAGGTTCAGCGTCGTGGTTATAATTTCTTTGGTGCACCTGAAGATCCCAAGCATACATCTGTTGTACAAGGATTTCAAACAAGTATTCTTGCAGAGTTATTGCACCCGACCACACTCCGTCGTATCAACAACAGCGGCTTGTATGGTAACACATATTCTGTAGCTGATGTCATGAACGATTTAACTTCTGCCATCTTTAAAGCAGATATGGCCGGCGCAGTAAATATTTACCGCCAGAATTTACAAAGTGAATTTGTAAAAGGGGCAATTTCCATAGTTGAAGCCAGAGCAGGATACGACAATGCTTCAAAGAGCGGTGCTTTTAATACACTGAAAAAAATCCGCATTATGCTGGCAACAGCGGTATCGCCAAACGAAAGCACAAGGGCACACCGGAGTATGCTGATGTTTATGATTGATAAAGCATTAGCAACAAAATAATTTTTATTAACTGATTTGGTAAAGGCTGTCTCTTGATGAGACAGCCTTTTTAAGTTTATTCATTGTGGTAACGGTGCTGCTAAGTAAAAACTCTTACTTTCTAAACAAATCTTTAATTAAGGCTGTTTACTTCCCGCTTTAGGGTATTGTAATTTTTATTATTAAGCTGTAATTTGGTACATGAACGCTTATAAAATGAAAGATGCCATTTATATTATCCCCCCCCCCCCGCAAAATCTGCATACTGGCTTAAGCCCCCCGTTTAATTTTACACTCCTGCAAAAATGCTTTATTGATTAAAGCAGGTATCAAAAAAATAAACGAGTTATGAAATACAGCAGTACTATACTCCTTTTATGCATACTTATTTTTACATCTTCTTTAAAATGTAAAAAAATCCCGCCACCCCTAATAATTGATAATACTGAAAAATTACCACCCGCCACACAGGAAGGAAAAAACACCTGTGGTTTTTTATTAAACGGAAAGGTTTGGATACCAAAGGGAAGTTCTGGTTCAAACTCTAAGATGAGTTGGTACTATGATGCTACCTTAAATGGAGGAACATTTAATTTAAGATGTGCTAGATATGTTGCAAATGAAAACGTTACCACTTTTACGATTGCAATGAATCAATTTAATACTACGGGTCTTTATAAGTTGAATAATATTGAATCAAGGATATCAATATTTACAAACACTGATGTTGGCTGTATGTATTTTTGGGATGATACTATTTCAAATCATAATTCATTTGTGAACATTATAAAATTTGATACACAAAACCGGATCATCGCAGGAAATTTTGAAGTAACTCATTATAAGCCCGGTTGCGACACTGTTCGTATTACGCAGGGCCGCTTTGATGTAAAATATTAATCACTTTTTAATTTTTTCTCAGCAACGTCTCCTGAAAGGGACGTTGCGTTATAAATAATTTATGACATATGCTGTATTACGCAATGTCCTCTTCGAGAGACATTGCTACGAAGGGAGGGCACACCGTGGAATGCTGATCTTTATGATTGATAAAGAATTGGCAACAAAATAATTTTTTGTTCTCAATCTTAAAAAGCTGTCTCAAATGAGACAGCTTTTTTATTGCCCATGGCTCTTTGAGGTTATGGCTAAATTATACGAAAACCTAATTTTTCCTCGTTCACTTCTCCTCATCTTTTTCGGGTTACATTTGCAATTGAAATCATTTACCGTGGCCGAAACAAAATCTGAACGCAGGAATATTTTTAAACGCATCCGTGGCAAGTCGGGGGGGGAGCAGGCCGAGATGACCTTTATTGATCATCTGGAAGAACTGCGCTGGCATGTGATCCGTGCATTGATTGCTGTTGTGATTGGTTCGGGTATTGTGCTGTTTAATATTACCTATGTGGTGAATAATATTTTCATGGGCCCGGCACATAATAATTTCATTACCTATAAATGGTTGTGCAGTATTGGCCAATGGCTACATGTAGATCAACTTTGTTTGGGCGATTTTTCTATCAAGTTCCAGAGCAATGCCATGACGGAACAGTTCCTCACCACCTTCACTGTTGGTTTTACCGGCGGTTTTATTTTGGCTTTCCCGTATGTGTTTTGGGAGATCTGGAAATTTGTTCGTCCGGCATTAAGTGATAAAGAACGTAAAGGAACAACGGGTGCCATTTTATGGATCTCTGTTTTATTTTTCATGGGTGTTTCCTTTGGTTATTTTGTACTTACACCTTTCATGGTAAATTTTTATTCAACCTATTCGTTGAGTCCGTTAATTGAATTTAAACCAACCATCAGTGACTATTTTGAAAACCTGATTTACTTAACCGTTGGTGTTGGTTTGTTATTTCAACTGCCTGTTGTAGTAATGCTGTTAACAAGAGTAGGCATTCTTACACCGGTTACGTTACGCCGCATCCGCAAATATGCATTTGTTGTTATTCTCATATTAGCTGCCATTATTACTCCTTCAACCGATCCGTTCAGTTTAGCGTTGGTTACTATTCCGTTATATGGATTATACGAGTTCAGTATTTTTCTAAGCCTCCGTATTCATCGCCGGCAAATAAAGAAAGAAGAGGAAGAGTGGAGCTGACATAAAACAGCCGATAGTGGTGAGTAGATAGTTTTTAGCCGATAGTGAAGTCAGGAGCGTTACAAAAATTTTTCAGGATGATTAATCATGTACGCAAGAAGCTTGGCAACTTCTTCGTTTTGTGAATAGATTGTTTGGTACTCCTCAGCTTTTAGGTAACTACAATCTTTTGCAAAATCAAGCCACACTTCTGTCTCTCCGTTTTCCATATCAGAATCTGTGAGCTTGCTTACAAAATGTGCCGGGTATTTTCTTTTTCGATATGCTTCTCCCATACAGGCACAAACAGCTCGTGAACTTCTTCTTATCTGATCGGTTAAGCTATATCTTTCTTCAATAGGAAATTTTTTTGAAGCTAGAAAAATAGCATCCGCCACTTGTTTTGCTTTTTGATAAGCAAGTAATGTTTTATAACCGGGCATAACTTTATTTATGGTATTAAAATATACAAAAGACACAATTATTCAAAGGATCATAGAAAATTCAGTTTCGAAACGATCAAGACTAATCATTACCTACTAATGACTTTGGACTATCGGCTATCGGCTAATGTCTATCGGCTCATAATTTATACTAACTTTGAATTCTAAATTTTCAGCCATGCATTCTCCATTTGATTTAACAAAACCCGTAGCCATTGGATGCGATCATGCGGGATTTGATTATAAAGAAGACCTCATTTCTTTTTTAGAAGGAAAAGGGATTCCGTTTAAAGATTTTGGAGCCTATTCAACCGAGTCGGTTGATTATGCTGATTTTGCTCACCCTGTTGCAAAGGCAGTAGAAGGCGGTGAAGCGTCTTTTGGAATATTGCTTTGCGGCAGTGCAAATGGCGTAGCTATTACAGCCAATAAACACCAGGGTATCCGTGCTGCTATTTGCTGGGGCGAAGAACTGTCGCAACTGGCAAGAAGCCATAACAATGCCAATGTGATTTGTATCCCTGCACGTTTTGTGCGTGAAGGTGATGCAGAAAAAATGGTGAACACGTTTATGACCACTGAATTTGAAGGTGGCCGCCACGAAAGAAGGGTGCAAAAGATCGCCTGCATGTAAAATTGCTGATCATTAATTGGTCAGACCGACATGGTCGGGCCGACCAATTAAATCATACCATTTATAAATCTCTCCCGCCAACGGCGGGATTTTATTTTATATTCGGCTCCTTAAAAATAAATCATGAGGAACTTTTTATTGATCGTTTGCAGTTTGCTTACACTCTCTGTTACTGCACAGAAAAAAAACAAAACAGCTGAAAAATTTGCACAAACCATTACTGCTGCCGATTTAAAAACCCATCTCTTTATTCTTGCTGCGCCCGAAATGGAAGGTAGAGAAACGGGAACCGAAGGACAACGCAAAGCAGCCGATTATCTGAAACAACAGTTTCAACGCATTGGTATTGCACCGGGCAACAACGGTAACTGGGAACAATTTTATCCGTTGTACAAAGATACCCTCACCGATGCGCAGGTAACTGTGAACGGAACAGCGTATCAGTTTGGAAAAGATTTTACAGCAACACTCAACAGCATCAACAGCTCAACGCTTTACATTAGTGAAGTGGTTTACCTGGGTAAAGGCGATACTACCACAGACATCAGAGGAAAAGCCGTGATCCTTGCAGGTAAACAACCTACACAAACAGAAATTTTCCGTTTGTATCAGCGCCAGCCGGCTGTGCTGTTGTTTACCCAACCGGGAATTGACAAACAACCTTCATCAAGAGCCGGGCGTATGTACTTCTCACTTTATCGTTCAAGACAGTCAGCAACATCTATCCGTATTTCTGAAGCAATGGCTGAAGCAATATTAAAAACAGATCTGGCAAAAGCAAAAGATCAGACACTTGAAACCAAACTATTTTCTACTGAACTGATGATCCGTTTTGAAAAAACCATTCAAACAATTCAGGCATCGAATGTATTAGGGATGATTGAAGGAACGGATAAAAAAGATGAGTATGTCGTTATTTCTGCTCACTACGATCATGTGGGAATTATTGGCGGCAAATTACACCCCGGCGCAGATGATGACGGAAGCGGTACCGTTGGTGTACTGGAACTGGCAGAAGCATTTGCAAAAGCAAAAGCAGCAGGCAAAGGGCCACGCAGAACTATTTTGTTTCTGGCAGTAAGCGGAGAAGAAAAAGGTTTATGGGGAAGTGAGTATTATGGTAATCATCCGGTTTATCCGATGGATAAAACATCTATCGACATCAATATTGATATGATTGGACGGAAAGATGATAATTTAAAATCGCTCGACAGTAACAACCATGTGTATTTGATTGGTGATGATAAATTGAGCAGCGAGTTGCCTCGTTTTGTTGATAGTATCAACAACATGTACATCAAAATTATTACCGACCGTAAGTATAACGATCCAAAAGATCCCAACCGTTTATACTACCGCAGCGATCATTACAACTTTGCAGCAAAAGGAGTTCCCATTGTATTTTTCTTTGATGGTATTCACAAAGATTATCACAAGCCAAGTGATACGCCCGATAAGATTAACTACGATCTGCACGAAAAACGTACACGACTGGTGTTCTTCCTTGCATGGGAAGCAGCCAACCGCAACAATATGTTTGTGAGAGATATTCCATTGAATGTTCCTCCGAGATAAAGGAATTGTATTCCACTGATGAACAAAATGTTGAACTTAGCACCGTCCAGCAACATTTGCATAAAACCCCATGTTGTAAGCATACCCGGTAAAGATTAAGCCAGGTTCTCACTTTAATTGGGAACCTGGCTTAATACTTTTTTCCACTATTAGTTTTTAATGAAGGTTTGAGTTGTCCAACGTTTACCGTCAAAAAATTGAATATTGTAAATGTCAGAGGGAAGTTCCGAAACATTTATCGATGTCATTTTTGTTTTACCTAAAAATTTAAAATATTTTCTAATATTTCCCATTTTGTCAATTATTTTAATTTCTGTAAATGAGTTACCTTCAATAGCTTCTAACGTCAAAACACCAGAAGTAGGATTCGGATAAGCCCTTAATGGAACACCTCCACCTTGACCACCACCGCTTACTGATTTCAAATATATAAACCCACTACTTGAACCACATGAATTAGTGGATGAACCATAGAATGTAGCTGTTCTATCAACGTTACTAAAGAAATAGCTTAGTACTCCTGTTGAAATATTATATGACCAATTAAAACTTGGGTCGTCGGTGCCTACTGTCCAAGATTCGGAGGCGCCAGGAAATGGATTTGTGCCAATTGAGTATTGAGTTGCAACATTTACATTAGTGTATTGTATTGGTTGTCCAGTTACTCTTGGGTTTTGTCTTGGAAATCGTAAGTTTAAATCTGAAATGCCAATGCCTATTGTTCGGGTAACTGTTATTGGTTGTGAATTACATGACCCTGAATATGTAGCATAAAGGCCAACTCTCCCATTGCCAAAGCCAGTTACAACAACACTGTTACCAGTACTTCCTGCCGGAATGGATGCAACATTTGGAGCTATAGGTGTGTGTGTCAAATCCCATGTAACATTCGTGCCTGCAGGTAAATTTGGCAACGAATACGTGCTTGTACCACTACAAAAACTTGTTGCTCCATTTATTGATAGGCTACTGCCAGTAGTTGAAATCTGTCTGTTGAAAATTAATGTACCACATCCATTTGTAACTGTAGCTGTAAGTATTATTGTGCCAGTAAAATTTATACTATTAACTGTAACATTATTACCGTTTGTTGCTAATGTTACACATTGGTTATTTACACTCCATGTTAAATTATATCCTACAGGTAAAGTTTCCGCAATGCTAAATGTGCCAGAGGTTGTAATACTATTTGGCCCTGTAATAAAATCTACGTTCTGTCCATAAATACTTCTCATTCCCGCAATATCATCTGCAGCTAAAATTCTATTACTTCCAGTGTAATTAGCAGCCATAATAGCACCTGCAACATTAGAATGATTAAGCCCTAGCGAATGACCAATTTCATGTAAAGCAACAGTTTGCAAATCTATTGGTTGTAAAGCGTTAGCTCGTGTAAGTTCAGTCCATTGCTCAAAATCGTCAAAATGCATATCCCCAGCTAGTGCTCCACTATTTGGTGGAGGAAAGAAAGCATGCGCTAGTACATTTCCTTGTGCTGTACCACCATCATCGAACGGAAAATTATCTCCATGATTTCGTTCACCCCAAAGAATCACAATATCAGCAACTGCTGCATTGCAAACTTCGATGAAATAAGTCGTGACTGCCCCTGCCATGTTGCGAAGGCTTGCCTTATAGCCTCTCTCGCAATAGCTTGCGGTACGATATCATTTGTAGTATTTTGAAAAAAATAAGTTACGAAACGCTGATTCCAAGAATTTCCTTGAATAACAAATTCACCAATTTGTGTATTTCCATCTCTTATACCGCCATTGTCATAACGAATTTGTGAATAGCTTGATTGTAATAATAATATACATATTAGTGCTAATAAAATTTTCTTCATTATTTTAGATTTGTAGGTTTAACGAAATAAATTTCTTGCCCTCTTAGTTCTGGCTTTGGATTGTCACAACTTTCTTTTAGCTCGCCACTAAATGTTACAAATCTTCCAATTGTTTTCAAGCTATCTGGAATGTCTATGCATAAAATACATGTTCTTATTCCATCAATAGTATTAGGGATAGAAACATTTACAGCCCATTTCCTAATATCATTGTAATAACCTAGGGTGCCTGTCCAGTCCTTAGCATTCATAATAGTTTTACGTCTTGTGTCACACATGTCTAGTGTACATGTATTTAATGGCACTTTTTTACAACTGTTTGAAGATGTTATCGTAGCGATGATAAGTAAAAGCATGATCTTTTTCATAAAAGGAGTTTATTAATTGACAAATAACTTTTAACAAACGTTGCTTCGGTGGGCCTTTACAACTTGGACTGTAATATTTGTTTAGCCTTGTCATTTTCCGCTGTAATATATTTAATTTGTGTAACCGCCACAATACCACAAACTGGTATTTTTTGTAGGGTATGTCCAACAGGGTTGCATATAACGTACACGATTGGTGTTCTTTCTTGCATGGGAAGCAGCGAACAGAAACGAAATGATGAAGAGAGATAAACCGCTGGGTGATGTTGGTGAACGTTGATTTAAACAATACAATACTTACTTAAGTTTTACAGTTTCATTAAATGATCTTAGTGCTTTGATTACCCTGATCATATTAAAGCATTGTATTTGTTTTAATAGCTTGCTTTTTGAGCAATAGCAAAGGTTATGTAGTATAATTACTTCCCGCTTTAGAGTATTGTAATCTTTTTATAAAAACTGTAACTTGTTAAAAGAATTAATTAATGCTTAAGAATATGAAAGATGTTTTTAATAAAATATCCCCCCAATCATCCTGCACAGAATAAACAGCCCCCATTTTTGTATTCTGCAAACATCAACCTGTTTGATGTTCTTATCTTTAAAAACTAATTAGTACAAAAGATGAAACACATATCAATTCTTTCTTCACTTTTCCTGCTCATTATATCAAGCGGTACCAACTGCAAAAAAAATAACCCGGAAAGCGGATTGCCACCTGCTACACAAGAAGGTAAAAACACCGCTGGCTTTTTGGTAAATGGAAAAGTATGGTTGCCAAGAGGTGACAATGGATTTTCTAATCTCTCCTGCTATTACGATGAAACATTTATGGGCGGAGCATTTACTCTTAATGGATACAGATATGATGAGGGAGCAAATAATTCGATCAGCTTTGTTGTAGCAAGCGATAGTATACAATCTGCCGGGATTTATAAACTAAATATAAGAAAGCTAAGAACAAGATTTGGCGAGTACTGTAACAAAGTAACTCTTTGTTGTTATCAGTGGACGGATACAATTCCTAACCACAATGCTTTTTTAAACATAACAAAATTAGATAAACAAAAAAGGATAGTTTCTGGCACATTTGAATTTGCTTTAACCTTACAAAACTGCGAGACAGTTAGAATTACTCAAGGCCGATTTGATATGAAATTCTAAAACAAAACAATTTAAAATTTTACTAATTATGAAAAAGATTTTTGCAGGCATCTTGCTTGTACAGGCTTTCTTTTGCCTTAGCGGAAACGCTCAAACTACAGATGTATTAAGGACCCAGTTAAATTCTATTTTTCAATATGTTGATAAATCGCAGGTACCCACCGCTTACTTAGAAGAATACGGACCACGCATAGTGCCATTTGATATTTTTAATGGCATATTAACCGACAGTAACCGGGTAGATAATGATTTATGGGAGGTACTGTATGGAAGCATACGTGCAAGCAAGATTTACGGCAGTACCAGCTTGCCTGAACTGCCAACAGTTACTAGTGCCATCAAAACAAATAGTAATTACCCTGCTTATACTTTTGCCGTTCCCATGTTGTTGATAGATTATGCAGCGCTTAACGAAAATGCAGTACAGCAAAACCTGTTTACTGTTACAAACAATCAAATTTTTGATGTACAAGGGCGGCCACAGAGCCCCTACCTGCAACGAACATTGTTTGCAGCTACTCCTTCATTAAATTATACAGGCAATGGAACCGTTACGGTATTATTTAAAAGCGACCTTTTTTATACCAATACCAATAAAACAATCAGCAATGTGCAGATTGATTTTAATGACCACAATGGATATATAACTATCCAGTTAAACAGGCCCTATACCAAAACTTATACTGATACAGGTTACAAGAGATGGAAAATAAAACTGAACTGTACTGATAATTCATCGTATGAATGTTATGCAGAATTTTATGTAGCCGAAGTTGCAGCGAATAATACTATTGCTGGCAGATATAGCCTTCAACCCAATATAGTTGAAATGTCAATTCCTGCCGTACCTGGCCCATCACCCGGTTGGCATAAAGGCGGAAAGCTAAGTGTATGGTATAGTAAAACAGGAGCACCCGGTGTGTTAGACAAACCTTTTTTTATTGTTGAGGGTTACGATGCAAGCAGGGTGGCACCTTTATTCAAAAAGCCCCTTGATTATAAGGAATTATGGGGTCTGCTAAATGAACAACCAGGTTCTTATGATTTCATGACCAACTTAGATGATCTTGCCGGTTACGATTTGGTGTTTTTAGATTTTAATGATGGCACAGATGATATATTACGCAACGTACTTGTTTTTCAGGAAGCATTAAAATGGATTAACCAACAGAAAGCAACTGCTGCCAACCCGAAGCAGAATGTAATATTAGGCATGAGTATGGGAGGCCTTATTATCCGTTATGGTCTTGCAGAAATTACAAAGTATGGCAGCCCAGCTATGTGGCCAAATGGTACGGATACCCGTTTAGTTATTACACACGACAGCCCGCACCAGGGAGCAAATACACCCTTAGGCTCGCAATATATCTCACAAGGTTTTTGGCAAATGGGCTAAATCCAATTGCCGGTTTAGACATTAAAATGGTTCAAAAAATTATACAGGGTAATGCTTTATTAGATGAACCTGCTACCGGGCAATTGTCAATATTAAAAGCTACCAGTGTTAATACTTTTACAAGAAATACTTTTTTAAGCACTACTTACAGAAACATGATAACGTTTCAACCAAATGACCCACAGCCAAGCTATAAATTTATTGCAACAAGCTCTGGTTCTGAATGCGGCACACAAATATTTTCTCCCGGAACAACATTGGTAGGCACTACTGCATCTCATTTTTTCCCGAGGCCATTTGTAAGAAGGCCGGCGGGCATTTTTTTCTCATTATATGTAAAGGCTTTGCCAAACCAAAATGCAGGGCCTCAAAGTATATTTAATATTTACTTGTATGCAAGACTCAAGTTTTTTTATTCTATTATCAATCTTACAATTGTTCTGCAAAATGTAAACAGTAATTCACCTGCAGGTGAATTACCCTGGGATGGTATGCCAGGTGGTACAAGAGAAGTACGGAATGAATTGGATGGTGAGGATAAAGATATTTTTCCATTTAATTTGTTAATACCATTTGGAATAGGCCTTGCAAATGTGAGTTATACAGCAGTTGAAGATTTTTGCTTTGTACCCATAACAAGTTCTCTTGATATTACAACGCTTAATCTACAGGCATTAACCGGAAAATATGTAGCTGGCGTTAGCCCGGGCAACCCATCAAGAGCGGCGAATTTTATTGCACAAGAAGGTCCGTTCACTAATTCAAATGGATTTAGTGTCAATAATAACGGCCATCGCTTTTACACTCCCCGCAATGCAAATTGGATATTTAATGAAATGGAAGGCATCACACCAAATGATCTTAACTGTTCTAATAATTGCCAACCTGTCTTCACAATTGTTGGTGATGAAAATCTTTGTACATCCAATTCTTATAAATTTGATCAGCTTCCTTTAAACGGAACAATTACATGGTCCAGTTCTAATTCTTCACTTGTTACATTATCATCTGCAAACAGCAACCCTGTAACTTTAACAAGAGTTGGAGGTCAGGCTGGTTATATTACGTTAACAGCTACAGCTATTTTTTGCGGACAAACGATTCCAAAAAGCAAACAAATTTTTGTTGGATTGCCCGATGCCCCATCAATTGGGCCTTCTAATTATGATGTTCAATGCGGCACGTTTGCAGAAGCTTATTCAACAACGCCAGCCGGAGCAATTGGCCATGTGTGGAATTTGAATTACGGGCAAACCATCCAGGATATGAATGGTAATGGCAGCAACTATTTTTATATTGCCCCCTTTGTAAATACTCCCCAACAAGGCCAAACTTAATATAATTATCTTACTGTACAAGCAAAAAATGCATGTGGCTTAAGTGATCCAAGCCCAATAGTAAGTATGACGGTAGGTCCTGTACCAAATTGTGATGGAGGCGGTGGAGGCCCAATTCTGTTGCGGATTTCGCCGAACCCTGCCGGGTCGTCTGCCAACGTAGAAGCATTAGAAAATACCTGCTTTATTAGGTTAAGAATATTAGATCGGTTCGGAAACCTGAAAAAAGAATGGAGTTATCCTACAAATTCAAAAAGAGCTTTAATCAATTTAAACAATCTTCCTCAAGGTGTTTATTTCCTGAAAGCTTTTGACGGTACCAGTTGGCGGACGATTTCATTTATCAAACAATAATTACCAGAATGGTTTTGTTGATTAATTGATAGAGGTTAAATAACAGTTTTTATTCTACATAACTCCCAGTTATTTGATACTGGGAGTTTTTTATTGAATATTCAAACCCGTTTTAAAAGTAATACATCTTCCGCTATGAGTTATTTCATAATAATGAGCCTTTCTACTTCTGGAAGAAGCAAAGACAGTCTGCAATACCCTAAACATTCTTAAAGATTATAAAAAAATATTCTCATTTACCAACCCAATATCCATGCAAAGATCAAAGGAGCAACAATTGTTGCATCGCTTTCTACAATAAACTTGGGAGTGTTGATATCTAACTTACCCCATGTAATTTTTTCGTTTGGTACAGCACCACTGTACGAACCAAATGATGTAGTTGAATCTGATATCTGGCAGAAATAACTCCAGAAAGGAACATCGTGCCATTCCAGATCCTGATACATCATCGGCACCACACAAATAGGGAAATCACCTGCAATACCTCCACCGATCTGGAAAAAGCCCACACCTTTTCCGCCACTGTTCTCTCTGTACCAATCTGCTAACCAAACCATGTATTCAATACCGCTTTTTACCGTACTTGCTTTTAATTCATTCTTAATTACATAACTGGCAAAAATGTTTCCGGTAGTACTGTCTTCCCAACCCGGCACCACAATCGGAATATTTTTTTCTGCTGCTGCAACAATCCAACTGTTCTTGGGATCAATTTCATAATACTGTTTCAGATCACCACTCAACACAGTTTTGTATAAAAATTCGTGTGGAAAATAACGTTCGCCTTTTGCTTCAGCTTCCACCCACTGACGATGCAAATGTTTTTGCAAACGACGGAAGGCTTCTTCTTCGGGGATACAGGTATCAGTTACACGGTTGTAATGATTTTCTAACAGATCCCATTCGTCTTGTGGTGTAAGATCACGGTAATTGGGTACACGCTTGTAATGACTGTGTGCAACAAGATTCATCACATCTTCTTCCAGGTTGGCACCGGTGCAACTGATGATCTGCACTTTATCCTGACGGATCATTTCGGCCAGACTTAAACCCAGCTCAGCCGTACTCATGGCACCTGCTAATGTGATCATCATTTTTCCTCCTTCGTTGAGGTGTGTTTCATAACCTTTTGCTGCATCCATTAAAGCAGCTGCGTTGAAATGACGATAGTGATGTTGAATAAATTGAGAAACGGGTCCTTTGTTCATTTTTTTAAACGTTTAAAAGTGACCGCCTTCAGATCCCTTGCGAAGAGCCGGGAGACTTTGCGAATTCCGATTACTTTCGGAAGCCGCAAAAATAAAGATTTGTTAGAAGAGTACTACTTGGGAATAGATTAATTATTCCGGGTTCGTTTCAATTAAGATACCCCAGTTAAAACTGCAAACTATTCCCTTCAAACTTCCACAACTTTGTTTTAGCTGTTGCCATGCGTTTACCGGTTTTTTCATCTATTCGATAGCCTGTTTGAATTGCTTGAATGGTTTGATTTTTATTGTTGATCACAAACCTGGTATTAAACGAATAATATCCTTTCTTATCCTGATCATAGCTGCCGCCGTTGTCTTCACTGCTTATCATGTTAAGCACCGGTGAACCGTAATAATAAAATGTAGTAGTGATAGAATTTATACCCATTCCTGAATAGCCATCATTGATCTGCAACAAGAGATTGCTGTTACCCAAATCAATCAGTTTAAAACTGTAATCAGGTTCTCCAAACGTACCATGTTGACCCATGTTACGTTTAACTGTTGAAAGATGATAAGAGTTATCAATGATATTAAATGTGATAAGGCTGACCGGTATACCACAAACATGGCAACTGTTTGTATTTTCAATTACTCCGGAATCATTCTTCATGTAAGAAGTAGTGTGTGCAATCAGGTATAAACTGTTTTCATAAACAAAAGCTGTATCGAGTTTTGTATAAAGAAACCCATCACCAAGTATCCCTCCCATTTCATACTTGTCTGCAGTTGTTGCTTTCCATTTTATACTTTTTGTTTCAGTATCCCATTTACCTTCAAACACTTTTTCGAGCAATTCGTTATATGAAGCACTCAATGGAGCTGTAATAAACTGCTGTGCATGCAGATTTATAGTAAGCAAAAGGCAAAACAGTGCTGTAGTTAACATTTTCATGATCCTGGCAATTCATTTTCGTAAATGCATGTGTACACTTTTTGACAAAGAATACCCACCAGCCACAAAAATGAACGGAAATATAATATAACAGGTTGTTACCATGCAGTAAGCAGGATCACTTACAGCTTTCCAGCCAGTCTTTAATGCCCAGCACTATTTTATCGGCCATTTGTTTGCGATAAGCCGGCGTGAGTACATTCATCTCATCTTCGGGATGACTGATGAACAAGGTTTCTACCAACACATTGGGAAATTCTGTTAGTCCATTTAATATAAAATTGAAATTGCCAACGTTGCCGAATTCTTTTAAACCCATGTCTAACATGTGCGTTAAAATGGCTTGAGTCAGCGGACGATAACCGATGTGTTTATAATAAGTGCTCACGCCTTTCACACGAATGGGATCAGCAGCACTGTTTAAATGAATACTCAGCAACAGATCAGGATTTTTTTCTTTAAAAAAAGTAAACCGGTCATGATTATCGTAAGTGGTATCTTTTGTACGTGTTATGATTACGGTTGCACCCTCTGCTTCCAGTGCCTGTTGCAATTCATTTGCAATGAACAAGGTCATATCTTTTTCCATGATACCGGTAATACCAAATGCGCCTTTGTTACTGCCTCCATGTCCTGCATCAACTCCAATCACCAAATTGCTCAATGCTAATTTCTGTGGTTGACGTTTTACACGAATCACCAGATTATTGCCGCTGTAATAAATGGTATGTCCCCAATGTTGCTGATGTTGCAACTCAATCGTGATGCGAAACACATCATCATCTATCTGGTTATAGTACACATTCTTAATTTCTTTTACGGTACTCATATGTGTTAACCAGTTGCTGTTAGATGTTGCACCGAACACATCTACCGTAATTTTTGATGGATTGATTTCCTGAAAAGATTGATAGGGCAGTCTATTGGTTAAGATGAGTGATACATAATCAAAAGCAGTATCGCCCCACACACGCATGCTGCCGGTTATTGATGAAGGGCTGAAACTTCCATTGGCCAACACATCCACGTGTTGCTCTTCAATATAGGCCTGTCTGTTTTTACTTAATTGCACACAATACTTCTCGCCTACTTTACCAACCGCATACAATTTTACCAACGAATCGAGATAACCCATCTTAGTTCCACCTAATCTGTCTTCACCCAAACCAAGTAATACATACGGCAGCTTCCCTTTTGTTTGCAAAACCATGGGCCTTTCGGGCATTAATGCAAATGTGCTTTTAGTAACAGCTTCTATTTGCTGATCATCTTTTGTACGAATGATGATTTTCAGTTTTGTTTTAGTTGATGTTAACAGATCCTCTTTTTCTTTTACAATATACTCGCCTTTGTAAATTCCTTTTATTCCGTTTGAATCTTTTACCGGTACTTCCAATAACTCAAAACCATTTTCCAGTTTAACAGCGGAGCCGGGAAATGTTTTAATGCTGAATTTTATATGATCGCCGGGCTTCAGCAACAGATCGCCCTGCGGTTCAATACGCAGATATTCTACCGTATAACTGTTTACTTCTTTTTCTTTTGCAGGCAGTTGATAGTTGTAAGAAACTTTTTGAGTTACTACATATCCTCTTTTATCTGTGGCAACAAATGCAAAGCTTGTATCTCCCGTTTTCAGATTTACTTCTGCAGCAAATGCACCTGTGGGCCATACTTTTACTTCTGCTCCATTAATAGTAAGCGTGCATTCTTTACAGGTTGTTCCTGTAATAAACTGCCGTGGAGTTGTTACACTGTTTTGCAGTTTTGAAGGGTTTACAAACTTGAGCGTAACAGTTTGTGCTCCTGTGTTGAAAAGAATCAGTAAACAGAAAAAAAATATAAACAGACGAATCATGATGCTGTATTTAAATAAAAAATCCTTTGCAAATTAGGCAAAGGATTTTAGAACCTATTCCGGATATTCTTTTAAAGCGGATATTTTCCGTCGTTGCGCAGCTTGGCAACAATTCTTCTTCTTGCTTCTTTACTGTTAAACGGATCAACTTTTGTAAAGCGTTTTAAGCCCAGCAACATCATGCGTTGTTCATCTCCATCTGCAAACGCATTGATGGCATCTTTACCAAATTTATTGATGCGGTCGGCAGCATCATAGATATAAGTACGCATAATATCCAGTTCAAACTGACAAGCTGCTTCACCTTTTTGCTCCACCAGTTTTGCCGCACGAAGTAACGCACTTTCTGCATTAAATGTTTGAATGGCCATATCTGCAATATTCATCAACACTTCCTGCTCCTGTTCAATCTTCATCATCAATTTTTGAACTGCAGCACCGGCCGTCATCATAATTGCTTTTTTGAAATTAGCAATGGCTTTCATCTCTTTTGCAAATGGAGTTTCATCATCGCTTCCAAAATCAGGAATACTCATCAGTTCTTTCTGAACTGCCATAGCCGGACCCATAATATCCAAACGACCTTTCATGGCACGTTTCAATACCATATCAACTGTTAATAAACGATTGATCTCATTGGTACCCTCATAAATACGGTTGATGCGGCTGTCACGATAAGCTCTTGAAATATCATACTCATCACTAAACCCGTTACCACCATGTATCTGCACACCTTCATCTACTGTATAATCCAGCACCTCACTGCCATCTACTTTTAACATGGCACATTCAATAGCATATTCTTCTGCTGCGCCGAGTAATGCTTCATAAAAGGGTTTTCCTGCTGCCATTAATTCGTGTTCTTTTTCATCAATCCATTTACTGGTGCGGTATAATGCACTTTCGCTTACCCAGATGCGTGTTACAATTTCTGCAAGTTTAAACTGAATAGCACCGAAGTTGATGATGGGCGTTTTAAACTGCTCTCTTGTGATAGCATATTGCAGTGCAAGATTCAATGTGCGTTTTGATCCGCCAATTGCTGCAGCAGCTAATTTTAAACGACCGATGTTTAAAATGTTGAAAGCAATGACATGTCCTTTTCCTTTTTCGCCCAGTAAATTTTCAACAGGTACTTTACAATCCTGGAAATACAACTGAACAGTAGATGATCCTTTAATACCCATCTTATGTTCTTCGGGGCCTTGTGTAAATCCTTCCATACCACGTTCAACAATAAAGCCGGTAAATTCTTTACCATCAATTTTTGCAAACACCGTATAGATGTCTGCAAATCCACCATTGGTGATCCAGCATTTTTGTCCGTTCAATATATAATGCTTTCCATCTTCACTTAATACGGCTGTTGTTTTTGCACCCAGTGCATCGCTGCCACTGTTGGGCTCCGTTAGTCCGTATGCTCCTTTCCATTCACCAGTTGAAAGCTTGGGAATATATTTTGCTTTTTGTTCGGGTGTACCAAAATATAAAATGGGTAATAACCCAATACCCGAGTGTGCAGCTGCTGCTACAGAAAAAGAATAACCGCCGCCCAATCCTTCGCTGATGAGTGTGGAGGTAACAAAATCTTTTCCCAATCCGCCGAGATCTTCCGGTGTTGAACTGCCTAACAATCCAAGCTCGCCTGCCTTGGTCATTAAACCCGGCATGAGGCCTTCTTCCATTTTATCTAAACTGGCAACAATGGGCAATACTTCGGTTTCAATAAATGTGGAACACATTTCTTTTACCATCAGTTGCTCTTCATTGAAATTTTCAGGAATAAAGGTATCCTGCGGCGTACTTGTTTTTACCAGCCACTCGCCGCCTTTACGTGTTGCTGCAATCGTTACGGTGCTCATATATTTATGTTTTAAAAGTTTAATCGGCCTCTTCCTCCTTCTCCTTCTCCCGTAGAGAAGGAGCGGTGCTTCATCATTTATCCTATCAATCGTTCTACCACATCATCTTTTATATTCTTATCATCACATTTCAATATCTCTAAATAAAATCAACATTTTAATCGAGCTTGGGCTGTGCTTTGGTTTCTCCCCCTCGGGGGAGCCAGAGGGGGCCGCTTTATTTCAAATTATCATACACTATCTGCAACACTTCTTTACAGATATCAATTTTATCGGCCGGCACTCCAATCAATGCTTCGTTCAAAGTAGTGTTGGCGAGCAACATGGTTTCTTCTTCCAGCTTTTTTCCCTGCTCCGTTAAAAAAACCTGGTTAATGCGGCGGTCGTTTTTACTGGCCACACGTTTTACCAGTTTTAATTTTTCCAGATTATCAACCAACCTTGTAATACTCGGTTTGTCTCTGAAAGTTGCATTGCATAAATCCTGTTGACTCAACCCATCGTTCTTCCACAAATGATACAATACACTCCATTGCTCAACGGTAATTTCAGCACCGCCCTGTTTTAAATTTTTTTGCAAACGCCTTGCAATAGCCGTGCTGGCTTTACCCGTCATGAAGCTGTACAGCTCACCCTTTTTAAATTGGTTGTTTGGCATATAGTTGTTTATGCAACTACTCGAAAATAAGTCTTTTTTTTAAATAATCTTTCTTCAGCAAAAAAATATTTTGTGAAATGCGTCAAATCTTGTGTGATGATGCATGGGTATTGCAGTTTATCTTTGTACGCCATGGCTCAATTACACCGCAATGATCTGCTGAATCTGTTTTCCAAGCTTACTGTTCGCCGTGCAGTGAATGCAGCAAAGGTGTGGAGCAGCTATCAGTTGAGCCGTTTACTCAACAAACCTATTCAATGGGGTTACCCTATTTCTATTTCTTTTGAACCAACAACCAGTTGTAACCTCCGTTGCCCTGAATGCCCCAGCGGGTTAAGAGAGTTTACCCGGCCAACAGGAATGTTGCAGAAAAGTTTTTTCGAACAAACCATTGATGATATTCATAAAGACTTGCTGTACCTCATTTTTTATTTCCAGGGAGAGCCCTATCTCAATCCGGAGTTTTTGCCAATGGTAAACTATGCGTCGCAGAAAAAAATTTACACAGCCACTTCTACCAACGCACATTATCTCACAGAAGAAAAAGCAAAACAAACAGTAGAAAGCGGGTTAGACCGTTTGATCATTTCCATTGATGGCACCACACAGGATGTTTATCAGCAATACCGTGTAGGCGGCACATTAAACAAAGTAATGGAAGGTGCAAAGAATATTGTGAAGTGGAAAAATGAACTAAAGAGCAAAACACCATTGGTTGTGTTTCAGTTTTTAGTGGTAAAGCCCAATGAACATCAAATGGAAGATGTAAAAAAACTGGCCAAAGAAATTGGTGCAGATGATGTGTGGTTTAAAACTGCACAGATCTATGATTATGAAAAAGATCCCAATCAACTCATTCCTACTTTAGATAAATACAGTCGTTATACAAAAAATACAGATGGTTCTCATTCACCCAAGAATAAGTTGCAAAATCACTGCTGGAAATTGTGGCATGCAAATGTAATTACCTGGGATGGCCTTGTTGTTCCCTGTTGTTTTGATAAAGATGCCATGCATCAGCTGGGGAATTTAAAAATGCAATCGTTTAAACAGATTTGGAAGAACGACAACTACAGACAGTTTCGTAAGGAACTTATGACCAGCCGGAAAAATATTGACATCTGTGCTAATTGCAGCGAAGGCCTTAAGGTATGGGAAAAGTAAAATTTTTTCCTTTTTCGCACATTATCTTCTTCTGGCATGATTTTCAACGGTATTGAAAAGAATACGGATTTCTTACATCCATCTTTTGGCTGATTCCGTATATGTCTTCATCAAATCATTAAAAACAACAAAATCAGTTTTATGAAAAATTTATTTCTGAAAGGTGCTTTACTTCTTGCTTTACCGCTAATCATGAACTCCTGCAAGAAAAAAGACGACATGCCACAGGTAACTGTAGTAAAAGAGTGGAGTATAACACTCAGTGCAAAAAATGAAATTCCTGCACCTGCGGGTCGTAATGAAGCTGGTACTGCCACATTTAAGTTAATGAGTAACAACTCGCTGATGTATAACTTTTCTGTAACCGGTCTTGCATCGGGCGATGCTCTGAATGCAGCCCATTTCCATGCAGGTAATGCAGGAAGTAATGGTGCTGTCATCCTCAATTTTGCCCCTACCTTCAGTGGTTCTGCAGCAACAGGTACAGTTGTAAATCTGCGTCAATCATTGGTTGACAGTTTAAAAAGCGATGCGAATGAAATTTATTTAAACATTCACTCTACACAGGTTCCTTCCGGTATTGTACGCACCCAGATCAATACCAAAGTTGAATTAGCAATGGATATTGCTTTAAGCGGTGCAAATGAAGTACCGGCTATTACAACTACAGCAACCGGTGTTGCCCGTATTCGTTTAACAGCCGATAAGAAATTGTATTCTGTTATTACTGTAAGTTCTCTTGAAGCAGGTGATGCATTACAGTTTGCACATATTCACAGAGGTGCTGCTGGAGTTAACGGTGCTGTATTATTATCTATTGCAGGAGTTGCCGGCGACTTTGCAATCAATAAAGTATTTACACTGGATGATGCAGTGTATACCGCACTTAAAAATGAAGCACTCTATGTAAACGCCCATTCTACACTTTATGCAAGTGGTGTAGTAAGAGGTCAGATCAGATAAGCTAACCTTTTTAATACTTGAGGTGCCGGGCAAATGTCCGGCACCTTTTTTTGTGACCAGCCAGACCCATCTTGCTTCAAGTGTTTTTCTTTGTATTTTCATACCATGACTTCTTTCAGCAACCGCTTACGGCAGATTATTTTATTAGTTGTTTTAATTGCGCTCGGATTATTACTGGTAAAAGAACTTTATGTTTTTTTGCCGGGCTTTTTAGGTGCTGTTACTTTATATATTTTAAGTAAGAAATGGTTCCGCTACCTCACAATCCATAAAAAATGGAACACCGGATTAACTGCTACTGTTTTTATTCTGGGATTTATTGTTACCATCGGGTTGCCTGTTTATTCAATTGTAAGTATGCTGTCGCCAAAGATCAGTCAGGTGTTTAGCCATTCTGATGAACTGGTGCTTGGTTTAAAATCTGTATCGACTCAAATAAAATCATGGACAGGTCAGGAGTTGTTAACTGATGAAAATATTGGTGAAGTACAAAAACGGATTGCTAATTTTTTTCCTGCCTTTTTAAACAGCACAGCAATGATTCTTGCCAACCTCGCTATGATGCTGTTTGTTTATTTCTTTATGCTTACCAATGGCAGACAGCTTGAAAAATCTTTTAATTCCTTCCTGCCTTTGCGTGAAGAAAATATTGACATCCTCGGTAAAGAAACCATCAGTGTTGTAAGAGCCAACGCTATTGGCATACCGCTTATTTCATTGATTCAAGGCATTTGTGCGTTAATTGGCTACTGGATATTTGGCATCAATGATTTTGTATTGTGGGGATTTTTAACCGGTGTATTTGCATTCTTTCCTATTGTGGGTACAACACTTATCTGGGCTCCGTTGGTTGTTTTTCTTTTTTCGCAGGGAAATACGGGGCAAGGTATCGGCCTGTTGATTTTTAGTTTGCTTGTTACAGGGAATGTTGATTACCTGGCAAGAATTACTTTAATGAAAAGGCTGGGTGATGTGCATCCGCTGGTAACTGTACTGGGCGTAATTGTGGGATTGAGCTTATTCGGTTTCTGGGGATTTATTTTCGGGCCATTGCTTATCAGTTACTTTATGCTGCTGTTTAAAATATATACCAATGAGTTTGGGCCAATGCACGGAGACGAAGAGTCGCAAATGCACAAAGTATAAGAAGTACAAGTTTTAAATTGAACTATATCCGGGATTAAATCAACGTTCATCTTTCCAAACAAGCCGTTTATTAGTTGCTGTGGAGAAAAAATCTGTACAGGCTCCATTACCGCCGCCTGTTATTCCACCGTCAGGAGCGCAGATATAATTACAGTTTTCATCCAGCAGTTCACCGTAAACATCACAACAATATGCAGCAAAATGAAAAACCCGTTTGCCCTTATAGTTGTATTCATTTACCTCAGAAGAAGCAGTTCCTTTTGGTTTTGCTTTCAGTTGATTGATTTTATTTTCTATACAAGCAGGTATATCTTTTACGCAATCATTTTTTATACATGCTGTAAAGCTGAGCAGGAGTATAAAGTATATTAGTTTATGCATAACCGTTTATTTTATTGACACCCCGTTGTCCAATATCGCTGCATTAATTCATTTCTCTGATCCATTTACTAATCAATCCAATTCCTTCTTTATGAATTTGCTCCCGGCCAATTTCGGGCATTGCAAATCCGGGGTCAGTTGTATTCATGCGATAAATTAGGATTGATTTATTAGGCACCCCCGGCACAATATCATATTTCAATACGCCACTTCCTTTTCCTGCTGCTACCGGTGTTTTTAAAACCCCTAATGCAGTTTTGTTTGTTTCATGTATATCCAGAAACAATCCAGATGTATTGGCCGGTCCTGATTTATTATGACAATGACCACAGTTGATATCGAGATAAGCTCTTGCACGCTGATCAACCGTACCGCTCTGTTCATTATCCCAAATTGCATTTGCCGGGATGTTGCTTGAAGGAAGATCAATCATTTTTTGTTGTTGCCAGTATTGTAATTGATTTTGCGCTCCGCCTGCATAAGAATAATTGCCATTGAGATGCCTTGCTGCTATGCCGATTGGCAGGATAGTATCGTTCCTGTTATGACAGCCTTTGCACTGCGGTTGATTAGGAATTACATAATTGGCTTTTACTTTTCTTCCGGCTGCATCAATATATTCAACCGTTGTTACATCACCTATTGGTTCAAATATGGCTTCTGTTTGTTCTTTGTTCCAAATGTATTGATAAGTATGCCAGCCATCCTGCATATGTGCAAGCAAGCGTGTTTCAATAATGCGTCTGCCCTGTTCCGGCTCACGGAAATCATTATAATAATAAAAGTTTTTGATGAGCACCGTGCCAAGAGGCATATCAAAAGTGGATGAATCATTATACACGATCTTTTTGCCTTTAGGCAACTTTATGAATCTTGCTTTTTCGGCATAATTGCTGAACAACGCTGAATTAAGATCGTATGGAACAATACCGGCTGCAGGTTGCAGATCCGCCATCCTTCCCGTAAAGAATTTGTACTCCGACAACTCTTCATAAAACTGAAAAGATGGATCAAGTTTTTTTTGATTAAAGGAAAGTATTGCAACTGCAATGATCATAACTACTATTGCCGTTTTCTTCATCTCAGTTATTTAGTTTTATTTCAACAGGAGTAATCAAAGGCAACTGACATTGATGTTTAGACGCATCTCTGCTGATGTTTTTGAAGTTGTTCTCTGCATCAATATTTGCAAAACTCTGATTACTGTTATCTCTGATGCAGATTTGCGCAGGATTTTTCTTATCAACAATTCCATCATACACAATATGCGGTACATTTTTTCCAAAGCGGAGTTTTAAGCGATACAGTTTTCCCATCCTGCCTTTCATAGTAGCTTTTGTCTGCGGCCGTTCGTACTGATTATTAAACACTGCAATTGCAGCGGGAAAAGGATAATACACTGAGTCTTTAATTGGGTTCTCTGTAATATAATAACTCACAATAGCCGTACCAACCGTTTTGTTATTGATGATCCTGTTTTCAAAAATATCTACATGATTGGTTGCAAGAATCATGATGCCGGTTCCCTGTGGCACTTTACCTACAATGTTTCCCCTTGGTGCAAAATTGATATGGTTGTTATGATGCACATTGTTTTTAAACACCCTTACATAACCGCCTTTTTTTACAATCAGATCGGGCAGGTCAAAAATCAGAATACCGCCTGTGTTATTGGTTACTTCATTGTTAAACACATCAGCATACAACGAATTTTCAATTTCAATACCGGCCACATTTTCAGTGGCTCTGCAATTCTTCACCATAATGTGTTTGCTCTGTCCTACATAAATTCCGGCATCGCTTGCTCCTCTTGCTTCGCAACCATCAATGATCACGTTTATACATTGCACAGGATAGATACCATAGCCGCCGTTTTTACTATGAGCGCCTCTTGTCCACTCTGCTTTTACCTGTTTAAAAATCATTCCATTTACATGCTGTGTTTTAATGGCATCGCCTTTGGTATCCTGCACAGTAAGATCCTGCAGTGTAATGGTTGTTGAGTTGGTGATCTTGATTCCTTCTGCGCCGCTGATCTGGTTTTTAAAGTTGAGTATGGTTTTATCTTTTCCCTTTCCTTTAATAACGATGTTCTTTTTCCCATCCAGCCATAGACTGCTGTTGAGTTGAAAAGTTCCTTCGGGCAATTCAATAACAGAGTTGTCGGTTGCAGTTACAAACTGACGCTGCATTTGTTTTTGTATATCTTCCTGTGCAAAAGAAGAAGAGACAACTAATCCGAAAACAATCATCAATGCATACAATTTCATGATAGCGTTGGTTTGAAGTTCAACAAAGTACAAATTCTTTTGCTCCTCTTGCACATCATTCATTAACTTTCATTTCTTAAAACAATTCTATGTCATTCAACGGAAAAACAGTTTTCATCACCGGTGCATCAAGAGGCATTGGTAAAGCAATGGGATTAAAATTAGCGGCAGAAGGTGCCAATGTAGTTGTAGCTGCTAAAAGTGTGGAAGAAAATCCAAAACTCGGCGGCACTATTTTTTCTGCTGCCAATGAAATGGAAGCGGCAGGCGGTAAAGGGTTGGCCATTCAGTTAGACATCCGCTATGAAGACCAGATACAGGCTGCCGTTGAAAAAACCGTTGCAACATTTGGAGGTATTGATATTCTCATCAACAATGCTTCTGCTATTTCATTAACCACAACAGAACAAACCGAAGTCAAACGATTTGATTTGATGCATAGCATCAATGTGCGTGGCACTTTCTTAATGACCAAAGCATGCATTCCGCATTTACGAAAAGGAAAGAATCCGCATATCCTTACTCTCTCTCCTCCCGTTAACTTAAAACCCAAATGGCTGGCGGGACATATTGCATACACGCTTACCAAGTTCAACATGAGCATGATGACATTGGGCTGGGCCGAAGAATTAAAAAAAGACGGTATTGCTGCCAACGCACTATGGCCAAGAACAACTATTGATACTGCAGCTGTAAGAAATTTATTAGGCGGAGAAGCATTGGCCAACATGAGCCGTACAGTTGATGTATTAGCCGATGCTGCTCATATTATTTTAAGCAAACCGGCAAATGAATGCACAGGCAATTTATTTATTGATGAACAGGTGTTTGCTGCAGAAGGTATAACTGATTTAAATAAGTACAGTGTAGTACCAGGTGGTAAATTATTTACTGATTTATTTGTTGATTGATGAAGAATATTTGTTTTGCTCATAATTTTTCAACACAGAGAAACAGAGATGGTGAGTGCACATAAGATTTAGTCAGGCCGTTTACAACAGCCAGACTTGAGCAAAAAAATCAGGATTTTTTTTGGTAATACTCCCTTGGATAAATTACAGATAAAAAAAGCAATAGATTTTTAGAAGACCGTCTTTTGAACTGTCTTTGCACTTATGAAACATCCATCTCAATGACCTCTGAACGCAACCAGCATAGCACCCGCTGCAATGGCCAGATCTTTTTGCAATAATCCCAATGCCGGTACACGCAGCATTCCATGGTCAGCTTCAAAAACAGGCGGCAGATGTACAGTAATGGCAATCAACAGTAGAAAAATCGTTAACAGAATGCCGGCAAGCTTTGCAAATTTGTTGATCACAAAAGCAATAGCAGCAAGGATTAAGCAAACTCCTGTGAAATAAGACCAGATCACTCCATCGCCCGGCATCCATTCGGGTACAATTTTTCCAATGTAAACGGGCTGTAGCAAATGGTTGATGCCGAACATTGCCATGGCTATAGCATAAACAATAACGGCAATTCTGATAATCGTTTTATTGTTCATAGCGTTGGGGTTTTGTTTCCTTAAGTTACACTTAAAATATTGCGAATGCAAATATTTGAACAGAACTGTATCTTAACAGTTCTTCGTTTACATATCGCCGCAAATAAAATGCCCCTTTACAGAGGCACTTTATTCTTAAAAAAACTGCTGCATTTACCGCAGTACGTCTTTTGGTATTTCTTTTTCCAACAGATACTTATAAATAAACCGGGCAATTTCGTTTTGTGAATGCAATTGCTGATTTCCTCCCCAGCCATGCCTTCCGCCGGGATATAACATAAACTCAAATTGTTTTTTCTTTTCCTGTAATTTTTTTACCAGCTGCAAACTGTTTTGCACATGTACATTATCATCCATGGTGCCATGATAAATACGAAGCATACCTTTATACTGATCAATATAAGAATACACAGAAGAGGTTTTATATCCTTCCGGATTTTCTGCAGGTGTATCCATAAAACGCTCGGTGTAATGTGTATCGTACAAGCTCCAGTCGGTAACACTGCCGCCTGCCAAACCATGTGTAAAATAATCTGCACCGTATGTTAATGCATATGCACTCATATAACCACCATAACTGAAACCGCTGATGGCCACTTTCTTTTTGTCAACATTTGCATTTTCAATTAACCATTTTACAATGGTTGTCCAGTCTTTCATTTCCCAATAGCCCAAGTTACGGTGCATATAATTGATGCCTTCCTTTCCAAAATGACCACTGGCCCGGTGATCCATTTGCACCTGAATTAAATCCTGCCTTGCCCACCATTGCTGCTGCATATTTAATTGCCACCCATCATATACAGTTCCTGCATTAGGACCGCCATAGATACTGATGAGCACCGGATAGGTTCTGTTTTTATTGAAGTTGGTTGGCCAGATGATCCGCAGGGGCAAATCATATTTTCCATCTTCGCTTTTTACACGGATCATTTCTGTTTTAGCCAGAACATTGTTGTAATAATCTTCACCAACAGCATTTCCTAATTCACGAATTATTTTTCCTTTACCATTCACCAGCGTCATTACATCAGGAGTAATGCTGTTTGAAAGTGTGGTGATGAAGTAAGATGCATTGGGAGATAACCTGATATTGCGGTGTGTATAATCACCAAAGGTTAAACGTTGCAAGCCAGTGCCATTCAACTTTACTTTATACAGATCATACCTTGCACTGTTATCTTTTCTGCAGGTAAAATAAATGGTTTGATTTTTTTCATCAATCCGGTTTACAGCTGTTACGGTATAGTTACCGCTGGTGATGGCGTTGATGCGTTTGCCGCTCATATCATGCAGATACAAATGACTCCAGCCGCTTGCGTCACTTTGTATGATAAAATTTTTCCCGTTCTGTAAAAATGTGATGCGATCGCCCTGGTCATCCAGATCAACCCATGTTTTTTGTTTTTCATCATACACTTCTTTCTTTGAGCCGTCTGCAAGATTCATTTCATACACTTTCAGATTATCCTGTGTACGTGGCATCCATTGAATCCATAAAGCACTACCATCGGGTTTCCAGTAAGGCATGCCGAAATACTGATCGTCTTTTTCATTAAAATCGGCCCACACCGTTGCACCACCTTCGGGTTTTACAACACCAACTTTTACCTCGGGATTTTTATCGCCTGCTTTTGGATAGCGTGTTTGTTCAATAAATCCATGCTGTCCTTCTTCGCTGTAAATCGGGAACATCGGCACCATGTGTTCATCCATCCGCATGTACGCAATATGTTTACTGTCGGGGCTCCACCAAAAAGATTTGTAACGTGTTGGTCTTCCTAAAATTTCTTCAAAATATACCCAACTGGCATAGCCATTCAAAATCACATCTGTACCATCTGTTGTTAATTGGGTTTCTTTTTTATCATTAAGACGGATGGTAAATAAATTGTTGTTACGTGTAAAAGCAACATATTGCTTATCGGGCGAAAGCACAGGATTTTTTTCTACATCTTTATTATTGGTGAGCCGTGTTTCCTCATTGGCCATTTTAAGATAAAGGTCGTTGTTCTTACTGATGATCTCGGGTACTACAACCTGGATCGTCATTTCCTTGTTTGTATACTCCTGTTCTTTTCCTGTTTTGCAATCGTGCAGGTATTGTTTTCCCTCACGAATCAATACAAATTGTTTGTCATCAATCCATTTTACAAACTGCGGGAGTACTTTGGTTACTTTATGCGGAGCGCCTTTGAGCATTTGCTCTATGGTAAAATCTTTTTGCTGCGCTGTTGCAGCCAATGCAATTGATAAAAATAAAACAAGAATTCCTGTTCTTCTCATGTGAATGTATTTAATAGGATGAAGATAATTTTTTTAGAGATAGACTTAGTATGATTTGTATGAATGGAATAAAAAAAGCCACAGTTGATTTAACCATGGCTTAGATTATATATCTGTTCAGAATTAATCATCCATCTTCTCCGGCCGCATCATAGGGAATAAAAGCACATCCGGGACAAAATGTTGATCCAGCATTAACATCCACTCTCTATCGAATAAAATCAATTGCTGTGCTTAAACCGTCACTTCTTTCCAGCTTTGCACAGTCATTTTCCCCGGCAGTTCAAAACTTTTAACACCACCATAAATGACTTTACCTGTTTTGTTCCCTGATAAACCATTCCAGTAATTAATATTTTTAAGAAACTCGGTATTAAACGTATGACTTGCTTTGATTTCAACAGGCAATTGTTTAGCGCCTGTTTGCAGCAGTAAATCAATTTCTATCCCCTTATTATCACGCCAAAAAAACAACTCGCTGCTTTTTATACTGTTTATATTTTGCTTTTGAATTTCATTTATTACTGCATTTTCAAACAAAGCCCCACGAAAATGAGATAGTTCCAGCTCTTTCAGCGTTTTAATACCCAATAATGAGCAGGCTAACCCTGTATCATGAAAGTACATTTTAGAAGTTTTCACCAACCGCTTATTATAGTTTGTTGAATGTGGCCGTAGTTGGTAAACAATATAACTGCTTTCTAAAATACTTAACCACGCCTGCACTGTTCGCATATCTAACCCGCTTTCAATGCTTAATGCGTTAATGTTAAGTAATTGTCCTGTGCGCCCTGCACATAAACGAAGAAATTTTGTAAACTGATTGGTATTGCCAATATTTTTTAACTGACGTACATCCCTCTCTGCATAAGTGCGTGTATACGACGGATACCATATTTCAGGCTTTCTTTTCCTGTCATAAATTTCAGGGTAACATCCTTTTAGAATCCATTCTTCAGGTTGCTTGAATATCGTACCTGACTGTTTAATTTCTGAAAGTGTAAATGGCAATAAATCAATATAACCTATACGGCCGGCCAGTGACTGCGAAATAGATTGCTGCAACAGAAAATTGTTACTGCCAGTTAAAATAAACTGTGCATTCTTTTCGGATTTGTCTATAATTGATTGAAGAAACGAAAATAATTCAGGAGCACGTTGCGCTTCGTCAATGATAGCCCCGTTTTTAAAACGGCTGAGAAAAAAGCGTGTATCCTGCAATGCCAGCGACCGTTCATCAGGATCTTCAAGCGATATGTATGGCTTTTTAGGAAAAATAGTTTTTGCCAGCGTGGTTTTGCCCGATTGCCTCGGCCCAACAATTGCCAATGCTCTGAATTGCTTTGCAAAAAGCCTTACTTTCTTTTCTGCATCCCGTTTAACCATATTTAAAAGTAGTACAAATTTATCATTTGAATGATAAATTTGTACTGCTTCTTATTCCTGCAAAAAACCGCAGTCTTTCAACTGCGGCTCCATTATCACCTTAATTAACTCTATCAACTTATTCCTCCGTCCGCTCCGGTCGCATCATTGGAAATAAAAGCACATCCTGAATACTGGGCTGGTTGGTCATGAGCATACACAACCTGTCAATCCCGATACCAATACCGGCAGTAGGCGGCATTCCATATTCGAGTGATCGTAAAAAATCATAATCAATAAACATGGCTTCATCATCCCCACGCTCTTTCAATTTCACCTGTTCTTCAAAACGGTCACGCTGATCAATGGGATCATTCAACTCACTGTATGCATTGGCTACTTCTTTACCGTTGATCATGAGTTCAAAACGCTCCACCAGTCCGGCTTTGCTGCGGTGCTTTTTTGTAAGCGGACTCATTTCAACCGGGTAATCAATAATAAATGTTGGTTGTATACATTTAGCTTCAGATGTTTCACTAAAGAGTTCATCTATCAATTTTCCTTTGCCCATTGTTGCATCGGCATGTATGTGCAATTGCTTACAAACGGCTCTCAGTCCATCTTCATCCAGCTCACTTACATCAATGCCCGTGTTTTCTTTAATGGCATCAAAAATAGAAATGCGTTTGAAGGGAGTTTTAAAGCTGATGGTTCTGTCACCTACTGTTACATCGGTTGTTCCGTGTAATGCAATGGCAATTTGCTCCAGCAGATTTTCTGTTACATTCATCATCCAGAAATAATCTTTGTAAGCCGTGTACCATTCAAGAATGGTAAACTCAGGATTATGTGTGCGGTCCATACCTTCGTTACGGAAGTTGCGGCTGAACTCATACACCCAATCGAACCCGCCAACGATCAAACGTTTTAAATAAAGTTCATTGGCAATACGCATGTACATAGGAACATCCAATGCATTGTGATGCGTAGAGAATGGCCGTGCTGCTGCACCACCGGGGATGGTTTGCAGC
Source organism: Chitinophagaceae bacterium (assembly GCA_019752045.1). GTDB lineage: Bacteria > Bacteroidota > Bacteroidia > Chitinophagales > Chitinophagaceae > Lacibacter. Next base: position 121,041 of record JAIEMP010000008.1, on the reverse strand, counting down.
ACCGGTGTATCTACTTCTAATGCACCTTGTGCATTTAAATATTCCCGAATAGTATTAACTAAAAGTGTACGTTTTACAAACACATCCTTCACCTGCGGATTAATAATAAGATCGGCATACCGTTGACGATACTTGAATTCAGGATCTGTAACTGCATCAAAGGTTTGGCCTTCGGCCTCTTTTACCACAGGCAGTGGCTTTAACGATTTGGTGAGCACTGTTAACTCTTGCACGTGCAAACTTGTTTCGCCTGTTTTGGTGGTAAACACAAATCCTTTTACACCAATAATATCACCTATGTCTAATAATTTTTTAAACACTACATCGTATAGCGTCTTGTCTTCACTGGGGCAAATATCATCTCTGCGTACATAAATCTGCAAACGGCCATGGCTATCCTGAATAACCGCAAAACATGCTTTACCCATATCTCTTACACTCATGATGCGTCCCGCCATACAAACCTCTTTGTATTGCTCCTTGGTTTCTTCATTAAACCCTGCTTTAATTGCAGTTGAATGGTGCGAAACGGGATACAATGGAGCAGGGTAGGCATCAATACCTAATTTATTCAGCTCGGCTAACTTCTCTCTTCTGATAATCTCTTGTTCGGATAAATGTGTACTCATATAAAATAATTGTCTGATTGGAGCATACCAATATTCTATTTGATGCTTCAATTTAACAGGTCGCAAATTTACCGTAACTGAAGCAGACCAGCAAAGACAGTATCTTCGGCACGGTGTATGCAACTATTTTAGCTGTAAAACCGTTTAATAAATTAAATAACCCTTTATGATCAAACGTTTCCTCCTGTTATTATCAATCCCCCTGTTTTTTTCATCCTGCGAAGTGATGAGCCAATTGCCTAAAGTACAGATACCCGGTGCTCCGGTTACTGAAGCCGAAGCAGGTCAGGGAATTAAAGAAGCACTCGGCCAGGGTCTTACACGTGCTGTGTTTAACCTCAATAAAACAGATGGCTTTTTTGGCAACCAGTTTTATAAATTATTACTGCCCCCGGAAGTACAAAAAGTGGAAGCAACCATGCGCCGGATTGGATTGGGAAAAACAGTTGATAAAGCTATTCTGCAAATCAACCGTGGAGCAGAAGATGCAGTAGGCTTTGCCAAACCCATTTTTATTGATGCCATTAAGCAAATGAGCATTCGTGATGCCATCAATATTATCCGTGGACCAAAAGATGGAGCTACCAATTATTTCAGAGAAAAAACAACTGCAGCGTTGGTGCAGGCATTTACTCCTGTTGTAAAAAATTCGCTGGATAAAGTAGAGGCAACAAAATACTATGGCGATCTGGTAAATACATACAACAGTTTTCCTACAACACGTAACAAAGTAAATCCTGATCTTACCGCTTATGTAGTGGAAAAAGCAACAGCAGCGTTGTTTGATCAGATTGCAAAAGAAGAACTGGAGATCAGAGAAAACCCCATTAAGCGTACAACGGAGATTCTGAAAAAAGTATTTGGCGCTGTGTGGAATTAATTGATTTGACAGATGAATATAAAAATCATCATCCTGTTTCTATTGATCAGCATAGGTGGTTGCAGAAAGAAGAACACTGCAATCACTTATTCTGATTCCGGAACTTTAACCGGTTTTGATCCCCGTTTATGCGCCTGCTGTGGTGGTATCTTTTTAGAATCGGATGATTCAAAAACTTATCACATTGAATCGCTGCCCGGTATGAGCAATGATGAACTCAGCAAGCTTACTTTTCCAAAAAGAATAAAATATAATAAAAGTTTCGACAGAGAATGCGGGGGTATTATCTATCTCAACATACTTTCTTACAAATTCGATTAAGCGACTTTTCTGTTTTTCACTTCATCGTACTGCTCATCATAATCGCTTCGGATGGTTCCCATCAAACGATCCCAAAACAGAAAATACAAACCATAGTTTCCTTTAAAGTATTGATGATGTTGATTGTGATTCACCGATGTGTTGATCCATTTGCCAATCCATGTGCGTTGAAAATTCTTTGGAAACAATTCCCAACCCAAATGGCCATACACATTATAAAACATTTGAAACAAAAAGAAAAAGAACAAATGTGCTTTGGTTACTGGAATGGTATAAATGAGTACAACAAGAATTCCTACTTCCAGAATTGCTTCTAACGGGTGAAATGAAAAGGCGGCCCATGGAGATGGATTGGTACTCTTGTGATGAATGAGATGAAATACACGAAACAGTTTTGGATGATGCATCAGCCGATGAATCCAGTAAAAATAGGTATCATGTATCAGCAACATCAAAGGAAAAGCCAGCCAGAAATACAATAGCCCGTGTTGGTTGATGTTGTAGTAAAAGGTTGTGTGCTTTCTTATTTCTGCATGACTTAGAAAAAACCAGGGCACAAATGCAAACAGAAACATGGTGCAAAGTGAAAAGAAAATTTCCCGTTGGTAATCTTTATTTACAGGAAATCGATGTTGAATTTTTTTGAACGAAATCCTGTTCTTCAAAAAAATATACCAGATCAAAAAAGCCAGTCCGGCAATAACAATATACCGCAAACCTATCACGAGGAAATAACTGATCCATGTACCGTTGGGCTGAAGCATGGGTTAAAATTACTACAAGTGGTTGCAAAAAATTCATCGTTTTTTAGCTGTCGGCCAGTAATACCTGCCATGCTTCGTTCACTTTCCCTGCATCGAGCAGCTCTTTTGCATAACGATGCAATTCTTTATCCATCTCATCGGGATTGATGGAAAAATATTGGATGATGTTTTTTAATCGTTCATCATAAAATGCAGCATCCACAACAGGGTAATCATGCACATTGGCCAGTTGACCCAGATTGTTACCCGTGAGAATGTTACTGTTGCGGATGGTTTCAGGTATGGCATCAATGCCAATACCGAGTTGCGTATTTGGTTTGGCTACATGAAACAAACTGTGTTCATCTACTTTGCAATACCAATCGCCGCCGAGGCGTGCAATATGCTGCAGCCTGCGCTGATCAATCATTGTTCCTTCTGTATTCAAAATACTTTCATCTACATGCATACGCAGCACTTCACAAATAACCAGGTTACCTGCACCACCTTCTGTTCCCAATGGTTTTACTTCAATCACTTTACATTCCATCTTCACTTTGCTTTCCTTTACCATCGGTGGTTTTATCAATGTGGCAGCTTCTTCTGTAAATCCTGCTTTTATAAATTCATTGGTGCCTTTTGGGAATTCGCAACTGGCTAAACTTACCTGCTGCACCATTTCATAATCAACAATGTTGATCACAACTTCAGGAACATCTAATACATTCTGCAATGTATGCTTGGTTGTATTATCTCTTACCCTGCGTGCAGGCGAAAACACAACGATGGGTGGATTCGATGAAAACAAATTGAAAAAACTGAACGGACTCAGGTTTACATTTCCTTCTTTATCTATTGTAGATGCAAAACAAACGGGGCGTGGCGCAACAGCATGTTGCAGCCATTGTTGTTTTTGCATGGGGTTGATGTCTGTGAGATCAATGATCATATGATTCATTTGGCGCAGAGAACAAGAGAAAAAGAGTGATGCGCAGAGTTAAAAATTGTGAACGATTCGTTTAAATCCATCTTTTAAAAGCGGCACATTAAAGTTAATGAGATAACCGAGTTGTTTATTGTAAAGCTTTAAATAGGTAATTACCTGAAACTGAAAAACCGGATTCACTAACTCAACCGATTTGTTTTCAATCACCACTTCTCCTTCTACCAATAGATCAATTTCATATGCTTTCCCCAGTGGCTGATCTTTATAGATTAATTGCACAGGTACATTGGCCAACACATGTAATCCCCGCAGCTCCAATTCTCTCTTTAAAGCAAGTTGATAAGCAGATTCCAACAAGCCCGGACCTAATTCCCTGTGAACTGTTATTGCTGAATCCAGAATAACCGAACCTATTTGGTTAAGGCGTTCCTTATTCATATTAATAAATTTTTTTCAATACTCTGCGTTCAACTCTGCATCTCTTGTTCTCTGCGCCAACTATTTCTTCCTCCCCAAAATCGAAAAATCATCCCCCTCGCTCACCATTGTATTACTCAATCTGCCCAAGCCATCAATTTCCATTTCAACCACATCACCCTCTTTTAACCATTGTTCTGTATAATTGGGATCGTTTAGTTTGGCTGTTCCATTTAATTCTAAAAAACAACCTGTGCCAACAGTACCACTTCCAATCACATCACCGGGATACAGATCAACACCATAACTGGCACGTTCAATAATTTCAGCAAAGGTCCAGTTCATTTCAGAAACATTGCCTCTACTCACTTGCACAGCATTTACCTTACACTTCATATTTAAATTCCAGTTTAATCCCACATGATTTTCTTTTGCGGGTACAACAAACTCCTGCAGTTCATCAAGTGTTACCAACCACGGACCAATCGCTGTTGAAAAATCTTTCCCCTTAGCTGGACCAAGATTCAGCAACATCTCTTCCATCTGCAAACGACGTGCACTCATATCGTTCATGATCATCAAACCGCCAATGTATGCATCCGCTTCTTCTGCACGGATGTTGCGGCCATGTTTACAAATCACAATGGCAACTTCCAATTCAAAATCGAGCTTTTCAAAATGATCAGGCATGCAACGCACATCGCCGGGACCTTGTATACTGTGATGATTGGTAAAATAAAAAATCGGGTATTGATCAAATTCGGCAATCATATCCACTTTGCGATTTCTTCGTGCAGCTTCCACATGCTGGCGAAACGCATATCCATCTCTGCAACTGGGCGGCATGGGAACAGGAGCCAGTAATTGCAGATCGTCAATCGGCACAGCATTACCCGGCATTAAACGCCCTTCCTGTACAGCTTTTAAACTGGCTTTTGCAAGTTCAAGATATTCATCCCAGTATTGCAAAAACATATTCATACTGGTGGGCAAATCAGGATGCAGCGTATCCATATCATACACAAGTCCGTTGTGAAAAACTGCTAGCTGTTCGTGTTCATCTTTTAAGTAAGAGATCAATTTCATTGTACAATCGTTTAACGTATTAATTGAAGAGTGCCAAAGGTAGAGAATCTCACTTCACTTACATGCAGGGTGCATCACCCGCTTTCTTCAAGGGTGGCTCACCCGCATAATCAAATCCGAAGCGCTTATTTTTGTAAACTATGATCAAATCCATCAACGATTTCAACAATATTTTTTTTATTGGTGTTGCCGGTACCGGCATGAGTGCCATTGCACAATATTTAAAAGGTATTGGCAAAGATGTAAGTGGCAGCGACCGGTATTTTCATCCCAATGAGCCGAATGAAACAAAAGAAAAACTGGAAGCAGAAGGCATCCGTTGTTTTTTGCAGGATGGTGAAGGCATAACTGATAAAACAGATTTGATTGTTGTATCAACTGCAGTAGAAGATACGGTTGAAGAAGTGATCAAAGCTAAGCAACTCAACATTCCCATCATCAAACGTGCAGAGCTATTGGCCATTATTGCAAGAAGCAAAAAAACGATTGCTGTTGGCGGCACCAGTGGTAAATCAACTACCAGTGCCATGTTGTTTGATATTTTGCAACATGCAGGTATGCAACCAAGCATCATTAGCGGTGCTGGGTTGACAAGCATTATAAAGGAGGGTAAGATAGGTAATGCAAAAGTTGGCAGTGGCGACTGGCTCGTTATCGAAGCCGATGAAAGCGATGGCAGCATTGTGAACTATACACCTGAAGTTGGATTACTCATCAACATCGATAAGGATCACAAAGAAATTGATACGCTCATCGAAATTTTTGAACAGTTCAAAAAAAATACAAGCGAATTCTTTGTCGTTAATCAATCGCATACACTGGCAAAAAAATTATCTGCTAACCCTTTGCATAATTTTTCAGTTGATATTTCGGATGATGCAGCTTATCATGCTACAAACTTTAAACAGGAAGGCTTTTCCATTTCATTTGAGATTCAAAAAAGTGGAGGACAATCACTCATCACTGATCACTCATCATTCATTCTGCACGCTCTCGGTAAACACAATATGGAAAACGCTCTGGCTGCTGCAACAATTGCCAATCTTATCGGCGTTCCTTTGCAAACAGCAGCCGAAGCATTGAAAAATTATGAAGGCATCTATCGTCGTCATCAAATCATCGGACAAAAAAACAATGTGTGGCTAATTGATGATTACGCACACAACCCCGCCAAGTGTGCGGCAAGTATTGAGGCCTGTCAGCCCATTGCTAAAAAAGTAATTGCCTGGTTTCAACCACATGGTTATGGGCCAACAAAATTTCTACGCAACGATTTTGTGGAAGAGATCAGCAAAGTATTACGTCCGCAAGATGAAATATGGATGAGTGAAATTTTTTATGCCGGCGGAACAACGGTAAAAGACATTTCTGCAAATGATCTGATTATTGATTTAAAAGGAAAGGGAGCACAGGCATTTTTCGTCGACAACAGGAACGATCTTGTTGCTTCACTTCGTCCGCATTTTTCAGATGACTGTGTGTTGCTTCTTATGGGTGCCCGTGATCCTTCACTGGAGCAGTTTGCAAAATTGGTATGGGAACAACTGTAAGATGTCTTTTTTATGATGGAGGATTTATAATTTAAATACTTGTGCCTTGGACCTTATTCCTTGCATAATGTATTTTTTCTCTTGTGGCTTGAACATTTGATTTCCTGCCCCTTGTGCCTTGTTCCTTAAATTGACCTAAATTTGTGCCCTTACAAAACATTTGTAAAAAAGGCATACATGAAGATGAATATTGATACGCCAATTCCTATCATTGACGGAACTACCATAACACGTAAAGAGTTTACTGAGAAATATCTGAAGCCGCAAAAGCCCGTTATTCTTCGTGGCTTGTGGAAGCAATATCCTGCATATGAAAAATGGACGATGGATTATTTCAAACAATCCATGGGCGATATAAAAGTGAAACTGTTCAGCACCAAGAAAGCCAACCCAAGTGAAACACTCAGTGTGGCACATGCGGAGATGAAGTTTAATGAATATTTGGAGCTTATTGAAAAAGAGCCAACCGATCTCCGTCTGTTTTTGTTTCCTGTATTTAAACACAAACCTGAACTGCTGAAAGATTTTGGCTATCCAAAAATCACCGGCCGTTATATTAAAATACCGTTCATGTTCTTTGGCCCCAAGCATTCGGTAACACGTATGCACATGGATATAGACATGAGCAATGTGTTCCTTACACAGTTTGTCGGTAAACGTCGTGTAGTATTATTTCCTCCCGATCAAAGCGATTTTTTATACCGTCTTCCGTTTAATGTGCATGGTTTGGTTGATATTGATAAGCCTGATTTTGAAACCTATCCCGCTATGCAATACGCAAAAGGCGTAACAGGTTATCTGGAGTATGGCGATACACTGTACATGCCAAGTGGTTACTGGCATCACATTGAATATGCCGAAGGTGGTTTTGGCTTATCGGTGCGTACCATTGGTGCAAGCATGGGTACGATCTTAACCGGATTATGGAATGTAACGCTCCAGCGTAAATTCGATGACATCATGTTCAAGATCCGTGGTCAGAAATGGTTCAACTATAAAAAGCAACTGGCCATTAAACGAGCAGAGAAAGCAATGGAGAAAATGAAAGCAGGAGCAGCATTATATTAACATGATTGAATTGATTTTTTTGAAAAGGGATCGTGTTGATAACAACGTTATCCTTTTCTCATCTTAGAGAAGTCTTAAGATAGTTGAACGAATAGCTGCAATTTGTTCTGTAAGTACAAGCGAGCGTGGCAACCGTGGTTCATTAAAGAACAACAGCCCGTAACCAAACATTAACCTCCTTTTCCCTTGCCACCCCGTTTTTAAAGCATACCTTTGCCGCCTCAAAAATGGCTTTGAGGTAAATGCTTCAAGCCTAACGTATTGATTATGAATATCCGCAACATAGCAATTATTGCACACGTAGATCATGGAAAAACAACCCTGGTAGATAAAATATTACATGCCACCAAGGTGTTTCGTGATAATCAGGACACCGGCGAACTGATTATGGATAGTAACGATCTCGAAAGAGAGCGTGGCATTACCATCTTTTCAAAAAACGCAGCCGTAGTATATAATGGTGTAAAAATTAACGTAATCGATACTCCCGGTCACGCCGATTTTGGTGGTGAGGTAGAGCGTGTATTGAAAATGGCCGATGGTGTAATTCTGTTGGTTGATGCGTTTGAAGGACCGATGCCGCAAACACGTTTTGTGTTGCAGAAAGCATTGCACTTAAATCTGAAACCGATTGTGGTGATCAACAAAGTTGATAAACCAAACTGTCGCCCTGATGAAGTGCATGATGCTGTATTTGAATTATTCTTTAACCTCGATGCTACTGAAGAGCAATTGGATTTCCCTACTTATTATGGTAGCGGAAAGAACGGTTGGTTCAACGATTCATTAACCGAGATTGATAATATCTTCCCTTTATTAGATGGCATCATCAAACATGTACCTGCTCCTAAAGTAGCTGATGGTCCATTGCAAATGCAGTTAACTTCTTTGGATTATTCTTCTTTCCTTGGTCGTATTGCCATTGGTAAAGTAAGCCGTGGTGCAATCAAAGAAGGTCAGCAGGCAGCATTGATGCAGGCAGATGGAACAGTAAGAAAGCTCAAAGTAAAAGAGCTGTATGTGTTTGAAGGAATGGGTAAGAAAAAAGTAACGGAAGTGATTGCTGGTGATCTTTGTGCAGTTGTGGGTGTTGATGATTTTAATATTGGTGATACACTCGCTGATGCAGAAAACCCGGAAGCATTACCGGTGATTAGTGTTGATGAACCAACCATGAATATGTTGTTCAGTGTAAACAACTCCCCGTTCTTTGGTAAAGACGGAAAGTTTGTTACCAGTCGCCACTTGCGTGACAGGTTGATGAAAGAAACAGAAAAAAACTTAGCACTTCGTGTAACAGATAGTGAAGACGGTGATAGTTTGATGGTGTACGGTCGTGGTATTCTTCACCTTGGTATCTTAATTGAAACCATGCGCAGAGAAGGATATGAATTAACTGTTGGACAACCTCAGGTGATTACCAAAGAACTCAATGGTAAAAAATGTGAGCCTTATGAAACACTGGTTGTTGATGTGCCGCAGGAATTTGCCAGTAAAGTAATTGATTTGGTTACACGCCGTAAAGGTGAAATGCTGATCATGGAAACCAAAGGTGAAATGCAGCATCTTGAATTTGAAATTCCATCAAGAGGGTTGATTGGCTTGCGTACACAAATGCTCACTGCTACAACAGGCGAAGCTGTAATGGCGCATCGTTTTAACGAATACAAACCATGGAAAGGAAATATTCCGGGAAGAAATAACGGTGTGTTGATTTCAAAGAACACAGCCAAAACAACCGGTTACTCTATTGATAAGTTACAGGACCGTGGTACTTTCTTTGTTGATCCTGCTGAAGAAGTATATGCCGGGCAGATCATTGCAGAAAACATTAAACCGGGCGATCTGGTGGTGAATGCAACGGAACCAAAGAAATTAACCAACCATCGTGCAAGCGGAACGGATGATGCAACACGCATGGCTCCAAAAACATTGATGACTTTGGAAGAGTGTATGGAATATATTCAGTTTGATGAGTGTATTGAAGTAACTCCAAATTATATCCGTATGCGCAAAGTGATTTTAGATGAAGAGGAACGTAAGAAGCAATCAAAATCAATGAACGCACAAATGGCGTAAGCATAATAAAAGTCAAAGCTCCGGCATTTCAGCCGGAGCTTTTTTTATGTATTCAACACAGAGGAAATGAGTTTGTGAGTTAGACAGAGCTGTCTGTGAAGCGCTGTTTTATGATTTATTTTATTTCAACTTTCTTTATTCCTTGCGTCCACATAAACATTAGCAGATGTATTCCATCATCATGCTGCATCCATTTGCTTAGAGATTTTCCATCAATTAAAACCTGCTTCGCTTCTTTTACCCCATGCACATATAATTCAATGTTGCGTTGAAGAGGTTTGCCCTTGTACTGTCCGTTATTACTGTTGATTGTAAACTGAATCCGTCCCTCCTTCGTTGATGTGTTGAAGTGGATCAGTTCAAACAGATTTTTTTCATTTGCCTTATTGGTTGTGCCATCATCTTCATACATCACTGTCTGCTGATTTCCTTCCGCTGAATAATAATGAAGAATGATGCTTTCTTTGGGATAGTTGGCTGTGTTATCAAACATTGGCTTCATGGGTATTACAGTTCCTGCTTTTACAAACACAGGAATACTTTCTGCCGTTGCATCTACATCTATCCATTCACCACCTTTAAGTTTAATCGAAGGATTCCAGAAATTATACCACTCACCTTTTGGCAAATAGAGTGTACGTTTTGTTGCTCCTTTTTCTAAAACAGGGGCAATTAATAATGCATCACCAAACATATACTGATCGTTGGCTTTATACAAGTTGCTGTCGGTATTATCGTTGAAAAACATCGGGCGCACAAACGGAGTTCCTTTGGTTGCAGCTTCATAGGCCAGTGTATAAGTATAAGGCATGAGTTGATAACGCAACTGTACAAACTTGCGTAAAATACTTTTATTGGGTTCCTCATAAAAAACAGGTTCGCTTTCTATTTGGGCAATGGTTGGATCGGGTGCATTTACACTGCCATGCGGACGAAAGATGGGTGTAAACACCGCCATCTGCAACCAACGCAGATATAATTCCGGATCTCTTACTCCCATTGCAAAACCACCGGCATCGCTGTGCATAGTTGGTACGCCACACAAAGCCATGCTCTGCATAATGGGCAACTGTGCACGAAAGCCGTTCCAGCTGCGGTCTACATCACCACTCCACGGAAAAGAACCATAACGCCATGTGCCTGCAAAACCACTTCTGTTTAAATGAAACAATCGTTGCTGAGGATAATGTTTCGCATATTTTTCAAATAACATCTGGCTCCATGCATGGCCATAGAGATTATGTACTTCATCGGCATTGAACAAACGCTTTTGGCCCAAGTCTTTTAAATTATGGTACACATAACTGGGATGCTTTTCCGGTTCACCCAAATCGCCCCACCAACCGGCAACCCCTTTTTTAATCTGTGCATCATACTTACTCCAGAACCAATCTCTTGTTTTGTTTTGAAAAATATCCAACAGACCTGTATGTCCAAAATAAAATTCTTTGATGCCAACAGTGTCCCCATTTTTATCAACAGCATTCAGTTTATTCTGTTGTGTGAATTTATAATTAAACGATTCAGATAACACAAACGGTTCTGTAATTAAAATGGTTTTGATATTTTGTTTGCCGAGATCTGCAATCATTTTTTCAGGTTGAGGGAATCGTTGTTTGTTCCAATCAAGGTTTCCCATATTCCATGCGCCATGCACTGCATCACCAAACCAAAACAGATCAATGATCACTGCATCAAACGGAAATTGCTGGTCTTTCATTTTTTGTGCAATGCTCATTACTTCGTCTTGTGTTCTGTAACCAAAGCGACTCATAAAATTTCCCATCACCCAACGTGCAGGCATGGGCATGCGACCAACTAATGATGTAAACTGCTGAACCAATTCTCCTGCCGTTTCAGCAAAGAATGTGTAGAATTGAAGTTTGCCTGCCTTCAATCCCACTTCAACTATTCGATCATTTGTTTTGCCTATATCTAAATAACCACGGGATGGGTTATCAATAAACAATGCATAGCCTTTACTCGATTGCAGAAAGGGGATGGAGAAATTAAGATTGTCTGCATTGCTGCTGTATCCATACCACGGATTATTGTTGAGTTCTACTTTATATCCTTTTTTATCTAAAGGAATAGAGCGGGATCCTGTACCGAAAAATTTTTCTGTTGGATCTGCAGCAAACTGCAAAACATGATGTTCATTTTTCCATCCATAATTATTCAGTGAAACAATTTTCGTTTTGTTTGAATAGGTAATCTGAACCGGATTTTTTTGAACAACAACCTCGGTAGTACCTACCATTAATCGGAGCAAACCCTCATCATTTTTAATAAGCTCAATACCGGGTATTGCTTTTTTAAGAACTGCGTTGCTCACCTGTTCACCTTTATAAGTATTGGTTTCAATTGTTGTTTGTACAATACCGCCAAGGAAATTTTTGAGAAAAATTTTTACGGAAGAAGTGCTGATAATTGCTGTTTCGTTTTCTTGCTTAAAACTTTTATAGGTTCCCAGTCCATTTTGTGCAACGAGGCACAGGCTTTGCAGGGCAAATAACAAAACAAACAGGCTGCGTATCATAACAAAAGCTGATTTCTTTCGAAGCTACTCCAAGCTCCCGGATTTATGAAATCAGGTTTGTGCAAATAACTTAACTTGCAGCCCTTGAATTGAAATAATATGGAATACGGAAAATTAATTGCAGTAACCGGAATGCCCGGTTTGTACGAACTGATCAGCAGTAAAAGCGATGGCGCCATTGTGCGTTCGCTGGAAGATAATTCAACAAAATTTGCTTCCACACGGCAACACCAGTTTTCACATCTCGAGAGTATTGAAATTTATACCATTCGTGATAATGTGAATTTAACCGATGTGTTAAAGGCGATAGAGGCCGATGGCGGAAAACTTCCGGATGATAAAGATGGCAAGGCGATCAAATCCTATTTTGAAAAAGTGTTTCCGGATATGGATTTTGAACGTGTGTACACCAGCGACATGAAAAAGATGTTGAAATGGTACAGCGTCATCAAAGCCAAAGGCATTGAAATTAAATTAAGTGAGCAGGTTGTTGAAGAAGAGGAAGCACCTGTTGAAGAAGTAGCAGCAGAAGTAACAAAACCTGCAAAGAAAGCGGCGAAAAAGAAAGCAGAACCGGTTGCAGAAACAGCAACTGAAGAAGCGCCAAAAAAGAAGGCTGCTAAAAAGAAGAAAGAAGACTAATTCCGAATCAATACATTTTTGCCGGTAAGACGGGGAGGCGGGAAGTTCAACTTCTTTTCAGCTTACCATCTTACCGGCATCATTTTTTAAACTCATTTGTATGACATTCACAGCCGATATAAAGCCGATTGAGCGTAGCTTTTTACCGAACGATTTTACTATTACTACCTGGGATTTGTTAGAACCCTATTTTCAACAATTACTCGATCGCAGCATCAACACCAAAACAGAACTGGAACAATGGTTAAAAGACAGCAGTGAACTGGAAGCAGTGATTAGCGAAGATGCCTGCTGGCGTCAGGTACGCATGACCTGCGATACCGAAAACAAACAACTGGAAGAAGCGTTCAATTATTTCTACATGGAGATTGCACCAAAAATGCAACCCTATGCAGATAAGCTCAATCGAAAATTAGTTGAGTGCCCATTGACGAAGGAACTGGATGCTGATAAATATTTTACCTACTTACGTTCCATAAAAAAAAGCATTGAGTTGTTTCGTGAGGCCAACATTCCCATTATGGCTGAGATGAATGTAATGCAGCAACAGTTTGGGCAAATTGCAGGGAAGATGACGATTGAAGTAAACGGTAAAGAGTACACGTTACAACAGGCAGGAAAGTTTTTAGAAAACCCCGACCGTGCTTTGCGTGAAGAAGTGTACATGAAAATACAAAACCGCCGTTACCAGGATCGGGAAGCATTGAATGAGTTGTTTAATAAATTGGTTGCACAACGCCATCAGATTGCATTGAATGCTGATTTCAACAACTACCGTGATTATAAATTTAAAGAGCTGGGGCGTTTTGATTATACGCCGCAAGACTGTTTCAATTTTCATGAAGCAGTAAAGCAACACGTGGTTCCGCTGGTGAAAATTATTTATGAAGAACAACGCAAAGCAATTGGGGTAGATCAGCTCCGTCCCTGGGATATGGATGCAGAACCGGCAGGCATCGTACCATTACAACCCTTTACAAACGGCAATGAATTAACAGAGAAAACAATTGAATGTTTCAAGCAACTGAATCCCTTTTTTGCAGATTGTTTGCAGAAAATGCAGGAGTTGAAACGGTTTGATCTTGACAGCCGCAAGGGAAAAGCCCCCGGCGGTTACAATATGCCTTTAGCTGAAACAGGTGCTCCGTTTATTTTTATGAATGCAGCAGGTACATTGGATGATGTAACAACTATGGTGCATGAAGGCGGACATGCAGTGCATTCTTTTCTTACACATCATTTAGAGTTAACAGGCTTTAAAGAATACGGTGCTGAAATAGCGGAAGTAGCAAGTATGGCCATGGAGTTGTTCAGCATGGAACATTGGAACATCTTTTTTAAAGATGCCGACGAACTGCGTCGTGCAAAATTTAAACAACTGGAACGTGTGCTCACCATTTTACCATGGATTGCACGTATTGATGCATTTCAACATTGGCTGTATGAGAATCCTGCACATACTGCAGATGAGCGTGCTGAAAAATGGATGTCGCTTGCAAGTGAATACAGCACAGGCTTAATTGATTACAGCGGTTTGGAACAATTTCGTCCGTACGAATGGCAACGCCAATTGCATTTATTTGAAGTTCCCTTTTATTATATTGAGTATGGAATTGCACAGCTTGGCGCCATTGGTTTGTGGATGCAGTTTAAACAGGATCAGCAAAAAGCTTTAAGCAATTATATCAACGCATTGAGTTTGGGGGGAACAAAAACGTTGCCTGCTTTATATGAAGCAGCAGGTCTGCGATTTGATTTTTCTCCCGACCATATTAAGACCTTGATGGATTTTGTAAAAACAGAAATGGATAATTTGAATTAATACCGATATTTGTATTGCTAAATCAGAACATTAATCATGCTCTTCTGTTTCTACGGAAGGGCATTTTTATTTTAGCTGAGTTCGTTTAAAGAATGGGAAATCGTTTCGTTGTGGTCCGGGTTGTTTGATAAATAGCAGCCATATTAAATATAAAAAGCCTACTACCAAAATTAGTGCATAGAGCCATCTTGGTATTTTATTTTCATCGTTCCTACTATTTTTTGCATTCATTTTTTTACTATACTGACTTATACTAACTCCTGCATTCATTACACAATCCATTCACAACCATGTTCGATTGGTGCGGCTCAAATCCGCCCGGCAGTTTTACTTCAGGCACCAACACATCATCGAGACAAATGGTTTTGCTGCAGTTGTCGCAAACAAAATGTACATGGTTATCATGATGATGCCCTTCTGCACATTGATCTTTGCACAATGCATATTTAACAGAGTTATCAGCTGAGGGAATGGTATGTATGATTCCTTTTTCTTCGAACGTTTGAAGTGTTCTGTAAATAGTTACACGATCTATTTTATCGCTTGCTTTCTTTTCAATATCAGCATGTGCCAATGCACCCGGTGCATGATAAAACAAATCGAGTATCTGCAACCGGCTGTCGGTTACACTCATGTGATTTTTTTTCAGCAGTTCACGAATAGCTTCACTCATTGCCGTAAATTAATTAATTGGGACTGTTTTGAAAAATTCCGTTTACAAAACGTGGACCATCATATCGTTCTTTTAATACAAGGCGAATATCTTCATCAAGCTTGGCCAGTTCTTTTTTGTTTAACCCGTCGTAGATTCCCCGTACTTTTCCGCCTTTATCTACCAGTGCAAAAAGCTGTGTATGGATAAACTGATCTTCAATGGCTTCTTTATTATTATTCTGATCGTCGAGTAAATAACTTTTTCTGGCAGCTTCGTACAATTTTTCTTTAGTACCTGTCAGTAACATCCAGCGACTTCCATCTAATTTTAACGAATCTGCATATTGCTTTAACCGTGCCACAGTATCAATGTCGGGGTCAACTGTATGGCTGAGGATCATAAAATCATCTTCATTTGCAAAATCATCTGCAATGGCAGCCATATTCATATTCATTTTTGGACAAATACCGGTACAGGTTGTAAAGAAAAACTCTACTACGTGCACTTTGCCGGTTACAGTTCTGTTGGTAACAGTATCACCAAACTGGTTTACAAAAACAAACTCTTTTACATTACTTACTGTTGGCAGTTTCTTACGCCATAAATCGGTTCCCCAAAACAAAACCAGGTAAAAAACGCCCAAAAGCAATAAAAAAAAAGTGAGGTAAAATGCTAATTTCTTCGACATATCAGTAAAATAAAGGGCAAAGGTACGAAGGGGTAGCTGGCGAAATTAAAATGAAAAATAATATTTGCAACATAATTGCAAAATTGTATTTTTGCTGTCCTTTATGAATTTTCGCATCAATTGGGAAGCTTTAGGTATTGCCGCATCCGTAGCCTGTGCCATTCACTGTGCTGTGCTGCCGCTGTTTATTACCAGCCTCCCTCTTTTCGGAATCAATATTATTCACAACATTTTTGTTGAAGTGCTGTTGCTGGGCTCTGCTTTTCTGATTGGCTTTTCAACACTATGGCATGGCTATAAAAAGCATCATCACCATTGGGCAACGCTGATTCCATTTTCAGTTGGAATGGTTTTGTTTACACTCAACCAGTTTATTAAGTTTCCTTATTCTTCTTTTGTATTTGTGATCCCTGCAGCTGCTCTTGTAATTATAGCGCATGTGCTCAATCATCGTTATTGCAAAAAAGCCAATCATTGCCATACAGATGATTGCGCACATTAAGTGCTGAAAGAATTTATCACAACCCTTGGGTACACTTTATAATCATCATCATTTCATGAACATTAAGCCTCTTAAACTTTTACGAAAAACAGGAATAGCAGAAGGTATTTCGTTTCTTGTTTTACTGCTGATTGCAATGCCATTAAAGTATGCATTTGATTTTCCATTAGCAGTAAAATATGTTGGCTGTGTACATGGCTTTTTGTTTATTGCTTATGTAGCACTTGCATGGTTTGTAAAAGAAACCTACAACTGGCCCTTTAAAAAATTCCTGTTTTCATTTATAGCAGCATGGTTGCCGCTTGGTACGTTTATCTATGATAAACAATTGAAGAAAGAAGAAATACTTCTTAAAAACAGCTAAACTTATTTCTGAAATTTTTCGGGATGTACATCTTCCCAACCAGTAGCAGACTGTAATGCCTTTCCTACACTCAACAAATTTGCTTCACCAAATAAATTACCCAACAGCGTTATGCTTGTTGGTAACCCTTGTTTGCTGAAGCCGGTAGGCATACATAATGCAGGATGTCCGGTTAAGTTAGTAATGGCTAACTGACTTCCTGCAAAACTAGGTGTGATCACCACATCAACTGTTGTAAAAAATTCCTGCATTTTTTTCATTAATAAATAGCGGTGACGTTGTGCATTTACATACTCAACTGCAGGGATGAGCCTTGCAGTACGGAAATAATTGGGCCAGTCGTTTCTGTTTTGGCGTGTAAGCTGATCATCGAGATCGGTTCTTGTTAATGCATCAAAAGCAGCAGCACTTTCTGAGGCCAGTGTAATACCTACTATGTCATAATTATAAACAGCACTGTCGGGAAATACTACAGGAATCAATTGCACGTCCATCTGTTCAAATGCTTTCAACACTTTCCATTCGTTGGCAGATGTATCCTTAATCCGATCAAAATAATTTTTAGCATAACCAATGCGGAGTTTTTTTATATCTGTTTTTACAGAAAAGTTGAACGGCATGTTTACTGCACCCGGATCTTTTCCATCTGTTCCTTTGATGTAATAAAAAACTACAGCTGCATCTTCTGCACTGCGACAGATAGGACCGGTTTTATCTAAACTCCAGCAAAGCGTCATTCCTCCACTACGACTCACTGCGCCAAACGTAGGGCGCAACCCTGTTGCTCCGCAAGTGTGCGATGGTGATACAATAGAACCTAATGTTTCAGTACCAATTGCAAAAGGTACAAGACCTGCAACTGTTGCTGATGCCGAGCCTGCAGATGAACCTGAGGAACCGAAATTTTGATTCCATGGATTTTTTGTTCTTCCTCCAAACCACCAGTCGCCCTGAGCCAATGCACCCAGTGTAAATTTTGCAACCAATACAGCACCTGCATCTTTTAGTTTTGTATACACATACGCATCTTCTTCAATCACTTGATCTTTAAAAGGGGCAGCTCCCCAGGTTGTTTTAGTACCTTTTACTGCAAATAAATCTTTTAAACCATAAGGAATACCATGCAACGGGCCACGATATTTTCCTGCTGCAATTTCTGCATCTGCAGCACGGGCCTGTTGCATAGCAAACTCTTCGGTTATACTGACAACACATTGTAATGTGTCGCCCCATTTTTTAATTCGGTCTAAAAAGAATTGAGTAAGTTCTGCTGAAGTGATTTTTTTATGCTTGATCAATGATGCCAGCTGCAATACAGAGTAAAATGCCAAATCATTTTTGTTAGCAGGTACTGAAACATTTTTGGGAATGTCCCATTGCACAGGCTTTTGCTTAGTTTCAAACTGCATACCGGACAACACCGGACTTTGCCATAAGCTCATGGGTACACTGTTCTCCAAAGTAAGCTCATAGCGCTTGTTGTATTCCCTGTTACGGCCCCGTATGTATGCATACATACTGTCTATTTCAGCTTCTGTATAGTTGATGCTGAAAATTTTAGAGGCTGATTTAATATCGGCTCGTGAAATTGTATCTGCATGCTGTGCCTTTGTGGAAACAACAAAACTCAAGCAGCATAAAACAAACATTAAACGCATAAATATTGATTTAAATGGATAACTATAAATTTTATAGAAAGCAATTTAATACAGTTCAACTTCAAATGATCACCTTTCATATAATCATTAATACGGCAGAGTGATGATGGTTACAAGAACTCTCTGCAATTTTTACTTCAACTTTATGTAAACTTCTTCATCCTTTGTAAAGAAAAAAGAATGTTGCATGTTTTCTTCAATAAAACTTTTCAAAGCTGCAGAGTTATCAAATTGTTCATCAATATTTTCTGATACTTCGCTCAGTGTTATAACTGTTCCGTTTTGGCTGATCATTATTTTGTACAGATAAAACTTACCCGATCCGGATAGCTCATCCTCTTTTTCGGTTACATTCAGAAATGTAACTCCTGCAACATCGGAGAGAAAAGCTTCAAACACTTCCGGCGCATCATCTGCCTTTGGCTGCTTTTTTGTTTTTGTAACTACAAAACTGAACTCATCTTTCTTTGTGATCAAAAAAAGGTCATCTGAAGAATTTTTCAGTTCCCATTTACCAAGTAAGGAAGCAGGATATTTTACCGTTGGACTGCTCACGGGAACTGCTGACTCGTAAGGACAGGCAGTTAAAAAAACGGAAGCTGTAATAACAGATAAGAAGGAAACAATTTTATTCATGGCGGTTGGTTAAGTAACTAAAGTAGAACATCTGTATCTCATCCGCAATAACCAACTTCTGTTTACTGCAAAAGAAAAAGCCCTTCGCAGAAGCGAAAGGCTTTGATACTTACAAACAAACCCGAAGTTTACGAAGCAGCAACTGCTCCGCTTTGAATTTCTTTTATCTTTTCACGAATCTTTGCTTCAATTTCATTGGCCATTTCAGGATTATCGAGCAATAATTGTTTTACTGCATCTCTTCCCTGACCCAGCCTGTCGCTGTTATAACTGTACCAGCTTCCGCTTTTCTGAATAATGGCCATATCAACACCCATATCAATGATTTCTCCTGTTTTACTGATGCCTTCTCCAAAAATGATATCAAACTCTGCTGCTTTAAATGGTGGGGCAACTTTATTCTTTACCACTTTTACTTTTACACGGTTACCAATGGCTTCATCACCATCTTTGATTTGGCTCATACGACGAATGTCTAAACGCACCGATGCATAGAACTTTAATGCATTACCACCGGTTGTTGTTTCAGGATTACCAAACATGACACCGATCTTTTCACGCAACTGGTTAATGAAAATACAGATGGTATTTGTTTTAGAAATGGTAGCAGTGAGTTTACGTAAAGCCTGGCTCATTAACCTTGCCTGCAATCCCATTTTGCTATCACCCATTTCACCTTCCAGTTCACCTTTTGGAACAAGTGCCGCAACAGAATCAATTACTACCACATCCAATGCGCCGGAAAGAATCAAACGGTCAGCAATTTCTAATCCTTGTTCTCCATAATCAGGTTGTGAGATCAACAGATTGTCTACATCAACACCTAACTTTTGAGCATACACACTATCAAAAGCATGTTCCGCATCAATAATGGCGCAGATGCCGCCCTTCTTTTGTGCTTCTGCAATAATATGTGTAGCGATGGTTGTTTTACCACTGCTTTCAGGTCCGTAGATTTCAATGACACGGCCCTTGGGCACACCGCCAATTCCTAATGCAACGTCCAGACCAATGGAACCGGTTGAGATCACTTCAATCTCATGCACCCCACGTTCATTCATCATCATTACACTGCCTTTTCCGAAATCCTTGTCAATTTTGTCGATGGTGAGTTTTAATGCTTTGAGCTTTTCGTTGCTCTCCTTGCTGTTTTCCTTACTCATTTTTTTCTCCTTTGGTTTCTCCAAAATTAAACTCTCTTCCATAACGGGTTTGTTTTGTTTGTTAACACTAATTTGTTTAGCAATAATAATACTAATTATTTTAGATGCCAAATTTTTTAGCAACTAATTTTCCATTGCTTCGGTTTAAAACGGTTTGCGCAGTGAGGAGAGTTTTAACAGGAGCAGTTTGGTCTGTTCATTTACATGATTAACTTTGTCCTTTAAATAAACTGAAAATGAAAAAACTGATCTTATTGTTCGTTGTTGTTTTAGCTACTGTAACAGCTTTTGCCCAAAACAATCCAACCCCCGCAGTCAAGGGTGTTACTTACGGCGAGGGAACAAATAATACAGATGTAAGAACCCTTGGCGATATGGAAGAACAGGTAATGGACAAAGGCACATTTACCGGAAAAATTACAGGAAAGGTGACGGAAGTATGTCTGGAAAAAGGTTGCTGGATGAAGGTTGACAAAGGCAATGGAGAAACCTTGATGGTGCGTTTTAAAGATTACGGTTTTTTTATGCCGAAAGATATTGTAGGCAAAACGGTGGTGCTGGAAGGTGAAGCCAAACAAAAAGAAGTAAGTGTTAAGCAACAGCAGCATTTAGCGCAGGATGCGGGTAAAAGCAAAGCTGAAATTGAAAAGATCAAAACAATAAAAAAAGAAACACAGTTTATTGCGAAGGGTGTTTTAGTGATGTAATTATCATATATTTTTTTAAAAGCCATCTCAAGAGATGGTTTTTTTGTTTGCTGCAATGAATGTTTGCTTCTGTACACTGTTGTTCTTTTCGTAACTTCAACAGTTCAGCTTTTATACATCTTCATGAAACGATACCTGTCTTTTCTGCTTCTTAGTTTTTCACTTCAACTTTCGGCGCAAAAGGCCTGCTTTATTAAAGGAGGTTTTATGGCGGCATTTTACAGTCAGCACGATCAGAAAATAAAACTGGTCAACACTTTTACCAACCAGGTTTTTTATTGGTATGAATACAAAGGACCAGAACCCATGATGTGGTTTGCAGATAATCTGTTGGTTGTAATAGATAACAGCAATGTTGCGGTTTCTAATTTTCAAACAGGTAAAAAAGAAAACTATACCCTCGCCGGAAAGCCCATCCCCAATACATTATTTCAATTGATGGAAACAGATGGAGCTATCAGCATCACGCATATCATCACACAAAAACAATCAGCTTATTTACAAAAGCCTGCAGGTGCTCGGTATGTTGCAGCTGCTATCAGCAATAACCAAAAATGCCTAGCTATCCATTGGAAAAAAGAAGATAGGCAGTTGTTGTGTGTATATAATATTACCGATACATTACAACCTATATGGCAACAGGAAGCTTCCGGTAACAACGAACTTGCTTTTGTGTTAAACAATAATGGCGATCATATAGCAATATGGAACGGTAAAGAAACGGTGCTCATTGAAACAACAACAGGCAAAGAATTACAAACCATCAAAAATCCATACCGCTGTTTACGCTTTACCCCAAAAGATGAATTGATCTGCACCAATAAATCCAATCAGTCGGCTTCATTGTATACAAAAAATAAAGAAGGTCTTTATAAATCAACATTCTCTAACTGGTTTAAAAACGGCAATTTTCTTTCGTCCGATAGACAGGAAGCTTATATTGAATGGGATGAATCCTTTGTTTCCGATGATTTGCTGATTGCAATCGGGTTTGGGCAAAAAGCCGTTGCCTTGTATAAAAACGGTCCTGCCTTTTTATTTTTTAATCAGAAATAACTTTCAGAAATATTTACTTTACAAGCCGAAAAAATAACAACTATATGAGTAACGTTTTATTTGTAAAAAATTCAATCCGTATTAATGCAGCGCTGGTTGATGTATGGGATGCTCTGGTAAATCCTGCACAAACAAAAAAATACATGTTTGGCTGCGAAACGGTTTCTGACTGGAAGCCCGGTAGCGAATTATTGTGGAAGGGAGAATATGAAGGAAAAGAAATGGTTTTTGTAAAAGGAACTATACTTGAAATTGATCCGCCCCGATTGCTTGTTTATACCACCATTGACCCCAACTCAAGTATTGATGATGTTTCTGAAAACTATCTCAGCGTTACGTATGCATTAAGTGAAGAAAACGGGCAAACGATTTTAACTGTTACACAAGGCGATTATTCAAAAGTAGCGGAAGGAGAACGGCGTTATAACGAAGCATATAATAATGGCGAGGGGTGGAACCCAATTTTAGTTGAAATAAAAAAACTGGCGGAAGAAATAAATTAAATGTGCGTAAATGAAAATGCCCCACATGGTGGGGCATTTTATCTTCATCAAATTTCTTATTGTTTTGCTTTATTCAACTCTAACAAAACGGTCACATCAACATCTTTGCCTACAACCAGTCCACCAGCTTCTGTTGCACGGTCCCATTTCAGATTGTAATCAAAACGGTTGATGGTTGTTTTTGCTTTAAACCCGGCTTTATCACCACGGGTGCTTGTTGCAATACCGCCAAATGTAACATCAAACTTAACGGGCTTTGTTACATCACGGATAGTGAGGTTACCGGTTAATTCATATTTGTTGCCGCCTTTTGGAGTAAACTTGGTTCCTGCAAAAGTGATAACAGGAAATTTTTCTGCATTAAAGAAATCATCACTCTTTAAATGCTTATCACGGTTTTCGTTATCGGTATTAATTGAATTAACATCAACACTAAAATTGATTTTCGCATCACTCCAGTCGGCTTTTGTGTGCTCTACAGTACCGTCAAATACTTTAAAAGAACCTTCTGTTTCTGCAACCACCATATGCGTTACAGCAAACTTTACGTTGGTGTGCGATTTGTCTACCGTCCACTTTACAGGTGTTTGTACTGCTGTTTCCATTGCAGCAGGTTGATTGTTTTGCTTAGGGAGAAAAGCAACCAGCACCGTTACAGCGCCGATCGCCATCATAGAAAAAAAGAAACGTTTCATATTGAATTGATTTAGTGTTTAAACATTGACAAAGTTAATTGCAAATCCTATACACGGTTGTTAAACTTTTGTTGCCCTGAGTATCAGCACTGTTAGTGTATGAAAGAAGCCAAAATCATTCCACATTCAGCACCGCTTATCAAAAACATTTGGAAGCCCAGCTTTGTTTTCAGAATTTCAACATTCTTAAACCAGCATATATGAGACTAATTGTAATGGCCGCACTGGCCCTGTTGTCGTTTTCGGCAACAGCACAAGTAAAGCCCGAACATTTTAAACAGTTAAAACCCCGCAATATTGGCCCTGCCGGTATGAGCGGACGTGTAACCGCTATTGATGCATTGTACACTAACCCTGATGTGATTTTTGTAGGTGCTGCCAGCGGTGGTGTATGGAAAACCGATAATGGCGGTGCCAACTGGAAACCCTTGTTTGATGAACAGCCTCTCATCAATATCGGTTCGTTGAAAATTCAGCAAAGCAATCCTTCTGTTATTTGGGCAGGTACCGGTGAAGGCAACCCCCGTAACTCTCTCAATTTGGGTGAAGGAATTTTTAAATCACTCGACGGCGGTAAAACATGGAAGCGAATGGGACTTGAAAAAACAAGAAATATCCATCGTATCCTCATCGACCCAACCAATCCTAACACCGTTTATGCAGCAGCCATTGGTAATCCTTACGGTATTCATCCCGATCGTGGTGTGTACAAAACAACCAACGGCGGCGAAACATGGGAGCGTATACTTTATACCAACGATACCAGCGGTTGTGCGGAGTTAATTATGGACCCATCCAACCCAAATAAACTCATTGCCAATATGTGGCAACACCAACGCAAGCCCTACAACTTTAACAGTGGTGGTCCCGGCGGTGGTATTTATATTACAGTTGATGGAGGTAAAAACTGGAAGAAGCTGAGTAAAGAAGATGGACTGCCTGCTGATCCGATTGGTCGCTGCGGTTTGGCATTTGCTCCTTCCCGTCCAAATAATGTGTATGCAAAAGTGGAAGCCACCAAAAATGGTTTTTATAAAAGTGAAGATGGTGGTTTTAGCTGGAAGCTGATAAACAGTGATCCTGCAGAGGTTACAGACCGTCCGTTTTACTACAACGAAATTTATGTAGATCCGAAAAATGAAAATCGTATTTACGATATTCACTCTACTGTTACTATAAGTGAAGATGGCGGCAAATCATTTACTACACTTATTCCATACAATGGTATTCATCCGGATCACCATGCATGGTGGATTCACCCAACCAACGAAAATTTAATTATTGAAGGCAATGATGGTGGTATCGGCATCAGCAAAGACCGTGGTTACACCTGGCGCTTTGATGAGCAGTTGCCGTTTGGACAATTCTACCATATTAATACAGATAATGAAATCCCTTACAACGTAATGGGTGGATTGCAGGATAATGGCAGCTGGCGTGGACCGGCTTACACCTGGATTGATGGCGGCATCCGCAACTATTATTGGGAAAGCCTTTGGGGTGGTGATGGCTTTGATGTGGTGCCCGATCCGGAAGACAGCAAATGGGTTTATGCCATGAGCCAGGGAGGTTCTGTTGGTCGTTATCATGTTACAACAGGTCAGCAGGAATTTATTAAGCCACCTGCACCCGATGCAAAAACAAAACTGCGTTTTAACTGGAACAGTGGTATTGCTTTAGATCCCTTCGATAGCAAAACTGTTTACTACGGAAGCAATGTGTTGCACAAGAGTACCAACAAAGGAACCAGCTGGGAAATTATTTCACCAGACCTTACCACCAATAACAAAGAAGAACAAAAAGAAGAAACCGGTGGTTTAACCTTAGATATTACCGGTGCAGAAAATTTCAATACCATCATGGCCATTGCGCCATCGGCTAAAAACAGAAATATCATTTGGGTTGGTACCGATGATGGCAATGTGCAGTTAACACAGGATGGCGGAAAAACATGGACCAACTTCCGTGGAAAAATTACAGGAATGAATACCGGTGCTTGGATTACACAAGTACATGCAAGCCGTTACAACGAAGGTGAAGCATTTGTTGTGAGCAACGATTACCGTCGTGGCGATTTCAGCATTACTGTTTTCCGCACAAAAGATTTTGGTAAAACATGGGAGAACATGGTGGCCAACAAAGGATTGAAAGGTTATGCGTTGTGTATGATCCAGGATCCTGTTCAACCCAATTTAATTTTTGTTGGAACAGAGCATGGCCTGTGGATCAGTTATGATAACGGCAAAAGTTTTTCGCAATGGAAAAACGGTTATCCATCTGTATCAACCTACGATTTAGCTATTCAGGAAAGAGAAGCCGATTTAGTGATTGCAACCTTTGGTCGTGCTCTTTGGGTGATGGATGATATCCGTCCGCTGCGTGCAATTGCTGCAGCTAACGGCGCTGCACCAACGAAAAAATTAACCATGTTCGAACCTCCTGTTGCATATCAGGCATCTGTAAAAAATGCACTTGGCTATGAGTGGAGCACATGGGGTTTGTATGAAGGTGAAAACAGAAGAAGAGGGGCCATGCTTTCATATTTTGTAAAACCTGCAGATGCCCCGCCCGCCGGAGCTTCAGCTAAGGATAGCAAGGATTCATCCAGACAAAAAAGCGACAGTGCATGGGTGAAAATTTTTGATGAACAGAACAAACAGATCAGAAGCTATAAAATAAAAGCCGATACCGGTTTCAACCGTTTCTACTGGGGTTTTGAAACAAAAGGCAACCGCCGTCCCGGCTCACCCAAACCAAGACCGGGCGCACCTGAACCATTTGGCGGAATGGATGCTTTCCCCGGCACTTATAAAGTAGTTGTTTCATTGGGAAAGGAAGCCGATTCTGCAATGGTTGTTGTAAAAGCTGACCCACGTATTGAAACAAAGAAAGAAGTATACGATGCAAAAAAGAAAATGATGGATCGTTTGCAAATGAGCAGTGATAAGTTAACCGAAGCAGTTGACCGTATTGCTGATGCTGAAGAAACCATTGCAAAAATGGAGAATTCATTGCGTGGTGTAGAAGGAAAAGAAGCCGACAGTTTACGCAAAGCAGGCACAGCCATAAAAGCAGAAATCAAAAAAATAAGAGAAAGTATTTTTGGACGTGTTGCAACCGACCGCCAGGGTATAACCCGTTTTGCTGATATTACCACTACAACCATTTTACAAAATGCAAGTATGGAAATTATGCGCAAGATTGCTGCACCAACTGCACAAACCGAGCGTTTGGTGGTTGAAGCAGAAACAGCCGTAAAAGAATCAGTAAAAAAGATCAATGAATTTATGGATGGTAAATGGAAAGCTTACCGCACACAGGCAGAAGCAACACCCATCAAGTTATTTAAAGATTATAAGCCGATTGAATAAATTGGAACAGCATTAGAAAACCCAGCCCCGGCATTCGTGTCGGGGTTTTTTGTTGTCTGTTCATCCTCCGAATGGTGGATGAACAGACACCGAAATCACATGAACCCCATTCAAATACTCCTTTATCTTTGTTCTGCTTCAGTAAATGACAGAACCTCTTCAAATACTACCAATCAGTTTACTGCCTCAATACATAATTGAGTTTGATCCGTTGCTGCAACAACGATTTGAAGCATTACAGGATAGTGAACTCAGTATTGAAAATTTTAGTTTTTATACTTCTGTTTCTGCTGTGTTTTCATCCAAAATTGAAGGTGAAGAGATAGACCTTGATTCGTTTATCAAACATAAAAGGCTGGGTGTACATTATCAGCCAGATTATACAAAGAAGATTGACGATCTCTATGATGCCTATTTGTTTGCACAGCAAAACAAACTCAACGCTCAAACCTTACTGCAGGCTCATGGTCTTTTAACGAAAAATATTTTGCAGCCGCTACAACAGGGAGCTTTCAGAAAAGGAAAGATGTTTGTTGTAACCAAGGATGGAAAAATTGAATACGTTGCGGCTGCTCCTGATCAGTTAAATACTGAAATGCAAAAGCTTCATGCAGATATTGAAACATTGCTTTCAGTCCGTTTAAGTTTTGAAGAAATATTCTTTTTTGCTTCTATGCTGCATTTGGTTTTTATTAAAATTCATCCCTTTGAAGATGGCAATGGCAGAACAGGAAGACTACTGGAAAAATGGTTCCTTGCACAAAAACTGGGAGAAAAAGCCTGGTTTGTGCAATCAGAAAAACATTACTACAGTCTGCATCAAACTTATTACAAACATATTCGTCTGCTTGGCGTGGAATATGATCAACTGAATTACGAAGAAGCGATGTTGTTTTTAAAAATGCTGCCGGAGTCTGTTATCATTCAATAATTTTTGTTGTCTGTTCATCCGCCTTTTGGCGGATGAACAGACACCGCATTCCGTTTTTATTTTTTATATGAAACAGATTGAACACCTTCAATCAAACGTGGAAACGCTTTTCCATCATACTCCAGCACAAACAGTCTCTCATCTTTCAGAATATGATTGTGCTCTACAAATTCCTGCCAGTTAAAAGAAACAGACAGAATCACATGACGAAGCTTGTGATGATTTAATTTGTATTGCTCAATCAGCTGCTGTTTGGCAGCGCCTTCCAGTTCGGGCAGTAATAACGCAACGGGTTTAATTTTGTGGTTGAGATAATAATCAATGCTGATGAGTTGCTGCAACACTTCATCTGTTGGGTATTGTTCTTTTGCAAATGCATACTGCAAACTGTACACATCTTTTAAATCGTGTTTGTGAAAATTGCTGTGCTGTTGAAAATAGTTACCCAGCCCCTGTAAAAAATCGAACACACTGTAATAAGCTGTTACATATTTCAGTGTATGTCTTGCTCGGTTCTTGTTCCAGTAAATTTCCAGGGCTTCTTCTACAATGCGTATCTGCGCCAGTTCTTCTTTATTTAAATACCGGCTCTCTATAATTTCGTATGGAGCAACAGCATCGTACACATAACCATGCTCTGCACTTGTAGCACGAACAGGTGTGCCTTTCAAAAATTTTAAAAAGCCCACCTGCAGTTCAGGTGCAAAGAGTTTAAACACTTCTTCAAAACTATATTTGATGTCTTCAAAATAATCAAGCGGCAAACCAACAATGAGATCAAGGTGCAGATCAACTTTATCCCTTACCTGTTGAATAATACTTTTTGTTTTTTCAAAACTCTGTTTACGGCTGACTTCGAGATTTGCTTTTTGATTCACGGTTTGAATACCAATTTCAAAACGGAACAATCCCTTCGGCACTTCTTCATTGATGAAGCGGATAATATCCGGATGCAGAATATCGGCAGTAATCTCAAACTGGAAAACATATCCCGGACGATGATGCGCTAAGATGAATTTAAAAATATCAATCGTGAAATCCCGTTTGATGTTGAAGGTGCGGTCTAAGAACTTGATCACCTTTCCATGGGTCATCAAATACAAAAGATTTTTTTTGATATCAGCAATGGGTAAGTAACGCACATTGTTATCCAAACTCGCCAAACAGAATCCGCATTTGTACGGACAACCTCTGCTGGTTTCAATATAACTCACTTTGTTCTTTAGTTCTTCAACCGGATCATTGATGTACGGATTTACGCCAATGAAATTACTCATGTCGTACGTTGTGTTCCGTTCATGAAACACAACTTCGCCGTTCACTTTATATACAAGATTGGGAACCTGTTCTGTTGCAGGGTAATGTGTAAGAAATTCATGAAACGGAATTTCACCTTCACCGCAAATGATATAATCAACAAAGTGATGTGCAATGATTTCTTCCCACTCATAACTTACCTCCGGTCCGCCGAGTAAAATTTTTACAGCAGGGTTCAGCGCTTTGATCTTTGCCGCCACCTTCAGTGTTTGCTCAATATTCCAGATATAACAACTGAACGCCACTACATTATAATCCTTACATTCCGCAGCAATCTCATCCGGGTTTTGGCGAATGGTAAATTCCTTCCATGCCAGGCCGGGCTGTTGCTTGTTCAGCTCATACAGGATGCGTATGGCCAAATTCATGTGAATATATTTTGCGTTCAGTGTTGTGAGCAGCAGGCGCATGAAGGGATTTGCTTTGGGCAAAAGTAGTTGATTAAGGGGAAGTGGGTTTTGGGAGGAAAAATCTAGGATAAATTATACAAGACGTTAAGTACATTTATGAGTTAGCGCTCATGCTTAAGTGAGACACCTGATACTTTTAGCAAGACTTGAAAAAAATATTGAAACTAAAAATGACAAACTCAGTAGACACAAAACTAATTCAGCAAACATATAGACAATGGTGGGCAAACCGCAGGTTCAAGTATAATAAAGGACTTGTTATTGCAGGACTATTGGCTTTTTTACTGTATGCAATAGTCGGTTCATTGCTTATCAAAGATAATTTTGAAATAACTTTATTTACAATCGCTTTTCAAGGAGTTGGTTATTTATTTATGATTGGAGTTGCTAACATCTTTTACGGGCTTGGACCATTGCTCGACCGGCTATATAATCGACAGAACGACGAAGGATTTAGACAAAAACTTTTCAACTTGGGTTATTGGTTTTCTTTTGCTCTACCATTTTCCATACCGCTTCTTGTTGTTGTATTTTACTCATAAGCTTTTTGTAATAATCCCCAACTGTGCAAGGTCTCGCTTGTACCTTCATGAAAACGATTTGCAATTATTGCAGCACAAGCGAAACCTTGCGCTATTATGCGTCATCTTAGAGACCGTTTGAGGTTCGACAAAACTTTATTAAATTTACCTTATGCAAGTACAGGTAGACATAGAATTTGATCAGTTACTCAAAATTGTAAAGACATTGCCCGCTGGACAGCTCAAGCTGCTCAAAGCGGAAATTGATCGGAAAAGAAAGGTTAAAAAATCAAAGACAGATTTAGAAACCTTTCTTTTAACAGGCCCCGTTGCGACACAAAAGCAATTATCAGTGATCAAAAACAATAGAAAAGCAATCAATCAATGGCGGACAAATTAATATTGATTGACAGCTCCATTCTTATTGATTTTTACCGCAAAACAGACAAAGCCAATTCTGTTTGGATTGCACTTGTTCGACAAGGATACGAATTTGCGATTTCTGCAATAACCAAATATGAAATATACTCCGGTGCTACTCCTTCTCAACTGACATTCTGGGACAGCGTTCTGCAAAAAATAACGATCATTCCTTTTGACGAAAATACTGTTGATGTGGCTGTTGACATCAATAACGAATTAAAACGGAAAAGGAAACAGATTGACATTGCCGACTTGTTTATTGCAGCGACAGCCCTCCTCTACGACATACCTTTTGCTACGTTAAACAAGAAACATTTCGACAGAATAGACAAATTAAATGTGCTGGGATAAGGCAACACCCTAACCGGTTGTCTGGAGACTTTGAAGAGCACATTTCCACCCCTTCCTGAAAAAATCAATAAGAAATTTTGACTTTTATCTGAAAATTTTTCAGCAACCTGAGACAAATTTTCATCCTGCTTCCTGCTAAATTTCCTATGGCACAGTAGTTGATTTTTTGTTGTAAAATTTTTATTGTTCACCAATTAAAAGGAGGTTGTTATGACACTGGTAAAAAGAAATGGAAACATCCTGAATCCCTTACCAATGCTTTTTGATGATTTCTTTAACAGGGATCTGTTTAACTGGAAAACATCTAATTTTTCCGATACAGATACCACTATCCCTGCGGTAAACATTAAAGAAACTCCTGAAAATTATGAAGTGGAGGTAGCCGCTCCGGGTATGACCAAGAACGATTTTAAAGTTGAGTTAAACGGAAACACTTTGTTGATCAGCTCAGAAAGAAGTGATCAAAAAGAAGACAACGAAAACGAACGATACTCCCGTAAAGAATTCAGCTATCAGTCTTTTCAAAGAACATTTACATTGCAGAAAGAAGTGATGGATATAGATAAGATTGTGGCAAAGTATGAAAACGGATTGCTGCACCTGCTGATTCCTAAAAAAGAAGAAGCCAAACAAAAGCCGGTACGCCGAATCCAGATTTCATAATACAACTATGCATTGGTTTTTAAAAAGTTGCCTCAAGGGCAACTTTTTGTTTTTAGTTAAACCATTTCTAACTCCATATTCTTTAAAATACCACGATAATATTGCTACTCCAGCAACAAAATTGTATTTTGGAGTACCATTAACCCGGCTTCATGAGGAAATACTTGCCCAAAGCAACTGCTGTTCCTTGCTATCCACTACTCTCCTTTAAAAATAATATTGAATTTTTCAGTAACAATTTCCTGTTGGCCTGTATATACCATACAGAACAACAGTTAAAGCGGCAGTATACTGCCGTAACGAATGTTCAACACCTGATGAACTATAACAGTAAGATCATTTTGCATTTTCCTGTTTGCTGAATGCTGTTTCTGAAAGCCACCGCTTTTTGAACAGGAGGCATAACAGGCTGTAACCATTAAAGCAACCATCAAAATGAAGAAAATTATTTTCTTTCTGCTACTGCTGTCCTGTTTTGCTGCCCGCAGCCAGCCCAACCAGATCAACATTGTCAACTTTACAGTGAAAAATACACTGCCTGCAACTGTTGACAGCTGGAACAGCAGCCCCGGAGCCTTGGTACTCACGGTACAAAAAGGTCCGCAGGCAAGAGATCTGAAACCCTTTATGGTGTTACAGATCAGAAGCGGCGGTGCCATCATCTGTGGCAACAACAACTCCACCGCCAAACAAATAGATCCGTTTGATGTACGTACGTTCACCACATCGGAACTGCTTTCTTATTTAGCCGGTTGCAGAGAACTGAAAGAAGGAACGTATACATTATGTGTGCAGTTCTTTAATGCAGAGCGAAAAGAAATCAGCAGGGAAGTATGCAAAGAGTTTAGAGTAGAATCATTGGTCAGCAATTATTCATCCCCACAAAATATTGCACCCGCAGATAAAAAACAGTTTACGGAAAAAGAGATCAGTGCTCCTGTTACATTTCGGTGGACACCCATTGTTCCCAAACCAAAAGAACCGGTCACCTATCGTCTAAAAGTATGGCAGTTGATGCAGGGACAAAATGCTGCATCTGCCATGCGTGCAAATGAACCCGTGGTTACAAAAGATGTAGACAATCTTACACAAACAACCATCAGTAATTTATATACCGGTCCCTGCAAACCTCCTTACTTATGCGATTTCATGTGGACGGTGCAGGCTTTGAACCGTGATGGAAAACCAATTGGTAATAACAATGGAACCAGTGAACCAACTGCTTTTGCTGTTACACAATATATTATTCAGCTCGATTCTATAAAAGTAACCTGCACCAATACACCCGGCGTGTATGCTTTTTCTTATACCATTACCAATCCCAATCCCGGCCCTGCAACTCTCAATTTATTTACTGTTACATCCAGCGCACCTGCAGGCGCAAGTATCGGAACATTTGCTCCGCCTATTAATACAGTGATCAATGCAGGTAATCAGTTAACCATAACAGGAACCATTAATGCTCCTCCCAACTTATCCAACATTTGTATTGGTGCCGAAATAAAAGATGTGGGTAATGCATTCTGGAAAGCATCGAAAGACAGCTGCGTAAAAGTTGATGCGTGCAGATGCGATGCTTGTGATGAAAAGAATTTTGTATTGAATACTCCTAAACCATCGCCCATTAATTATATCAACAACAATCTTTCATATAATCAAAATATAACGGTTACAACTACTCCTTCCAAGACCATCAAAAGCATAACTGCAGAACTGGTTTATTTTGAACTGGTTCCTGAAAATAATCTCTGCATACCCTGTAATAAAGATGCAGCAACGTACGGTCACTTTACGAATGGCAGTAACAGTTTGCAATGGAACGGTCCGCAAACAGCTCTCAACATCAACATCACTACACCACAACTGGTTCCCTGTTGCAGTGCGTTGTTCCGATGGTGTATACGGTACAAGATTGAATTTACCGATTGCACAAGCTGCAGCAAATTAGTGTGCTATGAAAAGAAAAAAGAAGGTTGCGAAAAATTACCTGCAGATAATAACCCTAAAGACTTAAAATAAACAGCAATGAAACAACTAAACAACTTTTCCAAATTTGCGTTGATGCTTTTGCTTGCTGTTTGTTTTACTGCAACAGCTAACAGGCTCACTGCACAATCCTGCAATCAGGTAGAAATTTTATATACATCACCCGATTGTTTTGATAAAGAACATTCAGCAGATCCCGGCGGCAACCAGGGCCGTGGATGCAAACCCATTGCTGTTTGTAAAGATCAGCCATACACGTACACTTCATCTATTGTATTACCGGGCTGGAGTTATTTATGGTCTGCAACCGGTCCGTCAACTGTAACGTTTATTCCAAATACTACTTCTTCTTCCGTAACAGTTGTATGGCCGCAATTGGGTGCGTATACATTAACGTTTACTGCTACAGATCCATCGGGCAATGTGTTTACGAGTTGCTTAACGGTAAATGTAAAAGACAAACCTGTTGCCAATTTTACATTTACTCCAAACAATGTTTGTGCAGGCAGTACCATTTCATTTACCAATACCACAACCTTTGGAGGAGGTGTTGCCTACTCATGGAATTTTGGAGATCCTGCATCGGGCAGTAACAACTTCAGCACCGTTACCAATCCAACACATACATACAATGCAGCAGGAACGTATACGGTTACATTAATTGCATACAGTTTCACAACTGTGTCTGCTCAGGGGCCAACAGGAGAACAACAAACCTCTATAAAAACCTGTTGTGCCGATACAATTACAAAAACAGTTACCATCAAACCGGGCACATTAAAAATTGAATGCGTCAGTACCGTTTGTGCAGGAGATACTGCAACATACAATGTAGTTGGTTGTGCAAGTGTTACCTGGCTGCCACCTGTTGGCGGAACTATTCTTAATCAAACACCCACTACAGTAACCATTATCTGGGGTAATGGAAATCTGCAGGGACAGGTGCAGGCGCAATGCCCCGGCGGCTGTATTGCATCGGTGCCGGTGCCCATCATACCAACAACTCCTGTTATTGTTGGTAATACAAGTCCGTGTAATACATCAACCACATCTTACAGCTTACCTGTATTACCGGGAACGTTTTATACATGGACTCTGACCAATGTAACCAACGCAACCAATCATAACAATTTACTCAACACTTATCCTGATAACAATACGGTGTGGATTAACTGGGCACTTGCTCCTCCGGGAACGTATCAATTAAGTATTCAGTTAGACAATAAACATATTTGCTGTAACAGCAGTGGATCATTAACCATCAAACCATCCGACAAATGGCAGCTGTACATTGATCAGACAATTTGTAAAGGAACCGCTGCGAGTCTTACTGCACTCCCTGCAGCAGGTACTTATAACTGGACTGTTCTTCCACCAAACGGAGGCGTATCACCATTAACCGGCGGACCGGGAAATACTTTTAATCCCACTTTTTTAAATGCCGGTGTGTATACTGTACAGGTAACAGAAACTGCCAACACCTATTGCAACAGTGGCGCAGGTAATCCGCAGCAGGTGAAGGTCACCGTTATTAATACGCCAGCTCCCGGAACAATCAACGGACCAACTACTGCATGTGTCGGATCAAATTATAATTATACAATGAGCAGTCCTGCTCCTGCCGGTTTTCATTATGAGTGGAGCATCACCGGTGGTACAGGAACATTTCAACCGGGCAATCTTACAACAGTAAATGGTAACAGTGCAAGCATTCAATGGACAGGATTAACAGGAACCATCTCTGTTGTATTAGCGGCCAATGGTTATCCTGCATGTCCATCAGCAGCTGTTACGTTGAATGTTGTACAGGCAACTGTTGGCAGCATCAGCGGCACCATGAATACCTGTGTGGATGGAAACGGTATGTATACTTTAACCGGCGGCACTTTACCTCCGGGAGAAATGATTACATGGAGCATTGCAGCACCTTATGCAAGTTTGGGAACAATTACAACAGGACAAGGCACCAACAATATTACCATCTTATGGCATGGCACTACCGGTGCCGGACCATGGGGACCTGTTACATTAAATGCAACAACGGGTTGTGGAAATGCAACAGCACTTACAGGCATCATGGTGTATCCCAAGTTTTCCATTGGCATTACAAAATCAGGAACAGATGTTTGCTTACCCGGCGGTATTACATTAACAGCAACAGGTGCACCAAGCGGCTCTACTTATTTGTGGAGCCCGGGAGGACAAACCACATCATCCATTACTATTACAACAGAACCGCCATCTTACCCTGCAACATATAGTGTAACTGCAACAAAAGGCGGATGCTCATTTACTAAAACATATACTGTTGAAGATCCATTTATTATTCGTGGATTAACATGCGGAGTTGGAACCTGTAACGGTACTGCAACTAATGAAGTATTGGGCGTGCAGGTGATAAGACCAACAAGCGGCACATTTACTTATCAATGGTATAATGGATTTTATCCGGGAACTCCTATTTCAGGTGCAACCTTGCCCAACTATACTGCGCCAACTCATGGTAATTATAGTGTAGTTGTTACTTATGGCAGTTGTACAAGGTATTTGAATTTTACAGTGAAGAAAGTATGCTGTCCTGATGTAAATAATCCGCAAATAACAAGTGTAGTACGCAACAGCTGCAACTCCTTTACATTTACAGGTACCACTCCAAACCCAACAGGGGCAGCTATTACATGGAATTTTGGAAATGGGGTTACCATGCCCGGTACTTCGGGTGTGCCTATTACCTATGTATATCCTCCGGGCACACAACCGGGTGATTATTGTGTTACGTTCTGTGTTGGTCCGCCTTCACCCAACCCAACAAACTGTACAGGTAATTGTGTATCAAGAACAGTAAGAGTTCCTCTATTGGCTGCATTTAATTACAAGCTTGGTTGCAATGGTTGTCTGGTATTAGAAAATCTATCTGTGATTGCACCAACAAGTAATGCAGCAACAGCTACCTATAATTGGAATTTTGGTGATGGCAGTCCTGTTGTTACAACAACATCGCCCACACCTCCTGCACATTGTTATAC
The DNA here is from genome assembly GCA_019752045.1 of Chitinophagaceae bacterium. GTDB lineage: Bacteria > Bacteroidota > Bacteroidia > Chitinophagales > Chitinophagaceae > Lacibacter. Next base: position 84,693 of record JAIEMP010000008.1, on the reverse strand, counting down.
CAATACATCGCCCACAACCTATACCATTACACTCACCATTAATTATTCTGATCCTTCATTAGGTTTAACCTGTTCAAGTACCGATACAAAAACAGTTACCTATGCACCGCTGGCCATACAGGTAAATCCGTCGCCGGTATGTACAGGTGTTCAAACAACTTTCAGTTTGGTGGGATCACCTTCGTTCACCATTGTAACAGCGGCATGGAATTTTGGTGATGGGTTTACAGCTTATACCATTCCTACATCACATATTTATAATACAGCAGGTGCAGGCATACCTGTAACATTAACTGTAACGGATGCATTAGGTAATACCTGCAATGCGAATACAACTATTAATGTGTTACCCGGTATTACAAGTTGTACAATACAGCCGGGATATATTTGTCCGGGTGGTTCTGCTACATTAGCAGGACCGGTTATTGCAGGTGCCACTTATGCATGGCAGGTTGAAACAACACCGGGCAATTTTGTTGCAGCTCCGGGAACAAACAATACCATCAACTATACTACAACCACGCCGGGCTTCTATCGTGTAATTGTAACAGGCAGCAATGGTTGTATATGCATCAGTAATAAAGTAGAAGTAAAAACTGTAACAAAGCCCAAAGCAATTATTAAAGCAGCGCCATCCAGCAAATTGTGCGGACCGGGCAATGTGGTGCTGAGCAGTCCAAATCATTTAACCGGTTATACATCTGATTGGTATGCCAATGGTAATTATGGTACTTTGTTAGGAACTGGCCAGAGTTATTATGCAGCAGGCGTTTCAGTATCCACCGTATTTAATTTAATTCTCACAAATGAATACGGATGTAAAGACACCTGCTCTTTACAGATTGTGGTCAATCCAATTCCTGCGCCTCCTGTTATTACTTCAAGTCCTACTTTGTGTGAAGGTGTACCTATTACATTAACCGTTACCAATTATGCAAACAACATTACATGGAACACAGGTTCTTCCACAACAAGTATCACCGTTTATACAGCAGGAGTTTATACAGCAACATATACCGATCCTGTAACAGGTTGCAGCAGCAGTAAGAACATCAAGATCAACAGAAGACCGCCCACTGATCTGTTTCCGCATTACTGCGATAAGATACCTTGTACCTGCCGTGATTCGTTAGGCAACTTCACTATTTATGCACCCAAGCCATTAATCGGTGCGTTTGCAACCAATTATCAGATACAATGGTATTTCAACGGCAACCCCGTTGGTACAAACGGAAACAATCCACTGTATACGCCGGCAGTTAACGGAACATATCACATTGTTGTAACAGATCCTGTAACAGGATGTAAAGACACGAGCAATACTTATTCTGTTGTTGTGTTACCATGTGATACCTGCGATTGTAAAGAAAGCAAGTGGGGTGATATTATATTGAAAGAAGGTGAACATGCGCCGGCGCCTGCTGCAAAAACAGGCAACCCGAAAAATGTACCCATTGGTAATGGTATAAAGTTAGAATGCAAAGCAGAATACACATTAAAGTGTAATCAAACCTACAACATCAATGCAAATTATATTTGTAAGGATACGTCGTGTCCGCCAAAAGTGACTTACTCTTTACAACCACCAACCGGTGGACCTATTACCGGTAACGCTCCGTTTAGTTTTACGCCCACTCAAAGCGGAACGTATACACTGATGCTGTACGGATGGTGTGGCGATAAGATTTGCGACAGTTGTAAAATTGTATTTAAAGTGGATTGCGGCAATAAAGAATGTGATTGCAAAGGAAGTAAGTGGGGCGAAAAAACATACACGATTGATGAAGTAACAAAGTCGTTCAACTGTATGAAGCCTACTGATAAACCGATTGATGTAAAATGTAAAAAGCCAATCAGCATCAATGCAAATTACATTTGTCCTGATCCGAATAATTGTCCGCCAAAAGTAACATACACATTACAACCACCAACCGGTTCACCAACAACAGGTACTGCGCCCTTTACATTTACACCCAATCAAACAGGTATATACACGGTTACACTGTATGGATGGTGTGGTAATAAAATTTGCGACAGTTGTGTTATACGCTTTAAAACAGAATGTCCGGTAGAAACCAATTGTTGCCCTTATGAAATAAAAGCAGATACTACACCGGTGAAATATGATTATGTGCAGATACCCAATGCAACTGTTCTTACAGAAACATTCAGCATCAGCGGACTGAGCACTGCAAGTATTACGGAAGTTAGAGCCAATGTAGTAAGCTATACCATCACCGATAATTTTGGTAAAGCGTGTATGCAGTGTGTGAATCTGCCATTTACCTGGGCCAGTGTTTCATCTGCAACAAACATTGGATCGGTACCGCCAAAAATTACCATGTTTGGCGGAGCAACCATTCCATCATTTAACGGAAGCGGTGCAGGTGCATATCAAAACCCGAGAGAAGTGGTTTGGAATAACGGCACAACTATTTCCATTCCCAACGGCACAAACATTGGAATGAATTTTATTCTGCCGCCGCCATCGGGTATCGATTGTTGTGAACTGAAAGGAAAAATTTGTGTGAAGTTCACCTTCCGTGATAAAGACTGCAAGGAATGTGAAGTGATTAAATGTTTTGAATTTGTAATCAAGAAAAAATAAACTCCTGTACAACTGATGAAAAAAATTCTTGGAGCAGTTTTCATTTTATGCTGTACATCATTGCATGCACAGGATAAAAAAAGCAAACCGTCAATCAGCGGCACCATGGGTGTTTGGTATGAAGGCTATGGGTTAAACGTGAACCCAAACAATGCAGTACCGCCATTGTATCTGCAGCGAAGACCATGGAACCAGGTGCGGTTTAACTTTTCGCCTACAATCAATTTTGGCAACTGGAGTTTACCGTTTAATGTAAACCTTACTGCATTGCCTACCAATTTTGCAGGGCCCTATGCAGGAATTAAAAATCAGAACTTCATGCAGTACCTCACCAATCCTATGAATACGATTGGTATCAATCCAAAATACAAATGGGCAGAGTTGCAGTTGGGCACACAGTATTTAAAGTACAGCGATTTAAGCACCGGCGATATTGGGGCCTTTGGTGCAGGCTTTGAGCTGAAGCCGAAATCGTACCGCATTAAATTTTTTACAGGACAATCGCAACGGGGTATCAACTTCGCTCCCGGGCCTCCGTTAGTGAACGGTGCATACCAAAGAGATCACTGGATGTTTCAGTTGGGTAAAGAAGAAGAAGGCAAGTACCAGGTAGCATTTAATTTTGCAAAAGGAAAAGACAGGACCAGCAGTGTTGCCCCTCAGTTGACATCCATCCGTCCGCAGGAAGGATTTACTTTAAGCTTGGTCACTAATCTTTTTTTTACTAAAGGCTGGTACTTGAAAACAGAAGGTGCTCAATCGAATTACACTTCTGATCTCAACAGTGCAGTGGTTGATACTTCCACAACAGGTTTTAAACCGTTTATTACAGCCAGAGCCTCGACTATTAAAGATTATGCAGGCATGGTTACACTTGGTAAAAAAAGTAAAAACTTCGATCTGGGTATTGGAACAAAATATCTCGGCGCAGGATTTCAAACAACCGGTTATCCGTTTATGCAACCCGACCGTTTTGATGTGACGCTCAACACCCGTTTAAATTTTATGAAAAACAACAAGTCGAATTTAATTGCCAGTGTTGGCCGCAGGGTGAACAACGTATCGGGTACAGCAGCAAGGAGTGTGCAGTTTATTGGTAATGTTAACTGGTTTACACAGTTCAGTGATGCATTCAGTTTAAATATGAACTATAATAATTTTGGATTTCAGAGTGTAGGAACAATCACCAGCCCTTACAACATAAAAAACGTGGCGAATGATTTCAGCATTAACCCTTCGTACAGCTGGACAAATACCAACATGATGCATTCATTGAGCTTTAACTACAGCTACAGCCGTTATGATGAAATTGATGCCTTTCTTTTAACCAAAACAAAAAACAATACTCATACCGCTTTCTTTAGCTGGGTACCGGTGTTTTTGAAAAAAGAGGTGAATCCTGATTTCAGTATTCTATTTTTTAATAATCAAACACCCATTTCATTTCCTACACCTAATACATTGAAAACAACCATTGCCACACTCAGCACCGGCATCAGTTTTCCTGCAGCTAAAAAGAAATTAAAACTGCGTGGTCAGTTGCAGTACAATTTTGAAAAGATCAATGCATTCTCGCCCAATCATAATATTCTGGCCAACTGCAGCATTGACTGGAAGCTGGCCAAAAAATTCACCTGGCAAACCATGATGAATGCCAATCTGTTTCGTTTCGGAAACCAAAAAACACCTTTAACCAACCCGGGCTATTTAGAAAGTTTTTTAAGGACCGGTTTTAATTATTCATTCAATACTTCAAAATAAAAGTATGCGTACAATCTTTCTATTGCTCTCATTGATGATTGAACTTGCAGCAACTGCACAGGTAAGGCTGCAGTTGGTTGCAGGAAATAATACCCCGCCGGCACAGATCAATGAATGGACTTACCGCAGAGATCTGTTTACCATTATTGCAACCTTACAGGGATCGGCCAATCAGCGCATTGTTATAAAAACAGAAATTAAAACGATAGATGGAACACTTGCAGCTACTACTAATTTAGCCGCAGCTAAAGTGATCACTATACAAAGCGGAACAACGGTATTGACGATGGCTGATTTTTTTCAACCTGAACTGTTATCGTTCACGGGTAGTTATCAGCAAGCCATTCAACGCACAGGTAAATTACCTGCAGGTCAGTATCAGTTATGCATACGTGCCGTTACACCAACAGATTTTTTTCCTGTAAGTGAAGAGCTGTGCCGCAACTTTACTGTAGTGAGTTATCAGTTGCCCATTCTTATGCAGCCATTGCACGAAGCAGAGCTCAACAGCACACAGGCACAAACAGCTGTAATTTTTCGCTGGAGTCCGCTGGCACCTGCTGCAAAAGAACCCGTGCAATACCGCATTATGGTTTTTGAAGTATTACAAAACCAATCGCCTGTGCAGGCGTTAAGGAGTAATCAACCGTTACTCGATGATATAGCCATGCCCGGCATTACACAATACATCTGGAAACCGCAGCTTGATTTTTCTTTTCTGCAAAACCCTGCAGACACTGTACTACAACAGAAGAAATCATTTATCTGGACGGTGCAAACGCTCGACCGCAACGGAATAGTATTACAGGAAAACAGTAACGAAGGCAGAAGTAAGCCGTTTGTTTTTTATGTGAAGCAGGAGAAAACAATAATAAAAAAGAAAGACTAACAATATACTGCTGTGAATGGCCTTTTTTTATTTACAATTCCTGCTATCATAATTGCAAATAACATTATGATGGTAAGATTGATTTTGTCGGACACAATCAGAAATTTATAACCAATGATGGCCAACATATACGCCTTTTAGCTTACAATCTCAACATATTGAGACTTTGAATAGCAGCTAAATTTGCTTAAATTTGAAGTCATGGATGGACGTGTAATAAATATTGACCCTGAAATTTTAGGTGGAACTCCCGTTTTTTTTGGAACAAGAGTACCCATTAAAAACCTTTTTGATTATTTAGAGACCGGCGATTCTATTGAAGTTTTTCTTGAAGATTTTGAAGCTGTTAGCAAAGAACAGGTTATCAAAGTGCTTGAAATGTCCCAAAAATTAATTGAATCATCAACAAATATTCTCAATGAAAATTTTGCTTGATGAATGTATTACCAAACGTTTGAAAAAGCATTTGGAAGAATTCGAAGTTTTCACAGTTAGAGAATTGGGGTTGAGTGGAGTAAAAAACGGGAAGTTAATGAACTATTGTGTCGACAATAACTTTGATATTTTACTTACTATTGATAAAAATTTAATGTTTCAACAAAACACTGAAAAATATCCCTTATCCATTGTTGTATTAAATAGCCTGACCAGTAAAATTGAAGAACTTGTAACCTTCTTACCTTCTTTCAAATCTCAAATTTATAAATTAGAAAAGTATCAGGCTTACATTATTGAAAAATAACTTTCGTTGTATTGGGAGAAAAGAATGTATACAATCACTCTTCTAACAATTTTTCAACTGTTCTTTCTATTTTTACCCATGTCCTTTCAGAAATATCTCAGCAAAGAACAGGCGCATCAAAAAGCAAAGCATTACTGTGCTTACCAGGAACGTTGCCACAGCGAGGTAAAAGAAAAACTATACGGCTTTGGTTTACGTAAAGTGGAAGTGGAGGAATTGTTATCGGCATTGATTGAAGAAGATTATCTCAATGAAGAACGTTTTGCCATACAGTTTGCAGGTGGGCGATTCAGGATGAAGCAGTGGGGCAAGATAAAAATCAGTTACGAACTGAAACAAAAACAGGTGAGTGAATATGTCATTAAAAAAGCATTGAAGCTGATTGATGAAAAAAATTACAAAGCCACTTTGTATAAATTGTATGAACAAAAAGCAAAACAGCTGGCTTCAGAAAAAAATCAATTCACCAAAAAAAGAAAGCTGCAGGATTATCTGCTGCAGAAAGGATATGAACGGCCGCTCATTGCTGAACTGCTGCGGTAATTCCTTCATCAATTTTTAAATTTTAAGTATCCTTGCAGTTTATGAGCATCAAAGCTATATTCATATTTTGTTTATTCCTTTTTACTTCGGCACTATTGTATGCACAGGATTCGTCTGTATATAACAAAGAGCTTTCCATCATAACAGAAAACGATAATTATAATTTTACACTCAAAGACCGTTATTATTCCAATGGGTTTTTTATCCGCTTTAACTGGCTTTCAAACAACCCGGCAAACGACCGTGTACTAAAAACCATTCACCGTACAGAAGCGGGACAAATGATTTTTAATCCTTACTACAACAGACGTTCATTAGATACTGTACTTAAAACATTGGACCGACCATTTGCAGGTTGGCTGTATGCATCATATGGACAAACAAAAATTTACCGTAACAATGATGTATTACAGTTCGATGCAGTGATTGGCATACTGGGCCCTGCTGCTTTAGGAAAACAAATACAAATGGGTTATCACAAACTGGTGATGCTGTATAAAATTTACGGATGGGAGTATCAGTTGCAAAACGAAGTGGGTATCAATGCATCAGTGCAGTATTACCGTTCATTGCTCCATAACCAACCTGCGCATGTATCACTGCATGCTGTTGGAAAAGCCATTGTTGGAAATACATTTACCAATGCCTCTGCAGGTTTTTTATTAAAGGCCGGTTTAAAAGAAGCTGAAGAACACACCGCTTACTGGAGCGGACGAATGGGTCAAGCAAATGAAAAAGGACAACATAAAACGGAAGCGTTTATTTTTCTTGAACCGGTTTTAATGGTACAGGCTTACAATGCAACTGTACAAGGTGGATTATTGAGATCAGATAAAGGATTGTATACTTCACCCCTCAATCCATTTTTGTACCTTATAAAAACAGGCGCTGTTATTTCAGGAAAAAAAACTTCCTTATCTATTGTTTATACATTTAAGCAAAGAGAAGCGGCCAGCATGATTAAGAAAATGGAAGTGTTTGGCGCCTTTGCAGTTGCCGTTCGCTTTCGCTGAAGATTTTTACGAACTTTACGGCATGAGTCATTTAACCTTCACGCTTATTCAAACCCAATTGCATTGGGAAGATGTTACAGCCAACCTGCAGATGCTGGAACAAAAGATCAACAGCATTCAACATCTCACACAGATTATTGTGTTGCCCGAAATGTTCAGCACCGGCTTCAGCATGAAACCCGAAACACTTGCAGAAGATATGAGCGGGCCAACCATTGCATGGATGAAACGCATAGCAGCTGAAAAAAAAATAATTCTTACAGGAAGTGTGATGATGCGTGAAGCTGTTATGGCTCCCTCTCCTTCGGAGAGGGCGGGGGGAGAGGTTTTCTTCAACCGACTCATCTGGATGTTACCAAACGGTCAGTACGGAGTGTATGATAAACGACACCTGTTTGCATACGCCGGTGAACACTATCATTATACAGCAGGCACTAAACGATTAATTGCTTCAGTGAATGGATGGAAGATTAATCTGCAGATCTGTTATGATCTGCGGTTTCCTGTTTGGGCCAGACAAACTCCTCAACGCATCTCGACTTCGCTCGATGCTGAAAGCATGCCCTTCGACTCCGCTCAGGAGCTTGCTCCCGAATATGATGTATTGATCTATGTTGCCAACTGGCCCGAGCGAAGAATTCATGCATGGAAAACTTTACTCAATGCGAGAGCCATCGAAAATCAATGCTATGTAATTGGCGTAAACAGAACGGGAAAAGATGGCAATGATATTTATCACAGCGGCAACAGCACAGTGATTGATGCCATGGGCGATGTGCTGTATGAAAAAGAACATGAAGAAGATATCCATACCATAACACTTTCAAAAGAAAAACTGCAGGAAGTAAGAACCAAACTTCCTTTCTTGAAAGATGCAGATGATTTTAGTGTGTTGATTTAGACTTATAACAAGGTCGGCCCACGCCTCGTGGTCTGACCGGTTTACACATCATTTGTCAATACGATCAAACTTTGAGACGTGGGCTGATCGATCATTAAGAATAGAAAAAAACATTTCTGCAATATGCTTGCATTCCATAACGGATTCATTTTTACAGGCGATACATTCACTGCTGAGAAAGCGGTGTTAGTGGAAGAAGACCGCATTGTTGATATTGTTGATGCAACTGAAGTTCCATCAACAGCAGAGCAATATAATTTAAACGGTGCCTTTCTTGTTCCTGCTTTTATTGATCTGCAATTATATGGCGGCAATGGAAAACTTTTTTCACAGGAGCTCAATGCTGATGCATTGCTGGCAACAGATGCGTATTGTATAAGCGGCGGTTGTACACGTTTCCTCATTACCATGGCAACCAATACTATTGATAAATTTCTGCAGGGTATTGAGGCAGTAAAAAAATTTCAACAGGAATATAAAAGTGGTTTATTGGGTTTGCATCTGGAAGGTCCTTATATCAATCCCGTAAAAAGAGGTGCTCATTTAAAAGACAGTGTAAAACAACCAACTGTTGATGAAGTGAAATTGTTACTCGACAAAGCAGATGGTGTTTTAAAAATGATGACCCTTGCACCCGAGCAATGCAGTGAGGAAGTAATTCAACTATTACTTGATAACAATGTGGTAGTTTCTGCAGGACATAGTAATGCAACCTATCAACAGGCAACAACTGCTTTCAACAAAGGCATTACAACGGCTACACATTTATTTAATGCCATGTCGCCCTTACAAAGTCGTGAACCGGGTATGGTGGGCGCTATCTATGATCATGCAACGGTGCACAGCAGTATTGTGTGTGATGGGGTGCATACCGATTTTGCAGCAGTGAGCATCAGTAAAAAAATAATGAAGGAGCGTTTGTTTTTAATTACCGATGCAGTAACAGAAACAACTGAGGGAGAATATCAACATGTATTTCAGCAAGACCGTTATACATTACCCGATGGAACTTTATCGGGTTCTTCTTTAACCATGATCAAAGCGGTAAACAACTGTGCAGACAAAGTGGGATTGCCATTTGAAGAAGCATTACGAATGGCATCACTCTACCCCGCAACTGTTGTAAAGCTGCAAAAACAGTTGGGTAAAATTGAGCCCGGCTATACAGCCGATTTGGTCGTGCTGTCAACCACAAAACAAGTAAAAGATGTTTTTCGATCAGGCATCTTGTGTACAAAATAAAAGATGCAGCCTTACGGCTGCATCCCACCTCTAAAAAACCAACCTGCAAGCTTTTGTATTTAACAGGCAGCAACTTCTTCCTCTTCTTCTCGTTGTATCTGCATTTTAGGGAAGTGCTTCGCATTGCTTAATTGAACCGGTCTTGTGTACGGAGTTTTCCTTTTTACATGCAAATAGCGAAACAGTTTTACTTTATAGAAATCGTATACAATCACTACAACCAGAAAAACACTCACCACATAAAACAAACGGAAGCCCATGTGCATATATGTTATGCCCGATACCACGGCACCCGACAGATAAGCTGCCGCAATAGACAGCAACAGAACAGCTTTGTTTTTTAATTCTTTACTTCTCCGGTATTCCTTTCTTGTAAACATGGAAAATAAAATACCCAGATCAGTTGTGATACCGGTGAGATGCGTGGTTTTTACCGTAAAGTTTGAAATGCTGGCGGTGAGCCCGTTTTGCAAACCCATAGCAAACAACATCAATGCCAACATCACTTCAGTTTCGGCCAATGTTTCTTTATAAAAAAAATGCCCGTATGTACCTACTGCAACCAAACAAATAATTTCAAGTACAATTGGCAGGGCATGTGCGATGTAAGTATTTTTTTTGTTCAGATTTATTACAAACATGTTGGAAACAAAACCGCCAAAGAAGAACAGAAATACCCAGCCCAATACAACAGCAGCCTGAAATAAATTTCCTTTCACCAGTTCTGCAGCAAGAATGGCATAGTGCCCTGTTACATTGGAGCTGAATGAAAAAAACAGAAGCAGCGAAGCAATGTTCACCATCCCTGCTGAGAAAGCAGTGAGCACACCCAGCCTTACATTATCACCCAACGTTCTGCTGTTACTGTATTTTCTGAGCATAGGTTTCTGTTTTTTTCCGTTCAAAAATCAATTGTGCAATTCCTCTTGCCTGTACATCGGACTCTGCATTCAACACCATTTGATGATTATCCAGAACGGTGAGCTGGTAATTTTCGGTTCGGTCATTCCCATATTTTATCTGGAGCACGTGTCCACGCCCTTTCATACACCAGGATAAAATTTCTTCCTGCCCCGCAATGGTTAAGCGCAAACGTCCGCCGGGTAAAAATTCCCAGTCTTCAGCTTTATGAAAAGAAAATTCAGGTTGTGTTGTTTTGGATTTACTGGCAGCAGCAATGTCTGCAGCAAACGCAATTCCTTTTTCATATTTCCAATCTGTTTCCTGCCATGTACCCAATATCACTTCTTCCGGATTTGTTGAGGCACGGAACAGCAGTAGAAGAATAAGTATACCGCATGTAAATACAACACTATAGGTTATCCATAATTTCATAATGGTCATGTTTACTGTTTAGCTTACAGGCACACGGTTAAAAAAAAGTTCAGCAACTTTTCCCCTTTCAGGCATTGGCACATCAATACCGGAGCCTGTACTTTCAATATGCAGGTTGCTTGCTTTTACATAAGGCATCAAATCAAAACTGCTGTTGTTTTTAAACTTAGGATTGTAAAGGATAGGAACACATGCCTCATCAACACGGTTTGCTTCAACATATTGATTAAAGGCAGCCTGTGTAAAACCACTAAACACATCTTTACGCATACTGCGTATTTTGGAAGCGTATTTATTTTTTAACACATCACACCCTTCGTTAAACTCTTTACTTACCAGATCCTGCAACAGACGTGATTTAGAATAGAAAAGTAACCCTGTAATTGAATCGGTTTGATGTAAACCATGCAACAGGATAATATTCAGTCGCACATGTGCAGGTTGCTCATTTAAATAATTTTTTACAATGTTTAAAGATGCAATGCTGAAGTCGGTTGGAATTAATACTGTTTTTTCCATAGCTATTTTGTTTTGCGATTAGTATGCAAAACTGCTGCTGGAACATTAAAACAGTTTTAAGCTGCCATTAGAATGTTGTTAGAAAAGCAACAGAAATATTAAAAAGAAATTAAAAAATGCAGCCATTTATTTCCTTGTTTAACGCACTGCAATTCCGATATAAAAAAGATTGAACAACTGTTGCTGTGTTGTTAAGAGAGTCTTTAGTCTGTTTGGCCTACCGGCAGGTTGATCTGTACGGTTGTTCCCTGCCCAACAATAGATGATACAAGTATTTCGCCGTTGTGCAGGCGTATGATATTGCGGGTGAGTGGTAATCCTATTCCGTATCCCTCATACTTTAATGTATTGGAAGCACGGAAAAAAGGATCATAAATATATTTGAGTTCATTATCGGGAATACCAATACCATGATCTTTTACAATTACAAATACATTCTGGTCAGAAGCACCGATAGATACATGCACAATTTTATTGTTACTGTATTTACATGCATTGCTGATAATGTTGCTTAATGCAAGATGAAGCAACTGTTCATTTCCTTTTACTTTCAGCTTCACCGGATTTTCAGGAAGCAGACTCATATCAATATGAATACGGCTGTCGGTATTTATTTTTTCAATCGTTTCTTTTACATCCCACAGCAACTGATCTATCCGGAGCTGATCGAATCTCTGATTCTTTCCGTTAAAGCCCGTTTGCGCAAGAAAAAGCAACGCCTTTGTTTTACGGTCCAGTGTTTCTGCTTCATCTAAAATTACTTTAATGGTTTCAATATACTCATCAATGGTTCTGATTTTCGACAGGCTCACATCTGCCTCGCCAATAATGGCCGTTAATGGCGTACGCAGCTCGTGCGATGCATTGCTGATAAAATTATTTTGCGTTTCAAACGAAGTTTCAATCCGGTCGAGCATATTATTGAACGTTCGGGTAAGATCGTTGAGCTCATCATTGTTCATATTGTTGTCCAAACGCAAATGCAGGTTTTCAGAACCAATCTCTTTTACACGATTGGTTATTTTATGCAGCGGCCTGAAAACATAGCGTGAAAAATACAATGCAATTAAAGCCGAAAAAAGAAAGGCAGCAATGATTGCAAAAAAAAGTGTTCGTCGCAGATAGGCCGAGTGGTGAAGTTCAAAATAATTCTGTGCCGATGCAATCACCACATACTCACCCTGTTTACTTTTATAACGGATGCCTTTGTAAAACATGCTGTTTTTGTTGTATTCACTTTTACCATCCTGAATAACTTCGTTAAAAAAAGAAAGTGGCAAGCCCAGTTCTTCTGATTCTTTTTTAAAGGAATAGCCGGGATCAATACGGAAATAGTGATCTTTTTCCTGCGGCAGTTTTTCAAAAAACTCATTACGTAGTGCAATCAGTTCTTTTGAGCTTCCTTCTTTATCCAGTTCTACTTTGGCAGCAGTAACAGCCCGTATCTCCAGCAGTTTATAAAAATCTTCGTAAGAATAATTTGAAACAGATAGATACACAAAACCACTAAACAGAATAATAATGCTTAAAAAAGCAGTTAATAAAATAAGTGTGGTTTTTATCTGTATTTTCATTTTCATACTGCAACCGGTTTTAACAGACAGCTTTATTTACGCATTGTCTTTTAACACATACCCCATTCCAATAACGGTGTGAATCAGTTTCTGATCGGCGTAATTATCTATTTTCTTGCGCAGATAGTTTACATATACATCTACTACATTGGTACCAATATCAAAATTAACTCCCCATACTTCTTCCAGTATATCTGTGCGGGAGAGTACCTTATTTTTATTTTTGATGAAATACAACAGCAGTTTGTATTCGGTGCTTGTGAGCGAAACAGGTTTGCTATCCCGTACAACAGCTTTGGTGTAGTCATTTACTTCCAGGTCGGCAAAGCGGTACACGTGTTCATCCTGCACATCGGCAACAGCGGCTCCGTTTTCTGTGCGGCGCAACAGTGTGCGGATCCGTGCCAGCAACTCTATAAACTTAAAGGGTTTAACCAGATAATCATCGGCTCCTGTTTCTAAACCCAGCACAATGTTTTCGGATGTACCAAGAGCAGTTAAAAACAATACCGGCATATTGTTGTTCAGCTTGCGGATGTCTTTACACAATTCCAGTCCGTTTTTATCGGGCAACATAATATCAAGAATGATCAGATCAAACTGGTTGTCGTGAAATAGTTGTAATCCGGTATTGCCATCAAAAGCAACGGTTACATCAAAGTTCTCTTCTGTGAGGCCTTTTTTGATAAACGATACCACATGCATTTCGTCTTCAATCAATAAAATTTTTTTCATTCACTCCTCCGGTTTATGCTATACTGATTAAACGATTTATCGGTAAAATTATCGGGTATACCGCAAGCGCACATTAAAAACAGATTAGAGTGTGTTTTGTTGCAGATACAGCAGCAGCTCAGTTATTTGCTTTTTGCTGCAGAATAAGCTCCAGCGCTTTTTCCATTTTTGGATCTCTATTCTCACGGATGCTTTCTGCAGATGCTTTCACCTCCACATCGGGCAAAACACCCGATCCGTTTTTGGGGTACGCTTTATTATTTACAATTCGATACAAAGGCAACCGTACACGGAGTTTACTGTTGGGCAATATCATCTCCGGAATAAACACGCCGTTGTTACCATAATATCCGCCACCGGTTTCTTCGCCCACAATCGTTACATGATCTAATCCTTTTACCGATGCGGCAAAAAGTGTGGTGGCAGAAAACGAATATCCACCTGTAAGCACATACACGTTGCCTGTGTACTCTTTTTTTCTTGGTTGATAGATTTTATTTCTGAAGAAACGGAAGGCATACATACTGTCGTTTACTTTCCTGCTCAGGAAGATGAGCCCCAGATTGTAAATCAATTTTTTAGTTACAATTGCTTCGCTTTTGATCTTTCGTTGTTTACTGTAAATAGAATCTGCAAACACAAATGAACGCCTCTGTATTTGCTTTGTTAAGTACAACGATGTTTTAATCAGTCCGCCACCATTGTTTCGCACATCAATAATCAGGTGCTCAATCTTTTTTTTGCGTAACTGACGAAAACTTTTTTTGAGAAAATGTTTTTTCAATGCCGGGCCAAAACTGTTTAAACGAAGCACGGCATAGGTGTTGGTTGAATCTATACTGAAGCTGCGAATGCTTTGTAATCGCCGCTGCCTGCTTGATAGTTCCTGCTGTTGCGGCGGCAACGGATTTCCCGTAAAAGATCTGCGCCTAAAAGAATCGCTTGCAGGGTTGTATACCTGTGTCAGTTTATTTTTTACATTCCCATTACTGTCAATATAAACAATCTGATACTGATTCTTAATTCCCATCCGGTTATTGAAGAAGGTAGGGAAACTATTGCTGAGATTTTGATAACTGAAGTTTTTAGAGTTCCCATCAATGGAAACCATTGGCAAAAGTGTATCAATAATAGCTCTTGCAGTAAATTTATCTACGGCAAGAATTTGTGTGCCGGTTTTGATAGCAGAATCACGACGATTGATATTAGCTGTTACAACTAAAGTTGAATCATTAACGATCTTTAACCCCAATGGAAAACTCTTCGTTCTTCTGCCAGTCTGATATTGATAATACCTGCGGGAAAAACGTACACTGGTATGGCCGCAACGGATCGGAAACAGTGTTTCAGAGATCAGGTTTTTAAATTCAATTTCATTCATGGAATCTTTCAACAATGCATAAGCCCGTTGAAAAGAAGCATTGATCACTGTATCACTGCTATACCAATTGAGTGAAGGATGATTCCTGCGCAATGTTAGTTCCATCACCTGCACATCTTTCCTGAGCTGCTCCGCACTCATTTTTCTTTGCGGCGTATAGCTTACACTGTTTGATGCAGAGCAGGCTGCCAGCAAACTACAGACAAGACCAATAAAAAAAAAGATTGTGATGTTTTTCATAGATGATATTATTTCCCAAATGCATTCCAACCCTGCGCAGTGAGCTGGTGTTTATTGCCGCCTTTTGTAAGTATGGTTGCTCCTTCTTTTTCTTCTGCAACATATCCTACCACATGAATGCCAAGTGCATCTTTAATCTTATCATAGTCTGCCTGTGAAATGGTAAACAGTAACTCATAATCTTCGCCGCCGCTTAATGCACAGGCCGTTGGGTCTATTTCTAATTTATACGCAAACTCTTTTGTATCCGGATGTATGGGAAGTTTGTCTTCGTAGATCACCGCACCAACATTGCTTTGTTTGCAGATATGTAATACTTCACTGCTCAATCCATCGCTGATATCCATCATCGCTGTGGGAACAATTTTTTCTTTTTCAAAAAAATCAATGATGTCTTTTCTTGCTTTGGGTTTCAATAAACGGCCTACAATATAATCTCTGTCTTCCAGGTCGGGTTGTACTCCTTTTGTTTCAAGAAAAATTTTCTTTTCACGTTCCAATAACAACAGGCCAAGATAAGCACCGCCTAAAAAGCCGGTGACACAGATCAGGTCGTTCACTTTGGCCGTGCTGCGTTTTACAAACTGATCAGGCGCCACTTCGCCCAGTGCCGTTACACTGATCACGAATCCTTTTTGTGAAGAGGTTGTATCGCCACCCACTAAATCAACCCCATATTCTTCGCAGGCAAAATAAACACCTTCGTAAAACTCCTCCAGGGCTTCCACACTAAAGCGGTTGCTGATAGCAAGGCTCATAACAATTTGAGTAGGCGTTGCATTCATGGCATACAAATCGCTCAGATTTACTACCACACTTTTATAGCCAAGATGTTTCAGCGGTGTGTACATCAAATCAAAATGCACACCTTCAATCAGCAAATCGGTTGTTACCACAGTTTGTTTTCCAAAATGATCAATCACTGCTGCATCATCACCCACACCGAGAATGGTAGATGCGTTCTGGTGTTCAATGTTCTTAGTCAGATGTCCTATTAAACCAAATTCTCCTAGTGAGGAGATTTCTGTTCTTTCTTCGCTCATATCAAATTTCAGATTTTAGATTTACGATTTCGGATTCCTTCTCCCCGATTTCTCTGTTTGTTTTTCAATCTCAAGATTCTTTACAGAAGTATTGATTGATGTAATTATAATTGCCAATAACTCATTTGCTTCTTTATATAAGATTCTCAACTCATCTTTAAATGCAGGATTAAATTCTGCCAACAACTCAAAAAAATACATGCTTTCATCTAATTCTTCTTCTACAATACGCAGCTTATTGATAAAATCCGGTTTTGATTTTGCCCTGCATGCTGCTCTGTAATTTGCTCCCCCAGAGGAAGAACTTCTTACAATCTGGCTTACATACTCTTTGTTTACAGCATTAAACGGCAGCTTTAAACACAGTCGCCCCGTGTTGATCGCTAATTGTTTGGTTCGTTTTTTTAATTCTGTTTTATCCATGATGCTTCAGGTTAATCTGCAATCGTAAATCTAAAATCTACAATTTCAACCAGAACACATAACCTTACTCTTCATTAAAGTTGTTTCCTGTTATTTACCACTTCCACCAGATCTTCATGAATTTTTCCATTAGTTGCAATGATATGCGGTTGATAGGGCGAGTAAGCATTCCCTTCAAAATCAGTTACTTTTCCGCCTGCTTCTTCTACCAATAAAAATCCGGCTGCACTGTCCCATGCATTGAGCTTGTGTTCATAAAATCCATCAAAGCGGCCGGCAGCAACCCAACAAAGATCAATGGCTGCACTTCCCAACCGTCTTACAGGAACACCTTTGCGGATAAATCGTTCAAACACCTGCAACGGACCATTTGGCATATCAAGATAAGTGTACGGAAACCCGGTTACTAAACAGGCTTTCACCAATTCACTTTGTTTGCTTACATGAATAGGTTTATCGTTTAAGGTTGCTCCGTTTCCACGCTCTGCCACATAAAACTCGTTCATAAGTGGGTTATACACCGCTCCTAAAATCATTTTATCATCTTTTTCAATGGCAATACTCACACAGCAAATAGGAATACCGTTTGCAAAATTCACTGTTCCATCAATGGGGTCAATGATCCATTTGTAGTTAGAGTCCTGGATCAGCTCTCCTGCTTCCTCACTTAAAATATAGTGTTCGGGAAATTCTTTCCGGATCGCTTCAAAAATGGCTTTCTCTGCTGCATGATCCGCTTCGGTTACCAGATTGTTGATTCCTTCTTTATGGTGTACCGCAAAATCTCTGTCGAAAAAATGTTTTAGTTCATTCGCTCCTGCCTTTGTGGCTGCAATAAGGGTTTGTTTAAGCATGTGCAAAGATACAAGGATGACTTCAACCCTAAAAGTAAAGGGTACATCCCAAAATGTTGCTTTCTGAATTAGTGATGCCTCCTGCTTGTAAAAAGATGACACCATTGTAAAAAATTGAAAAGCGAAATTGTATCGGCACCCAACATTAAACAGAGAAATGTTATATTTGATATTATATTTTTATAAAACATGAAGCTACCGCATCCCATACCATATCAAGGAAGCAAACGGAATTTGGCTGACCAAATTTTACGACTATTTCCTGAGCATTTTGACAGTCTTATTGAACCATTTGCAGGTTCAGCAGCTATAACAATTGCATCGGCTTACTATTTTAAAGCAAACAGGTTTATAGTAAATGACGTTAACGAGCCTTTGATAAATCTCTGGGATACTATTATAAATAATCCAAAATCAATCATTAAATCATATCACGACATTTGGCATGGACAACACGGAAATGAAGAAGAATATTATTATCAAATTCGTGACCGTTTTAATGAAACCAAACAGCCTGAGTATTTATTATTCCTTTTGGCAAAATGTGTAAAAGCCGCAGTTCGCTATAATGCACAAGGTGGTTTTAACCAAAGCCCAGACAAAAGAAGATTAGGAAGAAATCCTGCTGCAATGCGTGACGATATTTTAAGAGTTTCCCAATTATTAAAAGGGAAAGTTCAACTTCATTCGGAAGATTATAAGCAAATTATTGACCTTGCTACATCTAACGATTTAGTCTACATGGATCCACCCTATCAAGGGACAGGTGTAAATGGTGGTTTTAATTATGCCGGCAATATTGAATTTAACAACTTCGTAGTTTCACTTTTCGAACTTAATTATAATAACGTTCCTTACATTTTAAGTTACGACGGACGTACAGGCGATAAAACTTATGGAATTCCATTGCCCGAAAAATTAAATCTTACTAAAATTGAAATAAACGCAGGGCGTTCTTCTCAAGCGACACTTTTAAACAGAAGTGAAATAACTTATGAAGCCGTTTTTCTATCACCTGCTTTAGTTTCAAAAATTGACTTGCAGAAAGTTAGAGGTAACCAAACTTATCAAACAGAACTTTTTGCAAAGTAATGGCTAAAAAGAAAAGAGTTTACCCAAAAGAATTTTTAGAGTACGTTCAATCAATAACAAACAAAAGGGCAAAGGTTGTTATTGACCACATTTTAGCTCATGGCTTTATTACAACCGAAGACCTCGAAAAGACTTATGGCTACAATCATCCGCCAAGAGCAGCTCGAGATGTTCGTGAAGCTGGTATTCCTCTTGAAACTTTCAAAATAAAATCCAAAGATGGGAAATCAATTGCAGCTTATAAGTTTGGCGACCTTGCTGCGTTGCAAACGAATCGAGTTGCAGGACGTATTTTATTTTCAAAAGATTTCAAACACACTTTATATAAAGCTTGTGGCGGACGTTGCCAAATTTGTAACGGCATATTTGAAGAACGCTATTTACAAGTAGACCATAGAGTTCCTTATGAAGTCGGCGGCGATTTAACAGACAGAGCACCCGAACACTTTATGTTATTATGTGGTTCATGCAACAGAGCAAAATCATGGAGTTGTGAACATTGCTACAATTGGAAAATAGCAAAAAAGCCACCTGTGTGTATACAATGTTATTGGGGAAGTCCCGAAAACTACAATCATATTGCTATGGAACAAGTAAGACGACTTGACCTGCAATGGGACGGTGACGAAATAAAATATTATGACGCTTTGAAAATTATTGCTGATCATAATAAAATTGAACTTCCAGAATTTATCAAACAAATTATTGCAGACAGGACAAAGCTGAAGAAATAACAACTTCGCCCTACTTGAGTCTGTTGCTATGCTGGCTGACGAATCTATCCTCATCATTTTATCGCAATCAGCAGCAATCTGGGTTCAAATTTCAACGTCAACTTTTGTTTTTATCTTCAGTTTTTTCAATTGGCACCGGTTCTGGTCTGAACACTATAAAATTCCAGTATAGCAGTTAGCCATGTCCGAAATGCACTTCTAAAACTCTTACTTTTATACTCTCAGTATCCTATTTTCGTGATTGATTAAAATTTGTTTTCCTCGACACTTATGAGATTATCCGTCATCATTGTTAATTACAACGTTAAATACTTCCTTGAGCAATGCCTGCTTTCGGTTCGTAAGGCCATTGCCGGTATGCAAGCCGAAGTGTTTGTGGTGGATAATGCTTCTACAGATGGAAGTCGTGCTTACCTGGAGCCCCGTTTTAATAATACACGTTTCATCTGGAACACAGAAAACATCGGTTTTGGAAAAGCATGTAACCAGGCACTGAAACAGGCAACGGGTAACTATGTTTTATTTCTCAACCCAGATACCATTGTACCTGAAGATTGTTTTATTGCATGCATTTCATTTTTGGAACAAAGACCCGATGCCGGAGCATTGGGGATCCGTATGCTCGATGGCAGCGGCAACTTTTTACCCGAAAGCAAACGTTCTTTCCCTTCACCACTCACTTCTTTTTATAAACTCAGCGGACTGTCTTTTCTTTTTCCCAAATCAAAAACCTTTGGGCGTTATCATTTGGGTTATTTGAATGAACAACAGAATCATGAAATAGATGTGCTGGCAGGTGCATTTATGTTCATCAAAAAAGAAGTGCTGAATAAAGTGGGCGGGTTTGATGAAAGCTTTTTTATGTATGGCGAAGATGTGGATTTGAGTTACCGCATTCAACAGGCTGCATATAAAAATTATTATTTCAGTGAGCGTTCCATTCTTCACTTTAAAGGTGAGAGTACAAAAAAAAGTTCGGTGAATTATGTGCGGATGTTTTATGTGGCCATGAGCCGCTTTGTACAAAAACATTACTCATCTTCCAAAGCAGGGTTATTCAGTGCATTGATCAATGCTGCTATCTGGATGAGAGCTTTCCTGAGCATCATCAAACGCTTTATTCAACGTATTGGCCTGCCGGTGCTGGATGCATTGCTCATCTTTCTTTCTTTCTGGCTGGCAAAATATGTATGGGTGCAGTATGTACGACCGGAAACTGTTTATATCAATGAACTGCTGCTGGTTTCCTTTACAGGTTTTACATTGTTGTTTCTCACGGTGAGTTACTACACAGGTTTATACGAAAAATATTTTCGTGCAAAGAACCTGTGGCGATCCACCATTATCTCCATGCTTATTATTCTTGCAGCGTATTCACTGTTGCCTGAGCGTTTTCGTTTTTCAAGAGGGATTGTATTAACCGGTTCAATGTTCAGCTATTTTCTATTAAATATGTGGCGATGGTTGTTGCTGAAAACAGAGGTGTTGCAAAAAGCAGCAGACGAAGCAGATCATTTTTCTATTGTTGCAGGAACACAAGAGGATCTGCACAGCATCAATCAGATTTTAAAAGATGCCGGCAAACAACAGGTAGTACAGGGTTTTGTAAGCCCGCTCAACGAAGAACATTCACTTGGTACGTTAAAAGATATCAGCAAGCTGTTACAAAATACACCGGTAAAAGAACTGATCCTTTGCGAAAGCCGGGCATTGCCATTTACACAAATCATTTCTTTGTATGAGCAAACAGGCAAACAGGTTAAGTTAAGGCTGCATGCTGCAACAAGCACAAGCATTATTGGCAGCGATTCAAAAAACGAAGCAGGTGAAGTGTTAAACAGTCAAACCTATCAATTATCCAGATCTGTAAACCAACGAATAAAACGGTTGATTGATATGGGAGCTTCTTTAATACTGCTGCTGCTTTTCCCAGTTCATTTTATATTCAATAAACATCCGCTGAAGCTTTTAAGACATTGCATAGAGGTGTTGCTTGCTAAAAAAACATGGATCGGTTATTCTGCACAGCATGTTGGTCTTCCGCAGATAAAACCCTCCGTTCTAGGGCCGGCCGGTGTACCGCACAGCCAAACGCAGTTAAACACAGAAGGTCTGTTACTGGCAGATGAATGGTATGCAAGAGAATACAAACCAGCATACGACCTGCAAACCATCCTTACCAGCTATAAAAAATTAGGCATATCGTAAGTCATTGTTGTTACATTTGTTCTCACTGATCAATACGCATGTCATTAATTGAAATTAAACTTCCAAAGTCGCTGAGCAAGGCGCTCAATTTACCCGTTAACTCGCCTAAAAGGCAACAGGTGAACGTGCTGAAAAAGTTATTGAAGAAAGCAACGCATACGCAGTTCGGGCAACATTATCATTTTGATGAAATTTTAAACAGCAAACACCCGGGAAAAAAATTTCAGGAGCTGGTTCCCGTACATGACTACAATAAAATTTATTCGCAATGGTGGCATAAAACACTGGAAGGTACTTCTGATGTTTGCTGGCCGGGTACCATCAAATATTTTGCCTTAAGCTCCGGCACCAGCGAGGCTGCCAGTAAATACATCCCCATCACCAACGATCTCATGCGTGGCAACAGGGTTGCCATGATTAAGCAGTTGCTTTCGTTGCGTACGTACGAACATCTTCCTGTTCGCAGCATGAGTAAAGGCTGGTTGATGCTGGGCGGCAGTACCGATTTGCAGAAAGGTCCGGGTTATTATGCAGGCGATCTCAGTGGCATCACTGCCAAGAAAATGCCTTTCTGGTTTTCGCCATTATACAAACCGGGAAAACAGATTGCCAAAACAAAAGACTGGAACAAAAAACTGGAATATATTGTAAACGAAGCGCCCAACTGGGATATTGGTTTTGTTGTGGGAGTGCCTGCATGGATACAGATGTGTATGGAAATGGTGATTGAACGATACCAGCTAAAAACCATTCACGACATCTGGCCCAACCTTGCATTCTTTGTACATGGCGGCGTTTCGTTTGAACCGTATAAACATGGGTTTGAAAAACTGCTTGGCAAGCCGTTGATTTATATTGAAACTTATCTTGCAAGCGAAGGTTTTATTGCCTACCAGAACCGGCAGGATACTTCTGCCATGAAACTAGTCACCAACGAACATATCTTTTTAGAGTTTGTACCTTTTGAAGAAAAGAATTTTGATGCTGATGGAAACATCACTGATAATCCGGAAGCACTCATGATTCATGAGGTGGAGGAAGGAAAAGATTATGCTTTACTCCTGAGCACCAGTGCAGGTGCCTGGCGCTATTTAATTGGAGACACGATCCGTTTTACCAATAAAGAAAAGTGTGAGATTGTTATTACAGGACGCACCAAACATTTCTTAAGTCTGGTGGGCGAACACCTGAGTGTTGATAATATGAACAAGGCTATACAAACCGTAAGTGAGGAATTAAATATTTCCATACCGGAGTACACAGTTGTAGGTGAGCCGCATGGAAACTTTTTTGCACACCACTGGTACGTTGCCTGCGACGACCGTGTAAGTAAAGATGAACTGCGCAACAAAATTGATCTTACTTTAAAAGAGATCAATGATGATTATGCGGTGGAGCGGGGCAGTGCATTAAGAGATGTGTATCTCGATATTTTACCCGAATCAAGCTTTATGGAGTTTATGAAATTAAAAGGAAAAATTGGCGCACAACATAAATTTCCACGTGTATTAAAAGGGAAAATGCTGGCCGACTGGAAAACGTTTCTTGAGACCGGTGCTTTATAAAAAATTAATTCACATAGAACGCTGAACGGATACGCAACAATTCGTTTTCATTCGTGTAATTCGTGTGATCTTTATTTTACTTTCATTCATGACCGAAGCAATCATTAAAGGTTTGGCACTGGGTTTATTACTGGCCATCAGCATGGGACCGGTTATTTTTTCTATTATCAAACAAAGCATCAGTAACGGATACAAAGGCGGATTAAGTTTTGTTGCAGGTGTTGCTGCAAGCGATTTAACACTGGTACTTGTGAGCAATGTGTTTACAGAACTCTTTAACCGTTTGCTGCGTTTTGAAAAAATAATTGGTACCGGCGGCAGTTTGCTTTTAATAGGAATTGGTGTGTATTTTCTTTTCTTTAAAAAATTAACGATTGATGAGGTGGGCGATGGTATTCAACTGAAACGCAATGCAGGTGATTATGTGCGTATTTTCTTTGCCGGTTATTTTGTAAACACACTCAATCCCGGTGTGATTGCTTTCTGGTTTACCTGGGCCACTGCTTTTATTACAACCCCCGTAAACGAACGGGTTGCGCTCTTTGTTTCCTGTTTATCCATTGTATTAATTGCAGATCTGCTGAAAGTTTTTTTGGCCAACCGCATACGGAAAAAGCTTACTTTAAAAACCATTCGTCTCATTAACAAAGTATCAGGTGTTATTTTAATTGTGTTTGGCATTGTTCTCCTTACAGGAATTCTTTTTTATAAAAACTAAACCCGGTCCGGCATACTTCCATTTGGAATATTCAGGTTGCCGAGTAAACAATTTTTTAATTCAGGATGGTATTAACATACTGTTTCATTTTTGTGCTGTTCTTTTGATATGTAATGATGAAAGCTGCTTATTTATTTTTTCTGTTGCTGTTTGTTTCATGTTCTGTTTCCGCACAATTCAATCAACTAATTCTGCGGAAAAATGGCATTGCACATAAACGCTATACCGAAGGTTCGGTCATTCACATTAAAACAAAGCTCGGGTTAAAGTACAGCGGTGTGATTTATCTCATTCAGAACGACAGTATTTATTTTTCTGATGGAGGTATTCATAAAAACGAAATTATTGCCGTACTCAAAAAACAACCGGGCAGAGAAAAAATCATTCCTTTCAGCAACGAAGCCTTTCTGTACACCAACATGGGTATTCCGTTGTTTGTTGCAGGCCTGGTGATCAGTGGCGAACCGTTTGTTACTTCACTCATTGCAGGTGTTACACTGGTGTATGCGCCCATTCTGCTTTACAATATTAAACGCCTCATCACAAACGGTGCAAGAACATACCCCATCGGAAAAAAATACGATCTGCACATTCTGGATCTTCATCCTGCAGAAAAAATTCCTGATAAACTTCCTTAATGTAAATTGCAGCAATGGCCGCAAAAAAAAATCCAGCAACAAAAAGGACTTTTTTTCAAATGACGTTTCGCTTTCTCAAACGGCTGTTTATCTACATGTTTATTGCGCAGCTGGTTTACATCATTTTGCTCAAATGGGTTAATCCTCCCATCACCATTACACAACTTGTAAGTGTAATAAAAGGCAACGGATTAAAACGTGATTATGTTTCCATGAGCAATATATCATCTCATGCAAAGCTTGCTGTTATAGCATCAGAAGATCAATTGTTTCCTGATCATAACGGGTTTGACTGGAAGCTGATTGAAAAAGCAATGAAACATAATGAACGAAAGCCCACACGCATCAGAGGTGCTTCCACTTTATCGCAACAAACAGCAAAGAATGTTTTTTTATGGCAGGGACGAAGCTGGTTTCGTAAAGGAATGGAAATGTATTTTACACAAATGATTGAATGGATCTGGGGTAAGAAACGAATTCTTGAAGTATACCTCAACGTATCAGAAATGGGAAACGGCGTATTTGGTATTGAAGCAGCAGCGCAGAAGTATTTTAAAAAACCGGCAGCATCACTTACTAAAACAGAAGCTGCACAAATTGCAGCCTGTTTACCCAATCCAAAAAAATATTCGGTTAAACCATTATCCGCTTATGTAGCTGCAAGATCGGGATGGGTGATGCGGCAAATGCATAATCTGGAAGGAGATGCAGATATACAGCAGCTCACAGACATAAAAAAATAACCATCTTATTTCAGTAATTTATCTACAGCCTGTACAGCTTTTTGAAAACGTTTGTCGTAGTTGCCGGAAATTTCAATCCACGGTTTTGTTTGATGGCTCAGTGCTTCTTTGTAAATAGCATATAAGCGTTCTCTCATTCTCAGATCGGGATATTCACGCAGCTCATCCTGTATCCATGGAATATCGGGCTTACATAATAGAAAGAGATCGGCCCGTTGTTTTTTACATTGTTCAATTATCCAGGGATCACATTTCCCAAATACCACCTGGCTCCACACCTTCATCACATACATGTCTGTATCAAAAAAAACAGTCGAAACTTTTTTTTCAATTGCATCTTCCGTATACGCCTGTGCTAATTGTACCTGATTTTTTGCAATCACCAGCAGATCATCATAGGTATACCTGCGATTAAGCATCAACAAATATTCCCTTGCATACTCCGGACACCAAACAGAATGATAGTGTGCAGCAAGTTTTTCGCACAAAACACTTTTGCCTGTAGATTCCGGGCCGATAAGAACAATTTTTTTGGGTAAGTTCATAAAGGCTGCAAAATAGAGGTGTATTCAATACCAAACAATTGTAATAACACTATCGTAATTTTACTCTTTTCATCCATTCCGTTAAACCAAAAACAGCCATAACCAGTAATACAATATAATAAACACTGGTAAACACATATTGTTTTACAAAGTAGAGAGGAATGGAAATAAAATTGGTCGCCATCCACCAATACCAGCTTTCAATTTTCTTTTTCGTCATCAGCCACATACCGGTAAATGCAGTAGCCGCTGCCAATGCATCAGCCCATGGAATGGCGCCCGGCGCAAAATTTTTCTGCAGATACAAAAGAGAACAGTAAAGGACTAAATAAAAAGCAGCAAAAAAGCAAAGCTGATACAACCACCAGCGCTTATCAGAAAATGAAATATGGACCACAGCCTCATGCGCAGCATCCTTTCTGGTCCACAGCACCCATCCATAAATACTCATAACGCTGTAATAAAAATTAACGGCAGCCTCGCCAAATAAATTCCCTTTAAAGCTGAGCCAGATATAGATGATGGTGTTAATCAATCCAATGGGATAAACAAGAATGTTTTCTTTGCGGCTGTACCACACACTTACAATGCCCGCAACTACAGCAATATATTCCAACACCGTTGTGTTTTTCATGCCAATGATAAATTGCTGCCATACTGTTTCCATACTTGCTCAAAAATCAAATTAAAATTCCAGATTCGGCAGTAAAAAATTTCAGGCATCTTTGCAAAAATTTCAGGTATGACGATTGCTGTTCTTGGTGCCGGTATGGTAGGCAGGGCTATTGCCCTTGATCTTGCAAATGATTTTTCTGTTTCTTCCTTTGATGTGAGTGAACAAAATCTGCAACTGCTCAAACAAAAGAATAATACCATTCAAACACAGGTAAAAGATCTGAAAGATTATGCTTCCTATTCTTCCGTTCTGCAAAACTTTGATCTTGTTGTAACAGCTGTTCCCGGTTTTATGGGTTACAATACACTGAAAGCGGTGATTGAAGCCGGAAAAGATGTGGCTGATATTTCTTTTTTCCCGGAGGACGCATTGTCATTAGATGCGCTTGCCAAAGAAAAAAATGTAACGGCCATTGTTGATTGTGGTGTTGCTCCGGGTATGAGTAATTTTATTATTGGCCGGTACAATGCAGAAATGAACATTGATGCATTTGAAATTTATGTGGGCGGATTGCCTGTTCATCCAAAGCCACCATTCTATTACAAAGCACCTTTTTCGCCCATTGATGTCATTGAAGAATATACAAGACCTGCAAGGTTGAAAGAAAATGGAACCATCGTTACAAAACCTGCGTTAACCGACAGAAAGATGATCCACTTTGATGGCGTTGGTGAACTGGAAGCATTTAATACAGACGGCTTACGTTCCCTGTTGTTTACCATGCCGCATATTCATACACAGATTGAGCAAACACTTCGTTATCCCGGCCATGTGGATTTAATTGTTGCATTAAAGCAAAGTGGTTTTTTCAGTGAAGAAAAAATAGTGGTTGATGAGAAAGCACTGACCCCACTGCAATTCACTTCCAAACTATTAATCAACGAATGGAAGCTGGGTGAAACAGAAGAAGAGTTAACGGTGATGAAAGTGATCCTCCATGGCGAAGGAAAAACCATCACTTATGAACTGCTCGATTATTATGATGCAGCAACACAAACCTCTTCTATGGCACGCACAACCGGCTATACCTGCACGGCTGTTGTAAACCTATTGGCAAAACAACTGGTTATAAAGAAAGGCGTCTTTCCACCTGAGTTAATTGGAGACGATAAGACCTGTTTTGATTTTGTGTTGAATTATTTAAAGGCACGGTCTGTGCAATGGAAAGCGAAAACAGATCATTTAACAGTCACATCATGAGCAGACTTTTGGTAAAAGAACTTTTTCACTTAGATTTACTCACTTTAAAAATTTAACAGTATGATACGTCACGCAACAGCCGTTTGGAATGGCTCCGGTAAAGAAGGTAACGGACACCTCACTACACAAAGCACCGTTTTAACTGATACGCAATACTCATACCTCTCCCGTTTTGAAAGTGGTGTTGGTACCAACCCGGAAGAATTGGTAGCTGCAGCACACGCCGGTTGTTTCAGCATGAAGCTGAGTTTTGTATTAGGAGCAGCAGGATTTACACCTGAAAAAATTGATACTAAATGTGAGATCACTTTTGTTGAGGGCACTTTGTCTAAATCGCACCTGATTGTATCAGCTACTGTACCGGGTATTGACGACGCAAAGTTTCAGGAGTGTGTAAAAGATGCAGAACAAAATTGTCCTATTTCAAAATTGCTGGGAAAAGGTTTAGAGATCAGCAGCACAGCCACACTGGTTGCATAATGATCGCTTGAATATTTATACAGCCGGCTTTTAATTAAAGGCCGGTTTTTTTATTTTGCATGATGGAAAAGATCAATCTCGCAGAAAAATTTTTGCAGTTCACGGAACACTGGAGTCCGCAAATTGCAGGTGAGCTAAACGGGCAACAGGTGAAGTTGGTAAAGTTCAAAGGTCCATTCACTTGGCATCACCATGAACAGGAAGATGAATTGTTTTATGTAGTAAAAGGAAGTTTTGACATGGAGTTTAGCGATCATACCATAACCATCAACGAAGGTGAATTTATTATTGTGCCAAAAGGAACAGAGCACCGGCCCAATGCAAAAGAAGAAGTGCATGTGCTGTTGTTTGAACCTGCAACAACGTTGAATACAGGTAATGTGGAGAATGCGTTTACGAAGAAGGAATTGAAACATTTATAACCCTTGCGTTTCCCTTTTAATGATTTCTTCAAACTCAGGATTGGATGGATTGGGCATTTGAATATTGATAATCTTTCCATCGGGACCAATCAGTAAAAAACGAGGGATCGATTCAAACGCATACGATGCGCCAAGCATCCGTTTATCATTCGATAACAATTGCAATACCTTTTTTGATTTCTCCTGTGCCTGATAGCGCCAGGTCCATTTGTCATCATCAATCGACAAGGCAACAAATGCAACCTTGTTGTTGCTGTATTTTTCAGCGATGCGTTCAAAATTGGGCGACTCTGTTTTGCAAGGTCCACACCAGGTAGCCCATACATCTATAATAACGTAACGGTTTTTAAAATCAACCAGACTGAACGTATCTTTTTTCAATGAAACAGCCATGAAATCGGGTGCAGGTTTGCCTCGCTGTAAACTTTTAAGCAGTTGATTTTGAGCAAATAACTTTTGTTGCAATACAGGATAACTGAGTGCATTGCTGAACGTTGCCAGATATTCATTGCGTACAACACTGTCTCTGGTATTAGAGAGTGTTTGTTTTAGTTTATCGAACAATAAAAAATTACGTATTGCACCATCAGGAATTTGCTGAATGGATGTTGCAAGATAATTTGAATCATTATAAGCCGACATCCGGTATTTCTGCTGATAATATTCTTTCGCCAACTCCCTGTAATCTTCATTAAAAAGCAAGCTGCTATCGTTATAACTAAGTGCATTTCGCAGTTCATTTATTGAAGCTGGCAGAATCAACGAATCGTTCGGATTATAAATTTTATAGGTGGGGATGTAGTTAAACTCCAGTATTTTGAGAAATGGAATGGATTGCAGTTTTTTCTGTAAAGAAATAAAATCGGCAGAGGGTTTGATGTTATCAATCGTTTTGTATTGATCAATTTTTTTCATTGCCTCTTTCCACGCCTTCAATAACTCCCGACTGTATTTATCAGGTTTCATTTCATAGCCATTCCGTTCAAGGTAGTAGGTTTCATAACCCGATCTCAATCCACCCGATTTAAGAAATGCATTTTCAGCATAACGATTCCCTGTAATTTTTGCATTGCTGCTGCTGCCATCTGTTTTGTAATTGATAAACAGACTGTCGTTGGTTGTAATGAAAACAGTCGTCGGTTTATCAGCTCCTATTATCAAGTAGTACGTTGCAGTGGGTAATGGTTTTTCTGAAATGTAATGAAATTTATTTTTCGTAACCGGTATTTCTAAAACCGTTTCATTGTAGAGTTCATCAACCAAAAGAATTTTATCAACCGGACGTTTACTTTCAATTACACCGGCAATCACCGTTCTGTTGTGCGGTGCCAATACTGTGGGTTTGCCAATGAACCAAAACGAAAACACAGCAAGTGGAATTGAAAGAAGATAGGTTAACCGGTATGCAGGTTGTAAAAATGCACGACGGAATGTTTTTTGATTGTACCACAAAAAGCCTGTAAAAAGCGCCAATACAAACCATACGATACTGATCCACTCTTGTGGTAAAAATAATTTACCCGATGGAAGTGCATCGGGTGATGACACCGTGTAAGAAGTTGTTGCATACGGCCACCACGCAAACAGATTTAATCCTTTCAGAATTAACCCGGCGATGGTTCCAACCAATCCAATTACAAATGGCCACACAAATCCACTGATCAACACAGAGAACATGTATTGAATACCCAGTATGCCAAGACCGGATATAAAAAGACGGAAACCAAAAATCAACATCTCATCAAATGGAATAGAAAAATTCCCGTACTGCGATGTTGGTTTTACAAGCATAATGATGCTACTGCCCGCTATGATGAAAACTATAAGACAAAGAATACAAAGCAACGAAAAAGAAAGCGCTACCACTACTTTACTCATAAAGATGGAAAACTTATCTACCGGTTGTGTTTCAATCAGCTTCCATCCGCCACTGCGGTGTTCGAATTGCGATAACCTCACAGCAATGATGGTGAGATAAATGGGATAAAACATATTTCCAAAACCGGTAAAACAACCATCGAGAAAATCTTTCCATGGATTCTTGGCACTTGCCTGCATGATTTCACTGAAATCGCTTGCCAACTGTACCAACGTAAACAGTACCGGAATAAAAAGTGCAGCGCCAATGGTAAGCCAAATAAAGCCGCTTCCTTTTTGTTTGATCCACTCTGCCTTTAATGCTTTGTTGAAATATTGTATTGTACGCATCTTATTTTTTCATTTGTTGCATGAACCATTCTTCTAATCCTGCTTTTGATTGTATGCCCAGCACAGGCACAGCCTCGTTCACCAGCTGTTGATTTAGTGAAATCACATCTTCATCATTCTCCACTTCAAATTGTAAAAACTGATCTTGCACAAGTTGAACTGATGCATAACGGGCAGCCAGTTTGTCCTTCCACTGCGCCGCATCATGCACTCGGAACAACACCTGTCGGTTATTACCTGCAATACTGTGCAGTTCCTGTAATGTTCCCTGAAAACGTAACTGGCCACGATGAATGAATGCAATATGTGTACACATCTTTTCAATTTCATTCAACAAATGACTGCTGATAAAAATAGTGATGTTGCGTTCTTTGTTTAAACGAACAAGTAACTCTCTCATCTCAATCATTCCATTGGGATCAAGTCCGTTTACCGGTTCATCCAATATCAGTAACGATGGTTTTGAAAGCAATGCCAACGCAATCCCCATCCGTTGTTTCATACCCAGTGAATACTCTTTTACTTTTCTGTTTTTCACTTTTAATAAATCCACCTGCTCCAATACTTCATCGATGGCTGCATCAGGAAGATCACGCATGGAAGTCAATACTTTTAAATTATTGTACCCGCTGAGGTGTAAGTAAAGCGATGGCGTTTCCACCAGCGTTCCGATTTCACGAAAAACCTCGGGCACTTGTTTTTTTAATGATTGTCCGTTGATGAAAATATTATCTG
Organism: Chitinophagaceae bacterium; assembly: GCA_019752045.1. Lineage (GTDB taxonomy): Bacteria > Bacteroidota > Bacteroidia > Chitinophagales > Chitinophagaceae > Lacibacter. Next base: position 52,926 of record JAIEMP010000008.1, on the reverse strand, counting down.
CGTCGTTTTGAAGAAGACCGGTAAGCAATCGGATGCTGGTTGTTTTACCTGCTCCGTTGGGACCAAGAAAACCGAAGATGCTTCCGGTGGGTACCTGCAACGAAACATCATCCACTACTTTTACGCCTTTACGGAAAGAGTGGTTCAAGCTTCTGGTTTCAATAGCGAATTGCGGATGATTCATAAGCAGCAATAAATAATTTGGAGAAAAAGATATTTATAAATATTGAAAAAACAGTGCAAGATGATGAAACATTTCTGTTATTTATATCTGCTGCCCTAGTGAGTGAGACAAGCACCAGTGCAGGGGAATTTTCAATTCTGAGAAAGTATCACAAGTTGAAAAACTTATATTTGAACTAATTGACAGCATCAAGTCTAATAATCCGATTGCTAAAATGATTTCTGAAATCGACCAATTAATTTACCAACTTTATGAATTGACCGAAGAAGAAATAAAAATAATTGAGAAGTCATAAACCAACAACCAAAAAAAGGAGTAATGGTAATTTCACAATTCAATACACAAATCACCCTTGAGTTTCTTCAACAGAAGAGAGAGAATCAATACTTTGAGCGAAAAGGATTGGGAGAAAAAGAAATAAACCCAACTAAAATTGCAAATGAGCTCATTGGTATGCTTAATGCAGATGGCGGTGTGTTGGCTTTTGGTGTTAGTAATGATGGTGCTTTACAGGATTTAAAAAGTTTAGGAGAAAAGCTGAGTGATTACAGAAATCTGTTTGTTGATTTTATAGAGCCGCATGGTAATATTAAACTTGAAGAGGTGGAGGTAGAGGGGAATCTGATTTTCCTTTATCATGTAGATCAGGATATAGAGCGAATTTTTAAACGAAAAGATAATGAACATATCTTTTTAAGGGTAGATGATAAGAACAAGCAATTAGACAGGGATGCTGTTAGAAATCTGGAATACGACAAACAAATACGAAAGTTTGAGGATGAGATAGAGGTAGAGTTTGATTTTCAAGATATTGATATGAAGCTCTTAAATGGGTATAAGCAAAAACTTAATTATGAAGGTGATGTACTGGAGCTGCTTGTGAAACGGCATTTAGCAATAAAGAAAGACGGGCAATACAGGATCAAAAAAGCCTGTGTGCTGCTGTTTGCCAAAGACCCGGAAAAATATATTACGTCTGCATCACTTAGATACATCAGGTATGAGGGCATAAGAAGCTAAGGCGGGCACCGAACACAACGTGGTAAAAGATGAGCGATTTGAAAATAACATACCCTGGATTATCGGTCATGTAAAAAACTTTCTAAAGGCAACCTTAAAAGAATATTACTTTTTAGATTTAGAAACAGGTCGTTTTAACAAGGTTCCTGAATATCCTGAAGAAGCATGGCTAGAAGGAGTGGTAAATGCGTTGTGCCATCGTTCCTATAATGTACAGGGCAACGCTATCTACATCAAACACTTTGACGATAGGATTGAGATATCCAACAGTGGTCCATTACCGGCGCAAGTAAATGTTGAAAACATAAGAACTGAAAGATTTTCAAGAAATCCCAGAATTGCTAGGGCTTTAGAAGATATGGGTTTTGTAAGGCAATTGAATGAAGGTGTTTCCAGGATATATCAATCCATGGAAAAATCAATGCTTTCAACACCAGAATATGTTGAGAAAAATGGAAACGTTTATTTAACGCTCCGAAATAAAATCAGTAAACACACTAATACTATCTCCGACTCAATTCTTAAAACTATTCAGGATAATTGGCGTTCGTATAATGATACTCAAAAGAAGATTCTACAACATCTTTTTTATCACAATCAAGCTACGTTAAGTGAATTAGTAGAGGTGACAACTATTCACGAGAAAAACGTGAGGCAATATCTGAATCAATTTATTGAGAAAGAAAAAATTCTTGAACGATTGAGTTATAAGCAAAGGGATAAGAATGCTAGATATACTTTTAAGAAACTCTGACAACCGTAGTAAGGAACGTATTACTTTGTTTTTAAAAGTCTGCAAATCAACATTTTAGACTCTACAAGGAATGTTAGAGTTGTAATAAGGAACGCTCGGGATTAAGATGAGGGCTCTTTACAACCACACAAATCATCATTGCTTGTTTGATCAACATGTTAATTTTTCTAAGGTATATTTCCAAAAACAAAAAGGAATGCACAACAAAAAAGCGATGCAATGCATCGCTTTCATATCCTGTAAATCAAGGTTCAGACTTATTCCGCCTCCGCTACCACTTCTTCCACTTCAGGAATCATCCGCTTCATCATTCCTTCAATCCCTGCTTTCAACGTAATCATAGAAGAAGGACATCCGCTGCAGCTTCCCTGCAACATCAGATTCACTTTACCATCTTTAAAACTTTTAAACTGGATAGCACCGCCATCCATTTCAACAGCAGGCTTTACATAGTTCTCCAGAATTTCCTGAATTCGTTTCACCACATCACTTTCATCGCCACTCAATACCACTTCGTCTCTTACGGGCTCAACAATTTTTGATTCATCAATCACGGGCTTGCCTTCTTCCAGATAATCTTTCAAAAACTGGCGAACAGAAGGGATCAGCTCCTGCCAATCGGTATCGGGTGCAGAACGGGTGATGGTTACAAAATTGCTGGCAATAAACACCGCTTTCACAAAGGGAAATCCAAATAACTCCTGCGCAAGAGGAGATGCTTCGGCAGTTGTTACTTCTGGAAAATCAATACTCTTGCCGGGGTACAACAGTTTGTTGGCAACAAACTTCATGGTTTCCGGATTGGGAGTCATTTCTGTATAAATGCTGATAACGGGATTACCTGTTTGAATCATGGTATAAAAACTTTAAGCTGTAAAATTAGCAAGATTTGGCCTTTGTTCAGTTGCCAATTCGTTAATTGACAGAAATCTGGCCATATCTGCCGTAAAAATTTCCATCATTCGTAAATTACAGTACTTAAATTATATGTTATGCTATCACCAAAAATTGAAAAAGCCCTGAACGAGCAGGTTTTGCTCGAAGCGGAATCTTCACAAATTTATTTAGCCATGGCCAGCTGGGCCGAAGTGGAAGGATTCAGCGGTGTGGCCGCCTTTTTGTTTAAGCACAGTGATGAAGAACGTTTGCACATGCTAAAGTTACTGAAGTTTGTAAATGAGCGTGGCGGACATGGAACTGTTCCGGCATTAAAAGCGCCTTCTTTAAAATATAAAGGAGTGAAAGAGTTGTTTCAACAAGTGCTTGATCATGAAATACTGGTGAGTACAGAAATCAATAAGCTGGTTGATATCTGTTTAAAAGAAAAAGATTACACCACACATAATTTTCTGCAATGGTATGTGAGCGAACAAATTGAAGAAGAAGCATTGGCCCGACTGATACTGGATAAACTGAAAATGATTGGTGCAGATAAAAGCGGTATGTATTTCTTTGACCGTGATATTGCAACCATGGGTGCAGCAGAGAAAGCTCCCGCAGAAAAAAATAAGTAATGCAGTTTGGAACGAAGTTCAATACTTCCATGCATTTGTTTATCTTTCATTGTGCGCATTCATTCACCATTAACTGTTTTTTATGGAACGGAAATTATTCGGCTGGCACAGTCCGGCGCTTGGAAAAGAAATGCCCATTGTAACCTATGGCCATTACGGTTTTGCATTACTGTTAGTACCAACTGCTGCTGCAGATTATTTAGAGTACGAACGCTTTCAGTTAATGGATACGTTAAAACCATGGATTGAAGGGGGCAAGGTTAAAGTGTATTCGGTTAACAGCATCAATACAGAAAGCTGGATGAACAATGAAATGGAGGGCGCACATAAAGCCATTCGCCAAAACCAGTTCAACGAATATATTTTTAATGAAGTGGTGCCGTATATCCGCAACGATTCATCCCAACAAACTCAGATCATTACATGCGGCGCTTCCTTTGGTGCGTTGCATAGTATGAATTTGTTTTTGAAACGCCCCGATCTCATCAATGGTGTTCTGGCCATGAGTGGTGTTTATGATTTAACCGAATACACAAAAGGTTATTATGATGACCAGGTGTACTTTAACAGTCCCATGCATTATGTTCCCAACTTAACAGATCATCATGTACTGGAACAGATCCGCCGCAGCAATCACATTCACATCTTCAGTGGAAGCGGTGCGTATGAAGACCCTACTAGCAGCGGACGCTTTGCAAAAATTTTATATGATAAAGGAATCAATTACGAATTAGATATCTGGGGCGAAGAATGGCCACACGACTGGAATACATGGAGGGCTTTGTTGCCGCATTATTTAGAAACAAGATTTTAATTTGCACACAGAGGCACAGGGAGCTCAGAGATAATCATCTACCCTCTGTGAACTCCGTGTCTCTGTGTGATCAATTGTTTTATAACTTATGCTTCAACTCCAACTGATCCGTTTTCGGTTGTAATTAATTCAAATACTTTCTGCGGTTGTAACCCTTCTTCTGTTTGATGCGATACATATAAAATAGCTGATTCACTTGCTGCTGCAATGCGGTTAATGAGTTGAATTACTTTTTGTGCATTCTGTTCATCAAGTCCTGCTAACGGTTCATCCAAAATTAATAATGGCGGATGTTTCACCATGGCTCTTGCAATTAATGCCATGCGTTGTTCACCCGGTGAAAGATCGCAAAAGGGTTTGTTTGCTTTTTGTTCTAATGATAAAAATTGCAACCATTCAAAAGCCGATCGTTTTTGCATATCTGTTGGAAGGTTATACAAACCGATCTGATCCAGATAACCCGACACAATCATTTGTACAAGTGTATGCCTGCTGCTGAACAGATCAGTCATAGCAGGAGTGAGGTATCCGATTTTTTCTTTGATCTCCCAAACACTTTCCCCACTTCCTTTTTTCCGTCCGAAAATGTAAAGGTCTTTTCCATAACCTTTTACATTATCACCCGTGATCATGGTGAGCAATGTTGTTTTGCCGGAACCATTGGGACCTTTCAATTGCCAGAACTCACCTGCACGGATCGTCCAGTTAATATTTTGTACAACCTGTTTCTCATTGTAACACACACTTACATTCTTAAAACGAACCAGCTGATTACTGTTTAGTTGAAACGAATAAAGCGGAGCAGGAATCATTTCTGCTTTATCTGCATCATTGGTTGGTTGTAGATGATGGGGTAGTGATGTGGTTGAAATAAACTCTCCATGTTCATTCAACACAAATATCTTTTCAATAAACGGAAGAGCTTCTCTGTTGCGGTGAAGCAGTTGAATAAGGATGGTATGTTTTGAGATTTGTTCTAATTGCTGTTTGAGTTGTTGCTGTGCCCCTGTATCTAAATTATCAAACAAGTTATCGAGAATCAGCACTGCGGGTTGTAGAGATAACAAATGATGAAGCACTGTTTTCTTTTGTTCACCACTCGACATTGAACGAAGTGTTTGTGTTCGTGTGGCTTCAATTCCGGAGTAGCCATATATATCCTCTTTGTGTAAATAGTGCTGAACAGTGTATGCAGAAAACAACTGTGTATCCAGTTGATTGAAGGGTTCAAAAACTCCCTTCGCTTTTTTATCCAGCAACTGCTGAATAAACAACTGCTTATTAAATGAATTGGAAATGACAACGATACAATGCTGCATCCGTAAAGAAAACAAATAAATCGGACTTAAAGTTTTACAGGCTTCACAGTATAACCCTGTTGCCTTTGTTGGTCGCCTGACCAACAAAAATTCTGCTTCTTACAATTTTACAGGCTTCACCGTATAGCCTTGTTTCCGCAGCAAGGCAATTACACCAATACCGCCACCAAGATGTGCAGCGCCCACAGCAAAGAAAGAAGAGCCTTCCTGCATACTTTTTTGCATCACAGGAATCCATTTACTGTTGCGCTTGGTGAGCAACTCTGCTTCACCACCGAGTGCATCTGTTCCTTTTATCGTCATGCGGAACAGGGAATCAACATCCTGTGTTTTATAAACAGCTACCAATTTCTGAAACTCTCCAATTTGTTTTTGAAACTGATTAACCATTTCTTTTAAACTTATAATTTCAAGACTGTCCGGTATAGCATCAAACACAGCAATCTGGTCTTCCATGGTTTCAAGACCCTTGATATCTTTCTGGTGTTTGGTTGCCAGCTTCATAAAGCTTTGTTCATACGATTCTTTGGCGGGACAGTTCAATGTTTTTTCTGTAATCATGGTCATGAGCATAAACGGTTTAAACGTATTAAACGACATAGCCGATGATCCTGTAATTTTTTTATACGCACTGTCGAATTGTTTAAATGCTGAATCACCAAACAGTTGTTTGATTGTTTGACCCTTCGGTAATTGCAACAGCGTCATCATCTTCATGATCATGGAAGGATCATCCATATCCAGCTCCAGATAAACTGATTTTGCGTTGATGAATTTTTCCTGCACAGATTCAGGAAAAAAGAAATCTTCTTTGCAGATCATGTGCACTGTTCCAAACAGATAAGATGGTTGTTGCAAACCTTTACCACTGATCTCCCACAGCAGACTGCTTTTATTATTTGTTTGTGCAACAGAAGCAAAAGAGAACAGAACTAAAAACAGGGAAAGTAATTTTATTTTTTTCATACTGATGAGTTGATTACTGTTATTTAACACAGAGACACAGTGGAAAAGAGTTACACAGAGAATAGCAATCTCAACGTTCTCTTTAACTCCTTTACTCTGTGTTGAAAAGAGCAGTGAAATTAATCTTCATTCATTTCTTCAACAATGGTCTTGAGTCGTTCAACATGCTGACCATAGAGTTTACGAACATACCACTTATTGAGAAAGTACATAGGAACTGTTAGAACAGCGGAGATAAGAACAAGAAGAACGGCAAAAATTTTCGCATCACTGCCGGATGGAACAGTAGCGCCTTTTGATATTTCAGGTGCATTAAAAAAAACAATAAACCCGGTTACAATCATGGCAAAAGGAAACAGGGCTGTTCCTGCCAGCAGATAAAACCGGATATATTTTTCAAGAGTCTTTAGCTGTGTCTTCAAATTCGATTTCACTTCGCAGGCAACACATTCCATACTGTTCAGCAATTTTAATTTACGCTGGTAGTAGAAAAGATACAAGACTCCGATCACTACCAATAGCCAAGCGTTCAAACGCATGCCACCGCTGTATTGCAAAAAATAATGAAAAATCGCAAAGATGTACAGCACCGCTATCGCCAGCAACTCAACAAACAGGTTGCGTTTCATTTTTGTAATGGGGCTCTTTGATTTTTTACGCAACAGGGTTTGTAGTTCTTCTTCTGAAGTACTGTTTTTCTGTGTTGCCACATCACCCCACATTTCTTTTAACTGATCAAGCTCCATGATATTCTGCTTTAGTGAGTGTACGTAATTTGTCTTTGATACGATTCATTTTTACACGCAGTGTGCCGTTACTGATCCCGAGAATTTCTTCCATCTCTTCATAACTTTTATCTTCGAGGTACAGCATCACAATTGCTTTTTCCACCTCTGTTAAACGGCTGATGGCAGCATACATTTCTTTTAATTTTTCTTCCTTTATTTTTTCTTCTTCAGTATCTGCTTCTTCTTTTGGAATAAACTCAGGAAAACTCAACGTTATTTTTCTGGATTGTTTGCGCAGATTGCTGATGGCCGTGTTCAACGCAATCCTGTACATCCATGTACTGAATTTTGATTCGCCCCTGAACGAACCAAATGCACGCCAGAGCTGAATGATCACTTCCTGGTACAGGTCTTCCTTGTCCGCATCATTGCGGCCATAGAGGTGACATACTTTGCGGATGATGCCCTGGTTCTGGTTTACTAACTGTAAAAAATCCTGTTCAGCGGTGCCGGTCATTCAACCAATTGGTTTATGTACTTGTATTTGTAGTAAAATTGCAGCATAAGTTACAGCTCTCAAAAAATTGAATGATGAAAAAAATGTATCATCTGGCAAACTGTACCACCTGCCAGGCCATTATTAAAGAAACAAAGATTGATAAAGCAGCCGTTGAGATGCAGAATATCCGTGAAGAAAAAATCACTGCTAAACAACTGGAAGAAATGAAAAAGCTGGCTGGCTCTTATGAAGCACTGTTCAGTCGCCGAGCATTAAAGTACAAGGAACTTGGGCTCAAAGACAAACAACTCACAGAAGAAGATTATAAAAATTATATTCTTTCAGAGGATACGTTTCTGAAACGACCTGTGACCATTCTCAACAACAGGATCTTTATCGGCAACGATAAAAAAACGGTTGAAGCGTTGAAGAAGGCGTTGAGTTGATTGGCCTCTCGCTCTTATCCTTCTCCAATCCTTCGACTTCGCTCAGGATTAAGGAGCGGTGCTGCACTAACTTTTCCAAACATTTTTTTCTTACACTTCGGCTATAAATATTCAATCAACAATACTTATTCTTTCACAAAATATTGGAACGCACAAATAAGTTGGCTTTGTGTTTGGGTTCCTCCCCTTTGGGGGTAACCGTTTAAGGTTACGAGCGAAGCTCAGAGGGGGGTTATAATTCGCAGCTTGGCATAGTTCAGCATAATTTTTTTCTCACCATTCAATTCAAACTTCACCGTTGCTATGGGGTTATGTGCACTGCCTTCCATTTTGATCACTTCACCAAAACCAAATTTCTGGTGTTCCACTTTTTGTCCTTCCTGTAAATTGCTGGTATCACTTGCAACAAAATCAGCAGCGGGTTTATGTTCAATTGTTTGTGGTCTTGCAGGTGTTACACTGAATGATGTAGTGGTTGTTTGCTTTTTTGGCGGAGCACCATAACGTTTCTCTGCTCTTGCTGCATCATCATAATCAGTTTTGTTACCCCAGCCTCCTTTCATGCGATCGAAAGCAGAACTGTTTCCAAATGTGCTTTGGTTTTTACTTCCTCCTCCCGCAAAGCTGCGATCAATATGTTCTTCGGGCAATTCATCTAAAAATCGACTTGGTTCGTTTTGTACAATCTGTCCGAATTTATAACGGGTATTAGCATAGGTAATCCAGAGTTTTGTTTTTGCTCTGGTGATTACCACATAAAATAAACGTCGTTCTTCTTCCAGTTCTTCTCTTGTATTAATGCTCATGGCATTGGGAAAAAGCAACTCTTCCAATCCTGCAGCAAACACACATCCAAACTCCAGTCCTTTTGCAGCATGGATGGTCATCAGTTTTACACTGTCGGCATCAGGGTCTTTATTATCAGCATCGGTTAGTAAAGTGATTTGTTGAAGGTAGCTGCCTAAAGTAACAGCCCCCTCTAAATCTCCTCCGCCAGTTGGCGGAGAGACTTTGCCTTCGCTCAATACCTCGCCTGTCGGAGAGTTTGCATTATTGTTTGAGTCGTTGAAAAGCTGGCCTTGTGTGTTGGCTGCTCCTTCCTCCTCTGGGGGAAGGTTGGGAAGGGGGCCGGGGCTTATTATTCCATCTTCATCAATCTGGCTTCTGTTCTGTGTATCATCTACCCACTCTTTAATTGAGTTTAATAATTCTTGGATGTTTTCATAACGCTGCAAACCTTCTGTACTCTTATCATTAAATAATTCTTTAACGATGTTTGTTTGCTTACCTACATGCACGGCCACTTCATAAGCATTGTGTTTCTGTAACATGCTGCCAAAGCTTTTGATCATGGTTACAAACCCCTCAATCGCTTCGAGTGTGCCGGATTTAAAACCAAACTGTGCCGCCTTGGTTAACACTTCCCACATGCTGATGTTTTGCTCATTGGCAAACAGCACACATTTATCAATGGTGGTTTTGCCAATGCCTCTTGCCGGAAAATTGATGATGCGTTTTAATGCTTCTTCATCTCTTGGGTTGACAATCAAACGCATGTATGCAATAAAATCCTTGATCTCTTTGCGTTGATAAAAACTGATGCCACCATAAATAATGTAAGCAATGCCCATCCTGCGCAAGCTTTCTTCAAACGCACGGCTTTGTGCATTGGTGCGGTAAAGAATAGCAAAATCTTTATTGCGATAATGATTGCGGAGCTTTTGCTCCTGAATAGTATCGGCAACAAATTTACCTTCATCATTATCTGTCATGGTCCGTACCAAACGGATTTTTTCACCTTCTGCATTTTCAGTAAACAGATTTTTTTCAATCTGATTCTTGTTGTTGCTGATCACTTCGTTGGCAACTTTCAAAATGCTTTGAGTACTGCGGTAGTTCTGTTCCAGCTTCACCACTTTCACCTCATCATAATCTTTCTGGAACTGCAAAATATTTTCAATGGTTGCACCACGAAAGCTGTAAATACTTTGTGCATCATCGCCCACCACACAAACATTTTCGTGCATGGCACCAAGTAGCTTGATGATCTCGTACTGTGCAGGGTTGGTATCCTGGTACTCATCAATCATAATATATTTAAACTTTCGCTGGTACTTGCTTAAACTGTCGGGGAAGTTTTTCAGCAGCTCATAAAACTTAATAAGCAAGTCATCAAAATCCATGGCGCCGTTTTTAAAACAACGTTTGGCATAGGAGTCATAGATCTGTGCAATAGCAGGGCGATTGCTCCGCATATCTTCCTGCTGAATATGATAATCGGTTGCATACTCCGCTGCTCCCACCAATGCATTTTTTGCAGATGAAATGCGGTTGTAAACAGTGGATGGTTTGTAGTGTTTATCATCCAGGTTCATTTCATTGATCACTGTCTTGATTACACTCTTGGCATCATCTGTATCATAAATGGTGAAGTTGGATGGATAACCCATCTTTGTTGCTTCGCTGCGTAAGATGCGTGCAAACACACTGTGAAAAGTACCAATGTATAAATTTCTTGCTTCGTGGTTGCCGAGTATATGCTCCACACGTTCTTTCATTTCTTTGGCCGCCTTATTGGTAAACGTTAACGCAAGTATATTAAATGCATCTACACCCTGCGCCATGAGATGAGCAATACGGGTGGTGAGCACTTTTGTTTTACCACTGCCTGCACCTGCTACAATCATCAACGGACCGCTGATGTGTAACACCGCTTCTTTCTGCCGCTCATTCAATCCTTGTAAATAATCAATCATAAATAGAAATAAGCCTGCAATTTACAGCAAGCAAACGGGAGATGGTTTAGTGTGGAGAAAAGAACATTGAAAATTTTTATACCCAAAAATTGGTAAACAGGCAGCATTTACCTAATTTTGGGTAACTGGTACGATATTGTACAATACTAAATCGCTTCACAATGCAAAGATATTTTAGATGATTATTCAATTTAAAAACGCTTATCTCGAAAAGCTTTTCGAGAATAAGCCTGTTTCAGGAAAACCAAAGTATAACACTGAAGTAGTACTGAAGTTTAAAAAAACAGTTCTCTGGCTTAAGTCCGCAAACAGTATCCGTGAAATAAGATCTTTTAAAGGCTTAAATTTTGAAGCATTAAAAGGAAAATTAAAAGGGTTTTTATCAGTAAGAGTTGACAGAAGCTATCGCTTAATTCTTACTATTGATGAAGAGGCGGGAATTGTTATTAAAGAAGTCATTACCGTGCATGATTTAAACAATCATTATCAGTAGTAAATCGAATCACTAATTGTAATCCATCTGAATGAGTGCTTGACTTATACGGTATTCATTCAGGTCATAAAGATGAACACACACAAAGTACTAAACTCCAAAGGAAAAGAAATTTTTACCGATGTAACACTGCATCCGGGAGAAATAATTATGGATGAGCTTGAAGCAAGAGGAATTAAAAAAACAGAGTTCGCTCAACAACTCGGAATGAAACCCGGTCATTTCAGCGATTTACTCTACGGTCGCCGTCATGTGGGTGCTGCAACTGCTTTAAAGCTGGAAAAGCTATTGGGCATTGCTGCAGAGTTCTGGATGAGAATCCAGGTTTATCACGACTTATTTGTTGAGAGAACCAAACAAAAAGAAGCAGCTTAAAGTCAGCTACATTAAAGTGCATCTTACGCACCCCGCTGTGCACCACCTACATGCTTCCCTGCATTGTTCGATGTTTTGGTATTTGCTTTTCCGCCGCCTTTGGGAGCCATAAACGCCGACTTATTAGCAGGCAATGCGTTTTTCTTTTTATCTTTTTTATTCTTTCCTGTATTAAACAATGACATATCGGATAATTTATAGTTTCAGATGAGAGTTGCCCGTTGAGGCAATGATTCAAAGTTAACGCTTTCTCTTTTAATGAATGTTCTCTGCCACAACCTGCTGTATATATTAAGGTGAGTGCGTTATAAATAGTTCAATTCCTCTTTACTGCTATTGCAAATTCGTTGCTGTTAAAATAAGACAGCACTGTTTTTTTTATTTCATCATAATATGCCGCCAGCACTTCTTTAAAAATCATTGGTTTGGCGGGGTTGGGTGCTGCAGGTGGCTTTACCCATTGTCCTGTACGTTGCGTTGTTTTAAATGGAGTAATGTAATCATACTGTATGGGTTTCGTTGTATTCATCAACAGTTCATTCCCCAATGGATTAACACGATACACCTGTATTTCAAGATGCCCTTTAACCGGATAGATATAACGATACTCGTTTTGTATTTGAGGAACTGTTTTGTTAACTCCGTTTTCTAAACGTTGAGGGCGGCTGTTGGGTAACGTTACAGAACGCAACTCAGTTTCTCCGTTAAAAAAAACAAGCTGTATCCATTTAATCGAAACTACAAATGCCGGCTTCACTTGTTCACGGGTGGCGAGAAAATCAACATAAAAATTTGCAGGAGCTTTTTTACCGCTGTGCTCTCCCAAATCATATACCAGCACCTGGTGAAACTCTTCTTTACGTTTGTAATAAAACGATTGATCCCTGCTCAGATCCGCATCGCTGATGTACATCCGGTTCACCACAGCAACAGGAAGTACCTGCTGCGATTTCAGTTGCGGCAGCACGCTCATCAACAAAAGAATAACCATTACCGATTTCATGAAACATAAATATACAAAGGGTTTTCATCAATTTTTGTTAAGCTGACTTCCTCTTGTGCCTTGTCTCTTCCTTCTTGTACCTTGTGCCTTGCTTCTTCTTCCCTGTGCCTTACGCCTTGCCTTATACCTTCAACCTTAAACCTTAAGCCTTCTTTGTATCTTCGCCCCAATGATTAAAGTTGGAGACTATAACCGGTTGCAGGTGCAACGCATTACACAAACAGGCGCTTTCTTAAACGATGGAAAAGAAGGACTGCTGTTGCCCAAGCGTTTTGTTCCGCATGATACAAAAGTGGATGATGAAGTGGATGTGTTTGTATATCATGATTCAGAAGGACGATTAATTGCCACCACACTGCACCCACACGCCGTTGTTGGTGATATCGCTTTTATGAAAGTAGTTTCCACCACTCCGCAAGGTGCTTTTTTAGATTGGGGGTTAATGAAAGATTTGTTTGTACCAAAAAGCAAACAGGTTTCGGATATGCGTTTGGGTGGTGAATACCTGGTAAAACTTTTTATTGATGAACAGACAGGTCGTGTTGCCGCTACAGAATATATTGAACAGGGTCTCAGCAACGATGAACTCACAGTAAAAGAACTGGAGATTGTTGATCTGCTCATCTTCCGTGAAACAGAGCTGGGCTATGCGGTGATCATCAACAATAAACACCTCGGGCTTTTATACTTTAATGAAGTTTTTCAGAATATTTCTATTGGCGATAAAGTGGAAGGCTTCATCAAAACCATCCGCCCCGATAATAAAATAGATGTAGCTCTTGGTAAACCCGGTTATCAAAAAGTAGAAGACGAAGCGGATAAGATTATACGATTGCTCCGTGCAAAAAACGGCTACCTGCCTTACCACGATAAATCGGCTCCCGAAGAAATTTATGAAGTATTTGGGATGAGTAAAAAAGTATTTAAGATGACGGTGGGCAAACTCTACAAGGAAAAGAAAATTGAACTCACTAAAACGGGGATGAAGCTGATTGAAAGTTAAGGCCGTTTTTCTGTTGAGCCAAAAAGTAAATGATGAGAAATAAATAGCCGGAAAGACGGGAAGGCGGAAAGAGTTGATTTAAAAAGACAAACTTCTCGTCTTATCGACTTCCCGGCAAAACATTGTTGATCCGTTTTACATTAACGCCACCTCCCGGCGAACCTTCCCTGCTCTTTATACGTAATTGATTCTATGAACCGGTTATTCAATATCGCTTTGCTGCTGATGCTCCTGTTTGCATGCAATAAAAAACAAACAGCAATCAATTATACTCCCCTTAACCCGGCTGCAAACGATTCAACTAAAACCTTTCTTGCTCTCGGCGATTCGTATACCATCGGCCAGGGTGTGTCAACAGCCGAACGATTTCCGCATCAAACAGTCAGTATTTTAAAAGCCAAAGGCATCAACATTGCCACACCTACTTATATTGCTACCACCGGGTGGACAACCAACAGCTTACAAAACGCTATTGAAATCAACAGGCCCGCCAAACACGATCTTGTTACATTGCTTATTGGTGTAAACGATCAGTATCAAACACATGATACAACGGGATACCGTTTGCGTTTTACCCAACTGCTCAACAAAGCCATTGAACTTGCCAACGGAAAAAAGCAAATGGTCTTTGTGTTATCCATCCCCGATTACAGTTTTACTCCCTTTGCAGCAAACAGCGATACTGCCCGCATTCGTTTAGAAATTGATTGGTTCAACGTCATCAACAAACAAGTTACTGTTGCAAACAATATTACTTATCTCGACATTACTACTTCATCCCGTGAAGGCCGTTACGACCGAAGCCTTATTGCAGGCGATGGGTTACATCCTTCCGGATTGGAATATAAAAAATGGGCAGATCGTTTAGCATTGTTGATGCTGGAAGCCTTGAAATAAAACATCCGTTCAACAACGTTTTTGTATTTACATATCACTTGATGTTTTTATTCTACTTCAGAAAAATTCTTCGTCTTCCCTTCTACTGTTCAGCTGTTTTCAATCCGTTCCGTATTTACTTTCGTATGCTAAAAAAAAGAACGCATGAACCTCTCCACTTTACAGGAACGTATCACCAACGTTCGAAACGAAATAATTTTGCATCCCCTCTATCCACGTTTGCAGGAATTGCAGGATCTGCAACAGTTTACACAATACCATGTTTTTGCAGTGTGGGATTTTATGAGTTTACTTAAAAGTTTACAGCGTGGTCTTACCTGTGTAAAAAATCCCTGGGTTCCGGTTGGCAGTGCCAATACCCGTTACCTGATCAATGAAATTGTTACAGGCGAAGAAAGCGATGTAGATGCAAACGGAAACCGAACCAGTCATTTTGAATTATACCTGCAGGCCATGCAGCAATTGAGTGCCGATACCACCTCCATTGAACAGTTATTGCTGCATCTGCAACAGGGTATGCCCGTGCAGCAAGCTCTGCAACAATTAAAATTACCCCGGGCGGTCATTGATTTCTGTTCGTTTACTTTTTCGTTGATTGATGCAGCACCCATCCATGTGCAGGCTGCTGTATTTACATTCGGCCGTGAAGATCTGATACCTGATATGTTTCATGAACTTGTTACCCGTTTGTCTCAACGATATCCGCAACAGATTGCAACGTTCAAGTATTATCTCGAACGGCATATTGAAGTGGATGGAGACCACCACAGTCTGTTAGCTATGCAAATGGTACAGGAGCTTTGCGGAACCGATGAGCAAAAATGGAACGAAGCCGCCACCGCCTGTGTTGAAGCGCTTCGCCTGCGCAAAGGTTTATGGAATGGCGTTCTTGAGTCCTTAAAAGAAAGCGTATAATCAACTTCCCGATGGATCATATACACTTGATTCACCGATCATGCGGTGAATAACAGCCCTATTCGCCGCATAATTTGCGGCGAATAAATTAAAATGCGGTAAATAATCTGTATTTTCACCGCACAATTAAGCTGAATGGCAGTTTATATCCATCAATTAAAACTTTGGCCTGAGTTTACCTGGAGTGGCGAACAAATCAATCCATTGCTTGCCGAAGTACGAAACAGGCAAAGCCGCCTGCTCGGCCGAATGGAAGCACTTGGTTTTTCTTTGCAAAATGAAGCTACGCTTCAAACACTCACACTCGATGTATTAAAGTCAAGCGAAATAGAAGGCGAGCAGCTCAATGCAGATCAGGTGCGATCCTCCATTGCACGCAGATTAGGGATTGATATTGCAGGTTTGATTCCTGCAGATCGTTATGTGGAAGGAGTTGTGGAAATGATGCTCAATGCAACACAACAGTTTATACAACCATTATCAGAAGAGCGGCTTTTTGCCTGGCATGCTGCCCTTTTTCCAACAGGATTCAGTGGCATGTTTAAAATTAAAGTTGCCGCTTGGCGAGACAATACAACAGATGACCCGATGCAGGTTGTCTCCGGGCCTTCGGGCAGAGAGACCATTCACTTTCAGGCACCTGAAGCCAATCGTTTGCAGCACGAAATGGAATTGTTCATTCACTGGTTCAATAAGAACGGAAATACAGACCCCGTTTTGAAAGCTGCACTTGCACATCTGTGGTTTGTAACCATCCATCCGTTTGATGATGGTAACGGACGTATAGCAAGAGCTATAGCCGATTTACTGCTTGCACGGGCCGACGGCTCTTCGCAACGTTTCTACAGCATGAGCGCTCAAATCAGAAAAGAACGAAAACGCTATTATGATGTGTTGGAAACAACACAAAAAGGATCACTTGATATTACAACCTGGATGCGCTGGTTTCTGGAATGTCTTAACCGATCATTGCTTGCTACCGATGAAACATTGGCGGCGATTCTTCGAAAAGCCCGTTTTTGGGAAAAGCACAGCAGCACCATTCTCAACCATCGGCAAATCAACATCCTGAATAAATTACTGGATGGTTTTGATGGAAAGCTGAACAGCTCCAAATGGGCAACCATCAACAAAACTTCTGCCGACACAGCTTTGCGTGATATTCAGGATCTGCTGCAGAAAAAAATACTGGTGCAGGAAGTGGGCGGAGGGAGGAGTACCAGTTATGTACTGAAGGATTTTTTGCTGTGAGTGCTGTTTTGAAACAGACAAAACAACCTGCAAATTTTGAATGAATAAAAAACCTGTTCATCAATCTTCCCGCAAACCATTACCCTTAACTTGCGTTGTAGTAAAGTCATTCTAAAGTCCCATTCGTCTTAACATATATCATGGCAAGAGCAACACGTCAACAGGGAAATTCAAAAAAAGAAGAATCTCCTAAAGCAAAAATTTCAAAAGAAAGTCTGCGGGAAGCATTGATCCTGTTTACATATTTAAAACCTTACCGTGCTAAATTTATCTGGGGTTTGGTTTTTATTGCCGTGAGTGCATTTACCACCAGTCTGTTTCCTTTCTTGTTAGGAAAGATGATTGATGCAGCATCGCCCGGTGCCGGCAGTTCGGGTATCAGCGGCATTAATCAATTCGGATTTGGGTTGAAAAATATCAAACTCAGTTTAAATACCACACTGTTGCTCATCTTTTGTCAACTGGCTTTGCAAACTGTTTTTTCTTTTATGCGGGTGTATCTGTTAACCGCAGCCGGTGAATATTCATTGGCCGATATGCGCAAAGATGTGTACAGCAAACTGCTGAGTATGCCCATGAGTTATTTCACTGAAAAAAGAGTGGGCGAATTAAGCAATCGTATTTCAAGTGATCTGTCGCAGATACAGGATGCCATTTCATTTACACTTGCAGAATTTCTGCGGGGTGTTTTTACACTTATCATTGGTTTGTTTTTTATATTCTGGATCAGCGCAAAACTTGCGCTCATCATGCTGGCCGTTGTTCCCGTGATTGCAGTATTAGCTGTTGTGTTTGGAAAATATATTCGTAACATGGCCCGCAAAGCACAGGATCAATTAGCCGAAAGCGGCACCATTGTACAGGAAACCTTTCAGGGAATCTCCATTGTAAAAGCATTCACTACCGAGTTTTTTGAGATCGGTCGGTATGTGAAAAGTATTCGTTCGGTAGTAGCCACCTCCATCAGCAACTCCCGTTACAGAGGCGCTTTTATTTCGTTTATGATCTTTAGTGTGTTTGGCAGTATTGCGTTTGTGATGTGGGTTGGTGTTGGTATGATTCATTCGGGCGAACTCAGTCTTGGCTCACTCACCATGTTTGTTATTTTTTCCATGTTTGTTGGCGGTACGTTTGCCGGCTTTGCCGATCTGTTTTCGCAACTGCAAAAAACATTAGGCGCTACACAAAGTGTGCGTGAAATTTTTAGAGCCGAAGGTGAACCTGTTGCTTTAACAGCCATTGAAATAGAACCGCAACATCAGTTGAAAGGAAATGTTCGGTTCGAGCATGTTGCATTCAGTTATCCAAGCAGAAAAGATGTACCAGTATTAAGAGAACTTACCCTCAGTGCAAATAACGGCGAACAGATTGCAATTGTTGGACCAAGCGGTGCAGGCAAATCAACCATTGCATCTTTGCTTTTACATTTTTATGAACCCGATCAAGGCACTTTGTTTTTTGATGAACGACCGGCCGCTTCTTTTCCACTTTCACAACTGCGCAGGCAAATGGCTTTTGTGCCGCAGGAAGTATTGTTGTTTGGCGGAAGCATTAAAGAAAATATTGCCTATGGTAAACCCAATGCCAGTGAAGAAGAAATTATTGCTGCTGCCAAAGGCGCCAATGCACATTTATTTATACAACAGTTTCCTGAACAGTACGAAACCATTGTTGGTGAACGTGGAATAAAATTAAGCGGCGGACAAAGGCAACGTATTGCTATTGCACGTGCCATTTTAAAAGATCCGGCTATTTTAATTTTAGATGAAGCTACTTCTTCACTCGATAGTGAAAGCGAACAACTGGTGCAGGAAGCATTGGAGAATTTAATGAAGGGACGTACATCTTTTGTAATTGCACACCGTCTCTCTACCATCCGCAATGCCGATAAAATTGTGGTGATTGATAAAGGTATTGTTACCGAAGCCGGCACCCATACACAACTCATGAGCAATAACGGCCTCTACCGCAAACTGAATGAAATGCAATTTGAGTTTGGGGTGGTTACACAATCGCCGGGGGTGGAGGAGATGGAAGAGTAAATGTTTTGATTTTTGATACACTTCTTACCTGTAGGAACGAATTCTTTATTTGTTCTTCATTGCGAACCTCATTGTCAGGAAGGCTGGAATTCAAAATTTTACGACAAATTGCAAGCCTTTCAACAAGAAAAAAAATGACGGGGCAATTTGTAAAACGATAAATTTTTTATAGTTTTGTATTGCTTTGGGTTGCGGCCCGGAGCCTACGCAGCAGGGCGTTAACTCTAACGGGTTAACGTCCTGTCTGTTTTAAAGAGTATCTAATATTTCATAAATCGTTTCATCAAAAACCATTGTTCGTTTAGCAATAAAGAGGTTTTGCTGTTTTGTAATAACCCAAACCTCCTCAATACTTTTATTCCGGTCTGGCTGCAACGCACCAATAATACCTTTCTTAATATCCTGTATAGCATACTCCTGTCCGGCGAGGTTTAGCACGGCTATTTTTACTTTTTGTTGAGCACAACTGTAAATACAACGGTTAATGGTAGCTTGCTTAATTGCTCTTATTTTATCGGGGGTTTTTATATCAGTAATATGCAGTTGGTTAATTCGGATATCGGGATTTTTATATTCAAAAACATCTTCCAGGAATTCCTTTCTTAATTCAACTTCAAAAGCAGAAAAGGTAGGCAACATTTCAATCTTATATCCATGATCTGCAAGTATACGGCAAGCTTCCAGGTTTTGGTGCAACTCATCCTGGCCATGCCGGGAGTGTAGCCATACATAGCCACCTGATGTTGATTCATAGATTTGCGAATAACCCATCATTGGGTAAAATAAACAAAAGAAGGTCTTAATTCAAAATGAACGATCAACCCTTCACCTGTCTGCATTGCGGAGTAAGATGTGAAACTCTTTCTCCCGTCATTCCGTACTTCGTTTGTAATTGCACACCGTCTCTCTACCATCCGCAATGCCGATAAAATTGTGGTGATTGATAAAGGCATTGTTACCGAAGCCGGCACTCATACACAACTCATGAGCAACAACGGCCTCTACCGTAAACTGAATGAGATGCAGTTTGAGTTTGGAGTGGTTACACAATCGCCGGGGGTGGAAGAGATGGAAGAATAATGTTTACGGTCGGCCCGGCTCCGCCGGTCTGAACGATAGATGCTATCTGTGTTTATCTGCGTTCATCCGTGGCCCCATCATGAGCATTGTCGAAACTGCAAACTGCTTTTATTTTTTCTTCTTCACATCCTTCAATATCTTTTTCTCATCGCCCTCTAACTTGAGTTGCAGCTTCTTCACATCTTCCGCAACTGGTAATTGCTCTGGCAAAACGCCTCTTTCCTTCAGCATTTTTCGAACAGCAACATTATTTTCAACGTGCTCTTTACTTATAGCCTGTTCACCTTTCAGATCTTTCTCCGTAACTTTATGACTGGTAAGCTCTGTTGCAAAATCTTTGGCCTTAATTGTAAGAGTGGGCAGAAAATCAGTAAGTGGTCTCGTTGCTGGTACACCCAGTTTCTTTTTCATATCATTGGTGCTGAAACCACCAAACAAAGCCTGGTCGCCCTTCGAACGAATCAATGCAAATCCCTTTTCATCCACACCTCGTTCATAAATTAAACCCGACAGTTTCTTTTCACTCTTACTCAGTTTTTCACGGGCACCTACACGGGCCACATCCAGCAACCGCTGTTCAATAATTTCCTGCTTTCGGGTTTGCACAGCAAAATAAGTTTGTGCAAATGCTATCGATGGTTTTGAGGGATCACCATTCTGGGCTACCAAGTAACAGGCATAACGGGTTAGAGCGATATCGTCAATTTCACGTTGAGCACCTTTTGCCAAGTCGATCATTTTGTTGAATTCAACAAAATGATCAGCCTTCTTTTCTCCTGATGATTCACAGGCGGTTATTGCCTTGTCAATTACCTTCTGAAAATTCCGCCATTCGCTGTAATTAAATACTTCCTGCAGCTCTCTTGCACTCCAGCATTCAATACCCTTGTACTCATAACAGGCACTTTCAAATTGACCGAACATTTCGGCAATCAGTTCTTTTTTCATAATCAATCAGTTTCATGAATGGATGCAATTACAAGCTACTAAATTTAACAGCTTTTAGAAAACCTTTCCTGCAGCACGAGGTCTTCTGCAGAAAATCCCGGGATTTAAAATCATCTTTCTTTCTTCTCAATACCATTCACTAAATATGCTACATACAACTCATGAGCAACAACGGCCTCTACCGTAAACTGAATGAGATGCAGTTTGAATCCGATAGCTATGGGATCTTGCGCTAAGGGAAGTTTATTTCATGACGGCGAATCCATTGCAAGAAACTCG
Organism: Chitinophagaceae bacterium; assembly: GCA_019752045.1. Classification (GTDB taxonomy): domain Bacteria; phylum Bacteroidota; class Bacteroidia; order Chitinophagales; family Chitinophagaceae; genus Lacibacter. The sequence continues at coordinate 31,640 of JAIEMP010000008.1, read as the reverse complement.
CCTTAGAAGAAAATAAAAAAGCCGGTGATGAACCGGCTATTTTATGAATGATGTGTTTATATCTTAAGCAGGCAATGGTACGAGTTGGATATTGAGTGCTGTGGATTGACCGAGTGTTACAACTACTCCTGTTTGTGTTTTGTTGTTATAACCTCCAACAGAGAAACTGATATTATAGGTTCCCGGTACGGGAATTTTTACTGTGTATACTCCGTTTGCGTTTGATGTTGTTGTGTATGATTGTCCGATGACTTGAACTGCAACTGAAGCAACGGGAAGATTTGTTTCACTATCGGTTATTGTTCCTGATGCTTGTGTGTTGAATGTTGCTGCATCTAAAATGATGCGGTTGTTTTTATAGGTATTATAAAATTCTTCTTCGGTTGTTTTGAACTGCAATGCCAATTTATCCATTTGATTTTTTAAAACAGCATCGCTTTCTTTAAATAAATTGGTAATGGATGTACGAACTGCTGAACGGCTTGATACTGCATTTCGTGGATTGGGAATGAGTTCCTGATAATCTTCTATACTGGTGCCAAAATCGCTGATGGTTGTTGCAGTTATTCCATAAGTAGTAAGGTTGGCCTGGTTTGCTATGGCTATTTCAGAAATATTATTGCAAACGGGAATTAATAATTCGTCATTTGTGTTTCGCAATTTTGATACGGGATAGTTCACCTGCTGTTTTAGTTCATTGTTTGAAATGGAAGATGCATAAGCAAAAATGGCTGCTGCAATTTGCGCTGCTTCATTACAAAGTGCAAGGCGTGCTTCTGTTTTATCGATTGTAATACCGGTGATGGCAAGTGTTTCCTGCTGAGCTGCCTGCACAATGTTGTTGTAGATAGTACGGAGTGTTGTTGCTGCTGCTGCAAATGCAGGAACTGATGCAGCAATTGCATTGTTTGCTTCAATGTGTGTGAGTACTACATTATACATACTGAGTTTCGCTTCTTTTCTTGAGTCCATGATAAAGTGTTTTAAATGATTAAGATAAAATGAAGCTTTAAAGTAGTATGTATAGGTTTTTTTTGCAATACTACTTTGCGGGATATGCCTTTTGCATTTATAAAATTGATTTTAGTTTTACTCCAAGCCTTTGTAGATATCGTTCAAGCGATTTCAGAATGCAATAAAGACAGTGCAGCATGAAAAAAAGGCATTGCATATATGAGTAAATAATTTGCAGCTATTACTAAAGTTCCTGCAGCTATTGCTCCACTGAGTGTAGTATGTAATAAAGGCAGTGCAAAATGCAATAAAGACAGTGCAGACATTGTTCAAGAGACTGTTGAGATTGTTCAAGAGCCTGCAGAATATGGTTTAAGTGGTTGGTTATAAATATTTTAGGTGGAATAAAGGGTTTGATTGATTGATCAGAATTTCTTTAATAAGAATAAATAACCCAAGGAAGCTGTTATTGTGAGCCTTGTTGTTTGGTGAAGCCTGTGCGACCGAATCATAGAGGCGGGCAATCTGGTATTACGCGGCGAGTTCCTTGCAGGAGCACGCCTGAGAAGAAACCTTGTGCATCATAGGCCGTTCCAACAAGTGAGATATAATCTTCTAAGGATTGTTCCGAAAGAATACTATAGCAAACAGATCTTTCGTCATATTGAGTGTTTAGATATTTCATTGTATTTTATATAAATCTTATTTGCAAATTAAGTTTGAAGAAATTGTTTCCTTCCTCTTGATAAACTTTTCCGAACATATGTCTTGAACTGCTTGCAGTTTCAAGTTTTGTATTATGAAATAAATAATCTTCAAACTGGTTTCTGTTGTAAATATGATAGCAAAGGACATCCCCATTGTCTTTTACAATTAAGAAACCTCCTGTTGTATCATAGACTCCTCCCCAAACTTTTGAAGGCATCATTCCAAGAGCAACATCAGTTAAAAATCGTTTAATTTTATACTCGTAAAAAGAATGAGAGAACTGAGTGTCATAATCGAGCGGATTTCTTAAACTTATTTCACTTGCAAGTGCATAAATGGTACTTAAATTGCTTGTGAAGAATTGCTTTATTACTTCTGCTAAAATGTTTGGAAGTAAACTGTCAATAAGAATTAAATTATTTTTAAAAATATCTTGCTCAAGAGATAAAAATTCCAGCTTGCCACCAAGTTTTTTCACTTCTTCAAGGCGGTCTTTGATTTTACTTTTTGTATCAATTGCATTGATTCTTTTAATTTCAGAAGCAGAGCCTTTGAATCCTAATATTTGATAAACGAAATTTGTTGTCTTTCCTGCATTTAAAAGTGTAGAATCGCCGCCTAGTTGTGATTTTATACTAAATCCTAATTCTGCTGTTTGATTGATTCTTTGATCATGAATAACAATTCTAATATCAGATTTTGACGTAGACTTTGCTTTTAGAGTTCCGCAGTTTACAGAACTCATAAATGCTTCAGTTTCTGGAATGCTAAAAACTCCTGTTGATCCTTTTATTTTTGAGAGTAGCTTAACGGCTTGCTCAGAAAATGTTTTAACTGGAATCCTCAGTTTTTCATTTCCTCCAGAAATCACAACCAAATCACCAGCAATTTCATATTCATAATTACCACCAGTTTCGTTCCTGATTATTTTTATAATTGGATAGAATAAATTTTCAACTTTATTCAAATCAGCATCGCCTGCAAAAAGATTTGTCTCGCCCAAAAGTTTGAACAATGCGTATATTTCACTCCACTCGCCTTTATTTCCAGTTAGTGCCATTAAATTTATTTAAGGTGTTTTTGAATTTTTTCAATTACTAATTCTGCTGTTGCCTGGATAGCAGGCACTGCTACAGAATTTCCAAATTGTTTATAGGCGGAAGCATCTGAGACAACACCTTCAACTTTATACCAATCGGGAAAGCCCTGAAGTCTTGCACATTCTCTTGGCGTTAATCTCCTAACTCCCTCTCGGTTAACAACCCCTTTAATTTTAGTAGTTGGTGTAAAATCTTTTAATCGCTTGTCAATAACGAGATTCCGTTCACGTCCCATTCCACCAACTACGATTGCATTTGCAACTCCTTCTTTATTTAAAATTTCATAGCCAAATCCATTGCCTTTACTTTCATGGCGAGCTTTATGTTCCACCAATGTTTTAAAATACTGAGTGGACATGTAGTATTTAGTATTGACTATTTTCTTCTCAAGAATATCTTCAACCGCAGCGGTAACTTTTTTCTGTTCAGGGTATTTAAACTTATCAACGCCCATATCTTTTCTGAAAGCAACTATAAAAATCCGTTCTCTGTTTTGCGGTACTCCAAAATATTTTGCATTAACTATTTCAGGTTCGGGAACATAATATTTAAGATCTTCTCGTAACACATTTAATATAGTTGCAAGAGTTCTCCCTTTATCATGACTTGCCAGGCCCTTTACATTTTCTAAAAAAACCGCCTTAGGCTTATGTCTTTTGATTATTTCAGCAACATCATAAAATAAAGTTCCTCTTGTATCATTGAATCCTCCCCTTTTCCCGGCAATTGAAAATGCCTGACATGGAAACCCTGCACAGAGAACATCAAACTCTTTTGGAATCCATTTTTTCGTTTCTTCTTTAGTTATATCACCGAAGGGAATTTCACCAAAGTTTGCATAGTATGTTTTTTGAGCTTCCTTATCCCATTCAGATGAAAACACACATTCACCTCCTAAATTTTGCATAGCCAACCTAAAGCCTCCAATTCCTGCAAAGAGGTCAATGAATTTAAACTTAGGTTTCGCAGGTGTGGGGAATGGTATATCAACATTAAATTTTATTAAATATTGTAATGCTTGTTCAGCTACAACATTGGAAACTTCATCTTCTTCACCATATCCTGTCAGCAACTCCTTTGCAAACCCAATAGCTGACTTCTTTAGCTTTTTGTTTTTTGTTTTTACGTAATGACTGATTACAGCCGCTTGAAAATTATCCGGACCAAACAATGCTACCTTCCAGAGTTTATCGGCAACGATATAGATTTTTGAATCGACCAGCGATGGCTTTTCAATTACTTTCATTTAGTTTTCCTTTTTCCGTTAAATAGTTCAGTGTGAAAAAAATCTTTGAAGCTTGTTTCTAACCCGCTGCAGATAATTTTTGTAAGTGTATCAACAGAAACATTGCGTTTACCATTTTCCACGTGGTTCATAAATGTTCTATCTACCTCTGCTTTCCATGCAACTTCTTCCTGTGTGAGATTTTGATCGGTGCGTAATTCCTTTATTCGCAAACCGATTTTGGTTTTCATGTCCATGAAAACAATAGTATAACATGTGACGTAAAGTACATTTGCCTTTAAGTCACGTTTTCTTTCACTCCGAAAATCAAACTGTCTATTGCTTTTACTATACGGATTTTCTATTTTACAATCTGCATGAGCAAAACACCTTATTTATACAACAAAGAAGAAGCTGCCCGTTACCGCTTTACCAGTCGTGGCCGAACGAACATTGAGAAGATCGTTGAGTTTGTACCGCTTGCTGTTCCCGGGTTTTACAATCTTGGTTTTGGAGATGTTATAAAAGAAGGAGTAATCAGCGACAGGGCTGTTTCGAATAATGGCGATATTATCAAAGTGCTTTCAACTGTTATTCATATCATTAAAGATTTTACACTTGAAAAGCCTGATGTAAAGATTTCATTTATGGGAAGTACAGCTCTTAGAACAGCTGTATATCAGCGGATTCTTAAAACCTATTATACCGAGTTCAGAAAGGATTTCCGTATTACAGCAATCCAGGAAATTGATGGCCAGTTAGAAGAAGTAATATTTGATCCATCGAACAGCGGTAAATACAATGCATTTATAATTCAAAGAAAGGTTTAACTTTATACCATGGCAACCAATAAAAAAACAGCTAAGAAAGCTGCTGTTAAAAAAACAGAGAAGGCAGTTATTGTTACCAAAACCAAGGCTGCTGCAAAGGCATCCTTGTTTCCCGGCAAGGTAAAAGAAATGAACCTGCTGTTGGCAAAAACAACGCTTATAAGCCAGTAAGTTTTGCTTTTAATTTAAGCAGTGTTTCATTATAGTTTGCAGATTTTAATTTACACTCCCAAACAGTTATTATTTTCCATCCTCCTTTCTTTAAAGCCTTTGTCGCTTTTACATCATTTGCAATATTCTTCTCAATCTTTTCTGTCCACCATTGTGTTCTTGTTTTGGGAATAGTAAAATATTTACAGTTGGTATGGCCATGCCAAAAACAACCATGTATGAAGATGATCGTTTTGTATTTCGGTAAAACAAGATCGGGTTTGCCGGGTAATTTTTTATCGTGCAGTTTATAACGGAAACCCTGTGCATGCAAATATTTTCGTACCAGCAACTCAGGCTTTGTGTTTTTGCCTTTGATTTGCTGCATATTAAAACGACGTTGTTCTTTTGAATGCAGATCTGCCATGCGTATAAAGGTAAAAAGAGAAGCTGATGCCGGTGCGCCACCCTTTGTGCTTCAGCTATCGAATGCTCTGCATATACAGTCCTGAGCGTGTGTTGAAGAATGCAGCAAGAAGGTGCGGGTGACTCACCGATATTCGTTCCGTTCAGGCTTTGTGTTTTTGCTTTTGATTTGCTGCATGTTAAAACGTCGCTGCTCCTGTGTGTGCACATCTGCCATACAATAAAGCTACAAACGTTAATTTAAACAGTCAGTCTTTGGTCATTATCCTAAACAGTTCATGCTAAGAGCCATGAAAGCTGTTTCTTTGCATCCCGTTTAACAGTGCTTTATTATGACAGCGATTATTTTGTTTTTTACTCTTCATTGGTTCTTGTCTTTGTTCTTTCATTCGTTTTTTCTGCACCGCTATGCTTCCCACCAGATGTACACGGCCAAGCCGGGCTGGGAAAAAACCTTTTACTTCCTCACCTGGTTTGTACAGGGCTCTTCGTTTTTGGTGCCCCGTGCTTATGCTGTGATGCACCGTATGCACCATGCTTACAGCGATACGGAGAAAGATCCGCATTCGCCCCATTTCTTTAAAGATATCTGGCATATGATGATGCACACTGCACGGATCTTCAGCGGTTTTGTTACCGGTAAAGATGTACCCGATCCCGAATTTACCCGTGAGTACCTGCCCGTGTGGGATAAGCTGGATAAGTTTGGTCATAACAATATTACCCGTGGGCTCTTTATTGCAGCCTACATTGGTTTCTATATCTTTTTTGCGCCGAGCTTCTGGTGGTTCTTCTTATTGCCGGTTCATTTTTTTATGGGCCCCATTCAGGGAGCTATTGTCAACTGGTTTGGTCATAAACTGGGTTACCGCAATTATAAAATAGAAGATCATTCAAAAAACACTACTCCATGGGGCATTCTTATGATGGGCGAATTGTTTCAGAACAATCACCACAAGGCAAAAGACAATGCCAACTTTGCTCGCAAATGGTTTGAGTTTGATTTGACCTTTCTCATCATGCGTGTATTACACACACTCCGTATTATACAGCTAAAGCCGGTGCACTTGCAGAAAAAAACAACCCTGCCCGAAAAACGCTGAAAAAAATAAACAGTGTTTATAATAATTGTTGTGTAAAGACTACTGATGTTAAAAAACAAATGACATCAAAAAAAAAATAGTCCGGGATAACTTTACGCACAACTTTATTCAAAGGACAGATGATCGCTACTATTCCATCAGACCACGAGACGTGGGCCGATGGATGAATAAAAAGTAAGTGTCTACCTTAGAAATTTATCGTCCCATATATACCATTAAAATCTGCACGTCGCTTGGGTTTACGCCGGAGATGCGTGATGCCTGTCCCAGTGTTCGGGGTCTTATTTTATTAAACTTCTGTAATGCTTCATTACCCAATGAAGTAATTTTATTGTAGTCGAATGAAGAAGGGATTTCCAGTTCTTCGAGTTGACTCATTCGTTTTACCAGGTCTTTTTCTTTTTCAATATACACATCGTACTTTACCTGTATCTCCACCTGTTCAATCGTTTGTGAGCTGTTCGTGCCCGTTAGTTCTTTTAAAGTGGGCGATGCTTCAATCATATCTTTTAACTGAATGCCCGGTCTTAATAATATTTGCAGTGCTTTTTGTTTTTGCGTAAGTGCTGCGCTGTTTTGATTGATCAAAAACGGATTGATTTCTTCCGGCGTTAAAGAAATGTCGGAAAGAATTTTTTTCATGTGTTCAACCGCACGGAGCTTGCTGTTGGTTTTATCCATTCGTTCCTGTGTAGCCAATCCCATTTTATAACTCAGTTCAGTTAAGCGCAGATCGGCATTATCCTGGCGCAACAATGTTCTGTATTCGGCCCTGCTTGTAAACATGCGGTAGGGCTCGTCCGTTCCTTTGCTGATGAGGTCATCAATCAACACACCTATATAAGCATCACTTCTTTTTAAGATAAACGGAGGTTGTTCGGTTGCTTTGAGATGCGCATTGATGCCTGCCATTAAGCCTTGGCAGGCGGCTTCTTCATAACCTGTTGTTCCATTGATCTGTCCGGCGAAGAATAAATTTTGTATCTGCTTGGTTTCCAATGAATAAGATAATTGTGTGGGCGGAAAGAAGTCATACTCAATGGCATAGCCCGGGCGAAACATCCGGCAGTTTTCAAACCCCGGCACCATTCGAAGCGCTTCGTATTGTACCTGTTCGGGTAAGGAGGTGGAGAATCCGTTGACATAAATTTCAACTGTATTCCACCCTTCGGGTTCTACAAATAACTGATGGCGGTCTCTTTCTGCAAAACGATTGATCTTATCCTCAATGCTTGGGCAATACCGAGGACCTGTACCTTGTATTCGGCCTTGGTACATAGGGCTGCGATCGAACCCTGTCTTAAGCAAATCGTGCACTTCAGCATTGGTATAGGTAATATGGCAGCTTCGTTGTTCTTCGGGTTTAATGATGGGGACATCCATATAAGAAAAGCCAACAATCTCCTCATCACCTTTCTGTTCTTCCATTTTTGAATAATCGAGGCTACGGCCATCAATACGTGGAGGGGTTCCTGTTTTGAGACGGTCGCTTTCAAACCCCAGCTCCACCAGTTGTTCAGTAATTCCGGTTGAAGCTTTTTCTGAAATACGTCCGCCGCCCAGTTGCTTTTCGCCAATATGGATCACACCGTTTAAGAATGTTCCGCTGGTAACCACCACTGCTTTTGATCTGATTTCGTGTCCCAGTCCGGTAATTACTCCATAGCAACGGCCATCTTTAACCAACAATTCACGAACCATGTCCTGATAAAAATCAACATTGGGGGTCTGTTCCAGCATTTCTCTCCAGGTAGTTGCAAAAAGCATCCGGTCGTTTTGTGTTCTGGGGCTCCACATGGCAGGGCCTTTTGAGCGGTTGAGCATCCGGAACTGGATCATACTTTTATCGCTCACTATGCCGCTATACCCACCAAGTGCATCAATTTCCCTTACAATTTGCCCTTTAGCAATACCACCCATGGCTGGGTTGCAACTCATTTGGGCAATGGTTTGCATGTTCATGGTAATGAGCAACACTTTGCTGCCCATATTGGCGGCAGAGGCTGCAGCTTCACAACCGGCATGTCCGGCACCAACTACTATTACATCGTATTCAGGAAACATGGGCGCAAAGTTAACCAATTTGTGCGGCGGGAGGTTTGTGTGCGGGCAAGAAAACAGACCATTACTCTCCCATTTCCCTGATGAAGTCTGCTTCTTTTATTACTTCCTGCACATCTCTGCCGCTGTTTAAAAGCTCAAATTCATAATGAGTAAACCCTTCTATATGCTTCAAATAATCCTTGTTTTGAAGAATAAAGTTTTTTTGAGTTGTGGTTGAAATCATTTCTGCAATTTCAATCCGGTCAATTTTTTGTAATAACTCCTTACAAACCTCATATTTGGTTGTTTCATAAAGGTCGCTGAAATAATCTTTGGCCATCAGCACATCTACTCTATTACCTCTATCCTTATTTTTCTGCACTGTCTCAACCCTGATATTTGTAAAATTCCAGCAGAGCCGGAGGTCATGATCATTACCAAAGTCAAAGTATGTAACCGGAATAATATGGTCAAACTGCCAGTTTGCTCCAAAGCTTTCCCAGGATGAGCCTTCTGTAAATTGCATTTCAATCCACTTTCGAAAGCTTTCGATATCCAATCCAAAATAAGGAGCGTAGGCAACACAGGGGTTTCTTTCTAACAGGTACCTCCTCAGGGCTATTTGCCATTTTCTTTTTTCTCTGAATTTTATGAGGGATGGGGTTACTTCAGTTTGAGCAGTCCATTTTTTCCTGTTCATAGATCTTCTTTTCACAAAGATAGTGTTCCACGAAACACAGTTTCATGGTGAAACTGTGTTTCGTGGAACTTATTTACAGCCAAACTCCTGTACCAGAATTACTTTTTTGGGGTTGATGGTCAGGGAAGAGACGCCCATTAATGCAAACGAAGGGTCTAAGAGATTCTTCCGATGACCTTTGTCTTTAACGCCTTCATCAATCAACAGAAGCAGAAGGGCTTCAAGTGGCGACGGGTTACCCAAAAAGAGATTTTCAGCCCCACACCTGTAATTGCCAGCTTCCTTTATTCGTTGAACAAAGTTTTTACCTGCAGCAGATTGGTGTGACAGCACAGCGCTCCGCTTTTTCAAATCGTTTGCATGCTCGGTTGCCATCTTATTCAACCCAAAATCAGAGGAAAGAAATGGTAATTCGGTCTTCACTTTACTCAGTTCAGTTTGCAAGCTTCTGGAGCTGGTTGAAACAGCTTCGGGAAACTGTTTTAGAAATTCTTTTATCACCTTATTATTAAAAGCAGATGGGCTTTTCCGAAACAGATTTGTCCAGTAAAAAAACTCCTGCTCGGCTCCGGAGAGTCTTTTGAAAGAGGGGTTAGTCACGAGCTTGTTCCAAACAGATGTATCTCTTGATTCATTATAGACAAACGGTTTGTCTTGTAAAACAATGGAACCTTGTCCAAACAACATAGTTGAAGCCAACAAAAAAATCAATAAGGCTATATTTCTAATCACTTGTTCTTTTTTGCATATAAACGCAAATAATGATCTTCCCGCTCACGGATGATCTTAATTTCTTGTGAAGACTTATCGTTGTAACCAGTAAGGTGTAAACAGCCATGGAATATAACCCGGTGCAACTCCTGCTTGATGCTGGTTTTATTGAGTCTGGCATTATCCCTTATCCGATCAATACTGATGTACAATTCAGCTTCTACAGGATCACCTTTCTGAGATAAGGGAAATGTAATAATGTCGGTATAATAGTGATGATTCAAAAATCTTGCGTTTATACTGAGCAATTCCTCATCAGTACAAAAGATTACATTCAGTGATTGAAGTGGAGTTTGTTCTTTCGAAAAGAGTTTTTTTAAAAATCCTTTTAGCGTGGTCCGGTTTGGAAACCCAAATTGAACATCCTGATAAAAAAAATGAATTGAATTCTTTCTCATTTGTTTCCAAAATTCGGAAAAGTTTCCCTTGCGGAAGTGATACTTTTGCAGTTGATTATGAAAAGACTATCAGAGCTGGAACCGGGACAACATGCCATTATAGATTCCTTTGAGAACAACGAGATCTTTTTAAAACTCATGGAGATGGGTTGTGTACCAGGTGAAGAAATTAGTGTGGAAATGCTTGCCCCATTGGGCGATCCCATTAGTGTGAAAGTTGCAGGCTATCAATTAAGTTTACGGCTTGAAGAGGCAAACAGTATTTGGGTGCTGGTTGCTAATTAATTGTAAATCAATATATTAATGAAGATTGGGTTATATTTCGGCTCTTTCAATCCTGTGCACAACGGGCATTTAATTATAGCCCAGCATTTTTTGAACGAAACCGATCTGGAACAAATCTGGTTTGTGGTTTCTCCACAAAATCCGTTTAAACAGCAAAAGCAATTGTTGAATGAATACGACAGACTGCATTTGGTAAACCTGGCAATTGAAAGATCACAAAAACTCAAAACTTCAGATATTGAATTCAGATTGCCGAAACCATCTTATACAATTGACACACTTACGTATCTGAAAGAAAAATATCCTCAACATACTTTTGCTCTTTTAATGGGAAGTGACAGTTTACAAAATCTGACTCAATGGAAAAATGCAGAAAAAATTATGGATCAATATGCTGTGTATGTGTATGAACGTCCGGGTTTTTCTGCAGTTCATGAAAAGGTAAAGCAACTGTTTACGACTAAAGCACCGTTACTTGAAATTTCGGCTACGCATATCCGTGAGTTAATTCAATCGGGTAAATCAATACGATATTTAGTTCCCGATATTGTTTGTGATGAAATTGAAAATGCAGGTTATTACAAACTAAAAGATCCAGCCAAGCAATAAACAAACAAGTGCAATAATCGGTGTGGGTATTCTTGTTGTACTCAGCACAATTGTTGTAGAAAACATCACCACAATATTTACATAGCTGATAGTATTTAAATCTAATAAAGAAATATCTCTTGCCAGATAAATAGCTGAAGCAAGCATTAAACCTACAGTAGCAGCATTAATACCTTCTAATGAACGATACACCACAACATACTTTTTCAGGTTACTCCATATAGGATAAAAGAAAAGAACCAGTAAAGCACTGGGCAGAAAAATCGCAACTGTTCCCACCAACACACCAAGTGCCTGTTTTCCTTTTCCTTCATTCCGCATGGCCATACCACCTGCGTACGAGGCCATTGAAAAAACAGGACCGGGAATGCCTTGTACAAAACCTGCGCCGGTAAGTAATTCTTCACCCGTCATGTACTGCGTTTTTTCCCTGGTAACAAACTGTTCATACATCATAGGCACCAACACTTGTCCTCCACCAAAAACAAGACTGCCGAAACGATAAAAATTTTCGAACAGATTAAACGCTCTTCTGTTTTCCCAGTTTTGCTTTCTTGCAGTTTCACTTAAAAAGCCGGCAAGTAAAAAAACAAACGCAAAAACCCAGATATTCGACCATTTAATTTTTTTAACAGATGTTTCTTTTTCCGGAAAACGTTTATCACTAAAATTTGTTACTACACCCCCAGCAACAAGTACAATCGGAAAAATCCATGGTGCTTTAAAAAAAAGATAAACAACTAATGCAGCAACAATCATAATAACTCTTGTAATTGTGTTGTTCACTGCTATTCGGTAAGCATTCCATGTAGCATACAATAAAAAACCTACAGCCATGGGTTGCAGGAATTTAAAAATATCTGTGTGTAATGCTTTGCGATCTATGTAGTGAACCAGAAAAGAAAGTCCTCCCATCATAACACAGGCGGGTGTAATCCAAATGAGAAAAGTTATCACTGATAACAAAAAGCCTCCCCGTTTATAACCGATTAATGTGATAGTTTGTGTTGAACTTGCTCCGGGTAATAACTGGCAAAATGAAAGCAAATCTGTTAATTCTTCTTCTGTTACATCTCTTCTTTTTTTTACAAAGGTCTTCATCATCATTCCAAAATGACCCTGCGGTCCGCCAAACGCAGTAAGTGTATAAAATAATACAGCTTTAAGAAACGGAATGTGACGTATGAACTTCAGATACTATCTACTTTAATGTTACTGTTATTTTTTTAATCCAATTTCTCTTAAACGCTCATCGAGATATTCACCTGCCGTAGCATCGGGATATTGTTTAGGATGTGCATTATCTACACAACTGTTTAAACAAACTAATGACATATTTCCTTTTGGATGAAGGAAAAATGGAATTGAAAAACGGGATGTATGCCATAGTTCTCTTGGAGGGTTTACTACACGATGTGTGGTTGATCGCAGCTTATTATTTGTAAGCCGTTGCAGCATATCACCTACATTCACTACAATCTGATCGGGCAATGATGTAACAGGAACCCATTCATTTTGCTTGGTTAAGATCTGCAGTCCATCGGCAGATGCACCAACCAACAATGTGATAAGATTAATATCTTCATGCTGCTCTGCTCTGATAGCACTCTTTGGTTCGTTCGTTATTGGCGGATAATGAATGGCACGCAAAATGGAATTCCCGTTCCGCACCCAATCATCAAAATAATGCTCATCTAAACCAAGGTACAACGCAATTGCCTGTAACAGTTTTGTTCCCGATTGTTCAAATGCACGATAGGCATGCTGAAAAGTTGGATTAAATGCAGCAATCTCATGCACCTGTACATTTTCAGGATATTCTTCAGGAATAAACTCTTCCCCTTCGGCTTTTTGACCAAATTGAAAAAATTCTTTCAGATCCGGCGCATCACTGCCTTTTGCATGTTCTTTACCAAACGAAGTATATCCACGCTGACCTGCTAAATCCGGTATTTCGTATTCTCTTTTTTTGGAAATAGGCAACGAAAAAAACTGCTGCACATATTTGTACAGGTCTGCAATTAAATCGGCAGGTACGCCATGATTTTTTACTGCCACAAATCCTACTTCTTCGTAGGCATTACCCAGTTGTTGTATAAACTGTTCTTTTTGCTGAGCGTTACCTGATGTAAATTCTGACAAGTCAACTACCGGAATCTTCATATCGTTTGTTTTAATGTCAATAAATATTGGATGAATTCAATTAGGTTTGGGCTGCAAAAATTACAATTTTGATTCATTTCATGAAAGCTTTTTTACAGCTTCTTACAATTTACATGTTTCTGCTGATATCCTGCTCACCCGGATACCGTTCACATGTACAGGAATATGAAAGGACCTCAACCGTAAAAGGCGCCGCTCCCGATTACACTGATCTTTCTTTTTGGGGTGCCCATCCATGGAAAAAAGATCTGTCGGACAGTGTACCGAAGCCACTTAGAAAACTACCGGTAGATACATCAGTAGATGTGTTCTTCATACATCCTACCACACTCACCGATCAATCTTTGGCTGGTAAGGTATGGAATGCTGACTTGAGCGATGCGGAAATAAATGCAAAAACAGATTATACTTCCATGTTGTATCAGGCAAGTGTGTTTAACAGAAGTGCCCGGGTGTTTGCACCCAGATACAGACAGGCACATATTTATTCCTTTTTTGCATCTGACACACTCAAGGCGAAAGAAGCACTTGAACTGGCATATGCAGATATTAAAGCAGCTTTTACCCACTATCTTCAAAATCACAATAACGGCAGGCCTATTATTATTGCAGCACATAGCCAGGGCACTTATCACAGCGGCCGTTTATTAAAAGAATTTTTTGAAGCAAAACCGTTGCAACAAAAACTGGTGTGTGCATATATCATTGGCCTTGCTGTTCCTAAAAACTATTTTCAGGTAATGGAACCTTGCAGAGATTCCGTTTCAACAGGTTGCTTTGTTACATGGCGCACTTTCAGAGAAGGGTATAAACCTGATTATATACAAACAGAAAAAATTCCTTCATGGGTTACAAACCCTCTTACCTGGAATATGGACAGTATAGCTGTTTCACGAAAAGCAAACAAAGGTGCTTTACTGTATAATTTCCGGAAAATATATCAACATACAAACGGAGCAAGAATAAAAGATGATGTGCTGTGGATCAGTAAACCAAAATTTCCGGGGGCTTTTTTACTGAAAACAAAAAACTATCATGTAGGTGATATTAATTTGTTTTACAGAAGTATTCAGGAAAATATTGAATCAAGAAAGAGAGCTTATTTTCTTGCAAACAAATAATCATCTGTTAACTGATGACTGTACAACTGCTGCAAAAACCAACTTCTAAAGGAATCTTCCTGTTTCTCTTTGCGTTTCTGTCACGCTGTATTTACATTATTTATCAGCCGCTCATTGACACCGATTATCAGTTAATACATGTAGCAGCTGGTCATTTTCAAAACGGAGATAAAGGCAATAATGATAAAATAAAAAAGGAGCTTTATCAAAACCAAATGGCATATGCCTCTGAAATTTTATTTCTTAATTAAAAAAGGAGCCAACTTATTTGATGGTAAATGAATTGAGCTTTGTTACAGTGTTTACGTTAATGCTTACAGGAGGTGGAATAACCACTGTTGTTTTATTGTAGAACAAGCCAACATTTCTTGCATAGTAATACGAAATATCTGACGTGATGGGAATCCCCGCTGTTGGAGTTAATCTAACTTTGATCACATCCTTATAAGTAGTTCCATCCATTGTGGTATCAAACTTATTTTTCTCTACAACAAAACTCAAATTCACCGGAACTGTAAATCCTGAAATCGTAATATTCTCTATTTCTGACCACGATCCACCCAAGGATAAATTATCTTTCAGGTATAACACTTCAACCGGTTGAGGCAAGGCTGCAAAAAACGAAATGCGGTTATAATCATTTCCGCTTTTATTGTAATATTCGTTCTGGCCAACAGAGTTACTGAATACTTTGTATGTTTTTCCGCCAGACACGGTGGTATCTTTATTAAGTACTGTTAATTTAAACAAGCTGTTCACCGGACCGGCAGCCGTTGTTCCTGTTGTAGAATAGTTCCATTCGCTTCCAATAGTAAGAGGTTGATAATCGCCCTGATCAGCAGGTGGTTGATTACCTGGATTCTTTTTACAATTGCCTGCAGAGAGGATAATAAAAGCAGCAACACAAAGGATCAGGGTTTTTTGCATGGTATTATTTTGTTTAAAGATACTAAAACGCTCTTTTGTGCTGCATGTTGCTTAGAACTCACAATTCTTGGGTGTTCTCGGGAAGGCAATTACATCACGAATATTGCCCATACCTGTTACAAACTGCACCATCCTTTCAAAACCAAGCCCAAAGCCTGCATGTGGAACCGAGCCAAACCGTCTTGTATCGAGATACCACCAGAGATCTTCAGCAGGTACATGCATCTCCTTCATCCGTTGTTCCAGTTTATCTAAACGTTCTTCACGTTGTGAGCCGCCTACAATTTCTCCAATACCCGGCGCCAGAATATCCATGGCTGCAACCGTTTCTCTGCCAGGCTCACAACCATCATCCTGACGCATGTAAAAAGCTTTGATAGCTGCAGGATAGTTGGTAACAATCACCGGTTTTTTAAAATGCTTTTCTACCAGGTAACGTTCATGTTCACTCTGCATATCAATGCCCCACTTCACATCATACTGGAATTTTTTCTTTTTGTATGCAGGCGATTGTAATAAAATATCAATCGCTTCTGTATAAGTGATGCGCTCAAATTCATTGTTTACAACAAACTCCAGTTTTTCAATTAAACCCAGTTCGCTGCGTTTATCCTGTGGCAATTGTTTTTCTTCTTCGGCCAAACGTTGTGCAAGAAACTCCAGATCTTCTCTGTTATTGTCCATTGCATAACGAATGATGTATTTAATAAACTCTTCGGCCAGATTCATGTTATCTTCCAGATCACAAAAAGCCATTTCGGGTTCAATCATCCAGAACTCTGCAAGGTGTCTTGCAGTGTTGGAGTTCTCTGCACGAAAGGTGGGACCAAATGTATAGATCTCTCCAAACGCTGTGGCACCAAGCTCTCCCTCCAGTTGACCACTCACCGTTAAGTTGGTTGCTTTACCAAAAAAATCTTCTTTATAATTGATGGATCCATCTTCATTACGTGGAGGATTGTCGAAGGGCAAGGTAGATACACGAAACATTTCACCTGCACCTTCTGCATCGCTGGCTGTAACAATTGGTGTATGCAGATATACAAATCCTTTTTCGTTATAAAATTTATGCACTGCAAATGCCAATGCATGTCTTAAACGAAAAACAGACCCGTATGTGTTGGTGCGAAAACGCAAATGAGCAATCTCTCTTAAAAATTCAAGACTGTGTTTTTTTGGTTGAAGCGGGTATTTTTCTGCATCACTATCTCCCAGTATTTCAAGTGAAGTAGCTTTCAGTTCCAGCTTTTGACCTTTTCCTTGCGATGGCAATACAATACCGGTTACTTTGATTGAAGCTGAAGTGGTGATTCTTTTCAGTTGATCTTCTTCAAACTTACCCAGCTCCAGCACCACCTGCAGATTGTTGTTGGTGCTGCCATCGTTTAATGCAATAAACTGGTTGTTGCGGAAGGTACGCACCCATCCCATAACCGTTACTTCCTGTTCATTTGCTTCCTGTTGCAGTAAATCCTTAATCTTCACTCTTTTGTTAAACATCGCCTGAAATTTAGAGCGGCAAAGATAATTACTCAAGACTCATGACCTATCAATTTATAGTACCTGTGGTTAAAGGAACAGAGAAAATAACCCCATCTTATCAGTTTTTTTTTGCTTTTCTCAAAATTGCCGTAACATTGCACTGGAAACCGACTGATTTTCAAAATCCGATCTTCAAATAAGCTCATCAAACTCAGTCCTTCCTAGTTCCCAAAACATTCAATACATACTTTCAGATTTAAACAATCCTTACGTTTTTGTGTATCCGTGTTAATTGAATTAAACTTTTTATGTACGACATTTTACAACTGAACGACATGCTCGTTCCCGAATTGCTCGATGTAGCTGAGCAATTAAAGATTGCAGGCTCCAAAAAAATGGATAAGCAGCAACTCATTTATAAAATCCTCGATAAACAAGCTGTTATGGCAAGTGAAACATCAGGCGCCGAAGAAAAAGGCAAACGCAAACGTATTGTAAAAACAACCACCGGATCAGGAACAGAAGAAGCGGTTGTGGAAAGTGGCGATCCTGAAGTTGCGCCTAAAGCTCCCCGCAAGAAAAAAGAAGATGCTCCTGCAGCAGCCATCAAAAAACCCATCCGCAAACCGGGTAAAGAAGAAGTAATTATTCCTCCGGGTTTTACCATTCCCGGTGAAGATGATTTTGTAGCAGCCCCGATTCAAACTGAGCAGTCACAAATGTCAGGAGAAGAAGAAGGCCCGCAGGAAGCTGAGACTTCTTTAGAACAGGGTCGTCCCGTTCCGCAAAAACAATATCCCAACCGTCGTGACCAGGCGTTTAATATAGAGTTCGATGGTGTAATTCTTGGTGAAGGTGTATTGGAAATGATGCCGGATGGATATGGCTTCTTACGTTCAAGTGATTACAACTATTTATCAAGCCCCGATGATATTTATGTATCTCCTTCTCAAATAAAATTATTTGGATTAAAAACAGGTGATACCGTTTATGGTGCTGTTCGTCCTCCAAAAGAAGGTGAAAAATATTTTGCTTTATTAAAGGTTGATACCATCAATGGTAAACGCCCCGATGAAGTACGTGACCGTGTTCCGTTTGATTACCTGACACCATTATTTCCGTTCGAAAAATTAAATCTCTGCACTACTTCCAATAATTACAGTACCCGTATCATGGATCTGTTTACACCAATTGGAAAAGGACAGCGTGGTTTAATTGTTGCCCAACCAAAGACGGGTAAAACCATGTTGCTGAAAGAACTGGCCAATGCTATTGCAGAAAATCATCCTGAATGTTATTTGATGATTGTGTTGGTTGATGAGCGGCCGGAAGAGGTAACAGATATGGAACGCAGTGTAAAGGCAGAAGTAATTGCCAGTACGTTTGATGAACCTGCAGAAAAACACGTAAAGGTGAGTACCATTGCTTTGCAAAAAGCAAAACGTTTGGTAGAGTGCGGACACGATGTGGTGATTCTGCTTGATTCTATTACACGTTTGGCCAGAGCACACAATACCGTTGCGCCTTCAAGCGGTAAAGTATTGAGTGGTGGTGTGGAAGCAAATGCTATGCAAAAACCAAAACAGTTTTTTGGAGCTGCACGTAAAATAGAAAACGGCGGATCATTAACCATCATTGCAACCGCATTGGTTGATACGGGCAGCAAGATGGATGAGGTGATCTTTGAAGAGTTTAAAGGAACCGGTAACATGGAACTGGCGCTGGATCGCAAACTCGCCAACAGACGTGTATTCCCGGCTATTGATATTGTTGGATCAAGCACCCGCCGTGATGATCTGTTATTGGATAAAGACACAGCCAAACGCATGTGGGTGTTACGCAAACACATGAGTGACATGAATACCGAAGAAGCAATGAATACGCTTTTACAAAATATGCGTGGAACAAAAGATAACAACGAGTTCCTTGTTAGTATGAACGGATAAAAAATTACAAATGAAAAAAATTCTGTTTGTTTTTGCAGTCCTCTTTTTGGGAAGTTGTGCAGACAGCTCACAAAAAACCGACAACCAAAAAGAAGAATCAGAAACCAAGATCGAAATTAATACCGATTCAACCGATATAAAAATTGGTGAAGGAGGAATTTCAGTTGAAGGAAATGATCAAAAAGATCCTGTAAACATCAAGATCAACAGCAAAGACGGAATTAAGATAGAAGGTAAAAACGGAAAAGTTGAAATCAATACAGGTGATAGTGGGGGGCTGAAAATTGAGAAGAAAGGAAAAAACCTGAATATCCAGATCAAAGAAAATTAACTGATAACCAGTCCTGCCTGCTCGGTGGGACTTTTTTCTTATGCTTACACTGTATCGTATTGGAAATATCTGCAGAGCACTTGGCATCATTTCATTTATCATTATGTGCTATGCCTGGTTTCTTACCAGCAACCTGCAGTTGTTTGATGTTGCAAAACAGTTTACTATTCTCTTCTTTTCACTCTCAATTTTACTATGGATCATTTCTCTTGTATTAGCAAAACGAAATGATTAATTTTTGCATTCCTTATGGCTGTTCAAAAAATTGATATTGAAGAATTTCTTACGCTCGCAAAACAATACCCCGTACTGGATGTAAGAAGCCCGGGAGAATACCTGCATGCACATATTCCATCTGCACATTCATTGCCGTTGTTTACAGATGAAGAACGGAAAGTGGTGGGTACAACTTATAAACAACAAAGCAGGGAACAGGCTATTAAAATAGGGTTAGATTATTTTGGAGTGAAGATGCGGAAGATGGTGGAGGAAGCAGAGTTGTTAGCCGGTAGTCATAAGCCGGCAGTAACTACTAATGACTCAAAACCAGCGGCTATCGGCTCTAAAACTGTACTCGTACATTGCTGGCGTGGGGGTATGCGTAGTGCAGCTGTTGCATGGTTGCTTGATCTGTATGGTTTTAAAGTATACAGTTTATCGGGAGGTTATAAAGCATTCCGCAACTGGGCCTTGGCACAGTTTGAAAAACCGTACGACCTGCATGTGCTGGGTGGTTATACCGGAAGCGGTAAAACCTATGTGCTGGAAGCATTGCACAGCAAAAAAGAAAGTGTGATTAACTTAGAAAAAATAGCTTCTCATAAAGGATCGGCCTTTGGAAATATAGGGATGCCCAAACAACCAAGTCCGGAAATGTTTGAAAACTTACTGGCAGTGGAACTATTTTTTCTTTCTCAAAAAGGGAAGCCCATTTGGGTAGAGGATGAAAGCCAACGCATCGGCGATATTAATATACCCATCAGCTTTTGGAAAGAAATGAGAAGAAAACCTCTTTACTTTCTTGATATCCCTTTTGAAGAACGTCTGAAACATATTGTGGCCGAATACGGGAAGCTGGAAAAAGAAAAACTGATCAATGCGGTTGTCCGCATAAAAAAAAGACTGGGCGGACTTGAAACAAAAGAAGCGGCGCTTGCCCTCATTGAAGACAGGGTAGAAGACAGTTTCCGCATCTTGCTCACCTATTACGACAAGGGATATTTGAAGGGCATGCATAATAGAGAAGAACTGGAAACGTTATTACTGAAGATACCCTGTAAAACTGTACATGAATCCAATTTCAACCAATTACTTCAACCGCTTTAGTATGAAAAACGGACTGCTTTTATTCCTGCTCCTTGCCATATCGCTTACCACATCGGCACAGGTAGTAACCGGCGTATACAAAGGTAAAATGGAAGTTGACAGTCCGAAATATACCGTTGATTTTGAATTAACACTCAAGGAAAAAGACGGTAAGCTTTATGGTTATTGCCATCGTCTCTTTATTGTTAATGATGTACTCTTTTATAATCTCGTAAAAGTAAATGCACGTATTGCAGACAGTATGTTGATTGTTGAAGATGAAAAATCTGTCTCCAACAATTTTGAAGAAAAAACAAAAGGTGTAAAAACCGTCATGTTTTTTAAAATTCAAAAAGAGAACGATACTGTTTCTGTAATGCCCGGTGAATGGAGTACATCACGTACTAAAAAATTTCTTCCCATTACCGGAAAAATTGCTGTAACAAGAGAACAGAATTATTTAGCCACACAACTATACAAACGGTTAGAAGATAAAAAGCTGGATAAAGAAATGGCGTTTGAACAGCCTGCCAAACCACAGCCGGCAGTTGTATCAACTAAACCTAAACAGGATCCGGTTGTACAGCCAACCACTGTAACGCCTGCAGCAGATACCATACAGTCAATCGCTGGTAAAGTTGGTGCTGATACAAAACCAACCAACAATCATCCTGTTGTTACCAATCAACCAAAACAAAATCTGCCAACTGCACCGGTTGCTCCAAAACCAACTGAAGATACCACACAGGCTATTGCAAAAACCGGTACAGATACAAAACCAATTAATAACAATCCGGTTGTTACCAATCAACCAAAACAAAACCAGCCAACAAATCCTGTTGCAAATAAACCGGCAATCAACAAAGCAACAGATACCACACAAACTGTTGCAAACAATAAACCTGTTCCTGTAACAACACAACCAAAACAAACTCCACCAACAGCATCAACACAAAAGCCAACAAGTCCTGTTCAACAGCAACCAACCATCAATACAGTTAAAACTGAAACAAAGCCATCAACACAAAAGCCTACTGTTACAACCGGCAACCCAACACAAACATCAACCGTTGTTACTCCGGAGAAGCCCGCTGTTGATCTGAACAAAGTTGGGCAGGAAACAACTGGATCAACAACAGGAAAACCCGCTGTACAACCAGCTGCTCCGCCCGTAATTAATAATCCGGTGATTACAAAACGGGCCATGGAAATTATTCAGGCAGTAGAAGTAATGGAAGACAGCATTGTACTCTCCTTATATGATAATGGAGAAATTGACGGCGATACAGTAAGTGTTTTTGTAAACAACGAGCTGGTAGTAGCCAAAGTTGGTTTAAGTGCAAAAGCATTTAAATACACACTTTACTTTAAGCCGGGTGAAACCATACAGCTTACTCTGTTTGCAGAAAACCTCGGCTCCATTCCACCCAATACCGGCTTGCTGGTGATTTATACAGCAACTGAACGGTTCCAGATTAACTTCAGCTCAAACCTCAACAAAAGTTCTTCGATTTTATTACGAAGAAAACAATAACAGAAAAATAGCAGTTGAACTCTTTTCTTTGTACAATGAAAAGGCTTCTGTTCCTTGTTTTACTCTTTGTTTCATTTGCAGCTACGGCACAAAAAGCAGCGGGGCTTTGGCGTGGACGTTTTACATCGGTCAGTATTTTACAACAGGAAGTTTCTTATACCTATGAACTGTTGATTTTCCAAAACGGCGACAGTCTTACCGGTTATTCTTACTCAACAATTACAACAGGAGCGTTTTATGCGGTTTGCGAAATCAAAGGACGGGTTTACGACGATTACATGGTGGTAACAGAAAAAAAGACCTTGTATCAAAATCCGCCGGAGCCGGAAGGAGACATGCAAAGTCATATTCTTTTTTTTACATCAGATAATAACGAAGTAACAGGTGAATGGAAAGAAACCACCAAACGGCAACTGCAAATGCTGGTTGAAACAGGAAAAACATTTTTGAAAAAAGAAGAAGATCCAACCAAATCAGGTTTACTAAAAATTCTTGAAAAAAAAGAAGTGATCAAAGTTGCTGATCCCAATGTAAAAATTCCGATAGTAAACAGCGATTCAATAAAACTTGCATCACGTCAAAAAGAAATTCTGCAAACCATTGAATCAACTGCCGATTCAGTAACCATTGAACTGTATGATGATGGTTTGCTCGATGGCGACAGTGTTTCTGTTTTTTATAACAACCACATTTTGTTAAATAATATTTTGCTGAGCGATAAAGCCATTAAACAAACAATCCATCTTCCGCTTACAAACGAAGGAATTATCATCAGCATGTTTGCAGAAAATGAAGGCAGCATTCCTCCCAACACCGGTTTACTGATCATTCGTGAAGGAGACAAACGGTATGAAGTACGTTTCAGTTCCGATAAAAAGAAATCGGCTGCAGTACTGCTGCGTAAAAAGTAAGCAGATTACATTTGCGGGATGAATTCAGAAATCATCAAGCTCACCCAATTTTCACATGGTGCCGGTTGCGGATGCAAAATTGCTCCTGCTGTTTTAGAACAAATTCTTCAATCAACCACAACAACAGAGCAACACAAACAATTACTGGTTGGCAACAGCAGCAAAGACGACGCCGCTGTATATGATCTCGGCAACGGAACTGCTCTGATCTCCACTACCGATTTCTTTACACCCATTGTTGATGATGCATTTGACTTTGGTCGTATAGCATCGGCTAATGCTCTCAGCGATGTATATGCAATGGGCGGAAAACCAATCATGGCTATTGCTGTTTTAGGATGGCCCGTTGAAAAATTACCGGCATCACTTGCACAGCAGGTGTTAGAAGGTGCAAGAACCATTTGTAATGAAGCAGGTATTCCTTTAGCAGGCGGACACAGCATTGATTCACCCGAGCCGTTTTTTGGTTTAGCAGTAAACGGCATTATCAATACATCTCATCTCAAACAAAACAATACAGCCAATGAAGGCGATGTACTCTTGCTTACAAAAAAGATTGGTGTAGGAATTTTAAGCACAGCTGAAAAACGTACTGTGTTGAAAGATGAACATAAAGGTTTGGCAGCAGCACAAATGATACAACTGAATAAAATTGGTGAGCAGCTTGGCAAATTAAATGCAGTAACTGCTATGACAGATGTTACAGGATTTGGATTGCTTGGCCATTTAATTGAAATGGCAGAAGGAAGTAATCTCTCTGCAGAATTATATTACAGCAAGATTCCTTTTCTGGAACCTGCGAAAGAATATCTTGCCCAACGCATTGTTCCAGATGCAACATACCGTAACTGGAACAGCTACAGCAGTAAAGTAGCATTTGGACCGGGAGTAAATGTAATGGAGGCGTTTAATCTCTTGCCCGATCCGCAAACAAACGGAGGTTTATTAATTGCGGTTAAAGAAGAACATCTACATGAAGTGCAGAAGCTGTTAGAACAACATCAACTGGCTGCATTTACAAATCCTGTTGGAAAACTTATACCCAAAGCAGAGAAAGTAATACAGGTATTGGTTTAATGGCTTGCAAAAACAGGGAGCAGTAGTTATATTAGAGTTGTTCTTTCACTTTAAACCAACTTTATTATGGATGCAAAAACTACTGCATGGGTCAGTTACCTCTGGTGGATTGGCTGGATCATTTCGCTTGTTACCAGCAATAATACAAATTCCAAACCTTCATTGGTGGTGTTTCACTTACGGCAATCATTGGGTTTGTTAGCAATCAGCACTGCATTGTGGATTTTAAACATGATGCTCATTTTTGGATTTTCGGGCTGGTACTGGATTTACACCTGCCTTTCCGTAGTCCTTTTCATTCTATGGATCATTGGTCTCATTGCTGCTGTGCAGGGCGAAGAAAAACCGGTTCCTGTGTTAGGGCCGTTGTTTCAGCAATGGTTTCAGTTTATTAAATAATTTCCCGTACATCCTTTATTGTAAAAGCTTGTCGATACGTTCGGCAAGCTTTTTATCTTTTGCAGTAACCACATCGCCTGCATCATGTGTGCTGAGCCAGATCTCTACTTTGTTATATACATTGGTCCATAACGGATGATGATCCATTTTCTCTGCTTCAATAGCCACACGGGTCATAAAAGCAAATGCTTCAGAAAAATTACTGAACTCGAATTTCTTATAAAGCTTGTTGTTGGTTTCTGTCCACATGTGAAAATAATTTGAAGATGAATGAATCGTTCGTACTTCGTATCGCTTACTTCTAACTTAAAGTATTAAGTGTTGCTTATGCTTAATCTTCTCGTTTGTTAATTCAACCACCAGTTGAACACCCTGCAGATTTCGTATACCGCTGATGAGTTCTTTCTCTTCTTCTTTACCGGGCAAATCGCCTTTCGTTAACCAGAGATAATCCAGATGTTTCAATTCAGGCAGCAGGTACTCACCATCGAACTGATTTTTGTAGAGATAATAACACAATGCTTTGTTTGGTTCCCGGTATTCATACACTGAAAAAAAATACTGCCGGTTTTTTTTGCTGAGCTGAATTTCCATGTCGTTGTTCACCCTGAAATCGAAACGCATTCCCTGATTTACCTGCCATACAAACTGATGGCTTTCAACAGGAGCCATTATGCCCAACAGAAAAGTATCTTCAAAAAACTCTTCTGCCAGTAATTCGTTATCAATTTTCAGTTTCATTTTATTCCAATCCTGCTTGCTGAATAATTTTATGTAGTAAAGCAGCTGTGATATTTTCCCGACTTGATTTATCGTAAGCTGTTATGAGATAAACTTTCTGCCTCGTTACTTTAACACAAGTAATGATTCTTGCGCCGCCGCTTTTCCCTTTGCTTTAGATGATATACGGATCTTATAACAATCCTTTCCTAATGCTGTTCCTTGCTTCGGGTCTTGTTTTAGAGAGTCAATAAGTATCTGCAAGTCGTTCTTAAAAGACGGGTATTTTTTTTCAAGAGCTTTTGTTTCTTTTTGAAATAAGGGAGTTGCTTCTATAGAAAAAGTTGACATTATTACAGTTCGTTTAAAAAATCATCTGCTTTTTTTAGTTTCTTTTTCCCAGCCAACGCATCTTTAACATCTGTAAATGCTTTCACTAATTCAGCTTCTCTTGCTTTGCTGAGACCGGACTTTTTGGTTGCCGTCTGCTTTTCCTTTTTTACCTCAAGAAAATCAAAAGATCCAAGTAGGGTCTCTGTAAAAGCAACCTTCTTTTTGTTCTTAACTCTTACCAAATACGTAGTGCTCATACTTAAAGTTAAATAATTAAAACGCTATATCAAATTCCAGCTCTTCATTTCCTCTTTTCACTTTCACTTTGGTTGCATCACCTTTTTTAAACTTGCTCAATGCCTGCATATAACTTTCAACAGAGCTTACTGCAAATTCGCCCAGCTTAATCACCACATCACCTGCTTTTAATCCGGCTTTTTGTGCAGCACGGCCATCACTTACGCCATCCACTTTTACACCGCCACCGCTATACGTATAATCGGGCATAATACCCATGCTTACGGTAAACCTTGTTGATGTACCAACCTGCTGTTCTCTTGTTTTTACAAAAGCAAGCTTGGCAGTTTTGCTGCTCCGTTCAATTAAACGGGTAATGTATTTCACCAGCATCAGCTCGCCTTCGTAATTGATCTTGTCAAAATCATCACTGGGTTTGTGATAATCTGTATGCAATCCTGTAAAGAAAAATAACACCGGAATATCTTTCCTGTAAAACGAAGTATGATCACTCGGTCCCGTACCACTACTGTCGATCTTAATTGTAAACGCAGGTTTCTTTTCGCTGATAAGTGAACTCCATGCAGGTGAAGTGCCAATGCCACCAATGGTAATGGTTTTAGACGAATCGTTAAACCTACCTACCATATCCATATTGATCATATAGTTTACATCAGTTAAAGAAACGGTTGGATAATCTGCAAAATGTTTTGATCCGTATAATCCCAACTCTTCGCCACTGAAAGCAATCAACAGAAAGTTGTTATTCTTGTTTCCTTCTTTCTTTAATAAACGGCCCAGCTCAATTAATGCTGCTGTACCACTTGCATTATCATCTGCTCCGTTATGAATAGCTGCCGCTCCCGTGTTTCTGGAGTTGTTATCTTCTCCATAACCCAAATGATCAAAATGTGCACCCAGAATAATCGTTGTTGCAGCACCGTTGTTGATATAACCCACCACATTATGTCCCTTCCGTACTTTTTCTTCCTGCAGCACTTTAAAAGAAATATCCATCATGTGCGATGGGTCTTTTGCAATTTTCTCGGCCCATCTTTTCTGCAGCCAAATAACCGGAATGGTAGATGATGCAGAACGGTCTTTGCCATCATATTTTATTCCTGCATCTTTTATGCCGCTGTTATAAACCATCAATGCGGTAGCTCCTTTCTGAACAGCATCTTTTTCTTTGCTGCGAATCACTGTCATTAAATCGAAATGCGGATTGTTTTCATTTTCATGCAGCAGTTCTTTGATATCCCAAAACCACGGGGCACCGCTTTCGTGTAAACTCGGCGATGCTACCGCTTCGCCGCCGGCATTTACACTCCAGCTGAAGGGAAAAAAATCTTTCTCCGTTTTCAAATGCTCTCCGTCAATAATAAAAAAAGTTGCCGTTGCAATTTGCTTGCCTTCGTTTACTTCAAAAGCCTGCAGAAAAGTTCCGTTATCGCCTTTTGGCGCAAGACCATTCTTTACAAACTGTTCTTTAATGTATTGGTATGCCAGTTCTTCTCCTTTTGTTCCCGTTCTTCTTCCTTCCAGATGATCGCTGGCAAGAAAATTTACATGGCTGCGGATATTTTCTAAACTGAGCTTATCCGATTTACTGAGCTTCTGTGCATTGCTGTGAAGGGTAAAAACAACAAGCAGCAGAAAAGAAATAAACTTCATCATGATGTTGGTGCGGTTATTAGAATTTCAAAGGTAATTACAAGCATGCAGCCTTGTACGGGTGGGGACAATCAATTACATAATTTTCACAAATAGGTATGGGAGATGGCACGCAGAGGCACAGAGGCCACAGAGAATTCTTGTGTTTTCCTCTGCGATTTCCTTAACTCTGCGTGAAACATTAAAAGAATTTTGCACACAGAGAGCACAGAGAACACAGAGAAAAGTTCAACTCCATTTCACTTGCCTTCTCCGTGTACCCCGTGACCTCTGTGCGATACAACTCTGACTTTCTTTCCGAACTTCGTAAACCCACCAACCGTTTTGAACCTACATTTGCAATTCTTACATGGCCAAAAACAAAATTCATATTGCATTAGTCGGTAATCCCAACAGCGGTAAAACATCACTGTTCAATAACCTCACAGGGTTGAACCAGAAGGTGGGCAATTTCCCCGGTGTAACGGTTGATAAGAAAACAGGAGACTCCCGAATTTCAACGGAGCTCACTGCAGAGATCATTGATTTGCCCGGCAGCTACAGTTTATATCCAAGACGTGCAGATGAATGGGTGAGTTACAAAGTGCTCATGAACCAGGATAAAGAAGTGAGGGCCGATGTGGTGATTGTGGTGGCCGATGCCAGCACTTTAAAACGCAATCTCTTATTTGTTTCGCAGATCATTGACCTGAAAGTACCTGTAGTGCTTGCACTCACCATGATGGATGTAGCAAGAAAGAAAGACATCATCATAGATCTCAAAGGGCTGGAACGTGAACTCGGTGTGCCTGTTGTTCCTGTAAACCCACGAAAAAACAAAGGCATCGAACTGTTGAAGAAAACAGTGGAAGAAACGGCGCAGCAACGTTACCGTCCGCCGGCATTTGATTTTATCCCGAATAAAAATTTAGCCGCTGCTGCAGTTACAGAAGTAAAAGAACTCCTACCGCAGTTGAGTGACTATGCAGCTATTCATCATCTCATCAATCATGAGTCGTTTGATTTATCAAATACCATGCAGGATCAGATCGAACGCATTGAACAGAAAAACAACGTACAGCATACAAAGATCCAGGCCGAAGAGATCATGCAGCGTTATCAACGCATTAAACAGATTGTTCAAACCACTATTACAGAAGTATCGCCGGTAAAGAAACAACTCATTGCAGAAAAACTCGATCGGGTATTGCTGCATAAAGTATGGGGTTATGCCATTCTGTTAACCGTGTTGTTCCTCTTGTTTCAATCTGTTTTCTGGATTGCACAGTATCCCATGGATATGATTGAACTGTTTTTCTTAAAAGCATCTACCTGGTTTAACAGCTGGTTACCTGAAAGCATGTTAACCGATCTGTTTGTGAATGGTGTGCTGGCAGGGCTCAGCGGCATCTTTGTGTTTGTGCCGCAGATCATGATCCTGTTTGGACTCATTACGATATTGGAAGAAACAGGTTATATGGCAAGGATCGGTTTCTTAACGGATAAGGTGATGCGCAAGGTGGGACTCAATGGAAAAAGTGTAATGCCCATGATCAGCGGGTTTGCCTGTGCCGTGCCCGCCATTATGAGTGTGCGGAATATTGAAAACCAGAAAGAACGTTTGCTAACCATTCTTGTAACACCGCTCATGAGTTGCAGTGCAAGGCTGCCCGTGTACACCATCTTAATTGCATTGGTAATCCCCGGCGATTATGTATTGGGCTTTTTAAGTTTACAGGGTTTGGTGATGATGGGTTTATACATCTTTAGTGTGGTGATTGCGTTGGTGGTTTCATATATCGCCAAGCGTTTTATCAAGATCAAAGAAAAAAGTTTTTTTATTCTGGAGTTACCATTATACCGTCATCCCCGTTATAAAAATGTATTGTTTACCATGATTGAAAAAGCAAAGATCTTTGTGTTTGATGCCGGTAAAGTGATTATGGTCATCAGTTTGTTGTTATGGGCATTGAGCACCTATGGTCCAAAAGAGAATATGCAGGCCGTACATACAAAGTACGATCAGTTGATTATTGCCAACCCGCAGCAAAGAGCTGTGCTGGAAAAAGAAAAACAAACCGCACTGTTGCAAAATTCTTTTGCAGGTGTAATGGGAAAATATATTGAACCCGTGATTGCACCACTCGGTTACGACTGGAAGATCGGGATTGCACTCATAACTTCTTTTGCGGCCCGTGAAGTATTTGTAGGAACCATGGCCACGCTGTATTCGGTTGACAGTGATGGTGCCGATGAACAAACCCTGCGGCAGAAAATGCATGCTGCTGTAAAAAAAGATGGTACCAAAGTATATACACTGGCCACAGGTGTATCGCTCATGTTATTTTATCTGCTTGCCATGCAATGCATGAGCACACTCGCTGTTGTAAAACGAGAAACCAAAAGCTGGAAATGGCCCGTAATTCAATTGGTTTATATGACGGGGCTGGCTTACCTGTTTAGTTTGATTACGTATCAGTTGTTGAAATGATTTTTTGTATAGATATGGGTTGAAAATCAATCGAAACTTATACAAGAAGGTGCGTATATTTATGAGTTGTAGGCAATTGGTGGACACAACCTGTACATGCGAGAAAAATATTTCAGGCATCACATATTTTACCCAAATTGCTTTAACACGACAACCTAAACTGTGACAAATGAAAGCGACAACCGCAACAACTATCTTCTCTGTTGGCATTTTAATTTCTTTTTTTCTTCCTTGGATTGACTTGGGATTTTACTCAGTGAATGGTTTTGAAATTCCAACCTCACTGGACAAATTAATTACTGTTAATCAGGTTTTCAGTAACGAAAATGACGTTAGCTATTTAAAATTTAGCTACATAATGTATCTAATCCCACTTTTTGCATTAATAAATGTAGTAATGGACATTTCAAAAGCTAACTTCAGAACTCAATTGGATGAATTTGGAATAGGAATAATTGTAGCGATACTTCTTTTTGCATTTATTTACTCAATACATGAAAATGCTATTTCAACAATGAGCATTGGCTACTATTTGACTGTTCTGTTTGGGATATTAGGTTTGTTTTCATTTAGGAAAAAGCAAAAAGAGGAAACAACATCTATTTTAACACAACCAACACTAAAAGACGATGTGATAGAATTAGATAAAACAAATCTTTTAAATCAATTATCACAGCTCCATGAGTTAAAAGAGAAACAAGTTATTACAGATAGCATTTATGAACAAGAAAGACAGAGCATTTTAACAAAGTTACAAGGCACACAGAGTAAACAAATAGACACTACTTCTATTACTCAATCAGATTTGATTACCGAACCATTAAGAATAGATGAGGAACAAACTTATACTGACCAAGAGTACGAGGCTTTATTTAATCGTAAAAGCTGGTTTCAAAGAAACAAACGCAGGATTATAGGTTTATCTATTATGCTCATGGTTAGTTTTAGCATTTGGTATTTTTCGAGTGGTAGCTCAAATCTTGAAAATACCGTAACGCAGGAACCTGAAAAACCTGCCAATTCATATTATTTAGTAAATGCGACTGATGATAATAAAGTTTACTTTTATGAAACACCGCATCTGACAGAAAAAAAAGCTGCTTATTTTAATAGCAGAACTGTCGTTTATGTTCAACAAATAGAATTTGGCTTTGGTTATGTTGAGTTTACAAATGACAGAGGTCAGAAATCAAAAGGTTGGCTTTGGTTACAAGAACTTGAATACTGTACAGAGTGTGGTGAATAAAAATAAAATTTATGTTTAAAGGTGACAGAGTTCGACACATCGACAAAGAAAGAGACAAGAGACTTGGAGTTATGAGCATTCTCGAAATAAAAAATGAAAATGCTGTCTGCGGCTATTTAGACTATTCTCGGCTGCATGAAATTGCAGGCACGTTTCTATTGACAGAACTTAAAAAGGATGAATAAGTAACTGCCTACAACATGCAGTTTTGCGGCAGCGGGGGTCGACGCAAAGCGTCGGTCATCACCTGTAATTCTATTTAGCTTTTGTACCGGCTGACATTTATCTATTAAGCTTTTGAATAAAATTTTATCTTTAGAATCACCGTTCAGCACTCGTCGCCAGGGGCGACGTAAAACAATTGCCCCGCCGACCGCAAAGCTGTGAACGTCAGACTGTGAAAAAACTCTCCTTCCTTCAAAAAATCAGGCGGTAAAGTTTCGTGTAAGCGGCATCGTTATT
>JAIEMP010000010.1 GCA_019752045.1 Chitinophagaceae bacterium | reverse complement strand
TCTTTTTCATGATTTACGTTTTTAAAATTAAGACTTTTGTCTACTTTTAAAACGTACTGTTTTTGGGGGAGCCTACAGAACCAAGCGCAAGTTTTTTTTACGCAATGTCCCCGTGAGCATTTGTTCAAACGTTCAACTTCAATTAATGGGAGACATTGCTTTGAAGAAAAAACAAGCATTTGTTTGGTTTTTTACACAGCTTCATGTTAGCCGTTCGTTTAATTCACTCAATTCCGTATTCGCCAAAGTATTTTTTTACGTTTTCCTTGTCGTACTTATCTTCTCCACGCCAATGGAGAACAAAAGTCCAGTCGTGTTTTCCTGGCTCTTTTCGGTCGTGACGTAACGGTTTCAAAATTTCTGCACACCCAAGTATTTCCATCAATGTGTGTCGTTCTGCTTTTGAGCCTTTAAAAACTTCTTTTAGTCGCTCTCTTAATTTACTTGGCGTTTCACCAATTTCTGATTTGTCGAAAACAACAAGAATTGCTTTCATTAAGTCAATGTCTTGATGTGTTGGATTGGGAATATTTTCGCTATTAAGTAACGACAAGTCCAACCAGTTGTAAAGTCCATTATTATGCCTTACTCCACCCCATTTAATTCTTTCAAAATTCAAAACATTCAAGTCGATATTACTTCCATGTCCAAAGTAAAAATCCGGAACATTATCGTCTATCAACAGACATCGTGCGTTTGTATAACTTGCAAGTCCGGAACGCCAATCAAGTCGTTTGTTAGTTAAACTACAGAGAAAGGCATCAGTTACCTTCTTTATTGAAATTGAAGAAACAATTTCTTGAATTTTTGTGGATAGGTCTGCTTTAGTAATTGTCAAAGGGTCAAACATCAAACCTTTTTCTTTGGCGTATACAAAGTCTCCGGTTTCTGTTTTTCGATTTTCGTCACTTATCCAGCCAGCCGAAGTCCAGTAGGTTTTGAATAATATGTCTTTCGCTTTTTTGTCCACAGTCTAACTCTTATAATTGAAGCAAAACTCATAAATATACGCACCTTCTTCTATAAATTTCAACTGAATTTCACTTCATCGCAACCCAACTTTCTATTTCTTACATCTCTTTAAAATCTTCTTCGCCCTTGAATGAAAAGCTGCTGTTTCATAATCCCATCTTTCTTCAATTACGGTAATGATCTCCGGTAAAATCTCCGGGTATTCATTTGCCAGCTGTTCAAGAATAGTTAATGAAAATGCTTTTACAGCTGCTTTTTCATGTACATCGCAGATGAATGCAAAACAAATATCCATCACATCGCCTTTCAGTAATTCAGGTATGGGAATGTATTGCAGCAATCTTGTAATATTCCGGCGTACAGCATTGTGCAGACCGGGCTTGTGCAACAGCGCAACAAAAACAGGTAAATGTTTAGTTAGTAATTGTGGTTGTGTTTCGGCAATACTTCCAATTGGCCAGGCTGCACGTTGCACCACACGGTATTCATCAGTAAGAAATAAATGCACCAGTTCATCAAACCGTTTTTGTGAAGCCCCAACCCATTGAATAATTTTATTGGTTTGTGCCTTTGAATGTTCGGCTACTATTTCTTCACGGAGATTCATGACTAAGAGTTCAAAAGAGGAAAAGAGGTTAAAAAGCAGTTTTATGAAATGGTTTGCTGTAGTTGATTCAGTTGTTGCAGGCAGGCAATGATTTCCTTTTCATCCGCAATAACAGAACTCAACTCTTCCTGCATGAATGGATTCTGATAGTTCATAGCAGTAACAGCATTTGTTCTTGCTGAGGTATGAAATTCAACAGCACCTGTTTGTTTAGCCAGTTCTGCAATGTTGTTACTCTTTACACCACTGCCCGGCATGATAATGATTCGATCATCGGCAGCTTTTATTAACTGAGAAAGCATATCTGTTCCTGCAGTTACATTGGGTGTTAAGCCGGAAGTAAGAATCCGTTCGCAGCCTATTTCAATCAATGTTTCCAATGCTTCAAACGCATCTCTTGTGCGGTCGAATGCCCGATGAAAAGTAACCTGCATGGGATAAGCTAATTCAATAAGTGCAGCTGTTCGGTTTTTATCAATGGTTCCATCTGTATTCAATAACCCAAACACAACTCCTTCGCATCCGAGCTGTTTACAAAGCTTAATATCTTCTTGCATTGCATCATACTCATCAGCACTGTAAAAAAAATCACCGCCTCTTGGTCGTATCATGGGGTAGAGGTCAATGCTCACCAACTCTCTTGCTTTTTTTAAGAAACCATAGGAAGGAGTAGTGCCACCTTCAGCAGGATTATCACACAACTCAATACGATGTGCACCTGCATGTTGAATGATGCTGCAACTTTCAATTTTAAAGGCAATGACTTCGAGGCGATAATTCATTGTTGTAGGTTTAATGTTTAAAGTTGAATGTTTGAGCTGTCTTATTTTATAAAAATGTTTAAGTTTTCAACACCTTAAACCTTCTAACCTTAAACCATTCTTAAAACCAACTCTTCACATCCATTGCTTTTTCTGTGTCTGTTGTGTGCAATGCCATGGTAAAATTTTTCATGACTGAATACCCGCCGTATTCTCCTTTTTTATTAATGGCAATAAAACCACCCTGCACATTTTTTGCATTATCGCCATTATTTTTTACGATACGACGTACGGCTTCTTTACATGCTTCTTCAGGGTTGGCACCATGCCGCATCATTTCAACAATGGTATGTGCACCGCAAATTTTTACAATTTCTTCGCCGATGCCGGTACATGTAGCAGCACCTACTTCATTATCAACAAATAAACCTGCACCAATGATGGGTGAGTCACCCACACGTCCTCTCATTTTAAACGCCATACCGCTGGTGCTGCAGGCACCGCTGAGATTTCCGTCAGCATCAAGCGCAATCATGCCGATGGTATCGTGGTTCAGTAATTCTGACGGCCATTTGTACAACATCGCTCCATCATTATTTTTCTCCCGTTGAATTTTTTCTTCCAGATCTTTTATGGTTCGCATAGGATCATACTTCGATGTCTTCAACCATTCTTTCCATGCTTTTTCTGCCTGTGGAGTAAGCAGATTGGTGCGCTTAAAACCTTTGCTTAATGCAAATTGCAAAGCACCTTCACCAACAAATTGTACATGGGGTGTTTGCTCCATCACCAGTCTAGCCACTTGCACGGGATGCAGAATATCTTCCAGTCCCATCACTGATCCGCATTGTCCTTTTTCGTTCATCACACAGGCATCAACAGTTACACGACCGTCACGGTCGGGTAAGCCACCATAACCCACACTTGTATCAGTAGGGTCTGCTTCAGGAATCATTACACCTGCTTCAACAGCATCAAGAGCACGACCGCCTTTGCTTAAAATATCCCATGCTGCTTTGTTGGCTTTCACATTCGGAGCCCAGGTAGAAAGCACAATAGGCCCTTTAACCAATGCTTTTCTTCCGGCAAAACTGCTTGTTGAAATGAAAGCAGATGTAAGTCCTGTAAGCTGAATAAACTTTCTTCGGTTAAGCATATGCAGTTTGTTAATGAATGGTGAATGTAAGATGATTTTGAAATTTTTCCGTTGTCTCTTTAAACCTTGTAAACAGGTGCAGGTCTGTATACCATATCCGAACATTTAAAAACATATAAACCATGAAGAAGTTAATTATTTTATCAGTACTTGCAATTGCAGCAATTGTATTCAGTGTAAACGATGCATCCGCACAGGTACGCAGAAAAATGGATCGCATAGAAAACAAACATGATCGTCGTGAAGATGTACGTGACAGGAGAGAAGATATAAGAGACCGCCGTGAAGATGTGCGTGACCGTAGAGAAGATGTGAGAGACCGTAAAGAAGATGTACGTGACCGTAAGGAAGATCGTCGGGATCGCAAACGTGGCCGTTTCTAATTTATCAGCCCCTATGACGGAACATTCTTCCCTATATCTGAGGTGATACTTTTAAAGTGTCACCTTTTTTTATTTGTCGGCACCGCAGGTCAGACGGAAAAATAAAGGTTGACTGTTATGCAGACGGATTGTTGATGATTGTTCATCATTGTAACTATTGTTGTTCAGTCACCCTTTGGGTGAACAGACAACATTTGGATCAGATGGATCAATGAATCCGGTCGCCTCTTATTTCCATCCGGTTCATTAATTCTTTTTCAAACTCCAGCCATTCTTTCCAGCGTTTACGCACCTTTGGTTTTGGTAAGTAATGTTCGGCCATTGTAATAAACAACGTATAGTGGCCCGCTTCACTTTCCATAAACTTGCGGTAGAATTTTTTCATGTAATCATCATTCAATCCTTCGCTTAACCGTTTAAAGCGTTCACAGCTTCTTGCTTCAATCAATGCCATGGTAAGCAGCTCATCTAAAAAACGATCGTCTACATGCCCGCCTTTTTTTTGAAAGGATAACAACTCATTTACATAAATATCTTTTCGTTGCCGGCCGAGTTTTAGGCCCCTTTTATGCAGCTCTGCTAAAACAGCACGGAAATGTCCCCATTCTTCGGTAACAATGGGAGCTAATTCAGTAATCAGTTTTTCATATTCACTGTAACGTTGTATGAGTGTGATGCAGGTGGTTGCTGCTTTCTGTTCGCAATAAGCATGATCGGTTAAAATCTCTTCGAGTGAGATAGCTGTCAGGTCAACCCATCTTGGATCGGTTGGTAATTGTAAGCCGAGAATATTTTTTACATCAATTGTTTCTTCCTGCATGCTGCAAAAATAATGATGCAGGCGCAGCTGTTCAATTATTTGTACGTTACTGAAGGTTATTAAAACGAAAAGGCTCTCTTAAAAAAGGGAGCCAGTTCAATTTTAATCTAAAGGAATCAATAAAAAATTCACAGGTTACAACGGCCGTACATTCTGGTGTTCTTGTATAAGTTTTAATAGTTAATGATGATGACACAAAATGACGGAAGTTTCTGATTCCAGACAATACCTCAATGCGGTAATACCACATGGTGGTATTCAAGAAAGAAAGTTAAAAACGAACTGTTTTGTAAAGAAGGTTCTTTTTGTTTAATTTTCAATCTTATTACCCAACTATGCGATTGTTACCATTCCTCATTTCCTCGGCCATTACCATTGGTCTTGTGGTTGTCTTTAATACCAGAATAGGCCCTGCGCCTGCGTTTGGACAGTTTTTAAGTCCGCAGCATGGCTTTTGGCAAAATGCCGAAGCCGTTGATCATGATTTTAATGAAGCCATCAGCATTCCATCATTAAACGGAAATGCGAGTGTGTATCTCGATGAACGTTTGGTGCCGCATGTATTTGCAGACAATGATGCCGATGCTTATTTCATACAAGGTTACCTGCATGCAAAATTCAGGTTATGGCAAATGGAATTTTCTACACATGCTGCTGCCGGAAGAGTGAGCGAAATCATTGGTGAGCGGGCGGTTAACTTTGACCGTGAGCAACGCCGCATCGGGATGGTTTATGCCGCAGAGAATATGCTCAAAGAAATGGAAGCAAATGAATTTACCAAACTTTCAACTGAACAATACACAGCCGGAGTAAATGCATACATCGCTTCGTTAACAGAAAGTGCATTGCCGATTGAATACAAAATATTGGGCTATCAGCCGGAGAAGTGGAGCAATCTCAAGACAGCTTTGTTTATTAAACAAATGACAAAAACACTTGCCTATTCTGTAGATGATCTTCCGCTAACTGCATTAAAGAAAGTGTTTAATGATGAACAGATGCAGATTCTTTTTCCGCAACTGCAGGATTCATTGGATCCGATTGTTCCAAAGGGAACCAAGTTTGAAAAGGCAGCATTCAATCCTGTTGCACCTGCACAGGCAGATTCAGTTTATCTGCAGAAGAAAGACAGTGCATTAAAAATGGCCATGCTCCAGCAGCCATCAAAAGATAACGGCAGTAACAACTGGGCGGTAAGTGGTGTTAAAACAAAAAGTGGTGCGCCCATTCTCAGTAATGATCCGCATCTGGAGTTATCATTGCCTGCCATCTGGTTCGAAATGCAACTGACCACCAATACCATGAATGCCTATGGTGTTTCTTTTCCGGGTATCCCCGGTATTGTTATAGGCTTCAACGATAGTATTGCATTTGGGTTTACCAATGCAGGCAGAGATGTGCGTGATTTTTATGAAGTTCAATTTAAAGATGCAGGCAAAAAACAATACTTCTTTAATAAGGAATGGAAAGAAGCGGCGCAACGTGTGGAAGAAATAAAAATTAAAGGCAAGCCGAGTTTGTTTGATACGGTTGCTTATACCATCTTCGGCCCCGTTACATACGATGAAAGTTTTTCCACACCGCTTACAAATAAAAAGGCAATTGCCTGCCGCTGGATTGCACATGATCCCAGCAATGAATTATTGATGTGGCATTATCTGGATCGGGCAAAAAATTATGAGGATTACTACAACGCACTGCAGCATTTTACTGTGCCTGCACAGAATATGATTTTTGCAAGCAAGCGTGGTGATATTGCCATCTGGCAAAAAGGAAATTTTCCAAATCGCTGGAACAGGCAGGGCATTTATGTGATGCCCGGTGTTGACAGTAGCTTTATGTGGCAGGGGATGATTCCTGCAACTGAAAATCCGCATCAGATCAATCCTGAACGGGGATTTGTGAGCAGTGCCAATCAACGTCCGGTTGATGGAACCTATCCGTATTTTATTCCCGGCGGTTATGATGTTTATCGTGGATTGCAGATCAACCGAAGGTTATCTGAAATGAATGCCATTGTTCCGGAAGATATGATGCGTTTACAGAATGATGTGTACAATGCATTTGCTGAAGTGGCTGTAAAGCTAATGTTGAAGTATGCCGACGCCTCTTTACTGAGTACAGATGAAAACCGTTTTCTTGCTTTGATACGAAACTGGAATTTGCAGAATGAAGTAGATTCAAAAGCAGCAACTGTTTTTCAGGTGTGGTACGATAGTTTGGAAAATGCAGTGTGGAAAGATGAGTTTCTGCAAAAAGATACGGTGATCTATGCATGGCCGAGTGAAAATACATTGGTTGATGCACTTGCAAGAGATTCAGCTTTTTCATTTGCAGATAATATCAACACCACACAAAAAGAAACGGTGGCCGATGTATTTGTTTCATCACTAAAAGCTGCAACAAAAGAACTGCTGCGGATGGAAAAAGAAAATACATTGGAATGGGCCGCACATAAAAACACTACAGTCTATCATATGCTGCGTGATGCAGTAATGCCTTTTGCAAAAAAGGGATTGAAGATTGGCGGTGGTAAACACATCATCAATGCAACGCAACACAGTCATGGACCCAGCTGGAGAATGATTGTTCATCTTACAGAACAAACAGAAGCCTATGTAGTTTATCCCGGCGGACAGATTGGTAACCCCGGCAGTAAGTATTACGATCAGTTTATTGATACATGGGCCAAAGGAAATTATTACAAAGCATGGATCATGAAGAAAGGAGAGGAGAAGAGTGAAAAAGTAAAGTGGACCATTCAATTTAAAAAAGCATAATAATTTTTTACATTCCGTCTGACGCCCTCGTCTGACGGATTTCATCAAACATATTCAACATGAAATTCTTAGTTGCCTTTATACTCACTGCTCTCTTAAGTTATGCCGCCGGTTTTTATTTACCCTGGTGGAGTATTGCCATTACTTCATTTGCAGTGGCAGCCATCATTCCGCAAAAACCGCTTCGTGCTTTCTTAACCGGCTTTTCGGCTTTGTTTGTATTATGGATCGTTCTTGCGTTATACATTGATTTCAACAATGAACACATTCTCTCCATGAAGATTTCTGAATTGCTCTTCAAATCACATTCACATGCATTGATCATGTCAGTAACAGGATTAGTAGCAGGATTGGTAGGCGGGTTTGCTGCATTGGCGGGAGCATACCTCCGTATGTCAAAGGCTGTACAGAATTAGTTTTTTGCTAACAGTTGTGGAAGTATTTTCGTAGGGCATGATCAAACACATCCTTTTTGTATGCTTTCTCTTTTCAGTACAATCGTTGTTGGCCGGTAAAATTTCGGGTACAGTAAAATCTGATAAGGGCGAACCGCTTCCGTTTTCATCCATCACTGTTAAAGGATCCAAAGCAGGCACATCAGCAAATAATCAGGGTGCTTATTTTCTGCAGTTAGAACCCGGCACTTACACACTTATTTGTCGTCATGTTGGGTATGAACGAATGGAACAAACAATCACTGTTACCTCTGCAGATGCAGAATTGCATTTCATTTTAAAAGAACAAACCGTAAGCCTTGGTGAAGTGGTGGTAAAAGCTGGTGCAGAAGATCCGGCTTATGCCATCATTCGTAAAACAATTAAGAAACGCAAAGAGCACCTCAACGAAAATAAGGTGTTTGAATGCGAAGTGTACAGCAAAGGCACGATGAGTCTGCGCAACTATCCAACAAAATTCTTTGGACAGAAAGTTGATTTTGAAGATGGCGATACGAGCAAAAAGAAAATGATCTATCTCTCCGAAACGGTTTCCAAACTTTCTGTTGACGGGCCCAACAAATTAAAGATTGATGTATTGAGCACAAGAGTAAGCGGACAAAGCGATGGGTTTGGTTTTGCAGGAGCAGGCTTTTTTTCGTTTTATGAAAACAATGTGCAGATCAGCAATTCATTAAATCCGAGAGGATTTGTTTCGCCCATTGCAGAGAATGCCATGAACTTTTACCGTTACAAATATGAAGGTGCTTTTAGTGAAGATGGCAAACTCATCAGTAAAATAAAAGTGATTCCCAAACGAAAATATGAGCCATGTTTTAACGGCTACATCAATATCATTGAAGATGAATGGCGCATCCACAGTCTTGAATTGAAGCTCACCAAAGAAAGTCAGATGAGTCTTGCAGATACTCTGCGTATTGAACAGATGTATCAGATGCTTGGTGTGGATGAGTGGGTTCCGCAAAACCAGATCCTGTATCCTTCGGTTAAGTTTTTTGGGTTTGATGCGTACGGAAGTTTTGCAAATGTGTACCGCAATTTTAATATAGAACCGGTATTTCAGAAAAAACAGTTCAACAACACCATCCTCAAATATGAAACAGGCAGTAATAAAAAACCATTTACTTATTGGGACAGCATCCGTCCGTTGCCTTTAACCGTGGAAGAACAACGGGACTATGTAAAGAAAGACAGTCTGGAACAGTTGCGAAACGATCCGCATTATCTCGATTCACTGGATCGTATCAGCAACAAGATCCGCATCAGCAATATTCTATTGAGCGGAAAAAATATCAGCAATCAAAAGAAGAAGATGAGTTATACCATTCCTTCGGTTGTGCAGGGGATTAGTTTTAATACAGTTGAAGGTTTGGTGATTGATGCACCGGTAACTATCCGTAAAGAATTCAGCGACAGGAAAAACATCAGCATCATTCCGCATGTGCGGTATGGTTTCAGCAGT
Source organism: Chitinophagaceae bacterium (assembly GCA_019752045.1). GTDB lineage: Bacteria > Bacteroidota > Bacteroidia > Chitinophagales > Chitinophagaceae > Lacibacter. The sequence continues at coordinate 301,385 of JAIEMP010000010.1, read as the reverse complement.
CAGCAATTTTACGGATGGGGAACTGTTCGTTACAACTTTGGGAAAAAATATTTTTCAACTGTTTCCATCAGCGGAGGAAAACGTATTTATCAACTCAACAATGATAATCCCATTGAGCCATTGCAGAACACTATTTCCAGTTTGTTTTATGTGAAAAATTTCATGAAGCTGTATGCAACCAATTATGCACGCATCAATTTTGGTAAAGGAATAGGTAGTGGGTTCACCGTGTTTGGAAATATTCAGTTTCAGGACAGGTTGCCATTAGAAAATACAACCGATTACAACTGGAGAAATAAGACAACACGACAATATTTGCCTAACTATCCAATAGAAATTGCAAACGCAAGTTTTATCCGTCATCAGGCAAGTATACTCACTGTTGGTGTAACCATTCAACCTAAATCAAGATACATTGAGTTTCCAGACAGAACAATCAACATCGGTTCAAGCTGGCCTCTTTTTACACTGCAATACACAAAAGGCATCAATGGATTATTTGGGAGCGATGTGGATTATGATAAATGGCAGCTAACGGTTCGTGATAACCTCAATTTAAAATTACTTGGTCGCTTTAACTACAGGTTACAGACAGGTGGGTTTCTCAACAGCAACAAAACAGAACTGCAGGATCGTAAACATATACCCGGTAACCGGCTGATCACTGCAGAAGATTATCTCACTACTTTTCAACTGCCGCAATATTACTTATACAGCAATACAGAAAAACTGTATGCACTTGCCTTTGTAGAGCATCATTTTAATGGATTGCTCACTAATAAAATTCCCGGCTTTAAAAAACTCAACTGGAATTTAGTATCAGGTGTCAATGTTATGTGGCTGCCTAAAACAACCTATGCCGAGTGGCATGTTGGCTTTGAGAATATTTTTCGCATACTGCGGGTGGATATCGTAACAGGATATACACAGGGCAATGCTCCGAGATACGAATACCGTATTGGATATAATATCCGTCTGGGCAGGAGTGATGACTAATCTCTTTTTCTATATTTTATCGTCCGGCTTATCTTTGCCTTGCTTTAGAATTTTGCCCAACCTGCAATTGGGATTCTAAAGACCCTGAGCGAACTTGTCCCGATTATTTCGGGAGTCGAAGGGTCTGAAGTACATCGAGCGTAGTCGAGATGTGCTTTGCATAAAATTCAAACATAATGGCACAACTACACAACCGCATCTCCCGTAAGGAGTTGAAAGAACGTATTCTTACAGATCCTACACAACGCACCACCATTTCGTTTTATTGTTATTTCAAAATTGATGAACCGAAGATGTTTCGTGATCAGTTGTACAAAGACTTTACAGCATTGGGTGTGATGGGTCGTATTTATCTTGCACATGAAGGTATTAATGCACAGATCAGTTTGCCCACTGCAAACATGGATGCATTCAGAAATTATCTCTATACCATTGAACCGCTCAACGGACTTCGTTTGAATGTGGCGGTTGATGATGATTCAAAAAGTTTTTACGTGCTGGATATAAAAGTGCGGAACAAAATTGTGGCTGATGGCATACAGGATCCTGCTTTTGATATGGCCAACCGTGGACGATATGTAGATGCAGAACAATTCAACCAGCTCACCAATGATCCCAACACCGTGGTGATTGATATGCGCAATCATTATGAATATGAAGTGGGGCATTTTGAAAAAGCCATTGAAGTGCCCAGCGATACCTTTCGTGAACAGTTGCCCATGGCGGTTGATATGATGAAGGAAGATAAAGACAAGAACATCATCATGTATTGCACCGGTGGCATCCGTTGCGAAAAAGCAAGTGCTTTTATGTTGCACCAGGGATTTAAAAATGTTTTTCATTTAGAAGGGGGCATCATCAATTATGTAAATCAGGTAAAAGAAAAAGGTCTTGATAATAAATTTCATGGAAAGAATTTTGTGTTTGATCAGCGGTTGGGCGAACGGGTTACTGAAGAAATCATTTCCAATTGTCATCAATGCGGTAAACCGGCCGATACACATGTAAACTGTGTAAACGATGCCTGTCATCTCCTGTTTATTCAATGTGATGAATGCAAACAGAAAATGGAAGGTAGCTGCAGCAAAGAATGTTTTGATTTTATTCATTTGCCGGAAGAGGAACAAAAGCAGCTGCGCAGTGGAATAGACAAGGGGAGGAATGTGTTTAATAAAGCAAAATCGAGATTAAAGGATTTGAAAACGGAGTAGAATAGATGAGCTGTAACTCTATTGCCTGGCTTTCCACCACCGGTATGTTGTATATAAAAGAATTACTGATATAAATACCTGAATTATCAATGCAATGCCGGAAATAATTATTCTAGCCTGATCAAATAATGATGGACTATTTTCTTTAAGTCCGGATAATGGAGGATAAACTGTCCAGCCAGTTTGAAACTGAGGTGGTATTGTATGGATTAACAGGCTGATAAACAAAATCAACAACAGACCCGATAAGAGCAATATTAAATTTATAATCGAATTGCTAAATCTATACTTTAAGGTTCTGATAAAATAAATCAGAAAATTAATCAGGAAGAATAGAGGTAGTGTAAAAAATAAAGCAGAAATGACTAAATAAGTATCATGTATATGAAGGTCCACGTACTCGCTAAATATGGACCTGCCGAAAATTATGAGTGCAGAAAAAAAAGTTAATACTAATGAAAGTATCAACCATTTAGTTTCAGTTAAAAGTAAGTTGGATATTTTTTTCATGTACAAGTTAAACACTGATTTTTTAAGACCTCATCCAAACCATTCTGCAAATTTTTTCAGATCCACATTTCCACCCGATAAAATAATGCCCACTTTTTTACCTGCAAACTGTTCTTTGTTTTTCAGCAAAGCAGCTAAAGGCACTACACAACTTGGTTCTACAATAATTTTCATGCGTTCATAAACCAATTGTAATGCAGCAATAATCTCCTCATCACTAACGGTAAAAATAGCTGAAACATATTGCTGAATGATGGGAAAGGTTTTATCGCCGAGCTTGGTGAGTAATCCATCAGCAATGGTATTAATGTATGGTGCAGTTTCAATCTGTCCACTCTTAAATGAAAGCACCGCATCAGCAGCACCTTCGGGTTCACCTGCATATACTTTTGTTGCAACAGAAAAATAGTGAGCACTTAAAGCAGTGCCACTCAATAAACCGCCACCGCCAACAGGAGCAAAGATTACATCAAGTGCTGGAATTGTTTCCAACAATTCTTTTGCACAGGTAGCTTGTCCTGTAATTACACGATCATCATTATAAGGATGTATAAATGCTGCGCTGGTTCTGTCAACAATTTCCTGTAATGCCGTTTCTCTTGCCTGTTGATTGGGTTCACAAAAAGTTATTTCGGCTCCATAGCCTTTCACTGCATCCACTTTTACTTTTGGGGATGTGTTGGGCATAACAATGTAAGCTTTTGTGCCAACTTCTCTTGCAGCATATGCAATAGCTTGTGCATGATTGCCCGATGAATGCGTGGCAATACCATTGGCCAGCTGATCCTTTGGTAAGGTTAATACAGCGTTCATGCCACCACGTATTTTAAAGGCGCCGATCTTTTGAAAATTCTCACACTTAAAAAATAATTCAGCTCCGGCAATGGAGTTAATAAAAGTTGATGTAAGTACAGGTGTTTGATGAATGAAGGGTTTTACCCGTTCATGTGCCTGTTCAATTTGTTCTTTGGTGATTTGCATAAAAAACGGGCTCTTTATTTATTGTCATGGCTAAAGCCATCTTGTTTCAGTTGAATAACCCGGGCTTTAAAGCCCGGGTTATGAATGAAGTTAACAATGGGCTTTAGCCCTGAAAATTATTCTGCAGTTGCAGCAATACAATCAATTTCAATTCCGCAACCGTAGTTGAGTTGGTTACATGGAACAACAATTCTCGCCGGACGATGTTCGCCCATGATCTCTGCAAACACCTGATTAAATTTGGGCCAGTTGCTGATATCAGCAATAAATACATTCACCTTTAACACATGCTGCAGACTGCTGCCACTTGCAAGTAAGATGGTTTCAATGTTTTTCATGCATTGCCTCACTTCATCTTCAATGCTGGCAATTTGAGGTTCGCCCTTTTCATTCAATGCCAATTGTCCGCTTACATACACTGTTTTGTTATGCACAATGGCAGGAGAGTAGTACCCTTTTGGTACAGGCATTGTTTCGGGATAAATTTTTTTCATTGCAATAAAATTGATTTTATTTTTTTATCCATTTTAAACAAACGGGTTTCGACACTTTGATCCGTTGCTTTGAATCTTCCAGCAAACCGGTTCGTTTATCTACATTAAAAATAACCACTTCATCACTGTCACGATTGGCCACTAATAAAAAATTTCCCGAAGGGTCGAAGCTGAAATTTCTGGGGTGCAGGCCCAGTGTGGGTTGAAAGCCTGCAATCTTCAGCATGCCCGTTTCCTGATCAATGGAAAAAATGGCAATCGAGTTGGCATCGCCACGGTTACTGCAGTATAAAAATTTTCCATCGGGCGAAACATGAATATCTGCAGATCCCATTGCTCCCTGATAACTCATGGGATGACAGGTTGTATTCTGCAACAGCTTTAGTTTTCCTTCATCATACGAAAACGCACTTACAGTTCCGGATAACTCTTCAATTAAATAAGCGAATTTTTTTGTGGGATGAAATTCAAAATGTCTAGGTCCTGCACCACCGTTTGTTTCAAAAAAAGCAGGATCAGCAGCCTGCATTGCGCCACTCTTTGGAGCAATTTTGTAAATCATTATTTTATCCATTCCAAGATCGGGGACAAATAGAAAATTATTATCGGGAGAAAAAACAGTGGAGTGCACATGCGCTTTTTCCTGTCTTGCTCTGTTTACACTATTACCGTTATGCTGAACAATTTGTTTGGGTTGATTGATAAGCCCGTTTTCACGAACATCAATCACTGCCAGATTACCACCGGTATAATTGCCCACCACTAAGTGTGTACCTTTTTTATTGATAGTGATATAACAGGGATGTGCACCTGCACTAACAACATCATTTAGTTTTGTTAATATGCCAGAATCTTTGTTGAACTGAAATGCAGTAACCATACCCGGATTATCTTCATTCACTGCATAAACAAATTTTTGATTGGGTGCAACAGCCAAATAAGAAGGGTTGGAAGTTTTAATTGAACTCACTGCTTTTGTTTCGCCACTTGTTTTATTAAATTGATATACATAAATGCCATCGCTGCCTGCTGAGGTATAAGTACCAACCAGAAGATTATACTCCTGTGCAGAAGTAAAGAGAGCTGTATGTAAAGCGGCCAACAGAAAGAATCTTTTCATGTGCAGGTATTAGAAAAATAAAGGTATGCCTTTCAACGCCTGCCACAAGAAAAACAAAACAAGCAACAAATAAAAACAAGAGAAAAGAAAAACCTGTTGTTTATTTTTCGCTGCAAACCACGCAAACAGCGGAATAATTTGTAAGGAATGCATCCCTGCAAAATGAGCTACCCTCCAATCGCCATATAATCTACTCCAGTTCAACAGTGGTAATCCTTCGCTTCCATCAGGAGCCCCAACCGTATGTTTTAACTGAGCTGCCATGATACCGCCTTCAAAAGCAAAAAACACAAAAAATAAAATCGCAATGCGGATGGCCCACACATAATGCATGGGTAGGTTAAAATCTTTTTGCCTGAAAAATAAAAGGCCTATAAACAAGGTCCACAACGTCATGAGGGTAATGGCAACTCCCATAAGGCTGAACAGCAAACCATACAATGCAGTTGTAATATTAAAATGCGAAAGCCGTCCGTTGGCTGCCTGCCAAACGATCACCACTAATTCAAAACTGAGCACAAGAATTACCACCCATGTATAGATGGTTACTGCCCTTTGTTTGTTGAGATGATGCATGAACCAACCCATTGTCCAGCAAAAAATAACAGTAGACAAAAAGAACTTCAATGGTTTAATCCATGCATTGATGCCGAGTACAATGGTATCATCAACCTGCATCATGATGATACACACAACTGCAGCAAGAATATTTAGCCAGCCATACCAGTACATGGATGGGTTACGTTGTTTTAGCTGAGTGAGAAAATTCATTTTGAATGATTCATTTGATTGCATATTCAATAAAATGCATATTGAACTTAGTATAAACCTTCATGTTCTTTGTGCAACCTGAAATTTCATACAGGAAAACTGTAACACGAAGTACACAAAGTATGTACAAAGAACACAGGGGCGCTATTAATTTTACAATTCTTTATTCAGCAGAAAACTTCACAACTAATAATTATCAGCAAAATATGTTTTCGTTCTGATAAACCGGATCAGCAAATACAGCAACAACCCCACAGGGCCAATCATAAACGTAAAAAATAAACAGGGAATTAAAATCCAGTGACTGATGTTGTGCTTCTGTGCATTCTTTTTAATCCAGATGCCTGTCATTAAATCAAAAGCCAGAAAATGAATCCATGCGGTTGTTACTGCAATCTTACTGGTGAATAATTCCATTACACCATCCAGCGTACTGAACTTTTCCATATCGCTGAATTGAAACGTACTTGCCAGCAGCCAGGTATATACAATAGCAAATAATGTAATGATGATGCCAATGAGCAGCTTATCGGTATAAAACCAGAAAGGACTTGCAATTAACAGAATCAACCAGCCAACAAGAGCAATGGTATTACAAAGACTGAAAATGGTTTCGGGACTCATGATGATAATTTTTGAAGTGCAGTAACAATACGCTCATAGGTTTCTTCATCGCTTAATTTTTCGGGAGCAAATGTTTTGCCGATTACTTTTTCATACAGTTCAATATACCGTTTGCTGATGGTTTCAATCCATTCTTCGCTCATTGCCGGAACGGTTTGTCCTTCTTTGCCCATGAAATTGTTTTCTATGAGCCATTCACGTACAAACTCTTTACTTAATTGTTTTTGGCGTTCACCGGCTTGCTGTCGTTCTTCAAACCCATCTGCATAAAAATATCTGGAGCTGTCGGGTGTATGAATTTCGTCCATCAAATAAATGGTATCGCCAATTTTACCAAATTCATATTTTGTATCAACAAGAATCAAACCCTGTCTGGCAGCAATTTCTTTTCCTCTCGCAAACAACTGCAACGCATAGTTGCTCAGTTGTTCCCATTCAGCAGCTGTGCAAATACCGGTTGCAACAATTTGGTCAGCTGTAATGTCTTCATCGTGTCCTGCATCTGCTTTGGTAGATGGTGTAATAATAGGAGAGGGAAAAAAATCATTTTCGTTTAGTCCCTCCTGCATAGATGCTCCACACAATTCTCTTTTGCCTGATGCATACGTTCTCCATGCATGACCTACCAGATTACCACGAACCACCATTTCTATTTTAAATGGTACACATCGTTTACCGATACTTACATGTGGAGCAGGCACTTTTAAAAGCCAGTTGGGACAAATATCTGAAGTAGCCTGCAGCATGTAAGCAGCAATCTGATTTAAAACCTGTCCTTTAAAAGGTATGGGTGCAGGCAAAATAACATCAAATGCCGAAATACGGTTGCTGGCAATCATCACAAGCAGGTTATCATCAATACTGAAAACGTCTCTTACTTTGCCTTTGTAGTAATTGGTTTGGTTGGGAAATTGAAAAGGAATCATAACCCGAAGGTAACAGACAACTGTAAAACACAGGCAGTTAGCTGCATATACTTATAAAGACTTGTGGAAATTAAGTTGGGAAAGATTTATTTCTTTATTTAGGGGTAAACCCTATTTTTGTTCATACAGTAAACCCTGCTATATGAGAAAGCTTTCAAAACTGCTCTTACTGATGCCTTGTGCATCTGTTTTTTTTATTTCGTGTAAAGAAGAAAAATTTGATCCGGCCCGATTGCTGGTTGCAAATGTTGTAATTAAACCGCCCGTTTCCCCAAGCCCCATTCCAACAAGAGGTGATTCTGTTGATGTAAGATGGGGAGGAAATTTAGTATTAAATAATGTTGTGTACGGTGCTGCCAGTGTTACTTCTGGAACTCCAATAGTAACTACACAAGTGAACAATCCTTTTGGCGTTCCTTCAACTTCTCCTTTATTTAATTTTCCGGCGATAGTAATACCTGCCAGTTATGCAACTGTTCAATCAGGTGCTTTTCCTTTGAACCTATCATTTGCAGGAAGTCCCGGTTCTACTTTGTATAATCGGGTTACCAGTTTTTTACCAGGTAGAAGTTATACAGCTGTTGCGTTTGATTTCAATCCATTCTTCAAAACTGTTGTAATGGAAGATGATTTATCTGCACCACCCACAGGTAAAGCAAAAGTACGTTTTGTACATGCAATACCATCAGCTCTTTTCTCTACTTCCCCTAAACGTGATACAATTGATGTGACATTTACTGGCGGACCAGTTGGCAGTCCAGTTGCGAACGTGAATCAATTTCCTCGCAGATTTTTTGCAGATTCTTATACCAATGCCAATAATATTCAGTTTGCAGTTGTAGATACAGGCAGATACACCATTAACTACAGAGTGTCGGGTACTCCCGGCACCTTACCTACAACCGGTTTACTTGGTTCTTTCCCGAATATTCGTTTAGAAAATAGAAAGATTTATACCATTGTTGCAAGAATTCATTTCCCAACCATTGCCACGACTCCTGCAGGCGCAACTTTTATTACCCATAATTAATTTACAACCGGAACTAAAACATATTTATGAAAAAGCAAATCAAATTCTTACTGCTGTTGCTGGTTGCAGGTTTTTCCGGCATTGCACTGCAGGCTCAAACAACGCTGTTTGGTAATGTAAAATCCAAAGCCAGCAGTGAAACACTTTCTGCTGTTTCCATTACAGTAAAAGGAACATCCTTCGGAACATTTACAGATGATAAAGGAAATTTTAAACTTAGTGTAGATAAATTACCCGTTACATTGGTTATATCTTCTATTGGTTATGAAGACATGGAAATGACTGTTTCCAATGCAGGCTTTATCGAAGTATCACTATTAACAAAAGCAGCGTTGGGGCAGGAGGTAGTTATTTCTGCTACACGTATTGCCACTAAAATTCTTGAGTCGCCCGTTTCTATTGAGCGGATTGGTGCTGCACAGTTAAGAGATGCGGCAGCCCCTTCTTTTTATGATGCAGTTCAGAATTTAAAAGGTGTTGATTTTGTGCGTTCGGGTTTAGTATTTGGTACAATCGGTACAAGAGGATTTAATGGTTCAGGTAATACACGTTTTAATCAGTTTACTGATGGTATGGATAACCAGGCTCCCGGTTTAAACTTCTCTGTAGCAAACATTGTAGGTTTAACCGAGCTGGATGTTGATAATATGGAATTGTTACCCGGTGCATCATCTGCACTTTACGGTTCAGGTGGTATGAACGGTACATTGCTTATCAACAGCAAAAATCCGTTTAAATACCAGGGTTTAAGTTTTCAGGTAAAGCAGGGTGTAATGCATACAGATAAAAGACAGCGCCCCGCTGCTCCTTACTACGACTGGAATTTCCGTTGGGGTAAAAAAATAACAGAAAAATTTGCCTTTAAAATTGCCGGTCAGTTTATGCAGGCGCAGGATTGGCAGGCCAATGATTTAAGCAATTATGATTTACTCGGCGGTAAAACAATATTTGGAGACAGAAGCTCTCCCAGCTACAATGGTGTAAATGTGTATGGTGATCAGATCGGTTCTACACCACCCATTGTAAACATCGGGCCACTGGCACGGGGTGCTACTTATCAGGCCGTTTATGCACAGGCTATTCAGGGTGGTGCTTCTCCGCAGGTTGCAAATGCAATGGCTACCGATGCTATGAATTATATGTTTGTTACTAAATCAGATACCATAGTTAGCCGTACCGGTTATGCAGAAAGAGATCTGGTTGATTACAATACGTATAACCTCAAATTCAATGGTGGTTTGTATTACAAGCTCAATTCCAAAACAGAACTTTCGTTTGTAGGTTACTGGGGAACTGCAACAACCGTTTATACCGGTGCAGACCGTTATTCATTAAAGGATGCAAAAATCGGTCAGTATAAATTAGAACTGAAAGGAGATAATTATTTTGTGCGTGCTTATACCACGCAGGAAAATTCAGGTGATTCTTATGCAGCTACCTTGCTTGCTTCTCAAATGATGCAGCGTTATTCTGAGAGTTCATCACAATGGTTTCCTACTTATATCGGAACATTTGTACAGGCCCGTTTAGGTGCATTGCCGGGTTTTGGCGGTAACCGATTACCGGAAGATCAGGCGCATTTCCTTGCCCGTGCAAATGCAGATGCAAACCGTCCAATACCCGGAACTGCAGCATTTAATAATTTGTTCAACACAGTTCGCAGAACACCAATTTCAAAAGGCGGTGCCCAGTTTCTCGATAAAACAGATATGTATGTTGTAGATGGTATGTACAACTTCAAAAAAGTTACCTGGGCCGATGTGCAGGTAGGTGGTTTATTCCGCCGCTTTTCGCTCAACTCACAGGGCACACTCTTTACTGATACAACAGGCAGTACTATTCCGATCAATGAATTCGGCGGATATGTTCAAATTCAGAAAGAGTTTGTTGACCGTATAAAAATTACACTTGCTGCACGTTATGATAAGAACGAAAATTTTAAAGGACGCTTTACGCCAAGAGCAACTGCGACCATTAAAATTGCAGCAGATAATTTCTTCCGTTTATCTTACCAGCAGGCGTATCGTTTTCCTACTGCACAGAATCAATACATCAACCTGCCGTTGGGTACAAGAAGTAATTTGCTGATTGGTGGTTTACCGCAGTTTCAGGATTTCTACAATTTCAAAACAAATCTGGTATGGGATTCTGCACGGGTATTTGATGCGATCCGTAAAAATAATTTAGCCGCACTTACACCCGGAAATTCTTACCAGTTTAAAGAATTTAAACCTGAAGTGGTGAACTCGTTTGAAGCAGGATACCGTGGTGTAATAGCTAAAAAATTATTAGTTGATGTGTATGCGTTTTATGCCATTTATACCAATTTCATCAGCACAGCTATCTTAATTCAAAATCCCGGAACAGCCAACCAGCGCCAGTTTGGTATGCCGGCAAACTCAACTGATAACGTTTCAACTTTTGGCTGGGGTGCAAGTCTGGATTACCGTTTCCCTGCAAATTTCAACCTGAGTACAAACGTTTCTTACAATGAATTAAAAAATGCTCCTCCCGGACAACTTTCCTTTTTTAATACATCTCCGTGGCGTTATAACGTAACTGTTAGCAATAATAAAATCTGTAAGAACTTTGGTTTCTCCGGTACATACAGATGGCAATCAGAAATTGCAGTATGGGAATCAACCTTCCTCTCCGGCAAACTGCCTGCTTATGGCACACTGGATGCACAGGTTAGTTACCGCATTCCTAAAACCAAGAATATTTTCAAAATTGGTGCTACCAATATGTTGAACAAATATTACAGATCAGCCTATGCAAATCCTGAAATCGGCGGATTGTATTATGTAAGCTTTGGTTACAACGTGTTTTAAATGTTCTGATTTTTTATACAGCCCTTTCATCTCAGATGAAGGGGCTTTTTTTTGATGTTTGATGAATTGAAAGAAGTAACAGATATTTGACCTGCATGGAAGTGATTTTATTTGATACAGCAGATCGGAAAACACTTTATCCGTTTACGGCTATCAGGCCTGTAGCTGATCTGCGTACCGGTATTCTCAGCAACAGAGAACGCTGGGAGCTGTTACTGAAAATGAATCCACATGTATTTACAGAAAGTTATCTGCACAATAAACATCCATTGCCCGCAAAGGGAACAGGTTTATATATTGATGCCAGACTGATTCCTTCTTCTAAACTTGTTGCAGCCATTCAACTGCTTACTCCCGGCAACGGCCTAACAAAAAATGGAGAAGTGATTGCAGCATATGCAACAGAAACTCTCCCGTATAATTTTACCTCAGGTGACTGCAAAGAAATGTCATTGATTGAATGGCCGGGTAATGTTGAGTTACTGCAATATCCGTTTCAGCTGGTGCAATGGAATGATGCGGTGATGCGTTTCGATTTTGATCTGATCACTGCAAACAGAACTTCACAACCCATTTCATCAAGTAATTATACAGTCGCACCCGAACATATTTTTATAGAAGAAGGAGCTGTTGTTGAAAACTGCAGCATCAATGCATCTGCAGGCCCTGTATACATCGGTAAAAACAGTTTACTGATGGAAGGAGCATTTATTCGTGGACCATTTGCGATGCTTGAAAATGCAGTGGTAAAAATGGGTGCTAAAATTTACGGTGCTACAACTGTTGGCAGACAATGTACCGTTGGAGGTGAAATCAAGAATACACAGTTTTTCGATTACTCTAATAAAGCACATGATGGATATGTTGGAGATGCAGTAATAGGAGAGTGGTGTAACATAGGTGCAGGCACATCCTGCTCCAACATCAAAAACACAGCAGGTGAAATTAAAATCTGGAATCAACCCTTGCATCAATGGATTGCAGCAGGAACTAAATGCGGAATGATGTTGGGCGATTATACAAAGGTATCCATCAATTCATCGCTCACCACCGGCATGGTGAGTGGCATTTGCAGCAATGTTTTAACAGAGGGTCTGTCTGCAAAATATATTGCAGACTTTACATGGAATATACATACCGGTGAAAAATACATCTTTGAAAAAGCCGTCCGTGATATAGAAAACTGGATGCAATTAAAACAACAAACATTTACAACTGCAGACAAAGCTATTCTGCAGCATATCTATAACAACAAACCATAAACAGAAAATACATGCGTAAACAAGTAGCCGCCGCCAATTGGAAAATGAATTTAACTTACCAACAGGCAGAACAACTGATCACAGATATCATCAATACTCCACATACATTAGCTGCTCATCAGCGTGCAGTGTTTGCTGTTCCATTCCCTTATCTCACAATGGTTGCAGATAAATTAAAAGGAAAAAACGGAGCAGCTGTTTCAGCACAGAATTGTTCTTCATATAAGTCGGGTGCATATACAGGTGAAACCAGTGTTGAAATGCTGCAGTCAATCCATGTTGAATATGTAGTGCTCGGACATAGTGAGCGCAGAGAATATTTTCATGAAACCAATCAACTGTTAACAGATAAAGTAAATCTTGCTTTACAATTTGGGTTAACACCCATCTTTTGTTGCGGTGAAGCATTGAGTATTCGTGAGGCAGGAACACAAAATGAATACGTAGCCAATCAACTGAAAGAAAGTTTGTTTCATTTAAGTGCTGATGATCTGCAAAAAATTATTATCGCCTACGAACCAATCTGGGCCATTGGTACAGGTAAAACGGCTACCTCAGAACAGGCGCAGGAAATGCACGCACATCTTCGCTCTGCATTGGCAAAACAATATGGGCAGAAGGTTGCAGATACTATTTCAATTCTTTATGGCGGAAGTGTAAAAGGTTCTAATGCAAAAGAAATTTTCAGTCAGCCCGATGTGGATGGTGGTTTGGTTGGCGGCGCTTCTTTAAAAGCCGATGAGTTTGTACAAATCATTCAGGGATTGAAATAAGCTGATGCAACGGGATAAACATTTATATCCGCTCTCTCATCAGCACCACAATGGATTGATGGCGGTGCTGCTGTTGAAAAAAGGACTTGCAAAACATGCGGATGTTGTTGTAATGGGAACATTTATTCTTTCTATCTGGGAGAATGAATTGCGTACACATTTCCTGCAGGAAGAAGTACAACTTCATCCGGATGTGTTGCAGATACCTGCTCTTACACCACTCTATCATCAAATGAAAACGGAGCATCATCAAATAAGAAAAATTATTGACGATCTCCGCAACGGTTTGCTTTCTGTTGAAACGATTAGATTATTTCATCAATTGCTGGAGCAACATATCCGCTTTGAAGAGCGGATCCTGTTTCCATTCATTGAAACGCATATTGCAGCAGAGCAAATGGCTGCTTTAGGAAAACATCTGGAGTATTTAGAGAGCAGGGCCTGTTCGGATTATCCGGTAAAATTCTGGGAATAATTATTTCATAATAAATTGTGCACGTTCTAAACGGTCGTTGATGGCCCGTCCCAAACCTTTATTGGGCAAGGGTTCTGCAAGAATCACGTCGGCTTTTAAACGATCGGCTTCTCTTAAAATGCGAAACAGATTTTTAGCAGCTTCTTCCATTGTTCCTGTGGGTGATAAAATAAATTGCTGTTCATCGGGTACATCCGGGTTACGTTCTGTAAAATTGATGAGGATGATTTTCTGATCTTCAAAACGACGCAACACTTCTCCTGCATGACCCATGAACAACGGAGTGTGTGTTGCATAATGACTTTTAAGTTGACCCGGTGTGGAAGGATTCTCAGTCATTTTTTTACTGATTTTTATTTTCTTACCTGTTACATCTTCCAATTGCTCAACAGAAATTCCACCTAAACGATAGATTTCCAATTCATCCTCTTCATTCCATCCTGCAATGGTTGATTCAACTCCAACAGTACAGGCGCCTCCATCAAGGATGTAAGGAATCTTTCCATGCAGTCCTTCATATACATGTGTTGCCGTTGTTGGACTTACATAACCGGAAGGATTTGCACTGGGTGCTGCCAATGGAAAATCGAGTTGTTCGAGTAACTCTAATGTTACAGTATGTTTGGGAATTCGAATAGCAACACGGCTGCTGCCTGCAGTAACCAAATCAGGAATCTGTTCTGTTTTATTAAACAACAGTGTTAAAGGGCCGGGCCAATATGCAGCTGCTAATTTAATTGCTTCTTCAGGTATATGTTTAATGTACAGAGCCGCTTTATCCAATGATGCAACGTGAACAATTAATGGATTAAATTGCGGACGTTGCTTTGCTTCATAAATTTTTAATACCGCATCTTCATTGAATGCATTGGCAGCAAGGCCATACACTGTTTCAGTTGGGATGGCTACTAATTCACCAGCCTGTATAAAAGAAACGGCTTTGCTGATATCTGTTCCTGTTTCTGTGATCATATTTACAGATTAACCGGTAAAGCTTCCGGGTGATAGTGATCAATTTTATTTAAATGCAGCAGGGTAGATGATCCATCTTCACTCGGTTCATACATCATATCGAATTTTGCACCATAAACAAACTCATCGGTTGTATAGGAGCTTCTGGTAACAACCGTGTTGGCATATTCATCATCGTAACCTTTTACAAAAATCAGCAGTTCTGCTTTTGCATCAACAATTTCTGTGCGTGATAATTGATAAAACGGACTTTCTTCATTGATGTAATGAACAATCGTCCAGTTACTGGATAAAGTATTTGCTCTTGACAGTTCCAGATCTAGACTGTAAAATTTATTTTTCCGTTCATTGCCTGCATCGGGTAATTGCAGCACCACCGTTACCTTTACTTCTACGTCTGTTAAGAAATGATTTTTATAAGGTGCAAACCGAAACATCAGAGCATACCCTTCTTTAAAAGGAGCAAACAACGCAACTTTACTGAAACGGATATAGGCTTTCGGCTGAGAAAAACGACCATACATTAAACCCGTTGCAATGGCAAACATGAGTAAGCCCGTGATGGATTCAAATGCTGCAATTGAATTAGCAGTTAAAGAAGAAGGATATACATGACCGTAACCTACTGTAGATAAAGTTTGGGCACTGAAGAAGAAAGCTTCCCAAAATTTTCCATACATGGTTTGTTGCTCCATACCTCCAAGCTGATCTACACCAATCATAAAATACGCAGCAGCAAACACCAGGTTTACAACAACGTAAGTAAGACCCATAAACAGTAAAAATTTCCACAAAGGAATTTTCAACATAAACTGAAACACACTAAACCGTTCAATAAACGAAACGCCTTTGAAACGTACATTGGGACGGCCGTCTTTTTGAAAAAACCGTCCGCCACTCTGGTTACTGTTTACACTTAAGCCCGTTTCTTTATTTTCTTTTGCTTTTCGGTTGATGCTAATAAATGCTGATGCCATAGAAAAAAATATGTGTAAATCTACACAAAACATCTATTCCTGCAGGTTTGCACTTCAGCTCCAATCTGTTTATCTCACCGGAACCATCGGGCTGATTTCAAAAAAATTGTTAAACTAACGGAGCAAGAGAGGGTAAACAGTTGGCCATTGCTTTGCGTAAATAATCTTTTAAAAATAAAGTCTTCAGTCTATATTTGAGTTGCATGAAACTGGTAAAGGCATTATCAACAAGTATTTTATGGAGAGGGTTGTACTTCTTATCGGTGATGCTCTTAAATATTCTCGTTGCCCGCCACTTTCAATCGGACGGAAGCGGTAAAATTTATTACATCATTAATATCCTTGCGTTCTTTTTATTACTGATCAGTTTCTGTCTGGAAGCACCGATGGGATATTATCTTTCTCAAAAAAAATTAAATGAAAGCCAGTTATCAATGCTTGCCTTGGTGTGGAGTTTATTTGTAATGATTCCGGCCTATGTTGCTATTTACTTTTTTTCTACCGCTTCAGATATTCCGTTTGAACCTGCAATGTTTCGTTTGTTAGCCACGCTTTTTTTATTGGGTAATTTGCTGATCAGTTTTTTCATTGCACTGTTTTATGTAAAAATGGAATTTAAAGGACCTAATCTGTTACTTGTTGCAGTGAATCTTTTTTTAATTCTTCTGGTTCCGAATAACGGGTTGGTTCAGCAATACATCAGCAATGAAACATACATTCATTTATATTTCGGTGGTTTTCTTGCACAGGGAGTTTTGCTGGCGTTTGCGTTTAACAGAAAGTATGTTCGGTTTTCACAAATCAGCCGTATTCCGTTAGATGTATTAAAGCCATTCTTTTCTTTTGCGTTGATTACTGTAGTGACCAATTCCATGACTTTTTTGATGTACCGCATTGATTACTGGTTTGTACATAAATATTGTTCAGCATCCGATCTGGGCAATTATATACAGGCCTGTAAACTGCAACAGTTGTTTTTCATTCTGCCATCTATACTTGCTGCTGTTGTGTTTCCAATGACCGCTTCAGGGCGTAAAGAAGAAATGAATGCAAAAATGCAGGTGTTATCCCGAGGTTTGATTGCAGCATATCTGATAGTTTGTTTACTGCTCGCAGCATCGGGGTACTGGTTGTTTCCGTTTGTATTTGGCAATACCTTTACCAACATGTATCTGCCTTTTGTACTGTTAATCCCTGCTATACTTTCTTATTCAGTGGTGCATTTATTAGCCGCATATTTTGGAGGCAAAAAAGTGTTGAATGTAAATTTTTGGGGCAATGTGATTACGCTTGTGCTGATTGTTGCAGGTGATATACTGGTAATTCCTTCATTTGGAATTAAAGGAGCAGCAATTGTAAGCAGTGCAGGATATATCTGCTACATGAGCTATATGCTCTATGCGCATTCAAAAACGTATCACAGTAAGTTTTCAGATTTTTTAATTGTGCGGAAAGCAGATGTGCAATCGCTTTACAGTTTAATTGTTAAACCATAATACAGATTCATTCATGCGTGTTCTTTGGTTATGCAGCTGGTATCCTCACTCAACAGATCCATTAGATGGCGATTTTGTAGAACGACATGCAAAATCACTGGCCACACAGTGTGCTGTTGATGTTATTCATGTGGTACAGAACATGCCTCTACAGAAAAAGGAAGTGTATCGTACAGAACAAAGACAGCATCATAATCTGTATGCAGAAATTTATACTGTTCCTGCACCCGATACAGGAATTGTACAACTGGATAAACTGTTATTTCACCAACGATATACTGCTGTGCTGAAAGCAGCAGTTGAAAAATATATCCATACAAACGGTAAGCCTGATCTTGTACATGTACATGTGCCGGTGAAGATGGGCAGCATGGCCATGTGGTTGAAAAAGAAATACGGTATTCCTTATGTTGTAACAGAACATGCAACGGTTTATTTCCGTAACAGCCACGATAATTATTTTGAACGGGGAATTTATTATAAACGTCTTACCAAAAAAACATTTGAGCATGCAGATGCAGTTACGTCTGTTTCTGATTGTTTAATGAAAGTGCTGGATGAGTTATTTGCGTTGCAGCAAAAATATCTCATCCGCAATTCGGTAGATACCGCTTTGTTTTATCCCATACAAAAAGCAAATCCTGTCAAACGATTTGTACATGTATCAATGATGGTTCCGTTTAAAAATGTAGAAGGTATTTTAAAAGCCCTTTCCGTTTTGCATATGCATCGTCTGGATTGGGAAATGCGGTTTATTGGCCCAGCAAATGATGAATTAATCAAACGTTCAGCAGAACTGGGCCTTAGCAGCAGGGTAGCCTGGATGGGTGCTTTGCCGTATACACAGGTAGCAAAAGAAATGCAACAGGCTGATGCACTTGTACATTTCAGTAAGTATGAAAATCTGCCCTGTGTTATCAACGAAGCTCTTTGCTGCGGTATTCCGGTAATAGCTTCAGATGTTGGAGGTATTAGCGAACTGATACATCCGCATAACGGAATGATGGTTGAAAATGGAAATGAACAGGAACTGGCAAACGTCCTGAAAATTTTTCTGGATAACCCGGAAAAATTTAATCAGGAAAGCATCAGTAAAGAAGCAACTGCACAATTTAATTATGAAGCTGTGGGAAAAGTATTTGTTGAAATGTATAAAAAACTGTTAGGGCAGTTTTAGTTTTTTAATTTTGCAATCAGATCAATATATTCTTTGATTGCATCTTCTTTGGATTTGCCTTTCAGTTCACTCCAGGCTTCGAATTTTGCTTTTGCAACAAAATCAAATGGATTGGCAGGAGGTTCAACATTTACATCGCCCTCTGTTCCCTGTTTGTACAACGAATAAAGCTGCAGAAGGGTATCGTTACTGGGTTTCTCGCTGAGTGTTTTGCTGTCCTCTACCGCCTGTTCAAATTGCTGATGCAGATCCATAAGTTATAAGTTTTGGCGAAAATACGAAAATCAACAGCATTGCTTTGTTTTTTTGAACCGGGTAAAAGAAGCCGGATTGATAAAACTAAATCCTGTGTGTTTCACCGGATTCTGCTTTTTTTTTCCGTATTTGTTCCTTGAAACTGACTACAAACGATGTTGTTGACAACCAAATCGAACTTTTTATCTGTATATTCAATCCCGGTCATGCTGGGATTGATTACATTATTTTATTTGTTGAATGGAATATCCTACATCCACTCACAATCTATTACTTCAGATGAAGGGTCGTTTTATAATTACGCAGTCAGGTATTTAAAAGGACAGCCCGATCGGGTAAGCCCCCGTGGCGATAACAGTAAAATGCCAGTTGCTGCTCTCAACACCATTCCAAGAATTGTTGAACAGGTGCTGCAACCGGGAAAGCAAAAATCCGACATGGGAGTTACAGACATGATGCGTGGCCGTTACATCACCTTATTTTTTTCCGTCTTCATTATATTGCTTGTCTTCATATGGGCAAGTGAATTGTATGGAAAACCTGCCGGCTTGTTTGCTGCCTTTCTATTTTCGTTTTGTCCGAATAACATGGCCGCCGCCACTTTAGTTACTACAGACAGTTATGCGGTGTTCTTTTTGCTGTTAAGCATTTATTTTCTGTGGAAATTTTGTACAACAGGTCAACATAAAGCGTTTATTCTTCTTTCAGTTGTTACGGGATTGTCTCAGCTTGTAAAGCAGTCGTTGTTTCATTTGTATATTTTGATCCCGTTCTTGATCACCGTTTATTTTCTTATAAACAGGGATAAACGAACTGCAGGATCATGGATAAAACTGGCTGTTCTTTTTCTGGCAATTAATTTGTTCATCATCAATGCCGGTTATTATTTTCATCATTCATTTATGCGGCTCGGCGATTATCATTTCATGAGCCGGTTGTTTCAATCTGTACAGTCTTTTTTCCCATCGTCTCTCCCAATGCCTTTTCCACAGCCGTTTGTAGATGGACTGGATATGGCTAAATACTATGATCAGATTGGCGGTGGAATTGATCAAGTGAGTTCATTTGGTAAAGTAACCATCCTTGGTACAAGTATAACGGGGGGAGGGGTGTGGTACTATTATTTTGTTTCGCTGCTGTTTAAAACCCCCATCAGCTATTTACTTTTTCTTGCAGCAGCTATAGGTTGTCTCTATAAATTCAATTCAAAAAATAAGTTTTTTAAAAATGAATTTTTTCTATTGTTGCCTGTTATTTATTTTTTAGTGCTGATGAGTTTTTTTTATCAAACGCAATGTGGCATCAGGCATATGCTGTTCATTTATCCTTTTCTGTTTATTTTTTCGTCGGTCATTATCAGGTATGCACATTCAGTGTTGGCAAAAGCAACCATAGCAACTGCTTCACTGTTTTTAATCATCAGCGTACTGAGTTATTTCCGGAATTATTATCCGTATACCAATGAGCTGATTGCTGATAAAAAAAATGCGTATAAATATGTGGGTGCTGCCAATCTCGATTTTATGCACGGACAGTTATTCTTTAACGATTATCTGCAGCAGCATCCTGAAGTGAAATGGGTGCCTGCAAAACCTGAAGCCGGCACTTTTTTAATTACTGTTGAAGATTATATGGACATCTGGAACAGACATCAGTTCGATTGGATTAATAAATTCAAACCCGTTGGTCATGTAGCTCATTGTGGACTGCTGATACAGGTTACACCTGAAGATTTAAAAAAAGCAGGTAACTGAATTGAGTTATAAATATTTTTCGAGGATGCAGAATTCCAACGGCTGCAAATGTTTCCCCGTTAACTCATCTTCATGAAAAGGTTTCCGTTCGCCCGTTTCTTTGTACCCGTTTCTTTTATACCAGTCAATAAGCTCTGTACGAACAGAAATGACAGACATGTAAATGCAATTACAGTTCACAGATTGTGCATGTACTTCAGCCGCTTTCAGTAATTGTTTTCCAATACCGGCGCCCTGCAAATGCGGAGATACACTAAACATACCCAGATACAATTTGCTGCCATGTTGCTGCAAGTTAACTGTGCCAACTATTGTACCTGCATCATCTGTATATTTCAGAATAACGCTGCCCGGCTGGTTTATTACTTCAATTACAGACGCTTCATCCGTTCTTCGGTCGCCTGCAATTAAATCTGCTTCTGTTGTCCAGCCTTTTCTTGAACTGTCGCCTCTGTAAGCACTGTTCAACAGGAATTCAATTTGTTTTGCATCTGCAGCTGTGGCCTTTTCAATCATTTGTTTTCTTTCATTCAAAATTACCGGCTGTTGTTAACAAAACAAAAGCCTTCTCAAAGAAGGCTTTTGATAAACTTATTTGGTTGAGTTAATCTCTGTAGTTCAAAGCCGGTTTACGATCGCCCAGCAATGCTTTGTATTGATACGTGCCAATCATCTGTTTAAATTCATCTTTTGCTTTTTGAATCAGTTCCGGATGAAGAAACAAATCAATCGCCGTCATAGCCATTGTTTTAGCAGAAACAATCATTCCTTTTGTTCCAATTTCGGTGCCACCACATGAAACTGCCTGCCAGCTATGTGCCGGAGTGCCGGGCACCCAGGTTGCAGTACGTAAACCAACCGTTGGTACAACATAACTCACATCTCCCACATCGGTACTTCCGCCACCAGCATCCATTTCTATTTTTAATGGTTTCACCAAACCTGCATTGCTTACAGGTGGTGCAGGAAATCCAAAAGTTGATTGAAGTTTATTGCCAAAATCTACTTCAGCCGCTGTGTATTGAATGCCACCTGTTTTTTCTAAGTTCTTTTGCATGATCTCGGCAAGTGATTTATTCAACAACAGATCATGTGTGCCACCAATTATTTCATATTCCATTTTTGTATCGGTTCCAACTGCTGCACCATTGGCTGCATTCACCACACGGTTAAAAATACTTTGCACCTGATCACGCTTTGGATGACGAACATAATAATACACTTCCGCAAAATCAGGGATCACATTCGGTGCTCTGCCGCCATTGGTGATGACATAATGAATACGAGTTTCCTGCGGTATATGTTCACGCATCATGTTCACCATATGATCCATTGCCTCTACACCATCTAAAGACGAACGGCCACGCTCAGGCGAAGCAGCAGCATGTGCCGAAATTCCACGAAAGCGAAACTTAGCACTCATATTTGCCAATGCACTGGTCATGGTAACACCGTTATCATTGCCGGGATGCCAGTGAATGGCCACATCAACATCTTTAAACAAACCTGCTCTAACTAAATATACTTTGCCGCTGCCGCCCTCTTCTGCAGGGCAACCAAAGACTTTAATGGTGCCTGTAAACTTTTTTTCTTCAATGAGTTTTTTAATGGAAATGCCTGCTGCAACCGAACCAACACCAAAGAGATGATGACCGCATGCATGGCCTGCATCTTTTCCTGCACTTGTTTTCTCCGGTACATTGGTTTGTGATAAACCGGGCAATGCATCAAACTCTGCAAGTATAGCAATCACCGGGCTACCACTGCCATAGGTGGCAACAAATGCAGTTGGAATACCAGCTACACCAGCCTCTACGGTAAAGCCGTTATCCTTCAAAGTTTTTTGTAACAGTGCGCTGCTCTTTACTTCTTTATAACCCACTTCTGCAAAATCCCAGATCTGCAGGGCCAAGTTTTTGTACTGATCGTAATTGGTTTGAATATCTGTAGCTGCCTGTGTTTTAAACTGATCGTCTTTTGTTACAGCCGGTTTTTTTTGAGCTGATGAGCTAAGCGATAGGCTAAGAGTTAAAAAGAGAAAAAGAGATGAAAGAGAGAAATTTCTCATGTTGTTGTAGTTTATAAAGTGGAAGGTAAGAAGCAAAAAGTATAAAACAGGAAAGAGTGATTAAAATCCTAACTCATCAAATCGATCATTCCTTTGAACACTAGTAAAAGACCAACAAGTGTGAGACCGTATAATGCAAAATTGTAATTACCGCTGTTGTTAAACAAAAGCACAGTGAAAAGAAAACCTGTGGTTAACAGGAATACACCTATTCCGCAATACACAAACGCAGCGTTTCGTTTCTTTTCGTTGCGGGCTTTAAACCAGTCATTGATTGATTGTTGTGCAACATCACTTGATAAACCGGTCTTGATTAATTGCTGATGAATTTCCTCCTTGCTGAGTCCTTGTTGTTTAAGTGTATGGATGCGTTGCATTACATCCTGTAATTGGGCAGCGTTCATTGTATGGCAGGTTTTAAAGAAAGGTAAAAAAAATCTGTTATTCTTTTACAAAGTCTTTGTATTATAAAAGATAGGTGGGGGGTGTGTTTTTCTGAAATTGGTTTCCTATTTACAACTACTGATATGGAATTCTTTCGGGGTTGCGCCTGTTATCCCAAATTGAGAGGATAAATATTTCTTCAGAAGTTTCTTCGTAAAAGAGCAGATAATCACGAACAAGCTTCACTCGTACTTTTTCAATAGTAGTTGGCCTGCCAATATGAGGATGTGTAGCAACCAGCTCAATTGCTTTTATAAAAAGTTCATTCAGCTTTTTACTGTATGTGTTTGATTGGTTATGATCCTTCCAGAAAAGAAGAATTTCTTTCCTGTTGTTTTGTGCTGTCCTTGTCCAAATTATTCGCTTAGCCATTCATCTGCTTCTTTATCAGCTTGGGTTGCATCGAATGTTTGATTATTCTTTATTTCTACTTGAGCAGCTTCAATTTCTTTTTTCTGTTGTGGGGTTAGCTGGTAAATCGTTTCAGGTTCCTGAAGTTCAAAAAGATTTGATATCTCTTCCAGCAAAGCAGGATCGTTGATCTCCTTCAGTTTGTTGATCAGTCTTTCTTTAAGATTTATATCCGGCATAAAATACGTTTGGCTGAAGTTACAAATTTTGCTTGTTTACAGGAAGGCTTCATTTTTTTAGCCGTTCAACATACAAAGGTTTTATTAACCGCTGAAGATCATTACAAAACGTACAAGTACCCAGACGCTTATAGCTATGGGGCACAAGTGTGCGACGCAACAAAAGCTCAGCATTGTTTCAACAGCCCATACCATCATTGCCTTTCTTCTCTTTATCCCCACTTACTATTCACTACTTTCCACTCGCTGTTTTTCGTTACCTTTGCCCGCCTTCGAAAACGAAGGAGAATTGAATGAAGAATATCAGAAATTTTTGCATCATTGCGCATATTGACCACGGAAAAAGTACCCTGGCAGATCGTTTATTACAAACCACCGGCACCATCAGCGACCGTGATATGATGGATCAGGTGCTGGACGATATGGATCTGGAACGTGAAAAAGGAATTACCATCAAGAGCCACGCCATCCAGATCAACTACAAACACAAGGACGGGCAGGAATACATTCTCAACCTCATTGATACGCCCGGTCACGTGGATTTCAGTTATGAAGTGAGCCGTGCTTTGGCTGCCTGTGAAGGAGCATTGTTGCTGGTGGATGCTGCACAGGGCATACAGGCACAAACCATTTCGAATTTATATTTAGCCATTGATAATAACCTCGAGATCATTCCGGTGATCAACAAGATTGATATGGACGGGGCAATGATTGAAGAAGTAAAAGACCAAATTGTTGAACTGATCGGTTGCAAACCGGAAGAAATTTTATTGGCCAGCGGCCGTGCAGGTATTGGTATTGAAGAAATCCTGGAAGCCATTGTTGAACGCATTCCGGCTCCTGTTGGCAAAGCCGATGAACCATTGCAGGCATTGATCTTTGACAGTGTGTTTAATAGTTTTCGTGGTGTAATTGTTTACTACCGTATCCGCAATGGAAAAATAAGAAAAGGCGATAAAGTAAAATTTGTAAGCACTGGTCAGGAATACGAAGCAGCAGAAGTTGGTATTCTGAAACTAAAGATGACGGAGAAAAAAGAAGTGACTTGTGGCGATGTGGGTTATATCATCACCGGTGTAAAAAATGCCAAAGAGGTGAAAGTGGGCGATACCATTACATTGGCAGCCAATCCAACACAGGAACCCATTCAGGGTTTTCAGGAAGTAAAGCCGATGGTGTTTGCAGGTATCTTTCCTGTGGTAACAGAAGATTTTGAAGAGCTTCGTGACTGTATGGATAAACTGCAGTTGAACGATGCTTCTCTTACGTTTGAACTGGAAACTTCTCAAGCGCTTGGCTTTGGATTCCGTTGCGGCTTCCTTGGTTTGCTGCACATGGAAATTATTCAGGAACGTTTGGAAAGAGAGTACAATCAAACAGTAATCACCACTGTACCCAACGTAAGTTTTATTGCTTATACCACCCGTGGCGAAAAGATCTTGGTGAACAATCCAACCCAAATGCCCGACCCAACGGCCATGGACAGGATTGAAGAACCTTTCATCAAAGCACAAATCATTACCAAGCCGGATTATATCGGTAATATCATGACGCTTTGCCTGGACAAACGTGGTATTCTCATCAACCAACATTACCTCACACCAACCCGTGTTGAGCTGATGTTTGAAATGCCGTTAACAGAAATTGTATTTGATTTTTATGATAAACTGAAATCACAAACCCGTGGTTATGCGTCGTTCGACTATCATCCCATTGGTTACCGTGAAGCGGATATTGTGAAGATGGATATTTTGTTGAATGGAGATAAGGTAGATGCATTGAGTGCCTTGATTCACCGGAGCCGTGGTCAGGATTTTGGCCGCAAGCTTTGTGAAAAGTTGAAAGAATTGGTTCCCCGTCAGCAGTTCCAGATTGCCATACAGGCAGCTATTGGTGCAAAAGTGGTGGCCCGTGAAACCATCAGCGCCATGCGGAAAGATGTAACGGCTAAATGTTATGGTGGTGATATCAGCCGTAAACGGAAATTGCTGGAAAAGCAGAAAGAAGGAAAGAAACGGATGCGCCAGATTGGTAATGTGGAAGTGCCGCAGGAAGCCTTTTTAGCAGTGTTGAAATTGGATGATTAAGAAGGCCCTCAACAATTACACTACAATTAAAATAGTTAAGGCACAAAGTTGAAACAACTTTGTGCCTTTTGTTTTTTGTTCTGATTCAGAAATTGGTTTACCTTGAAATGATTCTTCATCTTAAATCTGTGGTATGAACGATTTTACACTGAATAAAGAGCCTGATCTGGTTGTAACAGCACGCTTTATTGAAAAAGGAAAAGACAAAGGTTTGTTTGGCGATGACTATACTGTGCGTTTGTACGACCGTGATATTGCGGATGATGATTTTTTAGGCGAAAGCCGGTTAGATGCAGAAGGTCATATCCGCATTGCATTTGCACATGATGCGTTTGTAAATGAAAGTGCCTTTACAGAAACAAGGCCTGATTTTTATTTTATCATACTCAAAAACGGTGCACCTGTTTTTACCAGTAAAGTACTGGAAGACCTGAGCCTGAAAGATCTGGAGCAATTTAAAATGGGAGAGGGTGAAGTGATTGATCTGGGTAGTTTTTTGGTGGATGTGGAATGATTTGTTGTTGGATTGTTACTATGAATTTCGGTGGAACTGTCACCCTGAGCTAAGCCTGAACTGAGCGAAGTCGAAGTGACGAAGGGCCTGTCACCCTGAGCCTGTCGAAGGGTTGATGATTTAAAACACAAAAGTTGAAGTATGAAACTTCACCATAACTACTTTGTTTATATTGTTGAATGCAAAGACAACTTCTACTACACAGGTGTAACCAATGATCTTGAGCGCAGGTTATGGGAACACAATACCGGTTTCAATAAAAAATGCTTTACATACAAACGTCGCCCGGTTGAATTAAAATATTTCCAACGCTTTGCTAATATCAATCATGCCATTGAATGGGAGAAACAATTAAAAGGATGGGGAAGAAAAAAGAAACAGGCTCTGTTTGAAGAAAACTGGGAGTTGATTCAGCAGTTAGCGAAATCATCAGCTGCAAAATCATTACCCAACAACCCTTCGACACTTCGACTTCGCTCAGTGCAGGCTTAGCTCAGTGTGACAGCAGCATTCATCAGCAAAACATTCATTCAACCTTACATCTCAAAGCATCCGAAATAAAAAAGCTGTTGAACATCATTCAACAGCTTTTCATTTATTGTTATCAATTATAAATTACTGAAACTTCTTTGCGTCTTCTAAAAACTTAGCCAAACCAATATCCGTTAACGGATGTTTTAATAAACCAAGAATAGAATCCAGCGGACAGGTACAAACATCGGCACCCAATTCAGCCGCTTGAATAATATGCAACGGTGTGCGGATAGATGCTGCGAGGATCTGTGTTTCAAAACCCTGCATTGAATAGATATTGTTGATCTGGCCAATCAATTCCATACCATCCCAACCACCATCATCAATACGGCCAATAAAAGGAGATACATAAGTGGCACCTGTTTTTGCAGCAAGGATTGCCTGACCTGCACTGAACACCAATGTGCAGTTTGTTTTAATGCCATTATCTGTAAACCATTTCAATGCTTTAATGCCATCTTTAATCATCGGCACTTTTACTACAATGTTTGGATGCAACGCTGCCAACACTTTACCTTCTGCAACTATACCATCGAAATCGGTGCTGATTACTTCGGCACTGATGTCGCCATCAACTAAATCGCAAATGGTTTTGTAATGCTGCATCACCGCTTCCGATCCTTTGATGCCTTCTTTGGCCATCAGCGAAGGGTTGGTTGTTACACCATCCAGAATACCGAGTTCATTTGCTTCTTTAATTTGTGCAAGATTGGCTGTGTCAATAAAAAATTTCATGAGCTAAAATTAAATTCCTCCGCCGCGGCGGATTGAGGGAGAAAAAAAATGGCAGGTTACTTACATCGCACCGCTACAACCGCTTACCCTTGCTGCGTTCCCACCCTGGGGGAGTTCAGCAGGAGCTGGTCGTGCAAGACCTGCCGGCGCAAAGATAGGGGAATGACTTTTAGTTTTTTATTGAAATTAAAACAAACCATAAAAAAATCCCGTTCAAAAGAACGGGATTCATTGTATGAAATTTTTATTCTATTATCTTTTTGTAACAGTAAATTTCTGTCCAGTTTTTACAATGTGTACAGGAAGTTTTATACTGCCATCGTCTGCAACTGTAAACGCAACATCAGATACATTATAAATTTTACCGGAGGCAGTTCCTTTAAAACGAAGGGTGTATTTACCGGGTTTAAGGATTTCATAATAATCAATTACCAGCGTGTAGTCTCCATCGGCAATTGAACTTGCCAGTTTAATGGTTTCAAAATTGTCAACATTATCGCTGGTTCCAATTATCTGTGCTGATGCTAACTGGCTTTCCTGTGTAATATTTCCTTTAAACAGATACAGATCTAAATCTGCAGAGTCAGTTGCTGAAGATGTTGGAGTAAGAGACCAGCTTAAATACATCTCCAGTTCAGTAGCATCTGTAATTTCATTTTCAGGTACAACTACGGGTGGTGGGTCTTTTTTCTTACAGGCAGTGAATGCAGTTGTAAAAAGTAAAGCAATAAAAAGAATCCTGGTTAATTTACTTGGTTTCATGTTTTTTTCGGTTTTGTGTAAAAGTATTCTTTGAATGTGAAAGATCAAAATATCTGTACTGAAATTGATTTGTTTTTTCAGATCAATAATTGGAAACACTTAGTTCCGGTTGTTTATGGTAGGGCGGTTTGCAAGTGAGTTCACCTGTGTTATTCCTATCAGTTCATCGGTTCTTCCTCCCATGGCACGAAAGTATACAAGCACAGTATAATTATTTTCCGTTTCCCACCAGTTGCCTTCTGTTGCATCGGTACTTAGTTGTTTTGTTTTTTTATCTTTTGCTAAATAAATATAATCGTACAATCCCTGTTTAAGCAGTTGTTTGTTCTCATACATTTTTGTTTCGTTGTTAAAAATCATGCGGTTGGTTTCTGTGAGTTCATAATTGGTCATTTCGCCATAGAGATAAATGTCTTTATCGGCTAACGGTTGCTGGTTGGCAGTAAAATAGCGGAACCATACAGTGGCATAATCGCCCTGCCAGTAAGGATTGTTCTGTTCAATATTTCCCAGTTGATACATACCGTTGGCATCACGGTAATACATATAGCGTAACGTGTTTCGCTCGGCTTCAGGTTTTACAAAAACGGTTTGGCCTTTGTCTGTATAATCTGCTTTTTCAATCCGGTCGGTTTGCAAACGGAAACTGGTTAAGTTTACCCAACGCCATTCTTTTTGTGCCGCAAACAATCCTTCATTTTCTGTATTGTACTCGAGTATGTTTTGCCTGATGAAAGTGGGTTGCAGGTTGCGTAAGGCATGATCCCACCGGTAGTTTTGCAAAATCACCACTTTAATCTGTTGAAAAATATTAGTGGGCTTAATGTTCTGCACATTTACATTGAACTGCAATTTCTGGTGTGTTTTAAAATAAGTGGGATTAAACGGCTGCACTACGGTGGCGCCTGCATTTACTTTTACATCAAGCACCAAAAAACGTTTGGTGAATGCTATCTGTGAAGTATCTCCGTTGGTAAACACTTTTAATAAGTAGTTGCCGCTCTTAGTGGGTGCTGTATTTTTATCGGGCAGGTTACTCATGTAATGCGTATAACGGGTTAACGCAATGGATGAGTTTCGGTAAGTGTTGATGCGTACGTTGGAAAAGCCCCGCATATAATCGAACTGACTGACCTGGGCCGGCGTCCAGTCGGCATTGCATAACAGAAAAGTGTAGGAGTAATATTTTACATCAGCATCCATATCATCAAAATGCAATTCCAGCTGATCGCCGCTGTTGAGCCGCATAATGGGGTAGGCCAACTGATCGCCCTGCAAATGCAGTTTTACTGAATGGATATTGCTGCGGTAAATTTTATCAGCTTCCTGTGCATGAGCTGCTGCTAAAATTAAGAACCAGGAAAAAGCGATGCATACGATGTTCTTCATTGAATGTTCAGGTTGAAAGTATTTGTGCATAAAAAGTACAGGAAAGATTGTTTTTATAAATAAACAGTTGCTTCACTTGTGCTGTTTAAAAAAATAGGTGAGAAACCGTTAGTTTTACAGCAACTCAAAGATAATTCGTTTGAACGTTGCCTCCTTTATAGCCCGTCGGTTGGTTTTTCAAAAGAACCAATCTTTTTCACGGTTCATCATCCGTTTATCTGCTGCTGCAACAGCCATCAGTGTGGCGGTGATGATTCTTGCCTTTGCGTTTGTTGAAGGGTTTCAATTTACAGTCAGCAGTAAGGTCTTCAGCTTTTGGGGTCATTTACGGGTCCAACAGCAACAATCTTCCACATCCGGACTGGCCGAAGAACTGCCCGTTGAAAAAAACGATTCGGTGTACAATATATTGCGTAACCACAAGCAAGTGAAATATGCAGATGCCTTTGCAACCAAATCAGCCATGCTCAAAACCAAAGAAACCATTGAAGGTGTTTTGTTGAAAGGAGTGGAGAAGAATTTTTCAAAAGAACGTTTGCTGCCTTTTTTGGTTGAAGGCAAATGGATTCAATTCGACGACAGTACAAAAAACAACCAGGTACTCATTTCACAATACACATCCCGGCAGACCAATGCCAAAGTGGGCGATAAAATCCTGATTTATTTTATTGATAACAACAGCACCGCTCCAAGAGTACGACCTGTTACTGTATGCGGCATTTATAAAACGGGTATTGAAGAATACGATAAAACATTTGCGATAGTTGATATCAATCTCATTCGCAAACTGAATGCATGGACTCCCACACAGATTGGTGGTTATGAATTAACCCTGCATGATTACCGAACCGATTATCAAACAAACAACGAACTGCTTGATCAGATTCCGTTTGAATGGTTCAGCACACCGCTCCGTGAAATTTATCCCAACATTTTTGACTGGCTGGAGTTACAAAACATCAATAAAAAAGTAATTCTGATTGTGATGTGTATTGTTGCCATCATCAATTTAATTTCCTGTTTAATTATATTGGTATTGGAACGTTCTAAGATGATTGGCTTACTCAAAGCAACCGGTGCCACCAATCAACAGGTGCAAACCATTTTCTGGAACCAGGCATTGATCATTGCTGTAACAGGAATCATCGCAGGTACATTGCTCGGCTTAGGTATTTGCTGGCTGCAACAGGCAACAGGGTTTATAAAGCTGGATGAAGCTGCTTATTATGTTGCAGAAGCTCCCATTCGTATTATATGGTGGCAGGTGGTATTGATCAATGTCATAACCTTTATGATCAGTTTTTTAATTTTACTGATTCCTTCTTTGCTGGTGCGGAAGATAAGCCCGGTGAAGGCGTTGAGGTTTGAGTAGGGTAGTAATTTCGTAATAAAAATGATTAGTTAGAAAGATGTTTATGCGATTACTCTTTTTCGTTTTGCTCTTTTTGATAAATATGCCTGCAGTTTGTCAGACCTATAGCTCCATTACAACTGATAAGGAAATAGTCGACTTTATTAATTGGCATGTTAACAATGATAAAAGATATTCTGAAGAGCCTTTGCTCAGAAAAAGAGTGATCAATAAAGAGATTTCTTATTGGGATTCAACCCACTTTATTCCAGGCAGCTCAAAAAATAATAGATATAACGATGGAATGTACCTTTTTAAAGACGAACATAAATTTCTCGATACAATTTTCACAGCTGAGGATAAAGAATTTTTCTTTCAACAATTCAGATCTCAACTTGATAGCCAGTGGCAACATAGTTTCAAGAAAGCTAAACAAAGAATTGTTGTCGGAAGTAAACCTAAAAAATGGAGGCGGTATAGCTTACCACTCTTTTCAATCGATAAGAACTATGTAATTCTTATGGAAGATTATCTCTGTGGCCATTTATGTGGTTACAGATCAATTAATGTTTATAAAAGAACGAAGGACGGTTGGGAGTTAATCTATCCGATAAGTTGGGGAATTAGTTAAATCATACACCCTTTGGGTGAACAGACATCCAATTCAACTGCTCTTCAAAGTCTCCAGACTTTGAAGTTTTATGCACCCTGTCTCTGACAGGGTATGAAGTGTAAATAAAAGTCATGAGACTTTTAGCATAGTACTGCGAAGTCTGGAGACTTTGCAGAGCTTGTTATTCGCACTAATACCTTTGGTTTTACCTTAGGAAAAAAACACGTTTTCGCTAGATCGTCTCAGCAACGACATGATTTAAAAGACGAGATTTGTCGTGAGATGTACAGTCACCCTTTGGGTGAACAGACATCCTATTCATCCCATCAATCCCATAAATCCCGCCTGTCCCGCTAAAGCGGGAGTTCAGACAATTACAACACACCCTTCGTAGAAGGTAAATAATTACTCAGCGGATCTCTCTTCACTGCCATACGAATGGCTTTGGCAAAGGCTTTAAAGATAGCTTCAATTTTATGATGTTCATTATCTCCGTGGCATTCAATATTGAGATTGCACTTAGCCGCATCGCTGAACGATTTAAAGAAATGAAAAAACATTTCAGTGGGCATTTCACCAATCTTCTCTCGTTTGAAAGTAGCATTCCAAACGATCCAGTTTCGTCCGCCGAAATCAATGAGCACCTTTGCTTCTGCTTCATCCATAGGTAATGCAAAACCATAACGTTCCATACCACGCTTATCGGCCAAGGCCAATGCAAATGCTTCACCTAATGCAATACCGGTATCTTCAATGCTGTGGTGTTCATCAATATGCAGATCGCCATTGGTTGTAATGTTCAGATCCATTTTACCATGACGTGCAATCTGATCAAGCATATGATCAAAAAAACCAAGACCTGTATGGATGGATGCTTTGCCGCTTCCATCTAAATTCAGTTCTACTTTTATTTTTGTTTCATTGGTATTGCGTTCGTGTACCACTTTACGTAAACCTAATTTCAAAAATTCATAGATCTCTTTCCAATTTGATGTTTCCAATACAATAGTTGATTGACGCAGTTCTTCTACCTGATCTTTTATTTCTGCAGCACCAAGTGTTGCATCATTGTTGATCCAGATGCCTTTGCAGCCAAGATTTTTTGCCAGTTGAATATCAGTGATGCGGTCGCCGATCACAAATGAATTCGCCAGATCATAGTCTGGGTTGTTGATGTATTTGGTAAACATGCCGACGCCGGGTTTTCTTGTAGGCGCCTGTTCATGTGGAAATGTTTTATCGATCAACACTTCAGAAAAATGAACGCCTTCGCCTTTAAAACTTTTAATTACAAAATTGTGTAAAGGCCAGAAGGTATCTTCAGGAAAACTGCTTGTACCTAACCCATCCTGGTTGGTGGGCAATACTAATTCATAATCCAGTTCAGCAGCAATTTTGCGGAGATAAAAAAATACATCCGGGTAAAAACTGAGTTTATCAAACGAATCCAGTTGATAGGTGGGAGGTGCTTCGTTAATTAAAGTACCATCACGGTCAATAAATAAAACACGTTTACCTCTGCCTTTTGTACTGTTTGTTTCTGATGCTTGCTCCTTGTTCATTTATCTGCTGGTTAATTTATTTGATTTTGCTTCTTACCATTTTTACATCGGCTAATGTTACTGCAGTTGCTTTATTACCAAAACTGTTGCGAACATAAGTGAGCACATCTGCAATTTCCTGGTTGCTCAATTGTGGTTGTGCCGGCATGGGGTTATCAAAATATTCACCATTGATTTCCACTTCTTCGTTATAACCCTGCAGCACAATGCGTATGAGTTTTTCTTTAGTACCCAGCACCTGTGTTGTTTTAATCAACGGGGGATTCATGCGTGGCACACCTTCACCATCTTTCTGATGACAGGCCAGGCATGCTTTCTCATACACTTTCTTTCCACGTTGGATGGATGCTTTAACATCCTGCTGCTGTGTTGTAAAGGATGCTGCAATCAAAGCAATCAATAGAGAAAGGATTATGTTCAATTTCTTCATCATTCAATTATTTACCGGTGTAGGTTATTTTCCAAACAGTACCTCCTTTATCATCTGAGATATACATGGAGCCATCGTTGCCCATCGCTAATCCGCATGGACGATGCTGTGCTTTAGCAGGAGTTAAAAATTCTTCACCACCTGCAAAATTATCAGCAAAAATTTCATGTGCTCCACTTGGCTTTCCGTCTTTCATGGGAACAAACACAACATTGTATCCACCTTGTTTTAACGGAGCTCTGTTCCAGCTGCCATGAAAAGCAATGAAGGCACCGTTTTTATATTTATCTCCAAATGCATTGCCGGTATAAAATAATAATGCATTCGGCGCCCAATGCGCAGGGAATGCATACAAAGGTTTTTCTTTGGTTCCACATACGCCTTCTGTTTTACCATCGCCACCATATTCGGGAGCCAATACTTTTTTCTTTTGAACGGGATCATAATAACAATAAGGCCATCCAAAATCCATTCCCTGCTTTGCCATAAAAAATTCTTCTGCAGGCAACTCAGCATTTTGCTCAGCACTGTATTGTGTGGGATGTAACTGATTCAATTGATCACGGCCATGTTGAGTAACGTACAACTCGTTCATGGATGCATTCCAATCGAGCCCGACTACATTACGCAAACCGGTTACATATCGTACACCTTCTGCATAGGTTTGATTGAGTTGATTGGTTTTAAACATCCACACACCACCTGCTGTTTCAAGAATCGGACAAGGCATTTGACCCGGAGAGCCTGCTGTGCGATCTG
This sequence comes from Chitinophagaceae bacterium, assembly GCA_019752045.1. Classification (GTDB taxonomy): domain Bacteria; phylum Bacteroidota; class Bacteroidia; order Chitinophagales; family Chitinophagaceae; genus Lacibacter. The sequence continues at coordinate 266,912 of JAIEMP010000010.1, read as the reverse complement.
TTTCCTGACAGGCATTTGATGGAGCACCGATGTTCACATAAATATTTCCTTTATCATCCAGTGTAATTGATTTGGATGCATGCTGACGTTTATCTACCAATCCTTTTACAATCACTTCCGGGTTATCAGGATTTTCAATTTCGTTTTTTGCGTTGAATTTATAGCGGTATACCTCTGAATTAGAAGAAGCATAGAGGTATCCGTTTTTGATGGCAATACCGGTGCCGCCATAATTTCCAAAAGCAAAAATGTCATCAGCTGTCCCATCACCGTTGGTATCTCTTAAGCGAAGAATTCCTTTACCGTCTTTTACACGTTCCAGTTTTACATAGATGTCGCCATTGCTGTTTACTGCAATATGCCGGGCCTGTCCGAGTTTGTCTGCAACAATGGTTGCCGTAAAACCCGGAGGCAGCGTTAATCCGCCGGTTGCAGCAGTTTGATTCTTTGTTGAATCATTGGCAGAGATCATAAACAAAACTGCTAACAGTAAAACGAGGGATGCAAGTATTCTTCTCATGTTGAATTGATTTGAATTTTTAAAGTTATGCTAAACAATAAACTTCTGCAAAGCAGTTAACAGTTCGTCATTTTCTTTGGCTGTACCAACTGTAATACGTAAACAACCTTCGCAGAGAATTACTTTGCTGCGGTCTCTTACTACAATTTCATTTGACAATAACCAGCTATAGATTGCTTTTGCATCAATTACTTTCACCAATAAAAAATTGGCATCTGATGGATATACATTTTTAACTACTGCCAGCTTTGGTAACTCTTCTTCCAGTCGTTTACGTTCTTTCACCAGTTCTTTGATCATCTCATTCACATCTTCCACATTATCGAGTGCTTTAACAACCAGTTCCTGTACTGCTTCACTGATATTATAAGGTGGTTTGATTTTGTTATAAATGCTGATGATCTCTTCACTCGCAAAAGACATTCCCAAACGTAAACCCGCCAGTCCCCAAGCTTTGCTGAGTGTTTGCATCACCACCAGATTCGGATATTCACTCAACAATGATATGCAGGAACGTTGCCGTGCAAAATTGATATAGGCTTCATCTATGATTACAATTCCATCAAAATTATTCAGTACCATTTCAATATCTTCTCTGTTGATGCTGTTGCCTGTCGGGTTGTTAGGCGAACAGATCCAGATGAGTTTGGTATTGGCATCAACCAATGTTTCCATGTGCACTAAGTCGAGCTGAAAATTTTCGAGCAAAGGAGCTTTGCGTAATTCAACATCATTGATATTGGCACTTACTTCGTACATGCCGTATGTGGGGGGACAAATAATCACATTGTCTTTTCCGGGGCTGCAAAATGCACGGTATAACAGATCAATACATTCATCACTTCCATTTCCGATGAAAATCTGTTTCGGTGCAACTCCTTTGATCGCCGATAATTTTTCTTTGATCTTTTGTTGATAAGGATCTGGATAACGATTGTACCATTTCACAAGTGGTGAACCGATGCTGTTTTCATTTGCATCGAGATACACTTTCGCTTCGCCGTGAAATTCATCACGGGCAGAAGAGTAAGGTGTAAGCGTTTGAATGTTTGGGCGAAGTAAGTTGTTTAGATTGAAAGACATATAAAGGCCTCACCCTCGTTCCCTCTCCGGAAGAGAGGGAGGCCGGGCATTTGTTTTATTATTGAACAATAGTAATTAAGCATTTGATCACTTGTAATTAAGTCCAGGTTTAGCTTAACTATAAACTACAAACTTTGTTTTCTAACTCTGATTGCATTTGCATGCGCCCCCAATCCCTCTGCCATTGCCATCACTTCAACAGCTTTTCCAATATTCTTCAAACCTTCTTCTGTTAATTTCTGATACGTTATCTTCTTTACAAAACTATCTACACTTACACCGCTGTATGCTTTTGCATAGCCATTGGTTGGTAATGTATGATTGGTGCCGCTTGCATAATCGCCCACACTTTCGGGAGAATAGTTGCCAAGAAAAACAGAACCTGCATTGATGATTTTTTCAGCAATGTGTTCATCGTCTTTGCAACTGATGATCAAATGTTCAGCGGCATATTCATTTACAAGATCAATCATTTCAGTTACATCTTTCAACAAAATTGCCTTGCTGTTCTCCAATGCTTTTGCAGCCAATTCTTTGCGTGGAAGGAGTTCTAACTGTTTAGCCGTTTCACTCAACACATCATTGATCACCGTTTCTGAATTACTCACAAGCAACACCTGTGAATCGGCACCATGCTCAGCCTGCGACAACAGATCGGCTGCAACAAAAGATGCATTGGCCGTATCATCGGCCATCACACAAACTTCGCTGGGGCCCGCCGGCATATCAATGGCCACACCTTCTTTTTGTACCAATTGTTTGGCGCAGGTTACATACTGATTACCGGGACCAAATATTTTGTACACCTGTGGAATGGTTTCGGTACCATAGGCCATGGCGGCAATGGCTTGTGCTCCACCGGTTTTAAATACTTTACTGATGCCGAGTAAATGAGCCGTATATAAAATGGCCGCATGCACTTTGCCATCTTTACCGGGCGGTGTACATAAAACAATTTCTTTGCAACCTGCAATTTTTGCGGGGATGCTGAGCATTAAAATGGTAGAGAACAGCGGTGCTGTTCCGCCCGGAATGTATAAACCTACTTTTTGAATAGCCACTGTTTTGCGCCAGCAAAAAATGCCGGGCATGGTTTCAATTTTCTCAACAGGGAAGAGCTGTTGCTGATGAAAGGTTTCAATATTCTTTTTTGCAAGGGCAATGGCTTCTTTTAATTCAGTACTTACTGCATCAACTGCTGCTGTCATTTCTTCTTTACTAACAAGCAGTTCATCAACTGATACTTTATCATAGATGGTTGAAAACCGTGTCAAAGCCTCATCACCACTTGCTTTCACCTGGTGTAAAATATTGGTGACACTTGCTTCCAGTGATCCTGCATCTAATGCAGGGCGTTTGAGCAATCTGCTCCACTCATTCTTCTTTGGATGTTTTATGATTTGCATTTTTCTATTCTTAATCTTATTTATGCTGATAACGTTTGTTTAAGTTGGCCATGTGCATTGGCAAGTCCCCTTCGGGGGATTTAGGGGGCCGCTTTTACATCACCATTTTCTCAATGGGCACAACCAATATCCCTTCGGCTCCTGCTGCTTTCAGTTGCTCAATTTTTTCCCAGAACTCATCTTCATTCAATACACTGTGTACACTGCTCCAACCACTTTCGGCCAATGGAAGAACGGTTGGACTTTTCATGCCGGGCAGTAAAGCAATAATTTCTTTCAAGCGATCATTGGGCGCATTCATCAAAATATATTTATTACGCTTGGCCTTTTTAACCGCTTTTATTCTGAACAGCAGCTTATCTAACAATAACTCCTGTTCTTTGTTGAGTTTGTTATTTTTTATAAGCACCGATTGTGATTGCAGAATCGTTTCCACTTCTTTTAATCCATTCATGAAGAGGGTAGAGCCGCTGCTCACCAGATCAACTACTACATCGGCCAAACCAATACCGGGAGCAATTTCCACACTACCGCTGATCTCATGCACTTCACCCTGTATATTGTTGGTATTTAAAAACTGCTGTACAAGAAACGGATAACTGGTTGCAATGCGTTTGCCATCCAGACTTTTTATACCGCTGTACACATCTGCTTTTGGAATAGCAATACTGAGTCTGCATTTACCGAAGCCCAGCTTTTCAACAATGGTTGCCTGTTTGTTTTTTTCGAACAATACATTTTCACCAACAATGCCAATATCGGCCACACCATCTTCTACATATTGAGGAATATCATCGTCACGCAGAAAGAATACTTCCATGGGGAACGTATCCGATTCTGTTTTTAAACGGTCTTTTACATTTCGAAGTTCAATACCACACTCATTTAAGAGCTTTACTGAATCGTCGTATAAACGTCCGCTTTTTTGAATGGCGATTCTTAGTTTGGCCGTGGTTGCATTGCCACCACTGATTTCACTTAAAGGCGTATATTTTTTTTCCTGCATCATAATTATTCTTTTGGTAACAGGTATGCCATACCTGCAACATTTATAATATTCTATAGCTACTGAGTTAGGTATGGCATACCTTATTGAAAATAAAAAAGGCTCACTTTCGTAAGCCTTACCATTATTGTTATAACACAATACATCAACCGGCTCACCTGTTAAGGAAAGTATGGTGGTGATGAATATGTGTGCTTGTAATCATGCCGCAAAAATAGGGTCAGATAATGAAATAACCATAAAAAAAATTTCAATCTGTTTTTAGTCTCAACCGAACGTATGATTTTGTTGATATACGGTTGTTTTCGTTGAGGCGCAACCGACACTATTTGTTGAACGGTGTTATAAAACAACCGCCCTTCTTTACATTCGTTGCATTGTTCCTTTCCAAAACAAAAAAATCAACAAGCATGAGAACAGTTGTATCATTTTTGATCTTCTTTATGTGTGCCAATGCAATGGCACAGGATGCAGTAAATTACCAGCTGCCTCCCCAAACAATTATGGATCTGGCAATGGCTAAACCAACACCTGCTGTAAGTATAGACAGTAAGGGAGAGTGGATGTTGCTGATAGAACGAAACAGTTATCCAACGGTGGATGAGTTGGGACAGCCCGAAGTAAGGGTTGCAGGTTTGCGGATTAACCCGGCATGTTTTTCATTGAGCCGGCAGAATTATATCAACAATTTTATGCTCCGCAATATTGCCACGGGCAAAGAATATAAAATAACAGGCTTGCCTGCCAACATGCTCGCCAATTCGGTTGCATGGAGCAACAATGAAAAGAAAATTGCTTTCACCAATACCACTGCATCACAGGTTGATCTGTATGTAATAGATGTGGCTACTCAAAAAGCAAGCAGAGTAAATAAATCAGCTTTGAATGTTGTGTTAGGTGGTGCTTTTAATTGGCTTGATGATAACACACTTCTTTATAAGACTGCAACAAAATCTCCTGCAGCAATGCCCAAGCGACCGGTTACACCAAAAGGACCTACTGTACAGGAAAGTTATGGCAGCGCAGCGCCACGCCCTACGTTTCAGGATATGATTAAATCGCCTTATGATGAGCAGTTGTTTGAGTTTTTTGCAACATCGCAACTGGTGAAAAATGTAAACGGAGTTGAAACAAAAATCAATCAGCCTGCTATTTATACATCCGTGAATGCATCACCCGATAAAAAATATTTACTGGTACGCACCATTGTAAAGCCGTTTTCTTATATCGTTCCTGCAAACGGATTTAATTCAGTTATAACCATTCATGATGCAAACGGCAAGCTGATAAAAGAGCTGGCAAAAATTCCATCGTCTGAAACAGCACCTGCAGGAAATGATAATGTACAAGATGCACCACGTGCAGTTAGCTGGAGAGATGATGAAGCAGCAACAATTGTTTGGTGCAAGGCATTGGATGGTGGATTAATGAAAAACACAGCCGATTTTCGTGATGCGGTTTATGCTTTGCAGGCGCCGTTTACAGGTGCTCCCAAAGAACTGTTTAAAACAAAAATGCGTTATTTCGGAACAGCATGGGGTAACAGCAGCTTTGCGTTATTACAGGAAGGATTGCGCAGTAAGGCTATGACAAGGATGAGCCAGGTAAATCCATCAACTGGTGAAACAGTTGTGTTAATGGAAAGAAGCCAGAATGATGCTTATAATAATCCCGGAAGTCCGGTAACTGAAAAAAATAGTTTCGGTCGTGATGTGGTGATACCGCATGATGGTAAACTGCTGATGAATAATACGACGGGTGCATCTCCCAAAGGTGATCTTCCGTTCCTTTCTTATTTTGATTTGGCAACAAAGAAGAACGACATCATCTGGCGTTGCAGTGAGGATAGTTACGAAATGATTATGGAAGTGCTCGACAGAAACAACCTGATTGTATTGACGAGAAAAGAAACCCAGACAGAAGTTCCGAACTACTATATCAAACCGCTCAAAGGCATGCAGCCCGATCGGCAGGTGACTGATTTTAAAAATCCATATCCGCAACTGGAAGGGATTATCAAACAAAAAATATCGTTTAAACGTGCCGATGGGGTTGATCTTACCGGAGAATTATATTTACCAAAAGGGTACGATGTAAAAAAAGACGGGCCACTGCCTGTGCTGATGTGGGCTTACCCCCGTGAGTTTACCAATGCACGTGATGCTGCACAGGTAAGAGGATCGAAAAATGCGTTTACACGTATCAGTTGGGGTTCGCCCATTTTTTGGGTAACACAGGGCTATGCTGTTCTTGATAATGCAGAGATGCCCATTGTAAGTACATCGCCCGATAAAAAACCCAACGATGATTTTATTGAGCAACTGAAATTAAATGCACGTGCTGCTATTGATAAATTAGCAGAGATGGGTGTGGGCGACAGCACCAGAGTAGGAGTAGGCGGACATAGCTATGGTGCATTTATGACGGCACACTTACTTTCACATACCAATTGGTTTAAAGCAGGGATTGCACGCAGCGGTGCATACAACCGTACATTAACTCCTTTTAGTTTTCAAAACGAAGACCGTACATACTGGCAGGCACCGCAATTATATTTTGATATGAGTCCGTTCAGCTACGCACATAAAATTAAAACACCCATTTTGCTGGTGCATGGCGATACAGATGATAATACTGGAACATATCCTATTCAAAGTGAGCGGATGTTTGCTGCATTAAAAGGGAATGGCGGCAATGTGCGTTATGTAAGTTTACCTTACGAAGCACATGGCTATCGTGGTAAAGAAAATATTCTGCATTTGTTGTGGGAAGAGCACATGTGGCTGGAGAAATATGTAAAGGGGAAGAAATGATAAAATTTGCCTAGTAATAAAAAAAGACGACGCTCTGTTTGAGCGTCGTCTTTTTTTATTCGGGTTGCTTTATAAACACCTGTTTAAAAGTGAGTTGTAATTAAAAATTAAATATTGGCACAGTAATTGAAAAATGCTGAGTATTCACTCACCTAAATCATTACATTATGAAGTTTACAGTAAAAGTGTTTGCTATGGCCATTGTTGCAGGAGCATTGCTGGCCGGTTGCAAAAAATCAAATGACGATGCATCTGCGCAGCCATACAAACCAGATTGTAACGGATCTAATCAGGCTCCGCCAAATTCATCATCTGCAACGGCAACGTTCAACGGTACATACAATACAAGTACAAAAACATTTTCAGGTACCTTGTCTTACAGCGGAATTACACCAACCGGCTGGTACATTCAAAGAGGTACTGCAACAACCAATGGATCCATTGTCGTTTCACTTGGTGCAATTGTAAGTTCCCCTTTTACATTTAGTGTAACATTAGATGCCGCCGCAGAAGCTGAACTGAAATCAGGTGCGTATTATATTAACGTGCAGTCAGCCGCATATCCTTCAGGAGAAATACGTGGCAAACTGGTTGCACGCTAAAAGAGCAGTTTACTGGTTTTTTAAAAGGTTGTATTGAAAGCTGTTTTGCTGCAGCGCAGTCAGCTATTGAAAGTCAGGTTAAGAGAAGATAAGCAACTAAAAATGCCACGATAAAATCGTGGCATTTTTTTATTCAGGCCATCCGCTTTTATCCAGGTTTGGAATAATGCGGAGTGCATTTTTATAGTACACTTTCTTTAATACCTCATCCGGTAAACCCATTCCATACATCGCCCAGTACGCATGATACTTTTTGTGGTAAGGAAAATATTCATCTTCCGTTTCCAGTACACGAAAGTAAGTAGCATATTCAGAAGGTACCCAGCTGTCTTTTCCAAAAAGAATACGATCCTGGTATTTCATAAAAAATGCTTTGGCCATTTTTGGTTGCCGGCCCAGCTCTGCAATCACTGCACCAAACTCAACCACAACATTGGGCATGGCATCAAGAATAGAACTCAGTTTGCTGAGATCATTTGGATACCAACCAAAATGCGCTGCAATAAAAGTTGTGTTGCTGTGTTTTTTAAAGAGGCGATGCTGTTCTTCAATAAGTGTTTGCCAGGATGCAGGATTCTCATCACTACGTTTCCGGTTGGGGTTGATGATTAACTCCAGCCAGCGTTCATTGGTATTATCCAACGGATCCCAGAATGGTTTTGGATCGGCTGTATGAATCAGCACAGGTATTTTTAATTCGCCGGCTTTTTTCCACACAGCATCCAGTCTTTCATCATCAACAGGAACCCGAACACCATTGATGTCTTTAACCGAAAAGCCGAGGCTTTTATAAATCTTTAATCCATTGGCACCATTCTTTACATCTTCTTCCAGTTGTTTTGCAGCCTTATCACCCCAACCCGGTTCACCCACACCTTTAAAATCAACATTGGCAAATACAATAAAACGTCCGGGTTTATTTTCTCTGATGTTTTTTGCAGCTGTACTGATCTGGTTACCGCTGCCGCCACTCAGGTTCACCATTATCCGCATGTTCAGTTTATCCATTTCAACGGTCAACGTATTTAAATCCATTGTTGGCATGTTGAACTGATGATTGTGTACATCAATAAACGGGAACTTTCCTTTTTGTACAGGATGTTTAGGCACTACAAGTGTAGAAGGCGGATTATAACTTTCAAAATCTATTTTCTGTTGTGCATGCAGGGTTACAAAAGAGAAAAGCAAAATGCTTAGTGTTAGTTTGCGCATAATAAAAAACTTGAAGTATAAAGAAAGCTTTATTTCTTCAAATACAGCAACCGTTGATAACGGTTAACAACCCGTAGTAAAGAGGGGAGATGATTATTGTGCTTTTTCAACAATTTCGAATGCATCAATGGCTAAATGGCTCTCGTCATAAACACAAGTGCCATCTTTAATCACTAATACCTGTGGCGACTGGTGTGTAACATCAAACCGATCGGCAATATAATTGGATAACGAACGGTGAGAGAGTAAATCGAGATAATAAAACTGAATGTCAGCCGGCGGAAGGTTTTTCTCCAGTCTGCTTTTTGCCACAGAACTGATGCTGCAACGGGTGCTGTGCTTAAAAATAACCTGCGGACTTGTTTGTGATAAATGAACTAACTGTTCCAGTTCTTCCTGAGAACTGAGTAATTTCCAATTCATGTATTTATTTATGTGATGACAGCTTAAGCTCTGAAAGGTTTGCTTTTAGCCGAAGTTGGACAGCCCATTCCATTGCGGCTGCCGGCGCACGAAGTGAAAATAAAAGTTGCAATTACTGCAAGAACGAGAGTGATCATGATTTTTTTCATACTAAACGGATTTTTGAGTGCCGTAAAAATAGTCAGGTTTTTTGAATAATTGTGTATTTCTCATCCAAGAACGCAAAACATTACTGTTTCCGTATAAGCAGAAGCACTTGTTTTTAGTTATTTTTGCCTCATGAGCCAACAGCTTCCCCTCGGATTTGAGTCAAATAACCAACCCGGCAGCGATTCCATGAGTTTAGAGTTAAAACGCCCACTTGCAGTAATAGATCTTGAAACAACAGGGATTAATATTGCAAGCGACCGTATTGTTGAGATTGCCATTGTAAAAATTATGCCTGATGGAAGCAGGACTGTAAAACGTAAACTGATCAATCCTGAAATGCCCATTCCTCCGGGAGCTACTGATGTGCATGGCATCAGCAATGAAATGGTGAAAGATGCACCAACGTTTAAACAGGCAGCGAATGAAATTAAAATGTTTCTGGCCAATGCTGATCTGGCAGGCTATAATTCAAACAGGTTTGATATTCCGTTGCTGGTGGAAGAGTTTCTCCGCTCAGGGCTGGATATTGAATTAAACGATCGTCAGTTACTGGATGTGCAACGGGTGTTTCATATGATGGAGCAGCGCACATTATCCGCAGCCTATAAATTTTATTGTGATAAAATATTAGAAGGCGCTCACAGTGCCGAAGTAGATGCAACAGCCACACTGGAAATACTGGAGGCGCAGGTAAAACGTTATCCGCAAATGGGTGCTTCGGTTGAAGCTATCGTGAAATTCACAGGTGAAGATCAGATTGTGGATTTCGCAAGGCGTTTTGTGATGGAAAATGGAGTAGAAGTCTTTAATTTCGGAAAACATAAAGGCAAACTTGTAACACTTGTGCTTAAACAGGAACCACAATATTATGACTGGATGATGAAAGGAGATTTTCCTTTACACACCAAACAGAAACTAACAGAGATTCTTAACCGTACCTTGTTAAAAAAGAACTAAACAGGTTGTCGGTCAGTTTTTTACAGGATCGTCCTTTTCAAAATAAACTAACTTGCATACTGAACATTTTGCGATTGGAAAAATTAGTGATTATACCAACTTACAACGAGAAAGATAATATTGAACATATTATTCAAACTGTATTTACACTGCACAATGATTTTCATTTGCTGGTAATTGATGATGGATCGCCTGATGGTACGGCGCAGTTGGTAAAAAATTTACAGCCGGTTTACAACGGAAAATTATTTATTGAAGAACGAAAAGGAAAACTGGGATTAGGTACAGCTTATATTCACGGGTTTAAATGGGCCATTGAAAAAGGCTATGCATTTATTTGTGAAATGGATGCCGACTTTAGTCATAACCCTGCCGATTTGGAACGTTTAGTTCATGCATGTAAATATGAAGGCGCAGATGTTGCAGTTGGCAGCCGTTATGTAAAAGAAGGTGCTGTAGCTAACTGGCCCCGCAACCGCATTCTGTTATCAAAAGGTGCATCGTTGTACACCAGGCTCATCACTTGGATGCCGGTGATGGATCCTACAGCAGGTTTCGTTTGTTACAAAAGGGAAGTGCTGGAAGCTATTAATCTTGATGGAATCAGTTTTATCGGTTATGCGTTTCAGATAGAAATGAAATTTGCTGCATGGAAATTGAAATTTAAGATAGTGGAAGTACCCATCACTTTTGTTGATCGTAAATTTGGTGTAAGTAAAATGAACAAGGGTATTGTAAAAGAAGGAATTCTGGGTGTACTAAAACTACGCTGGCAGAGCATCTTTAAAAACTACCATGTACGGATGAAAAAACCTGCTGAGAGCATTGCTAAATTTTCTCAAGAAGAAATGGTTGCACAAAGCAACTCCTGATCTGCTTCATGCAACCAACTACAAAAGCTTTTTTACAATTACATACTGCTGTTTTTCTGGCCGGCTTTACAGGTGTGCTGGGTCGTTTAATTGATTTAAACGAGGGTTGGCTGGTATGGTACCGTATGTTACTTTCGTCTGTATTACTTTTACTGTTCCTTTTTTTTACAAAAACATCTCTGCGTATTGAAAGGAAATATCTGGTTCAATGTGTAATGATAGGTGCTGTAATTGCTTTGCACTGGGTGTTTTTTTACGGCAGTATTAAATATGCCAATGTATCTGTTGCACTGGTTTGCTTTGCCGCTACAGGATCTTTCACTGCTTTACTTGAACCGCTGTTAATGAAACGGAGAATAGATCCGGTTGAAATATTGCTGGGGATATTAGTATTGCTGGGCATTTATCTCATTTTTCATTTTGATACACAATTTAAAACCGGTATTCTCTTAGGCATTGCTGCTGCATTTCTTTCGGCTTTATTTCCCATTTTCAATAAAAGACTTATTCGCCATGTACCAGTTAGCAACTTAACATTCTATGAGCTTGGTGGCGGATGGCTGATGCTGAGTTTAATGCTGCCGCTTTACTTACAATTTTCGCCGGCAGAAAAAAATATCCCTTTTTTATCCGACTGGTTCTGGTTGCTGATTCTTGCATTGTTTTGCACGGTGATTGCGTTTCAGCTTTCAGTGAATGCACTAAAAAAAATATCTGCGTTTACTGCTAATCTTACTTACAATCTGGAGCCCGTTTATGGAATTGCTCTTGCTTTTTTATTGTACCGTGAAGAAAAGGAATTAGGAGTAGGTTTTTACTGGGGTATAGCTATTATTATACTGAGTGTATTCATTCAAACCATCAGAGTAAAGAACATAAAAAAACCATCTGCAGGGCAGATGGTTTAACCAATGTTATGGGAGAAAATTAATCAGCCGAAATTTTAAATCTCCAGATCAGATATTTTTGATATTGACTTCCTCTGTCTGAAGAGAAGTACAGAAAGTTATCTTTAGACCAATATGGTGCAAAGTCGTTACTCTTGTTGATGGTATGTTGTTTCAGATTTTCACCTGTTGTGCTGATGGTATAAATGTCAGAATCAGCCTTATCTCTTTTGGTCAACTGAAAAGCAACGTTCTTGCCATCTGGGCTCCAGCAGGGGAACGTAGCATAACCTAAATCGGTATTAGTGATCTGGCGCTGGTTTTCACCATCAATACTCATTGTCCAGATTGTGCCGGTTTCACCGGAGCGGTTTCTGTTGATATCATACTTTACAAAAACGATCTCTTTACCGTTTGGCGAAAATTTCGGGAAGCTTCCCTGTCCAATCATTTTCAATTCACCGGTTTCCAGATTTTTAATCCATACCTGATTTTCGGTTACTTTAAATACCATACCCATCCCTCCACCTAACGAACCGCCGCTTCTGTACTGAACAAATGACTTTGGAGCAGCACCTTTTTCAAACACAATTGATTTGCCATCGGGGCTCCAGCAAGGGTTGTATTCGTTCTCGTCTGTATTGGTAATTTGAGTTATGGCTTTACCTGAATTGGCATTGATGTAATAGATGTCGTAGTTGTTCTTGTTAAAATAACAGAAAGCAATCTTGTCATTTGCAGGGCAATAGTTGGGGTAAATATTATAATTCACACCACTTGTTTTTTGAATAACAGAACTGGAGAGTACATTGTCCTTCATGTAAATGTTGTAAGAGCCATCACTCTCTTTGGCCGAGAAAACCATGCTTTTCCCGTTTTCACCTCCATTAGGAAAAACAGAAATCTTCTTGTCATCTGTAATTTTCGTTAATGCATCAAAGCTTTCACCTTCTGCAATCATTAAAAATGTTTGGGGGCCGCAGCCGGTAAAGACCAGTAATGCTGCAAAGAGGGACAAAATTCGGGAGTTCATAACACAGTTATTTTGGGTATTAAAAAAATATATATACAAATGAACACTTTTTTTGTTATGTATAAAAGAGGTGTTTTCACTAATTCACAGATTACTCCTTTTTAGGTAGTGTTTTCTTTCCTTATGTAAAAGATTTAAAATATGATAAAATACAATGCATCAATAGATGGTTAGCAGGCCAAATCTTCAGTTCATACCCTTTTTGTTCCACTTATATAAAACGTTTTACTGTGTTGGTGCTTTCCTTTAACTTGGTTTCTTTAAACCATCTGCATATGAGAGTGTTCCTTTTCTGTTGTTTTCTATTGTCGTTTTCCCTGTTATCAAAGGCCCAGAATAAAAAGCCCATCAGTCATGCCGATTATGACCAATGGCAGAGTGTTCAATCCCCCCAAATCAGTAACGATGGGAAATGGGTTGTGTATTTGGTCAATCCTCAGGAAGGAGACGGTGAACTCATTATTCAATCGAGTGACGGAAAATATAAAAAACAAGTTCCCAGGGGATACAACTCCATCATTTCGCAAGACAGCCGTTTTGTGGTGTTTAAAATCCGCCCTCAGTTTAAGGATACCCGTGATGCACGTATCAAAAAGAAAAGACCCGATGATATGACAAAAGACAGTTTGGCCATTGTTGAATTCGGTAAAGACAGTATTTGGAAAGTGGCCAGGGTAAAGACATTTAAAACCCCTGCTGAAGGAATTGGCTGGATAGCCTACCATATGGAAAAGGCATTGCCCGAACCTCCAAAGCCGGCGCCTAAACCGGATTCAGCTACACAGATAACCAAAATGGTTAGTATGGCCGATTCACTAATGAGAGTGGCAGACAGCATCCGTAATAAAGCTAATGAAGCCAAAACAAAAGGGATGACTGTTTTACAAGCACCCAAAAGAGAACCAAGAACTGCACCTGCAAGACCTTCGGATGATCCGGTAGAAGAGGGAACCGAATTAATCGTCCGCAATACAAACACCGGAGAAGAAAAGAAATTTAAACTGGTGAGCGATTATTATTTCAGCAAAAACGGCAACAGCTTACTAATTAAAACAACCCGGAAGAATAATGATACACTAAGCAAAGCTTTTGTTCTGAGGATGAATACATCAACTGGTAAAATTGATACCGTGATGAAAGGGTTTAATGATGCTAAAAATTTTGCGTTTGATGAATCGGGTGAGCAACTGGCGTTTGTTGCAGAACGGGATAGTGTAAGCAAGGCGCTCCGTAAGTTTTATAAACTTTGGTATTTTAAAACGGGTATGGACAGTGCAACTCTGAAAGCAGACCGTAACACTGCAGGTGTTAAAAACGGGATGACGGTGAGCCCTGATCATAACAACCGTTTCAGTAAAAACGGAACTAGACTGTTTTTGGGACTTTCACCCATTCGTCAGCCGAAGGATACTTCGCTGGTTGATTTTGAAACTGCAAGGCTCGATATCTGGCATTACAATGATGATGAACTGCAGCCGCAACAACTGGTACAAATGAATAATGAACTGCGGAGAAGTTATCTGGCAGTTGTGCAACCGGATGCAAACGGTGTCACTCCTCTGGCAGATCAAAACCTGGAACGCATTGAACTGACAAACGAAGATAATGGCGACATAGCATTGGGCGAAACCAATAAGGGATACCGAATTCAGAATCAATGGGAGCAATTTAATTACCAGGATCTCTATCTCGTAAATGTAAAAACAGGAGAACGTAAACTCATTGCACAAAAGTTACGTGGAGGCGGCAGCATTTCACCCGAAGGAAAATTTGTAGCCTGGTACGACTGGAAAAAGCATCATTATTTTACGTACAATATTGCATCCGGTAAAATCATCAATGCAACCATTGATATTAAAGTGCCTTTGCAGGATGAGGACGATGATCATCCCGATGATCCGCCACCACACGGAGTTATGGGCTGGCATGCAAACGATGCTGCTATGTATGTGTATGATAAGTTCGACATCTGGAAAGTTGATCCTTCCGGTGCAACAAAACCCGTTTGTATCAGCAATGGTATTGGACGTAAAAAGCAACTCAGCTTCCGTAATACTGTTTTAGACAGAGAAGAACGTTTTATCAAAGACGGTCAAACTTTATTGCTGAATGTTTTTGATCATAAAGAAAAAGGGAGTGGATGGGTTGTTTACAAATCAGGCGATGCATTTGTATTAAATGAAACCATTCCTGTTACAAATCCTCTTGCCATCAGCGCTTTTGGCGGCGTGGTAAAAGCAAAAAACAGCGATGTGTTTTTATACACAGCTTCAACAGCACAAATGAGCCCTACCATTTATTCAGCTTCATTAAGCAATGCACAGAATCATGCATCGGCTGTACAGTTAAGCAATATCAATCAACAGCAAAAAGAGTATAACTGGTACACGGTTGAATTACATAAATGGAAAATGTTTGATGGTAAAGAAAGCGAAGGCTTATTGTTCAAACCTGAAAATTTTGATCCCAATAAAAAGTATCCAGTCATTTTTTATTTCTATGAAAGAGATGCCGATACACGTTACAACTACCGGGCACCTGCACCAAGTGCATCAACCGTTAACATTGCATATTTCACGAGTAACGGATACCTCGTATTTGATCCAAACATTTATTACAAAAACGGTGAGCCAGGCGAAAGTGCATACAACTCCATTGTAAGTGCGGCAAAGTATCTCGGCAAAATGAAATTTGTTGACAGCACGAAGATGGCCATACAAGGTCAAAGCTGGGGCGGTTACCAAGTTGCTTATTTAGTAACACGTACAAAAATATTTGCAGCTGCAGGTGCAGGAGCTCCGGTAAGTAATATGTTCAGTGCATACGGCGGCATCCGCTGGGGTGCAGGTATCAGCAGACAGTTTCAGTACGAAAAATCGCAAACACGTATTGGTTTTACACCATGGCAACGTCCTGATCTTTATACAAAGAATTCGCCTTTGTTTAAAGCAGATAAAGTAACTACACCTTTATTACTGATGCATAACGATAAAGATGGTGCAGTACCCTGGTACCAAAGCATTGAATACTTTACTGCATTGCGTCGGCTCGATAAAAAAGTATGGCTGCTTCAATACAACGATGAAGATCATAATCTGGTTGAACGCAGAAACCGGAAAGATCTGTCGGTTCGTCTGGCACAATTCTTTGATCATTATCTCAAAGGTGCACCGATGCCTAAATGGATGAAAGAGGGTGTACCTGCTACCAGTAAAGGAATTGACTGGGGATTTAAGATCGATTAACTATTAGTCGTTTCACTACGTCACCTCGACGGAGGAGAGGTCTCATAAATCTGTAACATTATCGGGTTTAAGAGATGTCTCCTTCGTCGACATGGCGAATAAATTTTATGCAGCCGATAAAAATTTTACAAAGCTGCGCTTGGCTATTGGCAGAAAAGTTTCCTCAACCGGATAAGATAAATTGGTTTCAATGCAATACACTGCCGGGTTGGGCAGGTCTGTTTTATTACGGATCAATTCGCCTTTGATGTTTTCGTAACTGTTGGCAATGGTACTCATCCAGGTATCAATAAAATTGGTCTTTAATGTGCGGTATTGCTCATCATGCCGCTCAAAGAAACTTAACCTGTATTGGTATACTTTGGTTTGCTGCTGTGCTGTGCTGCGCAGAAAAAGATACCCTTCATTTGTATCGAGCGGTATCAAACCAATGGGCTGTATGCTGATGCTTTGCTCAACCATTTCATAAATTTCAGTTCCATTGCTGATGGTGGTCTTCATTGTTGCAATGGAATAATGCATAATGGTCTCCAGTTCCTGCATCAGTTCATCGTCTTCAATCATCTGCTCATAAAGTAACTGCAGTTTCTCCATCTGGATACCCGTAAGTTTTTTAGGAAATTGTTCCTGCAGGTATTTTTTGTTTTCTCTGAAGGCAACGAGATTGTTGTAATGAAAAATTACATCGGCCAGCTGCGGATAGAGCTTTGCTTCGTTAAAGTATTTGTTTACTTCCTGAAGATAGGCCAGCAGAGTGTACTTCTTTAATTCAAAATCAATGTAACCGTCTGCAAACCAGGTTTGAGATAATGTCTTCATGGCTGAGGTTTTACTGGGTTATTGTTGCTTAAATTTACAAAACGATTATTGATTTTTTTACAACTAAATTAGTATTCACAAAAATTTTTAAACCATGCGTCTGTCCGTTGTCTTTAGCTGTATAGTTTTTCTGTTAAGTTCATGCAGCAGAAATACGTTTTATATTGTTCGTCATGCAGAGAAAGCGCCTGCAGTTGCAGGTATGAGCAGTGATGTTCCGTTGAGTGAAGAAGGAGAGAAGAGGGCGCTTGTGTTAAAAGAAATACTGAAAAATGAAAACATCCATTCCATTTATTCTACTCCGTTCATCCGCACCAAGTCTACCGTTAAGCCGTTGGGTGATTTTAAATCAATTCCAACACAACTGTATTCTCCAAAAGATACCGTTGATTTGTTTATTGCAAAGCTGAAATCAATTAAAAAAGGAACGGTAGTGATTGCCGGGCATTCAAATACCGTTGATGATCTGGTGAATAAAATGATGGAGCAAACCTTACTGAGCGATCTGCAGGAAACAGAATATGATAATCTGTTTATTGTTAAACGCAAAGGGAAGAAGTATTTGTTTGAACGAAAAAAATATTGATCATGGCTTAAGCCATTACCTCTTAAAGCAATAACCCCGACTTAAAAGCCGGGGTTATTTATTATCTGTTGATATTGATTATTACAAATCTCTGTCGCCATTAAAATTCTGTAATTCATTTGCCACTGCTGTTAGAAAGGTTGCACCAAGGCTGCCATCAACAATACGATGATCATAGCTCATGCTCAAATACATCATATGACGGATGGCAATGCTGTCGCCATGTGGTGTTTCAATTACCACCGGTCTTTTCTTAATTGCACCAACAGCTAAAATAGCAACCTGTGGCTGATTGATAATGGGAGTGCCCATTAAACTTCCAAAAGTACCTACGTTGGTTAAAGTAAATGTGCCGCCTGTTGTATCATCGGGTTTCAGTTTTCCTGTACGTGCACTATCTGCAAGATTGTTTACCTGTTTGGCAAGACCAACTAAATTTAATTGATCTGCATTTTTAATTACAGGAACAATTAAACTGCCGCTTGGTAAAGCAGTTGCCATTCCAATATTGATATCTTTTTTTACAATGATCCTGTCGCCATCAACAGAGCTGTTGATCAGCGGATATTTTTTGATGCACTTTACAATTGCTTCAATAAACAACGGAGTAAATGTAATCTTGGTGCCTTCACGTTTTTCAAACTCTTTCTTCATCTTATCTCTCCATTGTACCAAGTTGGTTACATCGGCTTCTGTAAAGCTGGTTACATGCGGACTGGTTTGTTTGCTCCGCACCATATGCTCTGCAATCAGTTTACGCATTCTGTCCATTTCAATAACCTCCACATTGCCACTGTAAACAGTTGGTGCCATGGATGGAGTATGTGCAGGTGCAGCAGCAGGTTCAACTCTGTTCATCGGTACAACCAATACATCTTCTTTCACCGATGGTTGCGGTTGGTAAGTAGAGCCACCTGTTTTTTTATTACTTACATATTGCAAAATATCTTTTTTGGTAACACGGCCTTCATTGCCTGTACCCGGAATTTTCTCCAGCTCAACCATACCAATCCCTTCCTGTGCAGCAATATTCAACACCAACGGAGAATAAAAACGAATACCGTTTGAAGGGGCGTTAACATGAGCACCTGCGGGTTGATAAGGAATAGATTCTTCCATTACTTCGGCTGCTACCGATTCATATACAGGCGATGGTGGAGGTGCAGAAGTAACGGTTGTTTCAGAAGCACCTGTTTTAATGCGGGCAATAACAGCGCCAACAGGCACCACATCATTTTCATTAAACAATACTTCTGCAAGAACACCTTCTGCAGTACTGGGCACTTCACTATCTACCTTATCCGTTGCAATATCAAGCACTGTCTCATCCATCTTAATTGCATCGCCTGCTTTTTTATGCCAGCGGAGAATGGTTGCTTCCATAATACTTTCTCCGAGTTTGGGCATTACTAAATCAACTAAAGCCATATAAAAAAAAATTTGAAGTTTTTTGTTGTAAGCAAATGTGCAGGCATCGGCTTCTGTTGCGTCGCACAGTTCAGGGTTCAGAACAATGGTCAACAGAATACAGCAGGCAAATCGCTAATCGGCGTCAAAGGTAAAGATTTGGGCTTTATTTTTCCGTTTCGTTCTCAATAAGCTGAAACATCATCAACATGGCATTGGCGGCAGTTAATTCAATGTTTTTAATCCGGTCGAAACGAAACTGTAATCGTTTGGCAACAATTTTTTCTTTACTGCCAACAGCAACCCACACTGTGCCTACAGGTTTATCTGGCGTGCCGCCACCCGGACCCATGATGCCGCTGGTAGCAATACCGTAATCAGCTGAAGTGGTTGCTAAAAGTCCTTTCAACATTTCAGTAACGGTTTCTTCACTAACTGCACCTTTAACTTCAAGTGTTTCGTGTTGCACACCTAAAAGCTTTTCTTTTACATCATATGCATATGCTACTACTGTACCTTTAAAATAAGCCGATGATCCGGGAATAGCGGTAATTAAATGTGCTATGTATCCGCCGCTGCAACTTTCGGCAGTTGCCAATGTTTTATTTTTCTTAAGCAGCAAATCGCCTAACGCTTTTTCAAGGGGGGTGTCAGTATCAACAATCAGGATGTCTTTTACCAATTCCTGCAATTGAAGAAACAAACGATCAATATCAGATTCAAGTGTTTCCTTTTCTATTCCGCTTGTTGTTAGTCGTAACCGAACCATTCCATAATTGGGCAAATATGCAAGCTTTATGTGAGGAGGTAAAGCTTCTTCCCAACTGCTAATCCTTTCTGCAATAAACGATTCACCTGCACCTGCAGTTAAGAGTGTGCGATGAAGAATAACAGGCATCTGAAATTCTTTTTGTAACAACGGCAACACCGAGCTTTTCATAATGCCTTTCATTTCATGCGGCACACCCGGCATGGAAATAAACACACGGTCTGCTTTACGAAACAGCATACCCGGTGCAGTTCCCCGAACATTCATCAGCACTTCACAGTTATCGGGTACTTCGGCCTGTTTCAGGTTGCGTTCAATTAACGGACGGTTCAGTTTCAGAAAAATATTTTTCACATGTTCATACACCTGTTCATTCACAATCATCTTTCCGCCAAAATAATCACAGAGCAGGGGTTTGGTTATATCATCAGCAGTTGGGCCAAGGCCTCCTGTAATTAAAATAATCTGGGATGTTTCTGCTTCATCATCTAACGCCTGCCAGATGTCTTCTCTGGTATCGCCTACAGCCACACGACGTTTAACCCAAACACCAATTTTATTCAGTTCCTGCGCCATCCATGCACTGTTAGTGTCAATGGTTTGTCCAATCAGTAATTCATCTCCAATTGTAATAATGGAGGCAAATATTTGTTGCTTCATCATAATCATTAAATGCCTGTTCCTTTGTAAATAGCTGTGAGCGGGAGAGAGAGTTGAACGGTTTCTATAAGGATGCTTCCGTCACCTTCAACAGGTTTCTGGTAAGCCCATGTGCCATCGCTTTGTTTCTTCACAATATAAATGCGTTGTTTGATTGTATCGATCATAAAATATTCCTTCAATGATGGAATGAGCTGATAGTAAAGAAGTTTTCTCCCTTTGTCCACATTTTGAGTGGAAGGGGAAAGTATTTCAAAAATAACAGCAGGATTTAAAAGTGTATCAAATGTATCATCTTCTAATTCTTCTTTTCCGCAAACAATTATCACATCCGGATACATATAAGCACTTCTGTCTGCATTTGTGGTTCTCATATTTTCTGCTAAAACATTACATTCTTTGTCTTCGAGAAATTTACCAATTTGGATAGTGAGGTTAACAGCAATTTTTATGTGCTTTAAACTGGCGCCACTCATATCATACACTTGCCCGTCAAAATACTCATGCTTCTCATCGGATGCACGTTCCATTTCAAGATACTCTTTTGGTGAAATGAAATTGTATTTGGGGGCAGGTTCCTGAACTGTATGTTCCATACTTTAAAGTTAATTGAAAGGGCTTACAAGTACAAGCTGATATATACCTTACTTAAAATAAGGGTCGAGATGTTGTACCAACTCAGCAGGCATGGTTGTACGGGCCATTGTTTTTGCATCCAGAAAATACAAAACAATTCTGCCGATGGTGAGGAGCTTACCGCTTTCGTTCAACACTTCATGATGAAATTCTATCCGGTGATCGGTTGGTAATTCCCTTAATTGTGTTTTGATGGTTAACAGATCATCGTATAATGCAGGTCTTAAAAATTTTGTGTGTAATTCCACAATCGGCATTACAATACCCATTGCTTCCATGTCTTTATACGTGATGCCCATTTCACGGATTGCTTCTGCACGGGCTACTTCAAAATACTGGGCATAGTTGCCGTGATAAACCACATTCATCTGATCTGTTTCTGAATATCTGACCCGTATGGTTGTTTCTGATGTAAACATGGAATTTATTTATTGATCATACCATCAACACTTACCCTGCCCGGGCCGCACAAGAGGATGGCGATATATCCTGAAAGATACAGTGCTGCATGTTCTCCATCACCAAACAGATTGCCGTGATGCGAAACAAAGAAAGCATAGCCCATGGTAATGATCAATGGAATTACAGTGAAACGTGTAAACAATCCCAGGGTAATAAAAATGGAACAGAAAAATTCTGCAAACACAACTAATGCCAGAGTAATGGCACTGCCCATTCCCAGAAAGTTTACAAACGAATCTTTCTTGTCTGCAAAATGGACCAGTTTATCGTACCCATTGTTTACACACATGGTGAGTCCCAGTATTAAACGGAGAACCAAGAATGAAATGTTAAATGCTGTTGCAGAATACTTAACGGATAGAAGTTTCTTCATTTATTTGGATTTGAAGATGCGAAATTAACGGAACACAATCTTTTATCCACAAAAAACTGGAACGGTGTTTGAAAGAAAAGGAGAGATTACCTTTAGCAAGCTAAACAGACTTTAAGAGAACGGTTAAAATATTTACTAAAGATGAACGTTTACCCGCCAATGAACAACCGCATTACTTCCATTTTTTTCCTGTTGTTTTCCTGCTTTTCATTGCAGGTCTCTGCACAAACATCAGCTGTTTACAACGATCCGCAGCAAAAATTTAAACAGGCACAGGAATATTTTTTAAATGATCAGTACAGTCTGGCAATGCCTATTCTGCGGGAGCTGAAGCAGGAAATTCAAACCAGCAACGTCATTAATCAGGGTATTCAGGTACAGGAAATTGATTTTTACCTGCTGGCCTGCGGTCTGCAGCAAAACGACGAACGGGCGGTTTTGCCAAGCCGTGAGTTTATTACTGTTGTGCACAATATGCCCCGTACCCAGCAGTTAAGTTTTCATCTCGGCAATTATTATTTCCGTAAACAACTGTTTATTGATGCGTTGGAATTTTACGAGAAAGCAGAAATTGCCAGTTTAAATAACGAACAGATTTCTGAGGCAAAATTCAGGATGGCCTATTCCTATTTTCATCTGAAACGTTTTCAACAGGCCAAACCATTGTTTAATACCATACGGCAGTTGCCAATGGATCCGCATTATTTAGATGCTAATTATTATTACGGTTTCCTGGCTTATGCTGATAAAGAATACAATGAGGCACTGAGCTGTTTTGAAAAAGTACAGAATCATCCTGAATATGGAAAGATTGTTCCTTTTTATATTGCATCCATTTATTACTTCAGAGGCGAAAAAGAAAAAGCTATTCGCATTGCTGAAGAAGCTGTAAAGCGACCCAATATTTTATATGATCTGGAAATGAAACAACTTCTTGGTCATGCTTATTTTGAAAAGAAAGAGTATAAAAAAGCACTTCCGTTGCTGGAGGAATATGTGAACCGTGCCGACAAAGTAACCAGACAGGATTTGTATGAACTCAGTTACAGTTATTACCAGAACAATCAACTGCCAAAAGCCATTGAAGGATTTAAACAATTAAGCGGCAGTGAAGATTCATTGAGCCAGAGTGCTATGTATCTGTTAGGCGATGCTTATTTAAAAACCAATCAAAAAGAAAATGCACGGAATGCATTTGCATTTTGTGCTGCCAACAGCAGCAATCAGCAACAGCGTGAAGTTTCTTTATTTAATTATGCCAAACTTTCGTACGAGCTGGGTTATCAGGGTGTAGCTATCAGTGAGTTCAAACGCTTTCTCAACGAATATCCCCGCAGCACTTACAATACAGAGGCTAAAGAGCTGTTAGTAGGCTTGCTGGCAGGAACCAGTAATTATAAAGATGCCATTACCTTAATTGAATCACTCGAATATCCTTCAGAAGCTACAAAGAAATTATATCCGGGCATTTTATATGGTCGAGCAGCCGAATTGATCAATGATGGTCAACTTAGTCAGGCAGATGCACTTTTAGATAAAATTTTGAAGGACCCCTATAAAGCTTCTGTATTAGCTCTCACCAATTACTGGAAAGGAGAAATTGCTTACCGCAATGATCGTTTAGATGATGCCATTCGTTACTACGATTTATTTTTACAAAGCGGTAATCCCGGTATGGGCGAAGCAACAGTGAAAGAGGCCAATTACAATCTGGGTTATTGTTATCTGCGCAAAGAAAGTTTTATTGTAGCGCAGGGATTCTTTCAAAAAGCAGTTGGCCGTGTTGCACTAAACTCTGCACCGGTTGATCAGGATGCATATATCCGCCTGGCCGATTGCTATTACATGCAAAAGAATTACAGACAGGCTTTGAGCATGTATCAGCAGGTATTGGATTATTCATGGATCAGTGCAGATTATGCACTATATCAAAAAGCCATGCTCACAGGTATTAATAACAGTAAAACAAAAATTGAACAGCTCTCCACTTTACAACGTTTATTCCCCAGAAGTGTGTTGGTGCCCGATGCCAATATGGAAATTGCCAAGACTTATATGGCCGATGAAAAATTTCAGGCAGCTATTCCTTTCTTAAATAATGTAATCAGCGCACCTCAAAATACCGGACTAAAACAAAATGCTTTATTGCAATTGGGTGTTTGTTATTACAACCTCAATAAAAATGAAGAGGCATTAACTCAGTATAAAAAATTGTTGCAGCAATATCCTAACAGTGAAGAAGCTGAACTGGCGCTGGATAATATCCGGGCTATTTATGTTGAGTTGGGCAGGCCGCAGGATTATGAAGATTTTGTACGCTCAACTGGTAAAAATGTTTCTGCCAGCGAAGCCGATTCATTAGCCTATGCAGCGGTTGAAATTAAACTGGAAGCGAATGATTGCACAGGTGCCATGCAGCAAATCACCAATTACCTGAACCGTTTCCCGAATGGTGCAAAAGCAATTGATGCGCATTACAACCGCAGCGAATGCTATATGCAACGCAAAGACTGGAAGAATGCATTGCCCGGTTATGAATATGTGGCCATGCAGGGCAACAGTAAGTATGCGGAAAAGAGTGCTCTCATTGCTGCACGTACATATTATTTTGAACTGCAGGATTATGCAAAAGCAAAACCTTATTACGATATTTTAAAAACCGTTTCCGCAACGGATGAGAACAGGCTAGAATCATTGCGTGGTTTATTACGTTGCCATTATCAATTAAAAGAATACAAACAGGCGGCTGATGTTGCCAGAGAATTACTCATCACAAAAGGAATTGGTAATGATGATAAGGCATTGTCGAATCTTGTAACCGGCCGTAATCACCAGATCAATGGACAGTTTGATTTAGCCATTCAGGCTTACAGAGCCGTTGCTGCAATTAATAAAGGAGAGTGGGCAGCAGAAGCGAGATATGAAATTGCTAAATGTCAGTTCGATCTCAATAGTTTGGCTAATGCAGAAAAAGCTGCTTTTGAAGTCATTAGCAAAAGTGGGTCGTACGATTACTGGGTTACAAAGTCGTACATTTTGCTGGGCGATATTTATTTTAAACAGAAAGATTATTTCAATGCCAAAGCAACTTTCCAAAGCATCAGTGAAAACGCAACCAATCCGCAGTTAAAACAGGAAGCATTGGATAAATTGAAATTGGTGATTGAAGAAGAAAAGCGAAATTCAAAGGTAGATGGATAGTCATCAGCAGATAAGATAGAGTAAAGTTTAATCATTCAGATCTTAAGTATACATATGAACAGAATAACGATTTTGGTTTTTGCTTTTTGTGTTGGGGGTATTTATTCAAATGCCCAGGATACATCAAAGAAACAGTCTGTTGAAATTAAATCAGCTTTTAAGCCAGTGTTGAAAAATGCAGTGAAGTTAAACTTCAATGCCACACCACCGGCACCGGAAAGCGGCCGGCCGGCTTTAACGTATAATATTCCCATCCAGAATTTATTTTTTAATCTGCAACCGGTTGCGTTAAAGCCACTGGCACTGCAAATTGATTCCGCAGGTCAGGCACATAACAGCAATTATATAAAAGCAGGTTATGGAAATTTCAATACTCCTTTGGTTGATGCCGGTTTTTCGTTGGGTGATGGTAAGAAAACCAACTTCACCATTTTTGCCAATCATCTTTCACAAAAAGGACCGTTGCGTGTACAAAAGTTCAGCAACACTAATTTGGCGGCACATATCAACACGGTTGTAAACAGGGTAGAAGTGTACGGCAAAGCGGGTTATCAACAGCAAACATTTTTTCTGTACGGGCCCGATCCTTCCTTGGTCTCAGCAAAAGATGATTCTCTGAAAAAGCCTTATCAAACAGTCAACATCCGTGCAGGTATTCGCAATGCAATGGTTACAAGGTTTGGCATCAGCTATAATCCCGAAGTAAACATTAATGTATTCAGTGATTCAAGATCAACAGAAACAAACGGTGTGCTTGATATACCTGTTGAAGTGCGTTTTGGTACAAGCTTCGGTTTGCTCATTCGTGGTAATGCAGATCTTACAACTTATACTCCAACAGACAGTGCATCGTACAGTAACAATGTGTATTTCTTTAATGCAGCGGCCATGCTTAAAACATCCCGTTTGGCTATACGTGCCGGCATTCGTCCTACATGGGACAATAACAAACTGAATGTGTTGCCCGATGTGATGGTTGATGTTCACCTGCAGGAAAAAAAGATTATTGTTACGGGTGCATGGGTATCGCACATTCGAAAAAACACCTATCAATTTCTTGCTTCACAAAATCCATGGATCAATCAACCGGTATCACAATTCAATACCAGAATTACGGAAGCTTACGGAGGTTTTAAAGGAACGCTTGCCAATTCATTTAATTATCGTGTAAGCGCAGGTTATATAGAGTATCTGAACCTGCCTTTGTTTTCGAATCATCTGAAGCCTGCTGTTTTTTCTGTTTTACAGGAAAGTAAATTACAAGGTGCACATGGTCAGGCAGAGATAGGGTATGTTTTGCAGGATAAGTTTAACGCAAGTGCAAAATTTGATATGTATAATTTTATTGGTTCAACATATGTAAAAGCATTTCATGTAATTCCTTTACAGCTAACAGCAGCGCTCAGGTGGCAACCTGTTAAAAAAATTATGATAAAAAGTGATTTGTATGCATGGCAGGGGCCTGTATATTTAAAAGATAATATGGGTAATACCGGAAGGCTTCCATCTGTGTTTGATTTAAATGCAGGACTAGAATTCAGAGTACACAAATATGTTAGTGTGTGGGGGCAGTTTAATAACGTTTTCAACAATGCTTATCAACGCTGGAATAATTATCAGGTTGTGAGTTTCAACTTTCTTGCGGGAATAAAACTTACTTTTGATCAAAAGCAGCAATAAGCATGGTTGATCTGATTGTTCGTTATCTTTCTTTCAATAAACAGGTTTCATTTAAAGGGATTGGTACTTTTTCTGTTGAACACTTACCGGCACGGCTGGATTTTCCGAACAGGCTTTTACATGCACCTCAGTCGGTTCTTCATTACAGTACAACCGGTGAACAGGATGCAAGGTTTGAAGACTGGGTAAGTAAAGAATTGAGTATTTCATTGCGGGAAGTTTACGCAAAAGAAGAAATCCTGCTCAGCAATTTTCATCGTACTTTAAATAGCCATCAGATAACTGAATGGAAAGGATTGGGAAATTTTTCAAAAGATGATCAACAGCTCATCCATTTTATATCAACCTTTTCACCGGGTATTGGAAAACCGGTAAAAGCTGAGAAAATTATCCGTAAACATCAGGAACATGCTGTGAGAGTGGGGGAAGAAGAGAAGACAAGTACTGAAATGGAAGCATTGTTGTCGGGCAGGAATCAAAGTAAGATCAATAAACTGTGGATCTTTGCCTTGGCATTGTTCTTGATAAGCATGATAGCCATTTGGTTGTTCGCAACCGGCAACCCGGCAAACTGGAAAATGCAGGGCAACGGCATAAAATTAAAAACAAAAGAAACCTCACCATCATACAACAGTCAATAATAATAACCCAAAATACTTAACTGCAGTTCTTATGAGTCAACTTGTACATTATACAAGCTGTCCTGTGTGTAAATCCCAATCTTTTAATCAGGTTCTCAACGTTAAAGATTTTACAGTCAGTCAGGAGTTGTTTCCAATAGTGGAATGTAATGATTGCAGTCTTCGTTTTACACAACAGATTCCTGATGAAACTGCTGTGCAGCGTTATTACCAGTCAGCCAATTACATTTCTCATACCAATACCAACAAAGGAATCATTAATCGTTTGTATCATATAGCAAGAACCTTTACCATGATGAGTAAAGAAAGTCTTGTAAAAAATGCCACTAAAAAAGCAGTGGGTATGTTGCTTGATGTAGGAAGTGGTACAGGCACATTTGTTCATACCATGTCTGTTGCAGGCTGGAATGTGGTTGGCCTTGAACCCGATGCTGCAGCAAGAGCCGTGGCTTTGAAAAAATACAACTGCGATATTTATCCTTCAGAAGAATTGTTTATGCTGCCTGCATCTACTTATGATGCTGTTACCATGTGGCATGTGCTGGAGCATGTGCATCGCCTGGATGAATACATTGATCAGTTAAAGAAAATAGTAGCACCGGGGGGAAAGCTCATCATTGCTGTTCCAAACTATACCAGTTATGATGCAGAATTTTACAGAGAGGACTGGGCTTCGTATGATGTGCCAAGACACTTGTATCATTTTTCTCCAAAATCTATGCGGATGCTGATGGAGCGGCACGGATTAAAAGTGATTGCAACAAAACCCATGTGGCTCGATAGTATTTATGTTTCGCTGTTAAGTGAGCGTAATAAAAAAGGAAATTTTCTAAGTGGCATCTGGAATGGACTTAAATCTAATTTCTATGCACTCTTTCATAAAGAGAAGTGCAGTTCGCTTGTATATATTATTGAATTAGCACCCGGAGCTTAAATGTAAAAAGTTTACTCATCGTCGTCACCTACACCTTCGGGCACATCTAATAATACTTTATCAATGCGATGACCATCCATATCTATAATTTCGAATGTAAATCCTTTCCATACAAATTTTTCACCGGCATGAGGTATACGTTCCAGCTCATGTAAAATAAATCCGGCCAGTGTATCAAATTCCCGTTCGCCTTCATTCATCCATTCCGTTTTTTCAAATCTTGAAAGAAAGTTATAAAACGGTATCTGTGCATCTACCAAATAGGTTCCGTCATCACGCTTTATAATTTCATAATCATCTGTATGTGGTTCGGGGATGTCGCCTACAATCGCTTCCAGAATATCATTCAATGTAATCATTCCTTCTACACTGCCATATTCATCCACAATAAAACAACTGTGTACTTTACTCTGTTTAAATTGTTCCAGCACCTGGTAAGCCGAATTGTTTTCTGGAACAAACAATGCCGGTTTCATTAAATCTTTAAAGAGTGTAAAGTCGTTGGCTACATACATGTCTTTAATGGAAACAATTCCTTTGATACTGTCGAGGTCACCATCGCAGATAGGATAAATGGAGTGCGGTTCACCAATAATTTTTTCTTTGATGGAGTTTTCGTTATCATTTAAATCAAACCAGATAATATCGTTTCGGTGGGTCATGAGTGAAGTGATGTTTCTATCGCCCAAGTGAAATACACGCTCAATAATTTCCTGCTCCGCTTCTTCAATAGTGCCTTGTTCTGTTCCCTCACTGATGATGGCTTTGATCTCTTCTTCGGTAACATGATTGTCGTGTACCGTTTTTACATTAAACAACCGGAATATAAGATTGGTTATACTGTTGAGCAGCCATACAATGGGGTGAATGGATTTGGCAAACCACTTCATAGGAGCTGCAACCGCCATCGCAATTTTTTCTGAACGTAACAAGCCTAAACGTTTAGGAACCAGTTCTCCAAGTATAATTGATAGAAAGGTTACAAGAACTACCACTACACCTGTAGCAATACTCTCTGCATAAAAATTAAGTAAAGGAAACTGAAGAAAAAACGGGGCAAGGTCTTTTCCGAATTTTTCACCGGAGTACACACCCGTTAAGATGGCGATAAGTGTTATACCGATTTGAGCCGCCGAAAGAAAGACCTCCGGATTTTCTGAAAGTTGAAGAGCAGTTTTAGCGCTGATACTGCCTTTTGCTGCCAATGTTTCAAGCCTTGATTTACGGGCCGATACCAGCGAAATCTCTGCAATCACAAATAAAGCGTTGAGGAATATGAGGACGAATAGTATAAATATTTCCATTTGTAAAAAGTGCAAATCTACGAAGCTTTACACAAGTGCTTGTTTTACTGAAAATAAGAAAGTATTAAGTAAGTTGTAAGCCGCCAAATTGTTTATTGAAAATTCTTGCAGTATTATGACCAATCAGGCAGCCTAATGCTGCGCCTGCAAGCACGTCTAACGGGAAATGTGCGCCTACATAAATCTGTGCAAATGAGATTAACGCAGCCCATAACAGCAGCCAGATCCATGCTTTGGAAAGATGTTTCATACTTGCAAAAAGAAAAACAGCCAGTCCAAAATGATTGGTTGCATGAGATGAAACAAAGCTGTAACTGTAACTGCAGGGAATAAGCATCCTTACCGATTGGGCAGCCACCACATCAACACAGGGGCGGGGACGTTGCACCAGCTCTTTAACCACCTGTGCACTCAGCAGATCGGTTAACGCAAACGTAGCAAGTGCAAATAATAACCACCACAAAAACTTTGAACGGAAATTGATGAATACAAAAACAAGCAGAAAAAGATACAGCGGTACCCAGCTGTATTGGTTGCGTATAAACGGCATCACTGCATCAAAGAATGGATTGCTCCATTGATTATTGACAGCATAAAAAACTGAACGGTCTAACTGAACAATCGTTTTCAGCATATTCGTTCAAATATAGTTAACCGTTTATGGAATTAAAACTACAACTGGCTAAAACTTTATAAATTAGCGCTGCTTAAGGAAAATGGGTAAACACTTTCAATTGCCGCCAACCTCCCGTTGGGTACTACAGTTATTTATTTTTTTCATGATCGTTTTCAGTATCATGAGGTTGGTTACATTTTATACCTTTCGTCCGGAATCCATCAGTTTTGCAGCTGCACTTCCTTCTTTTATCATGGGTGTCCGGTTCGATTTACGATGGGTGTGCATTCTGCTGGCGCCCTTACTCATTGTGGGTAGTTTTCCTAAGTTTTCGCCATTCAGATCTTTCCGTTTAAGACGTATCTGGATATTTTATCTTGTTACGGTCAGCTGGTTTTTACTTTTTTTCTTTGGTGCCGATTTTGGTCATTTTGATTATGTAGAAACCCGCCTCAATGCAAGTGCACTCAATTTTATTGAAGACTTTCAGATTTCCATGAACATGATCTGGCAATCGTATCCGTTATTCTGGATACTGGTCATCCTGTCGGGACTCATCTGGTTGTTATACCGTTTCTTTCATCGAACACATAAAAAGGTAGATTATTCACTTGACTCGCCTTTTAAACCCTTGCGTACTTTCTGGTTAATGTTATTGCTTGTAATCGGCATTGCAGGAAGTAATACAGCAAAACCTCTGTTGTTATGGAAAGATGCGTTCCGACTGGGTGATAACTTTAAAGCTTACCTGGCATTAAATCCGCTGGAGAATTTTTTTACCACTTTGCGATTTAGAAAACCATTTGCTGATGATGGCAGTGCAAAAGAACAGTTTGAAATAATGAAGCAATTGCTGCAATTGCCCCAAGAATCAAAGCTGCTCAATTTTCAACGCAGGGAAAGCTTTCAGCAGCCAGCAAAGAAAATGAATGTTGTACTTGTTATGTGTGAGTCGTTCAGCATGTACAAAACAAGCATGAGTGGCAATCCGCTAAACACAACACCTTATTTTCAACAGCTCGTCAATGAAGGATTATTTTTTGAACGTTGTTTCTCTCCAAGTTTTGGTACTGCAAGAGGCGTGTTTGCATTGTTAACCGGTATTCCGGATGTGCAGCTGAGTAAATTTTCAACCAGAAACCCAGAGGCACTCAATCAGCACAGTATCATCAATTCGTTTACTGATCACCTTAAACTTTATTTTATAGGAGGTAACAGTGAGTTCAATAATTTTAAAGGCCTGCTTGTGAATAATGTGGCCGGTTTAAAGTTGTTTGAGGAAGGTATGTATCAAAGCCCACGGTTTAATGTGTGGGGCATCAGCGATAAAAACCTGTTTAAAGAAGCCAATTCAGTTTTATCAGCACAGCAGCAACCATTCTTCAGTATTATACAAACAGCAGATAATCATCGTCCCTTTGTTATTCCTGAAGAAGACAGGAGTTTTGTCAGCAGTAAACTCATAGATGAAGCACAACTGAAAAAATATGGGTTTGATTCGCAGAAAGAATACGAGGCTGCTCTGTATTTTGATTACTGTCTGCAGCAGTTTATGGAACATGCAAAAAAGCAAAGTTGGTTTAGTAATACACTGTTTGTATTTGTTGGTGATCATGGCGTAAAAGGAAATGCTACCGCTTTGTATCCGGATGCATGGACCAATGAACGCCTCTCTGATGAACACGTACCGCTGCTGTTTTATACTCCGGCTTTATTAAAACCGGAGAAACGTTCAGAAGCAGTCAGTCAGGTAGATGTGTTGCCAACCATTGCCGGCTTGTTGAATCAGAATTTTGTAAACACAACCATTGGCAGAGATCTGTTACGAAAACCTGCAGGCAAAGATTTTGCATTTATTATTCACCACGATGAAGGGAAGATTGGACTGGTGAATAACGATTATTACTATATCCTCAACATGAATCTGCAGAAAGATACCTTGGTGCCTGTTCGTTTTAACTCACCTGTTTTATCATCAACTGACTATACAAAAACAAAACAGGAGTTGGCAGTACAAACCATTGCACTTTACGAATCATCCCGCTGGATGCTGCTGAATAATCAAAAAGAAAAGGTAAAACCCTGATCAGTTTATTTTTTTGGCGATGATAATTAACCGAGGCGAGTTGTTTACATGATAAGGCTCAAACTGATAACTGCCATACACTTCCTGTATCTGTAAGCCATGAAAGGCAAGCATATCATTAAAATCGCCCAATGAAAATTTTGCAACTTTTTCTGTAAACTCCAGTGGTTCTTCCAGATTGGCTTCATCCTCCACTACAATTTTTTTGTAGAAATGTGTTTCATTGAGCCAGCGGGTAATATAAAAACTAACATCGCCTTTACGAAGTTCACTTTTATACAACAGATGATTTTCTACATAATGTGCATTGAGATAATCAATCACAAAAACACCTTCTTGTTTCAGCGATTGTGCAATGGTACGGATGGCGTTATCATGTTCTCTTCTGGTGCGGAAAAAACCAAAACTGGTAAAGAAGTTAAAAGCATATTGATAATAGTTCATCCTGAAGGGCAAACGCATATCATGCACAAAGAATTCAAGCTGGTTATTTTCATGTTCTTTCGCTTCTTCAATACTGTCTTCACTGATATCAATACCTGTAACAGAAAATCCTTTTGAAGCAAGGTGAATGCTGTGTCTTCCACGACCGCATGCAACATCGAGCATCTGTGCATCTGCAGGCGGATTTAAACGCATCAGCAATGCATCAATAAAATCTGCTGCTTCCTGCTCATCACGTTGAAAGTATAATTGATGGTAGTAAGGGGAGTTGAACCAATCTTTATACCACGCCTGACTGTTTTTTTCCAGTGCTTCCATACTGCAAAAATAAGACTGCCCGCTGTTCTCAATTCGCTAAACTTGTCCACCAGCCAGAATAATATCTTTCTTCAACAGTTACTTATAAGTTAGTTGTTTCGTTTAAGGGATCTCTATCACAAGCCAGTTGCGGTTTCTCCTGCTCCAGACAATGGAGTAATCTTTAAAATGAGACAGCCTGTATGATTTTGCTGTGGGCGAATTCACCAACTTCATCCAACCATATTGATAAATTTCAAACTTAAATACAAAGGGCTCACCCGGTTTCAATTCAACCGGTTCAAACTTTCTTCCGTCATCCGATAAAAAAACAGTGATAGGTTGATCTGCTGAAACAGTTAAATGAATCCAGCTCATATCTGTTGTTGGATTATTTACCGGTGGTGCAGATGGAGGATTTTGTTGTGTTTGTGGCTTTGCCGTTCCCTGTCCGCTCTGTGGTTTTGTATTTCCCGGACCTGTTGGGTTTGATGGGGGAGTTGGTGCATTAGACAGACCTTTCGCATAATTCCATCCCTGACCAATAGCATTGAGACGTTCATTTTTTGGCGGATGACTGCTGCTGCCGTAATCGCTGGCTATTTTGCTCATGGCGGCTTTGGCTTCATTGACCGATGCTCCGAATTTTGCCATGATAAAACCTGAAACAAAATCGGCTTCCAGTTCTTTAGAAGGAGTACTGCCTACAGCATCAACCACATGATTCTTATAATGATGACCCAGTTCATGTGCCAGCACACTGATGGAAGCCCATTTAGTAGCCGTGATGTAATCCAGTTTTTCTAAAAAAGTATTATCATAAATAATCCATCTTCTGCCATTGAGTATAGTTGCGTACGCATTATTAATGCCGTTCTCTTCACGAATCATAAAGTTTTCCCTCCACACCAGCGTATCGAGCATGTTCTGCAAAATGTCTCTTGCTTCGTACACACTTGCAAACCGGTTTGGCGGAATCATTACATTGTCGGGAATAATAAATCCGCATTGGTTCATGCGTTTTTGCTGTGCATAGCTGTTAAAAGCAAACAGGAGGAAGAGCAAAACAATCAACTTTCTCATGACGAATATTTTCGTTAAGGTAGTTGAATTTTTCCTGAGAATAACAGCCGGCAGGTGATCAGCTTATTTCTTTTCCTGCCACATCTTGTTCAATTCTTCTTTTGAAAGCACACCTTTATAACGCCAAACTTCCTGTCCGTTTTTGAGCAGCAGAAAAGTAGGTAAACCTTCTGCATTTAATTGTTTCATTAAATCGGTATGTATGCCGCCATCAATTTTGAGTAAGAAGATGTTTTGGTTTGCTGCTAAAAATTCATTGATGATGGGTTCCATTTTTCTGCAGGGCGGGCACCACTCGGCACCAACATCAACCAACACATATTCCTTTCCTGTGATTTGTTGATTGTATTCGCTCATGGTCATTTGTTTTACATCCGGCATACCGTCAAAAGGTTTTCCTATCCGTTTCCAGTTGCTGAAACCGCCTTGCAATTCAACCACATTTGTAAAGCCGTTTGTACGTAACCATTCACCTGCTGCCTGGCTTCTGGGCCCCGACATGCAATAGATATAAACAGGTTTTGATTTATCTAAAGCAGATATGCGTTCTTTAAATTCTTCCTGATTATTCCAGTTGGCCTGTAAGGATCCTTTGATATGACCATTGCGGAATTCACCGGCAGTGCGTACATCCAGTAACTGAATATGATTTCCGGATAAACCTTTCTCAAATTCATCGGCCGGCACTTCTTTATTATTTTGAGCTGCACCACCACAGCTAACAAACAGCAGCAGCATTACAACAATCAGATTACGCATATTCTTTTTTTTACAAAATTACAGTTTCGGTTGTTATTGTTTTCAAAAAGAAAACCGTGCAAACAAATGCAAGTGTAAAAAGTAAGTATAAATATTATCTTTGAATTTCACATGATCAATAAACTGGTAGCTTTTATTCATGCGGTTATAGATTGGTTTTATCCACCGTTTAAACAATGGATGCCGTTACAGACCTTTCGTTATGCAGCCTGCGGAGGCGGTAATACGGTGCTTGACATTGGTTTATTTTTCATCAGCTATAATTTTATTCTGCAGAAACAAATGCTGCATACGCCGTGGTTTACGTTTAGTCCGCATATTGCCGCTTTCTTAATGTCTTTTTTTATCACTTTTCCCGTTGGTTTTTTTCTGAGCCGTTATGTGGTGTTTGAAGGAAGTGCTGTGCGTAAACGGGAACAGCTACCCAAGTATATGATTGTTGTGCTGGGAGCAATTCTTTTAAACTACTTTTTTCTGAAAGTGTTTGTAGAGACTTTTCACATGTACGCAACACTTGCAAAAATATTCACGACGTTCTTTGTTGTGGCCTTCAGTTATTTTTCGCAGAAACATTTTACGTTTAAGTAAAATAATTGATGAAATATAGAAAAAAGAAAATAAATGAGTGGCTGGTATTTGTACAATAAATATCGAAAAACGTCAATAAAACTAACTTTATTTATGCTAGTCGTAATTGCGCTGGCTATAATTTTCCGTATTGCCTTTCCTTCATTAGATAATCAGAAAAAAAACATAAACGATAGTTCTGACAAGAAGCGACAAGTTATTGAAAATGCACAAAAGAAGTAAAGTGTTAGACTTCCTTTAAGATAATTGAAAGTGATAAATACTTGTAATAATATAATACAACATAAAAAAGCAGATAACCATTTTCAAAAAACTTCCCATCAAAAAACCAACAAAAGAACCGAGCGCTGCTTTAAATGCAATCTTTGAATTATCCTGAGCAATCATTTCGCCAATAAATGCACCAACAAATGGCCCGAAGATCACTCCCCATGGCCCTAACCAAAAAGCAGCGAGGAAACCTAACGTACAACCCCACACGCCATATTTTGTTCCGCCAAATTTCTTTGTGCCCCAGATGGGAATCATATAATCAAGTACCAACGACAGAATTACAATGCCGGCCCAAAGCAACAGAAAGCCGGAGCTGAAAGGCGCATCTTCTCTCAACTGCTGCAGCAATAAACCGGCATATGCAATTGGTGGTCCGGGAATAAGCGGCAGTATGCTCCCTGCAATTGCAGCAAGTACCAGCAAAATACCAATCACGATCAGGAACCATTCCATCTTTTAAAGATATAAAAACACAACCGTCATTCAAATGAATGGTAAGAACGTTTATTGCTACATTTGCCCACAATGATTGCTTAAATAAAACATATGAGTTTCAACAGAAAAATTTTAACCCTTGACGAGTTCACCATTCAGCAGCTACGGAATTTTCCGCAAGCAACCGGCGAACTGAGTAGTTTATTGCGGGATCTGGGTCTTGCAGCCAAACGTGTTAATGTAGAAGTGAATAAAGCCGGTCTGGTAGATATTCTGGGCGATGCCGGTTCTGTAAATGTGCAGGGAGAAGATGTAAAAAAGCTCGACATTTTTGCCAACAACCAGTTTATGAAAGTACTGCAGCATGGCATCAGTTGTGCAGGTATTGCCAGCGAAGAAATGGATGATATTGTTGTGTTTGATGATGAAATAAGCAACAATGCAAAATATGTGGTGATGTTTGATCCGCTGGATGGCAGTGGCAACATAGATGTAAACATTTCCATTGGCACCATCTTTAGTGTGTACCGCAGAGTAAGTGAACAAGGCAAACCTTGCACTCTTGCCGACTTTCTGCAAACGGGCCGCAACCAGGTGGCAGCAGGTTACATGGTATATGGCAGCAGTACCATGATGGTGTATGCAACAAGAAGAGGAGTAAATGGTTTTACACTCGACCCATCTATTGGCGAATTTTGTTTAAGCCATCCCGATATTCAATGTCCGGCCGATGGAAACATTTATTCAGTGAATCACGGAAATTTTTTCAGGTATGATAAAGGTGTTCAGGATTATATTACTGTCTGTCAGAAAAAAGATAAAACAAATGGCGGACCATACACACAACGTTATATTGGCAGTATGGTGGCCGATGTGCACCGCAGTTTAATCAAAGGAGGCATTTTTATGTATCCCGGTATGATTGATAAGCCCAATGGAAAACTTCGGTTATCGTATGAGTGTAATCCCTTTGCTTTTATTATGGAAGTTGCAGGCGGCAGAGCAACCAATGGTAAAATACCTATTATAGATGTAGTGCCCACCACATTGCACCAGCGTGTACCAATGTTTATCGGCAGTAAAAACATGATGGCTGAGCTGGAACAATATTACAAATGATGGTAGAGATTATTGAATATACAGATAAATGGCAACCGGCATTTAAACAGTTAAACCTTGAATGGTTAAACAAGTATAACCTGTGTGAAGAAGCCGATCTGATTGTATTGAACAACCCTGTTGAAGCAGTGCTGAACAAGGGCGGAGTGATTTACCTGGCAAAAAGCGGAGATGAAATTATTGGTTCAGCTGCATTAATAAATGAAGGGCATCATGTGTACGAGCTGGCAAAGATGAGTGTAACTGAACAGTGGCAGGGCAGGGGAATCAGTAAACGTTTAATGGACAGATGTTTAGCAAAAGCAAGAGAGCTGGGTGCTGTAAAAATTGAGTTGTATTCAAACCATCAGTTAAAACCTGCATTAAAACTGTATGAACAATACGGATTCATGTATATTGAAGTGAAAGATTCGCCATTTGAAACAGCCGATATAAAAATGGAATTAACAGTTTGATACAGTTATTCAATGCATACATTCCGTAATCAAATCTGTGAACAGAAAAAAGTGTGAATCTATTCTTCTTACTAAAAAAATTATATGCCGCACAAAATAATACAGGTGAAAAACCTGGTTAAGAATTATGGAAATTTTCAGGCAGTCAAAGGGATTAGTTTTGATGTGAACGAAGGAGAAATTTTTGGGTTACTCGGCCCCAACGGGGCAGGCAAATCAACCACACTTGAAATTATTGAAACCCTGCGAGAAAAAACCAGCGGCGAAGTGTTGGTTGATGGAATGAATCTGGATAAAGATGCCAATGAAATAAAAAAATCATTGGAGTACAACTGCAGTCATCGGGTTATTACCCTGGTTTAAATCTCACCGAACTTATTACATTGTTTAACGGCTTGTATAATCGCAAAGAAGATCCGGTTGAATTGTTACGCAAAGTAAATCTGGAAGAAAAAGCAAAGGCCAAGTACAAAGAATTAAGTGGTGGACAAAAACAACGGTTCTCTGTTGCAACAACACTCATCAATCAACCTAAAATTGTTTTTTTAGATGAGCCTACAACAGGTCTTGATCCGCAGGCCAGACGAAATTTGTGGGAACTCATCAAACAGATACAGTCAGCAGGTGCTACTGTGATTATTACCACACACTATATGGATGAGGCGGAATATTTATGTGAACGTGTGGCCATTATAGACAGTGGTGAAATTGTTGCACTTGATACGCCATCCGGTTTAATTGATAACCTGCTGGCCACAGGATTTGAGCGGCCAAGGCAAATGAAGCAGGCTAATCTGGAAGATGTTTTTATTAGCTTAACCGGTCATGAACTAAGGGGCGAATAATGCTGCATTATTTCTAAACCTTTAGAAATTAAACCCATCTTCTTGGGTTGAACTATCGTTTATTATCTTTACAAGGTATTTATAAAAGAAAAAATCAATTTTAATCAACTATCACATGCGACTTATTATTCTGGCAATTGCATTATGTACAATATCTGCATCTGCTTTTGCACAAACCAAAAAGCCACCTGTTAAAAAAACAACGGCATCTAAACCCGCTGCACCAAAACCATTATTAAGAAGCGGGATTGACAGTTTGAGCTATGCTATTGGAATGAACATCGGCAGCAATATCAAAGCACAGGGTATTGACCAAATCAGTTATATCGCTTTCAATAAAGGAATGGCAGATGCAATTAAAGAAACACAGAATCCATTAATGAACCAAGATCAATGTAATATGACTATTCAACAAAAATTACAGGAGTATATGTTTAAAAAGAATGCTGCTGTAAAAGAAGAAGGCCGCAAATTTCTGGCAGAAAATAAAAAACAACCCGGAGTGGTTGAATTGCCCAGTGGTGTTCAGTATAAAATTATCACACAGGGAACAGGACCAAAGCCATTGCTGGAAGATACCATTGTAGCACATTACAAAGGAACAACTCTTGATGGTAATGTGTTTGATGAATCGTATGGCCGCGGCGAACCAATTGTATATCCGTTAAATCAGTTAGTGGATGGCTGGAAGCAGGCATTGGTATTAATGCCCGCCGGCAGCAAATGGCAATTGTTTATACCAAGTGAATTTGGATATGGTGAGCGTGGTAATGGAGGCAGTATTCCGGGGGGAGCAACAATTGTGTTTGAAATGGAATTACTTGAAGTACGACCTTTAAAAAAATAAACAGAAAACTGCTGCCACAAGCTACAACAGTTTGTGGCTGCATTTTTCTGCTAAAAACAGTTTGCATGGATTTACGTTATCCCACCGGACAATTTCAGCCGGCATCTTTCAGTGAAGCTTTGCGTGATGAACGACTTGCTGATCTCAGATTTCTTCCGGGTTTACTGGAACAGGCAATCGAAAATTTAGACGAAGCACAATTGCAAACCCCTTACCGTGATGGAGGCTGGACAGTTGCACAGGTAGTGCACCATGTAAGCGACAGTCACCTCAATGCATTCTCCCGTTTAAAGTTTACGTTAACCGAAGAGAACCCTACAGTGATGGGTTATGATGAAGTGAAGTGGGCTGAAACTGCTGAGTACACGCTGTTGCCGGTGAATGTTTCTTTAACCATGATCCATGCCATTCATGCAAAACTGGTTGCATTATTTTCAAGTCTTACAGAAGAAGAATGGAAGAGAACATACATTCATTCTCAATCAAAAAAACAGTTTGATCTCTGGTATTTGTGCGGTTTGTATGCATGGCACGGCAAGCATCATGTGGCGCACATCACTTCATTGCGTGAAAGGAAAGGATGGTAAATTACTTACCTTAAACCTTACACCTTAAACCTTTTTATGAACTGGAAAACACTTTCTTCAACATACTTATTCAGAGATGTCTGGCTTACCATGCGGGCTGATAAATGCCAACGACCGGATGGAAAAATCATTGAACCGTATTATGTGTATGAATTTCCTGATTGGGTTACTGCAGTTGCTTTAACAACAGAGAATAAAGTTGTTTTTGTTAAGCAATACAGACATGCATTGGGGCAAACCATTCTGGAAATACCCGGTGGTTGTGTTGATACCACTGATAACAGTTATGAAGAAGCCTGCGCAAGAGAGCTGCTGGAAGAAACCGGATACAGGTTTAAAAACATTGAATTCCTCTGCAATACAACAGCCAATCCTTCTACCAACAATAACATGATGCATGTTTTCCTTGCAACTGGTGGAGAGCGGGTTGCAGAGCAGCAGTTAGATGAAG
Organism: Chitinophagaceae bacterium; assembly: GCA_019752045.1. Classification (GTDB taxonomy): domain Bacteria; phylum Bacteroidota; class Bacteroidia; order Chitinophagales; family Chitinophagaceae; genus Lacibacter. The sequence continues at coordinate 226,346 of JAIEMP010000010.1, read as the reverse complement.
CTGAAGATATTGAAATACTCCTGTTTACAATGGATGAAGTAAAACAATTACTCCGTGAAAATAAATTATTGCAGAGTATGCATGTAACTGCATTGCTGTATGCGTTTGAAAGGTTAGGTGAATTGAAATACTAACTACCTTTTCGTTCGTTCGAAATTTTTCACATCCACTTCTCCCACTAAAAACACACTTCCGCATACAAGAATCAGATCCTCTGCATTTGCATTTTCTAACGCCTTACTGATTGCTTTATTCACATCATCAAAACTCTCTCCTTTTAATCCAAAAGTGTGAGCACCTTTTTTCAGTTCATCTTCAGGTAATGCTCTGGGTATATGTGAACGTGTAAAGTAATAAACAGCATCAGCAGGCAGTAATGCCAATACTTTTGAGATTTCTTTATCCTTCACCATACCGATAATGATATGGAGTTGTTTGTATGTGCATTGTGTCAGTTGTCTGATGATTTGTTTTACTCCGTCTTCATTATGCCCTACATCCAACACAAGAGTTGGGTTAATGCGAATCAGTTCCCAACGGCCATGCAGGCCATTGATTTGTTTTGTATGCTTTAAAGCAGATTTAATGTGTTCTTCACTTATGTTCCAGTTCATCTTTTGCAATTCCCTGATGGCAGCAAGAACAGTTAATAGATTTTTAGTTTGATAGATGCCGGGCAAATCAAGTTCATACATCAGTGAGTTTTTGCTTTGTTTTTCTATCAGGCTTAAAGAAAGTGCATCTGCAGATATACTGAATTGTTGAACGGTAAACATCTGCTGAGCAAGGGCTAGGGGAGCATTACAGTCTTTTGCTTTTTGCAGAAACACATCTTTCGACTCCGGAATGGTTTCACCAATCACCACCGGCACACGATTTTTTATGATGCCTGCTTTTTCAAAAGCAATTTCTTCCAGTGAATTTCCAAGGATGTTCATGTGATCCCATCCGATATTAGTGATGACGCTCAGTTGAGGTGTAATAATGTTGGTACTGTCTAACCGGCCGCCAAGACCCACTTCAATTACTGCGATATCTACATGCTGCGCAGCAAAATAATCAAACGCCATTGCTACAGAAATTTCAAAAAAAGAAGGTTCCAGTTCATCAATCATTGGTTGAATACGTTTGGTAAAATCAATGACAGTTTCTTCACTGATCATTTCACCATTGATTTTTATACGCTCCCTGAAATCGTGGAGGTGAGGAGAAGTATACAATCCTGTTTTGTAACCGGCTGTTTGTAAAACTGCTGCCAGCATATGACTTACAGAACCTTTGCCATTTGTGCCTGCTACATGTATGGTTTTAAATTGATGATGGGGATTGCCGAGCGAAGCACAGAGTTCAATGGTATTATGCAGATCTTTTTTCATTGCAGCTGCACCAATGCGGCTGAACATGGGGAGTCGGGTAAAAAGATACTCTATCGTTTCCTGATAAGTCATGGCACAAAGATAGAAACTGGCAGCAGCTCCTGATCATTTCATTCATCAGGCTTTGGGTAATTTAAACCGAAAGGTGCTGCCTTTTCCCAATTCACTTTCTACACTGATTTCTCCACCGTTTTTTTTCAGGAACTCTTTACAAATCATTAAGCCAAGTCCTGTTCCGGCTTCATTTGATGTTCCTTTTGTCGTAAAGTATTCGTCTTTAAATAGCTTTTCACGGCTTTCTTCGCTCATGCCTGTTCCGTTATCTTTGATATAAACCTGCACTTCTTCATTCACTTCCTGAATGTCAACTGAAATTTCTCCGTCTTTAGGTGTAAACTTGATGGCATTTGAAATGAGATTTCGCAGCACCACTTCCATCATTTCTTTATCTGCATAAATAAACACGGGTTTATCTATTTTAGCTTTCAGATACACCTGTTTGTTTTCAGCCTGCAGGCGAACGATCTGCTGCACATCTTTAATCAGTTCACTTATATCAATTAATTGCGGATATAACTGTTCTCCTTTCATCTGACTTTTTGCCCATTGCAACAGATTTTCCATCAGATCAGTTGTGTATTGCAAATCTTTTACAACATCAGGAATCAGCAGTTTTACTTCTTCTGCAGGCAAATCATAGTCCTGTACGCTTTTAAATAAATTTCGCAAACCATAGAGTGGTGTTCGTACATCATGAGAGATAATAGAGAATAATTTTGTTTTGAGTGTGTTTAATTCTGCCAGTTCCTGTTTTTGGCTCTCAATTTCCATATTATAAATATTCAGCTCCCGGTTACTTTCAAGAATTTCTTCCTGGTATTCTTTATTTTCTTTTTTGATTAAAAAGAGACCGGTAAAAATAAATACTGCAGGTAAAATGTGGTTAAATACATAGAAGCCATAGTTCATTTCGGCTATTACAAAATCATAATTACGCTGAATAATAAAAACAAGGAAATAACAAACAAGAGAAAGTGATACAGCAATAAAAATATACTTCAGTTTTTGAATAAAGAAAACTGCCAGTACAGCATACAGGATAAAAAAAAGCTCAATTCCCACATCAATACCGCCTGCATAAACCAATGATGTAATAAACGGATAAAGAATAAAATACCAAAGAAGAGAAAAGTTATAGTAGCGAAAATAGTTAGCAATTAATACCACCAGGCTTATGAATGCAGGGGAAGCTGCAACAATCCATGCAATAACCGGTAAATACCCTTTATTCAATAATGCAATGAATGGGATCATAATCCCGGTGAGCAAACCAAAAAAATTTAAGAGATTAAATATGCCCAGTCTGCGAACAGCGTAGCTGTCCATTTCTTCTGTGTAGCCAATCCGTTTAATCTTTGAAAAGAACGCAGTAACATATAGAAAGGATAAACGAAACCATTTTGGATTCATTTTAAAAGGTTTTGGAGGTTACAGATTAATTTGCGGTCTTTTACAGGTACTGGTAAGGCGAATTAGATTGCAATAATATTAAATACGCAGTATTTTTCCGAGTAGATTTTAAAAGGTAATGATTATTTTTTCTATGGATAGCTAAAGTATTTTCACGAAATGAGTTGTTTTACAATCAGGGCGTGCTAATCGTATTTGAACAGCCTGCTCTTATAAACCCTGTCTTAACGGTTTATTTGGTTTTTAGGAGGAGATAAATTGCATTTATAACAGCTGCGCCCTGCAGTAACATACCTGCAGTTAAAGCTTTATCTGCAAAAGCCAAATGAAGAATTTTGGCCCATGCACCAAAAATGGTAATCAAAGCTCCAAATAAAAACAAAATGAGAGGAAATTTAAACTGACGGATCATCCGTTGAAATTAATCATTTACCTTAAAATTAAATTGAACGGTAACCGTTGATTCCTGCCCGGATTTATCGAACTGAATATTGCGGAGATATTCAATAATGGCATTTGCATATGCCTGGCTGCGTGCAGTTGAGTTTCGGCCAAAACCTGCAAATGTACCACGGCCTTCGGGTGAAACTTTTACAATAGCAAAAATGGTTGCCTTTTCTAAATCTCCTGAGAAAGAATAATATTTAATAATTTTTCTTGACCCACTGGTAACTCTCGGCCCTCCGGTTCCAGTACCACCAGTGCCATTATAATTATCACTATTGGGATTACCGTTCGCTTTTCCCTGATCACCGGTACCACCCGCTACACCCTGGTTACGGCTGTTATTATAGGTATCAGAATTATTACCACCGGTTCCGGTACCGCCACTATAAACAGCTTTTGGTTTTTTGGGGGCAGGGGCAGGAGTTACAACCGTGTTATTTACTGGCTTGTTATTTACAACAGGAGGATTGGTAACCGGTTGAATTTTTGTTGGAGTCGTTTTTTTCTCCGGTTTATTTACTTCAGGTGCATCTGTTTCATCACGCTCACTAACCTCTTTTTCTTTCTCGTCTGTTGTTTCAGCAATCTGTTGTTTGGGAGGCGACGTTTCGGGCATTGATTCAGGTGCAGGATCTCCGGGCACCAGTGGTTGTACATCACCAAAACCAATATCACTGTTGCCCAAGTTTACTTCTATTCCCTCTTCAACCACAGGGGGTGCAGGCACGGCCATTGCAATGGAGATAAAGAAAAATAAAATCAACAAAACAGCATGTACAATAATTGTAACTGCAGCTGCTTTTACATTTTTCTGTGATTCTGTTGCTGACATGGTGATTGCTTGAGTCATCGAAATTACTTCTTTTCTCTTTAACGATGGAAAACCATGCCCGATTGCACAGTCAGCTGAAAGCTTTAAGAAAATCTTTACATTTTAAATAACCGCTGTAATTGGTTCGAAAAGAAGTAAGCCAAAGAATGGTTATTACATGATGTGATGCAAATGATAATGACTTGCTGTATCTGCTATTTTTGTTTTAACAATCTGCTGTTGTCAATTGCAAGACCCGAAATGATCAGTACAAAACTCACCACATGAATGTAACTGATCTTTTCGCCCAGAATAACGACAGCTTCCATGGTGCTGAAAATAGGAATCAGGTTGCCAAACAACGCTGTTCTGCCTGCACCCAATTCTTTAATAGAGCGGTTCCAGAATAAAAACGCAATAACGGAAGTGCCCAAGCCCAGATACAGAATCACAGATAGTATTTGCACATTCCAGTGAACAGGAGAAGTGTAAGCAGTTTCAACTAAAAAAGCAGGAAAGAGCAACACTGCACCAATAAGAAAAACAAAGAATAAGAAGCCCAGCGCAGAAATAGCTGCCGGACGTTTTCTGGTAAAAATATTATAGATCGCAAAACTTAATGCACCCAGCAAAACCCATGCATCGCCTTTATTAAATTGTAAGTGCAACAGGTTTTGAACACTTCCTTTGCTCAATAAAAAAAGAATACCTGTAACACAAAGCAGCATACCTGTTAATCTTCGCCAGGAAATGGGTTCTTTCAAAAAAATGGAAGCCAGTATCACAGACATAATGGGAGAGGATGTAGTGCCGATGAGAGCCAGATTAATAGCAGTTGAACTATGCCCTGCGATGTAGACAAACGTATTGAACAAACTTACTCCGGTTAAACCCGTCCAGAAAAAATAGACTTTGTTTTCTTTTACAGTTTGCCATGCCGGTTTAATGTGTTTCCATGCAATGGGTGTTAAAATAATGACTGCAGTTGCCCAACGGTAAAAAGCCAATGTAATTGGAGGAATGGTATGCATCACTGCACGGGCAACAATAAAATTTCCGCTCCAGATAATGGTTGCTGCCACAGCCAGTAAAATGCCCAACGATACATTTGGTTGATTTCCTTCCTTCATCAGGCAAATATACCTGCCTGTATGTTTGCAAGTAAATTGTAAATGAAAATTATCACTCTGCGATCAACTCTTTATCTCATTTCTCTGCGGCAAAGATGATCAGCAATAATTATTCAAAAGCCTTCTCCTTCAACAACGGATACATCTTCCACAAACCAAACAAAGGACCCGGTGCCAGGATCAATAATACCAATGACGATTGCATCTGTGCTTCAAACAAAAAATTGAGCAGATAAATACTCACAACCGTTACAGAAAAACCAATGCAGGTTACAATGGTTATTGCAGCCCCTTTATTTTCTGCAACAGCAGTTTGTGCAACTATGGATGAAAATTGCGGCGAATCGGCTACTACAGCAATGCCCCAGATAATCATAAAAAACAAAAAAACAGGAGCCGGTAAACTAAAACTGAAATAAGCCAGCACACAACAGATACCCGAAACACATAAAGCAGCAAAGGCCACTTTTGCACTTCCATACCATTTGGTTAAATACCCTCCTGCAATACAACCAACAGCTCCTGCAGCAATAATGGAGAACGACCAGAAAGGAATGTTTAACACAGCATCTTGTTTTTTAACATAGAGTGAAAGCAATACCGGAACAAATGCCCAGAATGCATACAACTCCCACATATGGCCAAAGTATCCAAAAGAAGCAGAACGGAAATTTGCTGAACGAAAACTTTGTTTAAATGCTGAAAAGGAATAGTGCAGATTGGTTTTTGCAAAGGGTCCACGTGGTATAAAGAACAAGATCAATAAGCCGCCGGTGAGAGCAAAAGAAGAAGTCAACAGCAGCACAACACGCCAATCATAATTCCAACCGGATTGTTTCAGCAGATGCGGAAAGGCTGTGCCCAACACCAATGCACCTACTAAATACCCGAGTGCTTTGCCCAATCCTTTTTCATACCATTCTGCTGCGATCTTCATACCAACGGGATAAATACCAGCGAGAAAAAATCCAACTAAAAAACGGGAAAGAAGTAAGCTGATGATTTGCTGATGGGGCAAAAGAATCATGAGGTTTGCAACTGCTGCAAAAACAGAAGACAAAAAAAATACCGTTGATGGTTTAAACCGATCGGCTATTGCAAACACCGCATAGATCAATGTGCCGGTAATAAAACCAATCATTACTGCAGATGTTACCAGAGCCAACGCACCTTGTTGCAGTTGAAATGCTTTACTGATCTCAGGCAAAATTGCATTACCGCTGAACCACAACGATGTGCCTGCAAATTGAGATAGAACAATAAGTGGTAAAATATAGTTGGGACGTGGCATAAACAGACCTCAACTTACGGAATGTAATCAGAATTAAAAAGGGTTGCTCACGAAATGAACAACCCTGTAAATGAAAGCTGTCTGTCTTTGGTAATGTACTGTTAGTAAATTTTTATATCACAAAGAACACGAAGTTCAACACAAAGAACGCAAAGCATACATGCTGAACTTTATGCAACCTCATCAGTTTACCAATGTGCAAAATCTTCCTGAAAATTTCCTTTAATCCGTTCAATCGGCGGATTAAAATATCCAAACTTCAGATCAGGAAATTCTTCACGTATCAACTCCTGCAATTGTTTTACTCCCATGATCTCGCCTGTTTCAGTTACACCAAGCTTGCCGAGATACCAGTCAGGATCAATATTAAAATTGCGCCACTGGATCATTTTCAATCCGGTTTCTTTAATGAGTTTACGTAAGGCTTCATATTCTTCCACACTATCCGTCATGCCGGGAAAAACAAAATAGTTGATGCTTGTCCAGCCACCAAAGCTGTTCATTACTTTCAGACTCTCAACAATATCTTCAAACGTATAATTGTTGGGGCGATAATATGCTTCGTAAATATGTTTGCGTGCACTGTTGGTGCTTACACGAATACTGTCTAAACCAACTTCGCACAATGCTTTTACAGCCTCAGGATCTGAACCATTTGTATTAATATTGATACTTCCTTTTTTTGTGTGCTTACGCATTTCAATAATGGCTTCACGCATGGTTTCCCACATCAACAGAGGTTCACCTTCGCAACCTTGACCAAACGAAACAATGGGGAAGGGCGCTGTTTCCAGATGCGGTACGGTAAACTCAACTACTTCTTGGGCTGTAGGTTTAAAGGTTAAACGATCCTGCGGACTTTGAATGGTTTCTTCCTGCGGTTGAAATGAAATACATCCGATACAATTGGCATTGCATGCAGGTGAAATGGGGATAGGACATTCCCAGCGGCTCATGGCAAAATTTCTTGCAGCAGGGCAGTTGTACGTCTGGCAACAGTTTTCCATTAAATGCTTTACCAAACGGTTATGCGGATAGGCTTTGATCAATGCTTCTGCACCTGTTTCAATTTTTTCATCATCATATCCTTTACATTCCTGGCGAATATCTTCTTCAATACGAACAGCGGTAACATAAAATTCATTGTTATGCCAACCTGCAGCTGTATAACAAAAGAGCGGGAGTGTTTCTGCATCGGGTTCGCTTTCAAATGCGGCAAAATATAAACTGGTATGTGCCGGCGGAACAAAGGCAGCTACCGCCCAACCTTTATCACAAAGACGCATATCACCTGTTTCTACATCAATACCAATGGCTTTACGACCGGGTAATTCATACAGATTACCACCATCGGGCAGTAAGATCCAGTCTTCTTCGGATACAGGGAAAGCATCCCAACCTGCACGGCCAACCGCATACAGCGATGTATCTTCAAAAATATTTCCGTTTCCGTCGGAATAAAGTAAGTAGGGAGAATGTGAAATCATTAGCTTCAAGCTTTTAGCTGCGAGCTGCAAGCTTAAACACTTTCTTGTGGTTAATGACTTGCAGCTAACGGCTCGTATTCAAATAATGATTGCAAAATTCGTGAATTTGTTCCAGTTCATCGAAAGCAATTGCTTTTTGAAACTCAAAACGGTGCGTTTTATTTTTCGTGGTGCGGATGGTGATGCTGTGAGGCAGGGCTTCCAGCGATTGAATCTGTTCCCAATCGAGTTCTTTATCCTTTGGGAAATTAGAAATGGTTACTCCCAGATGATGCACCGCAACCCGTTCTGTATTGATGAGTTTCATTTCACAATAAAAGATGTAGTAATACATGGCTGTTGCAATAGCAAGGAGCGAAGCTGTAATCCACGACTGATCGAGCATTGCAAGAATGGAAAGACCACCAAAAACAATTACTTCAATCATTCGGAAAGATGCATTGAGTCTGGATGATTCTTCTGCAAAGCCTCGCATAAAGGCCAGTGCAATTACATCGAGACCTATTACAATTTCGCAAAAGGCGGTAATGCGGTTATCGAGTTTAAACTCATACACCGCACCGGCAATAAACACAAGGCCGGCAAAAAAATGCAGGAAAGGACTGTATTTTTTCAGATTACTGTAGGCTGGGTGTACAATTGATACAGAAAGAGGAGTGGCCATAGCAGCAGGTTTTAACCTTAGATGCAGGCTTTAAAAAAATCCATAAACCTGTTTACTGACCGGAGGGTTGGGCAAATTTTTCCCGGCAAAAGGCATTGATTTCATCCATCTGCAGTTCGCTCAGTACTGCACCGGTTTCATATTGTATAAACTGATTTTGGCGGGTGTTGATGGAAACAAAATCATTTTTAATGAGCATATTGTCAATGTCTTTCCACTCAATTAAACGGTCGCCCATGTTATTGGGTGTATAAACTCCTTTGTCTTCGATACGCACAAAACAGGCAGAGAAAATTTTTCGTTCAGTAAAAAACAACAGCAATAAACCTGCAGCACCCAACACCTGCAGCATACCCATGAGTGAAAGGTTCATGTTAAAAAAATAGCTGGCGGCATAAAAGAGTATGGCTGCTTCTGCAAGCCGGAAAAAGCCGTTAGCTGATGTATGGTTGCTAAACATACGTTTACCGGCCAATGCAAACGCAATGCAAAGCAAAGCACCTGCAATCTGAACCACAACAAAAATTAAATTGGGACTGGGTTGTTTAAAATCGCCCCATGCATTGGCAATCATTAAGAAGCCTGCAAGCAAATGCAAAAGCCTTGCTGCTTTTTTTTGTTTTTCGAATGGCTCAAAAAAGATGGGGACTTTATATGCTGACATAGTAATTTAAAGATACAAACTTAAGCTGCGGGTTTACAGGGTTTGTGTTTAAAATAAATCTGCAGATCAACCTTCTGCTTTTGGATTGCTTGCCAGCAGCAGGTTACATAATTTATAAAGTATTCTTGCCCCAACATTTTCATCCCACTCAGTTGTACTTACGCCCACTTCGTTCAGATCAAAACCAATCAGCTTACGACCGCTTTGAATTATTTTACGCAGAATATAAAACACCTGCTCACTTTCCAAACCACCCATAACAGGTGTGCCCGTATTGGGGCAGAGTTTTGGATCCAATCCATCAATATCAAAACTCAGGTATACTTTTTCGGGTAAATGATTCACAATTTCTTCTGCAATTTCTTTCCATGACTGTCCCTCATACATGCGGTCCTTCAACTCACGGTCGAAATAAGAAATCACCTTGAACTCACTGTCGCAAACAATTTTCCATTCGTTATCTCCATAATCTCTGATGCCTACCTGTACCAGTTTATCCAGTTGAGGAATTTCTTTCAGGGCATTGTACATCACAGATGCATGCGAATATTTAAATCCTTCATAAGATTCACGCAAATCAAAATGCGCATCTATCTGCAGTATCCCGAAGCTGCCGTGCTTTTCGCCGATTGCTTTAAAAAAACCGAGCGGTGTGCTGTGATCACCACCTAAGAGCCCCACCAGTTTTCCACGGTTCAGTAATTCACTGGTTTGTTCGTACACCCAATTGTTCATGAACACACTTCCTTCATTTACTTCTTTGAGTGTTTTGCACATAAACTTGTTATCGTTTACATTTTCATCCTGAGCAATATAGTTGATGTAGAGTTCAGCTTCTTTGCGGAGATAATCGCTCTTTAAAAGTATTTTGCGATCCATGCTGCGCATGTAAATGCCTCTTCGCCAGATATCGTTGGTATCATTATCAAACAGCTCTACCTGTAAACTTGCTCTGAAAATATGCTCCGGTGCACGGGCTGTGCCTGCTTTGTAGCTCACTGTTACTTCCCACGGTACAGGAAGTATTACCAGGTCTGCATCTTCTTCTGAAAAAGGAAGTCCGAAAATGTTGTTATTGGGGTTAGCTGCATCATTGTGGTCGAACCCTGACAAATCGATCATGTTGAATTATTTTACAAAACTTTGCAAAGTTAACAGACTGTTGAACATGATTAAACAGTTGCACGGGAAGTTTTGCACAATGGCTGCAAATAGATGAAACCGGTTTGCTGATTCGTATTTTAACCAACAGTTAAGACAATACTGCTTCATTTTTTCTTTAAACGGAAACAAACCGACTTGTTTTATGGCTAACTTTGCGCTGCACAAAAAAGAGGAGAAAGATGAAGCCTACACATATCCTGTTTCTGGTTTTAATTGCAGTTGCTATCGGCCTTTTGATCAGCACAATGGGCGATCTGTCTACGTACGATACCATTAACTCTGCAAAAGCAAAACCGGGAAAGTTTATTCACCTGATTGCCAAATTAGATACAGCGAATGGTAAGACCATTGAATATGATGCGCTGAAAAATCCAAACTATCTCAGTTTTCACATCAAGGATTCATTAGGCGGCACATCAAAGGTGGTGTATATGAAAGGTAAACCACCAACCGATATGGAACGCAGTGAGCGGATGGTGTTAAAAGGTAAAATGCAGGACAGTGCTTTTGTTTGTGATGATATCCTTATCAAATGCCCCAGCAAATACACCGACGAGAAAGCCAAAATCAGCAGTACAGCAAAATAAGATGAACCAAACGGATGTATTTCCTGTTTGTACAATCAGTCAATCGTTTTGCATTACATAAAACTTACAGAATAATTTACGTTTATGCCATTTACAGGTGAGCAATTACTACCGGGACAAACAGGAACTTTTCTTGCCATTTTATCTTTTGTTTCTTCTTTACTTGCCACATTAGCTTACTACAAAGCCATGCAATTGAAAGTGTTTGCAGAACAGCAAAACTGGAAACGTATTGCACGGGCTGCTTTCCTTGCAGAAATTGTTTCTATTGCAGGTATTTTTATAACGCTCTACATCATCATTTCCAATCATCAGTTCGAATATAAATATGCATGGCAGCACAGCAACTATGAATTGCCCATGCAATACATACTTGCCTGTTTCTGGGAAGGACAGGAAGGAAGTTTTCTGCTCTGGAGTTTCTGGCATTGTGTGTTGGGCGGCATCATTATATGGCGTGAAAAAGAGTGGGAAGCTCCTGTAATGACAACCATCAGCTTTGCACAATTTGCACTGGCTACAATGGTGATTGGTATTTACTTTTTCGATTTTAAATTAGGAAGCAGTCCGTTTGTATTAATGCGAAATGAAGGAATGCTGAGCCCGGAGCAGTTTCCTATTGGGTTTAATCCTGATGGCAGTTTAAGAGCCGACTATCTTAGTTTTATTCGTGATGGCAACGGATTAAATCCTTTGCTTCAAAATTACTGGATGACGATTCACCCGCCGGTATTGTTTCTAGGGTTTGCAAGTACCATTGTACCTTTTGCATTTGCTATAGGGGGATTATGGAAAAAAAATTATGGCGGATGGATTCTTCCTGCACGTCCCTGGGCTTTGTTCAGCGCTGGTATTCTGGGGTTGGGTATTATGATGGGTGCTGCATGGGCGTATGAAAGTTTAACTTTTGGCGGTTACTGGGCATGGGATCCTGTAGAAAATGCTTCGCTTGTTCCATGGCTGGTTGCTGTTTGCGGTATTCATACAATGATTGCTTATAAACATACAGGGCATTCGTTAAGAGCTACTTTTTTATTTTTCATTCTGCAGTTTCTCTTAATTGTATATTCTACTTTTTTAACACGCAGCGGAATTCTCGGAGATACCAGTGTACATGCCTTTACTGATCTTGGAATGAACACACAACTGTTTTTATTTTTGATGGCTTTTGTTGTTCCATCACTTGTATTGTTTGGTATCCGTTATAAGCAGATTCCCACTATTGTAAAAGAAGAAGCCATCAGCTCAAGAGAGTTTTGGCTGTTTGTAGGTTCGTTATTGTTTTTCATTTCTGCCTTGTTCATCATCGGCAAAACATCTTTGCCGGTTATTAATAAACTGTTTGGAACAAAATATGCACCTGCGGAGGATATTGAATACTCATACAACAAAGTGCTGATTTTATTTTCGTTTGTAATTGCAATGCTTACAGCCATTACACAATATTTAAAATATAAACAAACCAGCCGCTCCGTATTCTTAAAAACAATCTGGTTGCCCACAGTGCTTGCATTGGCCGTTGCGTTAAGCATCAGCATTTTCGGTAACATTAACTACACGAAATATGGCATTGGATATTTAGCAGCCATACATATGGGCATTTTTGCTGCTGTCTATGCAACCATTGCCAACGGTATGTACATTGTTACCGGTATCAAAGGCAAGATGATTAAAGCAGGTGCTTCTATTGCACATCTTGGATTTGGATTAACGCTGCTGGGTATTTTAATTTCATCATCAAAGAAAGAAGTGCTGAGCTGGAACACCAGTGGCATCATGGTCCCCTTTGGTGAAAAAAGCAAAGAAAAACCTGCAGAAAACTTAACGCTGGTGAAAGGTGTTGCAACAGATATGGGTAAATACATGGTTACCTATCTGGGCGATTCAGCACATCCATCCGATCCCAAACAATATTTCAAAATTCATTTTCAATACAAGAATTCAACTGAAGGTTTTACTTTATACCCCGATGCATTTGTAAACTACAAAGGTAATCAGGAGTTGATGGCTAATCCCGACAGTAAGCATTATATTCATAAAGATGTATTTACTTACATTACTTCATTACCCAATCCTGCAAAAAATAAAGATACTGCTACGTTTAAAGAACATAAGATCAAGCCGGGTGATACTGTATTCTACAGTCAGGGATTTTTTGTGTTGGATAAATTAGGAAGAGAGATTACCAGAAAAAATATTCCATCAAATCCAACCGATTCAGTTTTTGCTGCCAGCATTACGGTGTATGCAAAAGACAGCAGTAAATACAGTGCCGAGCCTTTATTGATTCTCAGCGGTAACAATGTGCAGCCTGTTGCAGATACGGTTTTATCCCAAAGTCTTGTCCTTGCGTTTACAGGTGCAGAAGCAGATGGTATAAAACTGGGTGTAAAAGAAAGCAACAGTATTTTACAGTATGTAACACTCAAAGCCTACCAGTTTCCTGCTATTAATGTATTGTGGCTGGGAATTCTTCTTGTAACTATTGGTTTTATACTGGCATCGGTAAATCATATTCTCAAGAACAGAAAATCGGCATTAAAGGCAGTTTAAGGGCAATGTTGTAAACATTAAGAAAATCTTCACAAGGCAGCGTTGGTTACTTTCATCCTGTCTGTTGTATTAAGACTGGAGAATGATTAATTTACAGCATCAATGAACTGTTCGAAAAGCACATATTTCTTTCTGTTGTTTGCATTTATTCTGTTGCCCTGTTTGTCAGAACTATATGCCCAGCAGTCATTACCACCTCATCCTGATTCTGCTGCACCAGTAAAAATCATCAAACCTGCATACGGCCCCAACGATACCGTTTTTGTAAAAGCTATGATTATAGAAGGCGAAGTTGTTGGCGGTAAAGAATTGAATGAAGTGTTGATATGGGGTGGCGATCCGAAAGATGCTGCTAAATACTGGGCAGCATGGACGAGATTACGCAATGCTGTTTATGTGACTTATCCATATGCAAGATCTGCAGGTGTGGTAATGGTAGATGTAAACAAACATCTTGAAAAAATTTCAGGAAAAAACGAGCGGAAAAAATACATCAAGTCCAGAGAAAAAGAATTGCGTTCTGCGTTTACAGATAAAGTAACCGATCTCTCCATTTATCAGGGCAAAGTGCTCATGAAACTCATCAACCGGCAAACAGGTAACAACTGTTTCGAGATCATCAAAGAAATGAAAGGCGGTTTTACTGCCGGTTTTTATCAAACACTCATGTTTGTTGTTGGCAGCAGTTTAAAGCAGCAATGGAATCCCAAAGAAGATAAACTGGACAGACAGATAGAATCCATTGTGCAGGAAATTGACCGGATGTATTATGGAGCTCCTGCATCTGCAGCCAGATAATTGATGATCATTTCTTACTTTCACTCCCTCAAAAAAAAATATACATGAAACTGGATATACTCGCTTTTGGCGTGCACCCCGATGATGTGGAATTGAGTTGTGCAGGTACTTTGATGGTTGAAATTGCAAATGGGAAAAAAATTGGCGTCATTGATCTTACCCGTGGCGAATTGGGTACAAGAGGAACTGCAGAAACAAGAAAAGAAGAAGCCAGACTTGCAGCCGAGATTATGGGCGTACATGTAAGGGAAAACTTAGGTATGCGTGATGGTTTTTTTAAAAATGATGAAGAGCACCAGATGCAGGTGATCAAAAAGTTAAGACAGTACCGTCCTGAAATTGTGATTTGTAATGCGCTGGTTGATCGTCATCCTGACCACGGCAGATCTTCAAAATTGGTAGCTGACGCATGTTTTTTAGCCGGCTTAAGAAAAATTGAAACATCGGTTGAGGAAATACAACAGGAAGCCTGGCGTCCCAAATATGTGTTCCATTATATACAGGACAGATATGCGGAACCTGATTTTGTATTTGATATAACAAGTGTATTTGAGCGTAAACTGGAAAGCATAAAGGCATATTCAACCCAGTTTCATAATCCTGACTTAAACGAACCGCAAACCTATATTTCCACACCCGCTTATTTCGAAACCATCATTTCACGCCATAAAATGCTCGGAAAACGCATTGGGGTGGAGTATGGAGAAGGCTTTATTACCGAAAAACGCATTGGAATACGTTCATTTGATGCATTTATACAGGTTACAACCTAATGAACGTTCATAGAAACGTTAACTTTTAAACAGTTAGCAAATGCTCTGTTTTTATATGTTACATTTGCACCAATTTTGTAATATCAGTATGAGCAATCTCAAATTCGCCACCTCGGCACATTCCTTTCATTCTGAGCTTAAAAAGCGGGTGAATGCCTACTTTGAAGAAGCAGGAAAAACTACTACAGGCAGTATTAAAATTATTTTAAAAGCAGTATTCTTTGCTTCTGTATTAATTGCCGTTTATACACACCTTGTGTTTTTTACCCCGGGTATTTTTCTGGGTATTGTTGAATCCATTATTCTTGGGGGCGTTGTAGCTGCCATTGGATTTAATGTAATGCACGATGGTGCACACGGCAGTTTCAGTAAATACAAATCTGTTAATGTAATGGCTGCTTTTTCTCTGAATATTTTAGGGGGTAGCAGTTTTATGTGGAATGTAAAGCACAATATCATTCACCATGCTTATACCAATATTGACGGTGTAGATGATGATATTGACATACAACCATGGATGCGTTTAAGCAGTACACAAAAAAAATACAAACTCCATAAGTATCAGCATCACTATTTCTGGTTCTTATATGCTGTTTTGTATATCCTCTGGATTTTTGTAATGGACTATCAGAAATACTTTAAGCAAAAGATTGGCAGCATGCCTTTGAAGAAAATGCATCTCACAGATCATATTGTTTTTTGGGTATTTAAGTTTGTGCACCTGGTTATTTTTGTCTTAGTACCCATTTATTTTGCCGGGTTTGTTCCCTGGTTGGTTGGATTTCTTGTATCAACCATTTTTGCCGGTATCGTTATCAGTATTGTCTTTCAATTGGCGCATACGGTTGAGCATACACATTTCCCTATGCCGAATGAAGAAGACGGACGACTGGCAGATGAGTGGGCTATACATCAGTTGAAAACAACTGCCAACTTTGCAACAAAAAATAAACTGATCTCCATTTTGGTGGGAGGATTAAATTTCCAGATTGAGCATCACCTGTTTCCAAAAATCTCGCATGTGCATTATCCAGCCATCAGCGAAATCATCCGAAATACTTGCAGGGAGTTTAACATTCCATACATCGAATATCCCAAAATGCGTTTAGCTGTAGCATCGCATGTAGCCTATTTAAAAGAGATGGGAAGAAAGTAAGTTACTTTTCAAGTATAAAAAACAGTTCAGTACCACTTCGTGGTTCAATGGAGTTATAACATAACTCCATTTTTTTTATGGTAAAGGATTGATTGAATAACTTTTCATACAATTCTTTTGATCCTCCAAACGGAGGGCCACCTTCAAACGCTCTGTTAAATAAAACGCCGGCTAATCGTCCAGTTTTTTTTAATAAGCTGAACATATGCTTCACATATGCTTCACGATGAGATGGATCCAATGCACAAAAGAAAGTTTGTTCCAGAATTAAATCATACTGTCCGCTATGTTCAAAAAAATCACCGGTGATGATTTCAATAGTAGTGTTGCTGAATTTCTGTTTAAGTGCAGCAGTAAGCACCGGAGAAATATCGAGCAATGTAATATTTGTAAACCCTGCATTCAGTAAAGCTTCTGCTTCATAAGAATTACCACAACCCGGAATAAGAATAGCACTGTTTTTATCTTCTACGCTATTCATGTATGTCTGCAATGGGGTAGAGCTATAGCCAATATCCCAGCCGGTTTGCTGTTGCAGGTATCTGTTACTCCACCAATCGGCATCAAGGATTTGTTCTGTCATTTGTAATATTAAATCTGTTTTTCAATAACAGTAAACCAGTTGTTTACTGCACTTTGAAATAGAAGATGTCGTAAAAGTTGGTATTCAACCAGGGTTTTTGTTTGCCACTTGATTTTTCTTTTACTTCTTTACCGGTTAATTTAAATACGTTTTCAATTTGCATGTTTGGAGATGAAATGTATTTAACCAGCGAACCTGTGTACAATCCATTGGTACCAGCAACACCATCGCTTGCAACAGAGCCGGGATCTGTTGCAAATGAAATAACGGTATTATCAGGTGGTGTAATGGAAGCAAGCCCTTCGTCCTGATCATTTTCACCAAAGGACCCTCTGTCGAACGGATTATTTCTGCAGGCATCAAGAATAACAATATTCAACTTGGTGCCGGCTTTTTCCATCCTGTTCAACACCCATGTAACCGAAGGACAATCTTCTTTTACATCGGCCTTAGACTGAAGTTTAAAATCAATGGGGATGATGTAATTAAAATTATCAACCTGCATACCGTGGCCCGAATAATAAAATAAGGCCACATCAAGTCCAATAATTTTTGCACCAAATTCACGGATGGCAGCTTTCATTTCTGCTGCACTTCCATCTATTACTTCTATTACTTCAAAACCACAGGAACGTAAAACCTGCGCCATTGAACGTGCATCATTTTTTGGATTTTTTAATGCAGTTGTAAAACGGTAAGACTGGTTACCGATGATCAATGCCATTTTCTTTTTATAATTCGTGGTATTTAAACCGGTGGTGTTGGTATTATTTGTAACAACCGTGTTGTTAACAGGGGGCTTGTTTTTATCCTCTGTTTTTGTTGGCTTGTTGTTATTGGGAGGAGTGGTAGTGGTTTGTTATTGTTATTGGTTGTAACAGGAGGTTTATTTTCAACCGGTGGCTTGTTGCTGTTATTGGCAACAGTATTGGTATTTGTTTCGCTGTAATTATTGCGTACCCATGTTTCATAACCCGGAGGTGGGGTGGTTTTATCCTGATAAGTGCCCTCTTTCCAGAAACCCAGTTTTAATTCACCATCAAACTGCACTAACTCACCTTTGCCATGGAGGCGCTGGTCTTTCCATTCACCTGCATAACGCTCTCCGTTGGTATAGTAGTAAGTTCCTTTTCCGTTGAATTTGTTGTCTCTGAAATTTCCAATGTAATAATCTCCGATATCAAAAAAGTATGAACCCTGTCCGTTTCTGAAACCATTTTTAAAATTTCCTTCATAGTAACCGTTATTGTAAACATATTTACCATAACCGTTTTTACAATCACCACTTATGCATCCTGTTGTTCCTTCTTTTATTAAAGAACTTTTTGGTGTGCTCAGATTGTTGTTTTCCCAGAAGCCGATCTTTTTCACTCCGGTAGTAGGATCATAATTTATTCCCCATCCATTCCGCTTACTGTCTATAAAGAACCCCACATATTTTTCACCGGTAATAAAAAAATAAGTACCATAACCGGTTAACAGATTTTGTACAAACTCTCCTGACCAGTGTGTGCCATCATCCCAATAGTAGGCTCCGTATCCATCCCGTTTGCCATTTTTAAAATATCCAAAATAGCGATCGTTACCGCTGTAATATTTCATCCCGTAACCCGCCTCACAATCACCATTGAGGCAGCCGGTGGTACCAACGGGTTTGCTGTAATAAGAAATCTTTCCCAGAAATTTTCCTTTGCCGAAGATGCCTGTCTTTTTTGTTCCGTCGGCATAGGTTTTTTCACCTTCACCATCAAAGTCACCATCTTTGAACTGGCCAACATAGATTGTACCATCACTATATTCCATTCTGCCAAATCCTGTAAACACATCAGCAATACTTTCGCCCAAATATTTTTCACCTGTTTTCCATTTGTAAATGCCAAAGCCTTCACGTTTATCATCATAAAATTCACCTTCATACACATCACCATTCGCATACTGAAATTTTCCAAAACCGGAGCTGCAGTTACCGCTGAGGCAGGTCTGTGCAGATGAATAAGAAATAAAGCAGGTTACAAAGAGAATGGATAAGCAAAAGACCTTCATCTTGGGTTATTTTGTGACTAAGTTAGTGAGGATTCTACAACAATTCAATACCGTGTAAACGGTATTAACAATTGTAAGTTTATTTTGAAAAGCTAGCTTCTTCCTCCCTTATCTTTGCCCAAATTTTACTCGTTTTATGCATTTTCAATTTACAGAAGAACAGCTCATGATTCAGAAAGCTGCCAGGGATTTTGCCAAAACAGAATGTTTACCAGGCGTTATTGAGAGGGATGAATTGCAGAAGTTTCCTAAAGAACAGATCAGCAAACTCGCCGATCTGGGTTTTATGGGTATGATGGTGAAACCTGAATATGGTGGCTCAGGGATGGATACTGTCAGCTATGTGCTGGCAATGGAAGAGATCAGTAAAATTGATGCCAGTGTAAGCGTTTGTATGAGTGTAAACAACAGTTTGGTTTGTTATGGCTTACAGGAATATGGAAATGAAGAACAAAAAGTAAAATACCTTTCTCCGCTTGCACAAGGAAAAAAAGATGGTGAACTATATATTGGTGCGTTTTTATTAAGTGAGCCCGAAGCAGGCAGCGATGCCACTTCACAACAAACAACTGCAGAAGATAATGGTGATCATTATGTCATCAACGGCATCAAAAACTGGATTACAAACGGTAACACTGCATCTGTATATCTCGTGATTGCACAAACAGATAAAGCAAAAGGCAGCAAAGGCATCAATGCTTTTATAGTTGAAAAAAACTGGCCCGGCGTAACAGTTGGTGCAAAAGAAAATAAACTGGGTATTCGTGGAAGTGATACCCACAGTATTTCGTTCCAGGATGTTAAAGTGCCAAAAGAAAACAGGATTGGTGAAGATGGCTTTGGATTTAAGTTCGCCATGAAAACACTGGCCGGCGGACGTATTGGTATTGCTGCACAGGCGCTCGGTATTGCAAGCGGCGCTTATGAGTTGGCGTTAGCCTATTCGAAACAGCGGAAAGCATTTGGAAAAGAAATCATGCATCACCAGGCTATTCAGTTTAAACTGGCAGATATGGCTACTAAAATTGAAGCATCCCGTTTACTTTGTTTACGTGCAGCATGGGATAAAGACAATGGAGTTGATTATACACTCAGTTCATCCATGGCAAAAGTATTTGCAAGCGAAACGGCCATGTGGACAGCTACTGAAGCAGTTCAGGTGCACGGTGGTTATGGTTTTGTAAAAGAGTTTCATGTGGAGCGTTTGATGCGTGATGCAAAAATTACGCAGATTTATGAAGGAACTAGTGAAGTGCAACGGATTGTGATTAGCAGAAGTATTTTGAAATAAGGCCCCCTCTAGCTCCCCCGAAGGGGGAGGATAGCTTGGCTCAGCCCTTGCTTTTTTCATATGCTTAATAAAATTTAGAGAGTCTGTGACTTGGTGATTAAATATTAAGTGATGAAATGGAAGAACAAATTGTTTATTATAGAAATGAAGCGCCGCTCTTTCTCCTTTGGGGAAAGAGAAGGAGAAAGGGGCTTTAAATACTATGTCAGTTAATATATCAGCATATCAGTCAATCAAACAGGAATTAGATGCAAAACAGGTTTCTTTGGTAGCAGTGAGCAAAACCAAGCCTGCAGAAGATATTCTTGCTTTATACGAACTGGGCCAACGTGATTTTGGTGAGAACTATGTGCAAGAGCTGGTTGATAAACAAGCTGCATTACCAAAAGATATCCGCTGGCATTTTATTGGTCATCTGCAAAGCAACAAAGTAAAATATATTGCGCCGTTTGTGCACTTGATACATGGTGTTGACAGTTATAAACTGCTGAAAGAAATTAATAAGGAAGCCATTAAAAATAACCGGGTGATTGATGTGCTGCTGCAGGTGCATATTGCACAGGAAGAAACAAAATTCGGTTTAGATGCTGATGAATTAAAAAATCTGTACAACAGAAATACAGATGGTCTGCCGGATTTGAAACATGTACGCATTTGCGGTTTAATGGGTATGGCATCGTTCAGCGATGATCTGGAAAAAGTAAGAGGTGAGTTTCGTTATTTAAAATCACTGTTCGACTGGTTTTCGGACGTATCAATTGATCACAACCAATTCACCATTTTATCAATGGGCATGAGCGGTGATTATCAAACAGCAATAGAAGAGGGGAGTACAATGGTACGTATCGGAAGTTTATTGTTTGGAGAACGAAATACAGCTAAGTAGTTCTTATTTTTTACTTCAGCTGTAATCATTAGTAAAATAATTTTTTATTTCTTTCTCTCATCAACACACAACATTATAACAAAAAAGCTGTTCACTACTGAACAGCTTTTTTAACAGGTGTCTTTTTATTTTTTTATTGAATCACTTTTACGTTAAACCCTGTTGATGGTGCATTTACTGGACCTGCATTATTGTTTTCAAATCTTACTTCAATTGTATTCGCTGCACTTACTCTTGCCCATGCAATAATTATTCCGGCGGGCAGTGGAGTAGATGGAGACAGTATAATGGCGCTGCCAACAGTTGCACCGTTAAAAGCAAAACTGACTGTGGTTCCTGTATTCGCAGGTAAATTAACCAGATCAATACCAATTCCGCCATTGATAGTTCCTATCCAGGTTGATCCATTGTATGTTTCAAGCCGGCCGCCATTATCTGTATTGTAACGTACCATTCCTATAACTGCAGCAGCAGGACGTTGAGCTGTTGTACCCGTAGGAACAATCATTGCACTGGTAGCATTTACATCTAACACAGCCCTTGGTGTAATGGCTGCACCATCTGTTACCAGCACAGAATCACCTAACCTGTTTAACCCTTTGTTTGTATATACAGCAAAATTCCGACGGGGGCCTGCTGCATTTGATACACTTCCTAAAAAGATACCGTAAGCAGATCCGTTCACTCTTGCATTGAAGTTGCCCATGGTTCCAAAATATCCGTACAGGTTTCCATCAATAAATCCTGTTGCCGCATTGTTTCTGGTCATCACATTTCTGATACCAACAATTTGACCAATGTTGTTTGTTGATGTATTTCTGATACTGACGCTGTTGTTCAATCCTGTTACCTGTTCAGTATAACCACCGGAGCCGATGATGGTGCTGTTGCCAATACCTGTTTGACTAAATACAGAATCACGGGCAGTATTGAGCGTGTTTGTATTAAATCCGGTTAAAACATCCAATGGCAGCGTTCGCTTTGGATTAGCAAGTGTTACATTGTTAATACCTGTAAATACCCGGCTTGTTGTACTGTTATCTGCTTCCATTACCGAATATATGTTCGATGGGTTGGGCAATCCAGCATTGTCTGCACTGGAAGCGGTTGTTTTAAATGTATACTTCCCGTTGAAATCGGCTACACTAAAATCATTGCCAAGACTGTTGGTATATGTTGTACGGTCAGTAAATAAAAACTGATTCTTTTGTGTATGATAATAAATGGAGTCGTTCCGCTGATAACCACGCACCAGTTGAATTTGTTTTAATGTTGTATCATATTTCCACTCTGCCGTATCGGTTCCTATCCCTTTCCATGTTGTACCATCATAATATTCCATGGCATTCAGATTATTGTTGAAACGAAGCATTGCCTGCACAGCATCAGCAGGACGTTGAACTGTTGATCCGTTTGGAATAATCATGGCACCGGGTGAATTAATATCCAATACTGCACGTGGACTGATGAAAAACTGATCTGTAATTAAAACTGAATCGCCAAAGCGGTTATGACCTTTGTTTGAATAAAAGGCATAATTGCGTTTGGGTAAAGCACCACTAACATTGTTCAGAAAAATACCATATGCAGATCCGTCAATTCGATTTACGCCCAGCGTATCAAAGAATCCGTTGATTGATCCAAAGTAACCATATACGTTTCCTTTAATTCTTCCTGTTGATAATGGCGAACGGTTAATATTGCTGCGGTATCCGAATACAGTTCCAATATCATTGCTTGCAGTGCTGCTGATGGACAAATTTGTTTGATAGCCGGAAAATAATCCGGTATAACCTGCACCATCAATAAAACTGTTTAACACAACACCTGTTGATGCCTGTAAACTATCTGCACCGGTATGATTCAATTGCAGATTCATAGTGCGCAGTGATGCGATTTTTTGTGTTGCAGTTGGTAAGATGTTTGAAAGGATCCGTACTCCATTATAAAAAGCGGTACCGGGATTGGCAACAGCAATGGGATCATTATCAATTTCATAAATAATATTTGCAAGGGTCAAACTTGGAAAGTTGCTGTAAACTTCATTGTCTGTGACTAATTGCGAAGCTGTTCCTTTGAAATAATATTTACCGGGAAACTGTTCATCTACTGCAGCTCCTGTTGCAGAAACACGTTTATCAGCAAAAACAAACTTGCGTGTAAGAGTGTCATAAAAAATACTGTCGTTCCGCCTCAAACCTCTTACGAGATACACTTTTTTTGTTGCTGTATCAAAATGCCATTCACCGGTACTGTCTGCTTCATGCAAACGAGATGCTTCTGCCTGCTGCAATGGTTTCCATGCAGCTTCACCAAGATGATAAATGAAAATCTTTTTCTCTGTGCTGTTATAAATCAGCAAACCATCTGCAGGTTCTTTGATCTTCAACATAGCTTCGGTTGATATTCTTGGTAATAAAAAACCACGCATCTGATCATCCAGCTCAAGTACTGCTGAAGATTCAGGGGATTTTTTTGGATCGCCTCCAATTTTTACCTGTGCCTGTATGTCCTTTGTAGTGAAACAGAAAACTAGCAGCAACACTGCAAAAAGCAGATCATTGAAAAATGTCTTTCTCATAATTAGTTGATTTGTGAGGGTAAGGTAGAGAGAATGACAAGTGCTGTCAATACCACTTTCAGGGGACAAACACAAAAAAGCCTCCGTTTCAGGAGGCTTTCTAAAAGCGGTGTATATTATTTTAATTTTCCGAAAGCCATCACCATGTAGCAAAAAGCTTTTACACCAATATGCAACTGACTGTCATCAATAAAAAAATCAGGAGTATGGTGATCAGCAATTTTTTTTGGATCTGCTCCTTTGGTCATTCCTCCCAATCCTATAAAAAGGGCAGGAGCATGTTCACCATAATAAGAAAAATCTTCGCTGTTCATTTTCCAGGGCTCAGCAATTACCTGCTCTTTGCCTGCTGCTGAAAACAGTGAAGGAAGCATGACATCTGTTAACTGCGGATCATTATATGTTACCAGTGTTCTGCTTTTTATAATCAGCTCAGCTTCTGCAGCATTTGCTTCAGCAATATTTTTTACGATGAGTTGCATACGTGCATGTACATCTTTCTGAATTGCTCCGTCAAGTGTCCGTATAGTTCCGCCAATCAATACTTCTTCAGGAATAATATTTTCTCTTACACCTCCATTGATTTTTCCAACAGAAATTACAACAGGTGATTTTGTAAGATCTTCATTCCGGCTTACAATGGTTTGCCAGGCATTAATGATCTGCATAGATACAATCACCGGATCAACAGCAAGCCATGGGGTAGAGCCATGCGCTGCTTTTCCTTTTATTTTCAGTGTAAAAAAATCGGCACTGGACAATGCAGCCCCTTTTGTATAACTGATTTTTCCTGCTTCAAGTGAAGCAGCCATATGTAATCCAAAAATCACATCTACTTTTGGATTGACCATGACATTTTCTTTTACCATCAACTCTGCACCACCATCTTCACCTGCCGGAGCACCTTCTTCTGCAGGTTGAAAGATGAACTTAACAGTACCGGCTAACTGTTTTTTCATACTTGTTAATACTTCGGCTGTTGCCATCAGGATAGCCGTGTGTGCATCGTGGCCGCATGCATGCATTACAGGAGTTTGTTTGCCGAGATACTCTGCAACAACAGTTGATTTAAACGGAATATCGGTTCTTTCCAATACAGGTAATGCATCCATATCTGCACGTAATGCAACCACAGGGCCGGGTTTACTTCCTTTTAATAAAGCAACAACACCTGTTTTGGCAACACCTGTCTTTACTTCCAGTCCCAATTTTCTTAAATGAGCTGCTACATATTCCATCGTTTTAAATTCTCTGTTACTCAGTTCGGGGTTTTGATGGATATGCCTGCGCCAGTCAATCAACTTTGGCAAAATAGCTTTTGCTTTTGCTTCAATCAATTGCTCTGTTGTTTGTGCAACTGATGTAACAAAACCGAAAATCAAAATAAAAAGTCCAATAAATTTATACATGTCGTAAGGTAAAAGACAGAGCAGTTATTTTTTCAACTTTCCATAATCAAATACCAGATTACAAAATGCTTTTACACCAATATCCAGCTGACTATCGTCAATAAAAAAATCAGGTGTATGATGACCCGTTGGTTGTCCGCCTTTTGGCATTCCTCCCAAATTAAAAAAGAAAGCAGGAGCTTTTTCACCAAAGAACGAAAAATCTTCTGCACCTGTTGTCCAAATTCCTTCTGTTGCATTTTCTTTTCCTGCTGCTGTTTGTAAAGAAGGAATCATCATGGAAACCAGTTCGGGTGTGTTGTAAGTAACCAGTGTTTTGGTTTCAATGGTTACTTCAGCAGTTGCGCCATTAGCTTCGGCAATATTGGTTGCCACTCTGCGGATTTTTTCCCACACATCTTTTTGCATGGCTCCATCGAGTGTACGGATCGTACCGCTGAACGTTACTTCTTCAGGAATAATATTTTCTCTTACACCGCCCTGAAATTTTCCTACAGTAATAACAACAGGAGCTTTGGTTAAATCTTCACTACGACTTACAATGGTTTGCAATCCATTAATGATTTGTGTTGAAACCATAATAGGATCTATACCCAGCCATGGAGCCGAACCATGAGCGCCTTTTCCTTTTACTTTTATGCTGAACCAATCGCTGCTGGCCATAAAGGCACCGCTTTTGTATTTTATTTTTCCAACTTCTAATCCACTTGAAATATGTAATCCGAAAATGGCATCTACTTTGGGATTTTCCATTACGCCTTCTTTTACCATTAAGGCAGCTCCGCCTTCTTCAGTGCCGGGCGAACCTTCTTCAGCAGGTTGAAAAATAAATTTAACCGTACCGGGAATATCTTTTTGCATCGAAACCAGCACCTCAGCAGTTCCCATTAAAATAGCAACATGTGTATCATGACCGCATGCATGCATCACAGGAACCTGTGCACCTAAGTATTCTGCAATGACATTTGATTTGTAAGGAACATCAGTACGTTCTTTAATGGGCAATGCATCAATATCTGCACGCAATGCCACGACAGGTCCGGGTTTGCCGCCTTTTAAGATGGCAACGACTCCTGTTTTTGCCACATTTGTTTTTACATCGAGTCCTAATTTTTTTAAGTGGGCTGCAATTAGTTCCATGGTTTTAAATTCACGGTTGCCCAGCTCAGGGTTTTGATGAATGTTTCTCCGCCATTCAATTACTTTGGGTAAAATGGCCTTCGCTTTTGCATCAATCAATTGTTGCATGTTCTGTGCAGACAAGATGTTGCCTGCAATCATCAGTAAAAAAAATGTGATTAGTTTTCTCATGTTGTATTTGTTGTAAAATTGTTTTTGTTGTTATGATGCTGTGAAAACTGTGGTTTAATTTTTTTTCAAAAATACATACCCATCGTATTCTACAAAGTCGGCAGCTTTTATTTCAATCGCTTTTACCTTTCCATTATCCAGTTCAAACGGCACTGCAAATTTTCCATATCCCGGGTGGCTCCAGGTGAGCAGGAAATTTTTATTATCAATGTACTCCAGTTTACCGGTGATGTTGGGGTGATGACTAAGCAACACTTTCAGTTGATTGTTTTCTTTTACTATCTGCATATTGCCATACACATGATTGAAATAAGTGCCAACAAAAGCATCAGCCGGTACAGGTAATGCCGGTTTTTTATTTACACGATCATCCCATTTTTTCCAGAGCGATTCGTTGAGTGCATTATCCTGCGCCTGAAACTGCTGCATAAACGCACTGCGATCAGTATACTTTACTCCCAGATAAGCATCCAGTATCTGGTAACGCAATGCTTCAAAAAAGTTTTGATTATCGTTGTTGGTTAAAATGGTAATGCCTAATTTTTCTTCGGGTACAAAACATACATTGGTAACAAAACCAAAAGCACCACCTGTATGCCAATAAACCTGGCGACCATTATAATCGGTCATGTATTCACCCAAACCATATGCACGGAAATGTGTTGGATAGTAAGGCGATTTTCTTGATCCGGTTAAAATATTTCCATCTCTTGTTCTCTGTAACACTTGCCATGGAAGAATTTGTTTACCATCTGCTTTACCACTGTCTAATTGAAACTTCAACCATTTGCTTAAATCACTTACACAGCTTACCATACTTGTTGCCGGACCAAGATTATCAATTTCATCGTATGGCAGTTTACTCAACTTGCCAAATGAGTTAGAGTAGGGTGCAGCTACATTGTTACGTTTGCCCATGCCTGCCGTATTCATATATGTATTTGTCATGCCAACAGGTTGCAGAATATTTTCACTTACATATTGTTCCCATGTGATGCCTGTTACTTTCTGCAGTATTTCACCTGCAACTAAAAAACCGGAATTGCAATAACCATAGTCCTGTCTGAATTGTCCTGATGGTTTTAAGAAACGCATTTTGTAAATGATCGAGTCTTTCGATAAGTTACTGTTCCAGAAAGTAAAATCGCCCTGGAAAGTTTTTGTTCCTAACCGATGACAAAGCATATCTCTCACAGTAGCCAATGCAGTGGAAGTAGAATCGTATAAACGAAACCAGGGAATATATTTTGTTACCTTATCTTCTAAGGACAATTTTTTTTCATAATCAAGATTAGATAAAGAAGTTCCGGTAAACAATTTGGAGTTAGATGCAATGATGAACAGTGTATTCTCATCTACCTTTTCCGGTTTGCCCACTTCTTTAACGCCATAACCTTTCATGAAAATAGTTTTGCCATCTTTTACAATGGCGATCGACAAGCCCGGAATATTCCATTCTTTCATGCCTCTTTCAATATAGCGTTCAAGGCTATCGGTGATAAAAGCAGGTTGCTGAGCAGTTGAATGAAATGCGAACAAAACGATGCAGGCTGTCAGTAATTTCAGTTTCATACACGTTGTTTGTAAAGTTGAATAAACGCTTGCAGTAATATCTCCGGGCAACTCTGCAAAAATGAATGTACAGAAAATATCTGTTCAGCAATCAGCTTAGGTCCAGTCCCATAAAACAATGGCCCATTCATCTGTAACATCTTTAAATGTATGCACAGTTTTAAATCCTACTTTTTCATGTGCACGGATGGACCGTGTGTTTCTGGTGGCAATTTCTGTTACTACGAAATCATACTGAGTGCTTAGTAATTTTTTGTGCTGTTGATACAGCATTTCAAATACACCCTTTCCACGGTAATTCTCATGCACACAAACCTGTCCCATTACATAAAATGAATAAGAAGCTAAAGGATGGTCTTTGTATTTGATTTCTTGCAAGGTTTCAAACATGGGCATCAGCACCGGAATAAACTGACGGCATTCTTTGGTCATCACCAATGCATAAGCAATTACTGCATCTCCATCTTTTACAATAATACTGGGTGAGAGTGCATGCATTTGCTGCAATACGTCCAGCGAATGTTTTACTGTTACAAAGCCCTGGTCTTTTTCTGTAGCGGTATCATTTTCTCCGCTTAAATACATTTGTTGCAGATCAAGTATCTGCTGCAGTTCTTCTTTGTTTGAGACGGTTGTTGCGTATAACATGGATTATATTATTGTGCCTGTTCAGTTTCAAGTTCTGCTTCTGCTGAAACGGTTGTTACAAATTTCTTTCTGCCTGTTTTTCCTTTTATCCGTGCAGCCGGTTTGTATTTCATTGGTTTTAGCGTTGGATTAAATTCAATCATCCATAAACTGCTTCCGGGCTGCAGTTTCCATGCAGCTGTTTTGCCCGTTCGTTTTACTGTGCCGATATTCCATTTGGGATTGCTGATGCCGGAAACAGTGCAAGGGTAGTAGTGACCGAAATAAAATAACGAATCAACAACAGGTGACTGTGTTCCCTTCACTTCCAGTACAACAAAATGTATTTTAGTTGCAGCCTGCTGTAAAGGTTCACCTTTCTCATCAACCATTTGTGTTCCTTGTGAACGATATTGATAAAATACTTTTGCTTTTACAATTCCTGTATTTAACTGTTGTTGAGCGTTGATCAGGCAGGGTAACAGCAGTACAAATATGAATAAAGAATGTAGTTGTTTCATTGCAATAAATATAGCACAGTAATGTATAAAAAAACCGCCTGTTCCTGCAGGCGGTTTTAAAAACGATAGCTGAGATCAGTTAATACAAAATTACTTTAGCCGATGCAATCCGTTTGCCGGACTGATCTGCCAGTTCCAATAAGTAATAACCTTTTCCATAGCCCGTCATATTTACCGTTAACTGATCATAAGGACCTGTAACCGTATAATTTTTTCTGTAAACAACAGCGCCTCTTGAATCGTACATGGTAATCATTTTTGCCTGCAGATTGTTGGGTGCTGCATAGTAGCGAACCTGAAATAATCCTGCATTGGGGTTCGGATAAACAAACATCTTAGAACTTATTGAGTCTGCAATGCGGAACATGGCTGATGTATTTACACATCCGTTTGCATCTGTAACCATGGTTTTATATTCACCCAAACCATCAATATTCACAGTTAATGAATTGGCATTTGCACCCGGAATCACATTGTTGTTTCTGTACCATACAAAACTTACCGGCGTTGGTGCAGTTACAGTTGCCTTCAATGTGGTTGTTAAACCGGGATATAAACTCAAAAACGGATCGGAGCTGAGTTGCACCATTGGCAATGGATTTACTTTCAGCAATGCCGGGTTTGAAGTAGTGGTATTGCAATCACCATTCAATACACAACGGTACTGGTTGTTGTTAAGAGCCATTGCAACTGTATTAAGATTATAAACAGATTGTGTTGCACCGGTAATAGCTGTGAAAGAATTTCCACCATCTGTACTTACCTGCCACTGATAGGTTAATCCGTTGCCGGATGCAGCAATGCTGAACGAAGTATTGTTGCCTATACAAACAGTTGCCTGCACAGGTTGACCGGATATTGCTACCGGATTACGCACAGACAATGTTGCTGCTGTTGTGGTGGCAGCAGGTGCACACACACCATTTACAATACAACGGTAGCGATAATTGTTTTGTGCTGTTGTGATGCCTGAAATGGTTAACGAAGCAGCTGTTTCACCATTGATGTTCGTGAATGATGCACCGCCATCTGTACTTACCTGCCATTGATAGGTAATGGATGTACCTGTGGCATTTACACTGAAAATGTTAGAACTACCGGGACAAAC
The DNA here is from genome assembly GCA_019752045.1 of Chitinophagaceae bacterium. Classification (GTDB taxonomy): domain Bacteria; phylum Bacteroidota; class Bacteroidia; order Chitinophagales; family Chitinophagaceae; genus Lacibacter. The sequence continues at coordinate 196,043 of JAIEMP010000010.1, read as the reverse complement.
CGTAACACTTTGCGGACCTGCACTGACAGCAGGAGCACGGTTCACCGTTAAAGTAGCTGCATTTGAATTAACCGTGTTACAAACTCCGTTTACAATACAACGGTATTGATACGAATTCATGGCAGCAGAAACTGCAGACAGATTTAATACCGATGAAGTTGCTCCCGGTATATCATTGAAATTTACTCCACCGTTTGTACTTATCTGCCACTGGTATGAGTTGATGGTACCGCTTGCTGTTACATTAAATGACGCTGAAGTTCCTTCGCACACAACAGTATTGGAAGGATTGGAAGCAACAGATGCTGCAGTATTTACAGTTAACAAAGCTGCATTTGAATTGATGCTTGCAGGACAGGTGCTGCTTACTACACAACGGTACTGATTATTATTCATGCCCGCAGTAACTGCATTCAATGTAAGGGTTGCAGCAGTTTGTCCGCCGATATTTGTAAAGTTTGAACCGTTATCGGTACTCACCTGCCATTGATAACTGAGCGGTGAACCTGTAGCTGCAACAGAGAATGTTGCTGATGCGCCTGCACAAACTGTCTGGTTGGTTGGTTGCGATGAAACAGCTGCATTCTCATTCACGGTTAACAGCCCGTAATTTGTAACAACAGATGAAGCACATGCACTGCTTACAATACAACGGTAACGGTTATTGGTCATCGTAAGTGTTACACCGGTCAAATTCAATGCAGCATTTGTTGCGCCTGTAACAGGAGCATAACTCACGCCGTTGTTTACACTTACTTCCCATTGATACGTAACAGATGCGCCGGATGCTGTTACACTAAATGCTGCATTAGCACCTGCACATACATTGTTATTTTGCGGCTGACCCGTTACAGCAAGTGAATTGCTGATGGATAAAACAGCCGGGGTTGAAATAGACGCTCCTGCACATTCACCCGAAACAACACAACGGTATTGCCGGTTATTCATGGCAATGGTTACTCCGTTTAAATTCAACGTTGCAGCAGTTGCACCTGATATATTGGTAAAATTAGTGCCACCATCAGTACTTACCTGCCATTGATAAGCAGGTGATGTTCCGTTTACTGAAACAGTAAAGCTTGCATTAGCACCTTCACATACAGTTGTGTTCTGTGGCTGCGAACTGATGGTGGTGGCTGTACAACCAGATGGAATTTTTGCAGTAAACACACCACGGCCATGTGTACCCGCAGCAATGGTGCTGTCGCTTGTACGCATCTTCAGCATATCTGTCCGTACGGTAGGGAAACCTGCTTCAGGAGTCCAGATGGTACTTGCTCCATTGATCAGATCGGTATGATAAACACCTGCTTCAGTTGCAATATATAAACGATCGTTACGTCCGGGATCATACAACGCCCAACGTACAGGCATATCCGGTAAATTGCCATCAACAGCTATCCAGCTTGCACCAGCATTTGTACTTACCCACACATTATTTACACCATAATTGGTAAACACAGCCACAAGGTTGTTGTCATCTGTTCCCGTATTTACACAATTGATATATCCACTGGGAAAGGAAGATCCGGTGATAGTTGTTGTGTTGGCATCAATCGTAGTTGCATCAACAGTATTCGCATTGTCCAGTCTCAATACACGTCCGTTATTGGTACCGAGATAAACACGGTTGGCCGTATTAGGAGTAACATGTAAAGCAGTTAAAGCAGTGGAACCACCTGCTGCAGCAATTGGAATGGTTACACTGGTTGATGAGGTGTTTGCATTATCCCAACGTCTGATTTGCCCGTTACCTCCATTACTGCTGTACATAATATTCTGTGCATCATCATACGTAAAAGGGTTTACAAATAATCCTGTTGAAGATAGATTTACCGGACTCCATGTTAACCCTCCGTTTACAGTGCGGCGGTATTGATTGAATACATAACTGCCAAACTGTATTTGCGGATTCTGCTGGTTGATGTGTACATACATACCATCACCACCGGTTACTTCAATGGAATAACTCAGTCCCGGATTTTTTAATTGATGAGTTCCGTTATCCTGTGCACCTGCAAGGAGATAAGGAGATCCGGCTGTTGGATGAATGGCAACGGAATAAAATTGTTTGATACCGAGATTACGGTTCTTATCTACATAACTGACGCCATTGTTTGCTGAATAAAACAAACCACCATCAGTGCCCATGATAATTCTTGTTTCACTATTTTTTATCCAGTAAAACATGTAATGATGATCAGCATGTACATAGGGCGATGTTGAAACCCAAAACGTAGCTCTTGTCCAGGTTTGACCAGCGTTTGATGAACGATATGCATCCAATCCGCCACACATGATTTCTGAAGGATTGGTTGGGTTAATGGCAAGCGTAAGATTATACCAACCCTGTCCGTTTGATAAACCGGTTGGCATTAACGTTGAATTCTGTAAGGCCCAGTTTACACCACCATCTGTTGACAGGTAACAACTGTCTGCATTGTTAGAAGTATTAACTGTAACGGCGTAGAGCGTTTCACCCATTACCGCCAGTTCAGTTCTTCTTGCTGCAGCATTTGATACTCTAAAGCCGTTGCCTGATGACCAGCCACCGGGTGTAACAGTTGCCGGGTTTGATGTATACCGATGATTTACGATTGAACCGAGATATCCAAATGTTGCATTCAGTTTTCCTGAAGCGGTGAATTCAAAATCGGTACAGGTAGTATTTGTCGTTAAGTTATTAGGAGTAATATTTACCCAAGTGTTACCTCCGTCGGTAGAACGGATTAAACCATTGGGTTGATTGACAGGGCTTGTCACCGATCTGGAAGCCAGGTACACATTACCAGCTGCATCACATTCAATTTTAAAGTTGCGGATATAATTTGCAGTTGCAGGCAACAGGTTGAAGGTATTTCCTGCGTTGATAGATTTCCATACACCTTTACCAAAAACTGCATCTGAGTTGCTGGTTGCTTCACCTGTTGCAAAATAAATAACCGAAGGATTGGTAGGATCCTGACAGATTGAAGCAATAGCCAGGTTATCAAAATAATCATTCACCGGCTGCCAGTTGGGGATTGCCGATAAAAAATTGGTACACTTCCACACACCGCCTGCTACACCGCCGGTAAAAACAGTATTGCCTGTAGGATCGTTCAACGTATCCAGTAAAAAGGCACGCATACGTCCCGATGTATATGCACCTGTTGGACTGGCCCCTCCGCCACGACGGTTACCGTTGCTTGGCCCTACACTGTCGTAGATGGGGCCACGTTCTTCCCATGGAAGTGAAGCATTGGGCGCAAGTGATTGTTTTGCGGCTTCGGTATAAGTAATGGCATTGTAAAGGCGTTCGTACGGAACAAAACCAAGAGCGGGGTCTTTCATTTTCTCCTCTTCAAGTAACTGTCGGGCCATCGGGTTATCATAGGCGTCATTTTCTTCTGTTTTATTGTTTGATGATGTATTGCAGGAAAAAAAGAACAATGCAGAAAATGCATACACGAAAAATTGTCTCATACAGAAATGTTGGTAAAGTTTGGTTGTTGATGTGAACGAAAGATAAAAAAGAAAACGAACGTTGTGTTTTTTAGTGTAACTATTTAAACAGATACTTGTAACAAGTTATACACTTTTAATATTATTTGTACTCTCCGAACACGGCTCTTAACTCATCTGCAATTTCACCTAAAGTGCATTTTTGTTCCACAGCTTCAATAACAGCAGGCATCAGGTTCTCACCGGAGGAGGCTTTGTCATTAATCATTTGCAGACATTGATCAACCTTGCCCGGATCACGGTTGTTTTTTAAACGGTTGAGTTTTTCTGTTTGTACAGCACGGATACTGTCATCAATTCTAAACCCGGGAGGAGAGGTTTCCAAGGCCGACTGAAATTTATTTACTCCCACAATTATTTTTGAACCATTTTCAATATTCCGCTGATATTCATAAGCACTACGTGCAATTTCATCTTGAATAAAACCCTGTTCAATCGCACTAACACTTCCGCCCATCAGGTCTATTTTGGCAATCAATTCCCAAGCTTTTTCTTCTATTTCATCCGTGAGCGATTCCACATAATAACTCCCTGCAAGCGGATCAACCGTATCAGGAACACCACTTTCAAACGCTACTATTTGCTGGGTGCGGAGTGCTATACGTGCAGCTTCTTCTGTTGGCAGACTCAACGCTTCGTCGTATCCATTGGTATGGAGCGATTGTGTTCCACCCATCACAGCAGCGAGTGTTTGAACCGTAACTCTGGATATGTTATTGAGAGGCTGTTGAGCCGTTAAAGTACTTCCTCCGGTTTGTGTATGAAAGCGGAGCATCATGGCTTTTTCATCAGTTGCACCCAGTTCCTTCATCATCTTTGCCCACATTCTTCTGGCTGCACGGAATTTGGCCGCTTCTTCAAACAAATTATTATGTGCATTAAAAAAGAAGGAGAGACGTTTCCCGAAGACATCTATATCCAACCCTTTTTCCAATGCTGCTTTTACATAAGCTTTTCCATTTGCAAGGGTAAACGCAATTTCCTGCACGGCAGTACTGCCCGCTTCACGAATATGATAACCACTGATGGAAATGGTATTCCACTTTGGTAAATCATGACTGCACCATTCAAAAATATCGGTGATGATGCGCATGCTTTGTTTTGGTGGATAAATGTATGTGCCTCTTGCAGCGTACTCTTTTAGAATATCATTCTGAATGGTGCCGGTTATTTTTTTTAAATCTGCTCCCTGCTGTTTGGCTAAAGCTACATAAAAGGAGAGGAGGATAAAACCCGTTGCATTGATGGTCATGGAAGTGGAAACATCCTGCAGCTTAATGCCATTAAACAGTGTTTGTACATCTTCAATACTGTCAATAGCAACACCTACTTTTCCTACTTCACCTTCACTGAGCATATGATCACTATCGTAACCAATCTGTGTGGGTAAATCAAACGCAACACTCAAGCCCATCACTCCCTGACTTAATAAATAATGGTATCGCTTGTTACTTTCTTCAGCAGTAGAGAATCCTGCATACTGCCGCATTGTCCATAACTTGCCTCTGTACATATCGGGCTGCACACCACGTGTAAACGGAAATACAGCCGGCTGCTCCAATGCATGTTCTGCAGATACATCAGCAGCAGTGTAGATTTTTTTTACTTCAATTCCGGAATCGGTATGGCGTTTTGTTTCTTCCATATACAAGCATCGTTCAGTTGGTAAAATTATCGCATCAGTTGTTTCGCTTCATTGTTGATGAGTGTGGCAACAATGGGTTGCAGTGATACATGTTCTTCCTGTGAAATCAATTCAATAATTTTTTTGCTCAAATTCATTCCGTTTGCAGCAGGAGGTAACATGGCAGAAAGTTGATTGATGATAAAAATCTGCTGGTCTTTTAAATTTTTGATGCCATCCCATGCAGCATCAGAAACATATAACTGCTGACTAACATTGTACTCAAACTCTGTTTTGATGCTTTGAATCATGGCTGATTGTAATTGCGAAGCCGACAGTTCATTGATGCTGAATTTGCCGAGCAAATTGGTAAGGCTCATGCGCTCACATAAAATACTCAGGCGTTCATAAGCCTGTAGCTGTAAACGGAGCATTTCTGGGTTTGCAGTTTTAGTTGTTCTTGCAGCAGTTTGCTGAACCTGTTGTTCCTGCAGTTTTTGTTCTGCCTGCTCCTGCAGCAATTCCTTTTTTCCTTTTATACGCAGATAAATTGCCAGGGCAATAAAAGCAACAGCTCCTCCTGAAAAAATATAAATGTAAATGGGGTCCATACTGATTTTTAATAGAAGCAAATGTAAGCGTTTGCCTTTGAATACCTGAACCACAAACGAAGCTCCTTCAAAAGAAGAATTGTTTGTAAATTTGCATTTAAACATTGAAAGAATGGAAACATTGAATATTACACCGGTGAGTTTTACAACAGGTGCCGTTACAGAAATTAAACGCCTGTATACACAACAACCACAGGGAAAGTTTTTGCGTGTAGGTGCAAAAGGAGGCGGTTGTTCAGGTTTAACGTATGTACTCGATTTTGATGAACAGGGCGTAAATGATGAGCTGTTTGAAATAGACGGTATTCAATGCATCATGGATAAAGGACAGGGGATGTATTTGATGGGGATGCAAATTGACTGGGACAATGGGCTCAACAACCGTGGCTTCACATTCAGCAATCCCAATGCCAGCAAAACATGCGGTTGCGGAACAAGCTTTGCCGTTTAACTCTATTACACGATCAACAGATTTATGAGAACCCCGGACAACCGGGGTTTTTTCATGTACCCACAGCACGGTATTGACACGACCTTTAATTAGTTGTAACATGCATTCAAATTTGTTATATGAAAAAGATACTTCCTTTGTTTCTGCTGTTTACATGCTGCATCTGTAAGAGCAATTTTGCACAAAAGAAAAAACCTGCTGCTGTATCTGCCATTATCAGTGGAGATACAAGAGATGAGAAGAATACAAAAAACAATCAATCGGGTGGAAGCAAAGAGTTAAAAATCATTGCTGCAGAAAAAGTGATGGAGATGAAAATTCCCGCCGGTGGTGCGAATGGTGCTGCCGTGATTTATCACCCCAAAGAAAAATTATATTATGCTGCTCAAGCCGGTAACAAATTGTTTCCGCTGGTAATTTTCAATAAAGACGGCGACATAGTTTCAGAAGAAACACAGGAAACCTTAATTGATGTGCGTGGTTTGTGGTACAATCCAAAAACTAAACAAATCAGCGGAAATGGTTATGATGAATCCGGATGGTTTCATTATGATTTGAATAAAAAAGGACTGCCTGAAAAAATTGACATCTTTAAAGAAGGATTATATCAACCCGATAAAAACAGTGGCGGTGTATTGAATACTGAAGATGAGGAAATTTTATTTCTCGATGGATTGAATATCGCCTGTTATAACACAAACGGAACAGAGAAAAAGAAAACGATTCAGCTTCATATTGGTTCTATGCATTCAAATGATGGCGTGATGACAACCAGTGCTGATTTTGAAAAAAATTACAATGTCCGGTCATTGGTTTATACAGGTATAAAAGGTGCTGAGATCGGATTATTAAATGTCTCCAAAAAACAAGTGGAGCTGTATAATATGAAGACGGGCTATATGAGCCAAATTGTTCAGTTGCCTCTGGATTTTGTACCCGAAACGTTTTTCAATTTTTCTTACTGCAATGAAATTTACTGGGTGTTTGATAAAACCAACCGAAAGTGGAAAGGATATAAATAAGCCCCAACTCTACAAAATAGTAAACCTGACATTTCTGTCAGTTTTTTTTATCTTACACAATTATGAAGGCAAACCGCATTTTATTTTTTCTGACAGGGCTACTACTTCTTTCAATAGCAGCGTATTTTATGACTCTCTGGATTATTGTTGCGGGAGACGAAACGATTTCTTTTGAACAGGCAAAAGCGAAATATTATGCATTGCTCCCAACTTTTTTACGACAGAGGTTGGTATTGGGTTTTTTTAGGATTTCTTTATTGGCAATAGCAGCTTTTTTATTTTACAGATGCATCAAAGCAAAATTTTTAACAATCATCAGCTGGGTGTTGTTTATTTTTTCTTTGCTGCTTGCATACTGGAATCTGTTTTCTTTAATGTAATAAAACAGGTTTTTCTCCATTAATTATTCTATCTCCTGGTTTTCAAAAGAGATTAAGCTGTTTTTTAATAACCCCAACTTTCAAGTTGGGGACGTAGAGAAAAAGATGAAATGGCTTTAGCCTTGAATCCTGATCATGACTAAAGCCATTTACATCATTGATATACCACGGCTTAAAAGCCGTGGTTATGAATATAGTAGTCAGTATAACAACAACTGCGTTATTGTAAAATTTAAATTCGTAGAGCCATTCTTAACAGCTTTTTACATCAATAAAAAACCCTGACAGAAACGTCAGGGTTTACTTTTTATAACAAGCAATTAAAATTAACTGATGGTATGTCTTGCTTTCGCTAAGGTCTTATCTTTTTCAGGCTCACCCAATGGTTTGTCTTTTGCAAAATCAATCAGGATAGGAGCAGCCACAAAGATAGAAGAGTAGGTACCGGTTATTACACCAATCAACATCGCAAAGGCAAAACCTCTGGTAACCTCACCGCCAAAGATGAAGAGGATGAGCAGGGTTAAAAACACCGTTAACGAGGTCATGATGGTACGTGCCAAAGTATCATTGATGGCTTTGTTCAGAATGGTTCCTTTATCCTGACCAAACATTTTACGGCTGTATTCACGCACACGGTCAAATACAATTACTGTATCGTTCATAGAGAAACCAATCACCGTTAAGATGGCCGCAATAAAGTGCTGATCAATTTCAAGCGGGAAGGGTACAATGTTCTTTAAGAACGAGAACACGATCAATGTTACCAATACGTCGTGCATTAATGCTACAATTGTTCCAACTGAATATCTCCAGTCACGGAAACGGATAAAGATGTACAATGTAATAGCAAGCAATCCAATGATCAACGCATACAATGCACCACGTTTTAAATCGTCTGAGATAGTTGGCTGTACTGTTTGTGATCCCTTCTTATATACTTTATCAAACTGCTCGTAAGTAGTGCCTGCAGGCAGGAATTTGGTTAATCCTTCATACAATTTAAATTTCACTACTGAATCAACCTGTAAACCCGGTTGTTCAATCAAGTAATCAGTTGTAATATTTAACTGGCTGGCAGTACCAACTGTTTTAATGATCGGGAATTTGCCAAACACCTTATTCAATTCATTGGCAACTTCTTCGTTTTTCATTTCCTGATCAAACTTCACGGTATAACTGCGACCGCCACGGAATTCAACACCATAATCAAAACCATTGATCACAGCTGCAATACCGCCCAGTAATACAACCAGAGAAATACCATAAGCCACCTTGCGGTACTCAATGAATTTGTAAGCAGCATGTTTAAAGATGCGGCGGGAGATACCTGTGAAATATTCGAAGTGACGTTTTTTGTTTGTCCAGAAATCAGTAATTAATCTTGAAACAAGAATACCGCAGAACAAACTCAATAAAATACCAATGATCTGTGTGGTAGCAAAACCTTTTACCGGTCCTAAACCAAAATATAAAAGGATGATGGCAGTTAATAAGGTTGTTACGTGTGCATCCAGTACAGGAGCAAGCGAACGGCGGTAACCTTCTTCAATCGCCAATTGATAACTCTTGCCTTTTGTGAGTTCTTCTTTAATACGCTCAAAAATAATTACGTTGGTATCTACAGCCATACCAATGGTTAATACTAAACCGGCAATACCGGCTGCAGTTAAGGTTGCTTTGAAAGCACTCAACACACCAATGGTAAAGAGTAAGTTCAGGATCAATGCAATGTTTGCAACCCAACCACCAGTATTGTAATATACCAGCATGAGAACAAAAATGACAATGAATGAAATTAAGAACGACATGGTTCCACCTTTAATCGCCTCTGCACCAAGTGTTGGACCAACAACCTGTTCCTGCACAATTTTAGCAGGAGCGGGGAGTTTACCTGTTCTTAAAATGCTGGCCAGATCCTGTGCTTCCTGAATGGTAAAGTTTCCGCTGATCTGTGAATTGCCGCCGGAAATAGCACCGGTAGTAACACCGGGAGCTGAGTATACATAGTTATCTAATGCTATTGCAATCGCATATTTATTGGTGTAAGCATCACCGGTCATTTTTTCCCAGATGCCTGCACCTTTTGTATTCATTTCCATTTCAACCAGAATTTCATTGTTCCGCTGGTTGAAGTTTTGACGTGCATCAGTTATAAATTCACCGGTTAACTTCGGCGCATCAGAACCTGCTACGGTTTTAATCACATACACTTCCAGTAAGCTTTCGCCTCTTTTATTTTTGCCCGATGGTTTTGCACCATAGAGAAAACGCATGGTAGTAGGGATGGAAGATTTAACCACATCGAGGTTGATATATCTGGAGAAAGTTGCTGTATCAGAAACACGAATTAAACCAATGGTTGCAGTGCTGTATCCTTGTGGAGGCCCGTCAACTGTTTGTTGAAGCAAAGTAGTAACGGGTTGATCTCCTGCAGTAACAGGTTTGCTGGTATCTTTTTTAGCTATCCCGTTTGAATCAACTTTTGAAGTATCTATAACACCACTCAGGTATCCTTTTACTTTTTCGTTGATTTGCTGCAGGCTCTGTGTTACCACAGGATCAGCATTGCTGTAGGTTTCCCAGAATTCCAGATTGGCAGTAGCCTGTAAGAATTTACGTACACGCTCCGGATCATCAACACCGGCTAATTCAACAGTAATGATTCCTTTGTTCTGATCGAAACTGATATTCGGTTGTGCTACACCAAACTGATCTATTCTCGCTGTTAAACGATCGTAGGTTCTTTTAATGGCATCTACCGCTTCTACACGAATGGCTTCAATGACTGTTGCATTACCTGCATCAATCTTAATGCTTTTGTTTTTGCCACCTGCAAACAGTGCAGCCATTTTTCCATTGCCTGAAATTTCATTATAAGATTGTGCAAACAAGGTAACAAAATCTGCATCGCTGTTTGCTTTCTTTTGAATAGCCGATTCCAGTGCTTTGTTGAGTGTGGCATCTTTTGGATTGTTACTCATTGAGCGGATCAATCCATCCAAACCAACTTCCAGTGTTACGTTCATTCCACCTTGCAGATCCAGACCAAGGTTCAGTTCCTGCTCAATTGCTTTTTGATACGTTAACTTGGGAAATAAAACCGGAACGTTGATGATCTCTTTTTCTTTCAAACTATCAACATAACGACGGTAAGTAGATTTAAACGCAGAGTCTCTGGTTTCTTTAGAAGCGTTGCCGAAATTATTTTTTACAAATTTCTCAGCTCTGGCTTTTTGCTTGCTTTCAAAACTGTTTACAATCCATGTATAACTCAATTGCCAAACGGAAATCACAATCAGCATGATCGCAAAAAACCTAACCAAACCTTTCAGTGCCATAATAGAATATTAATTTGGGTTCTTTTTTAAGGACGGCAAAGATAGGGGAATCCCTCTGAAAGCGAACAGCAGCCAAACGACTGTTTTCAACGGCAGCAGCCTGTCTGCAGTTAGTGTTTATATCTTATTTTTGACCATGTTCAAGACTGTACAGCTTTTTTGTTTTGGCCTGCTTCTTTTTACACTGTTTCATGCCTGTAAAACTCCCAAACCGGTGGTTTCAAACGAACATTTACTGGAACGCCTCCTGGCTGAAAATCCACAGGCGTTTGATCATGTGTTGAAAAACAGAGATTCCTTGCGGGTGCAGATTATATACACCCGTATTGACAGAGACAAGCGGAACCGTCCACATTTCACCGATTACTATTTTAATGTAAATAAGGGGCTTTATTTCTATCCCGCCTCCACTGCAAAAATGCCCGTTGCCTTTCTGGCACTTGAAAAAATGCACCGGCTTGGTCTTTCAAGAGGCAGCACCATGATTACTGAAAAAAGCTATACCGGCCAAACACTGGTGTACAACGATCCTACCAGTAAAGACGGACGGCCAACAGTTGAGCAGTATGTAAAAAAATTGTTTGTAGTAAGCGACAACGATGCCAATAACCGGCTTTACGAATTCCTGGGGCAGGAATACATCAACCGTGAACTGCACAAAAAGGGTTATGGTGATGTGCAGATTCTTCACCGTCTCGGAGTAAGCATGCCCGATGATCAGCAGCGTAATACCAACCCGGTCAGTTTTCGGGATTCGGGAAATAAAGTGATCTACAGTCAGCCCAATGTGAACAGCAGTTATGTTTATCAGCAACGATCCGATTTTGTGGGCAAGGGTTATATGCAGGGAGATGTGCTGATGCAAACGCCCATGAACTTCAGCCAGAAAAACAGAATACATCTCACCGATTTGCACCAAATGCTCAGGACGGTCTTGTTTCCTGAGTCGGTACCTGCTTCTCAACGGTTTGATTTTGGTGAGAACGATTATCGTTTCCTGTATCAATGTATGAGTCAGCTGCCCCGTGAAACAACTTATCCGGCATATGATGTAAAGGAACAGTACGACAGCTATGTAAAGTTTTTCATGTACGGCACACAAAAAGAAAAACAAATTCCAAAAACACTTCGTTTGTTTAATAAGGTAGGATGGGCCTATGGTTTTTTAACTGATGTGGCCTATATCGTTGATTTTGAAAAAAATATTGAGTTCATGCTCAGTGCAACTGTTTACTGTAATGAGGATGGTATTTTGAACGATGATAAATATGATTATGAAAAGATTGGCTTGCCTTTTCTGGAGCAACTGGGACAAACCATTTATCAACACGAAGTACAACGTGAACGCAAACATCAACCGGATCTTTCAACGTTTAAAGTGAAGTATGATCAATAATTTTTCTTCTATAAGGTATGCCATACCTTATCCTAAGCTTTTCTATTTATCGAATGTATTGAGGTATGGCATACCTGTTTTAGCATTCCTGTTTGCAGCATGTAAAAAGAAAGATGTTGTGCGGAGTACAACTGCACAACTGTTGGTGCTCAATGCTTCACCCAATGCAGGTGCAGTTGAACTGCAGCAAAACTTAAAACCGGTCGGTTCATTTACTTATCTCAATGGCATCAATCCTTCGCTGAGTTATATTACAATTGACAGTGGATTTAATAACTATAAAATTAAAAAAGCCGGGAATGAAATTGTTAACTGGTTATTTGCTAACCAGGGTTTATCGCTTTCATTATTTATTGCTGATACACTTACAACAACAGGATTGAAGTATTTTTTTCTTACAGATAATCTTGATACAACAGGATTAGGCAAGCGCTCTAAAATCCGCTTTGTTCATTTAAGTCCCAATACAGACACTGTTGAGCTGGCTACAACCAGACCTTCGAATATCCTGCAGGATTCACCCCTCATCAATTACCCTTACTTTGGAAATTATGCACAGGCATATGTTTTGGGCGGAAGTGGGTTTCAGAATTTTTATGCAGACAGTACCGTTACCATCAAGTTCAAAAAAAAATCGGACAGCAGTTTACTTAATCAATACCAGTATAATTTTAAAAAAGGCGGTGTCTATACTTTATTGTTGAAAGGCTATAGTAGAAGAGCAGGCAGTGATTCGTTGTCATTGTCCATCATTCAACACAACTAACAGCCAATAGTTTCACTTGCATTATTTTGCGCCCTGTTAAAAAACAAGAAAGCAATTGAATGATTTATTGAAGAATGACCAATCAATTCAAAGACCAACTATAAAAATACAAACGTACACATGCAATTATCTTCTCTGTTAGACAGGTTTAATGAGCCAGAAACATTAAAAATGGCCAAGCTCGGTCGTGAGTTAAGAGCAAAGGGTGTTGATGTAATTGATCTGAGTTTGGGTGAACCGGATTTTGATACACCGCAACATATTAAAGAGGCTGCAAAAAAAGCCATTGACGATAACTACAGTCATTATACACCTGTTGCAGGTTATCTTGATTTGCGTGAAGCGGTTTGTACAAAACTGAAACGTGATAATAATCTTGATTATAAACCGGAGAACATTGTTGTATCAACCGGTGCCAAGCAAAGTCTTGCAAATATAATGCTGGCGTTGGTAGATGTAGGTGATGAAGTCATTATTCCTGCGCCGTTTTGGGTAACCTATTCTGAGTTGGTAAAAATTGCCGGTGGTGTTCCTGTGATTCTCACTACTAAGATGGAGAACAACTACAAGATCACGGCTGCTGAATTAGAGCATGCCATTACAGAAAAAACAAAAGTGTTTTTATTTTCATCGCCATGCAATCCATCAGGATCAGTTTATGGTAAGGTAGAATTAAAAAACCTTGCAGGAGTGTTTGCAAAACATCCGCAGATCAGTATTATATCTGATGAAATATATGAGTACATCAATTTTGTTGGCAAGCATGAAAGCATTGCACAGTTTGATGAAATAAAAGAACAGGTGATTATTGTAAACGGTTTGAGTAAAGGGTTTGCCATGACGGGTTATCGCTTAGGATATATTGCTGCCAATACAACTGTTGCCAAAGCATGCGAAAAAATACAGGGACAGTTTACCAGTGGTGCCAATGCTGTAACGCAGCGTGCAGCGATTGTTGCGTTAACCACCGATCTGAAACCGACCCTTGACATGAAGCATGAGTTTGAACGCCGTAAACAACGTGTAAAAGAATTGATTGCTGAAATTCCAGGTTGGAGCTATGCAGAACCCGATGGAGCATTTTATGTATTTCCACAGGTGAGTGCTTACTTCGGCAAAGCAAACGGAACAGAAGTGATTGCAAATGCAGATGATCTTTGTATGTATTTGCTGAACACGGCCCATGTGTCAACCGTTACAGGCCGTGCATTTGGCACACCCGATTGTATCCGTTTATCATTCGCCAACAGTTTGGAAAAAATTGAAGAAGCGTATAAACGAATCAAGAAAGCATTAGCTGATTTGAAATAAAGAAAATGGCCGGTTTGATACCGGCCTTTCTTATTATTACTACTTAATTAACAATAAGAATTTTTCAAGTTTTTCCTTGCTGTCAAATGCACGCTTCGGGACAATGACTGCCTGCATTGAATTCGTATAAAAATAGTATGTACCCTTGTTTTCTGATATCTTAAGTATTGAAGCCAATTGATACTCAGCCGTGCGTGATGTCTGTTTACTTATGATCACTGTATCGGAAATGATCAAAAACGTTTCTTCAAAAAAGCTTCTGTTTTCGGGATTGGAATAGAATTTTAAAGCATTTGATCTGATTGAAGTTTTAACGGTAAGCAGCATGTATAACATATAAATCCCGCTAATCATAAACCCTATGAATAGAGGAATTGAAACATCATCTTTTACTGGTGTAAAAATGAAAAAACAATATATTATTACTGGGATTAAACTCCATAAAAGATGTTTTAGAATAAAAGAAAAACGGTCTTTTTTCTTTTCAGGAGAATTCCATGAATGAAACAGGTTAAACTCAATAAAGTCTTGCAATTGAGGGTTGTAACGTAGTTCAATCATTTTTTATTTCTTCTTTGCTGCCTTCTTCGGCGCTGCTTTCTTTTTGGTTGCAGTCCCGCCTGACTGTCGGGCAGGTTTTTTTGCCGCTGCTTTTGTTTTCTTATCAAATGCCCCGGGCATTTGTGCTGCAATCATTTTCTTTATTTCTTCAACAGGCATCATGGCTACTTCATCGGTTGTATATTTTTCACCATCTGCTTTCTTATCAATCTTCAGCATCTTTTTACCAAAGCGGATAAAAGGACCCCAACGGCCATTCTCTACAGCAATATTTTCATCGGGCCAGCGAACAATAAAACGATTGGCTTCCTTCGCTACTTTCGCTTCAATCAGTTCATTAATCTCTGATGCAGAGAGGTTATCAAAATCATAACGCTTCGGAACATTGATGTACAAACCATCCCACTTAATAAAAGGTCCAAAACGTCCTTTCCCTTTCGTCACCGGTTTTTCTTCAAAGAACGCAACAGGCGCATCCGCAGTTTGTTTTTCCTTAATCAGTTCAACGGCACGGTCAAACGAAACTTCCAATGGATCTTCACCCTTTGGTATAGAAATGAATTGTTCGCCCAGTTTTACGTATGGTCCAAACCTTCCTACATTCACACTTACTTCCTGGTCTTCATGATTACCCAATGTTCTTGGTAACTGAAATAATTTTTCTGCATCTTCAAGGGTAATAGTTTCAATGCTTTGATCTTTCCTTAATGCTGCAAAACGTGGTTTCTCTTCATCGTTCACATCACCAATCTGGATCATTGGTCCATAGCGACCCATTCTTGCAACAATTTTTTTACCACTTGCTTCATCCACACCCAGTTCACGTTCGCCTTTAATACGTTCTGCATTTTCAATGGTGTTTTCTACATCTTTTTTAAATGGCGCATAAAACTCATGGAGCATTTTGTTCCACTTGAGTTTACCTTCGGCCACTTCATCAAACTCACCTTCAATATAAGCAGTGAAACCATAGTCCATGATCTTTTCAAAATACTGTTTCAAAAAATCGGTAACGACCAAACCAAGATCACTCGGAAACAGTTTTGATTTTTCTGCACCCGTGTTTTCCTGCTCCATACCCTTAGTTACCTGATCATTTTTTAATTGAAGTATGCGGAAATCTCTGCGTACACCTTCTTTATCTCTCTTTTCTACATAACCTCTTTTTAAAATGGTTGATATGGTAGGAGCGTAGGTAGATGGACGACCGATACCCAACTCTTCTAATTTTTTTACCAACGATGCTTCGGTATATCTTGGTGCAGCTCTGCTGAAGCGTTCTACTGCATTCATTTCTTTCAATGGCAATTGCTGACCGGCAACTAATGGCGGCAACATGCCTTCCTGTCCTGAAGCTGCATCGTCTTCATTGATATCATCATCATCTTTATCTTCACGATACACTTTTAAAAAGCCATCAAATTTTAATACTTCACCTTCGGCTTTTAATTCTTCGTTATTGGTGGAGATAGAAATCGTTGCTGTAGTGCGTTCCAGTTCTGCATCTGCCATCTGGCTGGCCATGGTACGTTTCCAGATCAATTCATACAAACGCTTGAGATCGAAATCATCAACGGTTGTATTTTCCATATAAGTCGGGCGGATGGCTTCATGCGCTTCCTGTGCACTTTCATTTTTATTCTTGAACTTACGGAACTGGTGATAGCGATCGCCATACATTCCTTTTATTGTACGTGTTAAATCGCCTAATGCCGTATCACTCAAACTCACACTATCGGTACGCATATAAGTGATCTTTCCACTTTCGTATAACTTTTGTGCAAGCTGCATCGTACGGCCAACGGAGTAACCCAGTTTTCTGCTTGCTTCCTGTTGTAAAGTTGAAGTAGTAAAAGGAGGAGCGGGTGATTTTTTTCCCGGACGAACCTGTACTTCTTTTACTTTATACGAAGCACCTTTGCAACTGTTGAGAAATTTTTCTGCATCATCGGCACTGTTCTGTTTTTTTCCTTCGGCTTTGAAGGTTACATTTCTGTCGCTCACATCTTTGGCGGTAAACAAGGCTTCTACTTTAAAAGAAGAAACCGCAGTAAATGCATTGATCTCCCGTTCTCTTTCTGCAATTAAACGTACGGCCACACTTTGTACACGGCCTGCGCTTAAGTTGTTGCGCATGCTCATCTTGCGCCAGAGTACGGGGCTCAATTCAAAACCCACAATACGATCAAGGATTCTCCTGGCTTGTTGTGCATTCACCAGGTTCATATTTACAGTGCGGGGATTATCAACAGCTTTTAGAATTGCTGGCTTTGTGATTTCATGAAAAACAATGCGTTTGGTAGTAGCAGGATCGAGACCCAACACCTCACACAAATGCCAACTGATAGCTTCACCTTCACGGTCCTCATCCGTTGCCAGCCAGACAGTGTCGCTCTTTTTAGCCAGTGATTTTAATTCTTTCACCACCTTTTCTTTTTCATCAGGAACAATGTAACGGGGTTCAAATTCATTGTTCACATCAATACCCATTTCATCTTTTTCAAGATCACGGATATGGCCATAGCAACTCTTCACTTCAAAATCTTTTCCAAGTATTTTTTCGATGGTTTTTGCTTTTGCAGGACTCTCTACTATGAGTAAATTCTTAGCCATAAAATGTTTAACCAAGCCGGTTTTTGTGAGGACATCGGCAGCACAATATTATAAAATGATTGATAAATGCAAGAAAAGAATGGGGAATAAGGGATGAATGATGAGTAATGAGTGGTTGAAAATCAAAGGAAATATATGTTCAAAAGATGGGATTTTGCACATCAGTTGCCCCTGTTCGTATGTCACATACCTGTGAGATGAAATGAATGGATAAGTCAACGAGTTTGTATCTAAACAAATGATGGGGATTTCATTTTTTTGAGCGATTATTGTAACTGTATTATTTAAAACCTGACTGACATTCTTATTTGCATCTATGAAAAAATATCTGTCTCTTCTTTTGTTTGTACTCTGCACAAACCGTTTATTGTCTCAGACCGGCTACCCGAAATTCAATGACAGAAAACCCTTTTCATTTGAAGTAACAGCAGGGTACAATTATTTTTTTACCAAAGGGTTTATTCTACTAAACAGAAGCACTTCCAGTAACCCTGTTCCCATCTCTCCGTATCATGGGTTTGCAACAGGTGTTATGCTCAATGCACAATTGCAAACAGCCGATGATTATAATTTTGATATTTCGTTTGGTCTCAGCTATGGAAGGACAGAATATAAGCAACAGCAAAAAACAACTGACAGGGGTATTGATGTGAACATCAGCTCTGTTTATTCTTTTCTACGACCTGAAATTGTTGCCCGGTTTTTATTCTTCCAGAATAAAAAAGTGGTTCCTTATGTTTCACCCGGGTTTGGATTTAATTTTTCACTTTCCCGTAATCCGGTCATCAATGCTGAATATTTTTTCAATGACCCATACGGTTTCGACCGAAATCAAACATTTAAACTCCGCTCCGTTTATATGAATCCGAAAGTGGCAGCAGGTGTTGTTTATAAAAGAAGCAGAGTTGAATTGACTTATGCCATTCCCAATGATCTTTCAGACAATGCCCGTTTTAAGCTGCAAACAGGGTACATTGGTTTCAATTATTATTATCGTGTAACGAAACGATAAGCTGCGGTTTGGTTTGATGAATAAAAAAACAAGCAGTTAAAGATGACTGTTTATCCGCCGCCTCGGTTCGTGTCTCACGAACCGAAATATTTGGTTAGGCTTATTAGCGGGTACAACAAGTTTACTATATTTCAATGAAGAAGAAAATTGGTTCGTGAGACACGAACCAAGGCTTATGATGAAATTGGAAAAAAGCAGATAACGATGTCTGTTCACCTGATTGGTGACTGCACATCGGATAGGATTGTGCAGACAACAATTACAAAAACTCCATCACCGCTTTCTTCACTTTATTATCTCTGTAAATTCTTCGATGCCCCAAACCTTTGGTAAGCATAAACTGAAAGTTGGGATAATTCATAGCTTTCACTTTTTCGGCATCGGCCCAGGGAGTGACATCATCCTCTTCATCATGTATCCATAATACATCGGCTTTCATTTTTTTAGCGGCATGTAATATGGAAATTTCATCGCTTCTACGTCCGCTCTTCTCAAAAATGATCTTGTGCATTTCTTCTTTTACTTCATCATTTATATTTAAAAAAGCGGCAAACGTATCAACGGCTCTGTTGGTTTCGGATGCAGGTGCAATCAACACTATTTTTTTATGATCCTGGTATTGCTGCTCTTCCATAAAAAGCGAGAGCGCCAATCCGCCAAATGAATGTGCAATAAACGAATGCACAGGCCCAAACCTGTTGTACACTGCATCAATCATATCCCTGTACTGAAAACCGTTGATGGTTTTGCCGCTGCTGTCGCCATGTGCAGGTGCATCAAAAGCAATTACCTCGTATCCCTTCTTTATCAACGGCATTACAAAATGATCAAACTTCTTCACAGTAGAGGAGAAGCCATGCAGAATCATAGCCTTCTTTGTTTGCGGATGGTTCCAACGGTAACCCACCAGATCATAGGTTTCAAATTTTAAATGAAGCTTCTCTGCTTTTTCAAATACAGGAGGGAGTTTCTTTTTTTCAAATGCAAAAGGAGTGCAGAATAATTCGAATGCTTTTTCTGCAGCTTTTCGTTTAGATAATTTTGAAAAGATGTTAAGCTTAGTTTTGTAATAACCTATCACCAGTTTTTGCGCCAGTTTCATTTTTGCTTAAGATGTTTTATACCGCTTACAAAATACTGATACTGCAAACAGATTTACTGCGGCATAATACCAATCTGTATTTTATAAGTTGTTGTTGAGATTATTTCATTTTAAAAAATTGGTATTACTTTGCTGCAAATTACTTCATCCCTTTCATTAACTGTTGCGTTAAAATGAATGTTGTACTTCTTGGTTCGGGTAATACAGCTACGGTGCTTGCTAAAATGATTCATGCTGCAGGGCATGCTGTGTTGCAGGTTTGGAGCAGAGATCAGTTACATGCAGAAGAACTGGCAGCACAGGTAAATGCAATAGGCATTAACTCTATCAATGATTTGAGCAAGGATGCAGATCTATACATCATTGCAGTTAGTGATACAGCCATTCCTGAGCTTGCGGCGAAGCTTCAGCTTGAACGAAAACTGGTTGTACATACTGCCGGTTCTGTAAGCAGGGAAGTATTGAAAAACAGTTCGGCCAATTACGGAGTGATCTATCCGTTGCAAAGTTTAAGAAAGGGCATGACCATTTTACCTCCTGTTCCTTTTTTGGTTGATGGAAATACAGATGACATAGCTGCACTGTTGCACGACTTTGCCTTATCTCTTTCTGATAAGGTACAACTGGCAAATGATGAAACCAGATTACAAATGCATCTGGCTGCAGTAATGGTGAGCAATTTCACCAACCATTTATATGCTTTAACAGAAGATTTTTGCAATGAGCGAAAACTCGATTTTCAATTACTGCATCCATTGATCATTGAAGTAGCCTGTCGCTTAGATCAGGGCAACGCAGCAGATATGCAAACAGGTCCGGCAAGAAGGGGAGATGAAGAAACCATCAAAAAGCATTTGGTATTATTGGAAATAGATGAGCATCTGCGTGATCTTTATCAGGAGCTATCAGAAAGCATCCGGAAATTGTATCGTAAAAAGTAAGAACTTCGGCGCAATAATTTATTATGAACCTGCTTGAACAATTTAAACAGATCAACACATTTGTATTTGATCTGGATGGTGTACTCACCGATGGCTCTCTCATCATTCTTAACGGGAATGATTTTTTGCGTACCATGAATATTAAAGACGGTTATGCCATCCAGTTAGCAGTAAAAAAAGGGTATCATGTAGTGGTGATTTCCGGTAGTGTGTCAAAACCCTGTGCAGAACGTTTGGAATATCTGGGCGTAAAGAATGTGTTCATGAAAGTAAGAGATAAAGAAGAAGTGCTGGCTCAATATTTCCTGGCCAATAATTTGAAATGGGAAAACTGTTTGTTTATGGGCGATGATATGCCCGATCTGGAAGTGATGAAGATGGTGGGTTTGGCTGCCTGCCCTGCTGATGCTGTACCGGAAATCAGATCGGTTTCAAAATTTATTTCCGGCGTCAATGGCGGCAATGGCTGCGCAAGAGAAGTGATTGAAAAAGTGCTCAAACTCAATGGTCACTGGTCTTCTGCATCTACCGACACTGCAGCTCTTTAAATAAGCTTGCATGCTTGTAATTGCTTCTTATCTTCATACCTGAATAATTAAAATGCACAGGATTTCCGATTTTTTTAAACTGATACGCTGGCCCAATCTTGTTTTTATTGCACTCACTCAATTCCTGTTTTTCTTTTGTGTTGTGCAGCCCATACTTTACGGGTTAGAGCTGCACATGCCAAGGGTATATGCTGTTTTGTTTTATATTCTTTGCGCTTCCTCTGTTTTAATAGCTGCAGCCGGTTATGTGATCAATGATTATTTTGATTTGAATATTGATCTGGTGAATAAACCGGGCCGAATGGTGGTAGATCGCAGCATCAGCCGCAGATGGGCCATTTTCTTTCACTTGTTTTTTTCATTTGCCGGTGTATTACTTGGTTTTTATATCAGTCTGCAAATTGGCAGTTGGTTCATTGGCTTTGCCAATACCATTTGTGTGTTTGTATTATGGTTTTACAGCACATCGTTCAAAAAAAAATTACTCAGCGGCAATATATTAATCTCTTTACTCACCGCATGGGTTGTATTTGTGGTGTACCTGCTTACAATAGGTTTAGATGCAGATCTGCTGCATACTATTCGTGAAGGCAGTAAACAAAAACTCCTTCGGCTCACTATTTTGTATGCATCGTTTGCTTTTATTATTACACTTATCCGGGAGGTGGTAAAAGATATTGAAGACATGGAAGGTGATGCCCGCTATGGTTGCAAAACCATGCCCATTGTGTGGGGTGTTGATTTTTCTAAAATTTTTGTGAGTATCTGGATGATTATACTGCTGGTGTTATTACTGGTGGTGCTGTTTTATATTCTGCAGTTTCAAATGTGGGCTGCTGCAGCCTACAATGTGGTGCTGATTATTTTACCCGCTGCTTATTGTTTGCGATTGTTATATAAAGCAAGTACCACTGCCGATTTTGCTCAATTGAGTAAATGGATAAAAGCAGTTATTTTTACGGGCATTTTATCCATGATCCTGTTTAAATTTTTTGCCTGATGGAACGAATAATTCTGGCATCCAAATCGCCCCGTCGCCGCCAGCTTTTAGAGTGGGCCGAAATTCCTTTTGATGTATTGGTAAAAGATACCAATGAAATGTATCCTGCATCTTTGCCCATTGATCAGGTGCCGGTTTATATTGCACGCAACAAAGCATTGGCGGTAAAAGAAGAATTAAGTCACGACCGGTTGATTCTTGCTGCAGATACCATCGTGGTATTAAAAGACCAGGTAATTGGTAAACCTTCGGGCAAGGAAGATGCTGTGCGTACATTAAAATCATTATCCGGACAAACACATATGGTCATTACCGGAGTAGTGCTGATGAAAGATGAAACAGAAATTGCTTTTGCAGATATTACCGAAGTGGAGTTTCACACATTAACCGATCAGCAGATAAAATATTATGTAGAGCAATACCAGCCTTACGATAAAGCCGGCGCTTATGCTATACAGGAATGGATTGGTGTTATAGGTATTAAGCGGGTGCATGGTGATTTTTATAATGTGATGGGTCTGCCGGTAAGCAGGGTCATCAAAGCCATTCACCAGTTTGAACAATAGTGGTTTCCTTTAAACAGCACTTGAAGATCCGGCGATTCTTTTATACATTGATGGCAGATTAAGCAAATCAAATTCATTACAAACGTTTCAATTTGCCGCTTATGAACGAACGCCTGCTTCAATTCATCTGGCAACACCTGTATTTTCAAAAAGATCACCTCAGTACTTACGACGGACTGCCCGTTCATATCATTTTTCAAGGATCACTCAATCATCACCAGGGCCCCGATTTTTTACATGCACGTTTACAGATAAATGAAATTACATGGGCAGGTAATATTGAACTGCACCTGAAAACCAGTGACTGGAATAAACACGGCCACAGTAACGATGAACATTATAACAATACCATTCTGCATGTGGTTTGGGAGCATGATGTAAGAGAACCTCAGCAAATTCCATTGCTTGAATTGAAGAATAGGGTATCGGTTGCTCTTTTGCATCAATACAATATGTTAATGCAGCAAACAACCTTTATACCCTGTGAAAATCAATTAAACAAAGCAGGTGAACTTGTATGGAGCAGTTGGAAAGAACGGATGATTGCAGAACGGCTTTATGAAAAAAATGAAAAGATTCATCAGTTGCTCAAAGAAACCAACGGGCATTGGGAAGAAACGTTCTGGCAACTGCTGGCAAGGAATTTTGGTGTTACAGTTAATGCGGATGCGTTTGAATCAATGGCCAAAACAATTACGGTTGCACAACTTGCAAAAAACAAACATCAAATTCACCAGTTGGAAGCATTGCTGCTGGGGCAGGCAGGTTTACTCAATGAAAATTTTACGGAAGATTATCCTATTCTGCTGCAAAAAGAATATCAGTACCTGCAAAAAAAATATAAGCTGCAGCCATCCCGGCAATTATTAAGTTTTTTACGGATGCGGCCTTCTAACTTTCCCTCCGTTCGATTGGCACAACTGGCTATGCTTATTCACCATTCAAGCCATTTGTTTTCAAAAATCATTGAAGCATCAAACATTCAAACCATTAAACAACTGCTATCTGTTACAGCCAATGATTACTGGCATTATCATTACCAGCTAAATCAACCTTCGGCTTATCGAAAAAAACAACTGGGGCATGTGATGATTGAAAATATTCTCATCAACACAATTATTCCAATCTTATTTGCATATGCGCTGCAGCACAACAATGAAGAGTTAAAACAAAAAGCGTTGGATTGGCTGCAACTGTTGCCCGTTGAAAATAATACCATCACAAAAAAGTGGGAAGCAACCGGAGTGCAGCACAAAACGGCTTATGATTCGCAGGCATTACTTTATCTCAAAAAAAATTATTGCAATCATAAACACTGTCTGCAGTGTGCAATTGGCAATTCAATCCTTAAACAGGGAGCGACCAGTTAAAGACAACATTCTGTTCAATGTCAGGATGCAGACTTTTGGCAACAGGGCAGGCTAGAGCTGCATTTTGTAAAATGGTTTTCTGCTTTTCATCCAGTTGCAGGTGTGCAGGAAACTGAAAGCTTACATCAACCCCTCCAATTCTCCGGGGATCGCTTTTCATGTGCTTTTTTATATCAATGGTTACCGCACCCAGTTCAATCTGCATATCTCTGGCTTTTATACCCATAATGGTAAGCATACAACTGCCGAGAGCTGTGGCAACCAGATCAGTGGGTGAAAAGCGTTCGGCTTTGCCTTGGTTATCGGTGGGAGCGTCTGTTTCTATAACTGTTGAGCTCTGCAAATGTGTAGCTTCTGTTCTTAACTCGCCTTTGTAAATAATAGATGATGTCATAAACCTGTGAATAATAAATGAAAAAATAAAGCAGCAAGATACCACAATGCGGCATCTGTCGTTTTTAATCTGTAAATTTACATATAAACGTTGCTCAGCAAAAAAGTTGCAACGTTCCAAAGTAAATAAACATGTGGTCAACAAAAAACACACATCTATTCACATGAAAAAAATCCTCTTCAGTTTTTGTTTAACAGTCTTGGCCATTACTGCAATTGCACAGGAACAAACCAAACCTAAAAGCGAACGGGAAGAAAGAAGAGATGCCCGTCGTGAAAAAATAAATACACTCATTCGTCAGCAGGAGGAAGGAGCACTGGTGTTTAATAAGCAAAATGTATTTGGCTTTCGTTTAAATACCGATGGCTGGAGTGTGTTGTATGAGAGAGGCTACATGAAGAATGTAAAAACCACGAATCTGTTTGCGCTGGAAATTGGAGAAAAAAAACATCCCAAAGAACAAAAACTATTGGGTGATAACAGCAGTTTTTTCCAGGTGGGTAATCCCTATGTGTATGGAAAAAGAAATTCGTTTTACCAGGTAAAACCAACATATGGACAGCAACGTTTAATTGGCGGTAAAACCAATAAAAACGGAGTGGCTGTACATGCAGTTTATGCAGGTGGAATTTCCATTGGTTTAGAAAGGCCCTACTATATCAGCGTACGTGGCAACAGTACAGAAGGAACCAGAGACATTAAATATTCCGATGCTGACAGTTCTGCTTTTTTATCGCCGGGAAATATTGTAATGGGTACAGGTTTACGTCGTGGATGGAATGAGCTGAAAATTGTACCGGGATTACATGCAAAAGCTGCTCTCCGCTTTGATTACGGACGGTTTAACGAAGTGGTATTGGCTATTGAAGTGGGTATAAATGTAGAAGCATATACCCGTGAAGTTGAAATTATGCTCCGTAATTCAAATAAACAGGTTTTTGTTAACGGTTATATTGCTATTCTTTTAGGTAAACGTAAATAAACCTGTTGCGGTATAGAGAGCTGCCATCTTTCCGTTTTAAAAATGTTTCAGCAGTATCAACTAACTTTGCCTCTTATTTGTATATAAATGATGCAGGAAAATGCAGTGAACGAAACTGCCGCAGAGCAGAAAATTAAGAAACCGGATTGGTTGAGAGTAAGATTGCCGATTGGTGAATCTTACCGTCATGTTCGAAACCTTGTTGATACACATAAACTCCACACCATTTGCGAAAGTGGCAACTGTCCCAACATGGGTGAATGCTGGGGTGCAGGTACAGCCACTTTTATGATCCTCGGCAATACCTGTACAAGAAGCTGCGGATTTTGTGCAGTGGCTACCGGCAAACCCGATGCTGTTGATTGGGACGAACCGCAACGTGTAGCCGAAGCCATCCATTTAATGAAAGTAAAACATGCAGTGTTAACATCGGTTGACCGTGATGAATTGAAAGATGGCGGCAGCATTATCTGGTACAATACCATCCGTGCAGTAAAAAGTCTGAACCCCGATACAACATTAGAAACACTGATTCCTGATTTTAAGGGACAAATGGAAAATGTGCAAAGGGTAGTAGAAGCACATCCGGAAGTTGTATCGCACAACATTGAAACTGTTGAACGGTTGACAAGACAGGTACGTATCCAGGCAAAATACTGGAGAAGCATGGATGTGCTGCGTTACCTGAAAGAAAACGGCATGCGGGTAAAAAGTGGCATCATGCTTGGCTTGGGTGAAACAAAAGAAGAAGTGATACAAACCCTGCACGATTTAAAAAATAATGGGGTAGATGTGGTTACAATTGGTCAGTATCTGCAACCAACCAAAAAACATTTAGCGGTACAACGTTTTGTACATCCGGATGAGTTTGCAGAGTACCGTGAAGTTGGTTACAGCATAGGTTTAGATTATGTGGAAAGCGGGCCCTTGGTGCGTTCCAGCTATCACAGCGAAAAACATGTTGTAGCCGGTTACGGGAGAGAGAAATGGGAACAGGAAAAAGCAGCAATCATTGTATAGTATGATTATGAAAAAAATAATTTCAGGAGCAGTGTTGTTTTTTACAGCTGCTCCTTTTTGTTGCGCTCAACTTCGCTGGCAGAATGTTGATTCGTTGTTTGGACCCTTGCCATCATCGATACATGTATTTAAATCAACCGACAGTATTGACGGTAAACCCAATATTGCTTTTTATGTTATTGCCGAACTTAAAGACAGGAAATTAAAATTTACAACAGACACTACCTTTAAACGCAGACTTACTCCTTCACAGTTTTATGAAAAAAATGAACAACCTGTAGTTGTTGTAAATGGAACGTTCTTTGATTTTGCAACCAACAGAAATTTGAATACGGTGATAAAAGACGGAAAACTGGTTTCGTACAACATACATTCCATTCCATTGAAAGGAAAAGATACATTAACCTATCTCCATACTTTCCGTTCAGCGATTGGTATCAGTAAAAAAAGAAAAGCAGATGTAGCGTGGTTGTATACAGATTCATCAGCTGTATTTGCAAAAGCATTTCAACAACAAAAAAAGGGTTTTAAAGATTCCTCAAAAGTTATTCGTAACAACACTCAAATAAGCTCGGCCGAAAAGTGGAAAATGCAAACAGCAATAGGAGGCGGGCCGGTATTAATTCAACATGCAAGCATCAGCATCAGTAACAATGAAGAAAACATGTTTGCCGGTAAAGCCATCAACGATAAACATCCACGAACGGCCATGGGTTATACTGCCGATGGCAAACTGATTATTCTTGTGGTGCAGGGTCGCATGCCTGGTATTGCAGAAGGGGCATCGCTCAACCATTTGGCAGCAATTTTGTTAGATCTGGGTTGTGCAGAAGGGTTGAATCTCGACGGTGGAGGCAGCAGTTGTTTATTGGTGAATGGAAAAGAGACTATTGCTCCCAGTGATAAGACACAACGGGCAGTGCCGGGAGTGTTCCTGATTCAGGCAAAAAGATGATGAATGAGCTAGCCAATAGCTTGTTAAAAGCAAATAATTGGACGAAAGGCCAATAAGCCCAAGTCTTTTCTCGTTATTTTTACAGTAATTGTTTTATGTCAAATTTTTTAAATTTTATGTTTAGTAAAAAAAGTTTGCTGATCATACTTGTATTGCTTCTCGGAGGCAGTATCTTTTATGCAGTCCAATCATCCTCTACCCGTAAAGAGCCAGGCACCCGTTTTGAACGAATTCTCCAATTAGTTGGCGAATTTTTAGAAGAAGGTCATTTCAATCCCAAAAAGATTGACGACAAGTTTTCAAAAGAAGTATTTACTAAATTTTTGAAAAGCCTGGATCCCGACAAAACCTATTTTCTCGAATCGGATATAGTTCAACTAAAAAAAGTTGAAACAAAGATTGATGATGAAATTCACGGAGCAAAGCTGGAATCATTCTATCTCTTTAATGCCATATACAAGCAAAGGGTAGAAGAAGCATCATCCATTTATAAAGAGCTGCTTCAAAAGCCTTTTGATTTTACGGTTGACGAGTCGTACACTGATGATGATGAAAAAACTGTTTTTCCAAAAACAGAAGCAGCCCGTAAAGAAGTATGGCGCAAAAAAATCAAGTATCTGGTACTGGATCGCTATGTTGATCTCATTGAACAGCAGGAGAAAAGTAAAGGCAAAGAAGGGTTTGTTTCCAAATCAAACATCGAGTTAGAAAAAGAAGCCAGAGAAAAAGTGGCGAAGTCGCTCGATAAAATGTTCGACCGGTTCCGTAACCGTTTTAAAGACGAAGATCGTTTTAATCTGTTTGTGAATGATATTACCGAAACGATGGATCCGCATACCACTTATTTTCCTCCAATTGAAAAGCGTTCGTTTGATGAACAAATGAGTGGAGAGTTCTTTGGAATTGGTGCTTCACTCACTGAAGAAGAGGGCAATATTAAAATTGCAACTGTAGTTAAAGGAAGTCCTGCTGATAAATCGGGTGAATTACAAATTGGTGATCTGGTATTGAAAGTAGGGCAGGGTGCAGAAGAAGCACAGGATCTTACTGGTTTTGAAGTACCGGATGCAGTGCGTTTAATTCGTGGAAAAAAAGATACAGAAGTAAGACTCACTATTAAAAAACCTAATGGTGAAGTGAAAGTGGTTGCAATGATTCGTGAAAAGATTAACCTGGAAGAAACTTTTGCAAAGAGTACAATCATTAAAGGAGCCAACAATTATAAAATCGGTTACATCTATCTGCCGGAGTTTTATGCCAACTTTCAGGATCCAAACGGAGCACGTTGTGCAGCAGATGTGGCAAAAGAAATTGTAAAACTGAAACAAGAAGGTATCAATGGTATTATCCTTGATTTACGTACAAACGGCGGTGGTTCTTTAATGGATGTAGTACAAATGGTTGGTTTGTTTATTGAAGAAGGCCCTGTGGTGCAGGTGAAGAGCAGAGATGAATCTCCTTCTATTTTACGTGATAAGGATAACAATGTTTTATGGAACGGGCCGCTCACTGTTATGGTCAATGAATTCAGTGCATCTGCATCAGAAATTTTTGCAGCCGCCATTCAGGACTACAAGCGTGGACTGGTAATAGGCAGCACCTCCACTTATGGTAAAGGAACCGTGCAACGCAGCATTCAGTTAGAGCGCAGCAGCTGGACAAGCAATAATCCGTCTGAACTGGGTGATATTAAACTTACTCTGCAAAAGTTTTACCGTGTGAGCGGAGCAAGCACTCAATTAAAAGGTGTGAGTTCTGATATTGTATTGCCTGATCAGTATGAATACCTGAAGCTGCGTGAAAAAGACGATCCGGATGCATTGGCATGGGATGAGATCAACAGTACACAATACAAAGTGTGGAAACCTGATTACGATTTCAATTACATCGTTACAAAAAGTAATGACCGGATTAAACAAAACAAATCATTTCAGTTGATTAAAGAAAGTACAGACTGGTTATCGAAATACAACGACAAACAGTATTCTTTAAATATCACAAAATACCGTCAGGAAAAGAAAACACTGAGTACAACCATCAAATCAATTGATTCATTATTAAAACTGCAAACACCTCTTGAAGTAAACAGTCTGGCTGTTGATTTAAACAGAATAAAAGACGATCAGGGGAAAGTAGAACGGAATACCGCTTTTGTAAACAGATTGAAAACAGATTTACATTTGGGTGAAACGGTGAACATCATGACGGATATGATTCAGCAATATTTTATTGCACAGAATAAACAATCAGCAAAAACAACAAATTAAATGCAAGGCCCCGGATAACGGGGCTTTTTTATTGATTAATACGTCTGGTACTCAGAGTGTATGAATGCCTGTAGTTAGATAAACCTTTCTTTTTAAGCAAATAATCCTATCTTTACAGTTCTTAATGTTATTGCTCTCTCTGTTTGTGTAGTACTCTATCTCCCCAAATAATGAATGTATTAACGTAAGGCAGATAATGTATCAACCTCATTTGTTGATAGCCTTATCACATTTTTTAATCAAATATTTTTTTCGTGTCATTTAACAATTTACAGCTCATTGAGCCTATTATGCAGGCTTTGAGCAAAGAAGGGTACACAACCCCAACACCTATTCAGGAACAATCAATTCCTGCTATTTTACAACAAAGAGACCTGTTGGGCTGTGCTCAAACAGGAACCGGTAAAACGGCCGCTTTTACAATACCTATCCTTCAACTGATGCATCTACGTCAGCAGGAGAGTCAGCAAAAGCATCGGCAGATTCATACCTTAATTCTTACTCCAACCCGTGAGCTGGCTATCCAGATTGGTGACAGCATTAAAGCATACGGTCATTTTTTAAACATGAAACATCAGGTTGTCTTTGGAGGTGTTCCTCAGTTCAGCCAGGTGCAATCTATAAAAAGAGGGGTTGATATTATTGTAGCCACACCGGGCCGTTTACTCGATCTGATGCAGCAGGGACATATCAGCCTCAGTCAAATTCAGTTTTTTGTACTGGATGAAGCAGATCGCATGCTGGATATGGGATTTGTACAGGATGTAAAACGCATTATTGCCAAATTACCTGCCAAACGTCAAACATTGTTTTTCTCAGCAACCATGCCAACAGAGATCAAACAATTGGCGAATATTTTATTAACCAATCCGGTAAGAGTTGAAGTAACACCGGTTTCTTCAACTGTAGAGATTATTCAGCAATCGGTTTATTTTGTTGAACGTCAGCACAAGCAACCGTTATTGATTCAGTTGCTGAAAGATGAAAGCATTGAAACATTACTCGTGTTTACACAAATGAAACATGCTGCTGATAAACTGGCGAAAAGCTTAAATGCTGCCGGTATTCGTACAGAAGCTATTCACGGAAACAAATCGCAGAATGCACGTCAGAATGCATTGGAAAATTTCAAGAAAAGAAAAACACGTGTATTAGTGGCAACAGATATTGCAGCACGTGGTATTGATATTGATGAGTTAACACATGTACTCAACTACGAATTACCCAATGTACCTGAAACCTATGTACACCGTATTGGAAGAACAGGAAGGGCAGGAGCAAATGGTACTGCAATTTCTTTTTGCGACTGGAGCGAAAAAACGTTTTTAACGAATATTCAGAAACTGATCAAGAAACAAATACCTGTAGTTAAGGGTCATGCATTTGATATCATTTCCATGCATAACAGTCCTGTTGCAGCAACAACAACTAACGCATCCGGCGGAACCTTCAGCAGTAATTTTGGCGGAGGGGGAAGAGGCAGACGCTACGGCAAAGCATTCAGTCAACGATAATTTTTGTAATGAACATCAATAGCGGTAACAAACTGCATTGATGTTCATTCCTGCACCTACAGAAGCAAATAAAACAACATCGCCGGTCTCTAGCCGGTGATGTTCAATTTGTTCTTTCCTTACAAGGTCATACAATGTAGGTACGGTTGCTACTGAACTGTTACCCAGCCAGTGAATGCACATGGGCATAATATGTTCGGGGTGTTCAGCTATTCCATACAATTGATACAGGCGTTTAATAATTCCTTCATCCATTTTCTCATTGGCCTGGTGAATAAAAATCTTTTTCAGTTCTTGAATAGATATGCCGCTTTTATCCAGACAATCTTTCATGGCAGCTGGTACATATTTCATGGCATATTCATACACTTTTCTTCCTTTCATTTTAATATATCGAACACCCGGATCACTTTCAGGATAAAACGATGGACCCATGTTGATGTAGTTGATTTCTTCCAGTGAATGGGATTGAACAGAAGTACTTAATATACCAGATCCATGATCGCCTGTATCAATATATTCCACAACCGCTGCACCTGCACCATCGCTGAAGATCATACTGTCACGGTCGTGCACATCAATCACTCTTGATAATGTTTCTGTTCCAACGATCAATGCTTTTCTTGCAATACCTGCTTTAAAAAACGCATCGGCATGAATCATTGCCTGTAACCAACCCGGGCAACCGAACAACAGATCATATGCAGTACAGGCGGGATTGTGAATACCCAGTTGATGTTTTATCACATTTGCAAGTGAAGGGACGGCATCGGTTTGAATGGTATGTTTGATGACGTTTCCAAAATTATGAGCAACAATCAGCTGATCAATTTCTTCAGGATTAATCCTGCTGTCTTCAATAGCGTTTTTTGCTGCAATGGCTCCAATATCCGATGCATTCAATTGATCTGTAGTATAGCGTCGTTCTTCAATGCCGGTAATCTGTTTAAACTTTTCAACAACTTCCTGAGGAGGGGTTGTAAGTGGTAATTGGTTATCTGAATAGAAAACCAGCTTGGCAAAATCGTTATTGCTCTGAACAACAGGAGGGATATAAGAACCTGTACCTGTAATAACTGTGCGTAGCATAAAAACAGTATTGTTTAAAAAAAATCTGCTGTCCGTAAAGATACAGACAGCAGATAAAGAATTATACATGCCGGAACAGCAGGAAAAGGAATAACTTATTCAGTTGCACTAACCTCGTTAGTTGATTCAACCAGCTCCGGTTCGCTTGCTGTTACTTCAGCTGCCAGCTCAGGGGCAGGTGTATTGTTTCTGATGATCAGTTGAAATTCATTATTCATTTCAAATTCAAACCGCTGTCTAACAAGAATCCGGTTTGTAACCAGGTCTTCCTGCAACAGTTCAGCCAGTTCCTTTGCAATAGGATTGTGCTTTACTTCACTGTTTATACGGCCGGAGTTTAACTGCAACTGTGAAAAACTGTATTTCGTTTTCCTGCCGCCTGATGCCCGTTCAAAATCTGTATGGTTCATGTTCAATAACTGCTCAGAACCCGCAGATCGTTTCAACAGAATTGTAATTACGGGCAGATATTTTCTCCAAGTGGGCTTAAACATATAAAACAATTTAATTACAGGAAAGGAAAGAGAAACAGACTAATTATTTTCACTTAAACGTGTAAATTCTGCGCCGTTAAAAATACGGCCCAGATTATAGTCCTGCGTTTCTTCCCATTCTTTTATTTTTGAATCAGATACAATCCGCCATAAATTTTTTGATTTTAATTCGTCATAATCATTCACACGGATAAAAACCCCTGTTACTGTGTTACGCTGTTTAAAATGAATATTAACCTTTGCGTTTTTACTCACTTTATTATCAATAAACTTTTCAATCATATCATTCGTCATAATACTGCATTTAATTAGAAAAAAAGACAATTGCTGTAGAGTTGTTCAACAATTGCTTACCACCTGTTAGAGCGGGGTTTTTCTTCACGGGGCCTTGCTTCTACAACTTTAATGGTGCGACCATCTGTTGTAGAACCATTTAATGCATCTACGGCAGTTTGTGCAGCTGCATCATCAGGCATTTCTACAAAACCAAAACCACGGCTCTGGTTGGTCATTTTATCCATAATTACTTTAGCTGATGATACGGTACCGAAGCTTGCGAATAATTGCTGCAAATCTGCATCCTGTACATTAAAACCTAAATTTGAAACATAAATGTTCATAACAAAAAAATTAAATGAAAAAAAAACTTGAGCAGATGCTGGTGTAAATGAAGAATGGAGAACTGTAGAAAAGATTATTCGCTTACAAGAGATTAACTCAAATGACCGTATAAAGGTAGGCTTTATTTGCCACCTCTCTGCTTTTATTTTGTACAGGCAGATGCAGTTTTACTGCATCAACAATTAAGAAAAAACCTACAGACTGTAAATCCTTTTCCTACAGAGAGTATTTTACAGAAAAGCGATCAGACTTTTTTTATAATATCACACAACCGTTCTGTCATTTGAGCAGTAATATTTAAATGTGTTACAAAACGGATTTGTTGTTTTCCAAATGCAAAACACAAAATGCCTTTTTCTTTTAAAAGGTCTGTAAATTGTGCCGGAGTGATCCCTTCCCGCAGGGTAAAAATTACAATATTCGTTTCAACAGGGAGCACAGATTCAATTTTTGGATTTAAGAGAAGGGCCTGTTCAATCTGTTTGGCATGAGCATGGTCAATTGCCAAACGCTCCACTTGATGTTCCAGCGCATATAAACCTGCGGCAGCTATAAAACCCGCCTGCCGCATTCCTCCACCAAACACTTTTCTGATGCGTCTTGCTTTTCGAATCATTTCTTTTGTACCAAGTAAAACACTACCCACTGGTGCACCTAATCCTTTGCTTAAACAAATTGAGATGGAATCAAACATTTGTCCGTAATCAATAGCAGATTGTTTTTTTGCTACAAGCGCATTAAAGAGGCGGGCACCATCCAAATGCAATATGAGTTTATTTTTCAGGCAAATTTCTCTTATTAAATGAATATCAGATAGTTCATAACAACTGCCACCACCTCTGTTACTTGTGTTTTCAAGC
The DNA here is from genome assembly GCA_019752045.1 of Chitinophagaceae bacterium. Classification (GTDB taxonomy): domain Bacteria; phylum Bacteroidota; class Bacteroidia; order Chitinophagales; family Chitinophagaceae; genus Lacibacter. The sequence goes on along the minus strand of JAIEMP010000010.1, from coordinate 161,728 downwards.
ACAACCAGACTCGATACAGGCTTATGTACATCATCCGGATTTATGGAATCGGCCACATGATCTGCAGTTATACGTCCTCTGTTTCCCTGCAGCAAACGAACGGATGCACCTGCATTGAACGCAATGCCTCCTCCTTCGTACTGATACACATGCGATGTTTCATCACAAATAACTTCATCGCCTGGTTGAGTGTGCAGTTTAATTGCAATTTGGTTGGTCATTGTACCGGAAGGACAAAACAAACCCGCTTCCATCTTAAAGATATTTGAAGCAGTTTCTTCCAGTTTATTCACAGTCTCATCTTCACTAAAAACATCATCACCCACTTTTGCAGTCATCATAGCCTCAAGCATGGGGGCAGTGGGTTGAGTAACGGTATCACTTCTCAAGTCAATTCGTTCCATTTCAATCATTTACTTTATGCCGCAAGTTAACCGATTGTGAGAAAACTTTATAAATTAACAAACTTTTGAACCTGTATTTTGTTGACATTTATGAGAATATTTCAACCGCAAACGTTACAATCTTACCCAATTTAGACTCAATTATACACAGGGGCTATGAAAAACGGCTCTTGATTTGTACCTTTGCAGACAGTATCAGTGGATTAGGAGTCCGTTTTTAAAACTTCCGGATTAGTTCTCCCTGTATTCAGTTCACCGTCGTTTCAAACATTAAGAGGAATACAATATGCGGCAGCTTAAAATTGCAACTCAGATTACCAACCGTGATTCACAAGCGGTTGAGAAGTATTTACAGGAAATCTCCAAGATCCCTATGATTACCCCTGAAGAGGAAACCACTCTTGCACAGCGGATTAAAATGGGTGATCAACGGGCTTTGGACAAATTGGTACAATCGAACCTTCGTTTCGTTGTATCGGTAGCCAAACAGTATCAGCACCAGGGCTTATCCCTGAGTGATTTAATTAATGAAGGAAATCTCGGTCTGATCAAAGCAGCTCAGCGTTTTGATGAAACCAAAGGTTTTAAATTCATTTCATATGCTGTTTGGTGGATTCGTCAATCTATTTTACAGGCATTGGCTGAACAAGGTCGTTTGGTTCGTTTGCCACAGAACAAGATTGGCACATATAACAAAGCCAATAAAGCTTACATGGCTTTTGAACAAGAACATGAGAGAGAGCCTTCTACAGAAGAGCTGGCTGATATTCTTGAAATGAGCGAAACAGAAATCAACAATATCTTCCAAAGCAACACCCGTCATACTTCACTTGATGCACCTGTGCATGAAGCGGAAGATGTGGCTATGGGTGATTTGCTGGAAGGAAGTGATGATACTGACGAAGATGTAATGAAAGACTCACTACGTAATGAGATTCGTCGTGTGTTAAAATCACTCAGTCCCCGTGAAGCAGAAATTGTAAATGCTTATTTTGGTTTAGATGGAGAAAATGGTGTAACCATTGAGCAAATTGGTCAGAAATATGATTTAACCAAAGAACGTATCCGTCAAATTAAAGAAAGAGCCATCAAACGCTTACAAAAAGCCCGTTACAGCAATGCGTTGAAAAGCTATCTCGGCAATTAATGTATATCAGTGGGTATTAAGTATCAGATCCCCCCGCTCCGGCAGGGGGATTCTTTTTTACAGAATGGTTAAATTCATAAACAGGATGAGTTGTAAAATAATCCTGTCGTAAATTTGAAGAATGTACCGATTGATCATTTTACTGAGCCTCGTAACAGTTTTCATTGGTTGTGAAAAGAAAATTGAATTCAAGCTGAATGATGCATCCGAATTATTAACTGTGGATGCCAGTATTGAAACAGATCAGGATCCTGTTGTGATATTGACTAAAAGCCTGAATTACTTCTCAAAAATATCTGTTGATGTTTTAAGCAATTCTGTTATTAAAGATGCAGAAGTATATATTACCGAAGGTGCAAGATCGCACCAACTGAGACGATATGATGTAGTGATACCCGGCAACAACGTTCCATTCAGTTTTTATTCCAGTGATATCAATAACCCGGGTTCAATCATTAAAGGTGAGTTGGGAAAAACTTATGGATTAAAAATTGTATGGCAGGGTAAAGAATACACATCGTCCACCAACATCCCTCAATTAAAAAAAGTCATTGATTCGATCTGGTGGATAAAAGCACCCAATACTCCCGATACCAGCAGAAGAAGAGTAGTAAGAGCCAGAATTGTTGATCCACCGGTTTTTGGCGATTATATCCGCTACTTTACAAAAGTGAATAACGGAATTTTTCTACCTGGTTTAAACTCAGTATTTGATGATCAGTTAGTCAACGGATCAACTTATACTGTAGATGTTGACAAAGGAATTGACCGAAACACAGATATTGACTTTGAAGAATATGGTTATTTTTCTAAAGGTGATACAGTAACCGTTAAATTCAGTAATATTAATAAAGCCACATTTGATTTCTGGAGAACTGTTGAATTCAGTTATTCAAGTATTGGAAACCCATTTTCATCACCAACAAAAATTATTGGCAACATCAGTAATGGTGCATTAGGATATTTTGGAGGGTATGCCAATCAATTTAAAACAATTATCATTCCCTGATAATTATCCACAAACAGAAGAGGCTAAAATAAGAACGCATGGAGTATGATGCGATCGGATTAATTTTGTTGATTAGAAAATTGAAAGTTTAATATGGAAGCAGCAGAAAAAGTACATTGTTTAATTATTGGATCGGGGCCTGCAGGTTATACTGCAGCAATTTATGCAGCAAGAGCAAACCTGAAACCGGTTTTATATCAGGGTATACAACCGGGCGGGCAGTTAACCATTACAACAGAAGTTGAAAATTATCCCGGTTACGCAGATGGAGTGCAGGGCCCGGAGATGATGGTTGATTTTGAAAAACAGGCCGCCAGGATGGGCGCAGATATCCGTTATGGATTGGCAACAAAAGTTGATTTTTCATCTGTACCACATAAAGTGTGGATTGATGATACCAACCTGATTGAAGCAGACAGTGTGATCATTTGTACAGGCGCCAGTGCTAAATGGCTGGGGCTCGAAAGTGAACAACGTTTAAACGGATATGGTGTAAGTGCTTGTGCTGTTTGCGATGGCTTTTTCTTTCGTGGTAAAGAAGTAGCAATTGTTGGCGCCGGCGATACAGCAGCAGAAGAAGCATTGTACCTGAGTAAACTTTGTACAACCGTTCATATGTTGATTCGTAAAGAGGCCATGCGTGCCAGTAAAGTGATGCAGGATCGTGTATTAAATACAGCGAACATTAAGATATACTGGAATACAGATACAGTAGAAATCCTTGGCGAAAACAAAGTTGATGGAATGAAAGTGCGCAACAATAAAACAGGTGAAGAATCCATCATTCCTGTACAGGGTTTCTTTGTTGCCATTGGTCATGAACCCAACTCAGCCATTTTTAAAGAATTGATTGATATGGATGAAGCGGGCTATATTAAAACGATTCCCGGATCTTCAAAAACAAATATTGAAGGAGTATTTGCCGGCGGAGATGTGCAGGACAAAATTTACCGTCAGGCAGTTACCGCTGCAGGCAGTGGATGTATGGCTGCATTGGATGCAGAACGTTATTTATCTGCAAAAGGGGTTGTTTAACAGTTTTTAATTTTAGTCCCGCCAATACAGCGGGACTTTTTTATTTTCGACAAATGATAGCAGTACATTTAAAGGAACTGAAATTTCATGCATTTCATGGTTTATATGATGGTGAAGAAAAGGCAGGCGGGCCTTTTGAAGTAAACCTCACTGTTTGGTACAATCCGGAAGGGCCTGTAAAAACGATCGATCAAACCATCAATTATGTCATACTTTTTGAAACAGTAAAGCAGCATATGCTGGAGCGCAGCAGTCTGCTTGAAACAATAGCAGAAAAAATTTGCCATACCATAAAGTCTATTTATCCCGTTATAACAGAAGTAAAAATTAATATTGACAAATGTTCACCACCCATTGAAAATTTCCAGGGAAAAACAGGCATCACCCTGCATAAAATCTATTAACCTTTTTGCATGAAGAAAATCTTATTCCTTTTTTCATTTATTTTTTTACAGACAGGTTTCATCTTCTCTCAGTCAGTTGATGAACTGATTAAACAGGCTGATCTGCTTGAAAAACAATTAAAGGAAGAAGAAGCCTATCAGAAGTTTAAAGAAATCATTAAACTGCAGCCGCATCAGATATATGCATTAACCCGTTGCAGTGAACTTGCAAGCCGCATCGGCCGCCGCCAGGCAACCAAAGAAAAACAAATGGATTTTTACAAAGCTGCAAAAATTTATGCAGAGAGGGCTTTAAAAATAAATCCAAAAGACAGTGATGCCAATGTGGCTATGTCTTTTGCTTTTGCCCGGATGTCGTTATTAAAAAGCGGGAAAGAAAAAGTAGAGTATGTAAGAGAAATTAAAAATTATGCCGAAAAAGCGCTTCAATCCAATGCCAATAATTTTAAAGCACTGTTTGTAATAGCCCGCTGGCATTATGAAGTCAGCAATCTATCTTCTGTGGAACGGGCTGCAGTAAAAGTATTCTTTGGCGGCTTACAAAAAAACTCAATTGATTCTGCAGTCATTTATCATGAACGTGTAAGAACCATCAGTCCGGATTTTGTACTGAACTACCTTGAACTGGCAAAAGCTTACTATAAAAGCAATAAGAAAGAAAAGGCAATGGAAATTTTGCGCTACATGCTTCGACTGCCCAATACGGCAGCAGATGACGCAACCATAAAAACGGAAGGAAAGCAATTACTCGACACATGGAAATAACTTCCTTTCAGGAATTATAAATAGTTTTGCCGCACAAGCATTTCATTTGAACGCAACTGTTTTTTTATTTACGCCCCCTTTTACCCAGCTCAACACGCCTTACCCGGCAACCGCTTATCTCAAAGGTTTTTTAAATACAAAAGGAATTACATCCTTTCAGGCCGATCTTGGTATTGAGGTAACATTGCAGTTATTTTCAAAAAATAAATTACAGGAACTTTTTCAACTGGTATCACTGAAAAAAGAGCATTCAGAAAATACACAGCGCATGATGGCGTTGCAACAGGAATACATCCTTACCATTGATTCTGTGGTTGAATTTCTGCAGGGCAAAAACCCAACCATTGCACATCGCATAGCATCAGGCAATTATTTACCACAAGCAGATCGCTTTAAAGAAACCAGCGATTTTTATTGGGCCTTTGGCAGCATGGGTTTGCAAGATAAAGCCAAACATATAGCCACATTGTATCTCGAAGATCTTTCTGATCTCATCAAAGAATGTATAGATGAACATTTCGGATTCAGCCGTTATGCAGAACGCCTCGGCCGCAGTGCAAATCGTTTTGATGAACTCTATCTGGAATTACAAAAACCTTATTCCATTGTTGATCAGTTGCTGATTGAACGGTTGCAACTGCATATAGAACGTGTACAACCAAAACTGGTTTGTATATCGGTGCCATTTCCCGGCAATTTATATGCAGCTTTCAGAAGTGCACAATGGATGAAGCAACATCATCCGCAAATCAACATAAGCATGGGTGGTGGTTTTCCCAACACAGAACTACGTTCACTGAAAGATCAACGGGTATTTGAGTTTTTTGATTTTATTACATTGGATGATGGAGAAGCTCCAATTGAACAACTGCTGAAATATATTAATAGAGAAATTGCTGAAACGGAACTGAAACGAACATTTATACTGCAAAAAAATGAAGTCACTTATTTCAACAGTGCCGGTTGTAAAGATTACAAACAGGCAGATGTTGGCACACCTGATTACAGCGATCTTTTACTCGATCAATACATCTCTGCCATAGAAGTTGTTAATCCCATGCACAGCTTGTGGAGCGATGGAAGATGGAATAAACTAACGATGGCGCATGGTTGCTATTGGGGAAAGTGTACTTTCTGCGATATTTCGCTGGATTATATCAAACTATATGAACCGGTTGCTGCAAAATTGTTGTGCGACCGGATGGAAACCATCATTGCACAAACGGGAAACAATGGTTTTCATTTTGTAGATGAAGCTGCACCACCTGCATTAATGCGGGCTCTGGCATTAGAGATTATAAAACGCAAACTGATTGTAAGCTGGTGGACGAATGTGCGTTTTGAAAAAAGTTTTACCCGTGATCTTTGTATGCTGTTAAAAACAAGTGGTTGTATTGCAGTAAGTGGCGGGCTTGAAGTGGCCAGCGACAGATTACTCCAACTCATTGATAAAGGAGTTACTGTTGCTCAGGTAGCAAGAGTAAACAAGCATTTTACAGAAGCAGGAATTATGGTGCATGCCTATTTAATGTATGGTTTCCCCACACAAACGGCTCAAGAAACCATTGACTCTTTAGAAATGGTACGACAGCTTTTTAAGACAGCTGTGTTGCAATCTGCTTTCTGGCATCAGTTTGCAATGACGGCACATAGTCCTGTTGGAATGAATCCGGAAAAGTATAACGTAAAGCGGGCAAAAGAAACAATCATTCTTTTTGCTGATAATGATGTTGAACATGTAGATGAAACGGGAGCAGATCATGAAAGCTTCAGCTTTGGGTTAAAAAAATCACTGTTTAATTATATGCAGGGTTTATGTTTAGATGATCCGTTGCATAAGTGGTTTGATATGCCTGTTCCTAAAACAACGATACATCCGGATTATATTTTAAACATCATCAAAGAAGATGAACTGCCTCGTTTTAACCCATCAGCAAAAATCATTTTCCTCGGGCATATCTTAAAAACGGAAGTCATCAGAAAATCAAAAAAAGGAGCTCAATGGGAGCTGTTGCAGATTACATTTGCAACAAAAAAGGAATTGTTATCTATACAGACAGACAAAGTAAAAGGAGAGTGGCTGGCTACGCTTTTACCAAAGCTTTCTGTGAATAATGAAAAAATAAAGACCCTGCAGGAAGTACAAACCAATTACGAGCAGGCGGGGCTGGAAGATTTTGAATTATTCTGGGATAACAAACCGGTAAATACATTATACAAAGCAGGGTTGTTAAGACTCTGATATGAACTAAAAAAATAACAGAATGAAACAAAGATTATTGATGCTGTTTTTATGTGCTGCACTTTACAGCAACTGTTTTGCATGGGGAGCAAACGGACACAGAATTGTTGGAGAAATTGCTGACTCGTATTTAACTAAGAAAGCGAGAAAGGCCATTGCCGGAATTCTCGGCACAGAATCTATTGCCATGAGCAGTAACTGGGCCGACTTTATCAAGAGTGATACCTCTATGAAATACCTGGACAACTGGCATTATATCAACTTTGCACCCGGACTTGCTTATGATGCATTTGCTGAACATCTCAAAAAGGATACGACTACCAATGCATACACAAAGCTCAACTTTTTAATCAACGAGTTAAAAAAGAAAGACATTACTGCAGAGCGAAAATTATTTTGTCTCCGAATGATTATTCATATTGAAGGCGATATTCACCAGCCTATGCATGTAGGCAAGGCCGAAGATTTAGGAGGTAACCGAATAAAGCTGTTTTGGTTTAATGATGTAACCAATTTACATGCCGTGTGGGATGAAAAGATAATTGAGCAACAAAAACTGAGTTATACCGAATATGCTTCTGCCATAAATCACACATCAAAACAACAACGGCAAACCTGGCAACAACAGCCAATGGAACAATGGTTTTTTGAATCGTACCAGTTATCTGACAAATTATATAAAAGTATTACGCAGCCGGAGCAGCGTTTGGGTTACCGTTACAGCTACGATTTTTTAGCAACAGCTAACCAGCAACTGTTAAAAGCAGGTGTTCGTTTGGCGGGGTTGCTGAATGAAATTTTCGAATAGATTCATTTTTGTAGGTGCAAGAAATAACAACTAAGGGATGGGTAGCGTTGTTTTAGTTTCTTTATTTACATAATACTTTTTTCTATTTGAAATTACTGCACATTGTATATTTGAAAAAAGTACAACCATGAAAAAAATCATTGCTTTATTTACGTTAAGCTTCGTTGTCAGCAGTTCTCTTAGTGCGGGTATGATTGCTGTTCCTGTTAAGCAAACTGTACCATCGCAGCAGGTAAAAACTATTTCTTCATTGTATCAGCAGGTAGACGCTGCCGGATTTCTTACCCTTACACCAAAAAAAATACAGGAGTTAACCGGCAAGAAACTTTCTTTTGCACAAAAGATATCACTGAAAATACTGCAGAAGCAAGTGAAGCATCAACTGCGAAAAGGCAAAACGGTTGATATGAATTTGATTGCCAAAAAAGCAGACTGGCGGGATAATTTTCATTTGGGTGCATACTTACTTGGTTTGTTTTTGGGTCCCATTGGAGTACTGATTGTATATCTCGTGCAGTATGAAGATCCGCAAGTTGCCCGTAAATCAGCATGGAGAGGATTACTGTCCTGGCTTCTCATTGGTTTATTAGTTGTCCGTTTAATTGTGGGCGCATAATAGGAATTCATTCCAAGATAATTTAGAATTGTTTGTGGTGGCTTTAATTATGATATAATGTCATGGCTAAAGCCATTTTACTTATGAGTTACACCCCCGACTTAAAAGTCGGGGTTATGAGAATAATCAATAACCTGCTCTATTATGGGAGAAAGTAAAAGAATTATTTGAATGCACGATCCATATACAAAATTGAAAATATTTGTGCTTTATAACCCCGACTTTTAAGTCGGGGTAAATAGGAACAAAGCGAACCGGCTTTAGCCTTGATTGGTTTTTAATCATGGCAAATACCATTTACTAATGAGTTTGGCCCACGACTTGATAGTCGGAGTTATGAGAATTATTACCACTCTGCTTTATCAACGGAGAAAAAAATTCTTTTTTAATGTCTTAGCCCTAGATCACTTTCCCCTTCCACCTTCCGCTTCTGATGTAAAAGAAAGACATTGTTAAAATCGTTGACCAGTAAAGTAATTCAGAAGCCCATGCCCATATTAGGTTTAGATGAAAAACTTCCAGCACCAGATAAATATAAATAAGGTATAAAAGGATGGTGACAGCTTCAATCATCAAATTCATCCGTGTATTTCCTGTTCCTGTAACTGCATTGAGCCATACAACTGAAACCGACATAAACAACATACCGGTGGTAACAATCCGTAAAACAGGAATCGCTTCTTCAATAAAACTTCTTGATAGTTTAAAAAACGATAATAATTCTCCGGCAAATACATTAAACAACACAAACATTCCAATGGCAGCATATAAACTGAGCTTCATGATTCGGTAAATCAGCTTTTGTACATCATGTGTTCGTCCCTGTCCAATAATATTGCTCACCATGGCATTGGTAGTGGAAGCAAAGGCCCAGATAAATACACCGGCAAGTGCAAAAATATTCCGCATTACATTCGATACCGCTAATGCACGTTCGCCATGATGTTCAATTAAAATGTAAAATACCAGCCAGCTGATTAAACTGATGGAAAACTGACCGATCAATGGTGCAGAAATATTCAATATCAGTTTTGTAAGCTCCTTGTTGTAACGCAGGTAACTGAATAAATGAAAACGTACATTCAGCTTTTTCAAAAAGATAAAAAGAAAAACGACGATCATGCCAATAAACTCAGCCAGCACAGAAGCGTACGCAGCACCATTAAAACCCAATTCGGGCAAACCAAAATGCCCGTAAATAAAACCGTAATCAAAAAAAATATTTGCCCCAGCTTCAAACAAGGTACCAATCATGAGATAGCGGCTGTTGTTGGTGCCAACTAAAAAAGCATTCCCCATTTGAAAGAGGTATAGAAAGGGTAAACCCCATACACGAATCAGCAGAAATTCAACGGCCTTTGTTTCCACGCCCTCTGTACGTAACGCATAATTAAAAATTGCAGGGGCAAACAAATAGGTGAGTAAAATACCCAATGCTGAAAAGGCTATTGCAATCCGCACACCCTGTGAAAAAATTCTCCCAATTTCATCCAAGCGGTTTTCGCCAGCACGTCTTGCAATCAGTGATTGTATGGCATTGTTCAACCCATTACCAATGACAGCAACAACTAAAAAATATACACCGGTAATGCCGGCTGTTCCCAAAGCAGATTCGCCTAAACCACTCAGGAAAAAATTATTGGCTGTAAAATTGAGAAAGGGCACCAATAGAGATAAGCTGATGGGCAGGGATATGGAAAGTATTTGTCGGTTGGTAATTTCCAGTTGCAGATCGTTCTTCGGTAAAGCAGTCTCCAAGCGAATTCGTTTTGTGCGAAAATAGGAAGAAAGCTATTAGGTGTGAGATGTTAACCGCTTCAAATACATTGGCACTGTATTTGGCCAAGGGCTAAAAGCTTGCAGCTTTTATCTGTATTATTCCTATTATTGCAACAATAGAAAAAGAACTTCGTTTGTTACACCCATCAGTTGAAATATTATCCGGCGACATTGCTGCTGTAAATACAACCACAGCATACCTGCTTGTACAGGCAGGTGATGAGTTTATTGGCTTTGCCTCTTTTCATCCAACAGAAAAAATAGTTCATGGATGGGTATTGTACCCCAGAGAACAAGAGTCCCTTGGGTTTAATAAAAAAATGGAAGCAATTGCAGCGGCTCAACCATGGATCAGCAATACATATGCAAAAGTGATTTTTCTGCAGCACAATGCACGCAACATGCTTATCCCTGCCATGCTCAATAAAGAAGAGAGCAAAGAAAAATTAATGGAACTGAGTATTGGAAAAAGACCTGACGAAATTCACATTAAAGACATTATTGTACAGCAGAGTGCAGTGAATCATTATGCAGTGGATGCAGAACTGGCTGCAACGCTAAACAGCAACTATCCAAAAGGAGAGTGGTGGCATATACAATCTCTCCTGCTTACAAAACGGGCGGCAAAAGGAATTGAAATAACTGCTACCATCTGGTTTAATGAGTTGCATTTAACTGTTGAAAAAAACGGCCAGTGGATGTTGCTCCAAACCTACAGTTATCATACACCCGAAGATGTACTGTATTATATTTTAAATGCCATGGAACAACTGCAACTGAAACAGGAAGATGTGGTTGTTGTGTTACAAGGCATGATTGATCAACGCTCTGCATTGTATGATGTGTTGCACAATTACATCCTGCATCTGCAGTTAAATGAAGAACTGCAGTTTCATTTTCCGGCAGCTACTGAAGAACAGCCGCTGCATCTTTCTGCTTCACTTGACCAAATTCTTACATGCGTATCATAAGTGGAAAATTCGGAGGCCGCACTTTTCAGCCTCCTGCAAAAATGCCTTATACAAGACCCACCACCGATCTTGCAAAAGGTGGTTTGTTCAACGTCATTGAAAATAATATTGATATAGAAGGAATCAAAACACTGGATTTATTTGGTGGCACCGGCAGCATCAGTTACGAACTGGCAAGCCGTGGAGCAACTGATCAAACCATTGTAGAAAAAGATCCTCAGATGGCTGCGTTCATAGATCAGATCAGCAATAAATTAGGTGTACCAATGAAACTGGTTAAGATGGATGTGTTTAAATACATTCAGCAATGTGGTGAACAGTTCGATTTTATTTTTGCAGGTCCGCCTTATGCACTGGGCACTATTGATGAATTACCCAAACTCATTTTCGAAAAACAATTACTTACGCCGGGTGGATGGTTTGTACTGGAACATACACCACGCAACAGTTATAAATCTTTTCAATGGTTCAGGGCCGAGCGGAACTACGGCACCACCATCTTTTCTATCTTCGTAAATAAACCAAAAGAAGAATGACCAAACAGGAGGCAAGAAATGTAATGAAAGAAAAACGGTTAAGCCTCACCGTAGGAGAACGTAACCGCATGGATGATTTAATTCTCATTCAATTTCAGCAACTGTCTTTACCGGATTTATTTTATGTGCACACTTATTTAGCTATCAAAGAAAACAATGAAATAGAAACGGATCATTTACTGCATTACCTTGAATTCAGAAATCCTGAAATGAAAATCGTTATTCCCCGTGTAGAACAAAATGAGCTGGTTCATATTGAATACGATGAAAAAGTAGATGTTGTCGCCAATAAATGGGGAATTCCTGAACCGGTAAACGGACAAACCGTTTCTGAAAAAGTGATTGATCTTGTTTTTGTTCCTTTACTTGCTTTTGATGAAAACGGTTGCAGGGTTGGTTATGGCAAAGGGTACTATGATCGGTTTTTACGTAACTGCAGGGCCGATGTACTGAAGATCGGGTTGAGTTATTTTGATGCGCTTAGCCCTCTCAGTGACAGTAAAGATTTTGATATACCTTTAACCCACTGCATCACGCCGCATCGTATTTATGAATTTGGCTAATCTCACTTTTCAATCTATCCGCTTTTTGTTGTTGCCGTTTGCATTGTTGTACGGCGGCGCTGTATGGCTGCGCAACAGAATGTACGATAAAGAAATCCTGAAATCAACCACTGTTAATTTACCCATTATATGTGTGGGTAATCTGAGTGTTGGCGGTACAGGAAAATCGCCCATGGTTGAATATTTATTGCGTTTATTAACACCAAGTTTTCAACCTGCAACACTCAGCAGAGGGTATAAACGAAAAACAAAAGGCTATGCATTGGCCAATGATCATTCATCGGCTTTAGAAATAGGCGATGAGCCCATGCAGTTTCATCTCAAATTCCCTGCAGTAGCAGTTGCTGTTGGCGAAGAACGGATAGAAGCCATTCCGCAATTATTACACGACCGACCTGATACAGATGTGATTATTCTGGATGACGGTTTTCAACACCGTGCAATTAAAGCCGGTTTAAACATTCTGCTTACAGATTACAATAATCTTTTTACCAGAGATTTCTTTTTGCCGACAGGCGATTTACGGGATGAACGAAACAGTTATAAAAGAGCGGAAGTAATTATTGTCACCAAATGTATCCCTGATCTGTCTGACAAAGAACGCAGTGAAATCATTGCAGAAATAAAACCATTACCGCATCAACAGATTTATTTTTCAACCATTGCATACGGCACACCTTATCATATTTTAAATCCTCAACAGGAATTTAAACTGCATAAAAATCTGGAGATACTGCTTGTTACAGGCATTGCTAATATAGACCCGTTAAAACAACATATACACGACAATTCTTACACCTATGAGAAAATAACATTTGGCGATCATCATATCTTTAGTATAGATGATCTGAAAGAAATCAACAAACGATTCAGTAAACTGGATCATGAAGAAAAAATAATTATTACAACAGAAAAAGATGCCGTGCGGCTGGTAAAGTTCAAAGAGGATCTGGAAAACAGTCCGCTGTTTGTTTTACCCATCCGGCATCGTATTTTGTTTAACGAAGAGGAGCAACTGAAAGAAACCATCATAAGTTTCATTAGTAAATTCTCACAGAATAATAAACATGGATAAAAAGAAACATAAAAAAAATAAAAGCGCAGTAAAAGGATTTGAAGGAAAGCGCAAACAAAGTGGCGGCACTTATCGTGGTTCCATAGAAATTACACGCAGTGGAATGGGTTATGTAACCGTAACAGATATGGAGAAAGACATTATTGTCCGTCCGCAACATTTTAATACAGCCTTGCATGGCGATAAAGTAGAAGTTGAAGTATCGAAACAAGGTAACAGCGGCCGTTTAGAAGGACATATAACCAAAGTGATTGAACGCCGGCAAACAGAATTTATCGGCCATATCAGTATACAGAAAAATCATGCATTTTTTATTGCAGGTACAGACAGGCCCATGCCTGATTTGTATATTTCTGCAGATAAATTAAATGGGGCTGTACATACAGATAAAGTAGTGGTACGGTTGATTGCCTGGGAAAAAGGAAAACGTGTACCGGAGGGAGAAGTGCTGGAAATTATTCAACAGGAAGATAACAATGATGTTGCCATGAAACAGATTCTGCTGCAGGCAGGATTCTCTCTCAGTTTTCCTGATGAAGTAATGGAGCAGGCAGAACGTTTCCCTGATGGTGTGAGCAAAGCTGAAGCAAAGAACCGGAGAGACTTTCGTGATACGCTCACATTCACGATAGATCCTGTTGATGCAAAAGATTTTGATGATGCTTTGTCTATCAAAAAAGAAACAGATGGTTCTTATGAAATAGGTGTACACATTGCCGATGTGAGTTATTATGTACAACCTGCTACTGCATTGGATGATGAAGCTTACAGCAGAGCCACATCGGTTTATTTGCCCGACAGAGTATTACCGATGTTGCCGGAGCGTATATCGAATGAGTTGTGCTCACTTCGCCCCAAAGAAGATAAGTATACGTTCTCTGCAGTGTTTAATATGAGTGCAAAAGGCGAAGTGAAAAATGTTTGGCTTGGCCGAACCATGATCCATTCCAATCATCGTTTTTCGTATGAAGAAGTACAGGAAATTATTGAAGCAGGCGAAGGTTTGTACAGCGAAGAAATTCTGCTGTTAAATTCAATGGCACAAAAAATGCGGAAAGACCGTTTTAAAAAAGGTGCCATCAATTTCTCTTCACAGGAAGTGCGTTTTGTGTTAGATGAAAACAGAAAACCGATCGGCATTACCATAAAAGAAAGTAAAGAAGCACATCAGCTCATTGAAGAGTTTATGCTATTGGCCAATAAACATGTGGCTGAGTTTATGGGAAAGATCATTGTAAAAGAAAAAACCGTTCCCTTTCCATACCGTGTGCACGACCGGCCTGATGAAGCGAAGCTTGCACCGTTTATGGCTTTTGCAAGAAAGCATGGACATGAGTTTGATATTTCAACGCCGGAAAAAATTGCTTCCTCCTTTAACCAGATGTTGAAAGATGCACACGGCAAACCCGAACAGCATGTGCTGGAAACATTGGGTATACGTACCATGGCAAAGGCTGTTTATACAGCAGAAAATATCGGGCACTATGGTTTAGGGTTTGAACATTATTGTCATTTTACATCACCTATCCGCCGTTATCCTGATGTGATTGTTCACCGGGTATTGCAGCAGTGTTTAGATAAAGATCCTCAGATAGATAAAAAGATGGAAGCCAAATGCAAACATTGCAGCGAACGTGAACGGGCAGCTATGGAAAGTGAACGGGCTGCTAATAAATACAAACAGGTAGAGTATATGAGCCAGTTCCTGGGAGAAGAATTTCCCGGTGTTGTAAGTGGAGTGGCTTCGTTTGGATTTTGGGTAGAAACAGTTGAACATAAATGCGAAGGTCTTGTAAGTTTGTTTTCTTTGAGTGATTTTGATGATTTCAGACACATCGAAGAAGATTATTGTCTGGTTGGAAGAAGAAGTGGCAAGGCATTCAGAATGGGAGATAAGGTAACCATTAAAGTTGTAGCGGCTAATCTGGAAAAAAGACAGCTCGATTATGAATTGGTACTTGGGCATCTTGCTTCAACTGAACAAAAAGTATTGAATACCGGTACTTCACTAAATAAGAAAAGAGGAAACAGTCCCAGACAGTTTGGAGAAAAAAAGAAACGAAAAAAATAAAACAGCCATTTTTGCAGCATGCAGACGTTTGAACAATTATTAAAGCAGTTTGAAGAAAGCTTCAGCAATAAACATTTTCCTGAAACTCCATCTACTTTGTATGATCCAGCTCAATACATTTTAAATTTAGGAGGTAAAAGAATACGACCTGTGTGTGTGTTATTGGGAAATGAATTGTTTGATACCATCAACCCGGATTCCTTTCATGCCGCTACTGCTGTTGAGCTCTTTCATAACTTCAGTTTAATTCATGACGATATCATGGATAAAGCACCGCTGCGCAGAGGCATGCAAACTGTTCATGCAAAATATGGTGAGCCAACTGCATTGCTGGCCGGTGATGTGATGTTTGTGCAGGCATATATTTATTTAAGCAAAATGAAACCGGAAGCTCTGCAGAAAGTGCTGCCACTCTTCAACAAAACAGCAAGTGAAGTATGCGAGGGCCAGCAACTGGATATGGATTTTGAAGCAAAAGAACAGGTGAGTTTTGATGAATACCTGCATATGATTACCCTTAAAACATCGGTATTACTCGCAGGCAGCCTGCAATTGGGTGCCATACTGGGCGGAGCCACCCTGGGCAACCAGCAATATTTGTATGAGTTCGGAAAAAATCTGGGCATTGCATTTCAAATACAGGACGATTATTTAGATGCTTTTGGTGATCCTGCAAAATTCGGCAAAAAGATAGGTGGAGATATTCTTGCAAATAAAAAAACCTTCCTGCTCATCCATGCACTTGAAACAGCCAATGCAGTTCAAAAACAACAACTGACAGAATTATTAAAAACGAACCCTGCAGATAAAGTAGAACGTGTACTGTCTGTTTTTAAAGAAGTTGCAGTTGATGAGTGGGCCATGCAGTTGAAAAACAACTATCTTGAAAAAGCCATGAAACACCTGGATGATATTGCAGTTCTCAGTAAACGGAAAGAACCTCTGAATGAACTTGCACAGTTTCTGATGAAAAGGGAATACTAATCCTGTTTGCATTCAATAGTAAGAAATTCCTGTAACGTGAACATGATACCAAGTTGGTATGTATATTTTCCCGGATTGAGTTTTTGCTCACCAACATAATCAAAGGGCTGTAGTATAAGTTTTCTTCCATTATAAAACACTTCGATGTATGCGTAACGATATAGAAAACTGAACGGTTTATAACCGCTGAAACCACCGGGATTAATTTGATAATAGACCTGTTTACCGCCCGGACTAATCACATGAACAGAATCATATACCAAGCTTGTATGATTTTGAATACGTAATTGAGTAGCGTTGGTTTCTGTTACTGTCCTTTTACAGGCAGAAAAAACAAGGAGTGTGATCAGAATAAAAAACTGTATTCGCATCACTTATTGACAATGCATCCTTCACAAACGTTGCAGGTATTTAATTTTTCCCTATTTTGAACACTTTAAAACTACTTATTATGATGAAACAGTTGTTCCGTACAAAAAAGATTGATACAGCATTGGAGCAGGGGAGTGATGAAATACATGGCGGACATACATTAAAACGTGTACTCACTGTTCGTGATCTTACCTTTTTTGGAATAGCTGCTGTAATTGGTGCCGGCATCTTTTCTACCATTGGATCTGCAGCTTTTCATGGCGGTCCCGGTGTATCCATCCTGTTTGTGATCACGGCCATTACCTGCGGTTTTTCTGCACTTTGTTATGCCGAATTTGCCAGCCGTATTCCGTTAAGCGGCAGTGCATATACGTATGCTTATGTAAGTTTTGGCGAATTAATTGCCTGGATTATTGGCTGGGCACTGATTCTGGAATATGCCATTGGAAATATTGTTGTTGCTATCAGCTGGAGCAGCTATTTTAATAATTTATTGCTGGGGTTAAATATTCATTTGCCTTTCTGGTTAACCACCAACCTTACATCAGCAACTGAAACAGTTGCAAGAGTTACAGAACAAATAGCTACCGGCGTTGCCGTAACTCCAGAAATGCAAAGCATATTGGATGGTTTTAACAATGCACCGGATTTGTTTGGAACAAAACTGTTTTTAAATATTCCTGCTTTTATTATTGTTGCCCTCATTACTGCACTCGCATACATTGGTATGCATGAAAGTAAGAAGAGTGCGAACGCAATGGTGGTGTTTAAAATTATTGTGATACTTTTTGTAATTGCAATTGGTTTCTTTTATGTTGATCCTGCCAACTGGAAACCGTTTATGCCTAATGGATTTACCGGAGTATTACAAGGTGTAAGTGCTGTGTTCTATGCCTATATCGGGTTTGATGCCATTAGCACAACAGCAGAAGAATGTAAAAATCCACAGCGGGATCTTCCTCGTGGAATGATTTATGCGTTGGTGATCTGTACGGTTTTATATATTCTCATTTCGCTGGTGTTAACAGGCATGGTCAACTACAGCGAACTGAAAGTAGATGATCCGCTTGCTTTCGTTTTTGATAAACTTGGTTTAAAATGGATCGGCTATATCATCAGCATCAGTGCAGTGGTTGCAACCACCAGTGTATTGCTGGTGTTTCAGTTGGGCCAGCCACGTATCTGGATGACGATGAGCCGTGATGGTTTACTTCCCAAACGATTTTCAAAAATTCATTCAAAATATAAAACACCTGCTTTTGCAACCATTGTCTCCGGATTTTTAGTAGGCATCCCTGCATTGGTTTTACCTTCGTCTATCATGACAGATCTTACAAGCATCGGAACATTGTTTGCTTTTGTTTTGGTGTGTTTAGGTGTATTGCTCTTGCCCAAATTACAGGCAGTAACAGGCAGCGGTAAATTTAAATTACCCTACATCAATGCACAGTTTATTTTGCCCATCCTTGTAGCAGGGGTAATCTTTTTATTCCGTACAAGAATTAAAGATGCGGTTATAAATATTTCGAGTGAAGCACATCAGGAAATTCTGTTTCTCATTTTTATACTGATTGCCGTTGTTATTGCAGTACTCACTTTCCTGCGGAAATATTCACTCATTCCGGTTCTGGGTGCATTGAGTTGTTTATACCTGATGATTGAAATTCCTGTTAACAGCTGGTTTTGGTTTTTTGTATGGATGGGAGCAGGGCTGATTATTTATTTCATCTATGGCTACAGAAAGAGTAAACTGAACCAGACTCAGTAACAGTTTCGTACTATTCTACAGCCCTCTTTCAGCAACGGAAGAGGGCTTTTTTATGAAAGTTGATTTGTAAAAATCAAAAAAGCATTGTAACTTTTGCATAGCTTCTTTCACATAAATATTTCCATTATGAATGTCGTACAACGAATTGAAAAATGGGGTGATGCACATCATCCGAAATGGATTGATTTTATCCGAATTGTATTAGGTGCAATACTGGTGGTAAAAGGTATTCAATACATCAACAACATGACCACCCTTGCCGACATGATGAACAAAGCACCATTCATTAACATGTTTTCTGTTGGCATGGTTTCACATTATGTCATTTTTGCCCACTTAATTGGCGGTGCATTAGTGATGTGCGGATTGCTCACACGTTTGGCTTGTCTAGTACAGATACCCATACTTTTAGGTGCTGTTATATTTGTTAATTCTGTTGGCGGACTTTTACAGGCACAATCAGAACTTTGGTTCTCTATTCTCATACTTATTTTACTGGTTTTCTTCACTGTTGAGGGCAGCGGCCCAATTAGTGTAGATGAATGGATGCGTAAAAACTCAGACGAACGACCTCATAAAAGACATTGGGGACAATGATTCAGTGAGGTTTTGCAACAACCCCGGCGGCAAATTCTGAATGATAATGTTGTTGATTGATCAGATTTTGTTGATCGGGGTTATTTTTGCAGTATAAATAACGTGTATGAAGTTTCAGGTCGGTGATAAAGTGTTGTTGATCCATTCCAATGAAGAAGGCGAGGTGGTTGATATCATTAATAAACAAATGGTAACCGTTGATGTGGGAGGTGTACAGTTCCCTGTGTATAATGATCAGATTGAATATCCTTACTTCAAACGCTTTACTGAAAAAAAGGCGCCTCCTCCTCCTCAAAAAAAATATATTGACAGTGTTAAGAAAGAGAAAGGTTCTGCCATTAAGAACTACAAAGTAGGCGAGGGCATCTGGATTTCTTTCCTTCCTGTTTTTGATAAAGATATTTTTGATGATGATGTGGTTGACTATTTCCGGATTTATCTGGTGAATAATACAGACACCGCTTTTTTGTTTGAGTACCATCTGCGTTTTACAGGTGAAAGTGAGTTTGATTTAAAGAATGAACTTCTTCCTTACAATGATTTTTATATTCATGATGTGGCATTTGAAAAATTGAATGATGCTCCACGTTTTGATTTTGATTTCAGCCTTGTACAATCGGATAAAAAGAAAGCCGATCATTTTGAATCGTCTTTAAAAATCAAAGCCAAACAATTGTTTCAGCGTATTGAAGAAATGCTGAAAAAACAGGAGGCCAGTTTTGCTTATCAGTTGATGGAAACCTATCCCGACAAAGCAGTGACAGAAAAATTTGACATGAGTAAACTATCAACTGCAGGGTATAAGATTTATGATGCCGGAAAAGCACGGCAGCATATTCCACCTGCCAGAACAGTAGTTGATCTGCACATTGAAAAAATATCGAACGACTGGAAACATCTCAGCAATTTTGAAATTCTCACCGCCCAGCTAAAAGAATTTGAGAAGTTTTATGAACTGGCCGTATTGCATTATCAAGCATCATTAACCATTATTCATGGAGTAGGTGAAGGAAAGCTCAGGGATGATATACATGATATTCTTCGTTTGAAATCAGAAGTAAAATCTTTTGTGAACCAGTATCATCCATCTTATGGTTATGGAGCAACAGAGATATTCTTTCAATACGGCCCCCGTTAAATCCCCGCCTGAATGAAGAAGTCGGGCAGGTCCCCCAAAGGAGGAGACTTGCAAAGCACAGCCCAGGCTTTTCAAAAGTTTTGCAAATGCAAAATCATTTTTTTTGATTGTAAATATTTTTTGCTGAATTGAAAGTAGTGATGTTTGGTTCTGCATTACTGTGCCGCCACCTCTCTTTTGGAGAGGAGGAAGGGAGGTGAGGCTATATGACTTATCTTTGCTGTTGCTGCAAACTAAGCTATCGCCACGACGATTCTGTCGTGGAGGAAAGTCCGGACAGCATAGAGCAACGCACCGGTGAAGAGCCGGGTGTCCCGCATCAGGCGGGGCAACAGAAAGTGCCACAGAAAATAACCGCCATGCCGAATTTATAGTTAAGGCAAACCAGCCTTCGCTAAAGCTTCGGCAGGCAAGGGTGAAAACGTAGGGTAAGAGCCTACGGGTTATTACAGCAATGTAATAGCAGGGTAAACCTTGCGTGCTGAAATGCCATGTATGCCGTTGCCTGAGAACGGCTCGTTCAATGACGGTGGGTAGGCAGATTGATCCCGATGGGTAACCTTCGGGACAGATAAATGATAGCTCCTTTCGCCTTTGCGAAAGCGTTGGCGGATATGACAAAATCCGGCTTACAGGTTTGCAGTAATTTTTTACATCGGGCTCCGTGTTAACGGGGCCCGACCTTTTAGTGATCTATTCAGGTATGCCATACTTTGAAAGTATGGCATACCTATCTGTAATTACAGATAACGTTCTTCCAGAATTGTTTTATGATGTTGCACATGACCAAGAATTACATAACCCATCGCATTCACTGTAATATCGTAGGTATTTGCTGTACCAACTGTATTTAATTCTTTATCTGAAAAACTATTGAAAAGGAATTCAGTACTTCTTCTTACAGCTTTCATTTCTTCCACCAGAGACTTCAACGTTCGGTTACTAACGTCTGCAATAGCTGCATATTCATTTTCATCAAAACCACTTAACGGTGTTGGGCTTTTTCGTGCAAACCATAAGGAACGATGAGCAAAGATTCGCTCGGTATCAATCATATGCTGAAGCAATTGTTTCACCGTCCATTTTCCTTCTGCATAAGCATGGTCTGCTTTTGAATCGGGCAATGCATCTAAAAATGAATCAAGAGTGATCGCCTGCTGTTTAAATGCTTCATGCAGATCATTTGCTGCAATCAGATCAATGTACTTATGATAGAATGATGCGGCATCTGTTGTTGCTGGTTTTGGCATATGTAATTTTTAAGCTCCGTTGAACAATCACGTGTAACGGATAAGTGAAAAAGATGAGTACTTTTTTTCGTCCTACCGGGACGTCTGACGAAAAAAAAAGTCCTGCTAAAAAGCAGGACTTCAAATATAAGATTTATCCTTTTCTGGTTTTCTTTACTTTAGGTTTAGGTGCGGGCTTGGGAGCAACCTTTGTTTTATTCCGCTCACCTTTTAATGTAGCAGCAATCTTTACAGATTCGTACGCATTGATGATGCCACCTGTGCGGCTGAAATCACTGAACTCTTCATTCTCTTCAGATCCCGGTTTCTTTACTTTAATGTTCGGATTCTGTGCTCCTTTTTCAATACAATACTTTACCTGCTCTGCACTCAGATCAGGAAAGTAGGAGAGAATAAGTGCAGCTAAACCTGCAACAACAGGGCTGGCCATACTTGTTCCATCTTCAAATTCGTAGGCATTGCTTGCAGGGATAGTTGAATATATTTTAACTCCCGGTGCAAATACATCCACTTCTTTTTTTCCATAATTGCTGAAATCAGCAATCAATCCACCGGTTTTAGGATCACCACTTGCACCCACTGTAATAAAATTAGTTGCCTTTGTTTTCGTATCCGCAAATACAGGGTTGGGATAATTGTCTGTACTGTCTACATTATTATGATCATTGCCTGCTGCATGTACTAACAAAACACCTTTGCTTTGAGCATAACGTACCGCATCATCAACCCATCTTTTTTCGGGAGAATATCCTTTACCAAAACTCATGTTAATGATCTTGGCTCCATTATCAACTGCATAACGAATGGCCAGCGCAACATCTTTATCATATTCATCGCCATCGGGTACTGCACGCAGCACCATGATCTTTACATCATTAGCAACACCATCTACACCAATTCCATTATTTCTTGCAGCAGCAATAATGCCACTTACATGTGAGCCATGCAAGGGAGTTCCTGCCATTACATCGCCATTACCGTAATAACGGTCATTAAAATCGTTGTAATTATCTTTTACTATTTCGCCACGGTAATCTTTTGGTGGCTCATTGGGTGCTTCAGCTTTTTTCTCCTGGCTTTTGTAATATGCTGTAAAATCAGTCATGAGAGATGTATTATTTACATCCATCACATCAAACCCTCTGAACAATGCAAACATGGTTGATTTTGCATCGGCCTCTTTTGAATTGGCCGGTTTAAAACTTACCAGCTCATTTCCGGTATATACTTTTTTAAAGCGGAGCTGCAGCAAACTGTCTGCTTCGCCTGATTTGCGGTATAAACCACGTAGGAATAAAATTTGTTCCTGTGCATTGGTTGCACCGGTTTCAATTTCATCTTGTAATTTTTTATAAATACGGTATTCTTCTTTTTCTTTTGGAGACAACTTGCTTTCATCAACAGAGCCGCCATACTTTGGTTTCATGGCATGATACATTCTTGCAACTTCTGCCGTTCCCTCTTTTACATTTCGTCCATCTTTACCACCAAGAAAATTCCAGCCGTAAATATCATCTGTATAACCGTTCTTATCATCATCAATACCATTGCCGGGAATTTCTTTCGGGTTGCGCCAAAGGATGGGTTTAAGATCTTCATGCAATGTATCGGCACCATTATCAATTACAGCAACAATAACTGTTGTGCTTTTTTTATTCTTAACAAATTCAAATGCCTGTTCCAGACTGATGCCATAAAATCCATCGGTGTTTTTATCTTTCAGGTGCCATCCCTTCAATTCATCTTTTGAAGAAGTTTGTGCAAGGCTTGTAGTTACAGACAGCATGAACAGCCCTAATCCAATAAAAAGTTTTTTACAATACATAAGGGATTCTTTTTTACAATGAGTAAAATTGAGGCAAAGAGCGATGAAAAATATACCGTTTAACCACAATTTTCGATTTTTTAGCGTTTTAGAAAGCATTTCAGCTACAGATCAAACTTAATTCCCTGCGCCAATGGTAATTGAGACGAGTAATTGATGGTATTGGTTTGCCGACGCATATAATTTTTCCAGGCATCGCTTCCGCTTTCTCTGCCACCGCCGGTTTCTTTTTCACCACCAAATGCCCCGCCAATTTCAGCACCGCTTGTTCCAATGTTTACATTAGCAATTCCACAATCACTTCCCGACACAGATAAAAATTGTTCTGCTTCACGGAGATTTAAAGTCATGATTGAAGAAGATAATCCCTGTGGTACACCGTTTTGTATTGCAATGGCTTCATCCATTGTTTTATATTTCAACAAATACAAAATGGGAGCAAAGGTTTCGTGCTGTACAATTTTATACTCAGGCTTCACTTCAGCAATACAGGGTTTTACATAACAGCCACTTTCATAACCTGCGCCGGATAATACGGCACCTTTAACAATAAATGTTCCGCCTTCTGCTTTACATTTTTCAATGGATTGAGAATAGGCTGTTACTGCATCTGTATCAATCAATGGCCCCACATGATTACTTTCATTCAGCGGATCGCCAATACTTAATTGCTGATACGCAGCTACTAATTTTTCTTTTACTGCATCATACACCGTTTCATGGATAATAAGACGGCGTGTACTTGTACAACGCTGACCCGCTGTACCAACTGCACCAAACACAGCACCACGGATGGCAATATTAAGATCAGCATGTTCGCTGATGATGATGGCATTGTTTCCACCCAACTCCAATAAACTTCTCCCCAAACGCTGGCCAACAGCAGCACCAACTGCTTTGCCCATTCGTGTACTTCCTGTTGCAGAGATTAACGGAAGCCTTGTATCATTACTCATCCATTCACCAATTGATCTGCCTCCCTGTATTAAACAACTTACGCCTTCGGGTACATTGTTTTTTGCAAACACTTCTGCAACGATGTGTTGACAGGCGATGCCGCATAATGGTGTTTTTTCGGATGGCTTCCAGATACACACATCACCACAAATCCAAGCAAGCATGGTATTCCAGCTCCAGACAGCTACGGGAAAATTAAATGCAGATATAATTCCAACAATACCGATGGGGTGCCATTGTTCATACATGCGGTGCAGCGGACGTTCGCTGTGCATTGTTAATCCATGTAATTGACGGGATAAGCCAACTGCAAAATCACAGATATCAATCATCTCTTGTACCTCACCATAACCTTCCTGCAAACTCTTTCCCATTTCATACGAAACAAGTTTACCGAGAGGTTCTTTTTTTGCACGAAGCGCTTCACCAATCTGCCGTACAATTTCTCCACGTTTTGGTGCCGGCCATGTGCGCCATTGTTTAAAAGCTTCCTCAGCTTTGCTGATCACTTGTTCATAACACTCTTTATCCGCAGCCGTAACAGATGCTATTGTTTTCCCATCAACAGGGGAGTAAGAGGTCATTGTTTCACCGGATGATTGTAACCAATTGGCTCCGGTTGAAACGCCGCTGTTATTTTCGTTAATTCCTAACTGCTTTAAAATATCCTGCATACAATCGTTTTAATGAGGGTGTAAATATCCCGATTTTCTGCCGACTATAAGCTCACTTTTATTCCACCCATGAGCCAGCGGTTGGGCATTACCGTACCCAGTATATCGCTATAGCGTCTGTTAAACACGTTATCTGCCTGTATAAACACACCGAGTTTGTTCTCGATGAAATGACCTTCGAGCCGGGCATTCATCAAAAAATAATCTTTACTCACAGGCACAAATGCGGGGTTGCCGGTTTGTGGTCTGCGTTGTTTATACAATCCATTAATGGCTATGCTGATAAATTTATAACGGTACTGCACACTAAAATTGGTAAAATATTTTGCATGATTGGAAACATACAACGAAGGAATACTATCGCTGCTTTTACTGTTGATCCATACAAAGCCCATTGCAGCTATAAGTGTATGATTGGCAGAAAAAGTTTTACTGTATTGAATATCTGTTTCAATACCCTTGGTATTCACTTTGTCAATATTCTTTGCAAGACTGTATGTTGCACCGGGAATAAGATTCACCTGGCGTGGCATATTACTATAAGGGGTAGACACATAATCAATCAATCCGTTGTGATAACGCTGAAACCAGCCTGCCGATACTTTTAATTCATTCGTAAATAAATAATCTGCACCTGCTTCATAACTGAAAGCGTTTTCAGCTTCAAGATCAGGATTGCCTATGCGGTTGCCTGCTGCAACTGTTGCTGGTTGATAATTATTAAAACGTTCTGTAAAATCTGCATCTCTGGTGCTGCGTCCTGCACTTGCTCTCAGCTGCAGTTTTTCATAACGATAAGAAAGATTTAATTGAGGAATTAATTCCAAGCCTGCACGTTCGTTCCAGTCAACACGCAAAGCAGGGTTGATAGTAAAATGTTCAGCGATCTGTTGATTTAAAATAACAAACACACCAGCCGTTGTGATACTGTGGTTGCCACGGTTATTTGACTGAACACTTCGTTCAATCAATTGAACACCTGAAGTAAGCGATGATTTTTTATTGAAGTTATAATTATGCAACGCCAATGCCTGGTAAAGATTTGATCGGTTGGTATTGGCTACAGCTGATTTGCGGAACTGGTATTTATCTGAAGCATCTTTGGCGCCTCCATCAAAACTAAAGCGGTGTTTTTTGTGTTGATAGGTAAAATTGAGATGATGCCATCTTGTAATCACCCGTTCCGTTGCACTATCAGTTAAAATATTGGTGTAAAAGTTTTGGGCATTAAAATTCCGGTCATCATACGCACCACGATAAGCAATACTGATTTTGTCGTTGATATATTGTTTAGCTGAAAGTGAAATAGTAGTGAGGTTAAAAAATCCATTGGTACCACGCAGGGGTTGACCATCAGCCACATTTTGCAACAAACCTCCTGCAACCGCAGTTTTATTTTTTTGCCAGCTAAATCCTGCCTGTGCATTGCGTAAACCATACTCGCCGGCTGTTACCTGTGCATTTAATTTGTGTTGTTGCTTCCCTTTTTGTGCAGCAAAAGTTTTTGTAATGATGTGTACAACGCCGCCAACAGCTTCTGTTCCATAAACAGCAGAGGATGCTCCTTTTAAGATTTCAATACGATCAATCTCTGCAGGTGCAATTGGTATATAAGAATTGAAATGACCGGAGAGCGGATCATTTAAACGAATACCATCCAGAATAATTAACACCTGTTGAAAGGTTCCTCCTCGGATGGTGATGTTACTTTGTGCACCCATCGGTCCACGGCTCTGCACTTCAACACCTGGTAAATAACGGATCAATTCATCAATAGAATTCACAGGAAGTTTGTTGATCTGTTCCCCTTTGATGAGTATAATATTTCTTCCGGTTGTTAATGCACTTTTAGGAGTTAAGGTTGCAGTAATTGTAATGGGGTCTAATTCAATTTCTTTTTGCTGGGCGCTTGCACAAATAGAAATACCTGTTGTAAATACGATGAAAAAATACCTGTTCATACTGTAATGAAAAAAAATGTAGCTGCAAAGATAGGGGGAGCAGCGAAAAAGATACTGTTAGTATCTATTAAAGCAGAACACAGCAACATCCATTTTGTAATTAAAACAAAGTGTATGAGACAACTTTTAATCCTATTGTTCAGTTTGCTTTCACTCTCTGCATTTGCTCAAAAAGACAGTAATACATATGTGCAGTTGAATAATCATGTTTATCCAACAATTAATAGTAAGTCAGCATCTGAAAAAATTCTTGTTTATCAGGTTTTACGTTTAACCAATCAGAACAGAGAAAAAAGCTTACTGGTTGTTTTTTGTGAAACATCCATACAGGGATCAAGACAAAGAGCTTTGCTGCGAAGTGAATATATGCTGCGTCGTGAGCGGATTTATCTTTCCAATGTATTTTTTTCGAAAGTAGAAGTGTTGGAAAAAGAAATTTTCAGTTCTGACATTAAAACCTGCTTACAATTACTTGAATTGAAATATACACAACTAAGATTGTGGAGTATTTTACAATCTGATCTTTTGTTTCGTAATTAAATTAAATTGGAAATAGTGATCTTAATACGATTCCTTTTCATTCGGAAAATCTTTGCTCTTAACATCAGCGATATATTGCTGAACAGCGCTTGTAATCTGTTCATGCAGATTCAGGTACTGGCGGAGAAACCGTGGTTTAAATTCTGTGTTGATACCCAGCATATCATGCATTACGAGCACCTGTCCATCGCAGGCATTACCTGCGCCAATGCCAATGGTTGGAATCGTTAAGCTTTCTGAAACTTCTTTGGCTAAGTTTGCAGGAATTTTTTCGAGTACTGTAGCAAAACACCCTGCTTCCTGTAAAAGCAAAGCATCTTTCTTTAATTTATTTGCTTCTTCTTCTTCTTTTGCACGAACGGTATATGTCCCAAATTTATAAATGGATTGTGGTGTTAAACCAAGGTGACCCATTACAGGGATACCTGCTGCAACAATCCGTTTAATGGAATCAATGGCTTCTTCTCCACCTTCGAGTTTAATTGCATGTGCATCTGTTTCTTTCATAATACGGATAGCAGAAGCAAGAGCGATATCTGAATTTGACTGATAGGTACCAAAGGGTAAATCAACTACCACCAGACAATGATCAATAGCACGCAACACAGATTGTGCGTGATAAATCATTTGATCTAATGTAATCGGTAATGTTGTTTCATGACCGGCCATTACGTTACTGGCACTGTCTCCAACCAGTATTACATCAATACCAGCTGCATCAAAAAGTTTGGCAAAAGAAAAATCATAAGCGGTGATCATGGAGATCTTTTCGCCTTTTAACTTCATCTTTTGAATGGTATGTGTTGTAATGCGTTTTACTTCTTTATTAACAGACATAAATACAGTTTAATCATTCATAATTATAAAGCTAGTGAAGAAGAGTCCAGCTTTTTTGCTTTTACTTCATCATACAACATATGCACAAGACCATCGGCCAAACCAATTTTAGGAACATAAATTTCTTCTACATTGGTCCAGCGCATCACGTTGATATAAATCTGTAGTGCAGGTAAAATCACATCAGCACGGTCTTCACGGAGTTTGTAATTTTTCATACGGTCTTCCAGAGAAAAACTGCTGAGCTCTTTGTGATAGTCCCGTAACAATTCAAGTGTAAGCGGTTTGCCTTCTTTACGTTTGGATAAAGAAAATACTTTGTTGATGTTTCCACCCGAACCGATGGCAATGATATCACTCTGTCCCTTTGTACTGAGTTTCAGAAAATCTTTCATTTCGATCCAGTGGGTTTCTTCCACCTGATTTTTCAGCAGGCGGATGGTGCCAATATTAAACGACTCTTTAAACACCAGTTTGCCCTCATTAAAAAAAGTAAGTTCGGTACTGCCGCCACCAACATCAATATAAAGGTAGGAGTGATTTTTATCCAGATTTTCGGCAATATGATTTTCGTATATAAACGATGCTTCTTCATCGCCACTGATCACTTTAATTTCAATGCCCGTTTCCATTTTCACTTTACGGATAATATCCGGTGCATTACGGGCATCTCTCATAGCCGATGTAGCACAAGCCTTAAGATACTTTACATCATATATACTGATTAAATGTTTATAGGCCTTGATGGTTTCAACTACTTTATTGATTTTGTGTTTGGATATATCACCTCCTTCAAACACATCAAAACCAAGACGGAGAGGCACACGAACGAGATTGAGTTTGTTGAATTGGGGCTGAGCTTTACCGTTTTCCACCACCTCAGTAATGAGGAGTCTCGCTGCGTTACTTCCAATATCAATAGCGGCCAGTTTCAATTTGTTTCAGGGTTTTTTGATGCAGGAAATTGTATATCTCAACCTGTGAGCGGATTGTTTTGCCTTTTGTTTTGGCATACACATTCTTGAGATCGTTATCCAGTATCCTCGCTTTTACATTATCTTTTAACTGTATAGCCACATAATCTTTTAATTCCTGTTTTATGGCTGCATCGGTAATTTCAACTGCAGCTTCAATACGGTGATCAAGATTACGCACCATCCAGTCTGCCGAAGATATATAAACTTTCTCTTTGCCATTATTGTGAAATATCAACACACGGCCATGCTCCAGATATTGATCAACAATACTGATGGCATAAGGCTGTACTTTAAACTTATTGCTCTCTGTATGCATACAAAAGATGCCCCGTACAATCAGTTTAAGCTCTACGCCAGCTTTGGCTGCAATATTTAAATGATCAATCAACTCTTCATCACTGATGCTGTTCATTTTTAAAGTGATGGATGCCGGCAATCCTTTTCTTGCATTCTTTGTTTCATTACCAATTAACCTGATGAGCTCACGCCGCATACCAACAGGACAAACCATTAATGATTTACACTGGCGTAAAAATTTCATACGGCTTACCAATGGCTTTTCAAGAAACATGAAAATACGGTTAATATCTGCCATTACTTTCCGGTTAGATGTAAGCAAACACTGATCTCCATAAACATGGGAAGTATCTTCATTTAAATTGCCGGTACTTACAAAGCCATATTGAATGGTTTTATTGTTGATGCGTTTTTTAATGATGCAGATTTTGGCATGCACCTTCATATCAGGTACACCAATCAGCACTTTTACACCTTCTTCTTCCAGCCGTTCTTTCCACCACAGGTTTGCTTCTTCATCAAACCTTGCCCGGAGTTCCAGCATCACGGTTACTTTCTTTCCGTTTCTTGCAGCGTTCACCAAGGCATTGATCACTTTTGAATTTTCGGCCAAACGGTAGGCCGTAATTTTAATTTCGTTTACATCCGGATCCATGGCTGCTTCCCGCAACAAATCAATAATTGCATTAAATGAATGATAAGGGAAATGTAAGAGCAGATCTCTTTTGAGCACTTCGTCTGTAACACGGATCGTTTTCTTTAAAGCAGGGTGGGGGAATGATTTTTTCCGTTCCTGTTTTGTTGTAAACACATCGCCCGGGAAATCCATGAAATGACGAAAGTTGTGAATTCTTCCGCCGGGAATAATATTATCTCTTCTGGTAAGATTTAATCGCCTGATGAGATATTCAAGCAACCCTGCATCAATCTCTTTATCGTAAATAAAACGAACAGGTTTTCCTTTACGCCGGTTCTTAACAGCCTTTTCAATTTTTTGAATCAAGGTGGTACTTACATCGCTTTCCAGATCAATCTCTGCATCTTTTGTTACTTTAATAATATGTGCGCTGTATTCATCAAAACCCATGAACGAAAAAATCTTGGGCAAACAAAAACGGATAACGTCTTCCATTAAGATGATATAATGTTCTCCACCTGATGAGGGAAGTTTAACAAACCGACGTTTAAACTTTGCAGGAATTTCAATCAACGCATATTTTTTATTATACGCATTGGTTTTGCTGGTCATGGTTACAGCAAGGTACAAAGAGCGTTCACGGAGATAGGGAGGTTGCGGATTACTTTCGATCATGAGTGGAATCACTTCCTGCCGCACTTCTTCATCAAAAAAAGTTTCAACAAATTTTTTCTGTTCTTTGTTGAGTTGCTTTTCTGTAACAAGAAATATTTTTTCTTTTTTGAGTTCCAGTTGAACATTATTCCAGATGCGGTTGAATTCATTTTGTTGCTGCAGTACGATGTTTTGAATCTGCTCGAGGATTTCCTGCGGATTTTTTTCCAGGTGCATTTTACTCTTGGCCTTCAGATCAATTTCCACCATTCGTTTGAGTGTTGCTACCCGTACACGGAAAAATTCATCCAGATTGTTTGAAAAAATACCCAGAAAACGAACCCGTTCACGCAAAGGAACGGTGGGATCATTTGCTTCCTGTAACACACGTGCATTAAACGAAAGCCAGCTGATATCTCTGATAATTGTTTTGCGTTTTTCAAGTGCCATAGTATTCGCTTATACTTTACCGTAAATGTAAATACCTGTTATCAGAAAACAGGTTAAGTTTTAAAGAAGCCTGTTAAAGGGTTTCGATTTTTTTAAGGATAGCTGTGGTAGATAATCCTTCCACTAAGGGAATAATTTCAACTCTGCCTCCGGCCGCCATCACTTCTTTTGCACCCACAATGGTATCAATAGTATAATCTCCTCCTTTTACCAACACATCCGGCAACACAGTTGTAATCAGATGGTGAGGAGTATCTTCTTCAAACAACACAACCGCATCAACCATCACAAGCGAAGCCAGCAACAATGCTCTGTTTTGCTCATTATTAACAGGGCGGCTGTCGCCCTTTAATTTTTTGGTTGATGAATCGCTGTTGAGTCCAACGATCAATACATCTGCAAAGGAAGCTGCCTGAGACAACGAATGAATATGGCCGGCATGCAGAATATCAAAGCAGCCATTTGTAAAAGCAACCGTTTTACCAAACGTACGCCAACGTTTTAACTGCTGTTGCAGCTGCGCTGCGTTAAGAATTTTCTGCTGTATATGTTGCGTTGCTTTCATTTCGCTTTCGGTTAATAACAGGTAAAAGAATAAAGCAAATCAATCCGCCTAATAAGATCACAAGTGTTTGAGCAATCCATAAAATCCAGCCAAATGCATAGCTTGTTGGATATGATAAACCATACATCATTAAAATTTCCAGCACAATGAATTGGTAAGCGCCAATACCCCCTTGAGTTGCAATCATACCCACACTGCCAAACGACAAAATTGAAAATGCTTCTCTTGTGCCCAGATGAGATACTTCTTCCATTGCATAAAAGCCAACACGGCTGCTGAAGAAATACAAACACCAGATAAGAATGGTATGAATGATGAATAAACGACGCTGCTTAATATAGCGAACACTGTTAAGCCCGTGCCAGATGCCTTTGATAACATTTTTGATGCGTTCAATAATACGTATATGGCTAAATCTTTTCAGCAACCAATAGCTGATAAACAGAAATGAAAAAATAATTCCAAGGATCATTCCTGTTCTCAGTAAAGAAAACTCATTTCCACTGCCTTTAAATGTTTTCTGCAGAAGCGAAACTGCATAGTTTCCAACCGTATCAATCTGTAACAAAATTGTTATCACAAAAGCTGTAATAAGGCATACGAGATCTATTGCCCGTTCGGCTACAATTGTTCCAACTAACTTATCGGGTGCAACTTTTTCATAACGGGCAAGCAATGTACACTTCAGCACTTCGCCCAATCGTGGAAATGCAAGGTTAGCGAGGTAACCAATCATAACTGCGTTAAAGACATTAAACGTGCCCGGGTTGTAACCCAAAGGCTCCATCAGAATTTTCCAACGTAATGCACGAACGTAGTGACTGAGTAAAAGCATTGCAAATACAGGCAGAAACAACCAGTAATTTGCCTGTTTCATTGACAGTTTGATGTCTTTCCATTGTGCTTCGCTGATTCCACGTGCCATCCACCACACAAGAAAAACACCCAATCCAAGGAAAAAGAGAAACTGAACGGTAAGAATGATTCTTTTTTTAGTCATAAAAAAAACGTGGCTTTAAGTTACCTGCACCTCGTTTGTAATGATACTAAAGTTTATTTAACTCTTTTGGAAATACCAGCCATGGTTTAAAAGTTTTCGCCTCTTCAAATTTCATCGTTGCATAAGAAATAATGATCACCACATCACCAACAGATCCTTGCCTTGCTGCAGGTCCGTTTAAACAACATACACCGCTGCCACGTTTTCCTTTGATCACATATGTTTCAAGCCGGCTGCCGTTGTTCACATTCACTACCTGAATTTTTTCGTGTTCAATAATATTGGCAGCATCCATCAGGTCTTCATCCAGTGTAAGACTTCCTACATAATGCAGATTTGCTTCGGTTATCGTAATACGGTGAATTTTTGACTTTAATATTTCTATTTCCATTTTGCAAAGTTAGAAGGATTCAACTGAAAGCTGATTTATGAAGTGATGATCATATTATCAATCAACCGCACATCGTTGAGTGATGCGGCAATTAAAGCAACAATCTTGTCTTTGCCATTCCACTCATGCATAAGTTCAAGGCTATGAGCATTTGCCAGTTCTGTATAATCAACCTTAAATCCTTTTGATGTTAAAAAATTTGCAGCAGCAGTTTTTACTGGAACTACATCACCGGTGTTCAGTTGTTGTTTCATTTGCAACAGTGCCTGATAAATGAATGCGGCTGTTTTACGTTCGTCCGGCTGTAACCGCATGTTACGGCTGCTCATTGCCAGGCCATCTGTTTCACGAAGGGTAGGGACGATGACAAGTTTTGTAGCTATACCAGTCATTGTCAGCAATTGTTGAACAACCATGCATTGCTGAAAATCTTTTTGTCCCATAAAAACAGCTTCGGCCTCAACAATACGCAGCAAGCGGTGCATCACCTTGCATACACCCTGGAAATGACCGGGACGATAGGCACCCTCCAGCACTGTTTCATAATATCCAAGCTCATAAAACAATGGGTAATCATGTTCTTCGGGATACATTTCCCGCACATCTGGTAGAAACAGCACATCTGTTCCTGCAAAAAGCAGAAGTTGAATATCCTGATGAAGCGTAACAGGATATTTTGCAAAATCGGCGGGATCGTTAAACTGAGTGGGATTGATAAAAATGCTGCAAACCGTAAGCCGGGTTTGTGCTTTACTCTGCTCTATAAGGGATAAATGCCCTTTGTGCAGTGCCCCCATGGTAGGTACAAAACCAATATCAGTAAGAAGGGTACGTTTGTGTAACAGAAACCGACGAAGATCTTTTATGTGATGAAAAATCAGCATGAATCATTGTATTTGAAAACTAAAACCGCTTAAGTACAAGCCTTTTCGCTAAAAACCTTTACCTTTGCCCACCTCATAAAAGAGGTAAAGATTCCTTAACATTCAGCAATGGTAGCAGCAAAGAAAAGAATTTTATTTATTGCCAGCGAAATGTCTCCTTATCTGGAGGAAACCGATTTCTCTTCTATTGTAAATCAACTGGCCATAAAAGCAAACGATGGTGGTTTTGAAATCCGTTGCATTATGCCCCGGTTTGGTGTAATTAATGAACGCCGGCACCGTTTACATGAAGTTGTACGCTTAAGTGGTATCAACGTATCAGTTGACAATGATGATTACCCACTCCAGATTAAAGTAGCTTCTTTACCCAATGCCCGCCTGCAGGTTTATTTTTTAGAAAACGAAGATTTCTTTAAACGCAAGTACATTTATCATGATGAAAACGAAAAGTGGTATGATGATAATGACCTGCGCAGTATCTTCTTTTGCAAAGGTGCTTTAGAAACGGTTAAAAAGTTTGGATGGCCCCCGGATATTATTCATTGCAGCGGCTGGATGACGGGTTTAATACCCATGTATCTGCAAACTGCATATAAAAAAGAACCGGTTTTTGGTAACAGCAAATTGATTTATACCATCGGTCAAAATACTTTTAAGGAAAAACTGGGTGCAAAGTTTTTAAAACTTGCAAACATTCATCCGTCCATCAAAGACAAAGATCTGGAACCTTATAAAGATGTAAACAATACAGCAATGTTCCGTGGCGGTGCCACCTATGCAGATGCTGTTACATTTGGTGTTGAAAAAGTTGATAAAAAACTGCTGGAAGAGTTTGGTAAAGTACGTGGAAAGAAAGTGCTGCCTTACAAAGCCGACAGTGATTTAACAGACTATTTACAACTATATACCGACCTTTCCTCGAAATAACTACCGTTACAATTATTATGAATTTTTTCAGCCCGGTCATGCGCAGTAGAAATGTTTATTTGCTCCTTTCATCGCTGTTAATCATTTTCATCATCAGTTGTACAAAGTTAGAACGTACCACTTTGGGAGGTGATTTATTGCCTGGCGGCGACCGGCTTGCAACAGATACAATGGAGTTGCCGGTTGAGACCACTTCTTTCATAGAAAATGATTCAAGCTATATCAGAAAAACAGATCAGCATCTGTTAGGCTTTATCAACGATCCGCTCTTTGGTACAACTACTGCTGCTATTTATCTGCAACTACTGCCCACCAGCTATCCTTTTTCTTATCCTGTAGCTAAAGACAGTTTGTTTCTTGATTCCTGTGTATTGTCACTCAGCTTTTCAGGAACCTATGGTGATACGAATGCTGTTTCAAAAGTAAATCTCTATAAGATTAACGATGCAGGTTTTAATCCTGCCAAATTATACCGTGTAAATGAAGGTGTTAATTTCTCTACTGCTGATTTACTCGGCTCAGCAGAATTTACCGCCAAAAAATTACGCACCGGTTTTAAAGCAGCATACAAAACAGATACTGTCTTTAATCAGTTACGTATACGTGTAAGTAATGCATTTGCAAGAGACCTGCTCGATCAGAATAATGTAACAACCGCCTTCCGTACCGATTCTATTTTCAAAGAATATTTACGTGGGTTTGCCATTATCCCGGATTCAACCGCAAGTGGAAACGCTGTCAATTACTTTACATTAAACGCAGCTGAAACCAGATTAAATCTCTACTACCGCTATACAAAACGTGATGGCGGAACCGATACAACGGTTTCAAGATTTATCTTTATTGCAGATACTATCCGTAGTGCCAATGCCAATAAAATCCATCGCAATTACAGTGGCAGCATGGCAGAACCTTTTCTTATATCGGGCTTACCCTCTTCTTTAGCTTATGTACAAACAGGACCGGGCACTGCTGTAAAAATTAAAGTTCCATCACTTGATACGCTCAGGAACAAACCATATATCATTCATCGTGCAGAAATTGTTGCACGCCAAGTGTATCAGGGGCCGCCTTCTGTAGAAAACTTTCTGGTTCAGCCGATCCTGCATTTATCTACCTACACAGCCGATGGTAAAATTGCAAGCATTCCTTACGACAGTTTAAATTATTACATCAACACCAATGCAATTGATCTGCAACGGAACGTAAAGTATTACAACATCAATACCCGTTATACAGGCGGAGATGCTTCCTATTTTACCAACCTTTCCGGTAACCGTGTGGCTGAATATAAAATGAATATTACCCGGTATATTCAATATCTGGCCAATGGTAAAACAGCCCCCCGAGACTTTAAACTCACCGCTCCGTTTTTTGCTGAGTACTCAGGTGGTATTGCAGGCGTTGTTTCAGTAAACCCGTTTGTAACAATCAATCCTCTTGCTTACGGTCGTGTGCAACTGGGCGGCGGATCTCACCCACAGTACAAAATGTTTGTGCGTATTTATTACTCCAAACAGTAAGTTTTTGAATTGTTTCAACACTTATCTTTGCGCCTTCTAATCCATCAGGAAAAAAATTAAGTCATGCCTTATTTATTTACATCAGAATCAGTTTCCGAAGGTCATCCGGATAAAGTAGCTGACCAGATCAGTGATGCACTCATTGATAACTTTCTTGCTTTTGATCCGCAATCAAAAGTTGCCTGCGAAACATTGGTAACAACCGGACAGGTTGTACTTGCAGGTGAAGTAAAATCAAAAGCTTACCTGGATGTACAGGAGATTGCCCGTGGTGTAATTAAAAAGATCGGTTATACCAAGAGTGAGTATATGTTTGAAGCTAACTCATGCGGTGTATTATCTGCCATTCATGAGCAGAGTTCAGATATTAATCAGGGTGTAGACCGTAAGAAAAAAGAAGAGCAAGGTGCAGGTGATCAGGGAATGATGTTTGGTTATGCAACCAACGAAACAGAACATTACATGCCATTGGCATTGGATCTTGCACATAATCTGTTAATTGAATTAGCAGCCATCCGCAGAGAAAAGAATTCAAAGATGCCTTATCTGCGTCCCGATGCAAAGAGCCAGGTTACATTAGAATACAATGATCACAATCAACCGATCCGTATTGATGCGATTGTTATTTCTACACAGCATGATGATTTTGATGTTGAAGCAAAAATGCTGGCGAAGATCAAAGCCGATGTGATTAATATTCTCATCCCACGCATCAAATCAAAATACAAGAAATACGCTAAGTTGTTTAACAACGATATTAAATACCATATTAATCCAACCGGAAAGTTTGTAATTGGCGGACCTCATGGCGATACAGGTTTAACCGGTCGTAAGATCATTGTTGATACCTACGGTGGTAAAGGTGCACATGGTGGTGGAGCATTCAGCGGTAAAGATCCTTCTAAAGTAGATCGTTCTGCTGCTTATGCAACACGTCATATTGCAAAGAACATGGTGGCTGCAGGTTTGTGCGATGAAGTGTTGGTGCAGGTTTCCTACGCCATTGGAGTTGCAAAACCAACTTCTATTAACGTAAATACTTATGGTACTGCAAAAGTTGATCTCAACGACGGACAAATTGCAAAAATGATTGAAGGTATTTTTGATATGCGTCCTTACTTCATTGAACAACGTTTGAAATTGCGTAACCCCATCTACAGCGAAACAGCTGCTTACGGTCACATGGGTCGTGTACCTGAAGTAGTTGAGAAAACATTCAAGAGCCCCGATGGTAAAGAGAAGAAAGTAAAAGTGGAATTGTTTACCTGGGAAAAATTGGATTATGTTTCAAAAGTGAAAAAGGCATTTGGTTTAAAATAACCCCCTGGAACTTTCCTGTGCATACAGGAAAAATTTTAGACCCTGCAGGTTTACAACTCTTGCAGGGTTTTTTATTTGATAAATCTTTTCTTTGCAAAGTGAAACAATTCAGACAAAAACAACAGCGGCCTAAAAAATCAACATTAATTGCCGGACGAATTCCGGTACTGGAAGCTTTGCAAGAGGGCAAGCCGTTAGATAAAATCTATGTGCACAATAATCTGTATGGCGATGTGATTGAAGAGATTAAGAAGCTTGCTTTTCAACAAAATATTCCTGTGAATAAAGTGCCTGTTGAAAAGCTGAATGGTTTTAACATGCCCGATCATGAAGGAATTATTGCACAGCTTTCCAAGATCCGTTACCAGGATCTGCAGCAAGTGATCTCATGGGTAGTTGATAAAGGTGAAGTGCCGTTGTTTTTAATTCTGGATGGGATTACTGATATCCGCAACATTGGTGGTATTGCACGCACAGCTTATTGTTGTGGTGTACAGGCCATCATTATTCCCGACAAAGGAGTTGGCGCTTTAAATGAAGATGCTGTTTTAACCAGCGCCGGTGCATTAGAGTTAATTGCTGTTTGCAGAGTAAACAGTTTAATGAAAGCAGTGGATGATCTTCATTTGAATGGCATTAAAGTATTAGCCAGTGAAATGACCGCAACAAAAGCCGTTTACGATTGCGACTTTAAAGAACCTTGCGCTATTGTAATGGGAGGGGAGGAGAAAGGTGTTTTCCCGGGCCTCATGAAAATATGTGATGAAACTTTCAAAATCCCCATGAAAGGAGATTTTGAAAGTTTAAATGTAAGTGTTGCTACAGGTATGATATTGTATGAAACAATGAAACAACGGATCTGATCTTGAACAAACAAGCTGAACATATTAAGCTCATTGAATGCCCCCGTGATGCCATGCAGGGTTGGAAAACATTTATTCCTACCGAAAAAAAGATTGAATACATCAATGCTTTGCTGCAGGTGGGTTTTGATACCATTGACTTCGGAAGTTTTGTTTCAGCCAAAGCA
The DNA here is from genome assembly GCA_019752045.1 of Chitinophagaceae bacterium. Classification (GTDB taxonomy): domain Bacteria; phylum Bacteroidota; class Bacteroidia; order Chitinophagales; family Chitinophagaceae; genus Lacibacter. Next base: position 122,745 of record JAIEMP010000010.1, on the reverse strand, counting down.
ATTCCGCAAATGGCCGACACGAAAGAAGTAATCTCCAAAATCCAAATTTCAAAATCCAAATCAAAACTTCTTGCAATAGTAGCAAATGAACGTGGAGCTGAAGATGCGGTCGTATTTGATGAAATCAGTTATCTTGGTTTTCCTTTTTCTGTTTCAGAAACCTTTCAGCAACGCAATACAAACAGTTCCATCAGCGAATCATTGAAACGGGTTGAAACTATTAAGGAGCTTTGTGTAAAGAACAAAAAGCAACTGGTGGTTTATTTATCTATGGGTTTTGGAAATCCTTATAGCGATCCCTGGAACGATGAAATCGTTACCCATTGGGCAAAGCAACTGGTTGCGTTAGATATTGAAATTTTATCGCTGGCAGATACAGTTGGTATTGCAACTGCTGAACAGGTGCATCAAATCACTTCTACTTTAATTCAAAAATTACCAGACACAGAAATTGGCGTGCATTTACATTCCACTTCATTGAATTGGGAAGAAAAATTAGCAGCAGCATATAAAGCCGGTTGCAAACGTTTTGATGGAGCATTAAAAGGAATCGGCGGTTGTCCCATGGCCAATGATGAACTGGTTGGTAATATGGATACTGAAAAGATGATTCCATTTTTTGAAGGAACAACCTCACTACATTTAAATCAAGAAGCATTACAAAAAAGCCTGCTGCTGGCAGGTGAAATTTTCAGCTGATGAATTTTCTTACGCATATTGATATCAAACCGTTGCCGATGCCCATTACGTATCAGCATAAGATTCTGCTGCTTGGCAGTTGTTTTACGGAGCATATCGGCAATAATCTGCAGGAGTTAAAATTTCATACACTTCAAAACCCCAATGGTATATTGTTTGAGCCAATGAGTGTTTGCAGGAGTTTGGTTTCTTATTTACAGCAACAGCAGTACACAGAACAGGATCTGTTTCAATATAATGAGTTGTGGCAGAGCTGGGATCATCACAGCCGTTTTTCAAACCCCGATCAGCAAAAAACTTTAGCATTGATTAACCAATCACAACAGGCAGCACATGATTTTATTAAGCAGGCCGACTGGCTAATTATATCGCTCGGTTCTTCCTTTGTATATAAATTAAAAGAAGAGCAACGTTTTGTTGCTAACTGTCATAAAGCACCGGCTCAGTGGTTTGATAAATATCTGCTGCCCATTGATGAACAGATTGCCAGCCTGGATAATACCATGCATCAGTTGTTTCATGCAAATCCCAAGTTGAAGATCATATTTACCATTAGCCCTGTACGGCATTTAAGAGACGGGGTTGTTGACAATAACCGCAGCAAGGCCCGCTTGCTGGAAACGGTTCATCACCTGGTGAATAAATTTGATCGTTTGTTTTATTTCCCGGCTTATGAATTAGTGATCGATGTTCTGCGGGATTACCGGTTTTATGATATTGACCTGGCGCATCCCAATTATGCAGCCACGCAATTTGTAATGGAACAATTTGCAACGTATGCGTTTCGGGAACCAACGCTTGAACTCATGAAAGAGATCCGGCAAATAGTTACTGCAAAAAATCACAAACCGTTTCACCCGGGTTCAAAACAACATCAGCAGTTCCTAAAACAACAGCTTGAAAAGACAATGGCCATTGCAGAGTCCCATCCACAACTTGATCTTTCCGAAGAGCTTTCCTTTTTCAAATGATAATTTATCGTATAATTAATATTATGTTAAGCAATTATTAGACAATTTATTTCTCACATTTGCTGCCTCTCAATAATAAACTGAATAATTACATCCAATTCAACCCCGGCCCTGTTCATAGCATCAGCAATCTCTTCCCTGTTTACATTTGCTGCAAAACTTTTTTCTTTTAAGCGTTTCTTCACGCCTTTCAGTTCCATGCCGGTATAGCCTTCGGGGCGCATCAACGAATATGCATGAATCAATCCGCTTAATTCATCAAAGGCAAATAACATTTTGTCCATCTTCGTTTCAGGTTCTACACCAAAATGATTGGGCCCGTGGCTGGCAATGGCACGGATGATTTCGGGATCAATATTTCTGGCTTCCAGTTCTTCAATAATTTTTTTGCAATGCAAATCAGGCCACTGATCCCAATCTGCATCGTGCAGCAGTCCGGCCATTTCCCAACGCCATTGTGCGGCTTCATCGAATCCTTCTTTTTCTGCAGCCCAGCATTTCATTAAATGAGCTACCTGTTTCATATGCAGTTGCAGGCGTTCATTCTTTACCCAATCATTCAGCAGTTGCATTGCTTCTTCCCGGCTTAAAACATTTCCTGTATTTGCAGGGTTACCAAATACAGATCTGTTCAATAATAACGACATGTTTTTTTCTTTGATTAAATGTAAAGAAAAAGGCCGTCCGTTTGGACAGCCTTTCATCTGAGATGCGAAATCTTATTGATTCAACGCATCATATTTTTTCTGGTATGCTTTTTCCTTTTCTGTATTACCCACAAAACGATTGGCATCAGTTAACAAATACAGTGTAGTCTTGTATTCGTTCTTTGTACGCTTATCTTTCATTTGATCTGCAGACATTGCTTCATAAATTGCCAGAGATCCTTCCAGATATGGCAGGGCTTCTTTCATCTTTTCTTCCATTTTCTTCTTCAGGTCTGCTTTCTTCTGCGTATCGGCGGGTGTTGTACCCTTCACCAATTTCAGTTCATCCTGAATAGCAGCAGCTTCATTAAAATAGGTTTTACCGAGTAATAAATGTGCATCGGGCTGCTTAGGATCTACTGAAATACAGGTTTTTAACTGAGCAACAATTTTTTCAAAATACACCTGCTTCTGATCGGCTGGTGCTTTTTGATCCATGTACAACCAGTTAAACATTTCGGCTGCATAATCGTACCGCATTTCATAATCCTTGGGTTCTTTTTCAAGCACAACTTCATACTGTTTAAAAAGATCGGGGCCTACACCTTGCTTTTTAATTTTATCCAGATCAAGTTTATCATAGTATGTATCGGCAGGATATAATTTACGTCCTAATGCAGCATACTTCTGTGCGTTTGCTTCGTCTTTCTTGCTGTCGTAATGATAGGTTACATAACGGTAGCAAACATCAAATCCTTCGCCACCAATTCCTGCATCACATATCTTTTGAAAATACGCAATGGCTTCGTCCATTTTTTCTACCTGCATGGCAGCTGCGCCGGCATAGTAATACAGAATGGTATCTACTTCACTCAGTGCCCATTTGTTTTTGTAAATGAAACGGCCTACCTGATCGGCCTGCTTATATAATTCAAGCGCACTGGCATATACTTTATCGTTATAAAACTTATTGCCCTCACGTTGTAATTCCAGATAGTTATCAAAAACCGGATAGCTGCGGATGGCCATAAAAGCTTCGGCTTGTTTGGGATCCAGCTCCATTGATTTCTGATACGCATTGAACGATTGCATCCAGCCATCGGGCAAAGTTCCTTTCAGATTGGGGTCTTTTGAAATTTGTGCATAAATCAATCCTTTATAGTACCATGCCTCCCAGTTCTTTTGTTCTTTTTCGTTGGCAAGGGTAAGGTCAATGGATTCTTTCGCTTTTACCCAATCTTTTTTATCGAAAAAGCCACGTACTTTTTTCATATCCTGTGCTGATGCAGCCAGGCAAAACATAACAGCAATCGCTGAGAAAAGAAATTTTTTCATTTTTCCTTTTTATTTGAGAATTAATAGTTCCGTTTACTGATTATCAGGTGTTTCAGCGGTTTCTGTTGTTCCGGTTGTATCGGTTGATTCTCCGGTTTCATTTATATCTGTAATCATTTCGTCTTCTTCATTACTGTCATCTAAACGGGTAAGAGCTGCAATTTCATCTCCTTCATCTACCCTGATCAGTTTAACTCCTTGCGTTGCTCTTCCCTGCTCGCTGATCTGGTTCATCTTCATGCGTATGGTTACACCGCTCTTACAACTGATCATGAGATCTTCTTTTTCCGTTACTTCCAGTAAACCAACCAACGCTCCTGTTTTTTCAGTAACATTAATAGTCTTTACTCCTTTTCCTCCCCTGTTGGTCATGCGGTACTCTTCAAATGCGGTACGCTTGCCATATCCTTTTTCACTTACAACCAACACGGTTCTTGACGTATCATCTTTATTTACACAAATCATTCCAACTACCTCATCTTTTTCATCATCCACTTCAATACCTGCAACACCAATTGCACCACGACCGGTTGCTCTTACTTTCGCTTCAGGGAAACGGATGGCTCTTCCACTTTTAACGGCCATCATAATTTCACTGTTGCCATCTGTCATCTTAGCTTCTAATAACTGATCGCCCTCTACGATGGTAATAGCATTCACTCCGGTTGCACGACGTCTGCTAAAATCTTCTAAAAGCGTCTTTTTAATAATTCCTTTTCTGGTGCAAAGTACAATGTAATGATTCTTTACAAATTCTTCATCGTCCAGATTTTTTACATCAATAATGGCTCTCACCTTATCATCCGGCGGTAATTGCATGAGGTTTTGAATTGCACGGCCCTTGCTTGTTTTATCGCCTTCGGGAATTTCATAACTCTTCAGCCAGTAACATCTGCCCTTTTCAGTAAAGAATAATAAGGTATGATGAGTTGATGCAACAAAGAGATGTTCTACATAATCTTCTTCTCTTGTTTTACTGCCAATGGCTCCCCTGCCTCCACGACGTTGTTGACGGTATTCTGAAGCTGATGTACGTTTAATATAACCATGATGTGAGATGGTAATCACCACATCTTCTTCTTTAATCAGATCTTCAATTCTTACTTCATCATCCAGATAAGTGATCTCTGTTTTACGCTCATCACCAAATCTTGCTTTTAATTCGAGCAGTTCGGTTTTAATGAGTTCAAAACGCATGTGTTCGTTGCTGAGTAATTCATTTAAATGAGCAATCAGCTTCATTAACTCATCATACTCATGCTTAATCTTGTCTCTTTCCATTCCGGTTAAGCGTTGTAAACGCAGTTCCAGTATGGCTTTTGCCTGAATTTCATCCAATCCCCATCCTGCATTGATCAGGTTTTCTTTTGCCAGATCGGGTGTTGCTGAATTGCGGATGAGTTTAATTACTTCATCCAGATGATCTAACGCAATAAGATAACCCTGTAAGATATGTGCACGTTCCTGTGCTTTACGCAGTTCGTATTTAGCACGGCGAATAACTACTTCATGACGGAACTCAACAAACTCTGCAATGAGATCTTTAAGGTTTAAAGTTTTTGGTCTTCCTTTTACCAGTGCAACATTGTTGATACCATAAGAAGTCTGTAACTCGGTAAATTTGTAGAGTTGATTAACGATCACATTGGCAACTGCATCACGTTTGAGATCAATTACAATTCTTGTTCCTTCTTTCTGATTACTCTCGTTGTTTACATGAACAATCCCCTCGATCTGCTTATTGTTAACTAACTGACCAATTTTATCTGTTAACGCATCACGGTTTACCTGATAAGGCACTTCGGTAATAATGATCTGTTCTCTTCCGCTGGTTTTTGTTTCGATGGTTAGTTTACCACGCAACACCACCCTGCCTCTTCCAAAATGATAACCGGCCTTAATGCCTTCCATACCGTAAATAGTTCCTGCTGTTGGAAAGTCAGGAGCTTTTACAAACTTCATCAGTTCATCAATCGTAATTTCTTTGTTATCAATATAAGCAACACAACCATCAATGGCTTCGCTCAGGTTATGCGGCATCATGTTGGTGGCCATACCTACGGCAATACCACTTGAACCATTTACTAATAAGAGTGGAATCCGTGCAGGTAAAACAGAAGGTTCTCTTTCAGATTCATCAAAGTTGGGCTGAAAGTCGACTGTTTCTTTGTCAATATCTTCCATCATACTTTCCGTGAGGCGTTCCATACGCACCTCGGTGTAACGCATAGCAGCAGGTCCGTCACCATCCTGGTTTCCAAAGTTACCCTGCCCATCAACCAAGGTATAACGCATGCTCCATTCCTGAGCCATACGTACCATGGCATCGTACACAGAACCATCGCCATGCGGATGATACTTACCCAGCACCTCACCCACCACTCTTGCACTTTTCTTATATGATTTGTTGTATTGCAAACCCAGCTCATTCATGGCGTAAAGAATACGACGGTGAACGGGTTTTAAACCATCTCTGATATCGGGCAAAGCACGGCCAACGATCACCGACATTGAATAATCAATGTAAGCGGTTTTCATTTGCTCTTCGATATTTACGGGTATAATTCGTCCGTTATTATCCTGACTGTTATCCATTAAATTTTCAATTTGATCCATAGCTTAATTTAGGCTGCCAAAGATACCAAAAACCAAGGGTACCGAAACAGAAAAACAGCCTTTATTTTGGCTGTTTTTCAACAAATTAATTGCGTTTGTGGATAAGAAAAAAGGAAGGCTTATCTGTCTGTAAATGGATTAATAAACATTGGTTGGGCAACCTATACCCGACCTTCGTTTTCCTCCTCTTCCGGAAGCTTTGCCTCCATTCATTTTATCGCCACCTGTTAAACGATACGTAAGCGTAACTCCCAAAAAATAATAATTGTCTTTGAATTGCGAACCGCCCCGTTTTTCCAGATCAACGGGATACGGATCAGTTGTATGATCGGGCAGTTCGGGAGTGCGGAAAGCCATTTCAACGGCTTTGGGTCCACGGGCCTGCAGTAAAGTATTCTGATCAATGTAAGAACGGCTTACATCATCCATATAATCGGTAAATGTTTTTCGATAACCGAATTCAGCTCCAACATCTATTCTGTCTGTTAATACCATCCGTACGCCCAAACCAACCGGTACTGCAAACTGAAAAAGACTGTAGGGTTTTCGATCAGGATATCCTGCCAGCCCCTGCCCCTCTGTTGATAATGGTTTTAAAAAAACTTTATTGCCTGCAGCATCATATGCATATGGATTTTGACGAAACCCGGCAGCTGCTGCAAAAATATAAGGCGAAAAAATCCTGTCATCCATACCCAAAAAATGATACTCCGCCCCTGCCTGCAGTTCCCAGATATTGGTTGCAAAACTCAGGTTACGTAAGCGGTTGAGTGGATTTGCCTGAAAACGGTCTTCAGCTCTTACAATACCGTAATGCAGCCCGCCACGTAACATGATTTTAGGGTTGATATCATAACTCACCCATGCACCTAAAGCGTAACGGGCCTGTTGGAAAGTGATGGTCTTTGCCTGCAGATCTCCATTGTAGTTGGCCATACCACCAAAGAGGTTGATACGCAGATCCTGTGCAGCAAGTTGAAAAATGGTGATAAGACAGAGAAAGAAGAATACTGGTTTCTTAAGCATGATAATTCATTTACAAAAATAAAGCCAGTCTTACATGGGGAGTACTGCAAAAGTAACTGTGTTTTTCGAAAAAGGCAGATTACAGTTAAACAGTTTCTCATTGCTTGTGCCAGTATCAGCAAAGTCGCTAAAAATCTTTAACCTTGCCACACACAACTGTTGAACCATGACTCCAAATAACGGCCAATACTATCCCTCCTACCTGCAACTGGAAAAAATTCTCGACAGTCAGCATCCGCTGAGCTTTGAAACTGGACAATCGCCTGCTCATGATGAAATGCTTTTTATCATCATTCATCAGTCTTATGAATTATGGTTTAAACAAATTCTTTTTGAACTGGAGTTTGTAAAGAAAGTATTCAGTAAAGAAAAAGTAGATGATAACAGTGAAGACCTGAATTTATGCAGGCACCGTTTAAAACGTGTAACAAAAATACTTGAACTGCTGAACCAACAGGTAACGGTGCTGGATACGATGACTCCCCTTGATTTTCTTGAATTCAGAAATCTGCTTACTCCAGCTTCCGGTTTTCAGAGCAAACAGTTTCGTTTAATTGAGGCAACGCTTGGATTAAAAATGGAGAAACGTCACCAACATGATTATTATAAACGCACCAACGAAGGAGGTTTTGCTCAAACAGATTTTAATGAAATTAATTCAGTTGAAACTTCCTCTACCATTCTTCAACTGGTGAATCAATGGTTGGAGCGCATGCCTTTTTTTGATGAAAGATTCTGGAAAGGTTATAATCCATTACATCCATCAACACAGATCCATCCGTTCTGGAACGATTACCGTTCCATTTATCAAAACAGTTTAACAGAAAGAGAACAACAGAAACTTGCAGCGTTTGATGAACAGTTTCTTGGAGTTGTAGGTGGGGACGGCAACAACGGCAACGCAACCTTTAGTGATGCTGCTATGCGCAGCGCCTTGTTTATTATGTTGTATAGAGATTTTCCGGTGTTTCAAACATCGTTTCAAATACTCGACACACTCATTGAAATTGATCATTGGCTTGCCGGTTGGCGACACAAACATTATGTAATGGTGCGTCGAATGATTGGCATGCGTGTGGGAACAGGTAACACCAGCGGTGCAGGTTATTTAGAAGGTGCCGTGCAGCAACATTATATTTTTAAAGACCTGGCTTCACTTTCAACTTATTTAATTGAACGGAGAAAAATGCCGCTGTTGCCTGATGAGTTGATTAAGGCGTTAGGGTTTATTAGCTAGGCCAGAGTTTTTACTTACTGCATTCTAAATTGTAATAGTTCACCATGTCCTCTAATTCCTTCATGCGAAACTCTTTTGAATCTATTTTTTCAACAAGAGCTTTACAGTCTGAGAAATAGTCCATCATTTGTTTTTTCATACCAAATCCCGCCGGCATGATTAAAGTTCCGTTTCCTTTTTGCAGTACAGAAGAAACTTCTGTATATGTGCCACCTCCCATTCCCACACCCACACCTGGCCTGGCCGCTGTGAAATAGTATTTAAACAATTTTACAGGCCCGTTGATTTCAAGTTTTAGAAAAATATTTGTTGATGATGAAAAGAGGTTACCTAAAGCGAGTGAGTTTACCCTCGATAACATCCTGATAGTTTGGCCATTGAAACTGAATTGAATTTCATCTGCATCATCTGATTTCAGTTTTTTCCGTTTACCTGCTGCATCATAGTAATCAATCTTGTGTTGTATTTTTTCATACAACGGCTCACCTGACAGTAAACCTACCGGCACTCTGAACGTTACTTTGATGCTGTCTTTGCCTTTAATAATGATTCCATCAAGATCTTTTGCACCTGCAGTTAGTAAAAACAGGAGAAAGATGAGGTTAAGCAACAGTTTTTTTCGCATATACTTCAATATACTTTTATAAGGATCATCAATCTTGCTAAATTCAAAAAACGATTGAACAACTTTACTTTGTGTAAACTAAATACCCCCACGGTGCTAATGTAAAATTTTGTCCGTCGTTCAACATTTCTTTCTTGCCTGCAAATACATTTTCCATTTCTCCTGCAATTTTTCCATTGATGGTTACCGTTTGTGGTTTGTTTGAAAGATTAAGGATCACCAATATTTTCTTCCCTTCTTTTTCTCTTGTGTATGCAAACACCGCATCATCATTACTTGACTGGAGTTTGGTATATGCAGCATCAACTGCTAAAGCCGGAGTACTCTTTCGCAACGCCAGTAATGTTTTATAAAAAGGAGCACGCTGAAATTTACCAAACGAAATCGTGTCTTTATAAAAAAATGAAATGGAATCGAGGAATGGTTCTTCCTGTCCGCTATAGATCAGCGGCAATGTATTTTTCCATGTTTGTGTTAACACAGCAAACGGTGCATGCACTTCGCCGGGCATGGTTTCATAGTCGGCTTTGTTCCAGCTGTTTTCATCATGATTGCTGGTGAAATACATTTTAATATAGTTGGGCGAATACGTTTCTTCTAAATGACGGATCACCGTATCCAGCACTTTTGCACTTGCTTCGCCTTTGGCCACTTTTTTCATTTTAGCAAAACCATCCCAGCCATAGCTTGCATGAAAGCCTGCATCGTGTAACCATGCAACATCCCCTTCGGCCAACATAAAAATATCAGGTTTTACATTTTTAAGTTCTGTTATGCAACGCTGCCAGAAACTGCGTGGCACTTCTGCAGCTACATCGCAACGGAAGCCATCAATCTTGGTTTCTGTTACCCAGAATTTCATGGCATTGATCATACTGTCGTGCAATACCGGATTCCAGTAGTTGAGATCTCTTGTATCACTCCAGTCAAATGCAAAAGCAAATTGACCGTCTTTATTTTTCAGAAAAAAATCAGGATTACTTTGCATCCAGCGGTTATCTGCACCGGTATGGTTGGCAACCCAATCGGTGATTACTTTCAAACCCAGACCGTGTGCTTTTTCCACCAACGCTTTCCAGTCTTCCATTGTTCCAAACTCCGGATTCACCGCTGTATAATCGGCTACAGCATAATAACTTCCTAACACACCTTTGCGATCAACTTTACTGATGGGTGTGATGGGCATAAACCAGAGAATCTCCACACCCATTTCTTTCAGTCTCGGCAATGATTCACCAAAAGCTTTAAATGTACCCTCTGCAGAATACTGCCTTACGTTCACCTCATAAATATTTGATTGTTTTACGTAATCCGGAAAAGAGGAAACAGTTGCTGCTGTTGATTCTTTTTTGGGCATCAGCTTACATGAACTGAACAACGTACAAAAAGCAATGGCAGATAGGATAAATTGTCTGGTGATCATAATCGTAATTTAAAAATGGAAATTATTGACTTTTTCCGGTTCAGACATTAAATTTTCCAACTGAAACAAAAAAATTTCCCGTCCGGATGTGAAATGAATTAACTTAAAGAATCTAAACTGCAAGTATGAAACGAATTTTACTTTTTTGCCTGAGTGTTTGCCTGTTCGTTACTTCTGTTACTGCGGCTACCATCAACATCAACATCGTTGGTTTTTCTTACAGCCCTGATCTTGTTACTGTAAATGTTGGAGATGTGATTATCATTCAGTCAGAACCGTTTCATCCGCTTGTACAGGTGTCACAAACAACATGGAATGCAAATGGCAATACGCCCTTACCCGGCGGCTTTAATGAAACCTCAACCTACACTTTTACAGTTGAAGCTTCAATGGCAGGCACATCTATTTTTTTTGTTTGCGGTAATCATGTAGCCAGTGGAATGAAAGGCCGTATTAATGTAAATGTCATTGCAGGGATTTCTGAAAACAGACTTCGTGAATTTAATTTTACAGTGTATCCAAATCCGGTTGTTGCAGATGCGTGGTTGAATGTGAGTGTAAAGAAAGCCGGACGTATACTGATGACAATATATGATATGCAGGGAAGGATTGTACAGCAGGTTATTGATATGAATGTGCAACCGGGAGAATTTACTCTTCCATTTAAAACCGCCACATTGCAAAGAGGTACTTATATTTTACAAATGCGAACTACGCAGGGGATGATTCAAAAACAAATCGTACTGCAGTAATTACATCACTTCTTTCAGTTTCTCCACCAGTATATCGGCTTCTTCTTTTGTGTTGTACTTGCTGAACGAAAACCGTACAGGTATTTGATTAGGGTTGCTGTTAATGGCACGGATTACATGTGAACCCTGTTGTGCGCCGCTTGTGCAGGCACTTCCACCCGATGCACAAATACCCAGCATATCCAGATTAAACAACAGCATTTCTGTTTTTTCTGATTTGGGAAAGCTTACATTCAACACCGTGTAATTGCTGAAGCCCATCGGATCGCCATTAAAGCTGAGACCTTTAATATTTTTTTTGAGCTGTTCAATTAAATAATATTTGAGTGCTTTAATGGAATTGCTTTCTTCTTCATATTTTTCAGTTGCCAGTTCTAATGCCTTGGCAAAACCAACTATACCATACACATTTTCAGTTCCCGCCCGCATGTTACGTTCTTGTCCGCCACCATGGATGTATGGTTTGATGTGTACGTTTTCGTTGATGTATAACAACCCCGCTCCTTTTGGTCCGTGGAATTTATGTGCTGATCCTGTAATAAAATGCACAGGAGTATTGCGCAGGTCAAACGGAAAATGCCCCACCGTCTGCACGGTGTCTGAATGAAAAATGGCACTGTACATTTTACAGAGGTTACCTACAGCAAACAGATCAGTAATATTTCCAATTTCATTGTTAGCGTGCATTAACGTGACCAGTGTTTTTTCAGGAGCGGCAGCAAGTAATTCTTCCAGATGTTGCAAATCAATATGACCGTTAGGTAATACCTGTACATAACTTACCCTGGCTTCGTCTCTGTTGTTGAGATATTCAACTGTATGCAATGTTGCATGGTGTTCAATGGATGATGTAATGATATGTTTACATCCCAGATCACGAACAGATGCAGTGATGGCAGTATTTGAACTTTCTGTGCCGCCGCTTGTAAAGAAAATTTCTGCAGGATGTGCATTGAGAATTTTTGCAACTGTTTTGCGTGCATTTTCAATGGCCAACCTGGTTTCTCTTCCATAAGAATAGATGGAGGATGGGTTGCCGAAATTATTCTGCAGATAAGGAAGCATGGCATCCAGCACCTGTGGATCAATGGCAGTAGTAGCGGCGTTATCAAAATAAATACGAGTCATGCTGAAAAAATAAGGCTGTAAAGATAAGGAGTTGTTGAAGTTGTTTGAGGTAGCAGTTGTTTGTCTTTTTTCGGCGCAGAGAAAGGAGAAGCAGAGTTAGCGCAGAGATTCTCTGCGTTTATCTCCTTACCTCTTGTTCTCAGCATAAAAATTAAAGAGAGTAAAATTCTGTGGAAGCTTGGCGCAGAGAAAGGAGAAGCAGAGTTAGCGCAGAGATTCTCTGCGTTTATCTCCTTACCTCTTGTTCTCAGCGTAAAAATTAAAGAGAGTAAAATTCTGTGGAAGCTTGGCACAGAAAAATGAGAAGCAGAGTTTGCGCAGAGATTCTCTGCGTTGACCTCTTTATCTCCTGTTCTCTGCGCCAAATAATTTTTTAAGAAAAGTGTGAGTCATCACAACCTTACATCAGGCTTTTAATTGTATTCATTACCTCAGTAGCCAATGCATCTGCTTTTTCAATAGTCGAAGCTTCTGAATAAACCCGAATGATGGGTTCTGTATTGCTGCTGCGCAAATGCACCCAGCTTTTATCAAATTCAATTTTTACACCATCAACTGTATTTACAGGTTGTGCAGCATATTGTAATTGAACTTTTTCAAGAATCGCTTTTACATCGGTTCCTTTGGGCAGATCAATTTTTTGCTTGCTCATAAAATAATCAGGGTAAGTTTTTCGTAACTCTGCTGATGACATCCCGGATTGTGCAAGATGAGTTAAGAACAAAGCAATACCGATGAGTGCATCTCTTCCATAATGCAAATGCGGATCAATGATTCCACCGTTGCCTTCACCACCAATAACAGCATTTACTTCTTTCATCATCTTCACTACATTCACCTCTCCTACTGCGCTTGCAAAATATTCGCCACCATGTTTTTCCGTTACATCCCGCAATGCTCTGGTAGATGAAAGATTGGAAACCGTATTTCCTTTTTGATGTGTGAGAATATAATCTGCAACAGCAACCAATGTATATTCTTCGCCAAACAAACTGCCATCGTTACTAACAAAACATAAGCGATCCACATCAGGATCAACAGCAATGCCCATATCTGCTTTTTGGTTGATGACAGCATTGCAAAGTTCAACCAGGTTTTCTGCCAATGGCTCCGGGTTGTGAGCAAAGTTGCCGTGCATGTCAGCATTCAGCACTGTTATATCTGTTACTCCCAACGCAAGTAACAAAGCAGGAACGGCTTCTGCGCCTGAGCTGTTAATTGCATCAACCACCACTTTAAATTTCTTTTCAGCAATTACATTTTTATTCACCAACGGATGAACAAGGATTGCATCAATATGTGTTTGCAGTAAGGTATCATCATACGAGTATGTACCAAGTTCATCTACACCTGCAAAATCAAATGCTTCTTTATCTGCTATTGCAAGCATTTGTTCGCCCAGTTCTGCACTGATGAACTCTCCTTTTTCATTCAACAGTTTTAATGCATTCCATTGTTTGGGATTGTGTGATGCGGTTAAAATTATTCCACCATCAGCACCTTCAAACTTCACGGCCATTTCAACGGTAGGTGTTGTGCTTAAGCCAAGATCAATAACATGCAGTCCCATACCAACCAATGTATTTACTACTAAGCTCCGAACCATTTCTCCGCTCATCCGGCCATCTCTGCCCACAATTACTTTTTTTCCTTTACCGAGAATGGTTCCGTATGCTGCTGTAAATTTTACAATATCAACAGGAGTTAAATTATCGCCGGGTTTACCACCAATTGTACCCCGAATGCCAGAGATTGATTTCATTAAAGCCATGACCGATTGAAGATTTTAGTTTTGCGAATGCAGATTTATCTGCGATGCGAAGTTAATGGTTGTGTGCTGATGTAAACAATTTGGCGCAAACGTATGTGTAAGGGTTACTGTATAATATTCTCGAACATTTCGACTACGCTCAATGTTCTTTCCCGTGGTTCGACTTCGCTCACCACTCGACTTCGCTCACCACTCGACTTCGCTCACCACTGACTATTCACTACTCACCTTTCCTCACATCATCATTTTATAAATCATTTCTTTGAGCAATGATGCATCTTCTGTACCAACATCACCAACCCCAACACTTCTTAAGTTGTAATGATGCATTAAAAGTAAGGCGGATTGTACTCCTTCAAAACCATAAACAGAAGCGGTGGCTTTATAGTCTTTCATAAACCATGCATTAATACCTGTTTGTGCAGCTACTGCTTTATCATCGCCCTGTGCACCAAAGAGCATAAACACTTTGGAAAAATAACTGTAAAGAGAAGGCAGTACCAATTGAATAGGTGCAGCTTTGGGATTACTTTCAAAATACTGTACAATCTGTAATGCTTTCACCAGGTTCTTTTTTCCAACAGCATTCTGCAGTTCAAACACATTGTATTCTTTACTGATGCCTACAAAGTTTTCAATATCGTCTTCCGTAATATTTTTTCGATTGCCGAGATTTAAGATCACCTTGTCAATTTCATTTGCAATCCGGCTGAGATCGTTCCCGATATGATCAACTAATAAATGAATGGCCTTTTGTGTGGGTTGGTACCCTTTGCTTTCAACAAAATCCTGTGTCCATGCAGGCAGTTCGTTGTCGTACATTTTTTTGGTTGAAAGCACTTCTCCTTTTTCTTTTAAAAGCTTGGCCAGTTTACTACGGCCATCTACTTTTTTTTCTTTATGCGCAACAACAAATATGGTTGAAGCAAGCGGCTTATCAATATACCCCTCCAGTTTGTCGAGGTCTTTCATTTGCTGGGCTTCTTTCAAAATAACAACCTGTCTTTCGCCAAACATGGGGTAACGCATGCAGGCATTTACCACATCGGCCCAAACAGCATCTTTGCCATAAAACACAGAAAGATTAAATCCTGTTTCAGCTTCAGTAAGAATGTTATGTTCAGCAGCATCAACCAACTGATCAATATAAAAATCTTCTTCCCCTTCAAACCAATAAACGGGCTTGAATTTATTCTTCTTCCAGTCGTTTAAAATTTTTTCTGTATTCATGTTGTATGTAAAGGTATGCCATACCTGATGGCAAAGTAGAATGGCTGTGTAAGTTCAGGTATGGCATACCTATCTACTCAGCAATAAAAATATTTTCTGCCGGCAGCAAAGGTAAATGCTGAAAGCGTAGAAAAATCTGAGCAACCGCAACTACATCTTTCTGGCAATAATCAACAATCCGCTGCAGATTTTTTTCTTTGTAATAAACTTCTTTTACTTTGCTGCCGTCAATATCATCCTTTGGTGTATCAACACCCAGACATGCGGCCAGTAATTTAAGTGAAGTATAGTTTTTATAATCTCCAAACTTCCATAACTGCATGGTATCAATGAGGTTTGTTTCCCATGGTTTCTTTCCACTAAACTGCATACAGGAAGGCAATTGCAATTGATGCACCAGCATTCGTCTGCTGATATAAGGAATATCAAACTCTTTAATATTATGACCTGCAAAATGATATTCAGGTACCGACTTATGAAAATGTTCCAGCTTTTCTGCAAAAGCGGCTAACAATTGTTTCTCGTCCTGATGGGCATATGATTTTATTCGGAAACACAATCTTCCTCCTTTATCATAATAGAAAAAGCCGGTGCTGATACAAATAATTTTGCCAAACTCAGCTTGAATTCCGGCCCTTTGTTCATACATTTCGGAAGCGGAAAAATTTTCTGGCATGGTTTTGGAAATTTTGTCTGCCCAGAGAACATTCCATGGTTCCGGGAGTTCTTCAAACGATGGATATTGCGGTACGGTTTCAATGTCGAGTACCAAGAGATGTTCGGGTTTGTAAAATTGACGGTCGGCCATGCACTAAAATAAAAATTTAAAATTTAAAAACAAACGTTATGTCTTATTCAAATTATCCTTCAGCAACTCCACAGGACACTCCTCCTGCCAGTCAAAAAAACAACAACCGTGGTTTAATCTATGGTCTGTTAATCGCAGCTTTACTTGGCACATGGGGATACATCATCTGGGACAAGTCGAAAACCAAAGAAGCTACTACGTTATTGCAGTCTCAACTGAGCACCAGTGACAGCAGCAAAACAGCCATTCAAACAGAGTACAATGCTGCTCTGCAACGTTTGGATGAATTAACCACCATGAACTCCAGCATGGACAGTCTGGTAAAGACAAAAAATTCTGAAGTTTCGAATCTGAAATCACGTATTCAATCTTTATTAAACAAGCAGAATAAATCCGCTGCTGATCTTGCAGAAGCAAAACGTTTAATTAATGAGTTAAACGGAAAGATCACCGGTTATGTAACAGAAATTGAAACCCTGAAAGGCGAAAACCTGCAACTGAGAACAGAGAAGCAGGAAATCACTACTCAAAAAGAAGCTTTACAGGTACAGTACGATCAAACGACAACAGAAAAGAAAGCTGTTGAAGAAAAACTGGATGTAGCATCTACGTTAAATGCATCAAACATTAATATTGTTACAATTGACGAACGCCGTAACGGTAGAGAGAAAGAAAAAGATGTTGCAAAGCGTGTAGATAAAATCCGTTTAAACTTTACCGTATACAACCGTGTTGGTGAAGAAGGTACAAAAGATGTGTATGTTGTAATTACAGATCCTACCGGTCAGGTAGTAAGCAACGAAGCATTGGGCAGCGGCCGTTTTACAACCAGAGAAGAAGGTGAAAGAGTATTTACAAAAATGACCAGCGTTACATTCTCTGCAGGTAAAAGTGTACCTGTATCAATTGAGTGGAAGCCGGGTGCAAAATTTGTAGAAGGTGCATACAAGGTAGAAGTTTATAACAATGGTTTTAAAATAGGCGAAGGT
The DNA here is from genome assembly GCA_019752045.1 of Chitinophagaceae bacterium. Taxonomy (GTDB): domain Bacteria; phylum Bacteroidota; class Bacteroidia; order Chitinophagales; family Chitinophagaceae; genus Lacibacter. The sequence goes on along the minus strand of JAIEMP010000010.1, from coordinate 105,488 downwards.
TCTAAAAACTTACGTAAAGGCGGCTTATTCAGTTAAGCATACAGTTGATGGGTTTACAAGTTGAAAGCGGCAGACTATTCTGCCGCTTTCTTTTTTTTAGAACAGGGCTCTTACAGATGCTCTTCCTGTATGAATGGCTTTTGTTTCACCGGGCTTTCTTCCTTCGTACTGGAAATTAATTTCCATATTATTGGATAACCGTTTGGTGAAATCAATATTCCAGATAAAATTTTTACCCGGCAGTAACGCATCCAGCATAATAAAGGCAACGGTTGTATTGGTTGCGCCTGTGAAGCTGATATTACTAAACTGAAATTTACCGTTAATGGTACTGCTTGATAACACATTGTACCGGAGTTCTGTGATGATGGAATGAATCTGTGCCCGCTCTTTAGCTCCTTCCTGATTGTTTTTTTCTTCGTACTTGTAATTCAGTGAGAAGCGATATTTTGTTCCATCCTGGTAACTGAGCGATGGTTCTGTAAGCCATTGCGCCAGATTATAATTCCTGTTACCGAATTTTGGTGTGGCCAGTTTGTTGTTGGTTGATTTATACGTGATCACAGAAGCAAATCGTTTCGACAGATTCCAGCGTACCCTTGTAGAAAAATCGCTGAGGGTACGGGTTTCTAATCCATAAGTTAAAATGGAACGGTTGTTATTGAGGATATGTGTAAAATCAATTCCCCACACACTGCTGGTACGGTTATAAAAGAATGTATTGGTGATGATGGAATTCAGAGAGATGAGACTTGTATCAACTGAAGGTTTTGAAAACGGGTTTAAACTGATATTCTTTTGAGAAATTTCTTTTTTAAAAATCTGCATAGCGGACTGAGCAGAAATTCTTGTCAACAATTTTTTAAACCCGGTCGCTTTGTTCACGTCAATCAACGCTCTTGGGTTCAGATTTAAACTGTAGTTAAACTGATTGTAGTTTGCACGGATAAAATCAAGTGTTGGAGTAAACACACGGATGTACCTTGCCTGATCCTGATACAACGCTACTTCAAATTCATTCAGTTGCGGAATACCATCGGCATTGTAATCGTTCCATGTAAACTCACCCTGGCCGGCAGGAACTTCTAAAAAAGAATAATCTCTGCGCCGCTCCTGCCCGCTGCCTGCTTCGTACAGAAGATTTCCCGTGACCATTCCTTTCCATTCATTAATAAAATATTCTGCACGTCCAAGTACTGTACGTTCTGCTTTTTGTCCGGTTAACTGCTGATTAAATACTTTCAGTTCACGAATAGTAGCGTTGAGCCTGAACTGATGACGCTCACTGCTCATTAATTCAACATAAGCATTGTAGTTATAACTGCGGTCAACCTGTTCGGTTTGTTTTCCTACCGGCAATTTATCTCTTCGTGTAAAAAAATTGACCCCCCATTTATTGGCTGCTTCTTTTGAACGCAGATAAAACGTCCAGGTGTCCCATACAAAACTGAGTGCTGCAAGTGAATCGGTTCTGCGGTTTCTGATTTCGCTGTGCTCCAGATAATACTGCCCTCCAATTTCTATTTGATCCAGTTGATCAAAACGTTTCTTTAAATCCAGTTTGGGCCGCAGAAAAAACCCTTTGTTACTGCCACTGTCTGTACCGGAATAATTCATACTGCCCAACCAGCTCCAGCCTTTTTTTGTAAACGAATGTTGCAGAGCATGTCTTAATCCTTTAAATAACAGACCCCGCTGATAACTTTCAATTCCATAGTTGAATGTGTGTTCTTTTGCACGCATCAGTTCAACTCCTGCATTGATGATCTGTTCTTTTTCCTGTTGCAAAAAAACAGGCAAACCCCATTCCCTTGTAAACTCCACCGGTCGTAAACGTTCCAATGCCCTGAAGCGATCCTGCACCAGTTCATACGATCCGGTTATTTTATAGTTCAATGGCTTCGCTGGATTTCCTTTAAAGCGGTTGTTGTATTGCATGGCAATTCTTCCCGCTGCCCCCTGATCGTTTGTTTTATCTTTTCTTGATAATGTGTTTATATCAAAGCGGCTGACTGCCAACTCTGTCTTTACCAGAAAATGTTTATTCACCTGGTAATCGGCACCAACGGTTATCATTTGTTGTGTGCGCGGTGCAACTAAGCGAACGGCAGGTACAAACCGGCCTTTTCGAATTCCGTTTTCGGGTGCAATCCATTTAAATGTTCGCCCGTTTGTTCCGCTGATGTCCTGTACATAATCTCCGTTTCCTTCACCTACATCAACAAAGGCTGCACTGTATACATCGGGCTGCTGAACGGTAGTATGAACCAGCACCGAATCGTAGGTGATGCTGTTTACAACAGAATCAACCAAACGATATACAATCCGGTCTGTTGCAAACGTATCTTTTGTAATGGATGGATATAAAGCTGTTTCAATTCGATCGCCTGCATCAAACAAAAACTGCTTCTGTTCTGTACTCAACACCTGGTTAACAGATGTATTTTTTGAATCGGAATTAGAAAACGCATTCACCCGAAATGTGACTTTCTCATTTACTTTTAATTCATTTCCAATAATGACCTGTGAATTCAGAAAATTTCTGTCGGCATATTCAAACTCAATCTGTATGCGCCTGTCTTTGGTAATCATTCGCCTAGGTGTAAACGTTACTTCGGCGGTGTTGTAATTTATCACATAGTCCTGATCTTCGCCCCGCTGCATCAACTCACCATCAATAAACACCCGTTCAGTACCTGCCAGTACAATAAAAAACAATTCTCCATTTGGCCCCTGTAAGCGGTATGGTCCCTGGTTTCCTTCTAACCCCTGAAATACAAAGCGGTTAAACTTTCCTTTGGCAATGGCTCCTGTAACCAGCGAAGTATTTTTTCCGTTTTTAAATACCTTGCTTTCATTTTGAAATGAAATGCCTTGTAAGCGTTTATAAAAACTTAGAAAGTATGCATCGTTCCGTCTTACATCAATATCGCCGAGATTTAATTGCCATCCTTTTTTCTTTAGTTGAATAAACACACGGTCAAATTCATTCAGCTGTTGGGTATTACCTTCGGCCTGCACAGGAATATTGTTATCTGTTAATGCAGCCGACAGAAACATACTGTCGCCAATCATTCCATTGATCTGCAGGTTCAGTACACCATTTACAACAGCATCCTGATTGTTACCAAACGAAATACCACGCCCAAAGCTTCCGTTATAATTTACATTTCCAAAATCGAACATGTTTTTTCCAAAACCTGTTTCGTTATCAATGGTGAGAGGTGTGGTGATGAAATTGTTTTTGATGTCATCATATTTCATACGCTGTGCCTGCGCATTGAGCTTATATGGAAACACACGGTAAGTAACCGTCACTGAATCAAACGATGGTGCATTGATCCAGAAGAGTTGTGCATTGATCTCATCTATCCTGTAATCTGTCTTTGTTAAACCGGAAATAAATACAGAGTTGGGCACAAGGCTGAGCGAATCAATCTTAACCGGGCTTGTTTTTGTACTGATCTTTTTCGTGCGGAGATTCGACAACGGGTTTAACTGCTGTGCAGTTGCAAGCAGTGAGGAAAGCAGTAAAGCCGTAAAAAAGAAGAGTTTTCTGATAAGTCAGTGGTTTTCAGGATAAGAATGTGTAAAAATAGAATTTATTGTGTGATGAGGCTATTTCATTTAGTTTAACCCTGACTTTTAAGTCGGGGTATTTAGCACAAATCTTCCGGGCTTTAGCCATGAGCAGAATCTTCAAGGCTGAAGCCATCAACCAGTGTTCTCATAATCCCCGACTTGAAAGTCGGGGTTATTGAGCAAACCTTATCCCATCAATCAACAAAAGAAATACTTAAGTGATCATTGTCGCCTAGATCTAAAATGAAAACGAAAAGACCTCCAAAGGAAGTCTTTTCGTTTTATGACGTTGTTCAGTCAGCTTTCAGGTAAGCAGACAATTATTTTGTAGCTGTTAAACTTGCAACTGCATAATCTGCATTCAGTCGTGCAATATTGGTAATGGAAATTTCTTTCGGACAAACGGCTTCGCATGCACCGGTATTGGTACAGGCGCCAAATCCTTCTTTATCCATTTGAGCAACCATGTTAATCACCCTTGTTTTCTTTTCGGGTTCACCTTGTGGCAATTGATTCAGGTGCGCCGCTTTTGCACTCACAAACAACATGGCCGATGAATTTTTACAGGCAGCCACACATGCACCGCAACCAATACAGGCTGCAGCAGCAAAAGCAGCATCTGCCTTGGCTTTATCTACCGGTAAAGCATTTGCATCTACTGCATTGCCAGTATTAACGCTGATATATCCTCCCGCCTGTATTACACGGTCAAAGGCAGAACGATCCACCATTAAATCTTTTACTACAGGAAATGCATTAGCACGCCATGGTTCTACTACAATAGTATCGCCATCGTTAAAGGCACGCATGTGTAACTGACAGGTAGTATTGGCTTGCCATGGTCCGTGCGGACGACCGTTGATGTACATACTGCACATACCGCAAATACCTTCTCTGCAATCATGATCAAACGCCACGGGATCTTTTCCTTCCACAATCAGTTGCTCATTCAACACATCAAACATTTCCAGAAAACTCATTTCCTGCGAAATATTGTTGGCATTGTAGGTTTCAAATGAACCCTTCTCTTTACTGTTCTTCTGGCGCCAAACTTTCAGTTTAACATTAATATTTTTATGTTCCATACTATAAATGTGTCAATTTGAGAATTTGAAAATTTGAAAATGCAACCAACACACTCCAAATAAACCCGGAAATCCTTCCTTTGGAAGAAGCGATGATCTTTGATAAAATCCGTAGTATCTCATCTAAATCTTCTTTCAGTTTTGGGTTGTATTTGTAACTCTCACTTCTTTCGCAAAGGATCAACCAGTACAATGTTTCACTTGCTTCTTTGGCTGCTATTTTCATTTTATGAATAAAGTCAGCCTTGCTTTCAGCATTTTGTGCCTCAAACACGTTAGCACCTATACTGGTTGCTGAACGAAGTAATTGTCTTGCAATAACATATTTTCTGTCTTGTTCAAGAGCTTCGCAATAAGCTATGACCGAAACTGAAAAATCAATTGTTTTGGTCACAATCACATTGTCTTTATCATTTCTCATAACTTGAATTTTGAATATTAGCAATTTGATTTCATTTTCAAATTACCACATTTTCAAATTTTCAAATTACCTCTTATTTATAACTTCTCTGACTCGGTTTCACCACTTCATAATTCAATTCTTCTTTATGCAATTGCCATTCATGTTCGCCTTTCATTTCCCAGCTGGCAACGTACATAAATTTATCATCATGACGTAATGCTTCTCCTTCTTCTGTTTGATGTTCTTCACGGAAATGACCACCACAACTTTCTTCACGATTTAATGCATCAATACACATCAACTCACCTAACTCAATAAAGTCGGCTACACGGTTTGCCTTATCCAGTTCAGGATTCATTTCGTTAATCTCTCCTGGAATACGAACATCACTCCAGAACTCCTGCTTCAACTGCTGCACTTCTTTAATGGCCTGTTTCAACCCTTCGGCATTACGGGCCATACCACATTTATCCCAGATGATTTTACCCAAACGCTTATGAAAACTTTCAACCGTTTTGGTTCCTTTAATATTCATGAGCATGTGAATGCGGTCACGCACTTTACTCTCTGCTTCTGCAAATGCAGGATGATCTGTAGAAATCGCTTTTACCCGAATTTCATCTGCCAGGTAGTTGCCGATTGTGTAGGGTATAACAAAATATCCATCAGCCAAACCCTGCATCAACGCACTTGCACCTAAACGGTTTGCACCATGATCGCTGAAGTTGGCTTCACCTAAAGCGTATAAACCGGGAATATTCGTCATCAGTTCATAATCAACCCATAAACCACCCATGGTATAGTGCACGGCAGGATAAATCCGCATCGGCACTTCGTATGGGTTTTCACCGGTGATCTTTGCATACATATCAAACAGATTACCATACTTTTCTTTCACTACATCTTTCCCCATCTGCGTAATGGTATCCGCATCGGCATTAATACCCCGCTTACCTGCTTCAATTTTTCCATAGCGTTGAATCGCTGCTGCATAATCGAGATACACCGCCTGCTTGCTTGTGCCCACACCATAACCGGCATCACAACGCTCTTTTGCTGCACGGCTTGCAACGTCTCTTGGAACAAGGTTACCAAATGCAGGATATCTCCGCTCTAAATAATAATCTCTTTCTTCTTCGGGTATTTCATTTGGTTTACGTGTATCGCCTTGTTTCTTCGGAACCCAAATGCGTCCATCGTTCCGTAATGATTCACTCATCAAGGTTAACTTACTCTGATGATCGCCACTTACCGGTATACAGGTTGGATGAATTTGTGTAAAACAAGGATTGCTGAAATAGGCTCCTTTACGATGTGCTTTCCATGCGGCCGTTACATTACTGCCCATGGCGTTGGTTGAAAGATAAAATACATTTCCATAACCACCGCTGCATAACAGTACTGCATGACCGAAGTGGCGTTCCAGTTCTCCGGTTACAAGATTACGTGCAATGATGCCTCTTGCCTTGCCATCAATCATTACAATATCCAGCATTTCATGACGGGCATACATGGTTACATTACCCAATGCTACCTGACGTTCCAGAGCCTGGTAAGCGCCTATTAATAACTGCTGACCCGTTTGGCCTGCAGCATAAAATGTACGTTGTACCTGTGTACCACCAAATGAACGGTTGCTGAGCAAACCGCCATATTCACGTGCAAAAGGAACACCCTGTGCCACACACTGATCAATGATGTTTGTACTCACTTCGGCCAAACGATGAACGTTTCCTTCACGTGCACGGTAATCGCCTCCTTTAATGGTATCGTAAAACAAACGGTATACAGAATCACCATCATTCTGGTAATTTTTTGCCGCATTAATTCCTCCCTGTGCTGCAATAGAGTGTGCACGGCGTGGACTGTCCTGAAAACAGAATGCTTTTACTTTATATCCCAACTCACCAAGAGAAGCTGCTGCGGAAGCGCCGGCCAAACCGGTACCAATCACAATCACTTCCAGACTTCTTTTGTTTGCCGGGTTTACCAGCTTACATGTTGACTTATAATTTTTCCATTTTGTTTCTAATGGCCCTGCGGGAATTTTTGAATTCAGCATATTCGTTCAAATTCGTTTGAAGTACAAGTTATAAGGTATTTTATTTGTAGTCAGCTTTTGTGTTATCTGTTCGGCAGTTGTTGCGTCGCACACTTCAACAGCAACAACCTCTTTCACTTTTATTTCAAACCCTCTGTATATAAATAAACATTCCTAAAAAGTCAGCCTTGTGCTTTGCAATTCTCCCCTTCCGGGGGAGCCAGAGGGGGCCCCTCTTATTCAATCCACTTCAAATACATGGCCACAGGCATCAACGCAAACAATAAACTCACCAGTACAGAAAAACCCCAACCGATTGAATTTAATAACAAGAGATAGCGGTTGTTGTTTACTCCAATGGTGCGAAAGGCACTCTGGAAACCATGCAGCAAGTGCCAGAACAGGGAGATGCATGCAACGATGTATGCAACTACAACCCACAGTTCACTAAATGTTGCTTTCATTAAACCAAACATATCGTGCATCAACACACCATTGTATTCAACCGGCATTTCAAGACCCGCTTCTGTAAAACGTGCAGGCACCCAAAAATGACTGAAATGCAAAATGAAAAACAGAAGTAACAACGTACCCAGCAATCCCATACTGCGGCTGTACCATTTGCTTCCTTTGTTTCCCATTTCAACAGCATAACCTGTTGAACGGGCTTTTTTATTTTGCAATGTGAGCATGTAACCTTGAATAATGTGCAAGAGGATTCCTCCCATTAAACCAACTTCTAAAATGCGGATGAGCACAGTGGAAGCCATAAAATGAGCTGCTTTGTTAAACATTGTCCCGTTATCATCCGGGTTAAACAAATCAGCAAAAATGGTGGCATTAATACTTACGTGAATAATTAAAAAGGAAATAAGAAACAGACCGGTAAGGCCCATGACTAATTTTTTACCAATAGTAGAAGTGAACATCTGCTTAAACGTCATATCAAAATAGTTTTGGAAGAGCCGTTGCAAATTTAGGGCAGGAACGCACAAAAAGTTCAGACAAAACATTTTATTCAAAACAAAAAGAGCTGCTCTGTGAGCAGCTCTTAAAAAATTGAATCGGAAAATTAAAATCTGAAACCGATGGTTAATCCGCCTCTTATGCCTGCCCAGGGTCCATTGAAATTTACAGTAGCTCCCTGTGCATTAACAATTGCTGTTTTATTTCCGAAAGGAAGTTCAAATGCATCAATCTCTGCTTTAATATCGGCCTGCTCTTCCGGGGTTAGCGGTATACTTGCTTTACCTGAGAAAGAACCCTTGTTTGCACCAAAATGGCCACCGGCAATCCACCAGTCTAATGAAATATACTGACCTAAAAACCATTGCGCACCAAACATCAGTCCGCCGATATGTGTTGTTATTTTTCCATTGAGCTTAATCGTATTGGATTGTGCCGCACTGTTTTCATATGTAATAGGAACCTCTGCCGATTTAAACACTGCAAACCTGTAATAAGGTGCAATATAAAAACCACGGCCGTATCCTTTTTTCCCAACGTAAAAACGTGCTTCAGGTGTAATGGCAAAGTTGCTCACCTTTAAGTTATCAATGGTTGCAGCCGCATTTGGATCAGCTGCACCAACCAGATCAATAAATGTATTTTTTATCGGCAAGCCGGAGTTGGGCATAAACCGCAAACCAACTGCTGCTGAAAAACGTTTGGTAATAACACGTTCATACTGCAGTGAAAAATTTTTAATTGCTAAAGGAAGTACGTTGAGTTTGATGTTGTTCATCTTAGTGCCTTCCGGCTTTTCACTATCCTGCGCTGTTGCAACAGCACATACAAACATCAACGCAATAAGTGAGGCAAAAGATAATTTGTTAGCCATGATGTTCAATTTTTACGCAAGCTAATTAAGAGTGGCGGTAATGCGGAGGGTATTTTTCAATTTTGAATAAAATATCTATTTGTTGGTATTGCCAGCTATACACTCAAACGCAGATTCAACTCTCCGTCAATTTTTTTAAATAAATGAAAGGGTTTGTACACACGCCAGTTATCCAGCTGCATTAATTCCAGGTAACGGTTCAGTTTTAGTTTTTTAAAGTCGTACTGTGTCTGTTCGGGCATGTTGAGGATAATGGTCCATCCGTTTTCATCGGCACAGTTCTCATACCACTCTTCATAATAATCTTTTTCGCTGCTGTGAAAGTTGAGTACATTTTCTGCAATGAGAATAAACTTGTAAATGCCTTCGCTCATGAGTTTATCAATCACTTCCCGTTTTAATTCCATTACATCATTTTCAATGGCGTCGTTCCACTCTCCCAGCAATTCGATGATGGCATATTTTTCTTCGTAATCGGCAATTAAAATCTTCAGGTAAAGTGTTTTGCTCCCAAACTCATCCCACTGCGGATGGATGTAATAGTTGTAAACGGTGTGTGTATACTCAAACTCAGAATACTGCCTTCCGAAGAATGGAGAATGTTCATCTTCATCACTTATATAGATGTGACGCCAATTGTAAAAAGGTTCTATATCATGCATATTCACAAACTGAACGATGGTTCAGACTGCAAATTTCAAGATAGAAATGTAGAAATAAAAATTAAAATCAAATGAGGAATACGATTGCTCAGTTTCGTACATCATCATTAAAAAAGCCCTGAACAAATAATACACTGAATGGGTTTACATAATTCAGCAGACTTCCTTTAATAATATCTTTCAGATCAACCCTGCTCATGCAATACGCCTCGTTGTTTAATGAAAGTTTGTACGAGTTGATTTTGTGAAAGGCCAAACGGGCAATTTGTGTGGTGTGATCTTCAACAATTTGAAACTGACCGGCAATATGCGCCTGATCATCGAAGAATAGCTTTTTCATGGATTCAGGTTATTGGTTTTACAAAATTGGATAATTGGACGATGTAAATATAAATCAGAAAAGATCCGATTCCTGTAGTATAAACACGTTGAATTTTGTCGTTATTACTGCAGTTTTGAGGCCTCAGCGGATATGCAGCCGATTTCTGTCAGTCTTCACCTGATCAAATAAAAAAGAGCTGCACTTGCATTGCAACTCTTTTCAGTAAGTCAGAAATAAATCAAATGCCGTAAAAAACTGCTGCAACTCTTACTGCTTCAGCAGTTGAACCTGCTCTCTTAATTCTTTGTTGGCTGGATCAATTTTCAATGCACGCTCTCCATACTCCAATGCTTTTGACCTGTTGTTGTAAAGCAGATAAAGTTTAGCGAAATTAGCCAACACCATCACTGAGTTAGGGAAACGTTCTTCTGCAACTTCTAATATTGCTTTTGCAGCTTCAAAGTGTTTGCTTTTTTCATACGCTAAATAAGTAAGTTGATTTTCGTCTGCATTGATTTTCCTTAACAGCACTTTTGCATCTTCATATCGTTTGAGATTAAAAAGTTCTTCTATGGAGAACTCATCGTCTTTCATACGTGGCATGGCCTGTGTCTGATACTGATTCTGTATACCTGTAACCTGTCCCTGTGCATTGCGGCTGAACCAGCCTTTGATATTGTAATCAGTAAATACAACCGTATCTTTTTGCATTGGGAAAGTATAAATTGGCAGACTGTTATTGTAACGAACAAGTAAGTGATCTCCTTCCCTGCTTACATATACCACTTCGTTTTCGTTTTTACGATATCTGCCTGTGTAACTGTTCAACAGAACTGTATCTAATTGCACAGGTGTAATCTCATCGGGCAAGAATTTATACCAACCATAGGTTTTTGCAACTGCACGGCGGAGTTCTTTACAGAGACCATTATAATCGTTGCCGGAATTAACCATGATCACCACACCATATCCTTCTGTAAGATTACCCATAGCAGATGCAATGAAGCCTGCATTGGCACCATCAAAATTGAAATAGATGCCCTTGTCTTCTGTATTATCCGGACGTTGATATAAAAACGGTCCGACAGCGATCTGTTCTTTTGAAACATTTCCCTCTGAGAAAATTGCCTGCGGCTGCATCATTTGTTTAAGCATGTCTTTGCTTAAAATTTTTCCACGGCCATAATAAGACAACTGCAGATCAACAATAAACTTTGCTAAATCACCCGCTGTTGCATATAAACCGGCTGCTGCCTGTTGCGGATATACATAAGGAGTGCCTTTGTACCAGGAAACATCCTGATAACCCCATGAAGCCCGTTTTGCATATTTTTCGGTAAGCGGTTGTTCAAATGTAGCTGCACTCATACCCAGCGGATCAAACACTAAACTGCGCATCAACGGTTCAAAAGCCATTTTACTTACATCCATCATCGCAAGCTGTGCCACTAAACTTCCACCACCTGAATACTGAAACCCTGTATTGGGTTCTTTTACAACTGCAACCCGCCTTGTACCATCGGGCGAACGGCCGTCTAAAATTTCTACAAGTGATGGAAAACGGGCCAGATCAGCTTCATACCCAAAATAAGCAGATTGGGAAGTGCCGGCAGTATGACTCAGCAGCATACGCAGCGTAACCGGAGTCTTTGCTGTAAAATCATTCTCTCCCAATTTCCATGAACTGAGAAACTGATTAATGGGTTGATCTAAATGGAGTTTTTGTTGCTCAACCATTTTCAATGCTCCCGCAGCCATCAGCATTTTACTGATTGAACCTGCTGATAGCATCGTTTGAGTGGTCATTGGAATTTTACGAACTGTATCAGCCCATCCATACGCCTTCACCCATTCTACTTTAAAATTGTTGATAACGGCAATACTAACACCGGGGATGTTATGATGCTTCATCCGTTCTTCAATCGTCCAGCTCTTAAACCCTTTTACGGGCACAAGAGGAATCAAACCGTTTTCAACCGATTTGATCCGGGCTTTTACCTGTTTTTTTTGTGCGTGTATAAATTGAATGGCGATGAGTAAGCAGAGGGCTAAAAGAATTTTCTTCATACGATTAAACATTGTGCGTTGAAATGATTTTTTGTAAAAATCAAGGTTAAAAGCTGCACGAAAGTTTCAAATCAAGATTTGGAACAGGATTTTTTATTCTTTGTTCATCTTTTCAAGGAATTCTTTGGGCGCTAAACCGGTATTTTTTTTAAACGCCCGGTTAAACGTGGTTTTAGAATTAAATCCGGCATCATACGCTATACCCAACAGTGTTTGTTTTTGATGCAACCCTTTCGTCAGCATTTTTTTAACAGCCTCCACTCTGTATTGATTGATGAAATCGTTAAAGTTCATTTCAAAACAATTGTTGATGGCTTTTGAAACTGTTGTAGGATTGGTTTGAAGTTTTTCTGCAAGATCAGTTAACGAAAGCCGTGGATTTTCATACAGCTGTTCTGCTTCAATGACAGTACTGATTTTTTGTTTCCATTCAGCAAAGTTTAAACCACTGTTTTTTTCTTCTGTTTCATTTGCAGTCTTTTCCGATGTTGCACTGTTTGCCGCTTCCTGATTTGTATTTTCATTTTCTGCTTTGACAATGGGTTCCAGTTCAAAATTCACCTGATGCACATTTACATATCCCTGCAGGGCGATATAAAAAGAAAGAATGGAAAACAGTAAGTAGTACCACCACTTGTTTGAAAAACTTCCCCATTCCGGATATAAAAATAAAAATACACCCATGCACAGCTGCATCAGAACAAATGCAACGAGATAACGTTTTACCCACTCAAACTTTACGGAATCGGCAAAACTTACTGCATCTACAACCAGTTTTCTGTAACGGTTGTACAAACGAATGCTCAGAACTGCATAAGTGATCATGGAGAGCCAGCCAAGCTGCTGATACCAATCGGCCAGGTCTTTATCCCGTCCATCAGCATAAAAAAAAGGTTTTTGCAGAACGAGTTTGTCTGTAATAAAAACAACCAGACTATAAACAAGATATGCGGCAGCAGGAAATAAATGTAAATACTGCCTTCCGGTTAAACGAAAATCAGATTGCAGTAAACTCTTTGTATAAAAAAAGATAACCGGCCCTAACAATAAAACCTGCATGGTGGGTACATAAAAAAGAATCTGCCGGTAAGGTTCTGCAAAATACCACTTGGCATGACCACACATCCACGGACATAAATACAAACTGCATAAAAAAACAAACAATCCCAGCCACAAAGCAGCCTTACTGTCTTCCTGAAAACCTTTTTTAATTAATAATGCAGAAAAGATGAGACCGTTGATAAAGAAGAATAACAATGGTACACTTTCACTGTTAAGGTGGAAATACATCATGATGAAAAATCAAGATAACTAAAGAAAGAATAAACATAATTTACCTTTTCAAAAAAGCAGTTTGTTGTTGAAGGAATTAAGAAATTCCTTTCAACACTTCTTTCAATGCATCATAATCCGCATCAATGAATGTTGCTGCTTTGGGTTTATGCATAATGGCCTGTACAGCATCAGGTAATTCAATTGTATGTTGCAGTACATCCTCTACCACATCATAAAACTTAACAGGATGTGCTGTTTCGAGAAACATTCCTTTTTGTAATGAGGGTTCATTGGTGAGGTAGTGTTCCAATGCAAGAAAACCAACTGCACCATGCGGATCAAGGATATAACCAAAGTCATTAAACACCCGTTTCATGGTTGCTTTGGTTTCAGCATCGGAGATACTAAGGCTGCTGAACTTTTCTTTCAGCTGCGGAAATTGCTGATGAAACAATTCAAGAATACGCACAAAATTGCTGGGGTTGCCTACATCCATAGCGTTGCTGATAGTTGCTATAGCAGACTTTGGCTGATAGCTCTGCGATTGCATAAAATTTGGCACCACATCGTTTGCATTGCATGCTGCAATAAAATGTTTTACAGGAAGTCCGCTCATATGCGCTAAAATACCTGCACAGATATTACCAAAGTTGCCGCTTGGTACAGCAATAACGGGAGGCTGATCCTTCTGCTTCCATTGTTTGTATGCAAAGAAATAATAAAACTGTTGTGGCAACCATCTTGCGACATTAATGGAATTGGCTGATGTTAGAAATAACTTTTGGTTCAATTCAGCATCAGTAAACGCCTGTTTCACCAGTTGCTGACAATCATCAAACGTTCCGTTTACTTCCAGTGCATGAATATTTTTTCCAAGTGCTGTTAATTGTTTTTCCTGCACACTGCTTACTTTACCACTTGGATATAAGATTACTACATCTACCCCATCAACATCGTAAAAACCATTGGCTACAGCGCCGCCAGTATCGCCGCTGGTTGCAACGAGAACGGTAATCCTTAGCGGAGTCGAAGGGTTCCGTTGCCGGGTATTGAGCGAAGTCGAAATACCGGCTTTTGTAAAATACCCCAAACACCTGCTCATAAACCTTGCACCAATATCTTTAAATGCCAACGTAGGTCCGTGAAATAATTCAAGTGAAGAAATCTGTTCATTCACTTGTACTAACGGAATGGAAAAGTTCACAGTTTCTGAAACAATGCGAAACAATTCATCTTCTTTAATTTCATTACCAACGTATGGCTTTATTACACGAAATGCAATTTCTTCGTTGCTGATGTTTTCAATATTGCTGATTAGATCCCTGTCAACCTGCGGAATAAATTCAGGAAAATACAAACCCTTGTCAGGCGCTTGCCCGAGTATGGTTGCTTCTTTGAACGAAGCAATGGGTGATTGTTTATTAAGACTATAATAGTTCAAGTTCTTTTGTTTTAGTGATTAAGTTAAGTCCGTCATGTCGAGGAACGAGACATCTCTACAGTTGGAGACAGTTTCATTTTTTAGAGACCTCTCCTTCGTCGAGGTGACGTACCTCCTACTTCGCATTTACTACTTTCACGCCTTCCTGTGCAATGGTTGTAACATAGGTTTTAAAATCAATTCCCAGTTGCGTAAAAATTTCCTGCATAATCTGTTCTACTTTTTTTGCAGTGGCTTCTTCTTTGCACAACATAAAAATGGATGGTCCGCTTCCGGAAATACCACCACCTAATGCTCCTGCTTCTTTACTTTTTGTTTTGATTTCATCAAAGCCCGGAATTAATATGCTGCGCACAGGTTCAATGATCACATCTTCCAAACTTCTGCCAATGAGATCGGTATCAGCTTTCTCAAAACCTGCAACCAGTCCGGCAATATTGCCCCATTGTTTAATGGCATCTTTCAGTAACACTTCTTTACGCAGGATTTGACGGGCATCACTTGTTTTTACTTCTATTTGCGGATGCACTACAGTAACAAATAAAGGAGGTGAATGGAGTTGAACAATATCCAACGGATGAATGGAGCGAATCAAGGTAACACCACCTGTTATGCAGGGCGTAATGTTATCTGCATGCTT
Source organism: Chitinophagaceae bacterium (assembly GCA_019752045.1). GTDB lineage: Bacteria > Bacteroidota > Bacteroidia > Chitinophagales > Chitinophagaceae > Lacibacter. Next base: position 90,130 of record JAIEMP010000010.1, on the reverse strand, counting down.
TACACCACTCGCCAGTTTTTCTCCGTTCATTGCAAACTGCACCAGCTCCTCTCTTGAAAAAATATGATTCAGCAAATGATTGGCTGCAACTGCAGCACCTGCAGCACTTGCAGCACTTGATCCTAAACCACTGCCCGGTTTAATCTGTTTTGTAATTTCTACTTCAAAGCCAAATTGGTTGTTCATTTTTTCCATGACAGAAAGTAATACAACACCTGCAACATTTTTTTCAGCGTCTGTTGGCAAATTATATGCATCCTTGTTTGTGATGATCACTTTTGGTTCATCAATCAATTTCAGTTTCATGATATCATAGGGTTCGGCTAAGGCCATTCCTAAAATATCAAAACCGCAAACAAGGTTGGCAACTGTTGCAGGGCATTGAACTAAAACAAAGCCCCCTCTAACTCCCCCGGAGGGGGAGGATTTAACCTCCGACATATGATTCGTTTTAGTATGATCTGAACTTTTCATTAAAATAGATGATGATTTAATTAATCAAATTGTTCATAAAGTTCCCCTTTGGGAAATTTAGGGGGCCGTTCTCATAATATCTGCAAACACACCACTTGCTGTTACTTCAGCACCGGCACCTGCACCTTTTACAACTAATGGCTGATCGGCATAACGATCTGTATAAAACAACACCACATTGTCTTTCCCATACAAATGATACAGATCATGTTGTGGCGGAATATGCTGCAAGCCAACTGAAGCAACACCTTGATTATAACTTGCAACAAACTTCAGCTTGCAGTTTTCTGCTTTTGCTTTTTCGTAAATGGCTTTGAAGTGTGCTTCCTCTTTTTTCATGGCTTCATAGAAATCGGCGACGGTTCCTTTCATACAGCTTTCAGGTAAAAAACCGTTGCAGGTAATATCTTCCATTTCCATTTGCACACCGGCTTCACGTGCAAGAATTAAAATCTTCCGCATCACATCGGTACCGCTCAGATCCAATCGTGGATCAGGTTCAGTATAACCTTCGTCCTGCGCCTGTTTCACCACATCTACAAATGGCCTGCTGCCATCGTAATGGTTGAAAACAAAATTGAGTGTACCACTCAACACTGCTTCCATGCGCTGTATACTGTCGCCGCTGCGCATTAAATCATTTAATGTGCCAATGATGGGCAACCCTGCTCCTACATTTGTTTCAAATAAAAATGGTGCATTGTATTCAGCAGAAAGATGTTTGAGTTTTTTATAGTTACTGAGTTGCGATGATGCTGCCACTTTATTACATGCAACCACGGCAATACTTTTCTCCAGTAATGTTGCATACACATCTGCAATAGCTCCGTTTGCCGTTACATCAACAAAAACAGAGTTGCGTAAATTTTTTTGTATGATGGATTGTACAAATTGCTGCAGATTGGCCGGCTGTCCCTGTTCCAGTTCTTCCTGCCACTGATCGGGACGAATACCATTTTCATTGATCAGCATTTTGCGGCTGTTACTCAACCCCGTTATATTCACCTGCAAACGTAAATGTGTTTCTAAAAATGTCTGTTGCTTTTTTAATTGTGCCAGCAGTTTCTTTCCCACATTTCCTGTACCAACAATAAACAGGTTGATGAGTTTCTTTGTGGTTTCAAAAAACTCTTCGTGCAATACATTCACTGCTTTGCGTACATCGGCCGTAGCAACCACTGCAGAAATATTGCGTTCAGTTGATCCCTGCGCAATGGCACGGATGTTTACACCGTTACGGCCCAGCGCAGAAAACATTCGTCCGCTGATACCGGTGTGATGACGCATTTGATCACCCACCAATGCAACAATAGATAATCCTTCTTCTATCTGCAACGGCTCTACTTTTTCTGTTGCAATTTCATATTCAAATGTTTTGTCTACCACTTCTTTTGCTTTGGCCGCTAATGCAACATCTACACCAACACAAATAGAATGCTCTGATGAACCTTGTGTAATTAAGATCACATTGATCTGTGCGTTTGCCAGTGCTGCAAATAACCGGCTGCTGAAACCTGGAATACCCACCATGCCGCTTCCTTCAAGGCTAAGTAAGGCCAATGAATTGATACTTGAAATCCCTGTGATAATATTTGTGGATTCAGATTTATGTTCAATCACAGTTCCATGATCTTCTGCTGCAAATGTATTTTTGATCCACACGGGAATATTTTTATTCAACACCGGTTGAATGGTTGGCGGATAAATCACTTTTGCACCAAAGTGCGAAAGCTCCATTGCTTCCTGATAAGAAATGGAAGGAATAATTTTTGCATTAAAGACCCAACGTGGATCAGCAGTCATCATACCACTTACATCCGTCCATATTTCCAAAGCGCCTGCATCAACTGCTCCTGCAAGAATAGCTGCTGTATAATCAGAACCACCTCTTCCTAATGTAGTTGTAACTCCGTGTTCATCACTGGCAATAAAACCGGGAACAATAGTCAGTTGCTCTTTGGTTTTATGTACAAATGTATTGATCTGTTGATTGGTTAAAGCAAAATCAACTGCTGCATTGCTGTAGTTGGAATTGGTGCAGATGAGTTCTCTTGCATCTTTCCATACAGCGTTAGTTCCACCTGCTCTAAACACTGCATGAATAATTGTTGATGAGAGCAGCTCGCCATAACTCATCAGTTTATCTTTTGTACGCAGGGAGGATTCGCCTAAAAGAAATATACCGTTACAGATATCTTCAATTTCATTACAATATTTTTTTACCATACTCAGCACACTGCTTTGCTGCTGTACAGGAATTAATGCTTTTACAGTATCCAGATGTCTTGTTTCCAGTTGCTTTAAAACTTCTTTATACGTTTCGTCTGTTGCAGAAGCTTTGTTTCCACAGTTCAGCAACTGATCTGTAGTGCCACTCATGGCACTCACCACAACCATTACCGGAGAGGCTTGCAGTTTGTTTTGTACAATTGCAGCAACTTGTTTTATTGCTTCTGCACTTCCCATGGAAGTACCACCAAATTTTAAAACCAGCATATTCAAATAAAATAAAAGTTTAGAAAAAGAACGTTTCAGTTCAAACAGCAGCAAAGGCCCGGGGGTGATATGGTAATATACAATCCGCTCAGCGGATCGTAGTTGTAATAATAGTTGTAGTGTTAGCAGCAGATGCTAACGAAGGGGATGTGATATTTACAACTAACTGTTTCATGAGAGCACAAGATAAATACTAAGCCTCACACAACAAGTGTTAGTAGCAAAGATTTATTTTCCGAGTGCTGTTAATGCTTTTTTTACACTGCCGTGTTTCAGCAACAGCTCTTTCGCTTTATCGTACGTTGTAACACCACTCTTCAACATCAGCATTTTAACGCCTCTGTCAACAAGCTTTTCATTACTGAGCTGCATATTTACCATGCGGTTATCTTCTACTCTGCCTAATTGAATCATGACAGATGTTGAGATCATATTCAAAACCAGTTTTTGTGCAGTGCCGCTTTTCATTCTTGTACTTCCAGTTACAAACTCGGGTCCAACTACCACTTCAATTGGAAAATCTGCTACGGCACTTACAGGAGAGTTGGGGTTACAACTGATACTGCCTGTTATAATATTATTTTTCCGGCATTCTTCAAGTGCTGCAATTACATAAGGAGTTGTTCCGCTTGCTGCAATGCCAACAACAACATCTTTCTCGGACACATTGTATGCCTGCAAATCTCTCCAACCCTCTTCCCTGCTGTCTTCTGCAAACTCTACCGCATTTGTAATGGCTTTTTCTCCACCGGCAATAATTCCTACAACCAAACCATAAGGCACACCATAAGTTGGCGGGCATTCGCTTGCATCAAGGATGCCTAATCGTCCGCTGGTTCCTGCACCCATATAAAACAAACGTCCGCCCATTAACATTTTATCAGCAATAGCTGCAACCAATGCTTCTATTTGTGGTATAGATTGTTCAACTGCTGCAGGCACAATACTGTCTTCTTTATTAATGTTGTACAAAAGCTCAGCCACACTCATTTCATCCAGATGGCGGTAATTCGATTCCTGTTCTGTAATTCTTATAAACTGATCTGACATATTCTTGTATTAACTGTGATACTCAATTAAACCCTGCATGGGGTTTTTTAAAATTTTACCTAACTGCAATTCATACGAATGACACAAGGTTTTAATGACATCTCTGAATGCATATGCTACTCCACCGGTAAAATGAAGCGGGTATAACCAGCTTTCACGATACTTGTAAATATGATGATAGAAAAACTCGTTCAACGAATCTTCAATGATATTTTCTACCATATAATGACCCCGGTTCTCGGTAAGAAAAAGTGCAAATGAAGCCATATACCGGTTGGGTAATGGCTGACGATATACATGATCGAGAATATCTAAACGGTTTGTTTTGTATTTCGATTGAAATTTTGCCATCAGCTCTTCATCAAACGTGTTGTAAAGAAAATGCTGGATGACTTTACGGCCAAGGAATGCACCACTTCCTTCATCGCCCAAAACATAACCCAAACCCGGGCTGTTTTTTACAATCTTTTTTCCGTTGAAATAACAGGAGTTGGAACCTGTACCCAAGATGCTGGCCACACCTTTCTCATCACCACAAAGGGCTTTAGCGGCTCCCATCAGATCATGATCAACATTTATTTTTTTTGTTTTTGGAAACAATTCTTTCAGTGCCTTTATTACATTTTTTACATTTTGAGGACTACTGCAACCGGTACCGTAAAAAAAAATTTCATGTATAGTTTCATTTTTCAGCTTGGGCCTGAGTTCTTTGCTGAGCATTTTTACCATTTGCTCCGTGGTCATCAGGTACGGGCTGATGCCCTGTGTAAAGATGGTTTTCTTTTTCTTTCCCTTTAATAAACACCACTCTGCTTTGGTTGCTCCGCTGTCTGCAATTAGTTTATTGACACTCATACCGCTATTAAGTTTTTCGGGCCTTTTCTGTAAATTATTATAATTGGCGCAAAAGCGACAAGGCAATATGCTTTATTTTCATGAGATTTGCAGCTCTTTTTATATGAACTTATTTGCATGACTCAAAAAAAAGTACAAGTTTGGTTACCCGTTTTACTATCCGTTGCCCTGATGCTGGGTATGTTTTTTGGATATAAGCTCAAAGATAATATGGGTGCGTACAGCCCTTCTTTCTTTGGAAAGTCGCAACGCACATCACTCCAGGAAATTCTTGAGCTGGTGAAACAACGGTATGTTGATACAGTAAATGTAGATTCGCTTGGATACTTTGCTATAGAAGATGTCCTCAACCAGCTCGATCCCCATTCTGTATATATTGCTCCGCAGGAAGTACAATCGGTGAATGAAGATATGCAGGGTAACTTTCAGGGAATTGGTATTGAGTTTAACATGATAGATGATACGGTGCATATTACGGCCATTATGGAAAAAGGGCCTGCAGCCAATGCCGGATTAGAAGTGGGCGATCAAATCCTTATTGCCAATGATTCGGTTATCTCCGGCAAAAAAAGAAAGTATGAAGACATCCGTAAATTTTTTCGTGGAGCTAAGGGTACCGAAATCCGAACTGTTATTTTAAGAAATAAACAACAGAAAAATATCAGCATCAAACGGGGAATCATTCCTATTAAAAGTGCTGAAGCTGCATACATGATTGAAACCGGCATTGCTTATATCCGTTTAAATAAATTCTCAAGCACTACATATGAAGAGTTTATGGAAAACATGGAACGTTTGCAAAAAGAAGGCATGCAAAAATTGATTCTTGATTTGCGTGGCAATGGCGGAGGTATGCTGGATGATGCGGTGCAGATTGCCGATGAATTTTTAAGTGGCAGTAAAGAAATTGTTTATACCGAAGGAAAATCATATCCCCGTCAAAATTATACAGCAAGGCGTCCGGGTTTGTTTGAAGAAGGGAAATTAATTTTGCTGATAGATGAGGGTTCTGCTTCTGCAAGTGAAGTACTGGCCGGTGCACTGCAGGATTGGGACAGGGCCATTATTCTTGGCCGACGTTCTTTTGGAAAAGGATTGGTACAGGAACAATTCAGTTTAAGCGATGGCAGTGCAGTTCGTTTAACTATATCCCGTTACTATACACCTATTGGCCGCAGTATTCAAAAGCCATATACACGTGGTGAAAAAGATCATTATAAAAATGAAGTAACCGAACGTTATTCAAACGGCGAATTGTTTCATGGCGATTCGGCAGCACATCATGGTAAAAAATATAAAACAAAAGGTGGCCGACCTGTATTTGGTGGTGGCGGAATCTCTCCTGACATTTATGTAGCAGTTGATTCAACTGAACTTTTTCCCCGTGATAAAAAACAATTGTACAGAGAAATGATTTCGCAGGCTGCTTACTATTATTACCTGCAAAACAAAAACAATCTGCGTACCATCAAAACAACTGCAGAACTGCAGCAAACTGTTTTAAACAATCCCGCTGCATGGGACTATTTAACAAAAGCCGCATTAAAAGACAGTATTCAAACCCATCTGTTGCCTGCAAAACAGCAACAACTTCTCCGGGAATATTTTGCCGCCCTGGTGGGCAGGCAACTGTGGCATAGTGAAGGATATATAAAAATGAAAAACTTCAACGATCCTTTAGTAATAAAAGCGCTGCAGGAAATTAAAAAATAAAAGTCTCCGATAGGCGAATTTAGAAGGCAGCAGATAACTGTTGCCTTCTTTCTTTAAATAGGTTTTAATACAACTGTGGCTGTTATTTTTTTGAATATTTACATCACATGCAAGCTTCAATCAGTATTTGAAATATCAGTTTTTAAGCAGATCATACTTCAATAATAAAAAATAGGAACCCGTTCTTGCTTTAAAATCAAGGTTTACGTTATTGGTAAAAGGATTGCTGGTATAATAACGAATATCCACTCCAGCTCGTTTGTATTGCAACCCTGCTCCGCCAAAAAAACCAATGTCGTGTGATGGTTTCACAACTCCGAGCGGTTCAAGCCGTTCACGGCCTTCTTCGTTATAATAATATGCCTGTTCCAGTTTTGTATTTAACCCAAAAGTAAAACCGCCAATGGCCGATACCTTTATTTTATCAAAAGAATAACTGTAACGATAGCTGAGCGAACTTTTAAGATAGGCCAGTGAAAATTTATATACCCCACGCTCACTCAATATAGACGTGGTATCGCTGGTGTATTTATACGGATGATACATCAGATCAAACCCTGCATGATGCCCATGTTTGTTTTCAGACAACGTAAACAATGTATACAAACCAACAGCAGGATTTATTGCTGTTGAGAAATGTACAAAAGGCAGGTTTTTATTGTTGTTGTAAGCCGGTGAGGGCTTTACTGTAAACTTCATATCGGTAGCAGCAATTCCTGTCATCACCCCAAAACGAAAAACAGGCTTCTGACTTTCCTGTTCCTGTGAAAAGCTTATCAAAAACTGTAACAGGCAAAGTATCAGCAGTAATGATGTTTTCATGATTTTTTCTTTAAACAAATATAAACCTGTGTTTGAATAATTTTGAACGAAAGATCTCTCCTGTACAAATCGTAACTTTGCTGCCATGCACTTAATTTCTGCATTTGAACATTATGAACATTAAAAATAATATTCTGGAAACAATTGGGAATACTCCAATGATCCGCCTGAATAAAGTAGCAAAAAATTTTCCCTGCGATGTTGTGGCAAAGGTTGATTATTTCAATCCCGGCAACTCCATTAAAGACAGGATGGCACTGAAAATGGTGGAGGTTGCAGAGAAAGAAGGTAAACTGAAACCGGGAGGAACTATTATTGAAGGTACCAGTGGTAACACCGGGATGGGTCTTGCACTTGCTGCAGTTGTAAAAGGGTACAAATGTATTTTTGTTACTACTGATAAGCAATCCAAAGAGAAAGCAGATATCTTAAAAGCGGTAGGTGCAGAAGTGATTGTATGCCCTACCAATGTTTTGCCCGATGATCCGAAAAGTTATTACAGTGTAGCTGCAAGACTAGCCAAAGAGGTGCCGAACTCTTTACACATGAACCAGTACGATAACCTGGCCAATCGTTTGGCGCATTATGAAAGTACAGGCCCCGAAATTTGGGAACAGACCGATGGGAAAATCACCCATCTTGTTTGTACAGCAGGAACAGGAGGTACTGTAACAGGTACAGCCCAGTATTTAAAAGAAAAGAATCCAAATATTCAAATATGGGCCATTGATGTATACGGCTCCTTGCTAACAAAATATTTCCGTACCGGAGAAGTTGATATGAATGAAGTGCACCCCTACATCAGTGAAGGATTTGGAGAAGATTTTGTGCCGAAGAATTACGACATGAGCGTAATAGATCATTTTGAACAGGTGACTGATAAAGACGGAGCCATCATGGCACGTAAACTTGCAAAAGAAGAAGGTTTGTTTTGCGGTTACAGTGCAGGCAGTTGTTTTCAGGGATTGCTTCAATTAAAAGACCGTTTAAAAAAAGATGATCTGGTGGTTTGTATTTTTCATGATCATGGAAGCAGGTATGTAGGTAAAATATACAATGATCAATGGATGATGGAACGTGGTTTTATGGAAGTAAAAACGTTTAAAGATATTGTATCATCCAGATCACACAACCGCTTAATCAGTATTGAACCCACGCATACAGTTGCAGAAGCAGTTGAGCTGATGAAGAAATATGATATAGAACAGATTCCTGTTGTAAATGGCAATGGACCTGTTGGTTCTATTTCAGAAAACGGATTGTTTGCAAAAGTTTTTTCGAATCCTGAAATAAAACATGCAAGTGTTGAAGCGGTGATGGAGCCGGCTTTACCTGTTGTACCGTTTGATACACCCATTGAGCGTTTGAGTACATTTATTACAAAAGAAAATGGTGCAGTACTAAGTAAAGATGATGCAGGTAACCTGCACATCGTTACCAAGTATGATATTATTCAGTCACTCACCAAATAAATCATCAAATGAAATCATGAAAAGCCGCACATCAAGTGCGGTTTTTTTTGCTTCATACTTTATTGTAAACAACTTTATAAAGTTTGAAAGATAATTTACTGAGGGAAATCTGGCAATGATAAGTAAGACTCCGAAACAGTTATACGTAGATCTACGAGTACCGAAGTAAATACCGAGTATTTAAAAAAGAGAAATACTGCTCTTGCCCGGTGTAGCAGCTCAACATACTTTTGTACCGGAAGTTGATTGAAACAAAAACACGTGCTGATTTTAGAAAAACACTTAGATGAACTATTCAAATCCATTAAAAAACCAAAAAATAAAATCCATTATCAATCATCTTCCGTTTGTTTAAAATACTTTTAATCAATAAACCTAAAAGAGAACCAAACCGTCTGAAAAATCCAACGTCCTGACTAATGAAAAACGCTAAAATCCAAATCCAACAGAAGAACCTAAGAAAAATCCAAATGTCCGATGAATGAAAGACCGTAAATCCAAATCCAACAGAAGAGCCTAAGAAAAAATCCTAATGTCCTAACCAACTGAAGAACCCGAATCCTAACATCCTGAAAAACCAAAAAAAAGCCAACCGAATCAGAATCATCTGTAACGGAAACCAAGAGACCAAAAAAAGGCTTTAAAAAAAGATCTGGATCCTATTAAAAACCAGAAATCCAAGTTTCATATCCTTTGAAATCCAGATCTTTTTTTCTTTTTATCGGCCTGCAAAGGAGATAATCTGAAAGAAAGAAAAATCCGGTTCCAAAATCCTAGAAAATGAATTCGTACCAAAGAAAACCATCAAACACCAAAGGAACCGCTGAATTTTTTAATTTGCCTGTCTGAAAAGACAGGCAAATTTCTTTTATGACCACTACCTCCTTACGCATAGTCTCTGTTGTTCCTTCTCAAACTGAATTATTACATGATCTCGGTCTGCAAACAGAAGTGATTGGTATAACAAAGTTTTGCGTTCACCCTGCCCATTGGTTTAAAACCAAAACCAGAGTTGGCGGAACCAAGCAATTAAAGATTGAACTCATCAAATCACTGCAACCCACAATCGTATTGGCGAATAAAGAAGAAAACGTAAAAGAGCAAATTGAAGCCATTGAGCAATTTTGTCCGGTTTACTGCAGTGATATCAGCACGCTGCAAGATGCATTACACATGATCAAAGAGATTGCCCGTTTAACAGATACCCATGCGAAAGGAAACCAATTGATTGAAACTATCCGCACAGAATTTGCTTCATTAACTACCGGCACTGTTGTTTACGAAACAGCTTACCTCATTTGGAAATCACCTTATATGGCAGCCGGCGGAGATACATTTATTGATAACATGATGCAATATGCCGGTTTCAGCAATGTTTTTCACTCCCAAAAAAGATACCCACCTGTTACTGTAAAAGATTTAATTGAAACGAATGTGGAAGTGATTCTGCTTTCATCAGAACCATTTCCGTTTAAAGAAAAACAGATTGACGAACTTAAAAAAGAATGGATGCAGCTTACAACCGCACCATTCCCCACCTGTAAAATTGTTGATGGCGAAATGTTCAGCTGGTACGGAAGCCGGTTAATGCACAGTCCAAAATATTTCAGGAAACTGAGAGAAAGCTTATTTTTAAATCATGAACCGGATTACTGATAACAGGCTTTCAATTGCATTGGCTGGCTTTTGCGTTTTATTTGTCGGTTGTTTCCCTTTTTACAAATATGTTTTTGATGTAGATGGTGTTGGCTATGCAGCCGTGGCCAAACAATATGCAGCGGGTCATTTTTCACTGGCAATAAATGGTTACTGGTCTCCACTCCACTCCTGGATAACGATTCCGTTTATTAAGCTGGGTATACTTCCTGAAGATGCATTCAGATATTCAAATGGACTTATTGCCATTGGATGTTTGTTTGCTTTACACAGGCTGCTGCAAAAATTTACACTTACTGATTTTTATAAGTCGGCCATTCTTTTTACGTCTTTTATTATTTTATTGCACTATTCATTTTATGAACTGGCAGCAGATATGCTTCTTGTTTTTATTCTGTTGCTGCTGTTTAACCTTGTTCACCTCAAAGAATTTTACAACAGCATTCCACTGAACATGGTTGCAGGTGCCTTGGGCGCTTTGTCATATTTTGCCAAGTCGTATGCCTTTCCATTCTTTCTTCTCTACTTTATCCTGCTTCATTTTTTCTGCAATCCAAATGCTGCTAAAAAAATCTATTGCATCATTGCAGGTGTTGCTGTGTTTTTGCTGGTATCATTTCCTTGGATCTATGCACTGCACTGGAAGTATGGTGAATGGATGATTGCCCATGGAAAAAATAATTACGGAAACTGGGATATGAAGTACCGAGTTGTATCGGGCCCTTTGTTGGCTGCACCACCTTACCCGGGTTCTTCTTCCATTTGGGAAGACCCGTGGAAAATTGAACAGCTCAATTTCCGTGAGGCATCTTCTCTTTCCATCCTCTTACATCAATTAAGAATTGTACTTTTTAATCTGCAACAGTGGTTTACGAGTTTGCATTCCATCTCTTTTTTCAGCGCTGTTATTTTATTTTTGTCTGTTGTTTTTCAGTTCAAAGAAAAAAAACGTTTCTGGTTTTTTCTGTTATTGACAAGTGCGGCTTTATCTGCAGGCTACCTCCTGCTGCATATCGAAACAAGGTTTTTATGGAGTTTAACCTTCCTTTTTTTAATAGCCGGCAGTATGCTGCTGCAAAAACTATTCGATGCATTTTCGTTTTTACGATGGCAGCAATGGGTTCTTCAACTCATTTTTTTTGGAAGCTTTCTACTTGAACCGGTTAATCTTTTAAAAGATAACCTGCATGTAAACAAACAACTCTATCAAACAACAGCAACTATCCGGCAACAATCCATCAAAGGATCATTTACATCTAATGCAAAGGAGGGTGAGTGTATGGTAATGGCCTATTTATCCGGCAATCCATTTTATACCTTTACCAAACCTGTTTATACTGCCAACGAACTGTTGCAGGAAATAGAGCAGCAAAAAATCCGATACTACTTTTTTTATTACAACACTCCAATTGAGAAAGAATTATTTCAGGGAGGGCAGCTTGCAAAAAAAGCATCACAAACAACAGAAATTAATCCGGGGTTGATGATCCTTCACTTTTACTAATGACTGTTATCTGTAACAGAAAAATCTTCCATGCAAAGGCTGCTAATCAGTATTTAACTATCTTAGCGGCTCTGAAAAACGGAAATTCTCAACAGTCAATTTTAAACAACTACAATGAGTAAATACAAAGCCGGCGTTCTCTTTGGTGAAGAACTGGAAGCTCTCCTGAACGATGCAAAAGATAATCAGTTTGCATTACCAGCGGTGAACACAATTGGTACCAATACCATCAATGCTACATTAGAAACAGCTGCAAAAGTAAATTCTCCTGTGATTATTCAGTTTTCTAATGGTGGTGCACAGTTTATTGCAGGTAAAGGAATGCCGAACGATCAGCTGCAGGGAAATATCCGTGGTGCAATATCAGGTGCTTTACATATTCATAACGTAGCAAAATATTACGGCGTGCCTGTTGTGTTGCATACGGATCATGCAGCCAAAAAATGGTTACCCTGGATCAGCGGTTTAATTGATGCAGGTGTTGAATTTAAAAAAGAAAAAGGTCAACCTCTCTTCAGTTCACACATGCTTGATCTGAGCGAAGAACCGTTGGAAGAAAATATCCATACCTCTGTTGAGTTTTACAAACGAATGGCTCCGTTGGGAATGGGAATTGAAATTGAACTGGGTGTAACAGGTGGTGAAGAAGATGGCGTGGACAATAGCGATGTTGACAACGAAAAACTTTATACCCAACCGGCTCATGTTGCTTATGCTTATACTGAGTTGAGCAAAGTAGGAAAACTCTTTACCGTTGCTGCAGCATTTGGAAATGTGCATGGTGTCTACAAATCAGGCAATGTGCAGTTAACACCAATCATTTTGCATAACAGCCAGGTGTATATTGAAAAGAATCTTGGTACAGGTCCCAAGCCGGTGTACTTTGTATTCCACGGTGGCAGCGGTTCTCCCCAACACCAGATCCGTGAAGCCATCAGTTATGGTGCAATTAAAATGAACATTGACACCGATCTGCAATGGGCGTTCTGGGAAGGTATTCTCAACAACTACAAAAAGAACGAAGGTTATCTGCAGGGGCAATTAGGAAATCCGGATGGCCCTGACAGTCCTAATAAAAAACATTACGATCCCCGTGTATGGTTACGCAAAGGCGAAGAGAGCTTTATCAAACGTCTTGAAGTAGCGTTTGATGATCTGAATTGTATCAACAGAAATGCATAATTGTTTTTACTTTAAATTGGTATCACAAAAAACAGATTGCAATGTCGAAAAAAGAAGAGGATATTGAGAAAAACCTGACAGGTGATGATCTTCCCCGTGAAGATGCTCAGCGATCTTCCTGGTTTAAACGGGTTCAAAAGGGAATTCTCACTACCACATCAGAAAAAAAAGAAATTCAGGAAGGCCTATGGACAAAATGCCCTGAATGTAAATATACCTGTACATCACAGGAGCTTGCAGATAATAAATTTGTTTGCCCAAAGTGTAATTATCACCACCGCATTGGAAGCGCTGAGTACTACGATCTTTTGTTTGATGGAGATGAATACACCGAATTATTCGCTAACATCCGTTCCAAAGATCATCTTGGTTTTACCGATTTGAAACCTTACCAGAAAAGACTGGAAGACATCTGGAAGAAAACGGATCTGCATGATTCAATCCGTGTAGCTGCAGGAAAAATTGAAGGTCATGATACAGTGGTATGCTGTATGGATTTTGATTTTATTGGTGGTTCGCTGGGCAGTGTGATGGGTGAAAAAATAGCACGTGCTGCCGATTACTGTATTGAGCATCGCTTGCCCATGATCATGATCTGCAAAAGCGGTGGCGCAAGAATGATGGAAAGTGCATTTTCATTAATGCAGCTGGCAAAAATTTCAGGAAAGCTATCTCAAATGAGCGATGCAAAACTCCCATACATCACCTTGCTGACTGACCCAACCTTTGGCGGTGTAACTGCTTCTTTTGGTATGCTGGGCGATTTGAATATTGGTGAACCGGGTGCATTAATTGGCTTTGCAGGACCAAGGGTAATTAAAGAAACTATTAAAAAAGATTTGCCCGAAGGTTTTCAACGCAGCGAATTTTTACTGGAGCATGGCTTTCTTGATTTGATTGTTGACAGAAAGAATATGAAGCAGAAGTTTGGTGTGCTGTTTACATTATTTAAGAACTGATTAAACCATTTTATATTTGCAATCAATTAAAGTTGATTCAACTTTTATTGATTGCATTTTTATTTCGGATACGGTAATCCTGATAGGTATGCCATACTTCCGCAGGGATTGATGGTTTATCAGTTAGAATAAGTATGGCATACCTGCTGATACAAAAAATATGGAACTTAAGAACAGAAGCGCTTTTCATGAATATTACTTCGAGGATAAACTCGTTGCAGGTATGGTATTGGTTGGTACGGAAGTAAAATCTATCCGTGAAGGTAAAGTGAGTTTCAGCGATTCCTATTGCTTCTTTCACAAGCATGAACTTTGGATCAAAGGCCTGCACATTGCTGAATATAAATTCGGCACCACCAATAATCACCTGGCTGTGCACGACCGCAAACTGTTGCTCAACAAAAAGGAAATCAAGAAGTGGGAAAATAAGATCAAGGAAAAAGGCTACACCGTTGTACCACTCCGCATTTTCTTTACGGAGAAAAATTTAGCCAAACTCGAAGTTGGTTTAGGTAAAGGAAAAAAACTGCATGATAAACGGGAAACCATCAAAAGCCGTGATGCAGAGCGTGACATGAAGCAATATCTGAAATAATATGACCAAAGAACAACTGCTCCACGAACTGCAACACGATACATGGGTAATGATGAAACCCTCTCCCATTCACGGTAACGGCGTTTTTGCTTTAAGGGATATTCCCAAAGGTCAGCGTGGATTATTCTCTAAAAATATTGGAGAGTGGATCAAAATTGAGCGGAGTGAAATTGATGCTTTGCCTGTTTACAGCAGGGAGCTGGTTGAAACCTATTGTTTGTTTGATGAAGATCATTACTATGTTCCTGATTACGGTTTTAAAGTGATGGACATTGTTAACTTTCTGAATCACGACGAATCTCCCAATATAATTTCTATTAACGATGGTGAAGATTTTGAAACCCTGCGTGAAATAAAAGCGGGTGAAGAATTGCTGATTGATTATGGTAAGATTGTTGAAAGCGAAGAATGATGAGTAATCAATAATTAGTAATGAGTAATGAGTGATGAAAAATGAGAAATGAGTTAAAAACCCTGTCTGTGATGCAAACAATAAAAAGCCGATGATGCAGGGCATTGCATCATCGGTAAAGGTTTTCATAGATGAAACAACTTTGCCAAAGTTGAGAGGACTGTTTTGTTTAGTTCTTCTAATAAAAACTTTGGCAAAGTTTGGCTTCTTATTTAAAATCGATACGTTAACCCTGCTTTATAACTTTCATTGAATGCCTTAAACCGCTCCTTGTTATCCACCCGCTGAAAACCTCGTTCATATGCGGCCGTTATACCAATGCCATTGGTAAATTCGTAACCAATACCGCCTGTTACACCCATATCCCAACGATTGAATTCATCCGTAACATCCATGTCTTTATTTAAAAGAGAGAAACCAAGTACTGCTATATCGGCATGCAGATTATTCTTCACCAGATAAGATACCTGCGGACCAACAAAGAGTTGTAAACCTGCAACAGGCTTTACTTTCAGCAAAGCTGCAAGATCAACATAATGCATTTGTGCCGTAACTCTTGCATTCAGAGCCTCAATCTTCATATTGTTGATTGTGATATTACCTCTTACACCAAAACCTCTTTGTGAATAACCGACTGAGGGTTCAAAGGAAGCAAAGGCTCCCATGGGTATTTCG
Organism: Chitinophagaceae bacterium; assembly: GCA_019752045.1. Taxonomy (GTDB): domain Bacteria; phylum Bacteroidota; class Bacteroidia; order Chitinophagales; family Chitinophagaceae; genus Lacibacter. The sequence continues at coordinate 74,265 of JAIEMP010000010.1, read as the reverse complement.
GCACCAACATTGGCATAAAAACCAGTTCGATTACGGCTGCTTATAAAACCATTTGTTGAATCAAGCAATTGATCAAAAGAATTTCTTGCTTCCCCTTTCCAGGTTGATTGTGATGCGCCGATTTTAATAATGGGTTTTATTTGTGCGTTGGTTGTGATTGCTGCTGCAAGAAAGACAAACAGCAGAGAAGAGTATGTAGTGGTCATGTAAATGGTTGCAGGATTTTAAAGCCTGATGCCAATACACATTAGAAAAGTGAGCCAGATTTTTATTGCTGTATCTAATCTTTTGTTAATGGAATGCGTTAACAAAGCATTGTGCAACCAAAGCAAAGAGCGATTGCTTCTTGTGCGATCACTTTTGCTTTTATTCATTATTCATCATTGCTTTATCCAAACAACTCCGGTTGTGCATTCGGGTCTTCTTTCACCCATTCCATTTCAATACTCTTATTGAAGTCTGTAAGCTTTGCTCCCACTGCTTTCCAGCCCATCACTTCCGCCACCTTCGCCAGTTTAATTTTTCCTTTTCGCACCTGTGCTCCCCTTCCGCTTTGCATAGCCAACACAGGTTCATCATCGGTTGTTACAGCTTCTAAATAATTCTTGTCGCCTTCTTTTATAAAGAAGAATTTATTCCGGAGTGTGGTGGTTTCAATTTTAAAACGCTTTACATTGTATTGCAGCTTGTCATTATCAAGATACACTGCTGTAATAATTTTCTCAGGATTAAACAATTCAATCAATAACACATTCTCGGGGTCAAACTTTTGCGTTAACTCCTGATCGGTGATTTCATAATTACCATCCCTGTAAATCACAAGCACTTTATCATCCGGTTCAAACTTGCCAAGGTATTGTCCTTTCTCTTCCGTAGTTAAACGGCCGAACTTATCATCAAACCACATTTTCTTTCCACTCAATGTAGAGCGGCCTTTCTCTTTAAACTTTACTGATTTAATCGGGTACTTGGTTACCTGGTTACCCATACTGCTGCGGCCTTTAATATCAAGTTCTTCAAAATAAAAATCGAACTCCTTATTTCTTGCACTGCAACCCGGCGTTAATGTTACTTTCACTACTTCGGCTTCACCATTCAGGTTTACAGTAAAGTAATGCACCTTGCTTTTTTCATCACCTTTGGTGAGATCATATTCTTTTTCACGTGTTACACCGGTCACGTTAAAACGTTTGGCATAGCTTACACCGGCTTTTCCATCGGCATAGATCATGTTATACGTTGTGCGTTCATCATTCTTTTGGAACACTGCAGCATGAATAATGTCTTTGCCGATGTATGCTTTGTCGCTCACCTTCACCACTTTCATCAATCCCCGTTTGGTAAACACGATGATGTCATCAAAATCAGAGCACTCACAAACAAATTCATCTTTCTTTAACGATGTACCAATAAAACCATCTTCACGGTTCATGTATAATTTTGTGTTGGCAATGGCTACCTGCTTTACCTGAATGGTTTCAAAAGGCCTGATCTCTGTTTTACGTTCACGACCCTTGCCATATTTTTTCAGGAGATTTTCGTAATAAGCTACTGCAAAATCAACCAGGTTCGCCAAATCGTGTTTCACCTGTTTAATATCTGCTTCCAATCCTTTGATCTGTTCATTCAGTTCATCAATATCCAAACGGTATATGCGACGCACCGGTTTTTCAGTCAGCTTTACAATATCTTCTCTGGTAATATCTCTGCGGAGTTGTTTCTTAAACGGAACAAAGGCTGCATCAATAGCAGCAATTACTTTCTCCCAAGTTTCATGTTTCTTCTCCAGTTCCTTGTATATCTTTTCTTCAAAGAATATTTTTTCCAATGATGTGTAATGCCATTTCTCCTGCAACTCACCCAGTTTAATCTCCAGTTCTTTCTTCAGCAAATCTTTTGTTTGATCAGCTGAATATTTCAACAGATCCGTTACTGCAAGAAACTGCGGCTTGTTATCAACAATTACACAAGCGTTCGGCGAAATGGAAATTTCACAATCAGTAAATGCATACAATGCATCAATGGTAATATCGGGTGAAATGCCCGGTGCCAGATCAATCTGCACTTCTACTTCGGCAGCAGTATTGTCTGTTACTTTTTTTATCTTGATTTTTCCCTGGTCATTTGCTTTTACAATGCTGTCCATTAATTGAGTTGTAGTAACACTGTATGGCACATCCTTGATCAGCAATGTTTTTTTATCCAGCTCTTCAATATGTGCACGTACTCTTACTTTACCGCCACGCTTGCCATCGTTGTAATTACTCGCATCAATCATGCCGCCTGTCTGGAAATCAGGAAGCAGTTCAAAACGTTTACCACGCAGATATTTAATGGAAGCTTCAATCAGTTCGCAAAAGTTATGCGGTAAAATTTTTGTTGATAAGCCAACAGCAATACCATCTGCGCCCTGTGCCAGCAACAACGGAAACTTCATAGGCAATACCACCGGTTCATTCTTCCTGCCATCATAACTCAGTTGCCACTCTGTTGTTTTATTATTGAAGGCAACTTCTAAAGCAAACCTGGAAAGTCTTGCTTCAATATAACGTGGAGCTGCTGCATCATCGCCTGTACGTACATCACCCCAGTTACCTTGCGTATCAATCAGCAAATCTTTCTGACCAATATTCACCAATGCATCGCCAATACTTGCATCACCATGCGGATGATACTGCATCGCCTGACCAATAATATTCGCCACTTTGTTGAAACGTCCATCATCCATTTCTTTCATGGCATGAAGAATACGTCGCTGCACGGGTTTCATCCCATCTTCAATGGCGGGTACGGCACGCTCCAGAATTACATAAGATGCATAATCGAGGAACCAGTTTTTATACTGACCCTGCACACCATTCTCATTCTCAAAAACATTTTCTTTCTTTTTCGCTGCGCTCATTTCGTTCTGTTCTTTTTTATTTTTCTAACGCAAGTACTGCTATGTAACTTTTGTTGCGTCGCACTCTTGTACGTTTTGTTTTCTATTCGGCCCCTATCTCCTTCTGAGCTTCGCTCGTAACTTTCGTTCCTCAGTTATCCCAAAGGAGAAAGAGCGGCACTTCATCTCATTAGCAAACTACTTAACTACCACATTTTCTTTAGAACTTTACTCATCACCTTTCAATCTCTCCACTATTGATCAATATATCTGAGAAGCAAGGGCTGTGCTTGGCAAGTCTCCCCTCGGGGGAGATTTAGAGGGGCTTCTTTCCTATTTCTCCTAAATGTGTAAACTTAAACCCGTTTTCATATTTCAAGCCATAACCAAAAAATCTGTCCATGCTGGAATGACCAAGCAAAACCAACCCAATTGGAAATAACCAAGCCCAATTACTGAAAAGATTATTATTTGAAATGATCGCACCTGCTACTAAAATAATAACCGCAACACCTTTATGATGAAACAAATTATAACTCCACGCTCCTACTTTGTTGTTTATCAAATAACCAAGCATACTCACATCAGGTCCGAGAAACATCAACACATACAACCACCATTCTACATTTATTGCATAAAGTAGGATAATGCACCCAACCCACATTCCTAATTCTTCCAGCTTTAGTACAGCTTTCATCTAAAAAAAATTTACTCTTACATAATAAACAGACTGTTTCCAGTTCCCCTTTTAGGGGGCGGAGGGGGTTTTCACCTCAAACTCTTTCATGTTCTTTACTTCACCCTGCACATCAAACTGTCCGTTTGCAATCATTAATTTTAAACGCCACAACAAATACATATCACCGGTGGTATGTTTGTTCTTGTTCAAAAACTGGTGAATGATCTTACTTGCTTTCTGCCAATCGCCGGTAACATAACTTTTTAAATCAGCATCGTAAAAATCATAATCTTCCTGGCGCAATTTCTTTCCGCCTTCCAACAAACGAACTCCTTTTTCTTCGTTACAAAGTTTTGTCCATTCATCAGGATCTACTTCAAATTCACTTGGCGTAACAAGTCGTGCAAGTTTTTTTGCTTTGGTCATTTCCTTTGGTTGAATGGTGCTGATCCATTCAGGATAAAACAATTGTCCTTTCTCATTTATGAACGGCAGGTTGTTCAGGTACAAAATATAAACTCGGCCCTGAAAATCTTTTAACTGACTGATGAGCCAGTAGTATCCGCTTACATCATGTTTATTCTGTGCAGCCCAGATCCATACTTTTTCTTCTTCGTTATTCTGTAAGCGCTCAATAATGAATGCAACAAGTTTATTGTCATCTACTGCACCTTCATCAAGTTTCTTTTCAAGGTCGGTGCCGGCAAGTACTTCTTTCCACCAGTGGCGGCGGTTTGCAATACCTTCTTCCGTGTAAATGTCTTTTAACGGGCCTACAGCATAATCGTCCTGTACCTGCAACACTTCACCCAATAAGGTTTCATCTAATTCAATTGCCTGTTCTAAAACAGCAATGTCATCTTCATTAAAAACAATATGTATCATGTTCAACGTTTATTCACTTGTATTAAATAATAAACACAGCTTGTAAAAAAATTACGAACAAACGGAATGGCTTTCACCAATCCAAACTGTTCTTTCGGTTTCCATCCAAACTTGTATTCATAAATCGGGTTGATGAGGAAATGTGTTTGATTGATCAGCTTATACCCTTTCTCTTTACAGATCCGCTCAAACCGTTCAATGGAAATTCCGGTTTCTTTTATCTCCAGCATCTCTTCCCAATTCTCACCATTCGATTTCAATATCCATTTGTAAACAGGTGTTGGAAGCAAATGATAGTAAGGCAGCTTGCTTAACCATTTGCCTTTGTTGATCTGCTGATGTCCACCAAAAGGCATCTGCCATGGAGGGAATCCAAAGAAGATCACACCATCCGTTGTCAAAAAACTTTTCATCCATTCAATCAACTTCGGCTGATCATGGATATGTTCAATCACATCCTTCAACAAAATAATATCAAACGCACCACCAAACTCTGCTTCGGTTGTTTTGTAAATATCTTTTGAATGAAAGGTGACTTTGTTTTGTTCCAGTTCTTCTTTCATCCACGCTCTTGCATTTACCAAACGACTTTCATCCAGCTCCACGCCTACACCTGTACAACCCTTATCAATGAATGCTTTCAATACGCCGCCTTCACCACAACCAATTTCCAATACACGCATACTCGGTTTAACAGAGAATACTTTCTCAATAAACGGGATCACATACTTTTCTGTATTCAGTATCTGTATCTCGAAATAACGTTTTCTGTCGGCGTGAAATTCAAACATCAATAATTTTTTTGAACACGAATTACACTAATTATCGCAAATGAATTCGTGCTATTCGTGTAATTCGTGGCTAACAATTCTTGTCTAAATGATTTCTTCTACTTTATCCAGCTCCACTTTCAAATTATCAATAATAAATTCCTGCCGGTCGGGAGTGTTCTTGCCCATGTAATATTCCAGCACCTGCTGAATATGTGTTTCAGGCAACAACATCACCGGTTCTTTCCGCATTTCTGCACCAATAAAACGTCCGAATTCATCCGGACTGATTTCACCCAAACCTTTAAAGCGGGTGATCTCCGGTTTGCTGCCCAGTTTTTTTACTGCAGCCTGCTTTTCTGTTTCATCGTAACAGTAAATAGTTTCCTGTTTGTTGCGTACACGAAACAATGGTGTTTCTAAAATAAACACATGTCCATTCTTCACCAAGTCAGGAAAGAACTGCAGGAAGAAAGTCATCAACAATAAACGGATGTGCATGCCATCCACATCGGCATCGGTTGCAATCACAATATTGTTATAACGCAGATCTTCATAACTATCTTCAATATTCAACGCATGCTGCAAAAGATTGAACTCTTCATTTTCATACACCACTTTCTTAGTAAGACCGTAACAGTTCAACGGTTTACCACGCAAACTAAACACAGCTTGTGTTTCAACGTTTCTTGATTTGGTAATACTTCCGCTGGCACTATCACCTTCGGTAATAAAAATGGTGGTTTCTTTCTGCTTCTCCAGAATCTTATCCTTGTCTTTGCCTGTTGCTTCATCGTTGTAATGAAAGCGGCAATCTCTTAATTTCTTGTTATGCAGATTGGCTTTCTTGGCACGTTCATTTGCCAGTTTCTTAATACCGGCTAATTCCTTCCGCTCACGTTCGTTTTGCTCAATGCGTTTTTTCAACGCTTCAGCAACAGCCGGATTTTTATGCAGGTAGAGATCAAGATCACGGGCAAGAAAATCACCAATGAAATTCTTCATGCTTGGGCCACCTTCAAACACTACACTGGAGCCAAGTTTTGTTTTTGTCTGACTTTCAAATACGGGCTCCTGTACACGTACACTCACCGCCGCACAAATACTTCCACGTATATCAGCCGAATCATAATCCTTTTTATAAAAATCACGAATCGTTTTTACATAACCTTCTCTGAAAGCTGCCAGGTGGGTACCACCTTGTGTGGTAAACTGTCCGTTTACAAATGAATAATATTCTTCGCCGTACTGATTTTCGTGTGTAATGGCAACTTCAATATCCTCACCTTTTAAATGAATGATGGGATAACGCAACTCATCTTCATTGGTTTTGCGTTGCAACAGATCCAGCAATCCATTTTTTGAAACATATTTTTTGCCATTGAAGTTGATCACCAATCCTGCATTGAGATAACAATAGTTCCAGAACTGGTTATCCATGTACTCATGGATGTAATGGTAATTTTTAAAGATCGAATCATCCGGAATAAACGTAACAAGAGTCCCGTTTTCTTCTGTTGATTTTTGTTCTTTATGTTCTTTTACGAGAATACCTTTTTCAAACTCTGCTGCTTTTTCCTTGCCCTCACGAAAAGCTGTTACTTTAAAATATTGACTCAACGCATTTACTGCCTTGGTACCAACGCCGTTCAATCCAACTGATTTCTGAAACACTTTGCTATCGTATTTGGCACCGGTGTTGATCTTGCTCACCACATCCACTACTTTACCTAACGGAATACCACGACCGTAGTCACGAACAGTTATCACCCCTTTTTCCATGGTTACATCCACATGTTTACCATAGCCCATTGTGTGTTCATCAATACAGTTATCAATCACCTCTTTCATCAACACATAAATCCCATCATCGGGACTGCTGCCATCGCCCAGTTTACCAATGTACATACCCGGACGTAAACGGATATGCTCCTGCCAATCGAGGGTTTTGATGGAATCCTCATCGTAATCAAACAAATTCTTTTTTTCTTCTGCCATTACTTAGTTTTCAGTTGGCCTCACCTCCCCCGTCCGACCGGTCATCCGGGCGGGCTTCCTCCTCTCCAAAAGAGAGGAGGCGGTGCTGCATCAATTATTCAAATAATTCAACTTCCACTTCAACATGAAAGCTTGTTTCACCAAAACACCGACCTCTCTGCTATTAATTTTTAGGGCTTAATAAGTAAGGGCTGTGCGTGGCAAGTCCCCTATCGGGGATTTAGGGGGCTGGCAAATATAACAAAACCACTTTCCTATACTCTCTTACTATTTGTTCACAGTCCTGTGAATAAATTTTGGGATATAACTGATTATTCCTCAATTTCGCATCAATAATTTTACCATCATGGATAAAAAGATATACACCCTCCTGACGATCTATATTGTTTATTTGGCAATTGCCCTGTCAATGGTATTATCTACAGGCGCACAGAAAGTATTAACAGCCATTATTTTTGGAGGAACCGGTACTGTTATTTTCCTCATCATGTTCCTGCTCTGGATGCTGAACCGCAAGCACGAAGGATAATTGTATTCATATGCCCAGGGCCATTGACAGCCTCGATGCTTATTATCCAAAAGACAGAAAAGCATGGCGTGCATGGCTGCAGGAAAATCATCTGCAATCAACGGGCATCTGGCTTATTTACTACAAGGTTGGCAAAAGTAAACCTCGTCTTCCCTACAACGATATTGTGGAAGAATGCTTGTGCTTTGGCTGGATTGATGGTCTTGCCCGAAAACTGGACGACGAACGTTCCATGATTCTTATTACTCCCCGCAAACCAAAAAGTGTTTGGAGCAATGCCAATAAAGAACGGGTGAATATATTACTCAGCAACGGTTTGATGACTCCCGCCGGTCTTGCAAAAATTGAAACAGCCAAAAAAAACGGAAGCTGGGATGCTTTAACCGCATCAGACGAAGCAGCCAAAAACAATTACCTTCCACAAGATGTAGCAAAAGCATTCAAAGGGAAAAAAGCAGCCCTTGCAAATTTTAAAGCCTTTGCTCCATCTGTACGGAAACAATTTCTCAGCTGGATAGACAGTGCAAAAACAACCGAAACCAGAAATAAACGATTGGTACAAACGGTGCTCATGAGCGAAGCAAACAAAAAACCCGGAGCACAGGGATTTAAATTGTAAAAAAGCTATGAGCTTTTAGCTAAAAGCTTCTTCACTATCTTTATATAATGAAACCAATCTTATCCTTTATCCTACTTCTTGCAACATATACTGCATCTGCACAGCAGCAACAGGAAATTATCCGCCTCGACAGTTGCAAACAATTTGGAGAAAAAGTATTTGATGATGTGTACATCCGTGTGCAGCAAACTGCACAATGGAAAAACAAAAAGACCAGCCTTGATGATTACTTTGATCAGTTCTTTAAAGACTATGTTCAAAAAAAAGCCGGCGGAAAAATTACGCTGAGCTTACTGATCACTGCCGAAGGAAAAGTTTGTTTGTATGAAGCCCGTCCTAACAGCAATGTTCGTCCCAATTATACCGAGCTCAAAACCCACCTGAACCGGCAGGATTGGATACCTGCCTCAGTGAACGGAAAATCCGTTGTGTCCATTAAAATTCTGCAGGTCATTTTTGATGGCAAAAAGATCAGCGTTACAGAGCTGGAATAAATTTATTTACTCAACCTCTTGATTTTCAACCGCTGAACTTTAATTTTTTGTGAAATAGCCTGAAGTGACATTTTTGCATCCCCTTTTTGTTGTGAATCGTCCTACATTTGTTCCGTACCGCATCACTGAAACAGGATTGGTACAGATCAACTCCAACTTACCGACACCATTTGAATTCCGGTTACTGCCCGTTAACATTGTTCAAGTTTAAAAATTGTGAAGTATGTATTCGTATGAATTGATGGAAACAGGATGTCATTACCTCATTCAGGAAAAAGAAAATGAGGCATTGAAGCTGATCAAAGTTCATTTTAAAAGTGATCATGCAGTTTGTGTGTCTACTTATACAGAAGGCGAAGAAATTGTGTGGAAGAAGAAAACAGATGAAATTTTTGATATAGCAGAATGTCTCGATGATAAAGCTGTTGCCAACTGGGAAAAACTTTTTTTCAGTCAGGATGCGTTTTATGAGGATGATGATGAGTAAACAGACAATTTGCAATGAGCAAAAAGCATTGAGTAAATACCATTAGGCAATTCTTATCAATTGCTCATTCAATATTGCCTATTGATTTAGAGTCTGTCTTTCACATAAGTAATCTCTGTTTTTCCGTGTGGCACAGGTTTGCCTAAATCATCCACATTTACAAACACCATTTTTTCAATCGTAAGTATCTGTTCACGTGTAAGTTTGTTACGCACTTCACATCGCATAGTCATGGAAGTGTTGCCAAAATGTGTGGCAATAATACCTATCTCAATAATATCGCCCTGCACCGGTGCAGAAATAAAGTTTATCTCCGAGATAAACTTGGTGACCACTTTACGGTTCTCCAGTTGAATTACTGCATACAAAGCTGCTTCTTCATCAATCCATTGCAACAACCGGCCTCCAAATAAACTCTGGTTGGGGTTCAGGTCTTCGGGCTTTACCCATTTACGGGTATGAAAATTCATTTGATTTACTTCCTCGCTCATACACGGGTTTGTTGTTTATCTGTAAATGTAAACAAGAATTCCAGCTGTGGGGGCCATTCATCAAAACCCGGTATTTGTTTACAGACTTTTGTTGTAACTTATGTATCTAAAATTTCCGGTTATGAAAAGAGCCGTAATTATTACGTTGCTGTTAGCCTTTGTTGCAATTGTTGCCATTGCCAACATCAACCGAAGAAACGAAAACAAAACAGAAAAAAAGTTTGAGCAGAAAGTTGAAAAGAAAAAAAACTGCAAACGCACCTGTATGTTTTCGTAAAAAAGAAACGTCCTGTTTTAATAAGCAGGACGTTTTTATTTGATCCCGGTTTTCTGTTTCAATTTATCATTGGCGGCTGGCCCTTTCTTTTTGGCCGTAGCTGTTTTTGTAAAACTGTAGCTGAGCGTAATGCGGTAATTTCTGGTTTGTGTACGGCTGAAACTTTCAAGATTAAAATTAGGACCGTACGTAAATGTTTGGTTTTGCTGTTGAATAAACGGATCAACGGCATTTACTGTAAGTATCACTTTCTTCTTAAATAATTTTCGCTGAATGCCGATATTCATATTTACGTTACTCCTTACCGTTCCCTGCGGGTTGGCAAAACGGTTAAATGTAAATGCGCCGGTAAACGTCCATAAATCTGTGGGCAGATAGTTGGTTGTAAAGTTGGAGGTAAAAGAACCTCCGTCTCTGAACTTCCGCACCTGCTTATCGAATGTACCATACTGATTATAGGTATAGCTGGCACTGATATTACTCCGCAGTTTACGGCTGAAAGTGAGTCCTCCCCATGTACTCATTTCATACTCCTGCCGGTTGCTTACATTGTTCCAGGTTATAACAGTTTTACCATCGGGCTGCAACGTACGTATCTGGCTAAATACATCTTCAACAAGGTTATATCCCAAACCGATATTGGCAAAAAACTTCTCTTTGGTTTTACCTGCCACTAGATCAAAGTTGTGCGATTGTGTAGGGTTCAGCTCAGGATTACCATAACGTAAATTATACGGATCGCTGTAATCTATTGCCGGATTTAATTCATTGATGCCGGCACGACGAATCGTACGGCGATAGGCAAATGTGAGATTGGTTTTATTTTTCCAGCTGCGGTTGATATTGGCAAATGGCAGAAAATTATAAAAGCGGTTATAGACCATCCGGTTTTCCTGTAACAGTTCAAATAAAATATTAGTTTGCTCAACTGCAGCACCTGCAGATACTGAAAAGCCCGGCTGAAAAATATGCTTCATAGAAAAACGGGCATTGATCACATCCTGGTGAAACTTAAAATTATTACTGAGCAAATCCACTTTCTGAAAATCACGCTCAGGCTTTTTCAAAAACTCGGTTGTAAGTAATACATGACTGTTTGTTCTGTTGTAAGATACACCGGTTGAAAAACTGGTTTTTTTATTTTTCAGCAGTTTATCATATGCAACCGTAACAGCAAACCCATTGTTTTTTGTGAGGGTTGATTGTTTTTGTGTACTGTCAATTCCATTAGGAGTTTCATCTGCATTAAAAAACTGCTGAAAAAAGTTACGGACGTTCTGGTTGCGGCCAACATTGTATGAAGTAATGATTCTGAACTGTTCACCGGGCAGTTTTCCTTTGCGTATATACGTAAAGTTTACTGAGGGGCTTCTGCTTAATCCGTCTGTAGCAATGGTGCGTTCACTCAGCCTTGAAATCTGTTCAAACCGGTTGAGATTTTTATATCGTGTAAACCCATTGTTATCAAAATCGTTTTGATTGTATTGTGCAACAAAGTTGATGATATTCCGCTTGTTGATATCGTAATCCATATTCAACCGCAGGTTGGGTCTTATATTTTTATTTAATGACAGGCTGTTTGTCTTTAATTGATTTACTGAATCATTGTAAACATTCGTCCTGTTACTGTATCCATCTGTTTCAAATTGATTGTATCCGATGCCAGCATTGAGATTAATTGCAAAACCCTGCTTACGATAATTAAAATTACTACTGACGCCTGCTTCACCTCTTGAACCGAAATACAGATTTACTCTGCCGCCAAAACCCACTCTGCCTTTTTTAGTAACAATATTAATCACGCCTCCCTGTTCATTTGCAAATTGAGGCGGCGGATTGGTAAGCACTTCAATTTTTTCAATAGTACTGCCGGGCATGCTTTCCAGCAAATCCTGGAGTTGCTGCATGTTTAATTCAACCGGTTTATCATCAATTAAAATCTTTGGTTCTTTTCCACGTACTAAAATTTTTCCGTTAGGATCAGTCGTTACAAGCGGAGTTTGTTTTAAGAGTTCGGTGGCAGTGCTGCCGTTGCTCAATGCACTTTCGCCTACATTAAATGTAATGTTTCCATCTTTTGATTCGATGAGAGGTTTTTCAGCATAAATCACCACCTCTGTTAATTCAACCGATTGATGACTGAGAATAATATCGTTCAGATTAAAATCAGAACGTTCGGCACGGATATGTATACTGTCAATTTGTTTTTTTCTGAACCCAACTGCAGTTATTTGTAAACGATAGTAACCAAAAGGGAGTCCTGCAAATTGAAACGCTCCGTTTTTATCGGTAAGAAAAACTGATTTCGTTGTCGAATCGCTCAACAGACTGATTGAAACAGTGGCGCCCTGTATGGCTTTATCGCCCAATGAATCTAATACTGATCCAATAACAAGCCCTTCTTTTTTTTCTGTGCGCTGGCCCCTCGCCCCCAAACAAAGCAGGAACAGAAGACAACAGGCGGAGATGATTTTTTTCTTCAAGATGCATCAAAAATAAATGCTTCTTTTTATTCACATCTTTCATTTACATGACAGGCAATTCTTTCTTTTAAATGTAAAGTGGTGAGGATAAAAGATCGCTGATACTGATATATTGATGTTACGTGAGCCATAAAACCAAGCATTTCGTCGGTTAATAAAAGCTATTCAACGAAAAGCAATGTAGATCGGATAATTTATTAGATAGATTTACTGAAACAAGGATAAAGTTTAAAAAAAATCAAAATATAACCTTACAGAATTCTTGATTGACAGCGAGCCGTTTTACCGGCAAAGTATGTTCACCCGCTGGTTATTGATTGCTGTAAGAACCTAATTGCAGGAACCCTTAAACACCGACCCTGCAAACAGTCGTCCCTTAAAAGGCGGCTGTTTTTTTTCAATAGATCACAGCTCACTACTTCATTTTGCATACTTGTAACTGAAGAAAAAACGATTATGCTAATCCCCGTTTTGCTGCCAACCTGTCACCAATTTATCTGAAATCTCCTACCTTTGCCGCTTAACCGGAGTTGGATATGATTGACTTGATGACAGATACAAAGTTGCACGATGAGAACCGACAGGGTGAGGCATATGCTCCTTTTACAGGTGATCCCAACCTGTATCAAAAAAAATTTTACATTGAAAGCTATGGCTGTGCCATGAATTTCAGCGACAGTGAAATTGTTGCCAGTATATTAAATACTGCAGGTTTTGGCGCTACCAGAAATACAGAAGAGGCCGATTTAATTTTACTAAATACCTGTTCTATTCGGGAAAAGGCAGAGCAAACCATCCGCAAACGTTTAACCGAATTCCGTAAATCAAAACAACGCAAGCCGGGTATGCTCATTGGTGTGTTGGGATGTATGGCAGAACGTTTAAAGTCGAATTTACTGGAAGAGGAAAAACTGGTTGATCTGGTGGTTGGTCCTGATGCCTACCGTACACTGCCCGGATTAATTGAAGAAGCTGAAGGCGGACAAAAAGCGGTGAATGTATTGTTGAGCCGTGAAGAAACCTATGCCGATATTTCGCCCGTTCGTTTAGAGAGCAATGGTGTAAGTGCGTTTATTTCCATTATGCGTGGCTGCAACAATATGTGCAGCTTTTGTGTGGTGCCTTTTACACGTGGCCGTGAACGGAGCCGTGATGCAATATCTATTGTTGCAGAAGCACAGGATTTGTTTGATCGGGGTTTTAAGGAAGTTACTTTACTCGGACAAAATGTAGACAGCTACCAATTTGTAAATGAGCAAATGGATGAAACCGTTTCATTTGCAATGTTGCTTGAAATGGTGGCTAAAATAAGTCCTCAACTAAGGGTACGATTCTCAACTTCTCATCCAAAAGACATCACAGACGAGGTTTTATTTACCATTGCGAAGTACGATAATATCTGCAATTACATTCACCTGCCCGTACAAAGCGGCAACACCCGTATTTTACAGTTAATGAACCGCACCTATACACGTGAATGGTACATGAAGAAAATAGATCGTATTCGTGAAATTATTCCCGACTGCGGCATCAGCTCAGATATCATTACCGGCTTTTGTTCTGAAACAGAGGAAGAACATCAGGATACTCTCAGTTTGATGGAATACAGCAATTACGATTATGGCTATATGTATTTTTACAGCGAACGTCCGGGCACACTTGCAGCAAAACGTTATAAAGACGATATACCTGAAGATGTGAAGAAAAGACGATTACAGGAAATTGTAGATAAGCAATATATTTTATCACTCAACAGCAATCACAGAGATGTTGGAAAAACCTACCAGATATTAATTGAGGGCCATAGCAAGAAAGATGAGCAATCATGGATGGGCCGCAGTTCACATAACAAAGTGATTGTATTCCCGAAAGAACAACATGATTTGCAGAAAGGCGATTATGTAATGGTAAAAGTAAACAGTTGTACCAAAGGGACATTGCTTGGTACTGTTACAAACGAATAACAATGGATTTACAAAGTATAAAAAACAGGTTTGGCATTATTGGCAACTCCCCTGCCTTAAATCATGCATTGAATGTGGCCGTACAGGTATCATCAACAGATTTAACTGTACTCATCAATGGAGAGAGTGGTGTTGGTAAAGAAGTATTTTCTCAAATCATTCATTCCTTATCTACCCGCAAACACAATCCGTTTATTGCCGTAAACTGTGGTGCTATTCCGGAAGGAACCATTGATTCAGAATTATTCGGACATGAAAAAGGATCGTTTACAGGTGCTGTAGATGCACGTAAAGGTTATTTTGAAACCGTAAATGGCGGCACCATTTTCTTAGATGAAATTGGTGAAATGCCATTAGGAACACAAGCACGTTTGCTGCGTGTACTGGAAGCAGGAGAATTTATCCGTGTGGGTTCATCCAAAGTGCAGAAAACCGATGTACGTGTAATTGCTGCCACCAACAAAGAATTATTTGAGTTTACACAAAAAAACAGATTCAGAGAAGATCTGTATTATCGTTTAAATACAGTTCCTATCCGTGTTCCATCCTTAAGAGATCGTAAAGAAGATATTCCTTTACTCTTCCGCAAGTTTTCTGTTGATTTTGCTGAACGGTACAAAACCACTCCTGTACAACTGGAAGAGGATGCGAAAAATCTGTTAATCAGTTATCCGTTCCCCGGTAATGTGCGGGAATTAAAGAATATTGCAGAACAGATTTCCGTTCTTTCTACCAATAAAATGATTGTTGCAAAAGATCTGGCTCCTTTTTTACCGGAGCGGAGTTTTAACCGCCTGCCTGTACTGGCTCATCCAAATGTACCTGCAGGCAGTGCAGCAGAATTTGCAAACGAACGGGAGATTTTGTACAAGCTCTTTTTTGATATGAAACGGGATGTAACTGAGCTGAAAAAAATGTTTCTGGAAGTATTGCAAAATGGCGGAAGCCAGGTGCAGATGCCGGGCAATTTTTTTAATGATACCCTGATGGCAGAACCCAAACAAATGGACATGCATCAGCCGGTACTCAATTCTTCTGCTGCACAACAACCGATGATTCTTGGAAACAATGGCGATATTCATGAGCATGTAGAAGTGGAAGAAAGCCTCAACATTATGGATAAGGAAAAAGAACTGATCATAAAGGCACTGAAGAAACATAAAAGCAAACGCAGGGATGCTGCATTAGATCTGGGCATCAGTGAACGGACACTTTATCGAAAACTAAAGGAGTATGATATTGAAGAACTTTAAATACAAGCCGGTAGTGGTTAGCAGTAAGTCGATAGTAAAGTCTTTTTGGCTATTAACTATTGGCTATTGGCTATTGGCTTTCTCTTCCTGTTATTCCTTTAAAGATGTGTCCATTCCACCAGAAGTAAAAACCGTACGCATCAGTTATATTGATAATAAAGCAAGAATCATTAATCCGCAGTTAAGTCAGCGTTTAACAGATAAACTCCGTCAGAAAATCGTGAATCAAACCCGGTTAACGCAAACCAATAACGATGAGGCACATTATGATATCAGCGGACAGATTACTGAATATTATGTTACCACATCGGGTATTTCCAATCAGCAGGCAGCATCTAACCGTTTAAATGTAACAGTGCATTTAGTTTTCAAGAACCGTTTGGATGATACTAAAAGTTTTGATACTGATCTTACCAGAAATTTTGATTTTTCCGCATCAAAATCATTACAGGAAGCAGAAGCACAATTAACTGATCAAATTGTTCAGAACCTTACCGACGAAATATTTAACCGCATTTTCTCAAACTGGTAGTTTTTTCAATTACTTTGCTTCAATGAATGCCGAAATATATAACCGGTTGTTACAGCAACCAGCATTGTTGAAGGATGTTTCAATTGAAGAGCTGAAACAATTGACTGATCAATTCCCCTGGTTTGGCAATGGCCAGTTTCTGCTGGCGGCAAAAATGAAACAGAATAATCATGCATCGGCAGAAGAGCAATTGCAAAAAGCAGCATTGTATTCCAATCAATCGCTTTGGTTTAACCTGCAGTTAAAACGTTTCAGCCAAAGTTCAGAACAAAGTTCAATACATCAAACAAAGACCTCAACTGCTTTTGTTCACGAAAAAATCTTTCAACAAACAGAACCACTGCCTGAAACTGCTGATGAACTGGCGGCCAATGATACAGATGCAATGTTAGATGCCGAAGCAAGTATTGAAGTGGAAGAAATGAAAGATGAATTAGCAGCACCCATTACTGATGCAGTATTAAACGCAGAAGCAAATATTGAAGTAGAAGAAATAAAAGAAGAGCTGTATGCACCTGTTACAGATGCTGTATTAGATGCGGAAGTATTAATTGAAGCAGACGCAACAAAAGAGGAAGATGCTTTTATAAAAGAAACAGAAATTCAACTCAATGCAGAAGCATTGATTGAAGCAGCTGAGAGCAATGAAGAACTGCTCCCAACAGTTGAAAAAACAGACAAAGAAGAACCGTTTATTTCATTTGAACCCTTTCATACAGTTGACTATTTTGCCTCACAAGGAATTAAACTGCAGGATGAGAAAGTGCCACAGGATAAATTAGGCGAACAGGTAAAAAGTTTTACCCAATGGCTCCGCTCCATGAAAAAAATTTATGTAGAAGAGAAAAAAGAACTCGACCCCACCCGTGAGCAGGCCGTTGTAAGCATTGCTACCGAAAGCAACCAGCCCACAGAAGTAATGACCGAAACCATGGCCGATGTACTGATTAAACAGGGCAAACTTTCACAAGCCATTGACTTATATCGCAAATTAAGTTTGCTGCATCCCGAAAAAAGCGTTTATTTTGCCTCCCGTATTAAAGAATTAAATTCATAAACAATGATTTGGTTATTCATTATTCTGGTTATTTTGGCCAGTGCGTTATTAGGATTTGTAGTGTTGGTTCAAAACCCCAAAGGTGGCGGCCTCAGCGGCTCAGTAGCAGGTTTCAGCAACCAGTTTATGGGTGTAAAACAAACAACGGATGTATTGGAAAAAGGCACCTGGTTGTTTGCAGCCATTATTGGTGTTTTATGTCTGGTTTCAAGTTTGTTTATTTCTGATTCTGCCGGCACAGGCGGATCGGGCAACCTCGAAAAAGTACCAACCAGTCAGCCTGTAAAACCGGCACCGGCAAATAGCGGCTCATCAACTGTACCTGTAACTCCTCCTTCTAAGTAATTTTAGAAAATAATTTATTCTACCCCGACACATGTGTCGGGGTTTTTTGTTTTATTTTGAGACGACTACAAAGCATGGCCCGACAATTGTTATGTTTTGCTCATATTTTGTATTAAACAAGTTTTCTGTCGTATTATTTATATAGTAATCCGATCTCTGAACAACCACTTTTCACTACATGAAAAAAATCTTCTCCGCTGTTTTTCTTTTGCTGTTGATTGCAGCTTTATTCTTTGCATGGAAATTCTTTGGCTCTGCAACAAATTTCGACGCACAAAAAAAGTATATCTACATCTACACAGGAAAAGCATCAAAAGCCGAAGTAATGAAACTGTTTAAAGATTCAGGCTATCTCAGCAATACCGGTTTATTTGAATTTGCTGCCGATAAATTGAAAGTATGGCCACGGCTGAGGCCCGGCCGGTATGAAATTGAAAAAGGCAGTAGCTTGATTACAATCATTAAAAAATTCAGGAACGGTATTCAAACACCAGTCAATCTGGTGATCACCAAGCTCCGTACAAAAAAAGATCTGGCTGCATTACTCAGCCGGAAACTTGAAGCCGATTCGGCTTCCTTCATCCAATACCTTCATAACAACGATTCATTAAAAAAATTCGGATTAGATACCAATACCATCATGACCCTTGTGTTTCCAAACACCTATTCGTTGTTATGGAATACTGCTCCTAAAAAAGTGTTTGACAAACTCAATGAACAGCGAAAAAAATTCTGGACAGCGGAACGCAAACAAAAAGCATTGCAATTAAACCTTACGCCTGAGCAGGTATATTCGCTGGCATCTATTGTGGAAGAAGAAACCATCCGCCACGATGAAAAACCAATCATTGCAAGTGTTTATCTCAACAGATTAAAGAAAGATATGCCGCTTGGTGCCGATCCAACCGTGAAATTTGCCGTGGGTGATTTTTCGTTGAAGCGGATTTTGTTCAGTCATATTAACTCCAGTGCATCATCCCCTTACAACACCTACAAAAACAAAGGATTGCCTCCCGGTCCTATTTGCACAGCATCTGTAATTACCATTGATGCAGTGCTCAATGCTAAGCAAACCGATTATTTATTCTTTTGCGCCAAGCCTAACGGCAACGGGTATCACGCATTTGCAGCAACCGATACAGAGCATTTGCAAAATGCAAAAAAATACCAGCAGTGGCTCGATAGCATAAAGATTCAGTAATGCCATAAATCAACTATTTTCGGGTTGCATGACGTTTGAAGATTTTTTATACCAGTTGCCTGTTGTTCGTTCTGTTGTAAGAATGAGCAAACGACTGAAGCCATGGGGGTTTGAAGGTGTGTCGTTATATGAAGTGATCCGCTTTTTTATTCAACAGGTGAATCAGGGCAAACTGAATCAACGGGCTGCAGCCATTTCCTTCAACTTTATTCTTGCATTACCGCCAGCCTGTATTTTTTTATTTTCATTAGTACCATTATTCCCTGCAGCCGATCGTTTTTACAACGAAGTGAATGCATTTGTCCGTGATCTTACACCAAACGAAGCCACCAGAAACATTGTTGAATCTTTTCTGCAGGATTTTTTTAAACGACCCAAAAACAGTTTGCTCTCCATTGGTTTTCTTACATCCATGTTTTTTTCTTCCAATGCCATGATGGGGATCATCCATAGTTTTAATCAATCCATACATGAAAAAGAAAGCAAAGCTTTTTTTGCATACCGGTGGAAAGCTCTCAGGTTAACCTTCATCATCATTCTGGTATTTGTTGCAAGTATGATCTTACTCATTACGCAAGGTGCCCTGTTCAGCTGGCTGCTCAGTATGCTGGAAATTAATAATGAATTTGTGAAATGGCTTATCATTGTATTACGCTGGGTGGTGATTGTTGGATTATTTTTTTATTCCATTGCATTTATTTACAGGCACGCTCCTTCTGTTGAAAAAAAATGGAAACTGATTTCTCCCGGTTCCATTGTTGCCTCATCACTCATTATTTTATTTACATTCCTGTTTTCTTACTGGATTAATAATTTTGCTGCTTATACCATTTACGGATCCATCAGCACAATCCTGATCCTGATGATCTTTATCAATGCTATTTCGCTGGTACTGCTGATTGGCTTTGAACTGAACGTAAGCATCAAAATGCTGAAAAAACAGAGCGACAAAAGGCTGAAAGAAGAGATGAGCGGTGAAGCAGAACAGGAAAAGACATCGTAACTTTAAGAAAACGCTTTGTATGAAAAAAATAATCGTATTATTCGCTGCCATCTCAGCAATGATGGCATTCACGGCTTTGCCTGATGAGCTGAGTATAGGAAGTGCAATCCCTTCTCCCGAATTGAAGATGAAGGATGTTTCGGGCAAACAATTTTCATTCAATGATGTAAAAAAGAAAAATGGTTTGCTGGTTGTGTTCAGTTGCAACACCTGTCCATGGGTCATTAAAAATCAGCAGGTAGCGTCTGAAGGTTTTGCATATGCTGCATCAAAAGAGATTGGCGTGATTGTGCTCAATTCAAATGAAGGATCAAGAAATGCGGCCGATTCAAAAAATGCCATGCTGGCTTATGCAAAGGAACAGAACTATCAATGGCCTTATGTGATGGATGAAAATTCCGTAATGGCCGATGCATTTGGTGCAAGAGTAACACCTGAATGTTATCTGTTTGATAAGAACATGAAACTGGTTTATCACGGTGCTATTACTGATAATCCTAAAACTCCATCAGAAAGTACCCGTGATCATTTAAAAGTAGCGGTTGACGAAGTAGTGACAGGCAAATCGGTGAGTATGACTACATCCAAAGCAATGGGATGTACAATTAAGCGTAAGTCATAAACAACGATTCATTTTATAATGATGCAACCTGTTGCTGAAGAGCAGCAGGTTTTTTTGTGCATTACGGTTTGCTGTTTAATGTGGTCGTATATGCCCCTTCATATTGTCGCTTTCACACAGGGCTGATTAGAAGCAGAGAACTTAATTTTATCAAACTTTAAATCAAAAGTTATGTTGCTGAAAAAAAAGAATGCTGTTATTTATGGAGCTGGAGGATCATTAGGCGGTGCCATTACCCGTGCATTTGCAAATGCAGGCGCCGGAGTATATATAACCGGTCATCGTATGGAAGCGGTACAAGAACTTGCCAATGAAATTAACGCAGCTGGCGGAAAAGCATTTGCAGCTGAAGTTGATGCAATGAACGAAGAGCAGGTGAATCAATACCTGTCTGGATTAGTTGCGGAAGGGCACAGTATAGATATATCATTTAATGCCATTGGCTGGAAGGATGTGCAGAATTTTCCACTTACTGAAATGAAGTTGGCCGATTATCTGCAACCGATCAATATTTCTACACAAACAAATTTTATTACTTCCACAGCTGCGGGGAGAATTATGTCGAGACAAGGCGCAGGTGTAATCCTTTCTTTAACAGCAACACCAGGTGGTATTGGTTATCCGAATACAGGTGGCTTTGGAGTGGCCTGTTGTGCAGTAGAAAGTTTTTCACGCAATCTTGCATCTGAGTTAGGTGTTTATGGTGTGCGGGTGGTAAATATCCGTTCAGGCGGTTCACCCGATTCGAAAGTATTTAAGGAGGCCATTGAAGCTGGTGGAGAATTGGCTCCGGCGTTTCTGAAGAAACTAAGAGATGATACAATGCTTAAAAAACTTCCGTTGATGAAAGACATAGCAAACACCGCTGTTTTTCTTGCATCGAATATGGCAGCTGCTATTACCGGTTGCACAATTGACGTAACTGCAGGTACAACAGCGGCAATCAATTATGATGTAGCACAAACAGCATTTTTGAAAGAAGGAAACAATAATGTGTAAAGCAAAAGCGATAACTGATTTTATTTTACAGCTGCCGCAAGCTTGATTTCTTTCTCCAGGTCCTCCGGTTTCATTTCAGCTTCTACAAATTTCCGATAACCCGTTTTTTTATTGATGAATAAAGTAGCAGGCATTGAGCCTGTCCATGCACTGTCAATCCGTGGACAAAACTCATCCGGCTTTTCTTCATCGAGCCAAACAATCTCGGCAGTGTACTTCCGCTTGATGGCAAAGTCACGAATCTTTTTGGGATAATACTCTTTAAAATCCAAACTTACCAGCAGCAGTTTTACATGCTGGTCTTTGAATTTTTTTGTGACAGTATGAAAATATGGAATCTCTGCAATACATGGCCCGCAAAAAGTTGCCCAGAAATTTATTACCAGCACAGAATCACTTTCATCAGCGTATTGCAACAAATCATCCATCTTCCATCGCTTGATGGGCTGTGCATCAATGGAGCTTACATAAAAACAGATGAGAAGTAAAAACAGAAATCGTTTCATGTTATAAAGTTAGTGCACTTCTTCGTTTATTGCATCCAGATCATCTGACTGAAATCCCCACTCATCCAATAATGTATTGAATGTTGCATCGGGTAAACGCTGCTGATTGTAATGCCCGGCATTTGTTTTTTGCCTTAATGCTTCATAAATACTCACGGCACATGCAACAGAAATGTTCAGCGATTGAATAATGCCCATCTGCGGAATTAAAAAATTTCCATCGGCCATTGCACGAATTTCTTCACTCACACCATTGTGTTCATTGCCAAACACTAATGCCACACTGCCGCTGAAATAGATCTCGTATAAACTCACCGCATCGCTGCTCAGGTGTGTGGTGTAAATCTTATCGTATTTTTTGCGGATCTCTTTAAAACATTCCTCTGCATCTTCATACTGGTGAACGGTTAGCCATTTCGCAGCGCTGGAAGAACTTCTGGCTCCCCATTTTTTATGTCGTGGAATTTTATTGGTTAGTACATATACTTCCTGAATTCCAACAGCATCGCAAGTTCGCATCACTGCAGAGATATTGTGAGGATCAAATACATTTTCCAGCACCACAGTTAAATCGGGTTGTCGTTTACGGAGCACAGACAGCAGTCGCTCACGGCGTTGAGGAGTCATAAAACGAAATTAATGGAAATTATTACTGGCTGATAATTCAATGGGTGCATTTAAAATTGTCGGAATCTTTTTTAAACAGGTATGCCATACCTCCGAGGTATGGCATACCTAAAGTAAAAGGATCCCTTCGACAATTTTAAATGCACACAATTCAATCAACCCGTTTGTATTTTCTGAATGGACGTAAAAAACGAATTCCTTTAGATGTTCTGAAGCGTGTGGCTACCTGTTGCCAGTTTCCTTTTTGGGATGTCCACACAAGAAAATGTAAATGCGGAAATAACGTGTACCCTGTTTTACCACTTAATCCAATCACTTGTCCTTGTTGAACTGTATCACCTGTTTTTACAAGTGATCCATCAAACTGTAAATGCCAATACCCTGCTCTTGAACCATCTTCATGTTGAATAACAATCATGTTGCCTTGAGGTCTGTACTTTCTGTTCCAGCCCCCTTTGTCGCCATCTTCTTTTACCCTTACAACCACTCCCCCTCTTGCAGCATGAATCTTTGTACCACGTTTCATTTTAAAATCAAGAGCAGCCCTGTTCCTGTGCGAAAAGCTGCTGAAATAACCCTGCACAATTAATTTACTCGTATTATTTTCAAAAGGGAGTTGATAAACAAAACTGGTATCATCTTTTACTTTTCCTTTCTGTAATAGCTTAAGTTTTGTTTGATAAGGATCTTTGTTGATGGCGCACCCTGTACTGAGAAGCAGGATCAACAAAAAGGCCGGATTACTGAAACGGTGGTTTGCCATAGCTGCAAAATTAGAAAGGCTCTGTTTACAAAAGCCATTGATTTTACAAACCCGCTGAGTGTCGGGATGACTGGATTCGAACCAGCGGCCCCTTCGTCCCGAACGAAGTGCGCTACCGGGCTGCGCTACATCCCGAATGAATGATTTGCAAAATAAAAAAAGACCCTTGAAAATTCAAGAGTCTTTAACGTCGGGACGACTGGATTCGAAAGTAGCAACTCTCCCGCCAAAGCGGGATGCGCAACTGTTCAATGATATAAAAAACAAAAGCCTCACTTTGCAGTGAAGCTTGATGTTTTGTCGGGACGACTAGATTCGAACTAGCGACCCCTTGCACCCCATGCAAGTGCGCTACCGGGCTGCGCTACGTCCCGAACTCAATTTTTAAGTTATCGGACTGCTCACTACTGCCAATGGCAAAGTTTTATCCAATACTTTAAAAACACAAATCCTCCTTTGATTTATGCGGGCAGCAAAAGTAAGATTTAAATGCATTTGATACAAAATCAATCAACAAAAACTATCTTAGCGCCGCAATAACTTGAACCCGTTACATGACCATTCTCATCAAGCAGGCACACATTATTGATCCGGCCTCTCCTTTTAATGGCACCAATCAGGACGTTTTAATCGAAAACGGATTGATCAAGCAGATTGGTCAATTGCAAAATGCATCAGCCGATCATATTATTCAGCAGGAACATCTTCATCTTTCGCCAGGATGGGTTGATCTGTTTGCACATTTCTGCGACCCGGGTCTGGAATATAAAGAAACACTTGAAACCGGAATTGCAGCAGCAGCAGCAGGTGGCTTTACCGAAGTAATGGTATTACCCAACACGCAACCTGTAATGGCTGGTAAATCGCAGGTTGAATATGTGGTGCAAAAATCAAAACATGCCGTTGTTACGGTTCATCCTTTAGGTGCTATTACCAAACAAATTGAAGGAAAAGAACTCGCAGAAATGTATGATATGCACGATGCAGGTGCCATTGGTTTTACAGATGGCATACGTCCTGTACAATCTGCCGGACTATTACTTAAAGCACTCCAATATGTAAAGTCAATCAACGGAACAGTTATACAAATACCTGATGATGCAACCATTGGTACATATGGTTTAATGAACGAAGGAATTGTAAGCACAAGATTAGGTTTGCCCGGCAAACCAATTTTAGCAGAAGAAATACAGGTAGCAAGAGATATTAAGTTAACGAGGTATGCTGAATCAAAACTGCATTTCACGGGTGTTACTTCGCCCAAGAGTTTAGAATACATCAACCGTGCAAAAGAAACCGGCATTGCCATCAGTTGTTCTGTTACACCGGCACATTTATATTTTAGTGATGATGATTTGCAGAGTTATGATACCAATCTTAAATTATATCCTCCATTGAGAACAGTTGCTGAAAGAGATGCATTGAAACAGGCAGTGCTCAATGGTGCTGTTGATTGTATTGCATCACATCATCAACCACATGAATACGACAGTAAGGTTTGTGAATTTGAATATGCAAAGCCCGGCATGATTGGTTTGGAAACAAGTTATGGAGTAATGGGTGCTGTGTTTGGAAATCAGCTTTCTGCTGAAAAATGGGTAGAACTTGCAAGCATTAACCCAAGAAAGATTTTAGGGCTGCAGGTGCCGACAATTAAAGAAGGAACTGCTGCCAATGTAACAATCTTTAACCCGCATGCGACATATGTGTTTACTGAAGATGCCATTCGTTCCAAATCAAAAAACTCTGCCTTCATTGGCAAAGAGTTAAAAGGAAAAGTGATCGGCATCATCAATAACAATCAACTTAAACTCAACTAAAACTTTGTTTATGGAAAAAACGCAATCAAACCCATTGGTACAATACGGTATCATGAGCGCTGTAGTTGGTGTATTCATTTATATTTTACTTTACCTCGGCGGAGTAAAAGTATTTATGAGTCCGGTAGCATATATCGGTTACGCTGTTCCTATTTTGTTTGCAGTACTTGCATGTTTAAAACAAAAAAAGAATCAGGGTGGATTTTTAGAATTTTCAAGTGCATTAAAAATAAGTTTTGGCGTGTTTGTGTTAACAGCATTTGCTACTACTGTTGTATCTTATTTACTCATGAATTATATTGATCTTGAATTCAGTCAGGCAATGCAACAGGCATCAATGGAAATGAGTGAAAAAATGATGAAACGTTTTGGCGCTAGTCAGGATGTGATTGATAAAGCGCTGGCCGATTCTGCCAATAAAAATCCGTTTTCACTCGGCAAGATGGCACTGGGCTTTGCCATCAGTTGTATTTTATGGTTTTTAATTTCACTACTCATTGCTGTGATTGTTAAAAAGAAAAACCCGGCAGATGAAATGCCGCAAACCATGTAAATTGTTTCATGAACGTAAGTATTGTTATACCGCTGAAAGATGAAGCTGAATCATTACCCGAACTCTGTTCATGGATTGAACGTGTGGTGAATGAGCAGCAACTTTCCTATGAGATCATTTTAATTGATGATGGCAGTACTGATGATTCATGGAAAGTAATCCGTGAACTGCGTTCCACCAATCAATACATCAAAGGCATTCGTTTTCAACGCAACTACGGAAAGTCGGCGGCATTGAACGAAGGTTTTAAAGCAGCACAAGGTGATGTAGTGATTACCATGGATGCTGATCTGCAGGATAGTCCGGATGAAATTCCTGAACTCTATCAAATGATCATCAGCGGTGGAAATGATTTAGTGAGCGGCTGGAAGAAAAAACGATACGATAATACGCTTACAAAAAATATTCCTTCTAAATTATTCAATGCCGCAACAAGACGTATGAGTGGCATTAAGCTGCACGATTTTAACTGTGGACTGAAAGCTTACAGTAATAAAGTAGTGAAGAGCGTTGAAGTATATGGTGAAATGCACCGCTATATTCCGGTGCTGGCCAAGTGGGCAGGTTTTCGAAAGATAGGCGAAAAAGTAGTGGAACATCGCAAACGCAAATATGGTGTAACCAAGTTTGGATGGGATCGTTTTGTAAACGGGTTCTTAGATCTTGCTACCATTTCATTTGTTGGCAAGTTTGGAAAACGACCCATGCACTTTTTTGGATTATGGGGTACTATTTTCTTTCTGGTTGGTTTTATCATGAGTGGCTATCTGATTGTGTCAAAAATTGTAGACAGTAATTTCTCGATTACCAATCGTCCAACATTTTTTATTGCATTGGCAGCTATGATAATTGGCTCACAATTATTTCTTGCAGGTTTTATTGGTGAATTAATATCCAGAAGTTCTTCTGAAAGGAATTTTTATTTGATTGAAGAAAAAGCTGGATTATAAGAAATAGAAACACTGATTTGACTGATTGAAAGGATATACACTGATTATTAACTTTCATGAATATGTTTTTACATCAGGATCTGACCGAAAGAATTATCCGATGTTATTATAACGTCTACAATGGGCTTGGTTATGGTTTCCTTGAGAAGGTATATGAGAATGCCTTGTTGATTGAGTTGAGAAATGCAGGTCTTACTGCTGTAAATCAATTTCCGATAAAGGTTTATTATCAAGAATCAGAAGTAGGAAGTTATTATGCAGATATATTGGTTGAGAATACAGTTATTTTAGAATTGAAAGCCGGTGAGCTGGAGGAAACAATACTGAACCACGAACTGCAACTCACCAACTATTTAAAAGCAACAAATTACGAAGTAGGTTTACTTTTATTGTTTGGGATCAAACCCCAGGTAAAAAGAAAAATTTTCTCTAACGTCATTAAATAAATCTGTTAAATCAGCAGAATCAGTTCAATCAGTGACTCCATTGTATTCATCTAAAAAAATCATCATCCTTGGCCCGGCGCATCCACTACGTGGAGGTATTGCCATTTATAACGAGCGGTTGGCAAGGCAATTTCAATCAGAAGGTCATGATGTTACTATTTATTCGTTTAGTTTACAGTATCCCGATTTTTTATTCCCCGGCACAACACAATATTCATCTGAACCGGCACCGGCAGATTTAAACATTAAAACAGTCATCAATTCAATCAACCCATTTAACTGGATGATTATTGGCAACGAAATTAAAAACCTGAAAGCAGATTTGGTAGTTGTGCGTTACTGGCTGCCCTTGATGGGGCCGGCATTGGGAACCATTCTTCGCCTCATCAAATCAAATAAACAGACAAAGGTTATTTGCATTGCAGACAATGTCATTCCACATGAAAAACGCATCGGCGATCATTCATTCACCAGCTACTTTATTAAACCGGTTGATGCATTTATTACGATGAGTGAAAAAGTATTAACTGAACTGCGTTCCTTCACACAAACCAAACCTGCACAACTTGAACCCCATCCATTGTATGATGTGTTTGGTGAAGCAGTATCAAAACAGGAAGCAAGAACACACCTTAACATCAATCAAAACGAGTTTATCTTTTTATTCTTTGGTTTTATCAGAAAATACAAGGGATTAGATTTGCTTCTTGAAGCAATCGCCAAACTCAGGAACGCCCAACTACAAACTACCAACTACAAACTTCTTATCGCCGGTGAATTTTATGAAGACCGGAAAATATATGATGAACTCATTGAACAACTTGGCATAAAAGATGATCTGCTCTTAAAAACAGAGTTTATTGCAGATAGTGAAGTAAAATATTATCTCTGTGCTGCTGATGTTGTAGTGCAGCCGTATAAAAATGCTACGCAAAGTGGTGTTACGCCCCTCGCCTATCATTTTGAAGTGCCGATGATTGTAACCAATGTTGGCGGACTTCCTGCATTTGTGCCGCATGGAAAAGTGGGATTGGTTTGCGAACCGACTGTTGATTCAATTGCAGCCGCTATGCAGGAATATATGCAAACAGGCAGTGCACAATTTCTCCCCCATCTCCGTGAAGAGAAAAAGAAATATGGCTGGGATAAAATGACTTCTGCAGTTTTACAACTGTATGAATCAGTGTAAAAGCCAGGTATGCCATACCTACTTATCAGGTTGAGTATAATTATGCATACCGTTAGGTATGACATACCTATGCTGACAGCTTGCAGCTTTTCTTTTACATTTGCAACATGAGCGAACAGATCAAACAGATCATCAGCGAATCTATTTCTGTAAAACAGCAATTACTCAATGATGAAACTGTAATAGCCAAACTGGATGCCATCAGCAATATTATGGTTGCGGCATTTAAAAATGGAAAGAAGGTATTGTTTTGCGGCAATGGCGGCAGTGCTGCAGATGCGCAACATTTGGCAGCAGAATTCAGCGGCCGGTTTTATCTCGATCGTGAAGCGTTACCTGCAGAAGCACTGCATGTGAATACTTCTTACCTCACAGCTATTGCCAACGATTACAGTTATGAAGTGGCTTATGCCAGATTGATTAAAGGCATTGCACATACAGGCGATGTGTTGATTGGTTTATCTACATCGGGCAACTCGCCCAATATTGTGGAAGCATTTAAAGCAGCAAAAGAAAAAGGAATGATCACTGTTGGTTTTACCGGTGCAACCGGTGGTAAACTCAAAGAGTTAAGCGATCATCTCTTTAATGTTCCTTCAACTGTTACACCACGCATACAGGAAAGTCATATCATGCTCGGTCATATTATTTGTCAACTGGTAGAAGAAAGATATTTTGCTAAAGGCTGAACCATGATTCATACAACACTCCCAACTAATCATCCTGCAAACACGGCTTACTTTATGCCTTTACCTCACAAGGAATTACCATTGATTACAAAAGAATGGACGTTGTTTCTTGATCGTGATGGAGTGATTAATAAAGATGTGGTTGCAGATTATATTAAAAGCTGGAATGAGTTTCAATTCTTGCCCGGTGTGTTGGAAGCAATTGCACAATTCGCTCCTTTATTCAACCGGATTTTCATCGTCACCAACCAGGCCGGTGTTGGTAAAGGATTAATGAGGCTGGAAGAATTGAATGAAATTCACAGCAATATGTTGCAGGAGATCAATGTAAATAAAGGCCGTATTGATCAGATATATTTTTGCACAGCAACGGATAATAACGACATCAACCGCAAACCCAATCCCGGCATGGCTTTGCAGGCGAAGAAGGATTTCCCTGAAATTGACTTCAGCAAATCAATCATGGTGGGCAATATGCCCAACGATATGCGGTTTGGCCGAAAGTTTGGCGCTTTTACGGTTTATCTCCCCACCCGTCCCGAAGAAAACCCCGATCCATCAACGGTTGATGCACAGTATAAAGATTTGTTAGCATTTGCCACAGACATCAGCTCCAAGACCCAAATACAATAATTTTGCTCTGAATCAGTTAATACCTGAAATGAAAAACTTGTTTACCCTTTTCTGTTTTTTTATCTCCTTAGCTGCAGGTGCACAGCGCCTCAGCACGGCTGAAGCAAAACAATTTAAACTGAGGCAGGACTCCCTTAAAAAATTTGCTTTTGATATTGTGAATGGAAAAGATGCTGCAGTTCGTTTCAGGAGCGACAGCAATTTTACACGCATTTTGGTAAGGGCATTGGTACAGGACAACTCTTTTTATTTTCCGTTTGATTCGCTTAAAACCATTTCAAAACTGTACAGTCCCGACAGCAGCTTTCGCATTTTTACCTGGCAGGTAGTTAAAGACGATAGCTATTGCCGCCAGCGTGGGTTTATTCAAATGCGTAAACCAAACGGTATACAAAAATTTATTCCACTGCGTGATGCCAGTGAGTTTACAGAAGCTGATACTGATACTGTTGCCAATCATCAATGGTGGATTGGCGCTGTATATTACCGCATCATTCAAAAAGAATATCTCGGTAAAAAATATTATACACTGCTTGGTTATGATGAAAACAATACCCGTACTACAAAAAAGCTGATTGATGTATTGTGGTTTGATGATGCAGGTGTACCCATGTTTGGAATGCCATCTGCTTTTTCATTTGCGAAAGATTCTGTTCCTAAACCGGGAGTTGCCCGCTATTTACTGGAATATAAAAAAGACGGCCGTGCAAGAGTGCAGTTTGATGAAGAAATGGATATGATCATCTTTGATCACCTCGTTTCTGAAAGTAACGAACCCGGGAAAGTATATACGCTTATACCTGATGGTGATTATGAAGGCTTTCAATGGACAAACGGAAAATGGCTGCACATTGATAAAGTATTTGACTTTAAATTAAAAGATGGAGAAGCCCCCATACCGGAAGCCATTGATTTTAAACAAAAAGGTGATGGGCTTGAAACGGTTCCTGCTGCATCAAAACCTCAAAAAAAACCGGCAGCAAAAGCACCTGTGAAAAAGAAAACCGGTGGTTAAGTTTAATTTTTCCTTTTACGTTTTGTTGATTTTTGGCGATTGTTGATTTGCTTCAACAAAGAATCATTGACGGGTGCATTCAGTTGATGATCTACTTTTTTTATCCAGATGGTGATCACACGTTTTACTGCCGGATCTTTTTTCAACATGGCTTCTACTACAATTGAATCCTGTTTAAAATCCCAATCAATCCATACACTGTTACCCTCCAGTTTTCCGTTACTCACTTTAAACTTTAATTGTTCTGAAGTAAGCGGCATAAATTTTCCGTTGTTCAGCTTCGCATCCACATTAATATAATTCCACGATCCTTTTTTTAGACTGTCTGTATATAAATTAAAAAACAGACTGTCAATTTTCTGTGCAGATAGCTTTGCAGAACCAAAAGCCAATACAATGAATAGTATATATTTTTTCAAACGGAGTATTTAGCTGCAAAGATTGGAAAACTGTGGCATTGGTTGATTCCGGTCAAAATTTTAACATATTTCAGTCGCTTGCAGTAACTTGTTTGCATTAAAACAACAACTATGAAGATCATTGTCTTTGGCGCAACAGGTCAAACAGGTATTCAACTTGTGCAGCAGGCAATCTGGAAAGGCCATACTGTAAAAGCGTTTGGGAGAAATGTGTTTGATCTCAAGACAGAACATGAGCAACTTGAATTGGTTAAAGGAGCCTTGTTTGATGAAGACGATGTGTATCATGCCATAAAAGACTGCGATGCAGTATTGAGTGTTATTGGTGGTGCCTCAGACGGCACAGATAAAACCCGTTCACTGGGCATCAAGAATATCATTGCACAAATGAAAAAGAATGCAGTACAACGCATTATTGCGTTGGGCGGACTGGGTATTTTGAATTTTGATGAACAACAGTTGCTGATTGATCAGGAAGATTATCCAAAAGAATATTTACCGGTTGGCAATGAACACCGAAAAGCATATGACTATTTAAATAGCAGTGATCTGGACTGGACTTTTGTCTGCAGTCCGGATATCATCAACGAAGGCCCTACAGGAAACTATATTACCAGTAAAGATTTTGCTCCATCTCCCAACAAATACCGGATCAATGCCGGTGATCTTGCACAGTTTATGTTACTTGAACTGGAAAGAAATGAATTTGTAAAAAGCAGAGTTGGCATCAGTTCCGTCTGACGCCTCCGTCGGACGAGAACTGTGGAACAGAAATTTACTTACATCTTTATACTTATTAAATTAACCATCTAATGAATCCCGTCAGACGAGGGCGTCAGACGGGGCGTTTCAATTCCCACAGTAAGATACCCGTTGCAGTAGCTGCATTTAATGATTCTGCATGACCAAAACGGGGGATCATGACCTGTTGTGTTAGAAAAGGCAACAGTTCTTTGCTGATGCCGTTTGCTTCGTTGCCGATAACAAGTATACCCGATGATGGAAATTGATATGAAGCAAGTTGATCTCCTCCCAATACAGCACCGGCAACAGGCATGTTCTGTTTCGCCAGAAAATCACCAAGCTCCTGCTCAATTATTTTTACACGCATAATACTTCCCATAGTTGCCTGTACCACTTTTGAATTGTACACATCTGCACAATCGGGAGAACAAATGATGGTTTCAATACCAAACCAGTCGGCCAGCCGAATGATGGTGCCCATATTCCCGGGATCACGGATACCATCCAGCGCCAGGCTCCAGCCATTGGAAGATAAATTTGTATCCTGCTCAGGAAAATAACGGATCAAAGCCAGCGCTTCATTTGGGGTTTGCAGCTGAGATATGCGTTGGAGGTCTTCATCAGTAATCACCCGTTTATCTGCAATTTGCTGCGCCTCTGCATGCTTTTGAAAGAAATCTTCGGTAGCGTATAACCGAAAAATCTGTTGAGGCATCTCATGGATAAACTCGGCCAGTATTTTACTTCCCTCAGCAATAAAGAGCCGTTCTTCCGCTCTTCTTTTTTTGTGGCCCAAACTTTGAATATATTTGACTTCGTTTTTACTGAGCATTGATTCTTTTTTATGATATTCACCAGGGCAACATTTACCATATTATTCTTTCTGTCTGCAATACTGTTGCTCACTTCCTGCACCTCAAAAAAATTAACCCGGAACAAGTATTCTAAAGTAAAGAATTATCCCAAAGAAACTCCTTTTGTTTATTTCAATCAAATTAACATCGTTAATAATAAACTCAGTAAGGATGAACGCACACTCTTAACAGACCGACTCAATACACAGCTCACAGACAGCATGCGGTTAATTGTAAAGCAATCGTATGTAGTATTAAAACGCCTTGAGTGGCCTGCTGTTTTTGATACATCTTATGCAAGACAGAGTGCGGTCAACATGGAAATCTTTTTAAAAACGGTAGGTTATTACAATGGAAAAGTAAAGGATAGTTCATATATAGATACCGTTCATCAGAGCAAACCTTCTAAAAGACAATACAGAGTAGCCACGGTGTTTACGGTAACAACAGGCCCTGTTTTCAGAATGGATTCAATTGTATTAATACCCAACGACTCAAACCGAAATGAACTGCGTCCCTTGCAGGAACTCACATACAATAATCTTTCACAAAGCTTTCTGAAAAAAGGCGAGCCGTTTACAGAAGAGAAAGTATCTGCAGAAATGGACAGGCTGATTGAATTATACCGTAACAACGGCTATTACAATATGACAAGGGAATTATTGTATGCTGATGTGGATACCGTTTTTTTAAAGCTGTTAGATCCGGAACTGGCCCTCGACCCTATCAGACAATTTGAAGTATTTCAAGAGGCGCAGAAACGCAGAGAAAATCCGCAGATCAATGTATATATCCGTATGAAGCCGTTTGCAGATTCTTCGGCTTACCGGATTTATTACAACCGCAACATTACTGTTTATCCCGAGTATAAAGGAGAGAATGTTGATTCAACCAAATATGATTCAAGCAGCCGGAATAAAGTGGTGGTAAAATACAACCAGCAAAAGTTTAAACCGTTCTTTATCCGTCAGCATTTATTTTTAAAACCCGACAGTATTTACCGGGCAAATGATATTTCAAGAACAGCAGATGAACTGAATAAACTGAACACCTGGAGTATTATTAAAATTGAACCACTGCGGGCAAAGGACGACTCTTCTAAAATTGATTACCGGATTTTATTAATTCCATCGCCCAAGCGGAGTTTTACAGTTGATCTGGAGTCGGTGTTTAATGCCGTGAATCAAAACGGAATCATTTCAACCCAAACTGCAGGTAACCTTGTTGGCTTTGGTTTAAATCTCGGTTACCGTAACCGTAATTTCGACCGGCAGGGAATACAGGTGCTGCATACCATCCGTGGCGGACTTGAGTTTGGAGTAGGCCAAATTAACAACGGTATACAATCAACCGAACTCACTTACAGCAACAGCTTCACCATTCCTAAAATACCTGCTGCGGTTTTTAAACCAAAATGGAGTAAAGACTGGGTCAATAAAAAAACATTTGTTACAACATCTATTTCTGCAATTAACAGGATCCGTTTTTTCAGTTTAATTAATGTAGGTGCAACACTTGGCTGGCAGTTTCAAACAAAACAGGATGCCATCTGGAGTATTCGTCCGTTAAATATTGAATTTGTAAATCTGGCTAATGAGTCGGTTGCTTTTCGTGAACAGCTTGCAGCATCGGCCCTGCTGCGTAATTCGTTTAATGAAGGTTTTGTATTGGGTATTTTTAATGCCAGTTATTCTAAACCTGCAAAGATTGTACGGGATTATCCAGTTTACAGACATGTGGTTTCTTACAGAATTAATTTTGAAGAATCAGGAGCTATATTCGGACGGTTGAAAAATGCTATCAAACTGTTTGATGAGCCACTGTATGAATATGTACGTTTTGATGCAGAATACAAATACGAAATTCAACGCTTTAAAGCACACCGTTGGGTGTTTAGAGGATTGCTTGGCGCAGGGTATTTGTATGATGTAGATACATCAAACATGCCTTTCTTTAAACAATTCACCGGCGGTGGACCCAACAGCATGCGTGCATGGCCGTTACGTAGTATTGGTCCCGGTACAAGTCCATTAGAAACAAGAAGCGGACGAAATCAATTCTTCAGCCGCAGCGGTGATATAGTGCTGGAAGCAAATGCAGAATACAGGTATAATATTCTATCCATCTGGCCCAACACGTTAATCTTAAGAGGTGCACTCTTTCTTGATGCAGGAAATGTGTGGAACTTCCGGAATAAAAGTAATGCAGGAAACGATACCGTTGTTTTTCGTTTTAATAATCTGTACCGTGATTTAAGTGTAAGTGCTGGTACGGGATTTCGACTGGACTTTGTGGGGCTGTTCCTGCTCCGTTTTGATTTTGGATTGCGTATCAAAAATCCTGCTCATCCGTTTGTTAAAACAAATAACGGATGGCGCATTCCTAAAACAAGTTTTCAGAATTTGTATGGACGAAGAGATCAGGATCGTAACTGGCGATATGAAAATTTCAATTTCTCTTTAGGTATTGGTTATCCCTTCTGATGGATTCCCTTCACTTAAGGATGATGGGTGGCTCTGTTCCTTGATCCACTCGAGTGTTTGTTCCAGGGTTCTTGCTTCATTAATTGTAAACTCTCCTATTCTTGTACGGCATAGTTTGCTGAGGTATGCACCACAACCCAATGCTTTTCCAAAATCATGTGCAAGACTGCGGATGTATGTTCCTGTTGAACAAACCACCCGGAAATGCAATACGGGCAAGTCTATTTTTGTAATCTCAAATTCTTTGATGGTAATTGTTCGTGGCTCCATCACCACATCCACTCCTTTTCTTGCAAGCAGGTAAACAGGTTTGCCGTTTTGCTTGATGGCAGAATGTGTGGGCGGCACTTGTTGTATCTCGCCAATGAATTGATTTGTTGTGGCATGAATCAGCCCTTCAGTCACAAAGGAATAATCTGCAAACTGCTCCGGTTCACTTTCCAGATCATAAGTGGGCGTAACAGCACCCAATGTAAATGTGCCGGTATATTCTTTTTCTCTTGCCTGGTATTCATTGATCTTCTTTGTAAATTTTCCTGTGCAGAGAATCAGCAATCCTGTTGCCAATGGATCGAGCGTTCCTGCATGACCAACTTTTTTTATTTTGATGGTATTCCGCACTTTGGCCACTACATCAAAGGATGTCCATTCTAATGGTTTATCAACTAACAGCACCTGCCCTTCTGTAAAAATGGTTTGAATTTGTTCTTTCATATAAAGGGCAAAGGTAGGGAGTACACTCTTGCCTTTTCCTCGTTACTGGGCGCATGATAATCATCAAATTTTCAGGATTTAAAACAGCAAAGCAATCTTACCTTTAGAAAAAGTTGATGAACATTCAACAATTGCTTATGAAGTTAAAATGTCAATAATTTCAATGTTTAAAACATCATTTCGACTTTGGTTTTTTTTGGTAATTATTCTTACTATTATCTGGACTGGATGCCTTTATTCAGTATGCATGATGGTGTTTGGACGAAGCAACGTTGATCTATTTGAAATGTTAATGCTTTGTTTTTTTGTTTTTGTCTGGCTTTGGCTATTTTTTGGGGAATTACGTACAAAAGCAATCCTTGTAACTCTTGAATCAGAAACAATATCTAAACGAAGTTTTCTAGGCCTTGGTCCGGAAAAAAAATATAGTCTTCATGAATTTGAGGGTTTTAGTACTTGTTCCATTCCAGCCAAAGGTGGAGAATATGAATACTTGTATCTAATAAAAAACGGAAAAAAGGTAATTAAACTATCTGAATTTTACCATAGCAATTATGATCAGATTAAAGAAGAGATAAGACAAAGATTAAAGTCATTGGGCACAGTAAAATTCAGTTACATTTCGGAGTTCAAAGAAATTTTTATGTAAATAAAGCGATTTGAATAGACTTCTTTCATCTCTTTCCGGCAACAGATTTACCAGTATGTAATCTTAATGCACTTACATTTACTGTAGGTTTTGGTTCGTGAGACACGAACCAAGGCTTAAAATAATAAAACAGCAATTTTACATTCATGAAAAATTTTGCATTTATAACATTTCTAATTGTATCAGCCATAACAGGATATTCACAAAATAAAAACAATCCTGTTGAAGTAACTCCTACTGTTGAGGAAAAGATTTCACAGGAAATAGGTAAAGAATCAGAGCTATTAAAAAGTAAATTGAAAAAAGAAGGCGACACTGAAGCAGTTATAGAATTTACTATAGACACTTTTCGTATTGAACTATATCTGTCAAAATATATTTCATACGATTGGTCAACAGCGGGCATGCGATATGCTACGTATGAAGTTGCCAGTAGATATGACAGCTTATTAAATAAGTACTATAAAAAACTACAGACTATTCTTAAACCTGAAGACAAAAAAGTACTTGCAAATGCACAAAAATCATGGATTACTTTTCGTAACAATGAACTAAAATTAATTAACGTAGTAGGTAAAGATGAATATTCAGGAGGTGGTACAATACAACAGCTTATGGATGCTTCTGAATATCTTGAAATCATTCAACAAAGGGTATTTAAAATCTACCATCATTATTTGAGAGCGACTCAAGATTATTAAGTAACTCAACTTTGCCAAAATTCATCCGTTTATATCGCCTGCCTTGTCTTTATCTCAATGTATTTATTAATTGTATTCACCGTTACATTCTCAGGAGCTGAGAGAATACTTAAGATGCCGGCATTCTGCAATTCTTTTACAATGAGCCTTTTTTCGTGGGCATATTTACCTGCAATGGTTTTAACATAGAGGTCTTCAATATCTTTTACATCCTGGATAGTGACCTGTTTTAATTCGGTATTCTCAAAAAACACCAGTAAGAGCAAATGATATTTTGCAATCCGTTTTAAATAGGTCATCTGCCGTTGCATACCTGCCAGTGATTCAAAGTTGGTGAACAGGATGATCAAACTGCGTTGTTTAATGCTTGCTCTTATTCTGGTGTAGAGTAATTCAAAATCAGATTCAAGAAAAGCTGTTTGCTGATTATATAAGGTCTGTAATACTTTTTCCAGTT
Source organism: Chitinophagaceae bacterium (assembly GCA_019752045.1). Taxonomy (GTDB): domain Bacteria; phylum Bacteroidota; class Bacteroidia; order Chitinophagales; family Chitinophagaceae; genus Lacibacter. The sequence goes on along the minus strand of JAIEMP010000010.1, from coordinate 36,484 downwards.
GCACGGGTTTACGATCTGCTGCCAGCATAGAACCCATCTTATTACTAAAGGTGAGTAAACCGAATTTATCCTGCCTGTACAGCGCCACATTGCACATCACGAGGCTGGCATTCACTGCATGATCAAGCAACGTTAAATCGTTAAACGGCATTTTCATTAAACGCCCTTTATCAATCACACAATACACTTGTTGACTTTTCTCATCGGTGTAAGAATTGATCATGAGCGAACCTTTCCGGGCAGTGGCTTTCCAGTTAAGCTTACGCACATCATCGCCCTGTACATATTCCTTCACCTGCTCAAACTCCATACTGTGGCCGATCTTACGTAATCTTCTGTTGCCGGCATCTTTTGTTTGTGCCGCTTCTGCATGCAGTTGGTATTTGCGCAGTTTGATGAACGATGGATATACGGGCACCATGATTGCTTCTGCACCTGTAAACCTGCGTTCCACCAAACCAAGCAATGATTGCAGATACAACTGCACTGTACCAAAATGATATTCACCACGCTCAACAGGTCTTAAAGTATAATGCAGTTCTTTTTCTTCGCCCGGTTTAAACTGCTGTGTAATGGAAAAATTCCGTTGCTGAAATTGTGGCGGAAGTTCATCAATGATCTCTGCCTTAACAGAAAACGGATACAGATTACGCACCGTAATGGTTACTGAATTTTCATCACCATTACTCAACCGTTCGGGCAGCGAACGTTCAATGATTGGTTTTCGGTTGAATGCAAACAGAAAGAAAAGATCAGCTGCCAATGCAGCCATCAACACAAAAAAAACAGCTTTCGCTACTGTTTCTAAAAAAGGGAAAAAGAAAGCGGTTAAAAACAACAATACACAAATACCCAGCAATACAAAAAACCGATTGCTGATGTAGAGCTTTTTCAGCACAAACTGTGCAAGCACATACACTAAACCACCGCTGAGTAAGATGATCCAAAACATATTATCTCGGTACTTCTAAAGATTTAATGATACGATCAATCAATTCATCGGCTGTGATCCCTTCCATTTCTTTCTCCGGTGTAAGAATAATGCGGTGACGCAATACATGCGGTGCCACTTCAATAATATCAACCGGTGTAATAAAATCCCGGCCACGCATAGCCGCAAATGCTTTTGCTGCTTTTACAATGGCCAGCGATGCTCTTGGAGATGCGCCTAAAAACAAGGATGGATTATTTCTGGTTTCATGCACAATCTTAGCAATAAACTCCAGCAGTTTAGGCTCAACTACAATCTGACGAATGGTTTCACGATAGGATGCAATATCAGTTGCTGAAAGAATTTTGATCGTTTCATTTAGTAAATGTCTGTTATCGGCCTGGTGCTGATTGGTAAGGATGATTACTTCTTCTGCCAATGTTGGATAACCTACTTCAATCTTAAATAAGAAACGATCCAGTTGTGCTTCGGGTAAACGATAGGTTCCTTCCTGATCAATGGGGTTTTGTGTTGCAAGCACCATAAACGGAACGTTCATGGGATAGGTGGTGCCGTCAACAGTAATCTGTCGTTCTTCCATGACTTCAAACAAAGCTGATTGTGTTTTTGCCGGTGCACGGTTGATTTCATCAATCAACACAATATTGCTGAACAAGGGCCCTTGTTTAAATTGAAAGCTGGCTTCTTTTGGATTGAATACAGAAGTACCCAGCACATCACTCGGCATCAGATCGGGTGTAAACTGTATGCGTGAAAAATCAGCATCAATGAGCTTTGCCATCAGTTTGGCCGATAATGTTTTTGCCACACCGGGAACACCTTCAATTAAAATATGTCCATCGGCAAGGATGCCGGCGATCATCAGTTCTACCATCTGCTCCTGCCCTACAATCACTTTTCCAACAGCTTCACGAATATTACTGATGGCCTGGTTGAGTTGCGAAAGATCGGTGCGTTGTTCAAAAAATTGATTCTCCATATTGATTAATTAAAAAAAGTTTGCATGCGGTTATTTAATTCCAATAGCTGCACATCTGTTACAGCATGTGATTCTTCTATTTGACTGATGAATTCAAAAAAGTTTTTTGTTGCTGCTTCATCCACTCCGCTTTTACGGGCAAGCGATGAAATAAATTCAGCATTGATATGCGATGTATTTAGATAATAATTGGTTCTTATCTGCTCCATAAAATAAGTAATCATTTTATGTGCAATGTTATTGTTGTCTTTTTTCTGAAGATATAAGCGTCCGATGGTTTCAACAAAAGAAATACTGGCATTGCTGTTCACAGGTTTTACAGGTACAGGCCGCTGACGACGTTTACTTGCAAAAGCAACATAGAGTAACATCAAAGCAATGGCGAGTATGAGTGCCCATGTGAGCATTGGATATTTCAGAAACACATCAAACACAGAAAAACTTTCGCCCGACCGCTGACCCGTTCTGTAAAAATCATCCCAGTAAACCGTATAACGATCGGGAGATGTATAACTGAACACCTGTTCAAAATATTCCTTGTTGTTTTTTGTTAACAGAAAATAATTACTGAAAGCCTGCGGATGCAGGTGTAAAAAGAAACGTCCCTTTCCATGAACGATCGAAATATAATTGGGATCTCCGTTTTCATTTAAGCCGAGCCCTGCAGCAGCTGCACTGTCTGTATTGATAAAATTGGATACAAACGGATAATAGAAATAACCAAACTGCTTTTTAAAAAACAAACTGCTGTCGCTCATGGAAACGGTTGAATATTGCATGGGGCCGGCAGCTCCTTTTTTTCGTTGAAACAGGCTGCTGACAGAAGCATATTGTGCATCAATTTGCAATTCTTCCAGCAACGATTCATCAATGTATTCGGCTGAAATAAATACCTGGTTGCCACGTTCTACATAACCCAGCATGGCATATTTATCTTGTTCGCTCAGTAAAATAAATTTACTGATGATCACATACAAGCCCTTTACTCCAACGTATTGATGTGTTGTGTTGTAATCAAAACTCTTTGTTACCGTTTCTACCTCAACCGTCTTATACTTTTCTTTCAACATTTGAAACGCTGTAAACGTTCCGAACGGCTTTTTGCTTCGTTTGGAATAATTCCCGGTCATTTCCGGCAGCTGACCGGCACTGTTACGCTGTTTGCAGGCAACAACGCCTGCAAGTAAAACCAATAGAAAACTATTTAACAGTAGTCTGCTCAATTTCATTTAATTTTTTGCTGAAACAGTTCAATTTCTTTTTGTACAGATGTGAAAACTTCATCAGCTATTACAAAATCTCCATACCATGCATATTCATAATACAGTGTAACACGGGCAAATTCATTTTTATGTTGTGCTTTATTTAATTCACGTACATATTGATCATTGGTTTTATCAGGTGAAAGAACCAGCCATTCTTTATCAGCCATTTTAGACAGTGATTGCAGATAGAGATAACGGATGGCAAGGCGATAATTCTTATTTCTGATTGCTTCTTTTAATTGTTGAGTAAGATATTCCTCATCAACAACCACCTCTTCTTCTATCTCTGTTTTTTTGTTCTTTGTTGGTGCAGAGAACAAGCCACGCTCCGACAGGAATAAACGGTAAATGATAAACAGTACAGCAGTAATTGCGATAGTCCACAACAGGAAACGAACAACAGGCAACATATCGGGAGGCTGCACCTTTTCCTCCTCCTCCATTTCTTTTTTACTTTTGAGATAGGCCTCCTGTCGTGCTTTTAATAAACTGTCTAAGTTTTTGATGTAGCTGAATTCTTTCTGCTGTTTTATTTTTCGCAAACTGTCTGCAGGATACATCCAGCTGTTCATTACAAGCATTGTATCAACCGGTTGTTCTACTTCCACTGTTGTTTCTTCTTCTTCTTCATCTGTATAGGCAGTGTCTTCAACAGGCGGTACAACAATTTCAACCGTATCGGTTTCCTGTGCATGGATATTACCGGTACAGCAGCACATACCAATGAGGATCATCAACAGGTATTGTACGTTTCTTCTGCTGCTCATGCGTTGATCTTTGCTGCCCACTCAGGATTTTTTTGCATGCGTTTTTCCAAACGAATGGGATAAAGAATAAAATACCACACAATAAAGAGGAACGAAAAAATAAGGATACTCAAACTCACTCCTGTAGAGAGTGAAAGATTGGTGGTTTTATCGTATGCATTTGAGCTGAGGTAGGTAATATAGCTTTCAAGAAATGCAGCGACAATTGTAATCGGTATCAGACTTACACAAATTTTCATGGCATCTTTTACGCCTTTTTTAAAGGAATGCCATCTGGAAAACGTACCCGGAAATAAAATACTTCTTGCCAGCATAAAACCTGCACATGCTTCAATGATCATTCCCGAAATTTCCAGTGTGCCATGCACCCAAATCACCAGCACACTCTCCCAGCCCAATCCCTTTGCAAAAAACATGTATTGAAAACTTCCCAGCATCATACAGTTTTGAAAAAAGAAGAGCATGGTACCGATGCCAAAAAAGATGCCGCTTGCCACCATTAAAAATCCAACCTTAATATTATTGAATGCAATGCGTACAAACATGGAGAAACGACTTTCATCACGGTACACACCAAACGGATCACCCTTTTCAATATTTTCTTCCGTCATTGCTACATACTGCTCGCCTAATACTCCTTTTACAAACTCATCATCTTTCATAGAAGATAGCACTGCCATAGAACAAAAAGCAAGAAAGATGAGAAATGTATACAGCAACATGCGGTGATGTTTTCTGAACATAAGCGGCAGTTCGTATTGCCAGAATGTAAGCAGTCGTGAAAAACGTTGCTTTTTATTTTGGTAAATGGTTTGATAAATACTTACCGCAAGGCTGTTGATCCATTTTGTAACCTTGCTGTGCGGATAAAATGTTTTGGAATAAGACAGATCATCTAGAAGGGTAATAAACCGGTCGGCCATTTGATCCGGATCTTCGGTTTGCAGATACTGGTACTCATTCCATTTCTGCGCATTTTTTTTAATGAATAGTGCTTCTCTCATAGTGAATCAGAATAATTGAAAATAACAAGTAATTTTTAATTCCAATCATCTGTTGAAGAAATTATTCCTTTAATTTACAGACAGAATAAAGCTTATGTCCAACGTACAGATCAGCACCCCCTTTAATATTTCGCTGGAGTTTGAAATAGCCGCATTTCATAAACGGCTGATTGCTTATTTTCTCGATCTCACAATCATGGTTTTGTACGCAGTCTTTATGCGAAAGTTTTTGTACGATGGACTGGAACTGGATGGCGAATTTGTTTTAGGGCTCGATATTCTGGTGGTTTCACTTCCGCTTTTATTTTATCATCTTATTTGTGAAATTCTTTTTCACGGACAAAGTCTGGGTAAAAAAGCGATGGGCATCCGTGTAATGAGTATTGACGGCGGCGATCCTGCAGTGAGTCAGTATTTGCTGCGCTGGTTTTTCAGAGTATGGGAATGGCCGTTGATTTTTTCATTTGTTTATCCCGGCTTTTATATTCTCTTTCAACTGCTCTCAGTAGGAATGCTGGGCATTATTGTAGTGGTGATTATTGCCGTTACTGCAAAGAATCAGCGGCTGGGTGATCTGGCAGCCAACACAGCTATTGTAAACACACGCATCAACAGCTCTATTCATGACACTGTGTTTATGGAAATCACACAAAAAGATTATGAAGTAAAATTTCCACAGGTATTAAAACTGAGCGACCGTGATATCAATACCATTAAAACGGTTTTGAATCAATCGTACAAAAGCGGCAAGTATGATACGGCACACCGGATTGCTGCAAGAATTCAGCATGTGTTGCAGGTAACAACTGATATGGAAGTGGATATGTTCCTGGAGCGTTTAATTGCTGATTATAATTATCTGGCTACAAAAGAATAACCACTACAAAAAATTGAAAATAAATAAGCCGCTCATTTGCATGAGCGGCTTTGTTTATAAAAAAGTATTTATTTCTGAAACTCCTGCATTCTGCGCATCATTTCATCGGGATTACCAATTGCATCAAAGCCAAGCATGGCAATGAATGCAATGATCACCACCAGATACAACAGAGAAAGAATAATTCCAATAATTGCACAAATACGGCCGGCGTTTAAATTTTTTAAACTGCCTTCTGTAAACTCAGCAGGTAATGAGGCGTAGAGCGATTTGTCTTTTCCTGCAAGTACCATGGCAATGATTCCCAGTATAAAACCGATAATGCCATAACAGAAACAGGTTACAATTGATAAAATGCCCAACACCAAAACCGCAGTTGCGTTTGGAAGAGGACGTTGCTGTAAAGGATTGTTTAATTGATCCATGTGAGTTGGTTTGATTAAATGTAAAAATTATTTCCAATTACTACCGGCTGATGTAGCAAGACCGATGATAATAAAAATCCAAACAACGTAAAACAGAACAAGAAGAGAATTAAGAATGATTCCGATAATAGAACATATTCTACCGGTTTTCGTGTTATTATAAGACCCTTCACTATACATACCTGGACTATTTCTATAGAGAGCCAAATCTTTATTTGCTAATACAACTCCAATTATACCTAATACAAAACCAAGACCACAAATAACAATTGATAAAATGCCTAAAACTAAAGATACGGTTGCGTTTGGTAGAACTGGCAACACTGTTTGATTCGATTGTGATAAGTAATCCTGTTGCTGATTTTGTTCCATTAAGTTAAGTTTTGGTGAGTTACAATTCTGTAAATATAATGTACCAGAATAATCATTGCACAAAAAATATACAGCGCTGTGAGAATGGTTGCCCCATGCTTAAATTTAAAGATCAGGTGCAGCAATAAGTAGGTCACCATCATCAAAATAGGGATGGCTGCTGGATATAAATGGAAACTTGTTGCAAAATCTCCCTTCAACAAAGCAACATAGCTACGCTGCAATCCACAGCCCGGGCAATCCATATGCAGGAATTTTTTGCTGGGACACATGAACATATTTTTCTCCAGCCATAATACAACTTTAGAATAAAAACCGGTTAAAAGAAATTCCTGCATGTTTCAAACATACAAAGCACAGCTTGCATTTTCAAATCAAAAAAAGCATGACCATTTCAGCCATGCTTCCCGTTTTGTTTTTTTTGGCGCAGAGAACAAGAGTTATAGAGTTAACGCAGAGAAACTCTGCGTTAACTTTGCTTCTTCATTCTCTGCGCCAGACGTTTTCCCGAAAGATCAATACGCCAACGCAAACAACACCCTCTCTTTAGAAGGCTTCCCTGTTAAGATGCACTTCCCTTCTTCCTGTTCATTATTCAACGGAATACAACGGATGGTTGCTTTTGTTTTATTCTTGATCTCTTCTTCTGTTGCTGCAGTGCCATCCCAATGTGCAGATACAAAACCAGCTTTCTTTTCCAGTATTTCAACAAACTCATCCCATGTATCTGCTTTGGTAATATGACTGTCCCGATATGCCTTGGCTTTGTTGAACATATTCTGCTGAATGTCGTCGAGCAGCTGTTTTAAATGACTGGCCAATCCATCCATGCTTACAGTTGCTTTTGTTTTCTCATCTCTGCGAGCCACTTCAGCCGTATTGTTTTCAATATCCCTTCCACCAATAGCAATACGAACAGGCACTCCTTTTAATTCATGCTCAGCAAATTTCCAGCCCGGTCTTGCATTATCACTGTCATCAAACTTCACCCGAATGCCTAATGCTTTTAATTCAGTCATGAGCACATTCACTTTTTCACTGATCGCTTTCAGTTGATCATCGCCTTTATAAATCGGAACAATCACCACCTGCAAAGGAGCAATTTTTGGAGGCAGAACTAAGCCCTGATCATCACTATGTGTCATTACCAATCCACCAATCAACCTTGTACTGGAACCCCAGCTGGTTGCCCAAACATATTCCAGTTTATTTTCCTTATCGCTGAATTTCACATCAAATGCTTTGGCAAAATTCTGTCCCAGAAAATGTGAAGTACCTGCCTGCAATGCCTTGCCATCCTGCATCAATGCTTCAATACAATAAGTATCTTTTGCACCGGCAAATCGTTCATTGGGGGTTTTTACACCTTTAATCACAGGAACAGCCATCCATTCTTCTGCAAACTGTGCATACACATCCAGCATCTTTCTTGTTTCAATAATAGCTTCTTCTGCTGTTGCATGTGCGGTATGACCTTCCTGCCACAAAAACTCAGTTGTACGCAGAAACAAACGTGTACGCATTTCCCATCGCACCACATTGGCCCATTGATTAATGAGTAAAGGAAGATCACGGTAAGACTGGATCCAGTCTTTGTATGTATTCCATATAATGGTTTCGGAAGTTGGACGAACGATTAATTCCTCTTCCAGTTTTGCTTCGGGATCAACCACAATTCCATTTCCGTTGGGATCATTCTTTAAACGGTAATGTGTAACCACTGCACATTCTTTTGCAAAGCCCTCAACATGGGCAGCCTCTTTGCTTAAAAAGCTCTTGGGTATAAACAACGGAAAGTAGGCATTTACATGTCCGGTTTCTTTAAACATTTTGTCTAACTGATCCCGCATGTTCTCCCATAATGCAAAGCCGTAAGGTTTAATCACCATACAACCCCGAACGGCTGAATAATCGGCCAGTCCGCCTCTTAAAATAAGATCGTTATACCATTGTGAATAGTCCTGCTCCCTTGTTGTAATTGCCGCTGCCATTATTGCCTTTCCTTTTTATTAAATGTTAGAATTAATTTAACAGCCATCCATGCATCAAAAAGAGCCCGTGGCTTGTTATTTGTTAATATAAAATAGTTTATTTCACGAAGTTGCAAAAGTAGTAACTTCACATTACAAACTTCAAATTCAAAACATCATGGCACCACGTATTTTACTTTTTGGTTTGATGATTGCAGGGCTCACATCCTGCGCTACCTATCGCACAGGTCAAACACCTGACGATGTGTATTATTCACCTGCAAAAGAAGGAGCTTCTTATGTGCAGGTTGACCGTGATGAAGATGACCGTTTAACATACAATGAGCGGAATCTGGAAGACCGCCGTTTGCGTCAGCAGATCCGTGACTCCCGTTTCAGAACCTTTAATGATGATATTTACTGGAACAGCCCACGTTACAACAGTTGGGGCTGGAATACCTGGAACAATCCTTATAACACTTGGGGCTGGAATAACAATTATGGTATGAATTATGGCTGGGGCTGGAACCATGGTTTCAATAACAACTACTGGGGCTTTAACAACTATTACAATCCAAACTATATCTGTATCCCCGGTGGAAATAATCTAATTGTCATCTCAGGCCCGGGCGCACCAAAAAACAGTTCGGGTATCCGTTATTCATCACCCATACAGCGCTTTGTTAATTCCGGTACCAACTACAACACCGGTAAAAGTTCGGGAGGCAGCAGCAGCCGTTATTTTGGAACCACCAATTCAAACAACGGTACACGCCGTACCGGTTTCTTTGGTGGTGGCAATACCAATTCAGGTAACTGGAACCAAGGTAACAGCTCAAGCGGTAACAGAACATTTGGCAACAGCAGCAATTCGTCCTCTAACAGTGGTGGAAGCAGCCGAACCTTCAGCAACAGCGGTGGAAGTTCAGGCGGATCCAGCAACAGCGGAGGTACTAAAACCAGCAGTGGCCGTCGTAATTAAGTGTTGTCCCATTATCAATTTCCCTAATTGTAAAAACAATGAAAAGATTTTTCATAGCCGGGCTTGCCATGTTTGTGCTGCAGCATAGTTCAGCACAGGATGCATTGGATGCTCTCCGATATTCCTACCTCACTCCCACCGGATCGGCACGTACCCAGGCAATTGGCGGTGCTAATATTTCGCTGGGAGGCGATATCAGTTCTGCTTTTCTCAATCCTGCCGGTTTAGCTCAGTTTAAAACCAACGAGTTTGTATTGAGTCCCGGTTTTTTTATGAACAGTGCCAAGTTGAACTATAACGATAGTTCATTCAAAGGCAAACGAAGTGTGTTGAATACCGGAGCAAACGGATTAATCCTGAGTTTCGGCAGTCGTTTTAAAAGCAGCAATGTGCGTAATACAACGGTTGCTTTTGCAGTGAATCAAATGGCCAACTTCAATTCTAATTTTTCATACAGGGGAAGAAATAATTTCAGCTCTTATTCTGAAAAATGGCTGGAAGAACTGGTGTACAGTAATGAACAGAATTTAGACAATGCATTAAACAACTATCCCAATGGTGCCAGTCTTGCATTACAAGGATACCTGATTGATACATTGCAGAATTTTACCGGCTACCGAACTAATGCAGATATTACACGAATGCCACTCGATCAGTCCTTTACTTATCAAACCAGAGGTGGCATGCAGGAAGCAGCTTTCTCTATGGCATGGAACAACAAAGAAAAATTGCTTTATGGTATCACCATTGGTGTTCCGTTTTTAAACTATACCCGTCAAACAACTGTAACAGAAGCTGATGGTAGTGGTAATACAGATAACGACTTCCAGAGTTTTACTTTAACTGAAACATTTTCAACTAAAGGAAGCGGTCTGAATGCAAAGCTGGGTGTGCTGTTTAAACCTGTAGAATATTTCAGACTTGGGTTTACTTTCCACAGCCCTACTGTTCTTACTCTAACAGACCGAACAGATGCAACTCTAGTCAGCAATATTGAAAACTATTCCCGCAGAATAAATAACGACAATTCAAAACCCACTTCTTATACCTACTCAACTAAGGAATTTACGAATGGGATTGATTACAGTTATCAATACCAACTCATTACTCCCTGGCGTTTAGGTGCAAGTGCTTCGTATGTATTTCGTGAAATAAAAGATGTTACCAAACAAAAAGCATTTATTACTGCCGATGTGGAGTTGGTAAATTACAAAGCTTCCTCTTACAGAAGCAACGAAGTTGACCCTGCATCGGGCGACAAAGCTTATTTTGAAAGTGTGAATCAATCTATTGATGATTTGTATAAAATGGCTTTGAATGCAAAAATTGGTGGTGAGTTGAAGTTCAAAGTATTTATGGTACGTGCAGGATTTAATTATCAGGGAAGCCCTTATGCGAAGGATGTATTGCCCGAAGGTGCAAAAGGCCATCGCCTCACACCCAGTCTGGGCGTAGGTTACAGAGACAAAGGCTTTTTTGTTGATCTTGCTTACGCACATACCATTGGTAAAGATATTCATGTGCCTTACCTGTTACTTGACAGCCGCTATCCGCTTGCAAGAAATAATTTTAACAACGGACAGATTGTAGGTACAGTTGGGTTTAAGTTTTAACTGCACTGTAAATAAACTGAAAGCCGGAATCATTTATGTTCCGGCTTTTTTTATTTTTAGTTCAACGTATTGAAATATTTCCTTTAGTTCTGCTGGTTGAAACCATTTTATTTCTGCATCCCGTTTAAACCAGGTTAGTTGCCGCTTGGCGTATTGGCGGGAATGTTGTTTGATCTTATCTACAGCAGTTTCTAAATTGACTGTTCCATCAAAGTAATCAAACAACTCTTTGTAACCTACTGTTTGCAGGGCATTGAGTTGTTTGAAAGGATATACTGTTTTTGCTTCTTCTAATAAACCGTCGTTCATCATGACATCTACACGATGATTAATCCTTTGATATAATTCTTCTCTTGGCAGTTCTAAACCGATCTTGATGATATTAAACCTACGTTCCTGCTTCTCCCCTTTTCTGAACTGCAGAATAGATTGCCCGGTTGATAATACAACTTCCAATGCCCTCATCATCCGTTGCGGATTTTGCATTTCACCTTCAACAGCAAACAATGGATCATGTGTTTTTATTTGTTGCTGCAGCCATGAAATTCCGTTTAGTTGATATGCTGTCTGTACTTCATTGCGGATTGTTTCATCAATAGCCGGTATATCATCCATGCCTTCACAAAACGCTTTGATGTATAAACCCGTACCACCCACCATTACTAAAAGATCATGCTGTTTAAATAACTCAGTTACATGATCCATTGCATACTGTTCAAAAGAAGCTGCATTCACCGAATCATAAATAGAATGTGAGTTGATGAAATGATGTGGCACTTGCTGCAATTCTTCTGTTGAAGGTTTTGCAACCCCAATAGTAATTTCTTTATAACATTGACGGGAATCGGCAGAAATGATTTCTGTACGGAAATGTTTTGCCAGTTGAAGGGATACATTTGTTTTACCAACAGCGGTTGGCCCTGCAATTAAGAGAACTGTTTTATGCATATTGTATGATGAGTTTGTAAAGAACTCAACAAATTGTATCATCATAAGCCCTCGTCTTACGATGAAGAACTTATTTACATTTAATCAAAAAGGAATTCATGCAATTGACGAATTAAAAAGAAGCACCGTCGTCTTCTGTTTGTGCTGTTTCTTCATCTTCACCCTGCGTTTCTTCTTCATCATTTACACTGTTGGCATCATCTTCGCCTTCCGTTCCAAAACCATCGGCACCGGCACTGAGATCGTATTTCTCTTCAATTTCTGCCAGCTTATCACCTACCAATCCTTTTGTACCATATTGACTTGGAGCAATGCCTTCTGTACGCACTACTGCCGGGTAAGTCATCTTTGGATTTTCTTCTTTGGTTACATTGATCAGTTCAACCAAAAAAGTCCAGTTCTTATTGAAATCATATACGTAAGTAAATTTTTGATTCGGTTCACGGATTTCAGTACCTACTGCTGTTGCATCCATGATCAGCGGCTCTGCTTTATAATCTTTCTCGTATTTTTCCAGTGAAATCTCTCTTCCACGTTGCCAGTGATCATTGCTGCGGTGAAACGTAGCTTTGTGTTTATTATCAAACTCATACGCTTTTAAAATAGTTTCATGCAGATCCTTAAAGTTCTGTGTATGTTTAATCGCTACATCACGGTAAACTGCATCATCCTCTTCCCAATAAACTCTGAAACGTAAAACAGCCATAAAGCAATTTGAAAATGAAGAAATTTGAAAATTTGAAAACAGAAAAGAATTAATTCCTGATCAAATATTCTCTTACAAATGTAAAATTATTAACCCACAGGAACAAGATTAACTTCTTTTGCTTTTTGAAGCATGAACTGATATGCTGCCTCGTAGCTGTTTTCAATATCTCCGTCTAAAATGGCATCTTTAATAGCCGTTTTAAGATCGCCCACAATTTTTGAAGGAGGTACATTAAAGGTTTGCATAATCAACTCCCCGGTAATGGGCGGTTGCCAGTTGCGTATATGATCATTATCTTCCACTTCCTTACAACGCTGGCGCACCATTTCAAAATTTTGCAGGTACCGTTGTACTTTTTGTTGATTTTTTGAAGTGATATCTGCATTGCACAAGGTCATCAATGCATCAAAATCTTCTCCTGCATCAAATAACAAACGGCGGATAGCACTATCCGTTATGTTTTCTTTCGTTAAACTGATTGGACGCAGATGCAGTTCCACCATCTTCCGTACAAATTTCATTTTTTCATTTGCGGGAAGTTTTAATTGTGCAAAAATCTTTGGTACCATTCGTCCGCCAACAACTTCATGTCCGTGAAATGTCCAGCCATGTCCTTCTTCAAAACGCTTGGTAGCCGGCTTTGCAATATCATGAAGGATTGCAGCCCAACGTAACCAGAGATCATCTGTGTTTTCTGAAATATTATCAAGTACCTTCAGTGTATGATAGAAATTATCTTTATGCCCTTTTCCATCAATGTATTCTGCACCGGCAAGAGCAACCATTTGCGGAAAGAATAATTTCAGCAATCCGCTTTTGTACAATAGATCAAAACCAACCGATGGTTTTTTGCTCAACACAATTTTGTTGAGTTCATCGGCAATACGTTCTTTCGAGATGATGTGAATACGATGCGCATTTTCAATAATACCCAGCCATGTTTCAGGCAATATTGTAAAATCAAGCTGTGATGCAAACCTGATGGCACGCATCATCCGCAACGGATCATCGCTGAAGGTAGTGCCCGGTTCCAGTGGTGTACGAATGATTTTTAATTTCAAATCTTCTACTCCATTGAATGGATCAAGCAGTTGACCAAAATCATTTTTGTTTAAACTGATCGCAAGCGCATTAATGGTAAAGTCTCTGCGTTTCTGATCATCCTCTAATGTACCGGGTTCTACTTCAGGTTTACGGGAATGTGCCGCATAACTTTCTTTACGTGCACCAACGAATTCTATTTCAAACTCTCCGTGTTTGATATTTGCTGTACCAAATGTTTTAAAAATGGAAACCTGCGGTTGTGGTTTGAATTGTCTGGCTACTTCCTGCGCTAACAAAATACCATCGCCAACACAAACAAAATCAAGATCCTTACAGTTACGTTGTAATAATTTATCACGCACAAAACCACCAACCAGATAACAGGGCAGGTTTAAACGCTGTGCACAATCACCTATAATCTTTAGCAGTTCTAATTCTTTTGCTGTACAGTCAATCATCATACGTTGCAAAAATACGAAAACGATTTCTGATGTTTGATGTAGGATGTATGATGTAAGAAAACCACCGCCTGAAAAACTCAGTCGGGCAGGCACCACTATTGTTTGAACTATGCGTACCTCTTTACGGCCTCCGTAAAGCGGAGCAGGCCTCCAGTGAGGGGATTAACAAAGCGATCGCATGACATTACGGAATGCTGATAGTTTTCGCAAGGTTCATCCCATGAATCTCATGAATCCTAAAATCCCAGTTCAGACAACTTGCTCATACACTCCCATCACTTTGGCAGCAGTGTTTACATTGCTGAAACGTTGTGCATGTTGCCAGCCTTTTTCGATTTGTTGTTTCACAAATATTTCATCGTTCAAAATGCGTTTCATTTGCTCTGCAATTTCTTCAGGCCTAGTTGGATTAACATAAAAAGCCCCATCGCCACCTGCTTCGGGTAAGCAGGAAAGGTTAGATGTAATCACAGGAATACGGCTCCACAATGCTTCCAATACTGGAATACCAAAACCTTCAAACACCGATGGATAAATCATGGCAATGGCCTGTTGGTAAATGGCCGGAAAATCAACTGCTGATTGAAATGCAGGAGATGATTTTGTTAATGAGCTTTCAGATAAAAATAAAATACGGTCTTCAAGTCCGGCTTCTTTTATATAATTTTTTACTTTTTGTTTGTAATCATGCCCATTACCAATCACAACTAAAGGAAAATTGATCTCTGCACGGATCAGATCCATTGCTTTGCAGATGTTCAATAAATTCTTTCGTTCAATCAATGAACCTACATATAAAAAATACTGATCCGGGAGTTGATATTGCTGACGGATGCGAAGCCTTTCTTCATTTGAAACCGTGTTACCAAAAGCCGGGTTGCAGCTCTGGTAACATACTTCTATCTTTTCTGCAGGTGTTTTATAAAAATGAATAATATCCTGTTTCGTTTGTTCACTGATGGCTATTACTTTATCTGCATGTTCACAGGCATAGCGGAATTTCTGTGTATAAATCTGCCGGTCCATGAGTTTGTATTGCTCGGGATAACGCTCATGAATTAAATCATGAATGGTTACCACCGATTTGATTCCGGTTTGATTGATGTTGACAGGTAATTCATGACTTAGTCCGTGATACAGATCAATGTGCAAACGCTTCAAGTCTTTTTTCACCCAATTACTTCTCCAGGCTGCTGATAATTTCTTCGACAAAAAAGAACCGGGCAACACTTCGTGTACATTTTGCTCATTGAAATGAAACGAAGTTGATGCCTTAGGATTAAACAGGAAATATTCGTGCTGTGGAAAACAACCGGCTAATGAATGAATTAATGTACGGCTGTAATGCCCCAGTCCGGTTTGATTGTGAAAAGCTCTTTTTGCATCGAAGCCAATGTTCATGGAGGCAAATATAAGTAGTGAGTGGTGAATGGGTTCATGCTGATTGGATTTGTACAATGAATAGCAGTCTGATTATCCCCTCCTTGGGAGGGGGCGCAGAGAGATACACAAAGTTCAAACCGACAGGGGTGGGTCCTTCGGCTTCGCTCAGGATAACAGAATTACTGAACGCACAAGAGCTTGCGTGGCAACAGGCGATCATATGAAAAACTGCAGCTGGTATTCTATTAAGAATTATTTTCGCAGCAAAATTGAACTACGATGAAAGATTTGATTCTGGAAGCATGGAGCAACCGTGAACTGTTGAAAGAAAATAAATACAGTGATGCGGTGCGTGCTGTAATTGAAGAAGTAGATAAGGGACGTTTACGTACAGCCGCCCCCGCTGCTAATGGTTGGGAAGTAAACGAATGGGTGAAACAGGCCATCCTGCTGTATTTTGGTATACAACAAATGCAAACATGGGATGTGGCACCGTTTGAGTTTTACGATAAAATGTTGTTGAAGAAAAATTATAAAGAGTTGGGTGTACGTGCCGTGCCGCATGCTGTTGCACGCTATGGTGCTTACCTCGCAAAGAATGTGGTGTTGATGCCAAGCTATGTAAACATTGGTGCGTATGTAGATGAAGGAACGATGGTTGATACATGGGCAACGGTTGGTAGCTGTGCACAAATTGGTAAAGGGGTTCACCTGAGTGGTGGCGTTGGTATTGGTGGTGTGCTGGAACCATTGCAGGCAAGCCCGGTAATTATTGAAGATGGTGTGTTTGTGGGCAGTCGTTGTATTGTGGTGGAAGGTGTGCGTGTAGAAAAAGAAGCTGTGTTGGGTGCTAACGTGGTGTTAACGCAATCAACAAAAATTATTGATGTAAGCGGGGCTGAGCCTGTTGAAATGAAAGGCCGTGTTCCTGCACGCAGCGTCGTTATTCCGGGAACATACAATAAGAAATTTCCTGCCGGTGAATTTGGTGTAGGCTGTGCTTTGATTATTGGTCAACGCAAACCAAGTACCGATTTAAAAACAAGTTTGAACGATGCACTCAGAGATTTTAATGTGAGTGTTTAATAACATGTTACTGAAAAAATAATCCCGGTGTAACTGCCGGGATTATTTTTTTAGATCACTATCTGCATGAACGAAAAACGACATTTAACTACGGCCGGTATTCTGCTGACGTTTGCAGGAGCTGTTTTGTTTTCGACCAAAGCAGTGATTGTAAAAAAAGCGTTTCATGATATCCACATTGATGCGTTAACGTTGTTGATGCTGCGGATGTTGTTTGCGCTTCCGTTTTATGTAGCCGTTGCTGTTTGGACGAAAGATGAACGGCAGGTATCGCTTACAGGAAAACAATGGATGCAATTGATCGGTTTGGGTTTGATGGGTTATTACCTGAGCAGTTATCTCGATTTTGAAGGATTGCAATATATTTCTGCGGGGTTGGAACGGTTGATTCTTTACCTCTACCCTACGTTTGTTGTGCTCATTAATTTTTTTGTGTTTAAGCAATCGCTTAATCGTATTCAAAAGTTTGCATTGGCACTTACTTATTCAGGAATCATGCTGGCTTATGTTGGCGAGTTTGACTGGAATAATTTGCAGGAAGGGCACCTGCTTGGTGCGTTTCTCGTGTTTCTATGTTCCATTACGTTTGCTGTGTACATTGTTGGCAGCGGCAAAATGATTCCGGTGTTGGGTGCTACACGGTTTACAGTGTATGCCATGTTAAGTGCCATTGGCGGTATCCTGTTGCATTACATGATCCAAAATAATTTTCATTTTTCTGTACAGGCTGTTGAAGATTATTGGGAGTATGGATTATTACTGGCAGTTGTTGCTACTGTGTTGCCTACGTTTCTTACTTCGGCTGGTGTAAAGCGGATCGGCTCCAATAACGTAGCCATCATTTCAAGCATTGGCCCTGTATCAACCATCATTCAGGCGCATTTTATTCTGGGTGAAAAAATAACGCTGTCACAGGTTGCAGGAACGTTGCTTGTAATTACAGGTATTTTGTTGATTGGATTAAAACAGCAAAAAGCAAAATAAACGTGCGGTATCGTTGTTGGCAATCATCAAAATTCAGCTATATTTGCACCCTCCCGAATAAATCGGGACAGGCTTGCCCAAGTGGCGAAATTGGTAGACGCACTGTGTTCAGGTCGCAGCGTTCGCAAGGATGTGCTGGTTCGAATCCAGTCTTGGGCACATCAAATGGATAAATCGAAAAATCATTCGCTTTATCCATTTTTTTTGCTGCTCGCTGATTCTGCACTTATGGCACAGGAGTATTCAATGATTATTGAAATGTAATTTCCTTTACTGAAATGTAAATTGTGCACTGCTGGCCTTAAAACACCAGTATGCTTTTATTGACTGAACAAACCGGTTGATTTTTACACTGAAACTGTGCGGTGCATTTCCTTTCAAAATTTTATTTTGAGTACAATAAGCCCCTGCATTAATAATGGTAATTGCATCAGCATATATACAAAAAAATATGTTTTTGACAGGGATTGTCTCAGCAGTAATACTCATAACAGTATTTGCAATCCTTTAACGCTATCAGGGCACTCTTGTCAGTACTAAGACAAATGTCCGGTTATCCATGCTGTAGATTTGTTTCCAAATTACAAAGGCATGAAAAAATATTTATTAGTTTTTTTAATTCTGATTGGTGGAATTTCAGTTTCCTCCGCACAACAATCCAAGCTGCCTAAAGTAAATCAGCTGGCCGACTTTAGTGCCACCATCGGCAGTTCGCAACAATCTTTGGCGGCTTCTTATATATACAACTGGGGTGTTGGCAAAAAAAGAAAATTTGAGTTGGGTATTGGCTTGCGTAATACTGCTTATTTTGGTGTAAAACGGGATTTCTGGACAGCCCCTGCAAAACTTGCCAGAACCAACACCACTCCTTTTCTCATTTTTTTTGCGGGACAAAAAACTGAAAACTGGGATACATTAACCGTTCAGCGTGCTTTCACCAATTCATTAAATGTAACTGCTAATCTTGGTTATCATATAACCAATAAACTGTATGCAGGCTTTAATATTGATGTAATTGGGTTTACTGTAGGTCAAAAATCTTCTGCTATTTTAAAAAGCAATGGTTCTACAAAAACAGAGCCCGCTGCAAAACCTGCTGCCTTTAATTTACTGCTAACGGGAGATCATGATCTGGGCACATTGAACTCTGAGTTTTTTCTCAGGTACAATATCAATAAAACCTGGAGTGTAAAAGGCATTTACCAGTTTTTATTTGTGGAGTATGAAACTACCACTATCAAACAAACAGCACCCGACGGAACTCAAAACGACCGCTTCCGGAACAAAGCCAATAATTTTGGAGTGGGTGTTGCATATCATTTTTAAAAAGTTATATGATTACAATGAAGCAGTTATTATTATTAGCATTTACAGCAATGATGTTAGCGGCATGTAAAAAGGAAGCAACCCCAACAGTGCCGGGCATGGATACAGTTGACAGTTCAGCCATGATAAACCAAACAGGTGCTTTTATAAATGGCCCTTATGGAAACGTGAGGGGTACAGCAAAAATCATTACAGCATCTGACAGTGCTTCGTTTTCTTTGGTACTGCAAGATATGAGCATTTCAAACGGCCCCGATTTGCATGTATATTTGTCGAAAGAAATACAGCCCGTTAATTTTATTGATCTTGGAAAACTAAAGTCAACCAGCGGCACACAGGTATACAGTATTAGTGGTACGCCTGATTTTTCGCAATACAGATATGCATTGATACATTGCCAGCAGTTTAACCATTTATTTGGAAGTGCGGAGTTGAAATAATCGGCTGACAATAACCGGTTGGCTTTTTAACATCCGCATTAAACAGAGAAAATCTTACAGCCTTAAAACATATATTGGAGAGACAGCCATATACTTCTTCCATACCCATTAATGCCGCTGCCATGTGTACGGTAATCTTTATTCAATAAATTCTGTAATCCTGTATTGATTTTGAATATTTGTTTGTATGAATAACCAGCATATACATTCAATACAGTAAAGCCCGGGGTACCGCCTACAGGAATTCTGTTATCTTCTCTGTCGCCACGGGCCAGCCGTTCTTGTTTATCTGCAAACCAGCATTCGGCGGCAGCAAACCATTGGTTGCGTTGATAGGTTGTACGAAGCCTTCCATTGAAAGGTGGTATACGACGTAACGGTTCATCATCACTTGTATTGGCTCCATACAAATAAGCAATACCTGCATTTACACGCCAGTTTTTCAGCAACAGAATTTCTGCTTCTGTTTCTGTACCACGAATAAAAGCACGACCTGTATTTTCTTTTTTGTAGACGTTGTATCCACTGATCTGTTCATTTTCAATCTTCACTCTGCTGATCAGTTGTTTTAACTGCAGATAAAAAAAACTTGAAGTAAAGCGAAAATTCCTGCTTCTGAATTTATAACCGGCTTCATAATTCAATGATCGTTCAGGTAATAAATCCGCTGCAGGAATTTCATATCTGAAATCAACCAGACCAAGCGTTCCCATATCATCAATATTGGGTGCCCGATAGCCACTGTTGAATGAAGTGAATAAATAATGCCCTTTATACATTTCATACGAAAGTGCAACATGACCTACCAATGCTGATGGCTGCAGATAAACATTGCCCAGTGCACTGTCTTTAATACGGATTCCAAAAAAATTATACCGCAATCCGGCATCTGCTTTTAATCGCTGAAACTGAAAATGATGCAGAGAGAACAAGGAATAATTTCCATAGCCCGAACCATTGGGATATAATCCCCGTGCAGATTTGGTGCTGTTAAATTGAATATCAGTTGTTGTTCTGGAGCTCTGCACATGATCGTAATACAAATCAACTCCTGAACGAGCTGTCCAGTTGCTGTTTACAACCGATGCAATATCAAGTGTAATAGCAAAGCTGTTGACGTTATCTTTTTCACGTACTGAAATAAGCTGATTATTTTTTTGACTGTTGCGACCCTCCTGCATTTGCTGATGCGAGACAGCAAGATCAATGGATTTAAACAACCGCTTGTGATTGGCAATCGAAAGCTTCACATAATTCAGCATGCGCTGCTGCGGATCCATTTCATTCTCTTTAAAATTCTCTAAACGGATTTTATGATACACGGGTACCTGATCCTGGATTAAAAACTGTTGCGCAGTTGTAAGCAGCACCCTGTTGTTTAATTTGAATTTCAGTTTAATGTTGTAAGCCATCTCGTTGTAACCACTGGGGCTTTGTATGCCTGTTGTATCGCCACCAATAAGATCTCCAAAATTCCTGACCGTTACTCCGGCAATTGCAGCAAACTTATCACGGCTGTATTGTAACTCAGCCCTTGCTGTTTGTTCCATATTGCCCGACATGAATTTAGCAAGCACTGTTCCGCCTGTACGTTTTGTTGCAGCAGCAGATTGAAAAACAGGATCTTTTGTAAATACATGTACAACCCCGCCAATCGCATCTGAACCGTATTGTACTGAACCTGCTCCACGAAGCACTTCTATCTGTTCAATATTAAATGGATCAATGCTGTTGAGATATTGATTGGGGCCATAACGAAAAGTTGAATTATTTAACCGGATGCCATCTACCAGAATCAATGTTTGGTTGCCGGTTAATCCTCTAACAAAAGCAGAACCGCCACCATGATTTGTTTTCTGCAGAAAAACTCCGTTCAATCCCATCAATGCTTCCGGTGTTGTACGTGGTGCAAACTGTTCCAGTTGTTTTTTTGAAATAACTCCAGTTGCATAACCTGCAGTTGCCTCAGGTGTTTTGGTACGATTGGCAGTAACAATCACTTCTTCCAGTGGTTTAGCAGTTGTATCTGTTTGTGCCTGTGACTGTGCAACTGTAAACATGAAAAAAATACTGCCGATTTTCTGTAATTTTTTCATACAATCAATTTATCTGCTGTAAATCAACTCCCGGCCGGATGCAGATCATTTATACTTCTCTTGTTTATTTTTGATGCTTGTTATTGTTCTCTGCTAACGTTACAGATAAACAAATTAATTCTGTGTGAAAGATAGTACATCAGATTAAATTCAATATTAAGTAATCTTAAATTTCGTGCCGCATCCCCTTTGCCACACGAAACAAATGCAACACATAAGGAAAGAGAGCATCCATTGTTTCTTCTGCACCTTTGGTTGATCCGGGCAATGTAATTACAAGTGAATTACCAATAAAACCTGCAACACCTCTTGATAACATGGCATACGGTGTTCGCTGCTGACCATAGTTTCGTGCAGCTTCCATCATACCGGGAATTTCACGGTCGAGTAAAGGTTGAATAGCTTCGGGTGTTATATCTCTTGGTGATAATCCAGTACCTCCGGTGAATAAAATTAAATTGAATCCTTCTTCGCTGTATTGTTTAGCTTTTGATTGAATTACCTCAAACTCATCAGGAATAATTTCATATACCGCTGCTTTTAGCTGATGTTGTTCCAGCTTTTGCAGAATGGCTTTACCGCTGCTGTCTTCTTTTGTACCTGAAGCAACAGAATCTGAACAAACGATGACAGCGGTACGAATATTTTCTTTCAGTTCATCTTTGAAATCTGTTTTTCCGCCTTTCTTACTTTCCAGTTTAATGGATGAAATCTCTACGCCTTTGTCCAACGGCTTCAACATATCGTACATGGTTAACGCAGTAATGGCTGCACCATGCATCGCTTCTACCTCCACTCCTGTTTTATAAATAGTGTGCACTTCAACAGAGATCAAAATGCTTAAGCCATCGATTGTATGTTTGATGGAAGCAAACTCAACCGGTAACGGATGACAATCAGGAATGACATCACTTGTTTTTTTGATCGCCAGCAATCCTGCTGCACGTGAAAATTCAAACACATCGCCCTTGGGGACGGTTTTGTTTTGAATGGCTGCAATTATTTCAGGTTTCGAAACAGAGAGTAATGCTGTTGCAATTGCCTGCCGTAATGTTGTTGATTTATGTGTGATGTTGACCATTGCTGTTTATTATTTTGTATTGTATGTCAAATTAAATCAAATGTATGGGATAGCCTCAGAGAGGCGATATGTTAGTAAAAAAGGCTGGAAAATCAGAAACCAGCTCCGTAGGAGCGATATGTCAAGATGCAAAACCAAAAAACATGTCGCTCCTACGGAGCTTAACAACTATTATTTGGTTTTTTCTACTGACATTATCACCCCGATGGGGTTAATAAATTTATAACCAGACAATACATTATTGATTTACTTTCCATTGATGCGTTTCGTCTTCAAATAATTCCTTTCCCCAAACAGGTAATTCTGTTTTGATGCGTTCCACCACTTCGTTGCAGGCATCAATGGCTGCACGGCGATGTGCTGATGATGTAAAAACAAACAAACAGATTTCGCCTGCAGCTACTGTGCCCAAACTGTGGTGCACATGCATACAAGTGAGCTCATATTTAGCAAACGTCTCTTCCCGAATAACATGCATCTTTTCCAACGCCAATTCTTCATACGTTGTGTATTCAATGGCTGCTACTTTCTTTTCATTGATCACATCGGCCCTTACCTGTCCCAGGAAAATGCTATGTCCGCCAATGTTTATTTTTGAGCTGTGATTGGCAATACTGTCTGCAATAAATGCTGGGTCAATAGCTCCTTGCGTAAATATATTCTTCGGTTTACGTTCCATTACACGGTTTGTTTTTGCTGCTGCATCCATTGCTGTATGCCGCCTTTTAAACTATATATCTTTTTCGAGCTGCTAAATAATTCAGTCAACTGTTTTGCAGCCGCTGCACTTCGTTTGCCTGTTTGACAGAATACTATAATTGTATCTTCTGTTAACCACGAAGCATGTTGCTGCAATTGGCTTAACGAAATCTGTATATGGCTGAACTCAGTTACAACAGGCTGTTCATCTTTTTCCCTTACATCTACAATAGCAGTTTTACCTTCAGCAATCAATTCATTAAATACAGTTGCATCAATTTCGTTGACCAGTGAAGCAGTGCTGCACAACCATTCATAATCCGTTTGCTGTAATGCATCTATTGTTGCAGGAATAAGCGACATTGTTTCTGAGCGTTTGCTCAATTCAAGTTCATAGGTTTGATTGTTGAGTGTATTGTATGTGAAAAGTTTGTTTGCTAATACGGTTCCTGTTCCTGTAACAAGTTTAATTGTTTCATTTGCCATCATACTGCCGATGATACCCGGCAACACACCTAACACTCCTGCTTCTGCACAATTCAATACCTCTCCTTCTTTTGGCGGATGCGGAAACAAGTCACGGTAATTAGCCGAACGTTCACTGTTCTGTTGCACATTGAATACAGCTACCTGTCCTTCGTATTGTGAAATAGCGCCGTACACCAATGGTTTGTTCAGCAGTAGACAGGCATCATTCACTAAATAACGTGTAGCGAAATTATCGGAGCCATCAACTACCACATCAAATGCAGAAAGAATTGTTGCGGCATTCTTATTTGTTAATCGTTCATTGTAAACAGTAAACTTCACTTGCGGATTCAATTGCCGCAATACTTCAACAGCACAATCTGTTTTTGGCCTGCCGATCATTTGCACATTGTACAATACTTGCCTGTGTAAATTAGAAAGCGACACCACATCATCATCCACAATTCCAATTGAACCAAGACCAGCAGCAACAAGGTATTGCAACAGCGGACAACCCAATCCACCTGCACCAATTACCAATATAGATGCTGACAACAATTTCTGTTGCGCTTCTGCACCAAATCCCTGCAGGATCAGTTGACGTTGGTAACGTTCATATAGTTGATCGTTGTTCATTTATCCTCCTGAGAATGGTGGTAATAAAGCAACAGTGCAGTTATCGGTTAAAGAAGTATTTATTGAAATTGTTTTCTTATCAACTGCCATAATAAATTTTTCAGCAGCAAGTGGCGGGTACTGCAAACGCAGTTGTTCCAGCAGTTCATCGGTTGATGTTACATTGTTCAGTACAAGCGAAGCACCTGCAATGTCAACAAGCTTTCCAAAAAACAAAACTTCCACACGCATCATTGATGTATTAAGCAGCAAAAATAACCCAACTCAGGTTACCAATAGTTTTACAGCAGCAATTAATAATACCGTTGCCAGCATATATTTCAACATACCCTGTTTCAACTTTACCGAACCGAAATAAGCTCCGGCCAATCCTCCCGCAAAAGCAATGACCACATAGAGATACATATCTGTTGTAAACTGAATGCCTTTTGTTAGTTGTCCTGCCAAACCTGAGAGTGAGTTAACAAAAATGAACAAAGCACTGATGGCTGCAGCCTGTTTCATGTTTGCCCACTTTAGCATTAAAAGTATTGGGGAGAGAATAATTCCTCCACCTATGCCGATAAGTCCGGAGAGAAAACCAATTACAGCTCCAATTACAACTGCTGCTCCTGAGTTTACTTTCTTCGGGTCATCTACCTGGATATTGCTAAAGAAAAGAAATCTTGCAACCGGTATTAATAAAAGCAGACCAAGAACTTTCTTATAAACATCCGCATCAATACCAACCTTGCCGCCAAAATAGGCCATTGGAACCGATAGTAAAGCAAATGGCCAAAACACATTCCATTTAAAATAGCCGCCACGATAAAATTGTATGAACGATGTAAGCGATACAAATAAATTGAGCAACAAGGCCGTAGGTTTCATTACTTCAGGTGCAATACTGAAAATGGCCATCAACGCCAAATATCCACTGGCACCACCATGCCCTACAGATGCATATAAAAATGCAACAAGAAATAAAAGCAGGTAAAAAAGATAAATAAAGTCCATTGCTGTTAAACAGGTAATAGATGAATGGTTACGGGATCGTTGACCTTATACTCTTCCTTTTCTTCATCTAATTGCAATAAACAGTTTGCAGTTGCAAACGAATTTAATTTGTATGACTCCTGCGCAGCTAAAGGCAATACCGTTTCTCCGTTGTAATATGCTTTTTGAAAATGTGTAAGTCCCGCTGCTTTTTTACAATCTTTCGTCAAAACAGTTTGCACGGTCTTTAATTGCAAGGGACGTTTTGTTTGCAGCGACAGAGCTTCTGTTACATATTCATAAAAACAGGTAAGCACAGATGATGGATTACCCGGCAAACCAAATATTACTTTTTCATTCTTCGTTCCAAAGAACAAAGGTTTACCCGGCCGTTGTTTTATTTTGTGAAACTGTTGCTGTACACCGCATTTGTTTGCAGCCTGCAATACAAAATCATAATCACCAACACTTACACCACCTGTTAATAATACCAGATCACTTTCATTCAACGCCTGTTGTAAGATTGCAGTTAATACTTCCAGATCATCTTCTGCTTTATAAATGCGATGAACAGGAAGATGCAACGATTCTAGCGCAGCTGTTAAACCAAATGAGTTCGATTCATATACTTGTCCGTACGCTAATGGTTTGCCCGGCTCCTGTAATTCATTGCCGGTAAGTATAATGCTGATTGCAGTATCTGGAATAACAGAAATTTCTGTAATACCAATCCCTGCTAAGAAACCCATGGCAGCAGCAGTGAGTAAACTTCCTTTCGGCAAAGCGAGTTCGCCTGCTTTGATTTCTGAACCGATGGAACGAACATTGCTGTTGCGTTGCAGTTGTTCATCTTCAATGATCAATCTTCCGTTCACTGTTTTTACTTTTTCCTGCATCACTACTGTATCTGCTCCTGCGGGAACAGGTGCTCCTGTAAATATGCGGATGGCCTTACCTGCTGCTACTTCAACAGTTGAAGAACTTCCTGCAGCCATCTCTCCATCAATGATCAATTCTTTTTGCAAATGATCAAATGCAAATGCATAACCATCCATGGCTGATTGCGGAAATGCGGGAATATCAATTGTTGCAAATACATCTGCAGCCAATACTTTTCCTCTTGCCTGTAATAATGAAAGAGTAACAGGATGTAATGCTGTTACGTTTGTTGAAATAATATGTTTTGCTTCATTAACTGAAATCATTTTTTGGGAATGAATTTTCGATTTTTATCTTCTTTCTGTGTTATCTGTGTAATCTGTGGCCAATATTTTTTTCCATTAAAGAGCAAAAGACTAAACTTTTCCCGTCCGACGAGGGCGTCTGACGTGGCGTGAAATCTTTCTTACGCCTTATGCCATATACCCTCCGCCTTCTTTTACATCTTTCAACTTCTCATAATCTTCCACTGTGTCAATATCAATCTCTCCTTCAGGAAAAAAAACAAATGCAGCTTCATTCATATACTTTCGAACCAGACTTTTTGCTCCAACATCACCTGTTAATTCCAAAAGCTCCGGAAAGAACCGCTTGGCAAATAAAACAGGTGTTCCAAAAGTAGTTCCATATTTACTTGCAACAATGCTGCGCTGTTTTTTTCTATGAACTTCCATCAAGTTATTTAATAACTCCGCTGTTACAAATGGCTGATCAGCCACCATCATTACCACAGCATCAACTTCCGGATTTAATTTCAGCAACGTTTGTAAACCAAAACGGATTGTTGAAGCCATTCCTTCTTTCCATTCAGGATTGACAACTGCATTAGCTTTTGTATTTTTTATTTCCGATTTAATAAGATCTGCATTTGCACCCAAAATAACAACGACAGGATCTGCATCAGCTGTCTGTGCCACTTCAACAGAATGTTGCAATAAAGTAGCACCTGAATAAACCAATAATTGTTTGGGGGAACCTAAGCGTGACGATGCACCTGCAGCGAGTATCACAACTCCGGTATTATTTTTATTTGTTCGCTCATCTGTCATTGCTGCTTACTTTCTGTAATTCCAAATCATTGCGAGTATGAATAGTAACTGAGCGGTCCTTCAAAAAACTTCCTGAACGCTCAGCAAACACCGCTTTTATTTCTGCCAATACAGACAATGCAATTTCTTCAGCAGCTTCTGCTCCAATATCCAGACCAATCGGACCATGAATGATTGCACGTTGTTCATCTGTTATAGTAATACCATCTTCTTTCAACTCATCAAACATGCGTTCCAAACGTTTCTTTGGCCCGAGTGTACCAATGTATCTGCAGTTGATCTGCAATAACAGTTTCATCATTGCCTGATCATACTTGTAATTATGTGTCATCAACAGAAACACCGTCCATTCGTCCGGCACAAGTTGATTGATAACATCTGCCGGTTTTCCGGTGATCAATTGATGTACGTTAGGAAAACGCTGCGCATTGGCATGTGTGGATCGTCCATCAGCAATCGTTATCTGCCAACCCAGCACCTTCGTCATTTCTACTAATGGAAATACATCGTTGCCTGCACCAACAATGATCAATGAAATGCAAGGCTGTAACAATTCAACAAAGGTGGTCAATTCAAACGCTTCGTATTCTTTAAACACTGATGACCCTGTTTGAAGCACATATGAAGCATCCGGTTGAAGTATGGTTTTCAAACCTTCATCATCAATTCTACTGTACGTTGTTTCCTTATCAAGAAAAAAACAAGTGCCTGGTTGATGACCATGAAAATTATGTAAAGAAAACAAAGTCACTAATACAGTTTCTCTTCTGTATAACTGCGATCGCTCCAGTAATGCAATGGGATTATTTTCATCTTGCGCATCAACCGGTTCAAACAAAATATGTACAATACCATTGCAGCCCAACTGCACACCAAACTCAACATCCTCTTCATCCATTGAATTGTACGTAACGAGTTTGTTTTCGTTTTGATGTATTGCCAGCAACGCTTTCCGTAATGCATCACCTTCCAGACATCCGCCGCTGATGGCACCTGTCATCCGTCCATCTTCTTCCACCAGCATACGGGCTCCGGGTCTCCGGTAAGAAGAACCTTCCACATACACAACAGTAGCCAATGCAGATTTGATTCCTTTCTGCAGTGCCTGTTTATATGCAGCAATTATTTCATTGATCTCTTTCGTCATGCAATGATGAAAACAATTTGTGTTTACAAATTACTCATTAAAATTTCTGATAGCCTTTTGAGGGAGCTTTTAATCCGGGCTGAATATCTTTTGGTAACACAGCAGGATATTTATTACCCCATGAATTACGGATATAATTCAGCACATCAGACACTTCCTTATCTGTTAAACTTACGGGAGCCATTTGACTATCGTATTCTACTCCGTTTACTTTCACCGGCCCTTTCATGCCTTGAAGAATCACTTTGATCAGTCGGTTTTTATCCGCCAGGTTTTTTGATTTTGCCAGAGGTGGAAAAGCACCTTCGAGTCCCGTTCCCTCTGCCATATGACAAGACATACAATTCGTCTCATAAACCGTTTTACCACGTTGCACACTTGCTTTCAAATCAAAGGTCTGATTAAACGAAAGCAATGTGATTGCTGTTAATGAGAGTACAAAAGTTACAAATATCATTTTCATATGCTGCTCGCTTAATATTATGCTGTTAATTCCCGTTATGATTTTTTTTGAAACTCAGTTGAAAAAGGCTGATTGTAAAACCGCTTCTTTTCACTTTTATACAAGGCATTTGCAACTGCAGCAAAGATGGGTGGAAAAGGTGGTTCACCTAATCCGGTTGGATTGATCTCATTCTGTACAAAATGCACATCTATTTTTTTCGGTGCTTCCCGATGACGGATCATTCTGTAACGTGTAAAATTATTTTTCTCCGGAACACCATCTTTAAATGTCAACTCGCCATACAATGCATTACCGATTCCATCCACCACGCATCCCTGCACCATATTAACAGCAGCATCGGGATTAATCACAATACCGCAATCAACTGCACTGGTTACCCGTTCTACAAATGGCTGACCATCTTTCTTTACAATATCCACCACATGTGCTGCATAAGAGTTATGACAGAAATAAGCAGCTACCCCCCGGCTGTATTGTTTATTCGCCGCACTACCCCAGCCCGATTTTTCTTTTACCAGTTTTAATACCTCTGCATATCTGTCTGCATCGTACTCATTGTTTTTGCCAACAGGGTTTTCTTTCGCCCGTTTCAGCAATTCCAATCTGAATTCAATAGGATCTTTTCCCATTACTTCTGCCACTTCATCTAAGAACGATTGCTCGGCGGCTGCATTAAAATTAGAACGTGGTGCCCTGAATGCACCGATGGTAATATTAGAAGGTATTTCCCAACCTTCAGCTAAATAGTTGTCAACTGCACCTGCAGGAAATCGGTTTGCATGTATGGGATGCTCAGGAATTCCGCCACCCTTTACATGAAACGCTATCAGGTTTTTATTTGCATCAAACGCTGCACGATAAGTTGCCGTGTACATCGGGCGATAAATACCATAGGTCATATCATCTTCTCTGGTATACACAAGTTTCACCGGAGCTTTTACTTTTCGGGAAATCAATGCTGCTTCAACAAACGTATGTCCATAAGCTCTTAAACCGAAGCCACCACCCATGCGGGTGATCTGCATATCAATTTTATCAGCAGGCAGATTCAACACTTTTGATAAAGTGGGTTCAATCCAACCTGCTGCCTGGTGCGGACCAACGATCAATGCTTTCTCATCGGTTACATGTGCAAAACAATTCATCGGCTCCATGCAATTGTGTGCCAGAAATGGTGCATTGTATGTACGTTCAAGAACTTTCGCAGCATTCTTAAATGCTGTTTCAGGATCGCCATCTTTACGTAACAATTGTGCAGGCTTTGCTGCATACTCTTTCATTTTTGCAAAATGTGTAGCGGTACTTTCCAATGCACCCGGCACTACAACTTCTCTCTTTCCGTTTCTGCCGGCCATTGTATCTTTTGTATCGCCTTTCGGTTCCCAGCTTACTTTCAATTTTTTACGGGCATTCATTACCTGCCATGTTGTGTTGCCCACAACAACCAATAAATCGTTGAACGTACGTGTATCGAAACCTGCCTGCTCAAATCCATCTTCATACAACTTTAATGTAAACACATCTTTGATGCCGGGCATTTTTAATGTTTCACTTGCATCAAATGATTTTACTTTCATTCCGAATGCAGGCGGATGCTGAATCATAGCGATCAATGTTCCTTCCTGCGTATAGTCTAATCCAAACAGCGGTTTGCCCGTAACAATTTTTAAACCTTCCACATTCTTCTGCGAATTTCTTACTACAGTAAAATTCTTTACATCTTTCAGCTTAACATCTTTTGGAATGGGAACACCTGCGGCTTTGGATGCGAACTCACCGTATGTTCCTGACTTGCCTGTTTTTTCATGATAAATCATTCCGCCTTTCGTTGTAAGTTCTTCCACAGGAACATTCCATGTTTGCGCTGCTGCAGTGAGTAACATATTACGTGCAGCTGCTCCTGCATCACGCAGCGGTTTCCAATACATACGGACAGAATTACTGCCGCCTGTAAATTGAGGTCCAAGTTTCACATTATCATGTGGCCCCATTTCAACCACTACTTTTTTCCAATCTACATCCAGCTCCTCTGCAACGATCATCGGCAGTGAGGTCATTACATTTTGTCCAAACTCCGGATTAGGGTTGAAAATTTTGATGATGTTGTCGGAAGTTATTTTGATATAGCCTGTCAACTCATGCCAGTCTGCAGGAAGATCGGCGGGATTGATTTTATCATCCAGACTCAATTTTGCCAGGCCGCTGAAACTAATCATCATACCACCACCAGCAAGAAAAGTTGATTTCAAAAATGCTCTTCTGTTATAATCGGTTTTAGTTTTTTCCATTGTTGATGAGTTTAAAAATTCAACATTGCGTAGTTCCAATATTACATTTGTTTAGCTGCTGTTTTGATGGCCTCCTTGATACGCAGATAGGTTCCGCACCTGCAAATATTACCACTCATTGACGCTTCAATTTGTGCATCGGTTGGATTAGGGTTGCTTTTCAACAAAGCAGTGGCCGTCATGATCTGTCCGGTTTGACAGTAGCCGCATTGCGCCACATCCTGCTCTATCCATGCTTTTTGTACAGGATGATCACCGTTTTCACTCAACCCTTCAATGGTAGTGATCGCATTTTTGCCTACTGCAGAAACAGGTAACTGGCAGGAACGAACTGCGTTTCCATTGAGATGAATCGTACATGCGCCGCATTGAGCAACACCGCATCCGTATTTTGTGCCGACAAGATTTAAATGTTCTCTCAACACCCATAGTACAGGTGTTGCAGGATCTGCATCAACCGAAACTGTTTTACCGTTTACGTTCAAACTGATTACTGGCATAGCGGGATACTTTTAGGGAAGTTAGTTATTATCCAAAACATGCATACATAAATCAACAACAATTATATGAATACTTGTATTGTGAAGATCAACGGGAATTCGTAACAAACTTTTTATTTGCTGTTACCACTTATTTTAACGGGTCTCATCAACTTTGAGAAAGTAAGCGAACCCATCTTCCATTTGCCATTTTCTTTGATATATACCTCAGTCACCATAAAAGGATTGACAACTTCATTTCCTCCCACAACAGCCACTAAGTCAATGTCATTTAAAAGGATGGCAGTGTTACCTATAATGTTGACGATTACTGTGTACACCTCAGCTTTCTTATACCAAATGCCACCACTCTTAATCACATTGATTTCCTGTTCCTTTCCCCAGCTTCCTCCCATGTGAACAAACATAGATTTTTCATTAAAAAGTACATTTAAAGAATCTACATTCTTGTCTGACATCCACAACCATTTCTGTTTTGAGAGATGTGTGATTTCCTGCTCTGTTGCTGAAGGATTGCTTTTTGGTTGTTGTGCGCAGGCCCATTGCACACTCATCGTTATGAAACAGAGGCTGAGAATTGATAATTTCATACAACTATTAATTTAGATACAAAGGTCTTTGAATTTTGTTCCCCTGATACTACCCGTATTACTGATTTATCTACCAATATTACCGATTAGGGCAAATGAAATGCCAAAGGACAGGTAAAGAAAGTAATTTTGATTGAGATAAAACATTTGTTATGGATACAATAAGAAGATTTGAGACCATCAACGATTACAATGTCTTCAACAGGAACGAAACGCAACACCCTTTGGTGAGTGTGGTCGATCTTTCGAAGGCAGCACCGAGAGAAGGATCGAAGATGTATTTCGGTTTTTATACCATCTTTTTAAAAGAAGTAAAATGTGGTGACATGACCTATGGCAAAAATACGTATGATTACCAGGAAGGGACATTGGTTTTTCTTGCTCCAGGACAAACCGCAGGTGTTAACAGCAACGGAGAAACCTATCAACCGAAAGGATATGCGCTGCTATTTCATGCAGATCTGATTCATGGTACTTCACTTGGCCGGCACATGCAAGACTTTTCTTTTTTTGGATATCAATCCAATGAAGCATTGCATATATCTGAACGTGAACGAAAAATTGTATTGGATTGTTTTACGAAAATTCAATATGAATTGCAACAGTCCATTGACAAGCATAGCAAAAAACTGATCGTTTCGAATATAGAAATGCTGTTAAACTATTGCGTTCGTTTTTATGACCGGCAATTTATCACACGTGATAATTTATTGAAAGGAATTTTAGAACGGTTTGACAACCTGTTAACTGAATATTTCCGATCTGATAAACTGCAAACGATTGGTCTGCCTTCAGTGACGCATTGCGCAAGCGAACTCAACTTATCTTCTAACTACTTTGGAGATCTCATAAAGAAAGAAACCGGGAAAACAGCACAGGAATACATCCAACTGAAGGTGATCGATCTTGCAAAAGAAAAAATATTCGACCACAGCAAATCAGTAAGCCAGATCGCTTATGAATTAGGATTTAAGTATCCGCAGCATTTTACCCGTTTGTTCAAACAAAAAGTTGGTTACACGCCGAATGAATACAGGGCGTTGAATTAAAAGCCTGTGATTAAGCTAACTCAACTGTTCAGCAAAAGGCAACTTGCGTAATCGTTTACCGGTTGCTGCAAAAATGGCGTTGGCAAGCGCTGCTGCTACCGGTGGTAAAGCCGGCTCACCTAAACCGGTGGGTGCTTCATCACTTTCAACAAATTGCACATCAATTTCAGTTGGTGCATCTTTCATCCGTAAGAACTTGTACGTATTAAAATTTGTTTCAGCCACTGCGCCATTTACAAATGTTACTTTCGGAAACATGGCATGACTGATCCCATCAACAATTGAACCCTGCACCTGATTTTCTGCACCACTCAAATTAATCACACGACCGCAGTTGACTGCGCAATACACTTTCTTCACTTTTAGTTGTCCATCTACCATCTGTACATCAACTACCTGCGCTACATAAGAACCAAACGAAAACCAGGTAGAGAAACCTCTAAACACGCCGGGTGTTTTTGTACCCCATTTACTCATCTTCGCCACAAGTTCAACCACAGTTTTATATTTCTCCGGATCGTAATTTATTTTGCCAACTGTTTGCTCTTTTGCTTTTTTAAACAACTCCAAGCGAAATGCCACCGGATCTTTTTTCAATGCAGTACATACTTCATCCATAAAACTTTCGGCCACATAGGCCAAAGTATTTGCACCGGGCGCTCTCCACCAACCTGTTGGTGTATTGCTGGTAAAGCCTTGCCCTTCTGCACGGTAATTTGAAATTGCACCTGCAACATAACTGTCACCTCTTACAGCACGACCAATTCCAATCCCCGATTGATGCCAGGATAATAATTGATCCGACGAAAGTGCTGCACGGTATCTCCACATTTCTGCCGGACGATAAAAATCGTTTTGCATATCATCTTCACGTGTCCATTGTACTTGTACAGGACATTGTGCTGCAGCCGAGATCAATGCTGCTTCCACTCCATTATCAGTCATTAACTTTCTTCCGAATCCACCACCCTGACGAGGCGATGAAATGCTGATATTTTCTTCCGCTATTCCTAATAGTTTTGATACTTCAGCTCTAACTGCTCCGGGTACTTGTGTTGGGCCAAACAATTCCACTTTTCCATCTTTCACATTCGCATAAAAATTAAGCGGCTCCATTTGTCCGTGCGACAGTGTAGGTATCTCGTACGTAACATCAAGAAATTTTGCAGCGCCTTGTTTCGCTGCATCAACATCACCCTCATTTCGCTGAGGAGTAGTTGTTGGATTATCAAGCATTGCTTTGAATGATGTAAAATGTTCGGCACTGTTTTCCAGTTTTTCATTAGCGTTCCACTGAATCACTAAGGCATCTCTTCCTTTTTTTGCAGCCCATGTAGAGGTTGCAAGTACAGCAACTGCATTCTTGATCTTCACTATTTTTTTCACGCCTTCAATTTTCAATGCGGCTGCATCGTTTACTTCACCCAATGTTTTTCCATAGGCAGGCGCACGGCTTACCATGGCGAACAGCATTCCTTCTTTTCTTGTATCAATTCCAAACAACGGCTTACCTGTTACAATGTGATGTGCATCTACATCTTTTACTCTTGTACCGATCAGTTTAAAATCTTTCGGATCTTTTAAGGTTGGTTTCTCCGGCACTTCCAGTTTAGCAGCAGCAGATGCCAGCGTTGCATAGCTCAATTTTTTTCCGCTTACTTTATGAATCACTTCTCCGTTTTCAACTACACACTCAGTTACAGGAACATTCCATTGTTGCGCTGCAGCAGTGGTTAACATTTCACGGGCTGTTGCACCAACGGTACGTAACTCGGTAAATCGACCACGAACCGATCCGCTGCCACCGGCAGTTTGCCGCCCCATTCTTTTGTCTAATGCTGCGAGTTCAACGTTGATTTTTTTCCAATCAACACCCAACTCTTCTGCTATGATCATGGGCAACGATGTTTTTACACCCTGACCAATTTCAGGATTTGGTGCAAATAATACAATGGTACCGTCGGCAGTAATCTTGATATATGCATTGGGAGTAAAAATCATGTCGTCCAATGCCTTTGCTTCTGCCGGCAGGTTGAACAAACTAAAACTGATGAGCATACCGCCACCTGATAAGGCAGATACCTTCAGAAAATTTCTTCTTGAATGTGTTGTTGCCATAATTAGTTTTTGCTTTGTGTGTTAGCTGCTGAATGAATTGCTTTACGAATGCGGACATGTGTTCCGCATCTGCAGATATTTCCCGACATGGCATTATCAATATCCTGATCGGTTGGTTTTGGATTACGTTTCAACAAGGCAGCGGCACTCATTATTTGTCCTGCCTGGCAATAACCACATTGCGACACATCCAGTTCTTCCCATGCCTGTTGCAAGGGATGATCGCCTGTTTTGCTCAACCCTTCGATGGTAACAATGGCATTATTTTTTACAGAGGAAACGGGTAAAGAGCAGGAACGTACTGCGTTACCATTTAAATGAACGGTACATGCGCCGCATTGGGCGATACCGCAGCCGAATTTTGTACCAACCAAGTTCAAATGATCTCTCAGTACCCACAAAAGAGGTGTTGCAGGATCTACATCAACCGATACTGTTTTACCGTTTACATTCAAATTGATAGCTGCCATAATGAACTACTTTTTTGGGAAGTTAATCATTCTTCAAAACATGAAAACATAAATCAACTACAATTATATGAACGACTGTTTTGTGTTGATTAACGGGAAAGAGGAGGAAGAATGTTTAATCAAATAGCGGATGGGGCAATTGCCAACTAAACACAGGATGATTGAATATGTTATGGTTAGATTAGTTACGCCTGGACACAGGTCAGAGAACTGCGATTTCTATGATTCAACCAAACAATATTTATAGTTTATGCTGTACTTTCTTTCTTGTGCAACACATGCAAAAATTCGATGAATAATTTTGTTCTTAACTGCATTCAGTACGT
>JAIEMP010000005.1 GCA_019752045.1 Chitinophagaceae bacterium | reverse complement strand
CTACGCCCAACAGGATGAGCTAGAACAATGATAAAATATTCTACTTTTAACCTGTACTAAAAGGGGGGAGCCTACAGCATGAGCACAATACTGCAGATCATAATACTTTCACATCGAAATATAGACCCTGGATACTTAAAGCTGCTTTTGAGTGTGGTGGTTTGGAAAAAGAAGCAATTCAAATAGAACGGTTCATTAAAAAACAAAAAAGCCGAAAATTTCTTGAGCAATTAATTGACCCTTCCTTTAAGCCATCCGGAGTTATTGCTCAGTTGGTTAA
Source organism: Chitinophagaceae bacterium (assembly GCA_019752045.1). Lineage (GTDB taxonomy): Bacteria > Bacteroidota > Bacteroidia > Chitinophagales > Chitinophagaceae > Lacibacter. Next base: position 345,103 of record JAIEMP010000005.1, on the reverse strand, counting down.
AGTCCCGAAGCTTCGGGATTAATCAGAGGGTCGCTGGTTCAAGCTTGTCCCGGCTATCCGGGGTCCAGCGGGGGGAGCAAAAGTCTCGGTGAAAGCCGGGACTTTTTTATTTACACCAATGTTCAATTTCTACATATTACCGATTGCTAACGCTTACATACTTAGATTAGTTGGGCAAATATCTGAATACCAACAATTGTCAATAATTATTTTCTTTTTACAACCTCTCTGTTTGTTTCACTTTTAAAATTATCCCAGTTCCAAGGAAATATGCTTACGTGTGAATAATGAATATATGGGGCGATAAAGCAATTTTTAAGTAAACCAAGAGTTTCTAGACAGCTTAGATCACCATCCATAATTTTTGTTGACCCCGAAAACGAAACTCCTCTTAAAGTTTTATTATTGATCAAAGACTTGATGCTACGTATTTCTCCGCAACTTTCAAATATTATAATATCTATAAATTTTAAATGTATTAGCCACTCAATATGCAAAAGTGGAACCTTTATCATGTGAATATATTTTAGAGAATTGTTCGTTCTAAATATGTTGTCAAAATTTAATGACTTGCAATCAGTTAAAGATAAATATCGCAATGCTCCCAATTCGAATAGAATTTTTCCATTTAGTATGTCGCATTTAATAAGTTCAAGCTTAATTAAATGTTCCAATGGGGATAGCAAAGAATCCCAATTAATATTTTTTCCTCCTTCAATACATAAATACTCTATACTCCGAGGCAATTCAATTATTGAATATTTTGCCTTCCAATCCACGACAAAACTTTTAAGAGTATTTGGCAGCTTAAAGTCTATCGATTCATTCTTTTGACATAAAAATGAAAAAAACTGTAGCCTAGTTGCTGAACTAATACAATTGAAGTTTAAAACTCCTTTACATCGTATATAAAGCTGTTTAATATTTTGAAAGTAATTTTGAATAAACCCAATATCAATTATTCCTTCATAGTCAATAATTGAAAGGCCTTCTACTTCATTTGTATTTAATACTGCAAATTTCTCATCCCAACCACCTTCTAAAATCAAATGATTGGTATAAGTTGGTACAATGTAATCGTAAAAATTATAATTTTCACCAATGCCTATGGGTTCAAAAAAATATGCCTTTTTGTTATAAGAATTAATTTCAATCTTTTTAATTGAATCCATACTTTTTACTATTTTTTTTGAAACTTCTTTACGCTTTAGTTTTCTACCGCATATTATTCACTACTTCTGTTACATAGTGAATCGTATCCACTATCTCCTTCTCAGTGGTAAACCGTCCCAAACTAAAACGGATAGAACCCGCTGCCAGCTCATCACCAATGCCTAATGCTTTTAATACATAAGAAGGTTCTGTTGATGCGGAGGTGCAGGCCGAGCCTGATGAAACAGCAATCTGCTTTTGCAGTTGATGGATCAATTGATTAGCTCCGGGAATACTAAACGAAACATTCGCCACATGCGGAAGTAAGTTATTTTTTTCTCCATTCAATGCCGTGCAACCAAGTGCCAGCAATCCATTGAGCAGTTGATCTCTCAGTTTGCTGATCCGTTTTATTTCAACGTCCATTTCTGTTTTGCTAATTGCACAGGCTTTTCCCAAACCAACAATGCCCGGCACATTGAGTGTGCCGCTGCGCATTCCTTTTTCATGACCACCACCATATTGAAGAGCTTTTAATTTTACTCTTGGATTTTTTCTGCGCACATACAATGCACCCACGCCTTTTGGTCCGTAGAGTTTATGTGCAGACAAAGCAAGCAGATCAATATTGTCTTTGATCACATCAACAGGAATTTTTCCTACAGCTTGTGTAGCATCGCTGAAAAAAAGAACACCGTGTTTTTTTGCAATGGCACCAATTTCTGCAATAGGCATAATAGTCCCGATTTCATTATTGGCATACATGATCGAAATCAAAATGGTATCTGCACGAATGGCTTTTTCTAATACAGACAGATCAGGTAATCCATTTGGCATTACTTCGAGGATGGTAATTTCTCCACCCATACTTTTAATCAACTCACAGGTATCAAGCACTGCTTTGTGTTCAATGTTACAGGTAATGATATGTTTTCCTTTTGCATGATACAGATCAAACACACCACGAATGGTCAGGTTCACTGCTTCAGTTGCTCCCGATGTAAAAATGATTTCAGATGATGCAGCATTAATCAATGAACCCACTTGTTCTCTTGCAATGCTAACTGCTTCTTCTGCCACCCAACCAAAGGCATGGGTGCGGCTGGCTGCATTGCCAAAATGAGTGGTATAATAAGGCAACATTGTTTCCATTACCCGTGGATCAACCGGGGTTGTTGCGTTGTAATCCATATAAATGGGATATTGTATCATTAATTGTGTGCCTTAGATTTTTAAATTACCCGATAAAAATAAAATTATAACAGCAAAGTATACTGATGAGTTTCATTGATAATCAATGAATTTTTGCTGATGTCACAGGTGCTCTTGCCTTTTGCAGGCACAAAAGAATCAAATTCATACCGGCCTTTAACAATTTGCCACAAGGCATTGATTTACATTTGCAGTCCTTCACGACCCTGGTAAAAACACTTAGTCCATCAAAACGCTGCTGTACGGGAATACTATTATTATTAAAAAATCGTTGCAGCATATGTATTTGGTTAAAAAGAATGTTTTACTATTTTTATTCCTCCATTATCCGTTTAAATCCAAACTATGAAACTATTCCGTAAAAATTTGACTTATCTGGCTGTTACAGCATTTATCTTTTTACAAATTCCTACAGTGATTAATGGTAACGGCAGTCCCCGTTACACTCCTCTTACTGCCGGTATTATAGCAGCATCAACCAAAGCTGCAGAAAACCTGGAAGAAGTGATCATTAAAAAAGCAGACAGTATTTATGAATCGCTTCATTTACTGGATGAAGGTTTAAAAGAAGAAGCATTTGAACTGGCGTATAAAGGTTATTATAAATTACTGGATCAGGGAGCCATAGCAAGAGCTGATGTATTAACCATTGCTGATTTTTCAAAATCATCTTCTCAAAACCGTTTTTATGTAATTGATATGGAAGAAGGAAAAATCCTTTATCATACACTGGTAGCACATGGCCGTAAAAGCGGACTCAATTACGCTACTGATTTCTCCAACAAACCTGAATCAAATAAAAGCAGTCTTGGTTTTTATGTAACACTCAACACCTATTTTGGTGAAAAAGGTTATTCGCTGAAATTAAAGGGGCTTGAAAAAGGAATTAACGATAAAGCATTTGAGCGGGCAATTGTTTTACACGGTTCTGATTATGTAACAAGACAATTTGCAAACAGCAATGGATATTTAGGCCGCAGTCTGGGATGCCCTGCTGTACCCATGAAACAAACTGCGGGTATTATTAACTCTATTAAAAACGGGAGTGTGCTGTTTATTTATCATCCCAACAAAACATACATGGAGCAATCGAAGTTGTTAAACAGTTAAGTTCTTTTTGTAACCACCTGTTTCTGCATGATTCCTGATAAAGCCTCTCTTAATAGAGGCTTTGTTCTTTAAGCAACTATCCACCATGCAATGAGCTGCAGCAGAAACCCTGTAATAAACCCTGTGTAGATTTCTGCCGGTTTATGATCACTTACAACAAAGCGGCTGGTACAAATAATACCTGCAATAAAAAACGCCAGCAAAATAGACAACAAATCATCTATGCGGTTAGCAAAGAGCAAGAGAAGAAAAAAACTCAGCAACCCGCCTGCACCAATGGCGTGCATACTTACTTTCATATAATTGTTGATGATCAGTGATGCAGAAGATGTAATAAACAACCCTAAAAGAAATGCACGGAGTTCAAGCGGATCAACCAGTGTTTTAGACACGTAATAACTCCAAAAGAAAAAGGTAATACAGGCCACATAAGGAACAATGCGGTCTTTCTGTGTTCTTAACTGAATAGATTGAATAAAGCCCAGCCCTTTTAATAACAGCACAGTTACCAACGGTAAAAAAATACTTGTGCTGAACACACGGAGAAAAACAATCAGCCTGTCGAATGAGGTTTCGCCTGTAAAAACAAAACTGTTGCGATACAGCAGGTACAATACCACCCATGCAATCATAAACAACGGATGAAACAAATACGAAAAGAATGTTGCCAATGCTTTTATGATTGGTGAATGCTCATTACCGTCAATCATCCTTCCGCCATTTTCACTTATGATCATTTGTTCCATACATTATAACTGTTTACGTAAACGAGCAACCGGAATGTTGAGTTGCTCTCTGTATTTGGCTACTGTTCTGCGTGCAATATTATAGCCTTTTTCCTGAAGCAGTTCAGTTAAACGTTCATCACTTAATGGTTTGCGTTTTTCTTCTGCATCAACCATATCAAACAATATCTTTTTTACTTCTCTGGTAGATACTTCTTCGCCGCTTTCTGTACTCAACGATTCACTAAAGAAAAACTTTAAACGATAGGTACCAAACTCTGTTTGTACAAACTTGCTGTTGGCCACACGGCTTACAGTTGAAATATCGAGCCCGGTTTTTTCAGCAATATCTTTTAAGATCATTGGCCTTAAAGCAGTTTCATCGCCTGTAAGAAAAAAATCTTCCTGGTGTTTCATGATGGAGCTCATGGTATGCAGTAATGTATTTTGACGCTGTTTGATAGCATCAATAAACCAGCGGGCCGCATCAATTTTTTGTTTGATAAACATCACTGCTTCTTTCTGGCGCTTATCCCGTTTACTACCACGGTCATATTCTTTGAGCATATCTCTGTATCCTTCGCTGATGCGCAGATCAGGTGCATTACGGGAGTTAAGCGTAAGCTCAAGCTTACCGTTATTGTTCACAATAAAAAAGTCGGGAACAATATAAGTCTCCGCTTTATTTACATGACCCACATTACCACCCGGCTTGGGATTAAGTTTAATGATTTGATGAATGACTGCTTTCAACTGTTCATCATCCATGGATAAGCTGCGTTGAATTTTTTCGTAGTGCTTCTTTGTAAATTCATCAAAATATTTTTCCAGAATAACAATTGCCGATTGAATATCTTTTGACTGATTTGTTTTGAGTTTATGCCGCAATTGAATGAGCAGGCACTCCTGCAGATCTCTTGCACAAATACCGGGCGGATCAAAATGCTGAATAAGTAAAATAATTGATTCTACTTCCTGTTCATTGCTGTCTATATTCTGGCGGAATGCAAGGTCATTTACAATAGCTGCATTTTCACGACGCAGATATCCATCATCATCTATGCTGCCAACAATCTGTTCTGCAATTACCTGCCGTTTATCATCAAGCTTCAGCATTCCCAATTGCTGCAGCAATACTTCATAAAAACTGGTTTCTAATTTTACAGGAGTAGTTTTTCGTTCCTCCTGATCGGAGTAATTATCTTCCCTTGTTCTGTAATCAGCAATATCATCATCGCCTTCATTTACATAATCGTTAATGTCCAGACTATCGTACTCTTCTTCACTGCCATCCAGATCATAATTTTCTTCTTCGCTGCTGTCGAACTCATCGGCCATTTCTTCGTTATGCTGCTCGTCGCTTTCTTCATCGGATTGTTCCAGTGCAGGGTTTTCTTCCAGCTCCTCTTTAATCCGTTCTTCAAGATTAGCCGTAGGTACCTGCAGCAACTTCATGAGCTGAATTTGCTGGGGTGATAGTTTTTGCAGTAATTTTTGTTGTAGTCCCTGACTGAGTGCCATTTTCTCTCTTACAGTTTTTCGTTACTTTGCATCTGTTTCGGGGGCTAAATTATCAAAAAAAACATTCATGAATAAAAATTGGAACAATTTTTGTGCTTTGGCTTGTCTTTTCTTAACATTCTCCCTTACAATTCAAGCCCAATCAACGACTGACAGCGCCTATCCTTCAGCAAATTCTACTAAAATTTTAACGGTATTTCCTTTTTTTCCAGCTCAACCAACTATTTTTTTGGTTAAACAGCCAACTGTTCAGGTAAATCTTGGCAGCCCGTTTAGCCATTGGGGTATTATGTGCATTGGAGAATATAAGCTGGAGAAAAAAACGGGTATTCCTTTCCGTTTTAGGTTAGGCTCTCTTGATTATGTAAATAAACTGGAGGGCAAATATTAAAATAGCAGCAGAAATCTCTGCTGCTGTGCTATTTATTAATGAATTGAAACATCAGCGCTTACCCCAAACAGCTATTCTTGCTCTTCCTTTTGCTTTGCCGATTGTTGAATATAAAAACTCAATCCTGTCTAATTTTCTTGCTGCGCCCGGCAAATCAATAACCCTGCTTTCCTGCCCTGCTCTGAAATTGTTTTTCAATATCACATTCATTTTTTCGCCATTTTCGAAATAAATATCTACATCTTCTATTCGCAGGGGTCCATCCGTAACTTTTAGTTTCACCTGACGGTACAGATCATTTCTTCCAACCCTCAGCACATCTCTATCGGGACCGAATGCAGCCCATTTATCGCCAATAAATCGCCAGCCCTGCTGCTCAGTAACGTAAGAGCTTAAGAACAAACAGGCAATCATTCCAACCAAAACAAAAGAGTTTTTTTTCATACTGTGAATTTTGAAGTGAACAATTAATCGCTGTTTTGACAGAGGAAGAAGCAGAAAGTTAAATTACTCGTTTAAACGATCAGATGCAAGTGTTTATTGATTTCAATTTGCCCGGCTGTCATCTGCAATGTTGGCTGCAGACTCTTTCTTTGCTCTTTCAAGATGATTGATCACTACACGTATTTCTGAAAAGAGATAGTCATCACCTAAGAGAAATTTTAATTCACCCGATTTCATTTCCGGATGATGAATGATAGCCTCCTTTATGATTTCAACCTTGTTATCTGATACTAATTTGTAAACGGACAGTTCACCGGTTTTAACAGCATCGGCCAGATGACCTTCGATAGTAGAGTTTGCCAGATTGCGGAGTTTGGCAATTTCTTCAATCGTTTTTCCTTCGTTATAGTATTGCAGAGAAACTGTGTAAGAACTCACTTTATCCGGAGACGGTTCTTTCCGTTGTCTTTTTGGACTGGCTGCTTTTAATTCAATTTTTGTTTCCAGTTGATGCTCGTTGCAATACTGCGTAACCATTTCCAGTATTTCATCGCCATACTTTTCAACTTTTGCTTTTCCAAAACCACTTAACAGTAACAGATGTTCTTTGGTGAACGGCAAATAATTACAGAGCTCTATTAAACTGCTGCTGTTGGCAAGCAGGTAAATAGGAAGGTTATTTTCAGCACACACTTTATCTCTCCACTGTTTCAGTTTAAAATACAAATCTGCATGTGCAATATCTGATACCGTTTGTTTACGCTTTCCTGCATAACTGCTTACATTAAAACGGGGAATGCCGAGATTTACTTTATGTTTTAAAAACCCGGCAATTGTGAAAGGCTCTTTACCATATTGCAGCAAATAAATACTGCTGTGCAATGCAATACAGAGAGTCTGCAAATGTTCATCCAGTTCTTCCGCTGCTGTTTTATGTTCTGTTATTAAAGGATGTTTATGTACGGTTTGCTGCAATGCAGTTAAACGGGGAAGAAAATACGTAACAGCATCCTGTATGCGCTTTTGCAGAACCGGGTTGTTTTCAATCACCGCTTCATCTTTCAGCAAACCATGAATAAGAGCAACAAACTTTCTGCCAACGGCCTGTTCTGTTTCAAAATGATAGAACAACTCATCGCACCAATGCCCGGCATCTTCATTCAATTCATTTTTATGCTTATTGATGTTCTCCTGCAGTTGTTTGATAGCCGTATGTATTGAACCCAACGAAAAAAGATCGTCGAGTAAGAGTAGCGTAAATAATTTTCTTGCCTGCTCAAAACGCTCTGCCAGCGAACCTCTTGGCGTTAATGAATGCTGACCATTTAATACATGTTGATTGCTGAACAAAACGGATGGCTGCAGTTTTGAAAGCAACACAATGCCTTCAATGCTGGTACAGCGGCTCAAGGCCACATATACCTGTCCGCTGGTGAAAGAGGCACCGGCATCAATCATTACTTTGTCAAAAGTTAAGCCCTGACTTTTATGGATGGTGATGGCCCAGGCCAGCCGCAAGGGATATTGTTCAAATGTTCCTAAAACTTCCTGCTCCAGTTTGTTGTCATTTCTGTTGAGTGTATAACGGATGTTTTCCCAGATTTCTTTTTGCACATGAATATCTTCTCCATCACTTGTGATGATGATCTCATCATCATCGAGCGACTTAACAGTTCCGATTTTCCCGTTGAAAAAACGTTTGGCGATGAGATCATTTTTTAAGAACATCACCTGTGCCCCTTCTTTCAATACAAGTGATTCATCTGCGGGATAAATATTCTCAGCGAACTCGCCGTCTATTTTTGCTTTGTACGTTGTTGCAGCGCTTAAGAGCTTATCCAGTTGGTTTCGGTTAATAAGCTCTGCCTGATTGTTGTGTGATGTGAGTGTAATGTATTTTTCATCTGCATACGGTTGAAAGCCGGGTTTATAGCGCTCATTCAGCAGTTCAAAATCTTCCTGCTCCACCTGGTTGTTCCGGACTTTGTTCAACAAATCAACAAAGCTTTGTTCTTTTTGACGGTAGATCTTATTCAACTCAATCAGCAAAGGCATTTGTTCTTTAATGACCAAACTGTCGAAGAAAAATGTAGATGCATAATATTCCTGCAGTATACCCCACTCTTCATTTTTTGCAACGGGTGGCAACTGAAATAGATCGCCAATAAACAACAACTGCACTCCACCAAACGGAACATGGTGCTGATGACGGACTGATCTTAAAATGGCATCTATTGCATCCATCACATCGCAACGCACCATACTTACTTCATCAATAACCAACAACTCCATTTTGCGTAACAGCTGGAGCCGTTGTTTATTGTACCTGATTTTAGAAAGCAATTCACTTTTGGCTGCATTGGTTGGCAGAAAGGGATGAAAGGGCAACTGAAATAAACTGTGCAGTGTAACTCCTCCTGCGTTAATGGCTGCCACTCCTGTTGGTGCTGCCACAATACTGTTTTTTGTACAATGTTCTTTGAGATATTTGAGAAAGGTAGTTTTGCCTGTGCCTGCTTTACCTGTTAAAAAAACACTTTCCTGTGTTTCGGTTACAAAACGGAAGGCCAGATCAAAGATGTCATTGCGTTCTATAGATTGCATATACAATATTTAACAGTTCACAGATTTTTATTTATGCCACAGATGAACACAAATAAACACAGATTTTATTTATGCTGCAGATAAACGCAAATAAACGCAGAGGTTAATTTATGCCACAGATGATCACAAATAAATACAGATTCAAGTCTAATCAGATGTTAAGATGAATCGCTGATACTCGAGTTTACGTTTGCCAAAATTAATCAATAGACCAACTGTATTCCCGGATACTTTTAAATAGTTCAGCAGTTGTGCAATATGTTCAGAAATGATACCCTCAGGTGAAGCTTTTACTTCTATGATAATTTGATTAAAACATGTAAAGTCAGCAAAGAACTGATGCTTCAGTTTAATACCCTTGTATTGAATCCACAATTGGGTTTCTCTGAGAAAGGGAATCCGGTCCTTTTCAAATTCAACTTCAATGGCATCTTTATAAATAACTTCTGCAAAACCATAACCCAATGTTTTTTGCACTTCCATACATGCACCTATGATTTGATAGGTTTCGTCTTTTAGCGGAAATTGATCATTATGCATTTCAGGCTGTTTTCTGTGTTTATTTGTGCTCATCTGTGGCATGCAGTCAGGCCTTTGCTTTTTCGCTCAGGAGGAGTAATTCATTTACCTGTACTTCGGTAATGTATTTCTTATTTCCTTCTTTATCGGTGTAGTTACGGTTCACCAGTTTACCTTCAACCACTACTTCTTTTCCTTTGGTTAAATACTTTTCTGCAATCTCTGCCACCTTACCCCAGGCAATCATATTGTGCCATTGCGTTTCAGTGATCTTTTCGCCTTTGGCGTTGCGATAAGTTTCATTGGTTGCAAGACTGAAGCGGGCCATTTTTTTACCGCCATCTAATGTTTTAACTTCTGGTGCGTTGCCCAGGTTGCCGATCAGTTGAACTTTGTTCTTAAGTGCGTACATGACTTTGAAATTTAATTGTTTTGAATTTTGTTATCTCAGTCAACCGTTTGTTATTTGCGATTGACAACACAAAGATGATCTGCAGCTAAAGCCTGATCCGGTTTTTACCCGTTTACTCCCGAAACTAAACGTGTAAAAACGTTTGCACACGGATAAAATAGTTGTATCTTATCACCCAAAACCATTGCTATGACTGTATTAACAGCTGAAAAAAACAAGACCTGCCTGGCTTGCGGGAAAGTGCTGAAAGGAAGAGTGGATAAGAAGTTTTGTGACGATTATTGCCGCAATAATTACAACAATCAACAGAAAGCAAAGGGCGCTCATAGTAATTATGTGCGGAATATCAACAATACCTTACTCAAAAACCGACGCATATTGGAAGAGATTCTTCCTGATGCAGAAGAAACGGCCAAAGCCAATAAAGACAAACTGCAACGCATGGGTTTTCATTTTAAATACTTCACTCACCTCTACAACACAAAAACAGGCAAGACTTATTTCTATTGTTACGATTATGGTTATCTGCCGTTGGAGAATGAGTGGTTTTTAATTGTAAAGCGGAAAGAAGAATAAAGTTTTTTGTTTACAATTTTACAGAGGACTCCCTGATTTGCAGCTCGGGTGTCAGCACCCTTTTTTCAAAATCTTTAATTGCCCGTTTACTTTCTACCAACTGTAATAATAATTCAGTTGCTGCCCTGCCCATTTCTTCTGCAGGTTGACGCACAACAGTAAGTGGCGGATCTACCAACTCTGCAATATCTGAATTAGAAAAACCAACCATTGCAATATCTTCAGGTATTTTCAATCCCCGGCGCTTTAACGTTTTCAAACAACCTGTTGTGAGTTTATCGCTTGTAGTAATCATTGCATCGGGTTTTTGTTTCAGGGTCATCAACTTATTCATGGCCTCTTCAATCTCTGAAAAAACCATCCCGCCATAAAAACAATGTTGTACGTATTGTTTACTGTAAGAAAGATTGTTTGCTTTTAACGCATCATGATACCCGGCCAGTCGTTCAACTGTAATGGAAAGAAACTCAGACCCTGCGACAGCAGCAATCCGCTTGTACCCGTTTTTAATGAGGTGTTCGGTTGCGTCGTATGCTCCCTTATAATTATCAACCACTACTTTATGCGTATCAATTTCTTCATGAATCCGATCGAACAACACAATGGGCATCCCTCTTGCATGCAATGCTTTAATATGGGTGAGGTCGGTTGTTTCGGTTGAAAGTGAAATCAGCACACCATCAACTGATCGTGAAGCCAGGAACTGCAGATCAATTACTTCACGTTCGTACGACTCCCGGCTTTGCGACACAATAACATTATAACCCCTGTCGTACGCAATAGATTCAATGCCATTGATCACTTGTGAGAAAAAGGTGTTGGCAATTTCACAAACCACTACTCCAATTGAGCGGCTCCTTCTTTCTTTGAGGCTAAGGGCAATGGGGTTGGGTTTGTAATTCAGCTTTTCTGCACACTCCATTACCAATTGCTTGGTTTCTGCACTGATTTCATGACTGTCTCTCAGTGCTCTTGAAACAGTAGAAGTGGAAAGACCCAACGCCTTTGCAATATCTTTTATGGTAACAGCTTCAAATTTCATAGCAGGCAAAATTCAGTTCTAAAGATAGGCGTTTCGGCGTTGTTCTTCCGGTCTGTTTCATGAAACATGTATTGAAAACTGTTGGGTACGAATCTTCTTTTTTTTTATTGTTGAATCTGTTCATTTTAAATTCAATAACTGCATTTTTGCGTGGTATCGTTCTCGGGAACGATTGCGTAAATAAATGGTTTCAAACCTTTCGGTAATCCTGAAAATGTACATAGACTTGTTCTGTAAACAGAACGGATTTGCTTGCTTAAACGATACAGAAATACTTTACTCAGTCATTTGCCATAAATAGTTAACGTTTCATTTTCATCAAACCATTTTTTAAATTATTCGCCTTGCTCATCTTTTTGCAGGGTTCGAAAAAAAATCAACTAAAAACAAAGCGCAGTATGAAAAAATATTTTTTTCTGCTTTTGATTCTTATCTGCAGTGTGGCAGGTTTTGCCCAAACCCGTCAGATAAAAGGAAAAGTAACGGATGAATCAGGTGCACCGTTAAGAGGTGTAAGCATTTTACTAAGCGGTTCAAAAAAAGGTGTACAAACCGATGCAGGAGGCAATTTTAAATTGGATGCCCCCGGTACAGGTTCTGTAACACTGGTAATCACCTACTCCGGTTATAAAGCAGTAAATATTTCAACCGATGGAAGCGCCGAAGTTGCAGTAACACTTGAAAAAGATGTTTCTGCGCTGGAAGATGTAGTAGTAGTTGGTTACTCATCCATTAAACGGAAAGATCTTACAGGTTCTGTTTCATCGGTAAACTCAAAGCAATTAAAAGATATTCCTCTTTCATCTGCAGCTGAAGCCATTCAGGGCCGTTTGGCAGGTGTGCAGGTAACTGCAACAGAAGGTGCTCCCGGTGCCGAAATTATTATTCGTGTAAGAGGTGGTGGTTCCATTACACAGGATAACTCACCTCTGTATATTGTAGATGGTGTACAGGTAGAAAATGCACTTTCCATTATTTCGCCGCAGGATATTGCTACCATTGATGTATTAAAAGATGCCTCTACAACCGCTATCTACGGAGCAAGAGCAGCCAATGGTGTTGTGATCATTACAACCAAAGCAGGACGACCGGGTAAAACACAGGTATCGTATAACGGTTCTTTTGGCTGGAGAGTATTACCTAAAACAATGGATGTAATGGACCCTTATGATTTTGTTGTGTGGCAGTATGAAAGAAGCCGGGGAAGTATTGCAGACAGTTCAAGCTTTGCCCAAACCTATGGCACAACATGGGATACATTGAATGTTTATAAAACCAAAAAATTTATTGACTGGCAAAAAGAAGTGTTTGGAAGAAAAGCATTGTATCAAAACCATAACGTATCTGTAAATGGCGGAAATCTTGCTACCACATATAACCTGAGCTTAACTGCTAATAAAGAAGAAGGTATTTTACTTGAATCTGGTTTTGACAGATACCTGGTGAACTTTAAAATGGATCATAAAGTATCCGACAAATTTAAAATAGGCATGACCACCCGTTATCTTGATCAAACAGTAAGTGGTGCAGGCACTACCAATAGCGGAACAAGATCAACCAACCGTTTACGGCATACCATCAATTACCGTCCGTTTGAATTAGCTACACCAACAGGTGGTATTGATGATTTTGATGAAGCGTATTTCCTTGCTTCAAGCGGCGCTATTAATCCCATTATTCAAACAAGGGCCGAATACAGAAAACAAAAAACACAGGCGGTGTATTTAAGTGGATATATCAACTATAACATTTTAAAAAATCTTGTATTCAGATCTACCTTTGGTTACGATAATACAGGTATTGAGCAGAATTTATTTTACAGTAAAATAACATCACCTGCACGTAACGCAGCTTCACTGCCGGTTGCATCCATCGGCAATCAGAGAAACAGCACCTTTACCAATTCCAATACCCTTCAATACTCTTTAAATAATTTTAAAAAGCATCATGATTTCAGCGTACTCGCAGGTCATGAAATTGTAGATGTACGTTCGAGAAACACTTTTTTTGAAACCAGGTATTTCCCTGCCGATATTACTCCACAAAAAGCATTGGCCAATATGGGTCTTGGTTCTGCTCCTGCAGGATCGGCACAACCATTGCCCACTTCTTTTACTCAACCGCCCAGCCGTATCTTCTCATTATTTGGAAGAGTAACTTATGGCTATGATGATAAATATCTTGCAACATTTAATTTAAGAGCCGATCGTTCTTCCAAGTTCAGTTCCGAAAACGGAACGCTTGTGTTCCCTTCTGGTTCTGTTGCATGGCGTTTCAGCAGAGAAAAACTGCTTGACAAACTAAATTGGCTTACAGATGGTAAGTTCAGGTTTGGATATGGTGCAGTTGGTAACAACCGTATTGATAACCTGTTGTATTTACAACTTTATGGTGTAACCGGTCAGTACGCTTTCAATCATTCTATACTACCCGGGTTTGCACCTATTGCTCTGGCTAATCCTGATCTGCGATGGGAAACAAATACCACCCGCAACTTTGGTCTTGATCTTGCTTTCTTTAATAACAGACTGCAGTTTACTATGGACATTTATAAAAACACTGCAAAGGATCTGTTGCTGGCTGTTCAAATTCCTCCAACCACCGGTTATACGCAGCAATTGCAAAACATTGGTTCTACGTCAAACAGAGGTGTTGAGTTTCAGTTAAATGCCAATCCTGTTCAGAAAAAAGATTTTTCATGGAACTCCAATTTCAATATTTCTTTTAACAAAAACAGAGTTGAAAGTCTTGGAGGAGTTTCACAAATAACACGCAACTCAGGATGGCAGGGAAGCGATGGTGTAGATGATTATTTAGTTAAAGTGGGGCAACCTGCCGGATTAATGTATGGATTTGTAACAGATGGGTTTTACAAAATTGAAGAGTTTAATTACAATTCAACTACAGGAGTATATACTTTAAAACCAGGAATTGCATCGAATGGAGTATATGGTATACCTCAACCCGGTATGCTGAAATGGAAAGATTTAAATAACGATGGGGTTATTACACCTGATGGCGACAGAACAGTGATTGGAAATGCCAACCCCGATTTCACAGGTGGCTGGAGCAACCAGTTTACTTACAGAAGTTTTGATTTGAGTGTGTTTGTAAATTTTGTTGTAGGCGGTGATATTTATAATGCCAATAAAATTGAGTGGACCGATGGCGCTTTCGCCAATCTCAATATGCTCAATACCATGAGAAGAAGATTTACTTACATCAACAACAATGGCATCAGGGTTACAGATCCTTCTGAACTCTCTAAACTAAATGCCAATGCAGAAATCTGGTCGCCTGTGCGAGTGCAGCGTTGGTGGTTACATTCATGGGCTATTGAAGATGGTTCGTATTTACGTTTTAACAACATTACACTTGGTTATACATTACCGAAGAGAGCTTTGGCACAATTGAAAATGTCAACACTTCGTGTGTTTGCAACAGTAAACAACCTTGCTACCATTACAAATTATTCAGGATACGATCCTGATGTTACATCACGCAGATCAGATCCATTAACACCGGGTGTTGATTTTGCAGCATATCCCAGATCAAGAACATGGGTGTTTGGCGTAAATGTTACATTTTAATAAAATAAAAGATCGTTCACATGAAACATAAATTTTTTCAACCCTTTGTATTTGTTTTAGCAGCGCTGTTTATTATTTCAACAGAAGCATGTAAACAATATACCGTAGTAGAACCTGTATCACAATACAGTATTGCGCAGGCTTTTTCGGATGTATCAAATGCAAACACTGCACTGGTGGGTGTATATGATGAATTACAAGGCGATAATGGATATGGCATCCGCATCAGCATGTATTATCCGTATGATACTGATGAAGGTATTGTAAGTGGAAATATTGATAATGGCCGCAGAGGTGTTGGCCGTTATCAGTTGCTGCTAACCAATTCAGAAATTGCAAATCCTTTCCGCCAGTTATATCGTGGTGTAGAAAAAGCAAATCTTTGCATTGAACAAATTCCGTTAATGCGTTTATACAACAACGGAACCGAAACTGAAAAAAAGGAATTAAAGCGTTTGCATGGTGAAGCGCTGACTTTAAGAGCACAGTTTTTATTTGAACTGATCCGTCATTGGGGTGATGTGCCTGCGCCCATGATTCCTTCTTACAGACAACCCAATTTATTTATAGCAGCTGCCAACCGTGATTCAACCTACGACAAACTGCTTGCTGATCTTGCTGTAGCAAAAGATTTATTGCCATGGCGTACCGAAGTTCCAAGAAATGAACGCATCACTAAAGGAGCAGCAAAAGCTTTAAGAGCCAGAATTGCTTTGGCACGTGGCGGTTACGCTTTAAGAAGTAACGGACAAATGGAAAGAAGATCCGATTATCTTACCTTTTATCAAATGGCAAAACTTGAATGTGAAGAACTGATGGCCAACAGAACGCAGCATACACTCAACCCCAATTATGAAAATATATGGAGAAGCGTTACATCATTTACATATGATCCTTTTGGTGAAATTATTTTTGAAGTGGGCGCAGGTGGTGGTAATGGCAACAGTGACAGCCGCATGGGCAATTACGACGGGCCCAACCTCAGCAATGCTTCAAGATATGGTGCCGGTGGCGGCGGCATTGTAATGCTCCCCAATTATTTTTATTCATTTGATTCGGTAGATACCAGACGTGATGTTACCCTTACACATTACCAGGTAACATCATCCTCCAATATTAAATCGCAACGCAGATTAGGTGAACTGAATACCGGTAAATACAGAAGAGACTGGAGAGTTCCGCTTCTTCCCGGTACTATTTTAAATGTTGGGTACAACTGGTCTATGATTCGTTTTGCAGATGTATTGTTAATGTATGCCGAAGCTGTGAATGAAATAAATGGCTCACCAACTCCTGAAGCAATCAACGCATTTGAAGAAGTACGCAAAAGAGCTTACCGTGGTAACACCGGATTAATTGGTGTAACTCCAACAACTAAAACCGGCTTCTTTAATGCCATAGTAAATGAACGCCTGCTTGAATTTGGTCATGAGGGTATCCGCAAATATGATTTGCTTCGCTGGAATTTGCTGGCAACAAAAATTGCAGAAGCAAGAACAAAGATTCAACAGATCCGTGATCGTGTTGCACCATATACTTATGTACCGCAATACATTTACTGGAGAAACAATGGCGAAGAAATTCAATATTATGCAGGTGTTGGCGCACCGGCAACTGCGCTACCATTCTGGAGGCCAACGCAGATACCTTCTCCAACCACCGGCTGGACAAGGACTGATTGGGCACAACATCTTAATGCAAATGCAATAGATGGTAAACCATTGTGGCAGGGATTTGCTTCTTTCTTTGTTACGGGGAAAAGTGAATTGTTTCCTTACGATCAGGCAACTCTGGCTGCCTATCAGGGAGCTTTAAAGCAAAACCCAAATTACTAAACAGTTCTTTTCTCATTGTTATATTTAGTTTTGATTTCAAAGGCTGCCCGGAGAGTGCAGCCTTTTTTAACATGCAACATGAATTATATTAAATCATCTTCCATTTTACTTTGGTTACTGTTTATATGCAACAGTTGCAAATCACAACAACAAACAGGCAATTCAAAATCAGCAACCATACCTATTGCATTTCCCGGCGCCGAAGGGTATGGTAAATACACAACAGGAGGACGTGGAGGTAAAGTATATATTATAACCAATCTCAACAATGATGGAGCCGGTAGTTTTCGTGCAGCAGCAGAAGCAAAAGGTAAACGCATTATTGTGTTTGAAGTTTCAGGTACAATTCATCTGGAAACACCTTTAGCAATTAAAGCTGATGCAACCATTGCAGGGCAAACAGCTCCGGGCGATGGCATTTGTATTGCTGATAATACTGTACGATTGGCTGGCGATAATATTATTGTACGATACCTCCGTTTTCGTATGGGAGATAAATACCAGCGACAGAAAGGAATGGTAGATGGAAGTGGCAGCGATGATTCGTTCAGTGCATCGGGTCGTAAACACATTATCATTGACCATTGCTCCTTCAGCTGGAGTACTGATGAAGTACTGTCTGTTTATAATGGCGACAGTACAACATTACAATGGAATATTATTTCGGAACCACTGAACTACTCTTATCATTTTGAAACCGGAGATAAAGATTGGGAGCATCATGGTTATGGCGGCATTTGGGGCGGCAGTCATTTATCAGCACATCATAATTTATTTGCACATTGCAACAACCGAAATCCACGTTTTAACGGAACCAGACAAAACGTTCCTGAACTGGTTGATTACTGCAACAACGTAATTTATAACTGGGGCAGCAATAGTATTTATGCAGGTGAAGGTGGTCATTACAATATCGTTAATAACTATTTTAAATACGGTCCATCAACCAATAAAAATGTTCGGTTCAGAATCGTAAACCCGGGCAAAACAGAAACCATTCCTTTTGGCAAATGGTATGTAAATGGAAATTTTGTTGATGAATCAACTGATGTTACAAAAAATAACTGGCTGGGTGTGCATATGGGAAACGGCGGAACAGAAGAAGATAAAAAAACAACCGTCATCAGCAACCCACATGCAACTGATCCAATGCCTTTGCAATCATCAACAGAAGCGTATGAATCAGTAATGAATCATGTTGGAGCCAGCTTTAGAAGAGATACGTTAGATCAACGGATCATCAATAATGTAAAAAACAGAACGGGAACAATCATTGATGTACAGGGTGGCTATCCGCACCACTCTCCTTTTGAATTAACGGTGAACGCATGGCCCTATTTAAAAACAACTGTTGCTCCTGTTGATACAGACCGTGACGGAATACCGGATGCCTGGGAAACAGCAAATGGTCTTGATCCAAAGAATGCAAATGATGCTGCAGGCATTAAGTTGGATAAACATTACACTAATGTTGAAATGTATATTAACAGTCTGATTAAAAAATGATAGTTGTTGAAATGAAAATGAAATTAATGATCCTGCTGGCAGTTCCAATGCTGAGTTTTTTATTCCCCGCAAAGAAAAAAATCAAACTTTTTCTTGCAGGTGATTCAACCATTGCCATCAAAGAAACCAAAGCCTTTCCTGAAACAGGTTGGGGTATGCCCTTTGTTTATTTCTGGGACTCAACGGTAACCGTTGTAAACAAAGCAAAGAACGGACGAAGTACGAGTTCGTTCCGCAAGGAGGGTTTATGGAAATCCATCATGGCCGAAGCTGCTGAAGGCGATTATATTTTTATTCAGTTTGGACATAATGATGAAGTGCCAACCAAAAAAACATACACAACAGAAACAGAATTCAGAAATAACCTGTTGCAATATGTAAAAGAAAGCAGAGAGAAAAAAGCAACACCCATTTTGCTTACGCCTGTTGCAAGAAGAAAATTCACAACCGATGGTAAGATTGAAGGAACCCATGATGTGTATGCACAAATTGTTCGGGATGCAGCAGCAGCAGAAAACGTATTGTTCATTGATTTGGATAAAAAAAGTCAGGATTTGTACCAGCAGTTTGGTGCAGAACAATCCAAGCTTTTATTCGTACAATTAAAATCCGGTGAACATCCTAACTATCCCGATGGAAAAGATGACAATACACATTTCAGTGAACTGGGTGCCAGGCTCATTGCACAATTGGTATTAATAGAACTCCGTACACTCAATATTGAATTAACAGATAGAATAATTACTCAGGCAAAAAAATAAAAATGTGAAGCAATCATTATCTATATTGTTTGCTATTGTTTTTTGGAATGCTGCATCAGCACAATCCAAAATAGGGATTACAAATATTCCTGACAGCTCTTATAATGTACAAAATGAGTATAAAAAAGTAAAAAAGGAGTTCCCCGCTGTTAGTATAGTACAGGAATTTCAATCTTCTGCTTTTACAGAAAAACGAAACATCAGCTATTGCAAAACCGGTGAACGCAGTTTATTACTGGATGTGTTTTCGCCCACAAAAAAAAGCAAAACTAAAAAAACAGCCATTATCATTATTCATGGTGGAGGCTGGCGCAGTGGTCATCGTTCATTACATTATCCAATGGCACAACGATTGGCACAAATGGGATATGTATGCTTTACTCCGGAGTATCGTTTATCAACAGAGGCTTTATATCCTGCAGCCATTTATGATTTAAAGGCAGCTGTTCGCTGGATCAAAAAGAATGCAACAGTGTACGGAATTGATACAACAAAAGTGGTTGCACTCGGGCATTCTGCCGGAGGCGAGCTTGCTGCTTTTTTGGGAGCAACCAATCAACACACCTTATTTGAAGGAACAGATTGTAATCTGAATTCATCTTCTGCAATCAATGCTGTTATTGATATTGACGGCACACTTGCATTTATTCATCCTGAATCAGGAGAGGGTGATGACAGCAAACGCACATCTGCCGCAACCTATTGGTTTGGATATACCAAAACTGAAAATCCTGAACTGTGGAAACAGGCCGCTCCTTTAACACATGCAGGAAAACAAACACCTCCCACATTATTTCTTAACAGTGCAGTAGCAAGGATGCACGCAGGAAGAGAAGATTACCTCCAAAAACTAAATCAATACAACATATACACAGAAGTTCATGATTTTGATGGAGCTCCGCATTCTTTCTGTTTGTTTGAACCTTGGTTTACACCTATGATTAACTATGTAGATCATTTTTTGAAAAAGGTTTTCCCAAAATAAATATGCAGTAACCATGTCAAAACATTTGCTCCTGTTTTATTTAATACTGCTCATTAGCTCCAATGCAAAAACGCAAACTGCAAATTCTCAGCAATACAAATATGTGTTCACGGTTGCCAAAGATGGCTCTGGTGAATTCAAATACATACAGGATGCCATTGATGCCATGCGTGTTTATCCGTTGGCATCGATTACACTTTATATCAAGAATGGTGTATATAACGAAAAGATCGAGATACCTGCAACCAATACCGATGTAATATTTATAGGTGAAAGTGTGGAGAAGACGATCATTACATTCAACGATTATTCAGGAAGAGGAAAGCATACCACCTTTACTTCTTACACAGCAAAAATCTCCGGCAATCGTTTTTATGCAGAGAATATAACATTCGCAAATAGTGCAGGACCTGTTGGTCAAGCATTGGCTTTGTATGTTGATGCAGATAAAGCAATTTTCAAAAACTGTAAATTCCTCGGCAACCAGGATACCATTTTTGCAGCAGGTGAAAATGCCCGACAGCTATTTGTTGATTGTTATATTGAAGGAACAACCGATTTCATTTTCGGGCCATCAACAGCAGTGTTTCAAAACTGTACTATCAAAGCAAAATCAAATTCATTTATTACTGCTGCAAGTACAACAGCAGGTAAAAAATTCGGTTATGTATTTCTTGATTGTAAGATCATTGCTGATTCTGCAGTTACAAAATTATTTTTAGGCCGACCCTGGCGTGCTCATGCAAAAACAGTGTTTGTGCGTTGTGAGTTACCCAAAGTAATTACAGCAGAAGCATGGAGCAACTGGAGTAACCCCGCCAATGAGCAAACTGTTTTCTATGCAGAATATAAATGTACAGGTGAGGGATCGGCCACTATCAGGCGTGTTGCATGGAGCAAACAACTGAGCGATAAAGAAGCAAAGGAATATACACTGGATAATATTTTTTCAAACAACAGTCAGGTGAAAGATGAAGCTGGTTGGTTTATACAATCCCTTAGTAAAGCATTTGAATGGCCGGTAAATAAATAATAAACATGAAGAGGAATTTCTTATTCATATTCTTTATTAGTCTTACTGTGCTTGCAAAGGCACAGGAATTTATTTCTTTATGGCCCGATGGAAAGAAACCAAATAACAACGGAAAAAAAATTACGGATAGTCTGTTCAACGAACGTATCTGGCGTGTAGCAACGCCGGGCATGTATTGTTTTGTTGTGCCTAAAGCTGAGAACAACGGAACGGCAGTAATGATTGTTCCCGGTGGTGGTTATGCACGTCTTTCGCATTTATACAGCGGATTCAATTTAGCTAAATGGTATAACAGTATTGGTGTAAATGCATTTGTTCTCATTCATCGCTTACCACATCAGCAGGATCTTATCAACAAACAACTTGCACCTGTGCAGGATGCTCAACGTGCAATGCGTGTTATCAGAGCAAATGCTGCGCAATGGAATATCAAAACAGATAAGGTTGGTGTGATGGGTATCAGTGCAGGCGGACATGTTGCCACTACACTCGGCACACATGCAAAAGATGAAAGTAATATCAATGATTCATTAACCGCCTATAGTTATCGACCTGATTTTATGGTGTTGCTTTCACCCGTTATCACAATGGGCAGGTTTGCACATGGCGGTAGCAAGAAAAATTTTCTTGGAGCTGATACAACAAAAGCCAACATCGAAAACTATTCGGGTGAATTGCAGGTAAGTTCTTTTACAGCTCCAACCTTTTTGGTTCATGCACAAAACGACAGCACCGTAAAAGTGCAGAACAGTGTATTGTTTTATCAATCACTGATCGAAAAAAAAATCATTGCAAGTTTGCATATATTTCCGCAAGGTGGGCATGGTATTCGATTAGATGAGAACCCTGGTTCAACAGATCAATGGCTGAATTTATTAGAAGCCTGGTTAAAAGAAATGAGTTTTATCTTGCCTATTCCTTTTAAATAAAAGGCGGCGATTAAAAATTTGTTTATGTAGCCCTGTTAAGGGCGAAATGGCAGTAGTAGAATTATAAAAACAAAACATAGCCCCATCGGGGCGGCATGTATTCGCTAAAGAAACAGGTCGCTCATACGGAGCTCAGGAAAATGTGTGAACGATTGATCTGCTAACAGGATGCACCTCTGGTGCAAAAACAGAATTATTGTAATTGCAGAATAAAACACAAACAGGTTTATGAAATTAGTTTTATTAATTAGTTCATTCATAGTTGCAACAGTTGCACAAGCTCAACAGGAAATGCCTTTGTACAGCGGCGCAGTCCCAAATTCAAAACCTGCACCTAGCAAAGAGAACTCGGTAACAAAAGATAATGTAACACGCATTTCAAAAGTAAGTGTGCCAACGCTTACTGTTTATAAACCGTCAAATGCAAATGGCATGTCGGTGATCATTTGTCCGGGTGGCGGCTATGGTATTCTGGCTTTTGACAAAGAAGGAACACGTGTTGCAGAAGAAATGAATAAGTGGGGCATTACTGCTTTTGTGTTGAAATACCGTTTACCAGATGATACAACAAACATCGATCGCAGCATTGCACCATTAATGGATGCTCAACAAGCGATTCGGCTTGTACGCAGCAAAGCCGTTGAATGGGGATTGAAAAAAGATAAGATCGGCATCATGGGTTTTTCAGCAGGTGGACATTTAGCGTCAACTGCAGCGACACATTTCTACAGGAAAGCAGATGCAACAAATAACGACACAACCTCTGTTCGTCCTGATTTTGCAATATTGATTTATCCGGTGATCAGTTTCGACAGTACCATCACACACAAAGGATCAAGAAATAATTTAGTAGGTGCAACTGCATCAGTTGAGCAAATAAAATTGTATTCAAACGAATTACAGGTAAATGCAAAAACGCCACCCTCCTTTTTAGTACATGCGGGTGATGATGGCTCAGTACCCGTGGAGAACAGCATCCGTTATTACCAGACTTGTATAAAATATAAAGTGCCTGCTGAAATGCATTTGTATCCGAAAGGCGGACATGGTTTTGGTATGTTCAATAAAACAACAACTGATAACTGGATGGAGCGCTTGAAAAATTGGTTAAATGGATTATTATGATAAAAATAAACTCTGTTTTTCATTCTCCGCAAATCAGCAACGCTGGAAACACCCCTTTAGGGGATGGGGGCATCAATACAGCAATATGCTCCTTTGGAATGAGTGGCTGGGTATTTCATGCCCCATTCATCAGCACACATCCAGGTTTTAATTTTTATGCGGTGTGGGAACGAAGTAAGAATCTTGCACAGGAAAAATATCCAGCTGTAAAAACTTATCGTACACTCGAAGAAATGCTGGCTGATGAAAATGTGGAGCTGGTTGTCGTGAATACGCCCAACATCACCCACTACGATTATGTAAAGCAGGCATTACTTGCTGGCAAACATGTCATCAGCGAGAAACCTTTTACTGTTGAAGTAAGTGAAGCAGAAGAATTGATTGCATTAGCGGCTGAAAAAAATCTGAAGCTTTCTGTGTTTCAAAACAGGAGATACGATAGTGATTATAAAACCATCAAATCAGTACTTGATCAAAAGCTGTTGGGAAATATTGTTGAAGCAGAATTTCATTTCGATCGGTTTAAAGAAGAGATCAGTCCAAAAGCACATAAAGAAGTAGCGATGAAAGGAACAGGTGCATTGTATGATCTGGGTTCACATCTTATTGATCAGGCATTGCAGTTGTTTGGTATGCCAACAGCTGTGTTTGCTGATATTGCCATCATGCGACCGGTTTCGCAGGTGGATGATTATTTCGAAGTGTTATTGTATTATCCATCATCAAGAGTTCGCATCAAAGGAAGCTATCAAGTTCGTGAAACATTGCCGGGTTATGTGTTGCATGGCAGTAAAGGTTCGTTTATCAAACCAAAAACAGATATGCAGGAAGCACAACTGCAGGCGCTCATGCTACCTACTGATGAAGCTTACGGTATTGAACCCGAAACAGAAAAAGGTTTATTACATACAGAAACAGATGGGAAAATTATCAATGAAAAAATTCCTTCGGAAAAAGGAAACTATACAGCTTATTACGAAGGCATATATCAATCGATCCGTAACAATGCTCCATTGCCGGTAACTGCAACAGAAGGAATGCATGTGATAAAAATTATTGAAGCAGCATTTAAAAGCAACGAAGAAAAAAGAGTTGTTGAACTATGAAGAAACTGTTAACGATAGGTTTTATTTCAGTTTGTATGCATGCAAGTGCACAACAAGTTTCAAAAGTATGGGTAGCTGATAATGGCAACGGCACCTTTAAAAATCCGGTTGTGAATGCTGATTACAGCGATCCTGATGCCATACGTGTTGGTGATGATTATTATATGATCTCATCATCTTTTAATCATATTCCCGGTTTACCCATTCTTCATTCAAAAGATTTAGTCAACTGGAAGTTGATTGGCCATGCATTAAAACGTCAACCTCCGTTCGATCATTTTTCTGCAGTGCAACATGGTGGTGGTGTATGGGCTCCATCGATCCGTTTTTACAACAATGAATATTATATCTACTATCCCGATCCAGATTTTGGTATTTATCTAACCAAATCAAAAAATATCAGTGGCCCGTGGACCGAACCGATTCTTGTGGAAGCAGGAAAAGGTTTGATCGATCCATGTCCGCTATGGGATAATGACGGGAAAGTTTATCTCACTCATGCTTATGCAGGGAGTCGTGCAGGTATCAAATCAATTTTGGTTGTGAAAGAAATGAACAAGGAAGGAACCAAAACCATCAGCGATCCTGTATTGGTATTTGATGGAAGAGATACTGACCCTACGGTTGAAGGTCCGAAGTTTTACAAACGCAATGGTTACTATTACATCTTTGCTCCTGCCGGTGGTGTTTCAACGGGATGGCAGTTGGTGCTTCGTTCAAAAAATGTATATGGACCTTATGAACGCAAGGTTGTAATGGACCAGGGAACAACTACTGTCAACGGTCCGCATCAAGGCGCATGGGTAACAACACAAACAGGTGAAGATTGGTTCCTGCATTTCCAGGATAAAGATGCGTATGGTCGTGTTGTGCATCTTCAACCAATGACATGGAAAAATGATTGGCCCATCATTGGTGCAGATAAAGATGGAGACGGTAAAGGCGAGCCCGTGATGGTTCATAAAAAACCAAATGTGGGTAAAATATATCCTGTTGCAACAGTTGCCGATAGCGATGAATTCAACTCACCCAAACTTGGTTTACAATGGCAGTGGCAGGCAAACCCTTTGCAATATTGGGCCATGCCAACACCCAATGGTTTTTTACGGATGTATTCTGTGCTAAAGGCAGATTCTGTT
This sequence comes from Chitinophagaceae bacterium, assembly GCA_019752045.1. Taxonomy (GTDB): domain Bacteria; phylum Bacteroidota; class Bacteroidia; order Chitinophagales; family Chitinophagaceae; genus Lacibacter. Next base: position 319,386 of record JAIEMP010000005.1, on the reverse strand, counting down.
TCATCGGCATGGAACTTTCCAAACATACTCGGCCAAAAAACCCCGGCCGATGAATTTACAGCAACCACAAAAATTTCTTTTCAGCCAAAATGGGAAGGCGAACGTTTTGGTTTCATTGTGTTGGGTGCCGATTATGCTGCTGTTTCCATCATCAAAAAGAAAGATGGCAACTATATTTCCTTCGCCTCCTGCAAAGAAGCAGACAGGGGCAAAAGGGAAACAGTACAGGATGGTGAAAAACTAAACAGTAAGGATATTTATTTACGTGTAAAAATGTGGAAGGGTGCTGTGTGCGAATTCAGTTACAGTGAAGATGGCAGCAACTTTAAACCCATTGGCGAAAAGTTAACAGCAAAGCCCGGTAGATGGGTGGGTGCAAAACTGGGATTGTTCTTTACACGGCAGAATAAAACAAACGATGCCGGTGTGGCAGATGTTGATTGGTTTAGAATTAGCAGCCCCCTTCCGACTTCCCCCAAAGGGTGAAGCCATCAACACACAGCCCTCACTTGTTGAAATGTTTAATAGTGTTTGAAGCTGTACTGATGATGATGTGGAAGATGTGTTGTTGAATAGAATCATGAAGAACCGTCCCTTCTCTACGGGAGAAGCCCGCCCGGCTGAAGCCATTCGGACGGGGGAATGAGGGAAGATGCTGGTTTTTAAAAATTTTAAAATTGCCATATGGAAAGAAGATCATTTGTAAAGTACACTGCTGCTGCAGGTGCATCCTTAATGCTGCATCCGTTCTCTTCAATTGCTGCCGGTTCAGCAACTAAATTAAAACTCGCTCTTGTTGGCACTGGTTCACGTGGTACCAGTTTGTGGGGCAAACAAATTGTCAGTCAATTTAAAGATGCCTGCGAATTTGTGGGATTGTGTGACATCAATCCCGGCCGCCTTGCATACGGCAAAGAGTACATGGGAGTAGGTTGCCCTACGTTTATAAACGTAGATGAAATGCTGAAACAGATCAAAGCAGATTATGTAATTGTTACAACAGTTGATTCTACACATGATGAAATAATTGTAAAAGCTCTAACTGCAGGCTTTAATGTTATTACTGAAAAACCAATGACCACCGACGAAGACAAGTGTCGGAGAATTTTAGAAGCTGAGAAAAAATCAGGAAAGAAAGTAATTGTAGCGTTTAACTATCGCCATAGTGTACATGCCATGCAGTTGAAAGAATTGCTGGCAGCTAACCGTGTTGGTAAAATTACATCAGTTGATTTTAACTGGTATCTGAATGTGCATCATGGATCTGATTATTTCCGTCGCTGGCATGGCCGCATGGCAAAAGGTGGTTCGTTATGGGTACACAAAGCAACACATCATTTCGATCTGCTCAACTGGTGGTTAAATTCTGAACCTGTTGAAGTATCGGCTTACGGAAGTCTTGAACATTACGGTAAAAACAATGCATTCCGTGGTACAAAATGCCGTGGTTGCGAACACAAACCCAATTGCAAATTCTATTGGGACATTACCGCTAATAAGCACAATGTAAATCTATATGTCAACAATGAACAGCATGATGGTTATATCCGTGATGGTTGTGTGTGGAGTAACGATATTGATATTTATGACAAGATGAGTGCACAGATCATCTATGCAAATGGTGTAACAGTGAACTATTCCCTCACCACTTATTCTCCTTACGAAGGTTGGCAGATTGCTTTCAATGGTATGAAAGGAAGAATCGAAACCTGGGAAGATATTCCTTACCTGCAAAAAACAAAAGTAGATGAGGAGAAACGACATGCCATTGAAATGAGCAATGCAGATGATGCTATTGCAGGTGAAGCAAATGAAATACTTGCCTGGGATAATTTTGGTAAAGACTTTGAAGTATATACCACTGCAAAAATCCGTGGCGGACATGGTGGTGGCGATATCCGTATGCAGCGCAGGATGTTTACTGATACAAATGATAATCCGCATCATGTAATGGCAGGAACAAGAGAAGGAGCCATGAGCATACTCATTGGCATTGCAGCACGGAAAAGCATTCAGCTCAAACGCCCGGTGAAGATCAGTGAGCTCACCGATCTTGTACCAATGGCAAACAGATTTTAAAAAACTTAAACGATCCTATAATGGCTTTCAACTACAGGAAATATTCCCTGCTATTCATTTTCAGCATCTTGGCGGCTATGGTTTTTGCACAGTCAAAGAAAGAAGCCCAGGTTGCTGCGGCGGTTGAACAACTGAAGCAAGCCATGCTGAGTGGTGAAAAAACAGCACTGGAAGCAATTACTGCCAATGAACTCAGTTACGGCCATTCCGGCGGGCATGTTGAAGGCAAAGCAGAATTTGTTCAAAAGTTTGTCAGCGGTCAATCTGATTTTGTAACAATGGAGCTAAAAAATCAAACCATCAGCATTAGCGGTAATACTGCTATAGTACGTCATGAATTACATGGAACAACCAACGATAATAACAAACCCGGAGAAGTACATTTAAAGATCTTGTTGGTTTGGCAAAAACAAAACGGCGGCTGGAAATTAATTGCACGGCAAGCCGTAAAACTTACTTCCTGAGCAGGCGGGTACAGGACGGAAAATGCTTCATTCTGATTGAAATTTGTAAGAGAGCGTTCACGATAACGATTGCGTAAATAAACACCTCTATTTGCTTGAATATGCTGGCGCTTAAGGGTAAACTTGCATAATCGGAAACCAGCGTCATTTCTACCTTTTAACGATTCCAGCTATAATGAAAAAAACGATTCTTATATCAGTTCTAGTTGCCGTTTCAATCTGCTCCTTTGCACAATTCAATACAAAGTTGCCGGTGATCATTGCTCCCAAATTCAAAAAGGATACGATCAACATTAAAAAGTTTGGTGCGGTAGCCGATGGTAACAAACTTAACACAAAAGCCATTAACAATGCCATTGATGCCTGTAATAAAAAAGGTGGTGGTGTGGTATTGGTTCCTGCAGGTTTATGGTTAACTGGTCCAATAGTATTAAAGAGTAATGTGAATCTGCATTTAGCAACAGGATCTACGTTATTGTTTACAGCAGATAAATCGCAATATCCATTAGTAAAAGCAAACTGGGAAGGTCTGCCGCAGATGCGTAACCAATCTCCTATCTCTGCAACCGGAGTAACAAACATCGCTATTACAGGTAAAGGAATTGTTGATGGTAATGGTGATGGATGGCGTGCAGTAAAAAGCGATAAACTTACTGCAGGTCAATGGAAAAAATTAGTTGGGAGTGGTGGCGTGGTAAGTGATGATAAAAAAACATGGTATCCTTCTGAAGCTTTTATGAAAGCAAGCAAAGGACCTGCAAACCCCGGCGAGATTAAACCTGAACGTGATGCTGCTTATTACGAAAGCATCAAAGATTTTCTTCGTCCTAATATGGTGCTAATCACCGAATGTAAATACATTTTACTTGAGGGTGTAACCTTTCAAAACTCAGCAGCATGGTGTTTACATCCGTTAATGAGTGAACATTTAACTGTTCGCAACATCTTTGTAAAAAACCCCTGGTATGCACAAAATGGTGATGGCATTGATGTAGAAAGCTGCAGCAATGTACTCATCGAAAATTCTGTGTTTGATGTGGGTGATGATGCATTGTGTATGAAGAGTGGCCGTGATGCAGAAGGTCGCAAGCGTGCCATGCCAACACAAAATGTGATCATTCGTGGTTGTACAGTGTATGCATCGCATGGTGGTTTTGTAATTGGAAGTGAAATGAGTGGTGGCGCAAAAAACATGTACATCAGCAATTGCACATTTATCGGTACCGATATTGGTTTGCGTTTTAAAACAACAAGAGGTCGTGGTGGCGTGGTAGAAAATATTTTCATTAAAGACATCTACATGAAAGATATTCCTGCCGAAGCCATTTTGTTTGATATGTATTACATGGCGAAAGATCCTGTTCCCCTCTTAGGCGAAAAAAGAGAATTACCAAAAGTGGAAGTGAAACCGGTTGATGAAACAACACCGGTATTTAGAAACTTTCATATCAGCAATGTGTATTGCAATGGTGCTGCCAAAGGCATTTTTGTGAGAGGACTTCCGGAGATGCATATCAAGGATATTGTACTGGAGAACATGGTTATTCAGGCCGATAAAGGAATTGATGTGCAGGAAGCAAGTGATATTACGTTCAAAAACATTCAGATCATTTCTGCCAACACAAACCCGGTAGTAGATATTCTCAACAGCGATAATATTTCATTTGACAAAATCACTTACAAAGACGGCAGCGAAATATTGTTTCGTGTAAGTGGCGATCGTGTAAAGAACATCACCATAAAAAATACGAATGGTGCAAATTCAAAACAAAAGTTGCTTACTGAGTTTGGAGCCGATGTTAAAGAAATTAAATGGTAAGATTGACCAGGATATAAACGACGCATATAAAAAAGGAACATGAAGAAACTTATTACAATAGTACTACTTGCAATTACGCTTCAGTCAACTGCTCAAATAAAGTATAGTGAGAAGGTTGCTGCAACAGTTGATAAGATCTGGCCCGACAGTTTACCCATCGGAAGCAGAACCAAATGGAGCTACGATATGGGCGTGGTGTTGAAAGGTTTTGAAAGCCTTTGGATGCGTACAGGTAATGTGGCTTATTACAATTCCATCAAAAACCGCATGGATTATTTTGTACAGAACGATGGAACAATTAAAGGATATGAAGCAGAAGAATACAACATCGATCATGTAAACAATGGCAAGCTGGTGTTAATGCTGTATCGGATAACCGGGGCAGAGAAATACAAGAAAGCAGCTATGCATCTCCGTGATCAGTTACGCACACATCCACGTACAAAAGAAGGTGGTTTCTGGCACAAGAAAATTTACACCAACCAGATGTGGTTGGATGGTTTGTATATGGGTGCTCCGTTCTATGCTGAGTATGCCATGCTCTTTCACGAAGACACAGCCTTTAATGATATTGCCAATCAGTTTATCTGGATGGAGCAACATGCACGTGACCCGCAAAGCGGGTTACTCTATCATGCATGGGACGAAAGTAAAGAACAGCAATGGGCCAATAAAACAACAGGCACTTCGCCACATTTCTGGGCAAGGGCAATGGGTTGGTATGCTGATGCATTGGTTGATGCACTCGACTACTTCCCTGCTGATCATCCAAAACGTAAAGATCTCATTGCAATATTGAACCGATTGGTGAATGCCATCGAAAAACAACAGGACCCAGCAACAGGTTTGTGGTACGATGTAATGAATTACAATGGTCCCGGTAAAGAAAAAAACTATTTTGAAGCATCTGCTTCTTCTCAATTTGTATATGCAGTTGCAAAAGGTGTTCGCAAAGGTTATTTACCTGCTGCTAAACTTTCGATTGCAAAAAAAGGATACGATGGAATTGTAAAACGTTTCATCAAAGAAGAAAATCCCGCCAGCGGCGGGACAGGCAGACAAACGAATTTACATGGCACTGTAAAAGTATCAGGCCTCGGTGGTAAACCTTACCGTGATGGAAGTTTTGCATACTACATGAGTGAAGATGTAATTGTGAACGATGCAAAAGGTGTTGGTGCTTTTTTATTGGCTGCAGGTGAAATGGAACAGTTACCCACACAATCAATAGGCAAAGGAAAAACAGTTGTTCTCGACCGCTGGTTTAACAGTGAAAAAAAGAAAGATGCAGGTGATAAAATGAATTACTGGCATTATACATGGGAAGAAAGAAGTCATGGCGGTTATTATACATTGGGAACTATTTTTGAACGTTACGGTGCCAATCTTAAATCATTAGATGTTGCGCCAACTGCAGGCAATCTCAGTAAAGCATCGGTTTATGTAATTGTTGATCCCGATCATGTAAGAGATAATCCAAACCCCAATTATGTTACTGCAACTGATGTAACTGCTATCAGCAATTGGGTAAACGCAGGTGGCGTGTTGGTGATATTGGCGAACGACAGTAACAACTGTGATCTGCCACATTTAAATCTTCTTGCAAATAAATTTGGAATCAACTTCACCAACAACAGTCTGAACATGGTGAAGAATGATACCTATGTACAAGGTGAAGTATTGCCCGGCACAAATAATCCCGTTTTCAAAACAACAAAAAGAATGTTCCTGAAAGAGCTCAGTGAACTGACGGTGAAAGCTCCGGCAAAAGCATTGGTAACAAAAGACAATGCCGTGATCGTTGCCGTTACCAAATATGGCAAGGGAACAGTGTTTGCAGTTGGCGATCCCTGGATCTATAATGAATACATCGATAACCGGAAATTATTACCTGCCGATTTTGAAAACTATAAAGCGGCAGAAGACCTGGTGAAATGGTTACTGCAGCAGGCCGTTAAGAAATGAGAAAGAAGCTGACGATAATAAAAAGTTTCATCCTTGTTTTGCTGATCAGCTTTTCAGCAAACAGTCAAACAAAATTAATAGTTGCACAGGATGGAAGTGGAAATTATACAACAGTACAGGAAGCGATCAACAGTCTAAGTGATTCATCAGCAGTTATAAGATCGATCTATATTAAGAAGGGTATCTACAAAGAAAAGATCTTCATCAAGAAAAATAATCTCGTACTCGAAGGCGAAGACAGAACAACAACTGTTATTACAGCTGCCATTGCAAGAGATGAGTGGCGCTGCGATCATATAGATGATTGGGGAGTTGCCACCATGAATGTTGGCGCCAATGATATTACATTGAAAAACCTCACCGTTAGCAACAGCTATGGTTTTGATTTTTTACAAGACAGAGTTGTTGACTGTGCTGCTGACACGGTGACAAAGAAAAAAACGATCACAAAGGGTGGTCACCAGATGGCACTGCGAACCATGGGCTGTACAAGATTAAAAGCCATCAACTGTTATTTCAAAGCTTATGCTGGTGATACAGTCAGTCCATGGGAAGTTGAAAATGGCATGTGGTATTTTAAAGATTGTGTAATGGAAGGTGGTGTTGATTTTTATTGTCCACGTGGCTGGGCATTTGCAGAGAACTGTGAGTTTATTGCCAACACCGGCTCTGCTGCAATATGGCATGATGGTTCAAAACACGAAGATTCGAAAACCGTTTTGTTGAATTGCAGATTCAAAGGTTATGATGGATTTCTGTTGGGTCGCTATCATCGTGATGCACAGTTTTATCTCATCAATTGTTTGTTTGCAGATAACATGAAAGATGCGCCCATCTATCGTGTTGCAACAAGTAATACCATTCAATGGGGCGAACGGATCTACTATTACAATTGTCACCGGAAAGCAGGCGATTATACCTGGTTCAAAAATAATATCAGTAAGGAATTGGTTCAAAAGATCAATGCACAATGGGTGTTTGGTGAAAGATGGAAACCTTAGAATTAGAAGGGTTGTGATCATCAAACAAGAAGATCATTCCTGTTCAGTTACAAATTTAAAGTGAGCACAAGATGCAGTTATCAAAAGAAACGTTATCGAAATTAAACGGCACAATACAGTCTGTTCCTGCAGATGCATTGTTTGCATTGCCAGAAAAAGTACTTCAGTTTGGTACAGGTGTTTTGTTACGTGGTTTGCCCGATTACTTTATCGACAAGGCAAATAAAAAAGGCATTTTCAATGGCCGTGTAGTGATTGTAAAATCAACCGACAGTGGTGGAACTGATGCGTATGAAGTACAGGATGGTTTATTTACACATTGCATCAGCGGTATTCGTCAGCAAAAAATAACTGAAGAGTATATCATCAACTCATCTGTGAGTCGTGTGCTTTCTGCAAAATCGCAATGGCAGCAGATATTGGATTGTGCTTCTAATCCTGAAATGGAGATCATCATCTCTAATACAACAGAAGTTGGAATTGTGTTGGTGGAAGAAGATAAGATCACTAACAATCCGCCCATATCGTTCCCGGGCAAACTGCTTGCCTTCCTGCATGAACGTTACAAAGCATTTAATGGCGATGCAAATAAAGGAATGGTGATCGTACCAACAGAACTGATCACTGACAATGGAACAAAGCTTCAGGCCATCGTCATGGAACTGGCGCATCTCAATAACCTCGATTATGCATTTATCGATTGGCTGGAGAATGCAAATACATTCTGCAATTCTTTGGTCGATCGTATTGTGCCCGGCAAACTTCCCGTTGCACAACAAAAAGCAACCGAAGCAAAACTTGGTTTCACAGACGAACTAATGATCATGAGTGAACCTTACAGTTTGTGGGCCATTGAAACATCAAATCCAAAAGTAAAAGAGGTATTGAGTTTTGCAAAAGCAGATGAAGGCGTTGTCATTACAAATGATATTAATAAACAGCGTGAACTGAAATTGCGTTTACTCAATGGCACACATACATTCTCTTGTGGTATTGCTTTCCTTGCAGGTTTTGAAACTGTAAAAGAAGCAATGGAAAACAAAACAATGGGTTTATATGTGTATGACCTCATGCATCATGAGATAGCGCCCTGTGTGAGCAATGAAACAATTTCGGTGCTGGAAGCACGTGAGTTTTCCGGTAACGTTATTGACCGTTTCCGCAACCCGTTTATCGATCATAAATGGATCAGTATTACGCTGAATTATTCACATAAAATGCGCATGCGTAACATACCTTTACTGCTTAAACATTTTGAACAGGATCTGTATGTTCCCGGTTCGATGGCATTGGGTTTTGCAGCATATATTTTATTTATGAAGTGTGAGCATAGCGAAAGCGGCACCTACTATGGTGAAGCTAACGGTGTAGTTTACCCGATACAGGATGAACACGCAGGTTATTTCCATCAACTATGGAAAAACAATAAACCATCAGATGTAGTGAAGAAGGCATTGGCGAATGAACAGATACTCGGACATGATCTTTCAGAATTACCCGGTTTTGCATTTGCAGTGAGTTCTTATATAGATGCGATGATGGAAGAAGGTGTGTTGAACACTGTAAAAAATTACCAGTTAAACAGAGATAAAGTAGAGAGTAATGAAGCATAACGCCCCCTCCAACCTCCCCCGGTAGGGGAGGCTGAAAGGCAACATCAAAATAAAAATGAAGCATCTGTATTTACTAAAAGCCAGATAGTGAAATGCAGATGAAGTGGAAGAACTAAAAAATCATTCATATTCAAAAGAACCGCTTCCTCTCTACCGGAGAGGTAACTGAGCAAAGCGAAAGTTAGGAACGCAGTTCGAGAAGGAGAGGCAAATGAAGCATAAAGTTTTAAAAGTACATCCAAAGGACAACGTCATTGTTGCGTTGACCAATTTGAAAAAAGGAGAAACCATTTCATTCCAGGGTAACGAGTATGTGTTGCAGGACGATATCAATGCAAAACATAAATTCTTTGAAAAAGAAATGCAGCCGGGTGATGACGCCATTATGTATGGTGTGTTGGTAGGTAAGGCGCAAAAACTTATTCCTGCTGGCGGATTGATGACAACAGAAAATCTGAAACATGCCGCACTTCCATTTGCATACCGTCCTTCGCACTACGAATGGCAGCCACCTGATGTTTCAAAGTTTCAGGGAAAAACATTTAATGGTTACCTGCGCAGCGATGGCCGTGTAGGTACTGCCAATTACTGGCTGTTCATCCCCACAGTTTTTTGTGAGAACAGAAATCTTGATGTGATACGTGAAGCCATGCATAACGAATTAGGTTATGCAGTAACAGAAAAATATAAAGCCTATACAAAATCGCTACTGGAAGCTTACAAAAATGGAGAAGACTTACAGTCTCTGAGTCTTGCTCCTCCCCCTTTGGGGGTTCCCGGAGGGAAGGAACTTAGTTCGGGGAGGGGGCTTCGTCCGTTTAAAAATGTTGACGGTATAAAGTTTTTAAATCACCAGGGTGGCTGCGGTGGTATTCGCCAGGATGCTGCTGTGTTGAGTAAATTACTAGCCGCTTATGCTGATCATCCAAACGTTGGCGGTGTAACGGTTTTGAGTTTAGGTTGTCAGAATTTGCAAGTACAGGATTTCAAAGATGATCTAAAAAAACAAAACGCCAACTTTGATAAACCGCTATATGTTTTTGAACAACAGCAATCGCAGAGCGAAGAGCAATTAATTGCTGAAGCAATCCGTAAAACATTTGAAGGATTGATCGAGATCAACAAACTCGAACGTCAACCTGCATCACTCGATAAACTTTGTATTGGTGTGAAGTGTGGTGGCAGTGATGGCTTTAGTGGTATCTCTGCTAATCCTGCTGTTGGTTATGCATCAGATCTTGTTGTTGCACTAGGTGGTAAAATATTATTGGCTGAGTTTCCTGAGTTATGTGGTGTTGAACAAGAGCTCATCGATCGTACAAAAGAAAAAGAAAGTGCAGAGAAGTTCATTCACTTAATGACAGCTTATAACGACCAGGCGTTGAAAGTTGGTTCTGGTTTTCATATGAATCCTTCGCCCGGTAATATTAAAGATGGATTAATTACTGATGCCATTAAAAGTGCAGGTGCTGCAAAGAAAGGCGGCTCTTCACCGGTGGTTGATGTATTGGACTATACGGAACCTGCAACAAAACCAGGCTTGAGTTTGGTTTGCACACCCGGTAATGATGTGGAAGCAACTACTGGTAAAGCTGCAAGTGGTGCTACATTGATCTTGTTTACAACAGGACTTGGCACACCAACAGGAAATCCTGTTTGTCCAACCATTAAAGTTTCAACCAACAGTAATCTCACCAAACGCATGAACGATATCATTGATATTGATTGCGGGCCGGTGATTGAAGGTGAAAAAACAATTGAAGAAATGGGTGAAGCCATTCTTGAATATTGTATTAAGGCAGCAAGCGGCGAAGTAACACCAAAAGCGGTGATATTGAACCAGGATGATTTCATTCCATGGAAACGTGGGGTGAGTTTGTAAGTACGAGGTACGCCACGTCAGACGCCCACGTCGGACGAATGAAACCTTAGAAATAAAAATTAACCGAATCAATTTTTTTAAATGAAAAAGTTTTTAGACGACAACTTTTTATTGCAAAATAAAACAGCAGAGCAACTCTACCACGAGTTTGCAAAGCAGATGCCTATCATTGATTATCACAATCACCTGCCGCCAGAGCAGGTAGCGAATAATATCAACTTCGAAAACCTGACGCAGGTGTGGTTATATGGCGATCATTATAAATGGAGAGCCATGCGTACAAATGGTGTGAATGAAAAGTTCATCACCGGTAATGCCAGCGATTGGGAAAAGTTTGAACAATGGGCAGCTACTGTTCCTTATACCTTACGTAATCCATTATATCACTGGACGCATCTTGAACTGCAACGCTATTTCAACATTCACGAAGTATTGAATGCAAATAGTGCCAAACGCATTTATGATGACGCTACTGCTCAATTGCAGAATGCATCGCATAGTGTACAAGGTTTATTGCAACAGATGAATGTAAAACTCATCTGCACAACGGATGATCCGGTTGATGATCTGAAATACCATCAGCAACTTCGTCAGCAAGGCAGCTTCACTAAAATGAATCCTGCTTTTCGTCCTGATAAGGCAATGAATGTGGATGATACCATCAGCTTCAATAATTATCTCACCTTATTGGAAAAAGCAGCTGATACTTCTATCAGCAGCTTCAATGATTATTTGGCTGCATTGAAAAAGCGTCATGATTATTTTGCAGCGAATGGTTGTGCAGTATCAGATCATGGATTAGAAGAGATTTATGCAGAAGATTATACACAAACAGAGATCGTTGGCATTTTTGCACAGGTACGCAGCGGTGGTAACTTAACATTAGAAGAAAAGAAAAAGTTCAAGAGTGCCATGCTGGTGATCTTTGCTGAATGGGATCATGAAAAAGGTTGGGTGCAACAATTTCATTTGGGTGCATTGCGTAATAACAACAGTCGCATGTTGCAGCAATTAGGTCCTGATACAGGTTGGGACAGCATCGGTGATTTCTCTCAAGCAAGAGCTTTATCAAAATTCTTAAACCGTTTAGACAGTAATGATAAACTGGCGAAGACGATCATTTATAATCTGAATCCTGCCGATAATGAATTGTTCGCAACCATGATCGGAAACTTCAATGATGGTTCTGTTGCAGGTAAAGTACAATGGGGCAGCGGTTGGTGGTTCCTCGATCAGAAAGATGGAATGACCAAACAGATCAATGCACTCAGCAATATGGGTTTACTCAGTCGCTTTGTTGGCATGTTGACTGATAGCCGGAGCTTCCTCTCTTTCCCCCGTCATGAATATTTCCGTCGCATACTTTGTAACATGTATGGTGAAGAAGTGGAGAATGGTGAATTACCGAATGATATTGCATTGATAGGTAAAACCATACAGGATATCTGTTACAACAACGCAAAACAATATTTCAACCTGCAGCATCTCGATGCAGCAGAAACAGTAAACAAAGTGGGCAGCTAAATTTATTTACTGCAGAAGAATGGTTCATTATTTTTTAAACATATAAAACAAAAGCCCGGCCTCCCTTAAAACAAATTCCATTTCTTTTGCCCTTCTCCTTGAGGAGAAGGTGCCCGAAGGGCGGATGAGGTGAGAGGGAACGAGGGTGAGGTAATCATGCAAACATTGGATCTCTTTAACCTTTCAGGCAAAACAGCATTGGTAACCGGTTGCGATACCGGTCTTGGTATGGGTATGGCAACAGCATTGGCAGAAGCAGGTGCAGATATTGTCGGTGCTTCTATTGTGGAAGATTATTCAGCTGTGAAAGCAGCCATTGAAGCAACCGGCCGCAAGTTCACTTATCACCGTGTTGATATTGGCAACCGTGAAGCACTTTATGCGTTCATCAATAAAGTAAAAGCAGAAAATAAAATTGATATTCTTGTGAACAACGCAGGTATTATTATGCGTAAACCTGCTGCTGAACATCCTGATGAATATTGGGATAAAGTAGTTGACATCAACCTCAATGCACAATTTATTTTGGGTCGTGAGTTTGGTAAACACATGATCGACAATGGTGGTGGTAAAATTATTTTCACGTGTTCATTGTTAAGTTTCCAGGGTGGTATCAATGTGCCCGGTTATACTGCGACGAAATCTGCAGTTGCTGGTTTGGTTCGTGCATTTGGTAACGAGTGGGGAAGCAAAGGTGTTTGTGTAAATGGTATTGCTCCAGGTTACATCGCAACAAATAATACACAGGCTTTACGTGAAGATGCAGACAGAAGCAAAACAATTCTTGATCGTATTCCTGTTGGTCGTTGGGGTGTGCCTGATGATTTCAAAGGACCGGTTACTTTCCTTGCATCATCAGCATCAGATTATGTAAACGGTACAGTGTTATTTGTTGATGGTGGATGGATGGCACGTTAATTTTCATTACCCCGTCAGCGGTTGCAAACCCTGACGGCGGTTAAACATATTTTTTATGGCAACAAAAAAAATAAAAGCTCCGGCAGTTCAATTGAAAGATTATAACAGCAATACCTACATGGATGGCGATATGGAAGTACGTTTTGCTGTGGGGCCGGAAGAAACAAAAGGCTTCGATACACAACAGCTCATCGATAATTTTTTGGTGAAAGAGTTGATGGTACCCGATCAACTGAAATTAGTTTATACGCATTATGATCGTGTAATTGTTGGTGGGGCAGTGCCTGCAAATAAAACGCTTACACTTTCAAATCATCCTGAATTAAGAGCTGAGTATTTTTTGGAAAGAAGAGAACTCGGCATCATCAACATTGGTGGTAAAGGAACTGTAACAGCAGATGGTAAGAAGTTTGAACTCAATAAACTTTCCTGTCTGTATCTCGGTAAAGGAACACAGAAAGTAAGCTTTAGTTCTGCATCAAAGAAAAACCCTGCGGTGTTCTATTTATTATCATCACCTGCACATGCAACTCATCCAAATGCAATGTTTACAAAAGAACAGGCATCACCGGTTGAGTTAGGTGCAGTTGAAACAGCCAACAAGCGTACGGTTTATAAATACATTCACCTCGATGGTTTAAAAAGCTGTCAGTTGGTAATGGGTTTAACAGTGCTTGCGCCGGGTAGTGTATGGAATTCAATTCCGCCACACACACATACACGCCGTATGGAAGTGTATTTGTATTTCGATTTACCGGAAGGACAACGTTTATTTCATTTCATGGGCAACCCAATGGAAACAAGACATCTGGTGATGACCAACAACGAAGCGGTGATTTCTCCACCATGGAGTACACACTTTGGTTGCGGCACCACCAACTATGGTTTCATTTGGGGAATGGCTGGTGAAAATTTAGTTTATACTGATATGGACCCGGCACCCGTAGCAACATTAAAGTAATAAAAAGTAAATCTGCGCATCAACACACAATCAGTGTTGCCTGCGTTTTAATAAATATGAAAAAGGTTTTTTGCTTTGGTGAATTATTGTTGCGCCTAAGTCCATCTTTAAACAGAGAATGGATGCAGAAGAATAGTATGCCTGTATATATTGGTGGTGCAGAGCTGAATGTAGCGCATGCATTGGCCTCTTGGCAAATACCTGTAAAATACTGTACGGCTCTTCCTGATCACTACCTCAGTAAAGAAATCATGGAAGAGTTGGAGCAGAAAAATATTGACACATCAGCTATTCATCTTTCAGGTGATCGCATTGGAACCTATTATCTGCCTCAGGGTGCAGATCTTAAAAATGCCGCTGTGATTTACGACCGTTCACATTCTTCCTTTGCATCATTACAACCGGGCATGATTAATTGGGATGAAGTATTGGAGAATTGTTGCTGGTTTCATTTCAGTGCAATTAGCCCTGCTTTAAACAGCAATGTAGCTGCTGTTTGCAAAGAAGGATTGGAAGCAGCAAAAAGAATGGGTCTTACTATTTCTGTTGATCTGAACTATCGTTCCAGGCTTTGGAAATATGGAAAAAATCCGGTTGAAGTAATGCCGGAATTAACACAATATGCAACACTCATCATGGGAAATATATGGGCAACTGAAACCTTGCTGGGAATTGCATCTCCACTCAAAGAAAGTGCCGGTTGCTCAAAAAATAAATTAATTACAGCGGCTTCTGAAAGTATGCAGCAGTTACAGAAACAATATCCGGGAGCACATACATTCGCTTATACCTATCGTCTCGAAAAAGAGTACTTTGCTTTACTGCAGCACAAAGGAGAGATACTGATGTCCGGTGATTATGATATAGCGAATGTGGTTGATAAAGCCGGAAGTGGTGATTGTTTTATGGGTGGCGTGATTTATGGTTTTCAGAACCAGCATCCAACACAACGCATCATTGACTTTGCAGCAGCTGCTGCCGTAGGAAAATTGTTTGAAGCAGGCGATTCCACAAAGCAAAGTATACAGGATGTAACGAAAAGAGCTGAACGATTTTTCTGATTAAACAACAATATACAATGGAAAGAGAAGTATTCATACAACAAGAGATTAAAAAGCAAGGTGTCTTGCCTTTATTTTACCATGATGATCTTACTGTTTGTACTGCGGTTACAAAAGCATTGTATGCAGCAGGTATCCGTTGTATTGAATTTACAAATCGTGGAACAAAAGCCTTGGCAAACTTTTCTGCATTGCTGAAAGAAAGAAAAGCATCATGGCCTGATTTATTGTTAGGCATCGGTACCATTAAAACTGCTGATGATGCAGAGAAGTTTGTAAAAGCAGGTGCTGATTTTCTGATCAGCCCCATATTTGACGCTGCTGTTTGTGATGTTGCCTATTTGCATAAAGTATTATGGATACCCGGTTGTATGACAGTAACTGAAATTCATGTAGCACAGCAGGCGGGGTGTAAACTAGTAAAGCTTTTTCCCGGCAATGTATTGCAACCGGCATTTGCAGAAGCCATCATGCCCTTGTTCAACGGAATTGATTTTGTTGTAACAGGTGGTGTAGATGCAACTGAACAAAGCATCAGCAGCTGGTTTAAAGCAGGTGTTACAGGAGTAGGTTTAGGCAGTAAACTCATCAGTAAAACAATTTTAGAACAAGCGGACTACCCAGCTTTACAAAAAAATACAGAAGACGTTTTAACGATTATACAAAAAATAAGAAAACAGTAAGTGCAGGATTTGAAATTCGTTTGTTCTAAATCAAGCAACTTCTGTTCTCATAAAAATAAACAACAAACATGCAGCAAGCCATAGGTAAATACAGGTGGACGATTTGTGCGCTATTATTTTTTGCTACAACGGTGAACTATCTCGACAGGCAGGTATTAAGTTTATTACAACCTGTATTGGCAGAACGCTTCAACTGGAGCAACAGTGATTATGCAAACATCACTGCAGTATTTCAGTTTGGCTATGCCATCAGTATGTTATTTGCCGGAAGGTTTATTGACAAACTCGGTACAAAGAAAGGTTATGCATGGGCCATCATTATCTGGAGTATTGGTGCTGTTCTGCATGCATTGGCTATTCCAATTGGCCAGTCAGCCGCTACCCTGCTGGGTTTTTTAGGGATGGCATCTGTTAGTGTTTCTGTTGTTGGTTTTATGATCGGTCGTGCTGTGCTTGCGCTTGGAGAAGCCGGTAACTTTCCTGCAGCTATTAAAGCAACGGCAGAATATTTTCCTAAAAAAGAACGCTCTTTTGCAACCGGTATTTTTAATTCAGGTGCAAATGTAGGTGCAATCCTTGCTCCGCTTACCGTTCCATGGATCGGTGCAAACTGGGGTTGGGAAACAGCGTTTGTGCTGATTGGTGCAACCGGGTTTTTATGGTTAGTTTTTTGGTTAGTTTTCTACGATAAAGCAACTGAACAAAAACGTTTAAGCAAAGCTGAGTTTGATTATATCAACAGCGATAAAGAAGATCAGGTTGCTTCAACAGATGCGAAAGTTGAAAAAGTTTCATGGACAAAGCTGTTGGGTTATAAACAAACCTGGGCGTTTACTTTTGGTAAGTTCATGACCGATGGTGTGTGGTGGTTCTTCCTGTTTTGGTTACCTGCATACTTAAAAGCACAATATGGAATGACGAGCTTAGAAATTGCTCTTCCGCTCACTGTTCTATATAGCATGACCATGTTCGGCAGTATTGGTGGCGGTTGGTTCCCTGTGTATTATTTCAAGAAAGGTTACTCGCCTTATGATGGCCGCATGAAAGCCATGTTCCTGATTGCAACTATTCCATTAGTTGTATTGTTAGCACAGCCGCTTGGAGGTTACAGCTTTTGGGTGCCTGTATTATTAATTGGTATTGGCGCATCGGCACATCAGGCATGGAGTGCCAATATTTTTACTACAGTAAGTGATATGTTTCCAAAAAAAGCAATTGGATCAGTGGTAGGAATTGGCGGTATGGCCGGCGGTTTGGGAGGTGTTATTATGTCGAAGCTTGGTGGGTATTTATTTGATACGTATAAAGCGGCGGGTATTGCTGAAGCATGGGTGAAAGCAAAAGCAGATGGCTTGGGTGATTATCTTTCTAAGATACAGGGTATGAAGCTGCTGAATAAATATGGCGATACCATCAATCTGGATAAATCAGAATTAAGCGGTCTTTCAAAAGAAGTAGTAGATCAATTAAAAGTTGTTGATGCCGCTTCGTTTGAACAATTACTGCAAGTACAAAAACCATTGGTGCTGGCACAGATGACTACTTCTTACAGCATCATGTTTGCCATTTGTGCGGTTGCATATTTAATTGCCTGGCTGGTGATGAAAGCATTAGTGCCGAAGTATAAAGTGATTAATGATTTGTAAAGGAGCTTAATCAAATCGTTTTTGACTAGTCCTAAAAAAGCCCCCCGATAAATCGGGGGGCTTTTATGTGGTGTGGGCCGGGATCGAACCGGCGACACAAGGATTTTCAGTCCTTTGCTCTACCGACTGAGCTACCGCACCTTTGTCCTCCATAGCTTTAACATGATCACCAAAACTTTAGTGCCGGTGATAGCGTAGGAGGGGTTCCTGAAACACATCACTCCGGTAAGTGGAAGCCTATCCTTCGTTTTTGTGCTTCGGGTTTCCCAACAGAATTTTAACGTCGTTGGGGCTGCAAATATAGAAGAATGAGCTTTAATATCGAAATCTTTGACCCATTATTTCAAATTCCATTGTGGCGCACTGATAACACAGATTCGCACAGAACTTTTATAACTTGGCTCTCCCCATCCTGTGCCTTGTACTTTGGTTCTTGCCTCCGGCTTACATTCCAAACTCGCTCAAAAACTTGATCCGCATAATTTTCAGCTGCTCCCAGCTGTAACCGCCATCTTCCAGTTCCTGCTGCGCAATTTTTAAATCGCTGGTACTGCAGGTTTTAAAATAATCAATGATTTCTTCCTGCTCATATTCATCCAGCCATTCATCAATTGCATAATCCAACCGGAGCTTGGTGCCGCTGGCAGCAATGGTTTCCATTTCTTCCAGCATCTCATCCATACGCCAGCCCTTGTTTTTAGCAATGGTTTCTAACGGTATGCGTTTATCTACATTCTGAATTAAAAAGACTTTGTTGCCGCTTTTATTCACCACACTCTTCATCACAAATTCATCGGGCTTTTCAATTTCATTCTCTTCTACATACTTCGAAATAATATCAACAAACGGTTTGCCGTAACGGATGGCCTTACCCTTGCTTACACCCTGGCATTTTTCCAACTCTTCCAATGTGGTTGGATAGATGGTAGCCATATCCTGCAAAGAATTCTCCAGGAAAATCACAAAAGGTGGTAACCCTTTTTTCTTTGCTTCTTTCTGCCTCAGATCTTTGAGCATATCAAACAACTTATCATCGGCTGCTGCACCGGTGTTGCCGGCATCTGCAGTTTCTTCATCATCTTCATTCGCCTCTTCGTATAAATTGTTCAAAGCAATTTTAAATGATTTTGGTTTCTTCACAAATGTTTCTCCTTCCTTCGTCATTTTCAGCAAACCATATTCTTCAATATCTTTTTGAATCAATCCATTCAGCAACATTTGTCTGATCAATGAATTCCAGAAATGGACATCTCTTTCTTTACCTATTCCAAACTCCGATAACTGATCATGACGGTACATCTGTATCTGCGGAGTTAATCTTCCTGTGATCACCGGTATCACATACTCAGCAGCAAAACGTCCATCCAAAGCTTTCACCGTTTTTAATACCATCACCGCTTCGTCTTTTGCTTCCATTTTTTCTTTTGGATGCAGACAGTTATCACAGTTACCACAATTTTCCTGTTGATATTCTTCGCCAAAATAATGAAGCAATATTTTACGGCGGCAAACAGAGCTTTCTGCAAACGCAACAGTTTCCTGTATCATTTGTGCAGTTACTTCACGTTCGCTCAACGGTTTGTCTCGCATCAAATGTTCAAGCTTACTTACATCTTTATGCGAATAATAAAGAATGCATTTCCCTTCCATTCCATCACGGCCGGCCCTTCCTGTTTCCTGGTAATAGTTTTCAATGCTCTTGGGAATATTATAATGGATCACAAAACGGATATCGGGTTTATCAATACCCATTCCAAACGCAATGGTGGCAACAATAACCTGTACATCTTCATTTAAAAACTGATCCTGTTTATCGGCTCTTACTTTTCCATCGAACCCTGCATGATAAGCAACAGCTTTAATACCATTAGCCATCAGCATATCCGCCAACTCTTCTGTTGTTCTGCGGTTGAGTGTATAAATAATTCCACTCTTGCCTTTGTTCTGAGAAATAAAACGAACAATATTTTTAACCGTTTGATCTTTTTTGATCTTGGGTTGAATTTCGTAATACAGATTACCCCGGTTAAACGATGAAATAAAAATATCGGGGTTGCGTAAACCAAGGTTCTTTACAATATCACTCTGCACTTTTGGTGTAGCAGTAGCTGTTAATGCAATGATGGGAATGTTGGGATTGATCTGGTCCATCATTTCTTTCAAACGTCTGTACTCCGGTCTGAAATCATGCCCCCACTCACTGATACAATGGGCTTCATCCACTGCAAAAAAAGAAATATTGAGATCGCTGAAGAATTCAAGATTTTCCTGCTTGGTTAACGTTTCAGGAGCAACGTACAGCATTTTGGTTTTGCCGGTAAGCAAATCATCATGCACTTCTTTTATTTCTTTCTTGGTTAAAGTTGAGTTGAGAAAATGCGCCACATCATCTTTACTGCTGTAGCTGCGTACCAGATCAACCTGATTTTTCATTAACGCTATCAGCGGACTTACAACAATGGCTACACCTTCTTTAACCAAAGCAGGCAACTGGTAACATAAACTTTTACCACCACCGGTAGGCATAATCACAAATGTATCATTACCATTGAGCAGGTTATTGATCACCGCTTCCTGAGTTCCTTTAAACGCATCAAAACCAAAATGCTCATTCAGTGCTGCGTACAAATCAACCGAATGCGAAGCGGCCTTCACAGTTTTTCCGTTTGATTTCTTTGCAGCCCCTTCGGTTTTACGGGTAGGTTTTTTGGCTGTTTCTTTTACTTTTTCCGAAATGTTGCTCCCAACTTTGGAGGCTTTTTTCTTTACTGTAGTCATCACTTTTTTTTCCTTCTCTCTTTGATTTTACAAACTGGACTTCTCAGCAGGCAGTTGAACAGTTAGGCGCAGAGAGCGCTTTTTCTGAAGGGGGACGAAGTTACTAAAACTGAGTCATCTTACGAGCCCGAATGCGGCAAAAACTTGCTAAAAAAGACCATAATTTGAGAAGATAAGCCAATTTCTGAGAAGATTTGTACAAAAATGGATGAGAGGAATTGTATCCTGAAAGAGCTTTTTACAGCGAAAGCAGATACACTCTTTTCTTTTCTGCTTATTTAAAGTAGGTTTGCCCCTCCAATGAATGAAACAAATCATATCAATCCAAGAGAGGTTGCTGAACGGACAATTGCGATGGAAGCCAACGCATTGAATGGTCTATCGGCTTTATTAACCGAAGATTTTAATACCATTTGCAGCATTATACTAAAAGCCAAAGGTCGCCTGATTGTAAGCGGTATTGGCAAAAGTGCAGTGATTGCGCAAAAGATTGTTGCTACGTTAAACTCTACCGGAACTCCTGCCATGTTTTTACATGCAGCTGATGCTATTCACGGCGATCTGGGAATGATCCTGAACTTTGATGTGGTGATGATCATCAGTAAAAGCGGTGAAAGTCCTGAAATAAAAATACTGGCACAACTGATTAAAAGTTTTGGCAATCCGCTGGTAGGGATGGTTGGTAATACAGATTCTTACTTAGCCCGGCAAAGTGATTACGTTTTAAATACAACCGTGAGTCAGGAAGCCTGCCCAAATAATCTTGCACCAACCAGTAGTACAACCGCACAAATGGTGATGGGCGATGCATTAGCTGTTGCGTTGATGGAACTGCGTGGATTTAAGAGCAGTGATTTTGCAAAGTTTCATCCCGGAGGTTCATTGGGTAAAAAATTATACCTGCGTGTGGCCGATCTCTATCTTCATAATGAGCAGCCAAAAGTTTCTGCATCAGCTTCATTAAAAGAAGTGATTGTTGAAATTTCAAAGAAACGATTGGGCGCAACAGCCGTGGTTAATGAGCAAGGTGAGTTATTAGGTATTATTACAGATGGTGATTTAAGACGCATGCTGGAGAAGAACAATTTAATTGATGAAGTTTCTGCCACACAAATTATGACGGTGAATCCAAAAACAATTGATGCAGAAGCATTGGCCATTGATGCAATGGAGATGATGCGTAAAAATAATATCAGTCAATTAGCAGTTGTTAACAACAAACAATACCTTGGAATGATACATTTGCATGATTTAATTAAAGAAGGTTTGATATAGCCCCCAACCCCTAAAGGGGGGTATGGGTTTACAATAGTTTATCATTTTAAAAAGTTTTGTCCCCCTTTAGGGGATAGGGGCTTATGAACAAAAATCATTACGTAGCCATTATGGCTGGCGGTATCGGTAGCCGCTTTTGGCCAATGAGCCGCACCGGTTTTCCAAAACAGTTTTTAGATATTCTCCATACAGGTCGCACACTCATTCAATCAACTTACGACCGGTATGTACAGTTTATACCAAACGAACATATTTATGTGGTTACCTCTACAGAATATGCAGATATTGTAAAAGAGCAATTACCGCAGTTACCGGTTGAAAATATTTTGTGTGAACCATCCCGCAAAAACACGGCACCCTGTATTGCATATGTTTCGTATAAATTACAACAGCTCAATGAAAACGGTTTGCTCATTTGTGCACCTGCTGATCATTTAATACTGGATGCCCCAGCCTTTGCAAAAGTTTGCAGTGATGCGTTTGGTTTTGTAAATGAAATTAATGCACTGGTTACACTTGGTATTAAACCAACCTATGCCAATACCGGCTACGGATACATACAGCACGAACCATTACCGGTTGCAGAAAATGTGTATCAGGTAAAAACCTTTACAGAAAAACCCAATCTTGAACTGGCTAAAACCTTTTTAAGCAGTGGCGATTTTTTATGGAACGCCGGCATCTTCGTCTGGAAAATAAAAAACATCGTCAAAGCATTTGAAAAATTTCTGCCCGAAATGCATGAAGTATTTGTGGCAGAAAAAGAGCTCTTCAACACAGCCCGGGAACAGGAAGCTATTGACCGAATTTATCCGCAGTGTACCAATATTTCCATTGATTATGGTATTATGGAAAAAGCCGACAATGTGTACGTAATGCCTTCTTCTTTTGGATGGAGCGATTTAGGTACGTGGAACAGTGCGTATGAAAACATGGAGAAAGATTATTTTGGAAATGCTGTTGCAGGGAAACATGTCATGATCATTGATGCCACCAAAAATGTAGTACATGCCGAGGATAAAAAACTGGTCTTGCTACAGGGACTCGATGATTTTATTGTAGTGGACACCAAAGATGTATTACTCATCTGCAAAAAAGAAAAGGAGCAGGAAATTAAAGAGTATGTAGCAGAAGTGAAACGAAATAAAGGCGAGAAGTTTTTATAAAAAAATAACCGTGTACTATCACAGTCTAAATTCTTAATAAATATATGAACTCCAAAAAGTACAACCCTGAAACTTATTGGGACGAAGTTGCAAAACATATTAGTGAGCGAAAAGACATTAAACTAATTGCTGGAGACGATGAGCCTTTTTATCGGTATAAAAGGAATAAATTTCTAACACTCCTTGATGAAATGGATATTAAAGATAAAAGTGTTTTGGAGATTGGTTCAGGCCCGGGAGGTAACTTAAAGTATCTTTTAAACAAAAAACCTTCTAAGATATCTGGTACAGATATTTCAGAAAAAATGATCCAACTTTCAAAAGAATTGCTTTCATCTCCTATAGTTGAATTAAAAAAGACTAACGGAACTTCATTGCCATTCAATTCTGACAGTTATGATATTGTTTTTACTGCTACAGTTCTTCAACATAATGTTGATGAAGAAAATTTAAAAAAATTAATATTAGAAATTTGCAGAATATCAAAATCTGATATTTATATTTATGAAAGAATAGAAAAAACGATTACAGGTCATGATAGTAATTTGGGAAGACCTATTGAATATTATGCAGCACTCTTTTCAGAAAACGGGTTTCGACTAAAGCAAACAACTTTTTTAAATATTGATGTCAGTTACCTTGTTTGTGGAGCAATTAGGAAGGTTTTAAATAATAATAACCGCAAGGAAGGAGAACCTCTAACAAAAGTTTCTATTTTGATAGAGAACATTTTACTTCCGTTTACAAGTATGCTTGATAAGTTAGTTTCCAGAAAACGTGATTTAGCAATGTTGCATTTTATAAAACAATCATTTAGTAATGCTTAAAAATACAACGATGAAATTTAAATTATTCTTAGTCGCCTTTTTTCTTAATGTTTATGGTTTTTCTCAACAATGGCAGGGAGCTTCTAGTTCTGCATTGCCTATATATAGAGATGGCGAGTTTAGTTCTGTTAAATCTGGTCCATATAGAATTAATATTGGGTCACTGTGGGGTAACCCAAGTTTAGATTGGACCTATGGTTATATAGGTTTTAATTTTGCGAGAACAACTTTAAACCCTACAGCCCCCTGGGAATATTATGGTGATGGAGCTAGCAATGGTTCTGCAGCAATTTTTGGCAATGTGGCAGGGCATCTATATTTTTCTGTAACCCCTTCTACTGGAGGTAATGGCGGCTCACTATCCGATTCATCGGTTTTAAATACTATCAAAATGCGTTTACAAAACGATGGCAAATTAATTATCGGAGATAGCCCTATTGGAGGTTCAAGCAATATTCTTTCGCCTGGAAATTATCGTCTTTATGTTCAAAATGGCATTCTTACTGAAAGGGTTAAAGTTGCAGTAAGGACAGGTTCTGATTGGAGTGATTATGTCTTTGACAAAAAATATAGTTTAATGCCTCTGAAAACCTTACAACAATATATTGATAAACACAAACACTTGCCCGGGATACCAACATCTGAAGAAATGGTAAAAGAAGGTAATGACCTTGGTGCAACAGACGCAAAATTGCTTGCCAAAATTGAGGAGCTAACATTATATATTCTTGATCTGAATAAAAAACTTGAAGAGCAAAAAGTTGAAATTGGAGAAATGAAAAAAAGACTGACAAATAAAAACTAACACATGAAAAAAGGGCTGCTAACTACACTGATGCTGTTACTGATTATGTCTTACTCCTTTGGGCAAACAAATTGGATTACAACTAATAGTACAAGAGGCAATTTCAATTTTCTTTTCCCATCGCAACAATCCTCAAAAGATACACTTGGTCTTGTTTCCTATTTCTCTTATTTGCATGATAGTACAGTTTCGTTTCAAGTAAACTTTATTGATAGTACTGCCGTTTATGGCAATGATGAATTCCAACTATTTCTAAGTAATAGAAGCCAAACGAGTCCTAATAGCTCATTATCAATGGGCGATCCTTGCTATGTTGATTCAATTGATATTGTGTTTACTCAATATGCTCAGATGAATCAATATTTTACCCAAGGTACAATTGAGGGATATGAACCAAGTGATTATTCTCCCTGCTATATACGGGGTAGGCAGCTTGTTATCAGGCATCCTAACCAGGCAGGCAATGTTGAGGGTTTCTATTATTCATTTACCCGCTATTTTTATTGGAACAGTAAGTTTTTGTGTTTTACAGTTTCGGGCCCGGAAGAATTGTTATGGGATTTACACTCTTATAAAGATCAAATTTTTAATTCCATTCAAATTTTTTGATCATGAGTGGAAACATAAGCATTTTCTTATTGATTAGTGTTTTTGCAATCTATAACTCTTGCAGAAAACCATGTCTTTCTCCAGATAATGTTCAAATAGAGAACAGTCCTGTTATGGTTTATTTTAATTCTTTTAAGCCGGGAAACTGGTGGGTTTATCAAAATAATACCGGAACTAAAACCGACAGCATATATATAAAAGACTTTCAAGCATCAATTAGCCACAGATTTAAAAACTGTGTTTCAGATTCATCCAGGATTTTTAAATTAATAGAAAAAGAATTTAGAAGAAGAAATTCAGGTGACACTACTGTTGTTTTAATAAATTCAACTCAATTTGACGAAATTCAATTTATCCTTCAAACATTTTATTCTTTACAAGGCACTATAAACAATAGCGCTGTTTATTCTTTCCCTGATAACGATAAGTATAAAAATGATCCTGATAAGTTTATAGATTCAGTTATTTTAAATAATACAGTCTATAAAGATGTTTTGGTTTTAAACGGACCATATCCTGATAAATATTTTTTTGCTAAAAATATAGGGTTGGTTGGCTGGCATGCTCATAATATTATACCGTTTGCTACATATAATTTAATTAAGTATAAAATAAATTAATTATGAATTGCCGCTATAAACTCTTGCTTTTATTTTTATCCCTTTCAAAGTTTACGGAAGCTCAATATACATTTGTCCAGCCAGATATTCTTCCTGAGTTAAACTGTCATATTAATGTAAATGCACTGCAAGAAGAAACCTATCGAAATGATATAAAGAGAGCAACTTTTAGATTTAGCAGTTCAGCTGGGCAATGTACAGGTACATTAATAAATAGAAATACAGGCCAAAATGATCTCGGTCAATATTTTGTTACCGCATGGCATTGTTTTAGAACAGGGAATAGTTGCGGTGGCAACGATATTAACTTTAATCAGGAGTTAATGACCTTGACATTCAATTATCAAAGTCCAAATCAAAATAATTTAGTTTTTGCTCAAAATAGTTCAGGCAATCAATATCAAATCCAGAGGCAGGTAAGATTGGTTGACAGGATAGTTTGTGCTTATGGTGATTTTGCTTTATGTGAAATTTTAGGCCCCCCCATCCCAGCTCACTTTAATGTATATTTTGCAGGTTGGGATCCCCAAGGATTGGGTATAAGTAGTAAAGTCCCATTCAGCGGTATTCATCATCCTGGAGGAACTATAAAAAAAATATCTGGAGTTAGTAGTTTCTATGGCAATGTTCCGCCTGTAGTTGCATGTCAAACTGTTACAACTTTAATTGACTTTCTTTTCGGATGGATTTGGAGAAGAAGATGGGTAACATCAGTTGTTTGCAATTTTATTCAAGCTCCATTAACAAATAAGTACCAAGCAAATTTTAACTACGGAAAAACTGAGCGTGGTTCATCAGGAAGCGGACTGTTTACAGGGTTTATGAGTAATAATCAAGCAAACAGATATATGGGAACATTATCTGCAAATTTTCCTTTTGATCATACATGTGCTTTTATTGATGTTGGTATAAGTCATTATGGGAAATTTGCGGATAACTATAAAGGACAAATTATTAAAAACACTTTAAATCCGCCAAATAGATTCTGGATAGATCAAACAGGAATTCCTGGCCGTCAAATAAATTGTCAACCACAAATAAATTTGAACGCAGCAGAATCAGTAAATAATATTTTCAACCTCTTTCCTGCGAATCTTTATCAACAAGAAAACCTAATTACCCTAACTTCACAAACTACAACGAATACAAATGGTATTATACGTGTAATGCCAGGGGCAAACTTTACATTTCAGGCCGGGCAATCGGTTAACCTAAACCCAGGTTTTGAAGTGCAGCCTGGTGCTGTATTTAATACCAGTATAACACCTGCCCCATGTTTTATTAATAACAATGCTTACCGTTTATCAGATAGCACTGCTATTAAAACGTCGGAATATGAAACACCTGATATAACAGAAATACTAAAAAATATTCCTTTACCATCTTATAAAAAATTCGATATTCAAAAGGCAAAGCAACAAATTAACAGACCGTCTTTAGGGAATATGAAAATATTCCCTAATCCAACAGTGAATAATATTTCCATTGAATATCGTTTCGACAAAACGGAGGAATTTACTTTCATAAAAATTTATGATCTTACAGGCAGAGAAGTTTACAGTAAAACTGTAGCAAACACATCAGTTATCAATGAACAGATCAGCCTTTCAAAACTTGTCCCAGGCTTGTATCATGTTTCTATACGAACAAAAAACAAGGTTATTTCGCAAAAACTTATTGTAGCTAAGTAGTAAAAACTCCCGCTTAAAAGCGGGATTTAATTCTTATTACTGATAAATTCAAACGGCTTTATTTCTTTTCGTAAAACGATCCGGCGGATTTTAGGAATATTGTTTATCACTTTAAACCGGTTAACATCCAGCACCTCATGTGCTTTACAGAAATTCTCCAGCTCTTCTACATGAAATAATACATCGTGCAGCCACTCCACTTCATGATCAATAGCCTGCTGGCTCCGGTGTTCGTTATTCAACAGAACCAATAAATCTCTTCGTTGACGATGTTTCATTTTTCAGCTTCTTTTTTAGTACCCTACCATCCCCTTTTTATTCGGGCATCCGCAACTGTTCTTTTTTGATGCGCTGCAACCGGACGACATCAACAGAACTGATACAATTAACAAAAGAAAACCAAACTTGGTTGAACGCTGCATCAGGAATCTCATAAAATTTTCAGGTGTCATTGGATATTTGTTTTAAACGTGACTTACAAAATAACTATTTTTCACCTCAATTATTGTTATTTGTTGAATGAATGCACAAAAAAAGACCCGGGTTTTACTGGCTCCGCTCGATTGGGGTCTGGGCCATGCCACACGTTGCATTCCCATTATTCGGTATTTACGGAAAAAAGGTTGTGAAGTTGTACTGGCAACAAGCGGAGCACCCGCAAGTTTATTAACGAGGGAATTTCCCGATCTTGAAATTAAACAACTCGACGGATACAATATCCGCTACAGTTCCGGATCATCTCTGTTTGGCAGTATGCTCCTGCAATTGCCGGGTATCATCGGCAACATCCGCAAGGAACATAAATGGTTGAATGAATTGCTGAAGAAAGAAGAGTTTGATTTTATCATCAGCGATAACCGCCCGGGTTTCTATCACAAAAAAGTCTACAGCATTTATATCACCCATCAATTGCTCATTCATTCAGGTAAAGGAAAATGGTTGAATGGTTTGTTACAACAGATCCATGCTCGTTATATGAAACCCTTCAACAAGGTGTGGGTACCCGATCTTGAAGGAACTAAAAATCTTGCAGGAGAATTGTCTCATCCGTTTAAACAACTTGTTCAACCAACTTATTTAGGACTTGTATCCAGATTCGAAACTGTTTTGCCGGTTGAACCAATGTATGATCTCATGGTCTTGCTTTCCGGACCGGAACCGCAACGAACCATACTTGAACAAACACTCTATCATCAACTGCAAACCTTTACAGGAAAGGTGTTATTTGTAAGAGGGTTACCCCATCAACAATCATCCACTCTTCCATTGATTGATCATATAACTGTTCATACGCATTTACCTGCTCATCAAATGCAACAGGCTATTGCATCATCTGAAATCATTCTGTGCAGAAGCGGATATACAACCTTGATGGATTTAATCAGACTAAAGAAGAAGGCCATACTTATTCCAACACCTGGCCAACCCGAACAGGAATATCTGGCAGCACATATGCAGGAGCAACAATTATTTCCAACTCTTCAACAAGATCAGTTTGATGTTGAAACTGCATTACAAACAGCTCAATCGTTTTCGTATGAGCAACCATTTACCGATGTTGACTTTAATTGGTATCAACAGGTAATGGATGAATTACTCAAGAGCAAATAGCTGATCTACTTCATTTCCTGATAACTTTGCCGCTTTCATTGACTATTGACTGCACTGCAAACAAAAAAAGCGCATTGGGCCGTATTGGCCACCAACCTGTTGTTCGGAATCAACTTCAGTGTAGTAAAATATATTTCGCCTGCATACATTCAACCCTTTGGTTTAAACTTTATCCGTGTAAGTGTTGCAGTTCTTTTATTCTGGATGCTGTATTCGCTCAAACCATCAAAAGCAGGTATTGATAAAAAAGATATTCCCCGTTTTTTGTTGTGTGCATTAACCGGAGTGGCCATTAATCAACTGCTCTTCATTAAAGGACTTACATTAACAACACCCATACATGGAGCTTTACTCATTCTTGTTACACCGGTATTTATTTTATTGCTGGCTTTTGTTTTAAAAACTGAGAGAGTAACCTTGCTGAAAATCCTTGGTCTTTCACTGGCCATCTGCGGTGCAGTATTGTTGATACTTGCAAGAGAGAACTCCGTTATTGGCAGCAATATGTTATTGGGCGATCTCCTGATTATCATCAATGCTGTATCCTATGCCTTTTATTTTGTGTTGGTAAAACCACTGATGCGGAAATACAGTCCTGTACATGTTATTCGTTGGGTGTTCAGTTTTGGTATTCTAATGATATTCCCTTTTTGCTGGCAGGAGTTTGCAGCAGTAGACTGGCAGTTGTTCAGCACTTCACATATTGCAGCACTCATCTTTGTGGTGATAGGCGCTACCTTTCTTGCTTATTATTTTACAGTGTATGGTTTACAGCATTTGAGTGCGGGGGCAGTTGGTTCCTATATTTACCTGCAACCGGTATTCTCCGCCATTGTATCTGCTTTATTTTTTAAAGAACAACTCTCTCCTTACAAACTCATTGCTGCAGCACTTATTTTTACCGGTGTGTATTTTGTAAACAGGAAAAAAGACTGACAGCAGATTAAACCTTTTTTCTACGTTCAAATAGCCAGGCAAATGGTTTGGGCGTTTCCTGCCGCAGATCAAACCGTTTAATACTTTTTTCTGTTAATACCTTCATGGCATCTTCAACGGAGTCGGTCACAAAAAATAACTGATCATCTTCGGGCGAAATGGTTCCTTTCTGTTTCATCAGCTCAATATGATCCATCATTTCTTTATGAAAAGCTTTATCAAATACAATCACCGGAAAATCTTTGATCTTTTTGGTTTGAATTAATGTAATGGATTCAAACAACTCATCCAGTGTACCAAAACCACCCGGCATACAGATGAATGCATAGGAATATTTAATGAGTAATGTTTTACGTACAAAGAAATAACGGATGTTCACCCAACGGTCCAGATAAGGATTTGGTTTCTGTTCAAAAGGCAGCACGATGTTGCAACCAACACTTCTTCCGCCAACATCTTTTGCACCACGATTGGCGGCTTCCATTAAACCGGGGCCGCCACCTGTCATAACTGTAAAACCCAATTTGGCAACTTCGGCACCAACTTTTTGCGTGAGTTTGTAATACTCATGGTCTTCTTCATATCGGGCAGAGCCAAAGATAGTAACACAGGGCCCGACAAAAGATAAACTTCTGTAACCACGGATAAACTCAATAAACACTTTCCATGCAAACGTAAACTCACGCCATCTGCTTTGCGGACCTTCCAAAAATTTTATCTCACTTGCTGTATTCATGTTGTTCATTTTCTAAAAATAACTGATTGCAGGTAGCACGGCAGAAAGAAGTCGTTAAATTTTTATTCCTATGATTAAAAAAACTGCAAGGAGAGTTACGCCGATTTTGAATATAGTTTAAATAAATATCGCAAGAGACTTGCAGTTAGCTGTTACAAAGAGTATTTTTACGAACCCTCCTATATCCACTGATTCTCTTCTTCAAAATCCAGTCTTCTTTTATTGATACCCAAATCTAAAAATTATGACACGCATTGTAAACTCATTGTTGTTTGTTTTTTCAATGTTTGTTTGGCAAGCCTGCCAAAAAACACCCGATCAGAAAAAGGAAGAATTGCTGGCACCGGCTGCTAATGACCAGTCTCTTTCAGCCTTTAACAACCAGTTATCCGGCCCGGTAGAAGCCAGTGCCTCCTGCGCCGGTCCTTATACTGTTATTCTGGAAGGAGTAATAAATAATAACAATGGCACCTGGACATGGACCTGGAGTGTAGCCAATCCAAACCCCGGCAACGGAACAAACGGAACCTTGCAAAACTTAAGTCACTGGGCCATTTCACTGGGGCAATGTGCAACCATACAACATGTCATTAGCGGTGCATACAGTGCAGATGCACAAACATGGACTGCTTTTACACCCAGCTTTGCTCCAGATCCATCATTAAATAATCCTAACATCAACGGTTGCTCCATTACCAATCCGGTTTTGAAATTTGATTTCGGTACAACAGGCACGGCAAAATCGTATTACCGTTTAACGGTCAATCAGAATTTTCAGGTAGATCCTGCTGTTCCAGCTTGGTACAAATCTGGCGGAAACACGGGTTGTGGCTCGTTTTGTTTTGCCGGTTTTGGATGTGTTGCACCGGATGAAGGTTGCAGTTTAAGTCAGGGTTATTGGTTTGCAAAGCCCGGATTAGTATGGCCCGATGTAAATGCAGCCGCCGCAGGAAATGTAACCATTGGCGGGCATCATTATACACAGGCTGAAGGAAAAGCGATCTGGAATGCAAGTAATGCAGGTGGTATTGCTGATACTAAAAAAGGATTTTTACAGGTGGCCGCTATTAAACTGAGTGGCAACACTGTATTACCTGCAGCAACAGTATGGGCAGATGTAAGCATTGTTGAAAACTGGCTCAGCACTTTACCTAAACTCACAACTTCTAATCTGCGCAATTACAGTAACAGTGCTGCAGCGGCGGCGGCAGGACGAATTGGCGAGTGGATCAATTATCATCACTGCGATTAAAATAAAATGATGATGTGAATAGTCCTGAAAAAAGCCGAAAGAAAAATCTTTCGGCTTTTTTCAGGATATAAACGAAGCTTACTGTGCATCCACGAATACAGCTGCTGGTGCAGAAGCAGGTGGATTAATATCATAGGGTTCAGAAGAAGAACGGGGAACAGGTGCGTTACTGAACAATTTTAATACAGCTGCGCTTGCCTGTGCGCCATCACGAATACGAACAGTTACGGCAGGTAATGATCCGCTTGACCCATCGGTACGTTTTTTCACTTCTATCACATCAAATGCAACAATACCAAGATTATCGCCTTTTAAACTGCCGTTCAATGGTGAATAGTTGATGGAAACATCACTGTCATACACTACTGCAAACACGGTTTTACCAATCAGCATTTTTAATCCGGTTGCACGCAGGGGTGTTACATCAGGAATTTTATCTAAATACTTTTCAGGGTCGTTGCCACTGCCAAGTCCGGGACCTGCCAACAGAAAATTACGTGTACCGTTTGCTGTTGGACCTGCAGTTTTCCATGAATCCGGAATAGTTTTTAGTGCATGCCATCCTTCATCACCTACTTCACCTGTATACAGTGTAATGGTTTTACCAACATTGTCTTTAAAATATTGAAGTATCTGTCGCTGACCAATTCTTGCAATCTGATCGTTCACATCAACCTCTGAAAAGTTGTTTGGCTTATTACCATTGTCAATACTTTCTTCATCAATTACAAGAGAGACGGATTGTACCGCAGTGTCGCCGGCTGTATTATCTGAAACGGCATTTACCAGTTCCTGATTCGTCAGGGTTTCGCAACCATTTCCCAGAAATAACAAACCCGCAGACAGCAATAGAGTTTTTGCAGAAGAAAAAAATTGTTGTTTCATGCTATTCTGTTTATTGTGATAGTTTGTAACCGTTCAACAAGTTGATGTAACCACAGCTCACAGTATTTTAATAGATTTAATAAGAAAATCAATTTTCAGCAAGATTTTTGCAACGTGGGTTACACAGGAAAGAGGAAGTTTTCATGTACATCATCCTCCGGTAATGAGGATGAATCAAACTTTTTTCAGTTAAAATGGTTACATCTGAAACATCAGCAAACACTAACAAGTTAAAAACCTTATGTTGAAGTATAAAAACAGAGCGGCATGGCTGATTGTACTGGTGAATTTTATAAACGCATGCCAAAAAATAAACAGCAACCCTGATGCAGGTAACCCTGCAACACAGCAGCAAACGGGCAAACTGTCTTATGGTGATACCCTGTTTTACAACCATCAACTTACGGCAGATAAGTTTGCACCTGTTGTTTCAAGACCAATAGAAACAACTGTATACAAAGCTATTCCGGGAGGACTTTCCATTGACTCTGTTACGGGACGTATAAATATCAGTAAAAGTGAATCAGGTTTACGCTACAAAGTATTTGCAGTTAATCAGCAAGGCTTAGCTATTGACAGTGTTAAACTTGTGATTTCAGGGATTGATTATGCTGACGGTATTTACGATCTTGGTGCAACACCAGATACTTACGATACGGCCTTTCCTATTTACAATGCAAGGCCGGAGTTATTGCTCCCCTGTCCGGATGATGATGATGATGTGGAAGAAGATCAACGTTGTGTGTTTGATGAAACAGATCTTGATAACGACGGTAATGATGATATTCCCGGGGTTATCCAGGATAAATTATTAGTTAACCCAAAAACAGGAACCATTGATCTGGAAGCATCTTTCAGGGCCGGTTTGTTTGGATCGGGAACACCAGCCAACGGCACACGAAAAGATTTACTGATGTATTATCGTTTGGCCGATGCGAGCAACAAAGCACTCCAAAAAATTCAGTTGCAGATACATTATTTCCGAACCGTGAACGACATTCCTCAACAACTGTTAAATGAACTGAATAACCGTCGCAACCAGGCAGCAGAAGTGAATGGCCGGCTCACCGGTACTATGGAGTTCCAGAGTTACCTGAAACCAAAGCGCCCTCCTATCCTGATTATTGTTGGAGCTATTTGATGAAGTCATTTTTTTTCAACCGATGGACAGATTTTTTGTTACTTGGCATTCGAATGAAGTATTTAGTCATCATCACTTCCCTGTTCTGTTTGCTACCCACCGGCTCATGGCTGCAGCAACTTCCTGTTGATTATACTACGTTTTATAAAGAGGCCAATGCTTATTACAATCTGGATGATCCTACAGTTGAAACGGATAGCCTTGCTATTGTCTATTATCAAAAAACCATTGCTGCAGTAAAAAGCAATGCATCGCTTTCGTCTGTTTTAATTGATTGCCATATTAAAACAGGCAATATTTACCAGGGTCAACAACGATTTCCTGCATCCATTCCTTTTTATCATACAGCTTTACAACTGGCGAAACAAAAAAATGATACAGGCTATTTATACCAGGCAGCCTTGTATCTCGGTTCTGCACGATATTCCATCAGCGAAATTGACAGTGCCCGTTTTTATTTTGAATATGCATCACGGCTGGCAACTGATAAAACAGATCTGATTGACTTGCCAATTCTCTACAACTCACTTGGCATTATTTATTTTGAAGCCGCCAATTACCGGCAGGCCATTAACTATTTTCAACTGGCGGCCGATCGTCTTTCTCCGGCAGATGACAGTTATCATGAATCGCTTGTGAGTTTTAAAAATAATATCGCCGGTTGTTATTCAAGGCTCGGCGATTACTACCAAGCTCTTCAACGGTACCGCTCTTTGTTACAGTATGATCAGTTACGAGAAAGCCTGTATCAAAACATCGGGCATACATTTTATTATCTGCAACAATATGACAGTGCTTTTTTCTATCTCCAAAAAGTACCGTATCAAACGTCCACTGCATACGCAAGGCTACTGAATGAGAAAGGCCGCATTTTCCAAAAGCAGGGAAAGCTTCAACAGGCAGAACAGGTTTTTGACTCTGCAATTGCTGTGTTTAAACAATTACCTGCTTCAGGAAAAAACAAAGACAAATCCACCAGCTATTTATATCGTTCACAGCTTGCACAGCAACAGGGTTTAGCCAATGAAGCAATGACCTGGTGTAATATGGCACTTCAGGAACTGCATTTTTCATTTTCTGGCAATCACGCAGAAAGCCTGCCTGACAATGAAACAGAAGTAATATCACCCATTACTTTTTTCCAGGTGCTGGAACAAAAAGCAATGTTGCTGGACGAACGTTACCGCAAAACAAAGGACATTCGCTGGTTAAAAAACAGTTTACAAACCCGGTTACTCAGCATTCGTACTGCAAACTATATCAAAAGTAATTTTGATAATGATGAAGCCACCATGTTCTTTAATGAAACATCTGAAGCTCTGTATAAACAGGCAGCACAAAATGCGGTTTTACTATACCATGATCAACAACAGCAGCAATACCTGAACGATTTTTTATTTATTACAGAAAGTTACAAAGGCAATATCCTGCATCGCAACCAGGTACAGTCTGCAGTGAAATTAAGTGGATTATTGCCCGATTCGTTGTTGCAGCAGGAAACAGATCTGAAACAATTACTGGCTGTGTTTACAACCAGATTAAATAACACAATTAGTAATGATCAGGTCAGTCTGATTAAAAAGCGTATTACAGAGCTTCAGATAAAACTGTCACGTCTGCAAAAAGAATACGAGAACTATCCTTCATACACTGCTCTGCAAAATCCTTCTGCCGGACTGCTCACCAACCTGAAAAAAATACAGGAGCAATTAAACAATGATGTGGCAGTATTGCAATATATATGGGTTGATTCATTACTGATATGCCTTGCAGTTGGTAAGGAAGATGCAAAAGTTTTTAGTATAGCTGTTACAACAGATATCAATACATCTTTTACTCAATACAGGGCTGCTTTACACAACCCAAAAGAAGGGACACGTTTCAGCGGATATGCTTTATCTGCGAAGCTTCACCGGTTTATACAACAGGAACTGCCGGCCTTTATTAATGAAAAAAAACACTGGATTATTTTACCAGACGGGCCATTACATGCAATTCCTTTTGAAACATTGATTACCGATACCGATGAGCGAATATACCTGGTGCAGGAAAAAATTATTTCGTACCACTATTCGTTTACATTACTGTTACAAAAAAAACAAATCCGGTCTGTTAACCGGCAAACATATGCATCTGCTCCATTTGCAGACGCAGCATTCCGTGTCAATCATCAATTTCTGCCTGCATTAATCCACTCAAATGAAGAAATACAATCTCTGCAGGGAACTGTTGTACAAAACAGCGAGGCCAGCAAAGAACATTTTCTGCAACATGCACGCAATTGCTCACTTATACATTTGGCCACCCATGCACAGGCAGAAGAAAACGACTCATTAAACGGAAACACGTTTATTCAGTTTCATCCGCAAAAGGGAAAGGTTATTGAAAGCAGCCGGTTGTATCTGCACGAATTATATTCCATGCGGTTTAATCAAAATCCTCTGGTAATACTAAGCGCCTGTGAAACAGGAAGCGGAATGCAATCGCAGGGTGAAGGACTTTTGAGCCTTGCCAGAGGTTTTATGTATGCAGGAAGCAGCGGTATAGTTAGCTCTTTATGGAAAGCAGATGATCAGACGACAGCCTTTCTTATGCAGCAGATGCATGATTATTTAAAAAAGGAATTCACGGTAGAGCAGGCCCTTTACCTTGCAAAAAAAGATTTACTGTCGAATAAAGAAATTGATCCAAGATTTAAATCTCCGGCATACTGGGGGCAGTTTATTTATATTGGTGATGTGCAACTGCAAACTCAAAAAAACAAACCGGGTATTTCTTTCTTTTTATTCATCGGTACAGCCTTTATTAGTATTGTTCTGATAATACAATACAAAAAGGCTTTATTTAAAATAAAGCCTTTTAACCGGAAGTAAAACAGATGTATGGTTTTTCAATACGATGTATATGAACAGATTTTAAGTGAACATCTTTTAATGAGCGAACCATTTAATTTTAAAAATTGCTGAAGAGGGAATGGTTTTGTTATATGTATGTTCTTTGTCGGCTTTAATTTTTTCGAATAATTCAATCGCTTTTTGTTTATCGTTCAGCTTTAACCAGGTTAATGCCAGATAATAATCAGTTTCATCTTCATATAAACCTTCGCCCTGAAGTTTATTGTATGCATAAATTTTATTGAAAAGCGGCACTGCATCCGCCGGCTTGCTTAACCTGAGATAACTCATGGCAGTAAAAAATAAATCCCGGCTGGTTGGGTTTTCTACAGTTGCAAACAACGCTGCGGATTTACTGTATTGGCCTGAACGGTAGGCATCTACCAGGGCATTTATTTGTCCTGACTCATTACCACGTACTTCATTTACACTATAAGCCGTAAACAGATCATTATAAAGCCGGTTGTATGTATTAGTGCTGTACTCATAAAAAAGCCAGGTACTGAGCGCTAAAAGAAATACTGCGGCTATACGCATCACCCGTTTTAATGTAAACATTGGATGAACAACTGTTTTTGCTTTTGCAGGTGCATACAACTGATGTATTTGCTCAACCTGTTTTAAAAGACTGTATTGCTGAACAGCTGTTACTGCAACCAGGTGCTCATTCATTAATTTATCAGCAACTTCATTACTGTCAGCAGAAAGCTGCGCTGTTAATTGCGCCGAAGTAATAATGCCGTTCATACAATCGTCTAATAACTTATCTGTTTGTGTATTACTTAACATATTTAAGATAGCTTTTTAAGGTTTCATTTAACTCTTTACTGGATGAGATAAGATCTTTTAAAAATTTCATGCATTTGCTTTTCTTGTTTCGGAGTACCTGCTCGTTTTCATACTTTGTATACTGCAATAATTCCCGCATGGATAAATCATCGAAATAAAACCCCTTCAGTATTTTTTTACACGAATCGCCAACAGCATCAAATAACCGGGCTAATCTGGTGCTGTTCTCTTTACTGAACATGCGATGCAGAACTTCGTCAACAGGTTCTTCGTTTTCTGCTGCTGCATATTGCTCTTCCCGAACGTTTCGGCGGGTCTTACTTCTTATTTCATTTAGCATTACATTACGGGCAATACCGGTTAAGTAGGTATTCACACTGCTTTCACCCCTGAACTTATCAGCCCGTACCTGCTCAATAAAAATGAGAATGGATTCCTGAAAAACATCTGCCGCATCTTCCTGATTGCCACCAAGCGATTGCAGATAATAGGTTACAGATTCAAAGTGGTTCTTGTATAATTCCTGTACCGGTCTGTTTATATCTGCCTGTTTTAACCCTGCAATCAGGTTCGTTTCTGCTATCTTCATCATTTTGTGTGTACTGATATGAGTAACCTTAAATTAGCTGATGTAACCGTTTCTTTAAACTATTTTTTGCACAGCCGGATGCTGAGATATTGCAGCAACATTTGCATCCCCGGTAAATATATCAGATAATTTACGGTACGCAAGTTCCAGCTTATCGAGGCTAAGGCGCCCGGGTAACAGTACGCTTTCAACTTTTAATATACGTCGCACGGGTGCAAATAAGTTTAACAGGAGCAGTATAAAACCGGTTGCATCTGCTGTTGGTATGGTTGCAGCATCCTTTTGGGCAACCAGCCACATAAATAAACCCAACATCGAGAATAATAAAAACGGAACAAGAGATGAAATAAAAGCCTTGTAAACCCTTGTTTTATACTGGCTGTAAAGCATCTGCTGCTGGCGGCTGACTAACTCAGTATAAACCTTGTTTTCTGTATTCGTTTGTCTGATCTCATTCAAACGGTGTAACCTTACTGATATAAAAGAAAGCAAGCCCGATGATTTCTTGCGCTGATCAATTGTACTTTTTTTTATGGGCTTTTGACTATACTTGCTTATCATAAACAATACAATAACTAATACCAGAAGCATTAAAGCAGGTATGATGCTGAAACGTATCAGTAAGTACAGACAGGTACTGAAAAAAAAGAGGTCTTTGATAAAGCCAATTATTCCCTTTTCAAAATAATACTGCAGTGCCTTTAACTCACCCGAAAACCAAACCAACTGCTTAGGTGTTTCTTTTCCACCGGTTTCATACAATAAATACCTGAAGTATAGTTTTCTTGCTTCAGCAAGAAGTTGTAACCCTGTTATTGTTGTGAAATATTTACCGGCCCAGAAACAAAAAAATTTAATAAAAATGACTGCAAAGAAAAAAATCAAAAAAGAAGATAATTTATCTGATACATGTATTCCCAGCCAGGTTAAAGCTCTGCTTTTAGCATTACCTGATGTAAATACAATTTCAAGATACTTACCCACTGATAGTAATAATACAATACCGGCCAGATTGCTGACAATACCCAAACTGATAATTGCCATCAATCGAACAAGATGTTGCCGAACAAATGACCGAATAAGATGATACTTCATATAACACCCGTTTTATAAATAAGAAAACCCGCAGAAACAAACTGACATGACTATCTGTTTATGTTTAAATTACGCTGCGCATTTCTGTTTGCAAGACAGCTAAATCAATTCCTTCAGCAAGTTCTTCAATAGTGTAAATGGGTATGGTTACTTTGCTTCTAACCTCTTCTATTAAAAGCGGGCTTGCAGTAAACAGGCCGCTCAATGCATTCACCTTTACATTCAGTTTCTCCAACGCTGCAACACCCTGAACTGCGCTGAGGCTGTCTCCTGCTGAAAAAATAACTGTTTCAATGTTCTGCATAAATAAATTATTACGCAGCAACATTTCCGTTTCACGCTGATAAATACCATCTGCTATTTCAATGACAACATAATCGGGACTGCATACATACACTTGTGATAAAAGTGTTTCAAACAAATCTAACAATTCCTGCTGGCTGCACATGTAAGTTGAAGGAAAGCCAAGCTCACTAAAGTCAATCGCCATTTCAGCCCCCATATCATACGCCAAATCTCTGTCTTTTGTAAAGACTGTTCCGGTTAGTTTTATAAAAGCGGTTTTATACCCTTTTTTTGCCAACCCATGTACACAATAAGCAGCAGTAGTAGTTTTGCCGCTATCCATGGATGAACCTACTGATAAAATAATTTTTGTTAAGGAAGACATTGCACCTGAGAAACTCTTCATATTGTGCGCCAGCATTTTTTTAGTGTTGATTACCTGATGATATGTATCTGTAGCATACCCAATCAACCGCAACCTGGTGGGTCCTGTTTTTCTGAACTTTGAGTGCATTGAATGAAGTATACCTACCGTTCCACCTGCACCAAGAATGTGATACTCGTTCATAAAGGTTTCCGGCAAATAGCCTTCAAATTGTTCTGTTGCATAACGGGTTCCAAATGCTGCCATGATTAAATCACCGGGAAAAATTTTTACATTCCGGATCTTGTCTCCCTGCATTTGTTCATGTTTGCCTGTCTCCAGTACTTCAAAAACAGCTACATCTCCCGCTTCTGGAAGATAGGTTGCTGTTTTAACCGTATTAATTTTATAGTTTTTTACCGGAGAACAGATAAATGATTTTTTGATACGCTTTTCCATTGATAAAAAATTTTAGAAATAAAGAATTAATAAAGTTTACTTAGAGAAACAGTAAGCGAAGCACCAATTACATGGTAGTTATCAAAGGGCCGGATGATTCTCCGCCGAACCGGATTATATACATTCATTCTATTCGTTTCAGAAACAAATAAGTTAAACTCCCGTTGTGACATGAAAAATAGATTGAGACGCAGGTAGTCATTAATTTTTGTATTGAGGTTAGCAGTAAACCTGCCTCGATGAAAACCATCCGGTGCAGAACGATCAATCAGTTTATTCTCTTCATCGTAATATGAAATTGCATTTCCACCAAGATTATAAAAGAGATTATAAGAAACGGAAGGCAACAGGTTCAGAAATTCAATACGTTTTCTTAAAGACAGACGGGTACCCAGTATAATACGTTGACGAAAGCGTTTCTCTGCAAGTGAATTATGTTCAACTCTCAGCGAGTTTGTCCAGTTAAGTTTTCTGTTTATTACCCGTAAAGTATATGCAGCACGGCCAAATATCCTGGTTCGTGTTTTTGCAGCTCCGGTTGGCTTTATCAACTGCAAGCCTGTGGAAAAACTCCATTTACGATTGTGTTTGTATTGAAGCTGGATTGCTGTTTGATTAAATTCGTTCTTAAACTGATTATTGATACCATAGGAGCGTAAGTGCCCTATTTCTAACTCTGTTTTTTTGTTAACAGCAGCTTCAATCCTGATTGAATTCCAGTTTTTCCATTCCTGTTGTGCTGTTAACTGAATTGATAATACAGTTAATAAACAAACAATCAGCAAGGATCTTTTAAATGTACGTTGTGTTTTGTGCATACAGGAGTCTGTAGCCGAAACACTT
Source organism: Chitinophagaceae bacterium (assembly GCA_019752045.1). GTDB lineage: Bacteria > Bacteroidota > Bacteroidia > Chitinophagales > Chitinophagaceae > Lacibacter. The sequence continues at coordinate 278,120 of JAIEMP010000005.1, read as the reverse complement.
TAAAATGTAACTACGTTTCCTGTTATTTTTTTGGTACCCATTCCATTTCAGGAATCAGTGCGGGTTCTTTAAAGTAATGCAACCGCAAACTGTCATTCCATCCGTTGGGGTTTCTGTTAAATGTTTTACTGCTGAAAAAAATCATGCCCTGCATGTTAGCTGTGCTGCGGAGTAATTCAATTTGGCGTGGAATCAATGTACTGTCCTTCCAAACATCGCTGCTGCCTGCACGATAAATGCCGAGGCCAATGTAACAATGCTTGCCATACGTGTGTTTGCTCCACCAATCAATCAGCACTTCATAAGGTGCTGCTTTGTGACCAAACTCCCAGTAGAGTTGCGGTGCCACATAATCAATCCAGTCTTTTTTTAGCCACAACAAAATATCAGCATACAAATCATCATAATTGGTTTGTCCTGCTTTGGTATTACTGCCCATAGGATCTTTATCGCTGTTGCGCCATACACCAAAGGGACTGATACCAAACTTTACCCATGGTTTTGTTTGTTTAATCATGCGGCTCAGTGCAACAATCACTGAATCAACATTACTTCTTCGCCAATCATCTTTTGCAAGACCATTTTTATGTTGCTGATAAGAAACCGAATCGGGAAATTCTTTACCGGCAATACGATAGGGATAAAAATAATCATCAAAATGAATGGCATCTACATCATAGCGTTCCGTCATATCACGAATCACTTCCACTACAAATGCCTGTGCCTGTTTATTTCCCGGATCAAAATATTTTTTACCACCATAATCTAAAAACCAATCGGGATGAAGACGAGTAATATGTGCCGGAGCAATGGATGCTTTGCCAATACTGAAATCGGCTCGATAGGGATTACACCATGCATGGAATTCCATGTTTCGTTTATGCGTTTCCGTAATCATAAACTGCAGCGGATCATAATAAGGTGATGGCGGTTTGCCCTGCACACCACTTAACCATTCGCTCCATGGTTCGTAGGGAGATGGATAAAATGCATCGGTTGCAGGGCGTACCTGCATCACAACCGCATTCATACCATTGCGTTTGTGCAAATCAAGAATGCGTATGAACTCTGCTTTTTGCGAATCAACAGCAATTCCTTTTTTGGAAGGCCAGTCAATATTGTCAACGGTAGCAATCCATACCGCTCTGAATTCACGGTTGGATTGTGCTGTTAAACAAACTGCAGCAAGAGAAAAAAGTAAAGAAAACAAAAGACGTGTCATTCCCCGAAATTAAAGAGAACCCCGCACTTTGTCGAGCAGGTTGTTGAGAAGTTTTGCTTCATCATTGCTGAGGTTATCCATTACAGCATCGAGCTGCTGCTCATATTGATCCAGCTTTGCCAGCATCGTTTTCCCTTTTGCTGTAATCACTACATCCACCAACCGCTTATCTTTTTTGCAAATGGATTTTTTTACGAGTTTTTTCAACAGCAGGCGGTCAACAATACGGCTTGTATCACTCATTTTATCCAGCATCCGTTCACGTATCTGCAATGTAGAAATTGGTTGATCGCTGCCACGAAGAATGCGAAGAATATTATATTGCTGCAGCGTAAGATCTTCTGTTTCCAGAAAAGCTTTAATTTTTTCTGTAACCCAGTTGTTGGTAAAGAGGAGGTTCACCACAGATCTATGATGTTCGCTCCTGAATTTTCTTGACTGGTGAATATCCTGTTCAATACCCATACAATGCAATTTAGCAGGTCATTAATATTCCGGCAATTTTGGTTTTGTACCAAACATATCATCAATCTGCTGCATTATTTCTGCAGTAAGTTGGTGAGCTACTTCTACTGATTTCAGATTTTCGTGCAACTGTTCTTTTTTGGTTGCACCAAGAATGGCCGTTGATACATTCGGGTTTTTAATACACCAGGCAATTGCAAGTGAAGCATTGCTGGTTCCCAGTTCACGGGCTAACTCTTCAAACCTGATTACCTTCTGAATTTTTTCTGCTGCATAGGCTTTATCCTTCAACCATTCAAAACCGGGAATATTGAGTCTTGAATCTTCCGGAATACCCTTGTTATATTTTCCGGTTAACACACCACTTGCCAACGGACTCCAGATGGTAGTACCCAATCCTACATTCTTAAATACTTCGAGGTATTCGTTTTCCATTTTATGACGGTGAAACAAATTGTACTCCGGTTGTTCCATGGTAGGACCAATTAAACGATAATCTCTTGCAACCCGGTGTGCTTCCATAATTTCAACTCCACTCCATTCGCTGGTGCCCCAGTATAAAATTTTTCCCTGCTGTATTAAATGATTCATAGCCCACACCACTTCTTCAATGGGTGTGTTTTTATCGGGGCGGTGGCAGAAGTATAAATCTAAATAATCTACCTGCAGGCGTTGTAATGCTTCATGACAGGCTTCTGTAATATGCTTGCGGCTGAGGCCATGCTGATTGGGTTTATTATGTTTTCCTCTCCAGCCAAAAAAAACTTTGCTGCTAACGGTATAGCTTGTACGATCCCAGTTTTTTTGTTTCAGAACACGACCCATCATGTTTTCACTTTCACCCAAGGCATATACTTCTGCATTATCGAAAAAATTAATGCCGTTATCGTATGCAATGCCCATCAATTCATCGGCAATACTGTCGCTGATTTGTTTGTGAAAGCTTACCCAGCTTCCAAAAGAAACGATGCTGAGTTGTAATCCTGATCTGCCTAATCTGCGGTATTCCATATAAACGTCTTTTTTTGTGTTTGAAATTAAACAAGTTCCAGTAAAAAAAGTTGAGTGTTGTGTTGGTCAGACCGATTGCATCGGGCCGACCATACAGTTTGCATCTTTCACTCCGATTGCATCGTGCCGACCTTTCAGTTATCATTAATTACCGCCGAATTTTGATGCTCCAACAAGTATGAATCCCTTTGGAGTATCAATTCTGAAATTCTTTAACTGCTCATCACTCTCAAAGCCTTTGCCGTAAATGGTTTTTGTTTTTTGTCTTATTTCCACATCGCTGTTGGTAAACAATTTATGTAAGTTCTGTTCCCAGAATAATTCATTGGTTATAAGTGTATCTCCGTCAATCCGAATTACCACCACGCTATCGGTTAAAATAACACGGCTCTGCTGCTCGTAATACGATGCTTTTTTTGCATCGAGGTAACTTTCAATCTGCATACTGTCGTTATAAAAATCAACATGCAGTGTATTGGGGAATTCAACTCTTGGAACAGTGTCGTAATAACGAAGCATAAACGGGGCTGTGAGTTTTGCTTTTAACTTTCCTCCCGTACTGAGATAACTGGTTACCTGCTTTACCTCATCAACAGTAACCTGGTTTTGCTGCAACCGCTTAATTTCTTCCAAATCATTTTCGCACCCAAAGAAAAAAAAACAGCCTGCCAAACAAGCTGCTGTTTTTAAACGAAGGTTTTTATTAAAAGCGAATGCTGTAAAGAATAATTTTTTGTTTCGCATTGTACAAGAGGCGAAAAAACGAACAAGGCTGTACATATGATGATGTACCCGTTTAATCATATTTACGTTTAATAAACCAAATATCACTCAATGAGAATCCAACGGTAAACCGTACATAGTTTTCACGTAACAACGAAGTGGTGCGGTTGCCTCTTTGTCCAAATTCAAATGCAGCGTTTACAATATTGTTTCTGTTTAATTCGGCATATGAATAACGCTTAATGGGTAAACCAACACCCAGTGTAATACCATAGGTTTTTAAATCACCGTCAATTTTATACGGTTCAGTTCCGTAATGAAAACCTGCACGGTACATGACCTGTCCCCAATAGGATTTTGAACGTCCGGTAATATCGGGCAAATACTGTGCACCGAGTTTTACCTGCCATGCATTTTGTAAACTGTCTTTATTATTATAATAACGGTAATTGCCCCAGTTACTGATCACAAAATCGGCACCAATGCGCAGGTTGCCTTTACCTTCAGCATCATACATCAACCCAAAACCATAAGTGGATGGATATATGATGTTGCCTATAATCCCTTTTGTCTCCGATACTGAATCGAGCCGCTGTTCTGTTCCGGCATCATCCGTTACCACATAAGTTTCAAATGCTTCATCTCTGGTTGCACGCATTTTACTTTGCAGACTTGAATAAGCACCAAGGTGCAGCGAGCTGCGTTTTTTTGTTGCAGTATCTTCTCTGAGTTTAATTTTATATTGTACACCAATTTCAACCAATGGTGCGCCAAAATTATTTCTGATCTTTTTTTGTCCGGCTCTGTAACGGTCGGGCACCGTATCATTAAAGACATTCACTTTTGTTGTATAATCGGCCGAACCAAAACGGTAACCGCCATTTACACCAATGCTGAAATTTTTAATACCGATGGCGGTACCAAGGAAGGCCTGATAGGTACCACCTGTTCCATCGAAAATACGTTGCACACTATCGCCTGCGCTGATGCGCCCTCCATCCTGTACACTGTAATTTACTTTGGTAATGGGGCGAAGTCCGAAAGCCAGTCCCCAATCGTATTTTGCTTTTTCAGGTTTTATCTGAAAACCTCCGGCAATGTAAGGGATGTATGCATTGTTAGATGTATAGGTGCTTCCTTTATTATTACTCAACTTGCGGCTGTTGATATCGAGCCCCAGTTCAAGGATAGCTCTTTGCTGACCAAAGCGCCGGTAAGAGGCGGGGTTCACAAAATTGATGGTTTGAAAGTCGTTATAGGCAGCTCCCAAATGACCCATTCCCCTGTTGGCAATATTGCCTGAAGGTACAATATCGCCTAAACCATAACGGCTCCATGGCGAATTGTCCTGTGAAAGGGCAGGAATAACGATGGCTGAACTCAGCACCAATAACACTAAAACACGCTTACCGATTATACTCACTGATTGCATACAGACCTTTAAATATTAGTTGAGGGTCTGCAAATATCTGGTTTTTGAGCAGAGGAGCAAAATGAAGCGTATCGCCACCGGTTAATTGCACGTTAAAGTTCCCGTACTTCTCAGCATATGCATCAATGATTCCATCAATTTCTTTGGCCATGCCATAGGCTACTCCACTGAGCAAATTGGTCTTGGTATCGTAACCAATGAGCGGAAAGTTCCATTCCATTTTTACCAATGGCAGCTTGGCTGTGAGCTGATGCATGCTTTTAAACCGCATTTCCAATCCCGGCGAAATACTGCCACCCAAAAACTGATTTTGATTGTTGATAAAGTTATACGTGATGCAGGTACCAAGACCAATAGCCAGGTTATTTTTATTTGGAAATAAATAAACGGCTGCTGCGCAAAGTGCCAGCCGATCTGCTCCAATGGTTTCGGGTTTACCTACCGGAGTTGTAAAAGGCAATTTGGTGAGATGTGATAATTTGTGAAAGTTGCTGCGTTCACTCAATACCTGTTCTACCTCTTCCTTATGATTTACAACAGAAGATAAGATGGTAAACTGCGGTTGATGTTTTTCAACCACTGCTTCAATGGTTTCTTTATGATCGTTCTCAAGAATAACAATTTCCTTGAGTAGATCTTTTTCAAACACGGCGGCTTTTAAACGTGTGTTGCCAAAATCGAAACAGATGGTGATGGACATGTGGCGAAGTTACAGATCAAAACTAAACCCCTCTAAATTCCGGAAGTGGCCATTGAGTTTTACTTTTTCTTTCAGGTTATCCATCTCTGCTAAAAGCGGAAGCACTTTGCCCAAGTGCCGTTTTAAATATTCCTGCCGTTGGGTTTCACGAAACAAACCCAGCAGTTCATATTCCTCTTCTGCATTTAAACCCATGTGATGGGCTACATCAAACGCTTTTAATTCATCTTCAGGTTTTTTAAAATCCTTGCTTACCTGTAATTGTTTGTGGAGTTCTTTAATGCCCTGTATTACTTTTTCCATCAGCAAACGGTTGCCGTCATCTTCATCAGCCGGGTAGGTTACAATAGCGCCGCTGTATAATTTGTCAGGTATTTCTTTTATGAGTTCCAATACACGGAATACTTTCACACCGCTTGTAGTAATGTCCATCTGCCCGTCATCATATACTTTCTTGATCTCTTTTACTTCTACCAATGTTCCCAGGTCTTTTAATTCTTTATTGATGACGGCAGGAATACCAAATGGTTTTTTCTGTTCCGCACACTCAGTAATAAGCTGTTTGTAGCGTGGTTCAAAAATATGCAGGTTCAGATTTTCTCCGGGAAAAACAATAATACTTAAAGGAAAGATGGGAATAAAGTTGGTCATAGAAACAGGTTGGGTTTACAAAATAACAAAGAAATGAATTCACCCCTTCTTTTGTTCTTTCTGCAGCCGGCAAAGTGTCTTGTACTTCATACGGGTATAGCGGGCACCGTAAGTAGCAAGAATAAAACCTTCTCTCCCATCTAAAAAACCCAGACGAAAAAAATAATTGTTGATGAAAGAAAAAACAGGGGAAAGTGTGCGTTTATAAAAAGTGGCATTTTTCCCCTGCTTAAAATATTTATCTGCACTGCGGAGTGCATAGTTCTTCAGTTTCTCTTCGTATTGTTCGGTTGACTGAAGTGTTTTATGTAAAATAGCGCCTTTGAGTTTTTTAACGGTGCATTCTTTTTCAAAAATCAGTTTTTCATGTACGGGGTCGGCATTCCAAACGGCATGCTGGCGGTGAAAAAAACGAATGGGTTCATCTTTACCCCATTCACCAAAGCGGATATGTTTCTGTTTAAAAAAATTTTTACGCCGTACAGTAAAAATTTGCTGTTCATTTTCCAGATCCAGTTCTTCAATGGAGCGGATGAGTTCTTCATCTACTGCTTCATCTGCATCGAGCTGCAGAATCCAGTCATACACCGCCTGTTCGTTGGCTAAATTTTTGGTAGGGCCGTATCCTATCCATTTTTCTTCGATCACAACAGCACCGTTTTTTTTTGCAATAGGTATGGTAGCGTCGTTGCTGCCGGTATCACAAACAATAATATCATCGGTTAATGATCGGATGCTTTGCAGGGTGTTTGCAAGTATGTGTGCTTCATTCTTAGCTATAATTACTACAGAAACAGGTTGCATATCAGGTTTTAAGCAGATTGGATAAATGCCAGTACAATGTAAAAAAACAAAAAATAAAAATACCGAATTGTTCGTCAATTGTTGTTTCGAAGATGAATATTAAAATCATGTATACAAAAAAAAAGAATGCCTGTTTATTCTTTTGCCAGTCTTTCGTAAACAACGGAAGCAAAATAACAATTGTAAATAATATTACTGCAGCAATTCCGGCACCGCTTCCGCTGGTGAGCCATTGATTGAGGGGAAGATAACGTTCAACCGTAACTTCCGGAGCATATGTATTGTACCACTCATCAGTTGCAGTTCTTATATCACCATAGCCAACACCGGTTAACCAGTTTTTTTGAAACACATGCCATCCGCTTTGCATAGATAATAACCGGTTTCCATCACTGAAGTTGCCGTTGATGTTTCCCTGCACCCAGTTTTCACGATCGTATAATATATAATGCATCCTCGTTTTAAACGTTGGCAACAGACAGTACGAAACAATTGGAAGAATGCATGCAGAAGCCAGTACATACAGTGCTGCTCTTTTTTTACCTGTTGTAAACAACTGCCATATCAGCAGCGGGAGTAAAATAAAATAACAGCCGATTAATCCGGTTTTAGCGCCCAGTATATGCAGGAACAATACAAACCAAATCATCATTACACGCATCAGCCAGATAACAACCGTGTGATGAATTACTTTCCATTCTTCCAGCTTTAACCATAGTAAAATACCAACTACTATTCCCATGCTGAAACGGATATGATCGTTACCCGCCCAGGTAGGAATTGTTTTTGAAAACCGGTATAGTTCATGATAAAGCTGCCACTGTTGCATGTATTGAATAGTGCTCCATACCGATCCGCCAAACAATAACAAGATCCAGAACAATGAAAGAGAAGTAAAATGTTTCCGTTCAAAATCTTTCTGCATCACTAACGCAAAGGGCATGAGCAGCAACGGCAGTTTATCCTGCATCATATTACCCCATGTGACTGTATCATCACTCCACAAACCTGAGATAAAAGGCAAAAGAAATAAACTGGAAATACCTGCTACTACTTTATATTTAAAAAATGCAGCGAAGCGCTCTTTCAAATCGTTCTGCAGACAACCATTGGCAATAAGGATAAAAGTACCAATGCTCAACAAAGCACGGCTGAACATGAAGCCGCTCATGGCAACTACAATGCCGGTAAAAAAAAGTGAACGATGTATGGCAGCTCTGTTTAATTGCATGGGTTCTGTGCTACAAATAAACACTATTTAAATCTTTTCATTTAGGTTTGTGGCATGTGGCAATCGTTCTTGCAGGAATTAAAACAGGGAAATCAAAAAAGCCTTGCCCGTTGTATTTCATTCATTGAAAATGAAGTGAACGGCTATGAAGAATTTCTGCAAACACTTCCCGCTGTTACTGTTCCTGTAATTGGTATTACGGGCCCGCCCGGTGCAGGAAAAAGCACCATGGTTGATTCGTTGATTGCTCAACTGGTGGAGGATGGAAAAAGAGTAGCCGTACTTTGTGTTGACCCATCTTCTCCATTTAATTTAGGTGCATTGCTGGGTGATCGTATACGCATGAGCAACTGGTACAATCATCCCAATGTTTTCATCCGATCACTGGCAACCCGTGGATCTTTGGGCGGATTGCATCCAAAGATTTTAGAAATTACCGATGTATGCAAAGTTGCAGGGTTTGATTATATACTAGTTGAAACCGTTGGTGTTGGACAAAGTGAAATTGAAATTGTTGGATTGGCCGATATAACAGTGGTGGTGCTGGTACCCGAAGCCGGCGATGAAGTGCAAACCATGAAAGCAGGTTTAATGGAAATTGCCGATGTGTTTGCAGTAAACAAAGCCGACCGGCCTGATGCCGATCTGTTTGTAAAAAATCTGCGGTTGATGCTGGCTCCTGCATTTGCAACCTCAACACAGGAACTGCCCATTGTAAAAACCATAGCTACAGAAAAAGAGGGTACAAAAGAGTTATGGATTAAGATTAATGAACTGCTGCAACAACAGCATACCAATGAACGCAGAAGCTGGTTGCTGGCAGAAAAAGCATATTACCTGATTCAGCAAAAACGGATGAAGGATGTGCAGAAAAAAGAACTGAAACAACAAATTGAAAAGGCTTTGCAGAAAGAACATTTTAACCTGTATCAATTTATTAAAGATTTTTCATGAAGGTTTTTGATTGCTTTACTTTTTTTAACGAACTCGATCTGCTGGAGTTGCGGCTAAAGCTGCTGAATGAAGTGGTAGATCATTTTGTAATTGCAGAGTCGAACCTGACACATGCAGGCAAACCAAAACCTTATCATTTTGAAGCAGCGAAAGAACGCTTTGCTCAGTGGATGGATAAAATTATTTACATACCGCTGCAACAAACAACAGAAGGACTAACGTTTGATGAACATTTAACTGGTTATACACCAACCAGTGCTGCATGGCAACTGGAAAATGGTCAGCGGAATGCATTGGCACAGGTGCATGGCTTTATTGCTGATGATGACAAAGTATTGTTGAGTGATCTGGATGAAATACCAAATCCCCGGGTTTTAAAAGGGCTTTCTGTACCTGAAACCCCTGTTTCATTTGCCATGCTGTTTCACTATTATTTTTTAAACTGCCAGAATACCGGAACAGAACGCTGGTGGAGCGGAAGCATTCTCAGCAGCGGTAAATTTTACAAACAAACCACACCTCAATTGTTGCGTGATAACCGCAACAATTATAAACGGATTAAAAAAGCGGGCTGGCATTTTTCTTATTTAGGCGGAGTAGAAAAAATTAAATACAAGATTCAGTCGTTTGCGCATACTGAATTTAATAAAGAAGAATTTGTAAACGATGCGCAGATTTTAAAAGCGATTACAGAAGGCACCGATTTATTTAACCGCCCCGGTACTGCATATCAATTTTATTCGCCGTACTGGTATCCTTCATTTTTAAGAAGCATCATGCTGCAGTATCCCTTATTTTTGCATTACCCTCAATCAGACAATATCATTCAAAAAATCCGTTATTCCCTTTTGGGAAGATTGCAAAAATAATGAGTCAGCTTTCTACGTTTCCACTTATATCAATTGCTTTATGCACCTATAACGGTGCCGCTTACCTGCGAACACAACTGGATACCATACTTGCACAAACCTACAGCAACCTGGAGATTGTGATTGTTGATGATGCATCGGCAGATGATACCATCCACATCATCCGTACATATGCTGCGGCAGACAGCCGTATCCGTTATTACCAAAACGAAACCAACCTTGGATTTAATAAAAATTTTGAACGGGCTGTTTCTTACTGCACCGCCGATTATATTGCTATTGCCGACCAGGACGATATCTGGGAGCTGCATAAAATTGAGGCCATGATGAAACACTGGCCCGAAGACTGTTTGTTTGTGTATTCACTGTCAAAGGATTTTGATGGAGATGAACCCATCCGTAACGAAAAAAATAAATTGCAGCAATACTATACCGGCAGCGATTCCAAAAAACTTTTTTTTAACAGTCCCATTCATGGGCATGCCTCTATGTTTCATCGCTCACTGTTGCAGGATGCAATCCCATTTCCGCCCAATGTGTTTTACGATTGGTGGCTGAGTGTTGTAGCATCTTCTGTAAGCAAAGTGGGTTGTGTACCATTAACGTTAACGTATCATCGTGTACACCCCGATAATTCATCCCGTACACTGGTAAACATACCCGATAAAAAAGAACGCTATCAACAGTTGCGTGAACAGCGTATCCACTTTATTGAAATGTTTTTAAAGAAGCATTTTGTACAACCGCATATCCGTTCTTTTCTGTTGCGTTATAAAAACAGACTGGAACAAAAAAAAGACAACAGCTTTTCGCTTACACTGTTTATGTTTAACATCCGCAGCAGCCATACCGTCTTTCATTATAAAAAAAGCATGAGCATGTTATCGCTGTTTAAGAACAGTTATAAACGGGCCAAAACAGGATTATAAAGAAGTAGCGATTTGCTGAAACTGTTTACCCCATGCATTCCAGTTAAGTTCTTGATCGAAGAATTCTCTGCTGCTGAAACAAAGGGATGTGTAAGCAGCAACATCATTGTGCAGGGTTGCAATAATATCTGTATATGCTTCTGCGCCTGCATCGGCCGACAATGCAAACCCATTGATGCCATCTCTTACATAGGTTGCTACACCACCCGTATTGGTGGTAATGGAAGGAATGCCATACGCACTTGCTTCGCAGAAAACCACACCGGCTGCTTCAGCTCTTGTAGGCAACAACAGATAATCGGTTTGCAATAAGATTTGATGCAATTGCTGAAACTCTTCCGGATTATTTTTATTGAGATAAGGAATAACTGTTATTGCAGCATCATTCACTTCAACAGGTGGCACACAGCCAATGATATGCAGTGTTGCATGCATTCCTTTTTGTTTGAGCTGATAGAATGTTTCCAATGCAATGGCTCCTCCTTTCCGTTCCCATTCCACACCCAGAAATAATAAACGGCAACTCTTTCCATCAACAGTTAATTCTTCTTTCGCCGGAATTGTATCAAGATTAGCACCTAATGGAACAACAGATATCTTTTCTTCTTTTAATCCATAATCATTGATGGCCGATTGTTTACACCAGTTACTTGCCAGCATACAATGTGTTGCTTTTTGAAAAGCCAGTTGATCCAGTTCAATTCCCTGCCTGATGTTAAAAGGAGAAAAGTTTTGCCAGGTATCATAGTATCCCTGTATCTGCTGAAAAGTGGCATCGGTCATAAAAATAACAGGCAACTTGAGATCAGTGTATGCTAACAATTGCGGTGCTGCCGGCATATACAGGAGATCAAGCTTTCTTTTGATCAATTCTTTTTCCAACTGTTTACTGAAATACTTAGCGTAAGGTTTTAAAAACTCAACGGCTGTCTTTCGTTGGTAAAACCATTTCTGTGGATTTTTATAGAATGTAATCAGGTATTCTCTTAACCACTTGGGATAAGGAAGGTGAATAATCTCCACGTCTGCAAAAGCCTGCAACTGCTGATACGAATAATAGTAAGTACCACTCCATGATTTTTTATCACGGGGATCCCACCTGCCTGCAAAACCAATTTTCAACCTGCTCATCGTTTGTAAAGAAACAACTTTTCTAAAATCAATACTTATATTGCTGCTGAATGCAGCCACTCCATCTTGCATACCTGAGTTATGAGTTTCCACCACATACTGCTGTTGGTGGTATTGCAACTTATACCGAACAGATTGCAAAGCTGATGGCTGCAAGAGGACATCAAGTAGAAGTGTTTACTGCAGGTCCCACAAATTCGTTGAATGAACTTATTGCAGAGAATCTCATCGTACATCGTTTACAGGTGAACGATCGCAATCAGTTTCACCTGGCCATTGCTGCGCATTTTGCAGATCGTCATCGTGAAAGAAATTTCGACCTGGTTGAAAGCCCCGAATACCAGCGGGAAGGGTTTACCATACAACAACAGTTTCCTCAACTGCCCATGATCATCCGGTTTCATACACCTTCTTTTTGGGTAAAGAAGTTGAATAAAACCTATCAGCAACATACAGTGAAAGAACAGTTGAAGAAATTATTCGGCATTAAACAATACCAAAAAGAAAAAGATGCTGAGTATTTGTTTGCACAGCAATCAAAGCACTGGAGCGTTCCTTCGCAAGTAATGAAAGATGTATTGGTTGAACAGTGGAATGCAGATCCGGAAAGAATCACTGTATTAGCCAATCCTTTTCAACCAACAACAGGTTTATTACATATTCCGGCAGATACACAAACCAATACCATTACTTATATCGGTCGCTTAGAAATAAGGAAAGGATTGATTGAATTAACAAAAGCCATTCCATTGGTTTTACAACAGCATCCAACAGCTACCTTTCGTTTCATCGGCAAATCAGATCGTGGTCCCGGCAATCATAAGCTGATGATTGATTATATGCAACAGGAATTAAAAGACTATACTTCACAACTGGAATTTATTCCACCTGTTTCAAAACATGAACTCGAAAACTATTTTGCACAAACAGATATTTGTGTGTTCCCCAGCTTATGGGAAGTATTTGGCTATGTATGTGTGGAAGCCATGGCAGCGGCCCGTGGTATTGTTGCCGGTAATGTTGGCGGCATGAATGATATGCTGCATAATATCAATGGCGGCATATTAGTGAATCCAACGCAACCGGAAGAAATAGTCCATGCAATTCTGCATTTACTTGATCATCCGCAACAACGGATAGAAATGGGACTACGCAGCAGACAAAAAACGATTGATTATTATTCCAATCAATTGATTGTTGAAACGGAACAGTATTATCAGAAAATTTTGAGCTAAGAGATCAAAAGAGAAAAAGAGAAGATGCTACCCGACAACTGTTCACCTGCAGGGTGACTGATCATCGGATGTTATTTTATTTGTTGTGAAATCATCCGCCAAATAGCGGATGAGCAGACAATAGCTTATTTTTTTTTACTGATATACAAAGCCACATTATCACTCTCCCCCGCATCATTTAGCTTTTTGATTTCCTTTTTAAAGTGATCAATTTCACTCTCAGAAAACACTTTTTTTACAAGAAAGCTTTCAGGATCATTGTGCAGACTGATATTTTTCTGATACTGCTCACTTGCCCAAAACGAAAACTCATGAGCATCAAAAACTACTTTGTCAATTTTAAACCCATTTTTTCCCAATAAAAGGGAAATACTATTCATAGAATGAATAAAAAAATGCCGGGGAGGATCAAGAGAAACAACATTCGTACCATATAGATCCATCAAGGGTTTACTGATTACCGGAATCCTGATTAACATTGTGCCGTCTTTTGAAAGCAGATCGTACAATTGTTTCATTACTTCATGTTGCTCATCCATATGCTCAAGACTGTGATGGAGCATAATACAATCATAATGATCGGTGAGATCAAACAACGATTTTTTAAGAATGCGAAAGTGCTTGTTGTAAGTGATATCAGCTTTTATATAAGGATCAACGCCGGTTAAATCTTTATACCCAACTTTATAAAAATCTTTCAATAATTCGCCGGTTCCCGAGCCTATATCTAAAACCCGGGCTTTACGATTATAAAGTTTCAAATCTTTTAAATAGTTGTAATAAGAAGGGTATTTATAATTTCGTGTAATCAGCTTCCCAAGAAAACTGTTATCAGCACCTATAATACTCCTGCATTGATACGATCTGAATAAATCAACTTTTAATACTTCTGCATTGGAATTATAAGAATAGTAATCGGATGGATAATACTTATCCATGTTTTCAGGTATCTGAACAATTTGGAGACAATTACAAACTGAACATTGAACATATTCAAACTCATCCCTAAATCCATACATCATTTCCTTAAAAACATATGAAGTGTGATTTTTTTCATTCAAACATATAGAGCATTTCATTTTTCAAACATATTAAAAAATGAATTTGAAAAATTAAAATTCTTTGAGGTACCAGTAAATACATACCAACATCCTGTATGTTGTACAGTCATCCGCCAAATAGCGGATGAGCAGACAACAATAACAGTTGAACAAACAACAACTTCTCTTTTTCTCCTTTGATCTCTTAGCCCACTCTTAAAAATCGCAACCAATAGGTGCCCCCGGTGGTGCTTCTTTGTGCAAGGTTGGTTTGGCATCTTTTGGATTCTTCATCCGTTCAACAGCAAGTTGCAAATGACCTGTATAGATTGCTGAAGTACTTGTCTTCATTTGCAGCTCTGCATATTTTTTCAAATCATTCAATGCTTTTTGCAACACGCCTCTTACAACAAATGAGTTGTTCTCATCTGCAGATGCTCCAAGCAGGTAAGTTAAGAATACCTGTTCTGTTTGTTGCTGGATCAATCCTTCCATGCCTGTTCTTCTTGCAGCTTTCCATGTTTTATCAATCAACGTCTGGATCATTTCATGTAAGCCCAAACCTCCGTTGGTTTCAAACTGCAGTAACCGGTTTAAACGATCACTGGTAAACAGAAAAGAAAAAGGAAGATCGGCCGCTGTTTCTGCAGGTGACAATTGATCAAACGACAAACCCGTTCTTTTTCTGAACAACTCTCTTGAAAAAATATAACCGGATGGTCTTGGTGGAATGAGTGCAGCAATTCTATCTGGTATCATCAATACTTTGGGATCAATACAATCAATTACTGTATTCAATGCGGCACGTTGTTGTTCTTTGCTCAGCATTCTTGTAATCACCTGTCCATCGCCTCTTACTGCATAAGAATAATACATGCCTCCAACAAGTTTTGTTACTGCTTCAATCTGGTAACGGTGATAAAAATAAACCGGCACTAATGCATCTTCCAACATGGCCATCGGCATACCCGGACGAATATTTTTTTCACCAAACTGTTGCAATGCTTTGCTGCGCACTTTCATTACTTCTTTTAATTCATCTACCACATTGGTTCCGTTATCCCATAAATGTGCATCGGGATGTAAACCACCAGGTGCTCTTGCATCACGGTCGCTGATGAATTGCAATCCTCTTTTAATTCCATCGGCTATGATGCTGTTTAATGCATTGGCTTCATTGATGTTTGATGGAAAATCCTGGTAACCCCATGTAACAGCCAGTTTATCCCACTCACCAATTTTATCATCATACACAGATGAAAAATCCATTTGTCCGTTGGCATTCAGATGCACCAATGGATGCGGATAGTCCATTACACTTGCACGGTTGCTTACACTGCTTGCATAGTTATGCATGAGCCCGATGGTATGCCCTACTTCATGTGCAGAAAGCTGACGTAATCTTGCCAATGCAGCTTTCAACATTTGATCGTTTGCAGGAATACCTGTTTCATAAGGTGATAATAAACCGGAGAAGATGAGATAATCCTGTCGCACACGAAGTGATCCCAATGATACCTGTCCTTTAATAATTTCTCCTGTGCGTGGATCAACAACAGAAGCACCATAACTCCAGCCACGTGTTGAACGATGTACCCAGTTGATCATGTTGTAACGGATGTCCATAGGATCTGCACTATCGGGCAACACTCTAACCTGAAATGCATTTTTATATCCTGCAGCTTCAAAGGCCTGGTTCCACCAGCTTGCACCATCTAACAATGCAGAACGAATAGGTTCAGGTGTTCCATTATCTAAATAATAAATGATCGGTCTTACTGCTTCACTTATTGCTGCAGTTGGATCTTTCTTCTTCAAACGGTGACGGATGACATAATATTTTTCAATGGGATCACTCACGGGTGATGCATAGTCGTAAAATGAAATGGGAATAAAACTGCTGCGTGGATCAAATACTCTTGGTTGATAATTGTTATCGGGCAGTTGTACAAATGAATGATGAATACGTAAAGTGATTGCTTCGGTTGATGGTGCAACAGGTTGTACAAAATTCCCTACTTCACCATCTGTATTAACATAGGTAACACTTACTTCCAGTTCTGAATTGAGTGGAAAGTTTTTAGTGCGTGGGAGGTACATGGCGCTCCTGCTTTTATCTAAGAGATAATTCCCTTGCCGCATTCTGCGGATGGCATTACTCACTTTCATTGCATCACGCATTAAAAAATCTGTTGCATCAACTAAATATTTACCATTGCTTTCTGCTTCCAGTGTAAAACCCCAGATGGTTGATTGAGCAAAAGATTGTTCAACTGCTCTTTTCTCTGCATTGTCGTTTGATAAGGCACGGTAGCCGTAATTCGGTTGAACTAATAAGATCTTCCGCCCTACTTTGCTGAATTTCACCACACGGTCATCGCCCAGCAAACCTCTGTCTAAACCAATATCATTGCTACCCAAACCTGCGGGCAGTGAAACAACATATAAAAACTCTGTATCGAGTTTATCTACTTCCAGCCAAACTTTGCCGCTGTTTTCATCCCAGTAAAAATTGAAATAGCCCTCATACTTTTTCAGTCCGTTTGTTTTTTCTTCAATAGTGGGGAGCTTTTGTGCTGCAATAGTTAAAGGAAGCAGCAACAGTAAAAAGAAATATTTTCTCATATGCGTTGGTTGATGCATACAAGTTACGGGATGCGGTTGATTGCTGAAAGAGAAAATGATTAGTGGCTTATACTTCTTCGTGTTTGCCCTGTGTTTTCCACCAGCGCCAGCCAATAAAACCAATGATGAGGAGTGGTGTTGCCATGAGATAAATGATGGCAGAGTTTAATGCCTTGGCTGGTTTTTCGCCCAATTGCGAAGCGGTTTTTGTACAGAGGGAGCATTGTGCCTCCGCATCGTTTGTGATAAATAGAATTGAGACCAATAACAGAAGTAAAACCAATCCCCACTTTTTCATGTAACTGATGTTTGCAGCAAAGTTAAGGCAAGATTGAATTTAGTTTGCCGGAAAGACGAGAAGACGGGAAGAAATTATAAATGCTTTTCCCGACTTATCGTCTTCCCGGCCAGATGCTATAAGCTATTCCTTATTCTTTCCTCTTCTTCCAATACTCACCATCGTCAATACACTCAGCAAAGCCATCGAAGCAAGAAAAACGGTTTTACCTGTTCCCGTCTTTTTCATGGGTGTTGATTCAGTTACGGCAATGCTTTGATAAGATGTATCTACAGTTGTGCGGTTGAGTTCAGGATCCATGACAAGGTCCCAATCATCATATCCTTTACCTGTGAGTTGAGAAAGCATGCTCATTTCTTTTTTACGGCGTTCTTTTAATTCTTTCAGATAATTCTGTCCCTCACTGCAAGTAAGATTTCCAGTTGCCGGATGAGTGATAATATATCTCGCCTGGAAATTTTCTTTGTTGGGTGTTTCCTGGAAAACAAGATCCTGTGCAAAAGCTTTGCGATTATAACGCACATGTAAACGGGTGAAGAAAACATTCTTTGTTTTGTTTGTATTGTATTCGTTCACATACTCTTCGTACACATCTTTGCCCAGCCACCAAACACCAGCTTCTTTGAGATCATTAAAATTTGGTGGTTCACTTACACAAGGATCACATTTCATGAAATTGGAAGGACTTACATCCCATGCATATTCTACAAACGAAACACTTTGATTTTCTTTTTCCCATTGATGCTGAAAAAGATTGGCATAAAAACTTCCGAAGTTCTTTTGTACAAAGAGTGGAATGTTTTTTCCTGTCGGCATCAGTACAGAGCGATAGTTGGTGCTTTCAATCCGTCCGTTTTTGGTAAATGCATACACAATCATGTCCTGGTCACCATCTGCATTGGCCATTCCCAAACGGATGGGCAACATAAACTTGGGTGAGTTGAATTTGATCTGGAGCGGACGTAATTGTTCAAAGCCCAGTTCTTCCTGCTCTTCAATATTCACCTTCACCACAAAAAATTTCATATTGCTTTTGATGTAGGGCTCCAGCACTTCTTCTGCTCCTTTTGGAATTTTATATTTATTAGCAGTCAGCCATTTGTACAAACCGGTTGATTCTTCTGCACTCAGGATCACAATATCATATTCTCCGACTGTGTATTCGGCTTCTACTTTTACTTTGTAACGACTGTCTTCGCTTTTTTCTTTTGCATTTGCAGTTGATGGAGCACTCATCTTTTGTGTTACAATCTCAGCCAATTCATAGTCTCTTCTTTCACAAGGGTTCTGATCAAAATACTCCACCAGTCTTGGTTTAGAATAATCATTTAACCGTTGAAACAAATCTGCTTCCACTACTTTAATATCTGATTTTTTTAAGACAGTTGGCACGGGCACCACCATGGCAAAGTCTTTTACATCACCTTTAAAGTCGTTACTCATGGTAATGACTGTTCGTTCACCATCCCGAACCAGTATCACCTGTGATGTTTTGTTTTTTAAAGTGCCGTCTGCTTTGGATACATAAAATCCGCAGAACGCAAACACATCGCTGCTGATAAATACAAGCAACAATGCTGCACTGATGATTTTTCTTTTCATGTGTGATGTTTTAAGTGTGATAAAAGTTTTGAATAGTTGAGGGCTAAAGCCCGTTGATTATTTTTTGATATACCCCCGGCCTAAAGGCCGAGGTTAATGAAATGCAATGAACCAGCGACATTAACCATCATAAATTTTTTGAATCATTTTGAAGTTCATGGTTGCTTGTTGAAGGTGATCCCTTAAAAAAATACTTGACTTTTATAACCCGGGGCTTTAGACCCGGGGTGAATAATACCCAACCTTGTATCGGCTTTAGCCATGATAAATTCTTTTACTCTTGATGAAATTGATGGTTGCCTGCTGACTTTCTTTGACAGCTGCTCTCCATTGAAAGATTTTTGCTTTCATCAGCAGATCAAATAATGGAACAAGCGGCGCCATGAGCACCAAAATAAAAATCGGTGTGCTGTTCATCCACTTAAATGCAGAGAAATAAAATGCAACTGCAGCAATGAGCATTGCCCAAATGATTCTTGCAACAGCATGGTTGGGTGCTGTACGTGGATCACTGATCATAAAGAAAGAAAACAATAACAGGCTGCCTGTTGAAATGGATTGCAAAAAGAAATCAATGGGCCAGTTGAGATAGATTACCTGTCGTATAAATAACAGTCCGGCAAATGTGAGCAGGAACGCTAATGTAATATCCAGCTTCTGCACACGGGTTACCACAATAAAACCCAGACAGCAAACCGCAAAAAAGATCACCGCACTGCTGCCCCATTGCCCGGGACTAAGCCATGCGTTACCTGTAAACAACACTGTTGCAACAATTCCAAATGCTGATGGATTAAATACATGTTTGCCGTTAATGCGGAAAATATATTTACTGAAAACGGAAAGTGCTGAAGCAAGAATACAGATGGACCAGTTGTTTGTTTTTAACAACAAACATAAACTGAGTGAGCTGATGAGTGCACTCTTCCATCCGCCGCTGCTCCATTGAAACGGGGAGAACATTTTTTTCTCGAGGATTGCATCGCAGAGCCATTGCAGGATCAATGCGGTACCGATGTATAAACTGTATTGCAACCATTCTGCTTTCCACTGCAGAAACAGGATACTATAAGACAAAAAGATTACCTGGAATGCCATCTGGAAATAACGGGCATCCCATTGTTTTACTGCTACTGCCATAAACAAAGGATTTGCATATGGGATGTAAGAGTTCAGCAAATTGCATAAACCCAATCAAAAAAAATTAATGCGGATGCTGTTTGATCTTTTGCTGCAGCAGTTTTTTCTCAATAGCCGACTGTGTAAGTGTGATGGCTTCTTCAAAAAATGTTTTGGCTTTTTTGTAGTCTCCCATTTGCCAGTGTAATTCGCCCAGCGTAGCGGGCAGTAGATAATATTTTTTTAAAGATGCAAGATCATGTATGGCTTCAATGGCTTTAATTCCTTCTGCTGCCCCTTTTAGTTCGCTCACAACTATCGCCCGGTTGAGTGCAATAACCGGCGATGGATATAACTGATAGAGCAAATTATAGCAATGCAGAATATTGTGCCAGTTGGTATGATCGTAATCTCTTGCCTGCGCATGCTCATAAGCAATGCCTGCTTCAATATGATATTTGCTGATGGTTTCTCCTGCTGCTGATTCTTCGAGATGATATACACCCGTTTCAATCAATGCCCTGTTCCATTTACTTCTGTTCTGTTGCTTCAACAACAGAATATTTCCATTTGCATCCAATCGTGCATCGTTTCTGGATGCAGTAAAACACATCAATGCCATCAATGCATGTGTGTTGGCATGTTTTACAGAAGGGTTTCTGCAAATGAGTTCGCACAAACGCATGGCTTCATTCATCAGGTCGTTGCGGATCAGATCTTCATGATTAGTGGAATTGTAACCCTCATTGAACAACAGGTAAATGGCCATCAATACGGTTTCAAGACGTGCATCAAGTTCTGCAACAGGAGGCAATTCAAACTCTACTTTATTCTCCCGAAAGATTTGTCTTGCCCGATATAATCTTTTTTCAACTGTATCATAATTGCTTACAAATGCTTTGGCTATTTCTGTAACACTAAATCCGCAAAGCGTCTTTAATATCAATGCCACCTGTGCTTCGGCAGAAAGAGATGGATGACAGCACACAAACATCATCCGCAACTGATCATCATCAATGGTATTGGTATTCACCATTTCCTTTACTGTGGGCGCTAACGTATATTCTGATTGAAGAAGAGGTGTGATTGTTTTTGCAAACTCATCTTTTCTTTTTTGTTGCCGCAATACATCCACTGCTTTATTTCTTGCTGCAGTAAATAACCATGCTGATGGATTATGGGGAAGTCCGTTGATCTTCCAGTTGCTGAGTGCAGTTAACAAGGTGTCCTGCACCACATCTTCTGCCAATTGTAAATTTTGCGGACCAAACAATTTGGTGAGTACAGCTACCAGCTTTCCCCACTCATGGCGAAAGAGATGATCAACTGTTTGTTCTATGTGCGGAGATGTGTCCACTCCATCTTTTATGCAATTTAGAAGATTTCTTTTGATCAATAAGACTTGATAAAAGTTGTGCAAAGCCGGGAAGGCGGAAAGACGGAGAGAATGAATTGATTTACTCCAACCCTTGTCTTCGCTGATAATTTTCACTCAACTTCCCGGCTTAGATCTCCTCAATAATGTTCAATGTTCGATAACCTGTTATGCGGGCATGTCCATTTTCTGTACCTGCCGCACTATAATACTGCCACCTGTTTCATAATCAGGGTATCCTTCGCATAACGCAATGGCTTCATCATAATTTTCGGCGTTCACAATAAAGTAGCCGCCAATAATTTCTTTGCCTTCTTTAAACGGCCCATCAGTTACATTTTTATGACTGCCTTTAATCACTTTGCCCCCCGGGTAACAAAGGTTCGCCGCTATCATATTTACCGGCTTTTGCAAGGCTGTCGATCCATGCAAACCATTTGCCCATACTCTGTTCCATTTGATCAGGAGATGGGCTTGTTCCTTTAAGTTCTTCCTGAAAGATCAACATAAACTTTTCCATAATTTTTGTTTTACTGGTTTTGAAATGATTTATTAAATGACGATGCTGTGTTCAATTTCCGGACAAACTAATAAATCTTTTTTATCCGGCAGTTCCTGAATTGATATGTGATGAATGGAAAGAAAACTCCGTTTCAAATTCAGAACTTTAAAGAAATGCTTGTACATGAACCGGAAATCGTTTTTGCAGCAGACCATCGCCGCAGGCAGCATTATGGCTGCTCCGTTTCTGCTCACTTCGCAAACAGCCCCTGCTGCAAATCAACCAAAAGCCGATCCAGTGCCGGCAGAAAAAGTGAAAGACTTTGTTGCTGCAGGTCATAATAATCTGGATAAGGTAAAACAACTGCTTGCAGAATTTCCTACACTGATTTATTGCACATGGGATTGGGGCGGCGGCGATTTTGAAACAGGTTTGGAAGGAGCCGGTCATGTGGGCAATAAAGAAATTGCCAACTATTCAATCGGGCAGGGAGCAAGAACCAATTTGTTTGTATTAACGATGCTGGGTAAAACAAATATTGTAAAGGCTTACATTGAATCCTATCCGGCCTGTCTTTTTGCAAGAGGTGCTCACGGCTTTACGTTACTCCATCATGCAAACCGTGGTGGTGAAGATGCGAAAGAATTAGCAGAGTATCTTCAATCGAAAGGATTAAAAGAAACAAGAACTGCTTTATAAAACTATATAAAAAAAGAAGTATGAAACAAACTACACTGCTTTTTGCGCTCATATTATTCGCAATAAATGCACATGCACAATTAGATCTGCCGCCTAATGCCAATAACCCAAAAGCAACTTTAACTGAAGATGTAGGCATTACCAGTATTACGCTTAGTTATTCAAGACCCGATGTAAATAAACGGGAAGGAAAAATTTATGGTGATGGTAACCCTGTTACTTATGGGTTTTCAACAAGCAGTTTTATTACCAATAAAAATACAGCACCCTGGCGTGCGGGTGCAAATGAAAACACCACCATTACTTTTGAGCACGATGTAAAAGTTGAAGGCAAAGACATTAAAGCAGGTACTTATGGTTTACACATTGCATTAAACCCGGACAATGCAACCATTATTTTTTCCAATCAAACGGATGCATGGGGCAGTTTTTATTATGATGAAAAATACGATGCCCTGCGTATTAATGTAAAAACAGTGCCGCTTGATAAAAGTGTAGAGTGGTTGAAATATGAATTTATTGAGCACAGAGAAAAATATTGTGTGATTGCATTACAGTGGGAAAAATTATCCATCCCTTTTAAAGTAGATGTGGATGTTGAGAATATTGTACTTGCAAGATTGAGACAGCAACTGACGGGTCCAAAAGGTTTTAATGCGTTAAATGTATTAGCTGCAGCCAACTATTGTATAACGAGAAACATCAATCTTGAAGAAGCATTAACATGGAGTCAGCGGGCAGCGGGTACAAAAACATTTGCAACATTAAATAACCTTGCGAACAACTATACAAAACTGAACAGGATTGCTCAGGCCGACTCAACAATGAATGAAGCCCTGGTCTTTGCAAACCCCAATCAATACATGGGTTATGGCCGCTCGTTAATCACTTTAAAAAGACCGGACAGGGCTCTGGAAATTTTTACGGCCAACCAAAAAAAGAACGGTGATGTATATGCAGTAAATGCAGGGTTCATGTCTTATTATTCTGCTACAGCCGATTTTAAAAAAGCATTGGGCTATGCAAACAAAGCATTGGCACAGGCACCAAATGATGCAGCCAAGGCAACCATCAATGGCTTTATTACAAAACTGAAAGAAGGAAAAGATATCAATCAATAATTTTTAATCATGAAAGTGAAGATTTATATAACTGCGTTTGTTCTGTTAATCGTTTCTGTATTTGGATTTACAGATGGAAACGCTAAAAGAGTAAATGAATACACTTGAACCCCATGTGGAGCAGACTGTGATGCTGCTCTTTACAATGCTCCCGGAACTTGTACGCATTGCCATATGCCATTGGTAAAAAAGTCAACTGTTGTATTTAAGAAAGTAGAGCCTGCACAACTTTGTTCATTTGTTACAACGCATAAAAAAGTGATCCTGCTCGATGTAAGAACAAAAGCTGAGTTTGAAGGAACAGCCGAAGAAAAATTCGGCCGCTTAAAAAATGCCATCAATATTCCCATACAGGAATTAGAGCAACGGATGGCAGAATTAAGTAAGTATAAGAATACAGAAATTGTTGTGTATTGTTCTCACAGTCACCGCAGCCCGAGGGCCAGTTATATGCTCAATCAATATGGATTTAAAAAAGTAACCAATATGCAGGGTGGTATGAGTGTATGGAAAGAACAGGTAAAAGAAAAACAATGCAATCAAAAACTTTATATTGAACAGAAATAATTCTTTCAATCCTAAAACAAACAATATGGAGCATGCAATCAGCTGGTTTGAAATTCCGGCAACCGATTTAAACAGAGCAACCGCTTTTTATGAAACCATTTTTGGATTGAAGCTGACAGTTTTTGATACGCCCAATCTGAAAATGCGTATGTTTCCTATTGATGATATGATGACTGGTGTTGGTGGCGCTGTTGTTCACAGCGGCGGCTTTCACAAACCTTCTGCAACTGATGGCCCTCTGATTTATTTAAATGGAAATCCGGATGTACAACTGATTCTGGATAAGGTGGAAGCAGCGGGCGGAACCATCATGGTACCAAAAACCCAGATCTCGCCTGAGTTTGGATACATGGCTGTGATCATTGATACAGAAGGAAACCGAATTGCCTTTCATTCCATTCCACAATCATAAATCATGAACAGAAAATCAGCGATTTTACTGCTACTCGTTGCAAGCATTTTTTTTAGCGCAGGAGAAAAATATACCCCAACATCAATCCATTCGTTCAACTGGTTATTAGGCAACTGGCAGATGCAGAAAAAAACCGGCATCATTAGCGAAAGCTGGAGAAAAACCAACGACAGTACATTTGATGGTGAAAGCTATCTCAACAAAACAACCGGTGAAAAAATGCTGTTGGAAAATATTCAGCTGATATACAGGGATCGTCAGTTTTTGTATATACCCACAACAGCTAATCAAAACAATCAGCAACCCGTAAGCTTTCGCATTACATCGCACAGCAACAATGGTTTTACAGCGGAGAATGCTGCGCATGATTTTCCAAAAAGGATTGTTTATGCCCTGATCCATCCTGATTCTTTACAGGCAACAATTGACGGAGGGCCGGCGATGCCGCAAAAAAAATCTACTTTTTATTACTCACGACAAAAATAAATGTGATGAAAACGTACGACTGGAGCCGCTTTGTTACAAGAATTAACGTGCATGCATCTGTTGAAACATTATACCGGTGCTGGTCTACCAGAGCAGGTATGGAATACTGGTTCCTCCGGCTAAGTGAATTTAAAAATGCACAAGCTCAAATTAGAGCAGATGAAGAACCTGTGCAACCGGGCGATACATATCGCTGGCTGTGGCATGGCTGGGATGATGATACGGTTGAACATGGAAGAATTCTTGATTGCAATGGAAAAAATTTTATCAAATTCAGTTTTGGCAAAGCAGGCAATTGCAGCGTAACCATTCAACAGGAATTGGGAGAAACCATTGTTGAGTTGACTCAGGAAAACATACCAACCGATGAACAGGGTATGCACTACTGGCATCTAGGTTGTAAAACGGGCTGGACTTTTTACTTAGCTAATCTGAAAAGTTTATGCGAAGGCGGGATTGATTTAAGAAACCGGAATCTGTTATTAAAAAATATGGTCAATGCATAAAAAAGAAAAACCCGTTTGGAAAAACAGGTAATTTTCTTATTGGGTAAAAAATGTGGGGTTTGGATCTTCAGGGGATACGGATTAACTGTCAATCGGGTTGCTGTCATCTTTTCAAAACCTGTTTTTGCATATTTTGGGTTTCAGAGGTAGCTGAAGTGAAAACAGTTGCAGATGCAGGTCTTTCTAAGGATTGGATTTGGTTTATTTTTGGTTTTTCGATGATCGTTTCTTTTGCTGATACTCTATCACAATTGCAGAACAAAGATGCGACACATGAAAGCGCAAAAAAATAGAACAAAGACGGATTCAACTGTACTGTTTTCATGTGCTTCCTTGTAGTTGTTATACGATGCACTTCATCTTTTAAGGATATTTATACGACTTTTCTGTTGTACTTAAGTCCTGTTGCTTCTGGTGACAAATTGTAGTTGAATATCTTCTAATATCCTTTTAAGACACTTTACAATCAGCGGAGTTAGTTTATTTTTTCATTGATAATCATTTCATCATGCAATTCAGTTTAAGCAGCAGCATAACATTACTGGAACGCACACCGGGAGTGCTGAAAACATTACTGTTGAACTTAAGCGATGAGTGGGTTCATCAAAACGAAGGACCGCAAACGTTTTCGCCGTTTGATGTGCTGGGCCATCTGATTCATGGTGAGCGAACTGACTGGGTAGTACGGGCAAAAATTATTTTAACAGATGGAGTAAAAACACCGTTCACTCCTTACGACCGCTTTGCCCAATACACAGAAAGCAAGGATAAAACAATGAAGCAATTACTGGAAGAATTTGAAGAGAAAAGAAGAGAAAATATACAATGGTTAAAATCAATCAACCTTTCAGTTACAGATCTTGAGCTTGAGGGGATGCATCCTGCTTTAGGAAAAGTAACCCTGCAAAATTTATTGGCTGCATGGGTAGCGCATGACCTAACACATATTGCCCAGATCACCAGAGTGCTGGCCAAACAAAACAAAGATGCAATGGGGCCATGGCTTCCCTATTTCAGAATACTGAATGATTAGTTACATTTAATACCTAAATAAACTTCTATGCAATCTGCTGCTGCAACCCCCACAGATTATATTGCCGAAATGCCCGTTGAACGGCAGGCAGCTTTTAAAAAACTACGGACTGTCATCAAAAAAAACCTCTCACCCGGTTTTAAAGAAATGATGAGCTATGGAATGATCGGTTTTTCAGTTCCGCATTCTAAATATCCGGCGGGCTATCATTGCAACCCCAAAGACCCGTTACCATTTATGTGCATTGCTTCGCAAAAGAATTTTATTGCCGTGTATCATATGGGCTTATACGCAAACCCCAACCTGCTGAAATGGTTTACTGCAGCACATGCAAAAGCTTCTCCCAAAAAGTTAGACATGGGCAAAAGCTGTATGCGTTACAAAAAACCGGAAGATATCCCCTTTGAACTCATTGGAGAACTTGCTGCAAAAATGTCGGCTGATGAGTGGATCAGTCTGTATGAACAAAAATTAAAACGATGATAAATGTAAATAGTGAACCATGCATCTAGCAGAAGACGATATAATTACTTTCATTGAATTACATGCCGTTGATGGCATCCGCAATTGTTTTGCACACGGACTTGATGCAAACAGCCTGCACAACAATCAACCGCTTATTTACGAACTGCTGAATGAGTATACACGCTCTCCCCGTTTCAACGATTGTGTAAAGGCCTTTGTTGATGCCGGTTTGCAGTTTGATGACAGCGCTTTACTTGCTGTATTGTTGAATGACACAGCAATGCTGGAGGAAGAGCTAAAAAAAGATCCATCGGTTACCTCAAAACGAATTTCATTCCGTGCAGCTTACACACCGCTTGAACAAGCAACACTATTGCATGTATGTGCAGAGTTTAATCATGTATCCTGTGCTGAACTGTTGGTAAAGTATGGAGCGGATGTAAATGCAGCCGCAGGTACAGATCAAATCGGCTTTGGCGGGCAAACACCCATCTTTCATACGGTAAATCAAAACAATCATCAATCAAAAGAGATGATGCATTTTTTGTTAGAGCAGGACGCAAAGCTGGATATAACAGTGAAAGGAATTATCTGGGGGAAGGGATATCCTTGGGAAACATTGATTCCTTCTGTTAATCCAATCAGTTATGCCATGATGGGGTTGTTGCCGCAAATGCATCGGAATGAACAGATTATTCATGAGGTTGTTTCAATCTTATTGAAACAGCAGTACAATATTAACTATAGATCTGTGAATGTCCCGAACAGGTACTTACGTTCCTGATTGTATAAGAAGAATGAAGATTGGCAACTCTATTATATAAATGGAAATATTGATCATCTGCATGGCCAGCATTTTTATTACCTTTCTCATCCATTTTCAAAACCAACTGTTATGAATGTTTCAAAATTATTCGGCACATTGCTGCTGCTCGTCTTTGCATTTACAGTACACGCACAAAAGAAAACAACAGCTCCTGCTAAAGAAGAACCGAAAGATGTGTTCAACAGCGGGCTGCTGAGTGGCTTGCAATTCAGAAGTGTGGGGCCTGCTATTACATCGGGCCGTATTGCAGATATTGCTGTGAATCCAAAAAATACCAGTGAGTATTATGTGGCTGCGGCTGCAGGTGGTGTTTGGAAAACAACCAATGCAGGTGTTACGTACACACCCATTTTTGATGGCGAAGGTTCGTTTGCCATTGGATGTCTGGCTATTGATCCAACTAATACCAATGTGGTGTGGGTGGGGAGTGGCGAAAATAATAATCAGCGTGTAGTTGGTTATGGTGATGGTTTGTACAAAAGTGAAGATGGAGGAAAGAGTTTTAAGAATGTTGGATTGAAAAATTCAGAACATATTGGTCGTATTGCCATTGATCCAACCAATGGTGATATTGTTTATGTAGCAGCTTATGGCCCGGTTTGGAATAGTGGTGGCGAACGTGGCATTTATAAAACAACCGATGGCGGTAAAACATGGAAACAAGTATTAAATGTTAGTGAGCACACCGGCTTTAATGAAGTGATGCTTGATCCACGTCATCCAAACATTGTATATGCAGCAGCGCATCAACGCCAGCGGAAAGTGTTTACTTATATTGGTGGTGGACCTGAATCAGCTTTGTATAAAAGTACAGACGGAGGTGCAACATGGAACAAAATGATGAGCGGGTTACCTGCAGGTGATCTTGGAAGAATAGGTTTGAACTATTCACCTGCAAATCCTGATGTGCTGTATTGTGTGGTGGAAGCAACCGAAGGCAAAGGCGGCGTATTTAAAAGTAAAGATCGTGGTGCAAGCTGGGAAAAACAAAGCGGTTATTCAACTTCGGGCAACTATTATCAGAAATTGTTTTGCGATCCGAAAGACGTCAATAAAATTTTTATCATCAATGTATATCTCGGCGTAAGTAAAGATGGCGGAAAGAACTTTTCCATTCTTGGTGAAAAAAGTAAACATATCGATAATCATGTGATCTGGATCAATCCTAAAAACACAGATCATTATTTAGTTGGTTGCGATGGTGGAGTGTATGAAAGTTTTGATGAAGGAGCTAATTGGAACTTTAAAGCCAACTTACCCGTAACTCAATTTTACAAAGTAGCAACAGATAACGCATTTCCGTTTTATCATATTCATGGTGGCACACAGGATAACTTTAGTTTGGGCGGACCATCACGCACTTTAAGTGCAAACGGAATTTTTAATTCTGATTGGTATTTCACAAGCCTTGGTGATGGTTATGAATCACAAATTGATCAAAGCAATCCTGATATTGTTTACTCACAAGCGCAGTATGGTGCATTAACACGTTATGATAAAAAGAGTGGTGAATATTTATTTATTCAACCACAGGAACCGGAAGGCGAAGCCTATCGCTGGAATTGGGATGCGCCATTGGTAATTTCGAAGTATGATAACAAACGTCTTTATCATGCTGCAAATAAAGTATTCAGAACAGATGATCGTGGTAACACATGGAAAGTGATCAGTCCTGATCTTACAAGACAAATTGATCGCAACAAATTACCCGTGATGGGAAAAGTGTGGAGCATGGATGCGGTTGCAAAAAATAGTTCAACAGATATTTATGGCAACATCACAACCATTGCTGAATCAAAGTTTGATGAGAACACCATTTATGTTGGAACAGATGATGGATTGATACAGGTAACAACTGATGGCGGTAATAATTGGATGAAGATTGATAATATAGCCGGTGTTCCGGAACGTACGTATGTAAATCACATCATCACATCACAGCACGATAAGAATGTGGCGTATGTTACATTCAATCATCATCGTTACGGCGATTTTCATCCCTACGTTTATAAAACAAGTGATGGCGGTAAAACATGGAAAGCCATTACCAATAATTTACCTGAGAGAGGAACGTCTTATACCATAGCAGAAGATCATGTAAACAAAGATTTGTTGTTTGTGGGTACAGAGTTTGGTTTGTTTGTAAGTATTGATGGCGGTGCAAAATGGGTGCAGATGAAAGCAGGCTTACCAACCATTGCAGTAAAAGACCTGGAGATTCAAAAAAGAGAAAACGATTTGATACTAGCAACCTTTGGTCGTGGGTTTTATGTATTAGATGATTATACACCGTTACGCAATTTAAAAAGAGATGATCTCGATAAACCGGCTGTTATCTTCCCCATTAAAGATGCCTGGATGTTTGTTGAATCAAAACCATTGGGTGTAAGAGGCAAAGGTTTCCAGGGAGAAAGTTTTTTTACCACCCCTAATCCAAAAGTTGGTGCGGTGTTTACGTATTATATCAAAGATGATATCAAAACAATTAAAGAAAAACGCAGAGCAGCCGAAGCAGAAAAAATAAAAAAAGGTGAAGCACCTACTTATCCATCGCCTGATTCACTGCGTTTGGAAGATGAACAGGTTGCTCCGCATGTATTGTTTACAGTAATGGATGAAAGCGGTAATGTTGTTCGCAGATTAAAGGCACCTGCAAAGAAAGGATTGAAACGTATTGTGTGGGATTTCCGCACTTCTCCATTCGGACCAATTGACCTTACTCCTTTTGATGAATCATTTGCTTTCAGTTCTCCCGACGAAGGATATTTTGCATTACCCGGCAACTATAAAGTTTCACTCAGCAAATTTGAAGATGGTGCATATACCGAACTGGTTGCTCCGCAACCATTCAAAGCAGCTACTTTAAATACAGCTACCCTTCCTGCAACAGATAAAAAAGCATTGGATGAATTCTGTAAAAAAATTGCTGAGTTAAGCAGGGTTGTTGCTGCAAGCGATCAGTATCGTGGAGAGCTGGTAAACAAACTCCGGTTCATAAAACAGGCTGTGATTGAAACGCCTAAACAATCATTGGATATTTCAAAAGCAATGATGCAGGTAGAAAAAAGATTGTTTGCTGTGAACCGTCAACTGAATGGTGATGCATCTTTAGCCAGAAGAGAATTTGAAACAACACCTCCCATTAATGCACGCATTGGGTATGTCATTGGTTCGTTATGGAATACCACTGCAGCACCAACGCAAACACAAATGAACTCTTACCAGATAGCGGCAAAACAATTCACTCCTGTATACAATGAAATCAAAGCAATAGCTGATGAAGTAAAACGAATTGAAGATCTGTTAGAGAAAAGCGGTGCGCCTTATACACCGGGACGAATGCCTGAGTGGAAAGGTAATTGATAGAGTGATAGAGTCACTGAAGACACGGATTTGACCGGATCAAAACGGATTAAAACACAGAACAGCCGCTTTAAATAAAGCGGCTGTTCTGTTATTCGGATTACTAAAAATGTTTGTCTTAAACATCCGTGTAAATACTTCCAATCCTTGTCATCCCCGCCTGAATGACTTCGTCGGGCAGGTGTGACTCCATTGTTTTCTCACATTAAAATCCCTTTCACCGGTTTAATACGTGCAGGCATTTTTTTTCAGGTATAGTCTTCATTCAATTTTATCATTGCCATCAATGGTTGTCATTGGTTTATGATACAGGTTAATATATAATAGGTTTTAACTTACATCATCAATCGCTGCGATAAACAACAGGATACAATGTTATAGAGCACAAATAAGTACTAAAAAATAGTTGAATTTTTTTTCTTGTTTATTTTCTTAGTTGCTGCTGATTGGTTATTTTCATGGAGGGCAAATTTGGTCTCGCCGCCTTTGATCCTTTTCTACATTTTACCAACAGTAATGAGCAACACTAATACTTCGCTAACATACAGAAAACCTATCCGCTTAACTGCATATATCGTGCTGGCTATTACTTTGATGGTTATCATAGGGTGGCTGGCCAATATTAATTTACAAGAGTATGGTTTCCCTGATTATCAGAATATGAAATTCAATGCTGCTGCAGGGTTGTTTCTTTGTGCAGTGTTGCTGTTCTATTTCAGTTTCCACAAAAATCAAAAACACCGGCTTTACTCTATTATTCTCACACTGTTGATTCTTCTGATTGGCATTATTACCTGTGCAGAGTATATTCTTAATAAATCATTAGGAATTGATGAGCTGATTGTATTTGAGAATCTTCCAGATGCAAATCTTGTTTTACATCCGGGCCGCATGGCACCGCTTACAGCATTCTGTCTCATTTTAATGGGTACTGGTTTTTTGCTGATACGGCATCAAAAACAAATATGGATCTATGTATCGCAAACCTGTTTTCATCTGGTTACTTTTTTTTCATTTCTGGCATTAACTGGTTATTTGTTTAATATTTCTCCGCTTTATAAGATTTCGCTTTTTACAGCAATGGCTGCGCATGCTGCTGTTAGTTTTTTGCTTCTGTCTGTTGCAGGCAGTTTACTGAATCCGTATACAGGCATTACCGGATTGTTCACCGGTAATCAAACAGGTCATATCATGGCCAGGCAATTATTTCCCGGAATGGTTGTAACTGTATTTGTACTTGCTTTTTTACGGATTCTTGCAAACAGGTATAACCTTGTAAGTGTTGACTTTGGAATTGCTTTATTTGGCATCTCTTTTATTGTTACACTTTTATTTTTTATCTGGCGTATATCAAAAAAATTGAATGCCAGTCAGACAAAAAGAGAACTTGCAGAACATTCACTTACCCGTGTTTCAGCCTTTTTAAATTCAACGCCCGATCCGCATCTGATTGTAGACACAAACGGTCAAATCATTTTTGCCAACAGACAAACCGAAGTTGTTTTTGGATACACGCAGGAAGAATTAATTGGCGCCTCAGTTGAGTTGCTGATACCATCCAGATTTACTCCCCATCATGCGTCTCATATCAAAAAGTTTTTTACAGAACCGAAAACAAGAGCAATGGGGTCGGGTATGGAGCTGTTTGCTGTAACAAAGCATAATAAAGAAATCCCGGTTGAAATCAGTCTCAATCCGGTGATGTCAGAAAATGGCCTGGTTGTTTCGGCTTCTGTGAGGGATATCAGTTCAAGAAAAGCAACAGAAGTTCTGATAAAAAGCATCAATGACCAGAATGCAGTTTTCATCCGGGAAGCTCCCTCTGCCATAGCAATGTTTGATACGGAAATGAGGTATATCTCCGCATCAAACAAATGGATATCGGATTATGGATTAACTGCAAAGGAGATAGTCGGCAAATCACATTATGAGTTGTTTCCTGAAATTGGAGAGGACTGGAAAAAAATACACCGTGATTGTTTAGAGGGAGCCATCAATAAATGTGACGAAGCTTTTTTTGAACGTGCCAACGGAACAGGCCAATGGATTTCATGGGATATACGTCCCTGGTATACAGCCAATCAAAGCATTGGCGGCATCATCATGTTAACAAACGACCTTACTGCATTAAAAGAAAAAGAACTGGATAAATTAAGATTTGAAACAATTCTTGAGAAAACCAGTACTATTTCACAAATTGGTGCATGGGAAGTAAATATGCAAACCGGCAGTGTTCATTGGAGTAAAGTATTAAGGAATATTCTGGAGGCTGATGCTGATTATGCCCCAAATTTAGAATCGGCGGTGAATATGTATGCTGAGGGTGAGAACCGAAATCGAATTACGGAAGTGCTGGCTCTTGCAACGGAAAACGGCGCTCCTTTTGACATTGAAATTGAAGTTAATACTTTAAAAGGCAAATCCATTCCTACCAGAGTGATAGGCCAGGCTGAACTTGTAAACAACCGGTTAGTAAAGCTATACGGCGTACTGCAAAGCCTTGAAAAAATAAAACATACTGAACATGAGCTCAAACAGCTGCTTGATTTGTCAACCGATCAAAATGCAAGGTTGAAAAATTTTGCTCAAATCGTATCACACAATCTGCGGTCTCATTCTGCAAACTTTGAGATGTTGCTTCAATTGCTGATGAAGAAAAAACCTGAGCTGGTTCATTCAGAAATCGTACATCACATATTAACCGGTTCTTCGCAATTAAAAGAAACCATCACCAACCTGACGGAAATTGTACTCATGAGCAATTCCACCTCACAGGTACTGATCAACATCCCGCTAAGAGCCGTAATTGAAAAAGCAGCCAATTCTTTAACACAACTGATTGAAGATTCGGGAATAAACTTAATAAATAAGGTAGATGAGCGGATAACCATCAAAGCTGTTCCTGCATATATCGACAGTATTTTATTAAACTTTATTACCAATGCCATTAAATACAGGTCACACGAAAGAAAAGCATTTGTTCAGTTTTCTGTTGCAGAAGCAGAAAACAGTTTAATTTTATCTATAGAAGATAATGGACTGGGTATAGACCTGAAGAAGAATGGCGCTAAACTATTTGGGATGTATAAAACCTTTCATGGCAACCAGGATGCAAGGGGATTAGGTTTGTTTATGAGTAAAAACCAAATGGAAGCCATGGGGTACCGAATTGAAGCAGAAAGCACCGTAAATAAAGGAACCACTTTTAATTTATTTTTCCACCATGAAAAAATTTAAAACCGCCTGTATTATTGAAGATAATCCTGCCAGTATTTTCTGGATCAAGGAACTGATGGAAGAAGTGAATTTTTCAGAACAACTGCTCATTTATAAAAATGGAAAAGAAGCACTGGATCAGTTGTCACTCCTGGTTACCCAAGAATCAACTATACCCGAAATTATATTTCTGGATTTAAATATGCCGGTAATGGACGGCTGGGATTTTTTAGATGAGTTTACAAAGGTGAAAACTCCCAAAAATATAATCATTTATATATTAACTTCATCTGTAGACCCCGAAGATACCGTTCGTACAAAAAAATACGAACAACTGAGTGGCTATCTCATTAAACCGATAACAGAACAGGGTTTACGTAACATTCTCGGCGCTGCTCTTTAATAAAAAGAAATCCAGAAGCTTTTAGGGATCTATCAAACCAATATTATTGTAGTTAGATGTATGAATTCGTATTATACCTGCTATGCATTTGCATAAAGCCGTAACACATCGGTATAGTTAAATAATTGTGTGCCTTCATTCATAGTAGCAGCACTTCCGCAGGCAACAGCAAAATGAATCACTTCTTTTAATGATTTATTTTGTTTCAGCATATACGTGATACCTGCCACCATACTGTCGCCTGCACCAACCGTACTTTTCTTTTCAACATTTGGTGCTGCTGCATAATACTTTTCATCGCTGCTGATGAGCCATGCCCCCTCGGCCCCCATACTTACTGCAATGAGTTCTGCATACCCATCACGAATGGCCTGTTGTGCTGCATCGGGTACCTCTTCCTTTTCCAGGAATTCAATATTCAGCATTTTACACAGCTCACCAATATTTGGTTTAATTAAATAAGCTCCCTTTCCCTGCAATGCCTGCAAAGCGGGGCCGCTTGTATCTACAATACAACGGGCGCCAACTGCTTTTGCATTTTTTACGATCAATCCATAAAAATAATCGGGTAGTCCGGGAGGCAAACTTCCGCTTGCAATAACATAAGACGGAGAAAAATTTCGAATTTGATCTACCAGTGTTTTAACCGTTGCTTCCTGTACTTCTCTGCCCGGGAATGTAAACCTGTATTGATGATTCGTTGACTGCTCCAGCACAATCCAGTTTTCTCTTGTTTCAACGGCTGTATCTACTGCATGAAATGCAATGGCCTCTTCTTTTAATAACGAGCATAACATATTTCCGTTATGCCCTCCGGCAGGAAATAATGCAACCGATGCTGTAGAAAGTTTTTTCAAAGCTTTGCTTACATTAATGCCTCCGCCACCGGGTTCGTTCAGCACTTCCCTGCAACGCAGTTTGCTTTCCGGTTTAAATAGATGAACAGCAGAACTTTTATCAATGCAGGGGTTAAGTGTAACGGTGAGTATCATGTACGTTCATTAATTAAATGTATGATTATCTACTTCGGCCAATACCAGATCAATACGCTTGGCCAATGTTTCATAGTCGGTAAACCCACGTGCCAGCAAATGAAATTTTGATTCAGTGATCTGCAGTAACACCTGCGGAAAGCCGGTTACCTGCAGCTGTTTGCACAATTGAAACTCGTAATACGCTTTCTCTTTGTATTCATCAGCACGGAGTTTTGTATAAAAATCAACAACATCTATATTGTATTTTTCCAGCAGGTGCCGGTAAGCTTCATTGTCTGTTAAGTCTCTTCCTTCGTAATGCAGTGCATATTGCAGATCAGCGGCAAACTGCACCTGTTGCTCAGGATATAACTCTTTTAAAATGCATAGAGCAATAGCTGGTTTTTCAGAAGAGGGGAACCAATCGCTTTTGTCTGCATTGTTGATATGCCATAAGTAGTCTACCCCAAAGCGTATGCCTGTATGCGATTCTACAATTTTATAAGCATCCTGAATATAAGCTGCTGTTACACTAATGTGCACGGGTTGTGCAGGTAGTACCATACCGCCACTTAATACTTCTGTATGAAATTTGCTTTTATATTGCTCTGCAATTTGCTTTATTACAGGGCTAAAACCGTAGCACCAGCCACAATAAGCATCATAACAATAAATGAGAATGGGTTGCATATTGCAAATGTAACTATCTGCAGCTTTTATTTTTTTTCCTGAAGTAACACCGGAAAAATTATTTGTAAGAGACAGCCTTTGCCCGGTGCAGATGCAATTTCAACATTACCGTTATATTGTTCTGCACGATGAATAATATTCTTAACCCCCAGCCCGTAGGTTGGTTCACTTTTTTCAAATCCCCTCCCGTTATCTCTGATAAATAATTGCACAAAACTTTTAGAACTCAGTAATTCAAATCTTGCTTCTGTTGCCTGTGAGTGTAAGATGATATTACGTAAAGCTTCCTGAAAAATGCGGTATAAAGTAAGTTGAATGGGAAAATCTATAATAATGTTTGGATTAAAGTTACTTGAGTCAAAAGTAAATCGAATGGCAGTTTCATGTTGTTTGACATTAATTAAATCATCCATTGCTGAAGTTAAGCCCACCATCTTAAGGGTTGATGTATTAATCCCCTGACTGATTTCCCGCAAATCAGACACAGCTTTACCTATCGCTTCTTCGGCCAGTTGTATATAATTACTTTTATTACCCGGCGTTTTCAATGCCATTTCAAGCAGCATTTTAACGGAAGATAAAGCCTGGCTCACTTCTTCGTGCAGTTCATAAGAAATTTCATCCCGTTCTTTTTCCTGCGCCTGAATGGCTGCTTCCAACACTTCTTTTGTTTTTTGCTGTTCCTCTCCAATCAGATGTTGTTGCTGAATTTTTTCATTGGTGATATCTGTATGTGTGCCTACAATGCGTAACGGCTTCCCTTCATGGGTTCTTTCAATAACCACCCCTCTGTCGAGTACCCATTTAATACTGCCGTCTTTATGCCTGATACGATACTCGTTGGTATGGCTTTGTCTTGTACCTTCCTTATACTCCCGGTCATTCTGCTGAAGAATCTCCCGGTCATCCGGATGGGTATTCTTCCACCAGAGATTTTCGTTATGCCCTTCATTCAGCTCCTCCGGTGTATAACCCAGAAAATGATTATTGGTTAAAGAAAACCAGGTAACTCCGTTTTCGAAATTATGCTCCCATGCATTATCACCTGTTTTTTCAAGTGCAAGACGCAGCCTCTCTTCATTAATTATCAGCAGCTGATCTGCTTTTTTCTTAGCGGTAATATCATGAAAAATTATACAGGCAAAAGAAACTTCCTGCTGTTTATTGTACACCGGATTACCACTGATTGAAAGCCATACGGGCGGTTGCTCCGGAACAGCATCATATAACACTTCGTATTCAATACTTCCCCCTTTGAACACTTTTTCCAGTTGAAGGCGAACAACGTCAAGCCGCTCTGCGGGTAAATGTTCCAGTAAATTCATCCCTTCCATTAGTTCATACCCAATTGCTTTTCCCATAATAGTCCGGGAGGCCCTGTTGGCCAGCACAATCCGGTACAACGGATCAATCATATGAAAGCCTTCATTACTTGCATCCATAAACGCCTGCATCTTTTGTTCCGACTCCTGCAGTTGTGTGTGTACTATACGTTCCTTTGTAATATCTGAAAAGATGGAAACAACAGAATCCGGATGAGTTGCTCCTTCTTTAATGATCGGGTTCGAATTGATGTTGATCCAGGAAAACTCACCATTCGTTTTCTTTACCCCCATTACAACATCTTCTACCGGTTTTCCTGTTTGCAGTGCAATCATGGCCGGGTGCTCTTCACCAGGGAATGGAGACTCATCAGCCTTTATACACTCCCAGGAAGGATCAACAGAAGTAATACCCTGCATTTGTTCCAAGGTTAACCCCAGCATTTGTTCTGCCGCTTTATTACATAAAACAATTTCGCCTTTCTGATTTTGTATAACCACTCCCTTAGCAAACGCTTCGAGGTATTGCTGTTGTTGCTGAATGGTATACATCAATTCTTCTTTCGATTTACGGACAGCCGTTATATCCCTGTTTACTGCAACATAACCCAGTAGTTGTTTCTCCTGACTCCTTAATGCTTTTACAGTAGACTGCAGGTAAATCACCCTACCGTCGTCGTGACGTGTAAAACAAACCTCCCCTTGCCAGCTGTCTTCTTCCATCAATATTTTTGCAGCTTCTTCAGTATTGCTGTTGATATATTGATAGTTAAAAACGTTTATTGCCGACCTGCCTACCTGTTCTTCACTTTTATAATGATAAATATGCTCTGCTCCTTTATTCCATGATTTGATAATAAAAGACGGATCAGTTGAAATTACCGCATCAGAGATATGTTCCAGCAAATTGGTCTGATAAAATAAATCTACTTCCTGGTTTTTTTGTTTTGTAATTTCTTTACCAAGAAAAACAAGTTCTGTTTGTAATTGAACAGGATTATAAATGGCTGTTACTTCCCACAAAAACCATTGCTCCGGCATTTCTTTAAATGGCAACACATACTCTTCTACCTCCATTGTTTTTCCCGGTTGCAGTAAACATTGATGAGCAGTAAGTGTCAGAGCATTTCTCTCTGTAAAATATTGTGTTTCATACCTGGCAAATTCTTTGAGAAATAAATCATTTGCTTCTATTAATTGTAAAGATGAATCGGTAACGGCATATAACAGCAATCCTGAGTGTTGCAGGCCTTGCCCCCAAACTGTTTTCATATTTTGCTGTTGCATGAAATAAGAATAATTGAATAGCAGAGCGGGAAAAAATAATTCATTCAAATTTAAGTTAAAGAAATGATTTCTTTTTGGTCAATCTAACCGGCACGCAAATTCAGTACATTACCAAAGCAATACTCCTTGTTTTACACGCAGTTGCAGAGTATACAGGTGAACAATTGTTTCAAGCGGATTGTTCGGCAATACAAGAAAACTGGCTTCGTAACCATCCATCAAAAAACCGATTTTGCGTTTAGGGAAAATTGCCTGCGGAGTTATTTCGCACCACATTTTCAATAGCTCAAGATTTGTGTAAATATTCAATTTCTGCAGGTATTGCATTTCAGTTTTTGCAGTCAGGTTATAACTGTCGCAGGCAATGGTAACCGGAATTTTATAACGCCGCAGTAATTGCAGGTTTTCTTTTTGAATGGCTCTCTGCGCCAGCTTCTGCTCCGGAGTATGTTGTTTTAATTCTGTTTCTGCCAGTGAATAGGTGGCATCTGCATGCACTCTTTTTCGCTTCATTTTTCTTACAACTGCTGTTGAAAGGCGATAGTAGTCTGCAGTATAGCCGTCGTTCCAACGAACCTGGTAACCCGGCAAATGATTTATTTCATCAACACCTGCAGCCAGTGCAATGTTTAAATCGAAAGGGGTTTCAGCATGTGCACTTACCTGCAGCCCCGCTGCATGCGCCTTCTTAACAATGAGCTTTGCCAATTTAGGGTCAATTCCTTTTTTGCCATTGAAAAGCGTATCATCTTTACGCTCTTTATACTCTTCCGAAAAAATGAGGTAAAATTTTATAAACCCGGGTTTTTGTGAAAGGATAAACGGCCACTTTTTATCGAGCTCTTCTTTTGAATTGATAATATAATACGCCTCACCTTCAAAACTTTTGGAAGTCCAGCCGGGTAAAGATTTTTTGTATGTGGTGTTGAGCATATAATTATATAACACAGTAGGGTGCCCTCCGGTTCCGGTAAGACCTCCGTTAGCATAAACAACATCTACTGATGCCGGATGATTGATGCGGTTTTTTATTTTATTGGTTGTAAAGGGAATGCTGTTGGGGTTCTTGATATAAAAGATACCATCAGCCAGATAGCGTTCA
Source organism: Chitinophagaceae bacterium (assembly GCA_019752045.1). Taxonomy (GTDB): domain Bacteria; phylum Bacteroidota; class Bacteroidia; order Chitinophagales; family Chitinophagaceae; genus Lacibacter. The sequence goes on along the minus strand of JAIEMP010000005.1, from coordinate 237,730 downwards.
ATATATGCTTCCAGCTCCTGATCTGTATCAGGCGAATGATTGTGTGCTTCACCAAAAGGCGGGATGATGTATTGATTTGTAAGATTGATAGTTGTATCAACCCTTTCCGGCTTTTGTTTTGTTAAGAGACCCTTTACACTGTAAAAATCACCCACAGTAAAATCTTTACCATTAAACCATTGCCCGTTAATAAAATGAATGTTTTTTGTTTGTGCAGTTGAAATAAACTGCACAAACATGAACAATAATAAAAGGTAAATACGGTACAGCATTGTTTAATGTGCTTCAAGCCAGTTTGTTCCTGTTCCTGCTTCTGCAATTACAGGTACATTGTTTGTTAACGGCATAGCGGTTTGCATACAATCAATGATCAGAGCTTTCATTTCATCTGCTTCTTCTTTTACTACATCAAACACCAATTCATCATGCACCTGCAAAATCATTTTACTCTTCAGTTTACTGTTTTGTAATGCTGCATGAGTTTTAATCATGGCAAGTTTAATCATATCGGCCGCTGTTCCCTGTATGGGAGAGTTAATGGCATTTCGTTCTGCAAATCCACGCACAGTAAAATTTCCCGAGTTAATATCTCTTAACCAACGCTTACGCCCCATCAACGTTTGTACATAGCCATGTTCTCTTGCAAAGTTTACCGTATCATCCATGTATTTTTGAATGCCTGCAAACTCCCGCTTGTAGTTATCTATAATTTCTTTTGCTTCTGTTCTGCTGATACCTAAGTTATCTGCAAGGCCAAATGCTCCTTGTCCGTATATAATACCAAAGTTTACACTCTTGGCTTTGTAACGCATTTCTTTAGTTACATCTTTCTCATCAATCTTATACACTTTTGCTGCAGTAGCAGTATGAATGTCTTTGCCTTTAATAAATGCTTCGCACATTGCAGGGTCGCCGCTGATGGCAGCAACAATGCGTAATTCAATCTGCGAATAATCTGCACTTACCAGTACATGATTGTTGTCTCTCGGAATAAATGCTTTGCGAATTTCTCTTCCTCTTTCTGTACGTACAGGAATATTCTGGAGATTTGGATTGTTACTTGCTAAACGACCTGTAACAGCAACCGCCTGTCCGTAGGTGGTATGCACCCTTCCTGTTTTTCTGTTGATGAGTAACGGTAACGCATCAACATAGGTTGACTTTAACTTCGTTAATTCACGGAAGGTTAAAATATCTTCTACAATAGAACTTGTATGCGCCAGTTTCAGCAACACATCTTCACCGGTTGCATATTGTCCGGTTTTTGTTTTTTTCGCTTTGGGATCAAGTTTGAGATGATCGAAGAGTACTTCGCCTAATTGCTTTGGTGAAGCAAGATTAAATTTTAATCCGGCTGATGCATATACTTTTTCTTCTGCTTCCTTTGCGTCTTTTTCTAATTGTCTGGAATAATCATTTAGAAAATCCACATCTACACGTATCCCTTCAAACTCCATATTGGTTAATACTTTCACCAACGGATTTTCCACTTCATAAAACACACGTTCCACTTCTTTTTCTTTGAGCTTTGGAAACAGTGCATGTTTTAGCTGTAATGTAATGTCTGCATCTTCTGCAGCATATTCTTTAATTTTTTCCAGCTCCACATCACGCATAGTACCCTGTTGTTTGGAAGCAGAATTCTTTGGAACTTTTTTTCCAATCAGCTCTTCAATGTGCACTGGTTCGTACCCGAGAAACTGATCACTGAGCTGATCCATACTGCGTTTGCCTTCGGGCTCAATTACATAATGTGCCAGCATGGTATCAAACAAACTTCCTTTCAACTCCACATCATACCACTTTAACACCAGCAGATCATATTTTATATTCTGACCGATCCATATTTTTGATGCATCATCAAACAATGGTTTAAACAACGCCAATATATTTTTGGTTTCAGCCTGATCAGCAGGGCATGGAACATACCATGCTTTGTGTGGCTCGTATGAAAAACTTAAGCCAACCAGTTCGCAGTCATTTGCATCTAACCCCGTTGTTTCACTGTCAAAACAAACTTCTTTTTGCTGACTCAATTGAGCCACCAGTTTTTTTATTTCTGCATCTGTTGTTACAGCAATGTATTCATGCGGCGTATTATTGATGTTTTTAGTAGCAGTTACGGCCTCCCCTAAATCCCCTCCGGAAGAGGGGACTTGCAGCCCTCTACTTTCTTCTGTAACATCACCCTCATTCAAGTTTATTTCCTGATCAACTGATTTATTTTTATCCGCTTTTCTTACTTCACCCATAGTAGTGTCAATCACATTGCCAAACAAATCTGTTTGTACACCTACCGGTGCAGATGGAGTTGGCGTAACATCTTCTCCGAGTATGCGTTTGCTCAGTGTTTTAAATTCAAGTTCTGCAAACACATCTTTCAACACATCTCTATTCCATTCTTTTAATCTGAAATCTTCTTCATGAAATTCAACCGGTACATCGGTTATAATAGTTGCCAGTTTTTTACTCATGATGGCGAGATCTTTTCCTGCAGCAATTTTTTCGCCCATTTTTCCTTTTACATTGGCTGCATTGGCTAATACATTTTCAAGTGTTCCATACTCTGCCAGCAGTTTGGCTGCTGTTTTTTCTCCAACACCCGGGATGCCCGGAATATTATCAACCGCATCACCCATCATACCGAGTATATCAATGACCTGACTTACTTCGTTGATGCCCCATTTTGCAAACACTTCTGCAGGACCCATAATTTCTACATCACCACCCTGGTATGCCGGTTTATAAATTTTTACCTTCTCAGTTACAAGCTGTCCGTAATCTTTATCGGGTGTAACCATAAAAACTTCATATCCTGCAGCTTCGGCCTGTTTGCTGAGCGTACCAATAATATCATCTGCTTCAAATCCGTCTTTTTCAATAACGGGAATATTGAAGCCTTTTATTATCCGCTTAATATCGGGGATAGCTAACAGCAGGTCTTCAGGCGCTTCCTGCCGGTTGGCTTTATACTCTGCAAAATCGGTATGCCTTTCTGTTGGGGCCTGGGTATCGAAACAAACCGCCATGTGAGATGGTTTTCGGTTATTGATCAGCTCAACCAAAGCGTTGGTAAACCCAAACTGTGCATTGGTGTTTTTGCCTTTGGATGTATTGCGTGGGTTGCGGATGAGCGCATAATATGCACGAAAGATGAGTGCAAGCGCATCGAGGAGGAATACTTTTTTATCGTCGGCCATGCTGCTAAGGTAAACACCTGCATCAAAGCACAAAAGAGAAATTTTTAAAACAAGAAAAGCCCCGTTTTTAACGTGGCGAAAAATGTAAGCAAAAGAAAAAACAGGAGGTGGTGGAAACCACCTCCGCAAAACTTACATTATGAGAAAATTCAACACCGGCAGCATAAAAAGTATAGGGTACGGATTGCCGGATCGTTGACCTGCTAAACGATTGATTGCTTAATAACTTAGAAAAAATCAGAATTATTTTCCTGTATTTTCTGCCATTTCATTTTCTAATGGCTTCGCCTCTTTTGTTTGCTGAGCAGTCTGTTGTTTTGCAACTTCAGATTTACCCGCAACTACACGTGCAAGAAATGAATCTTCTTTGTAGAACACGTTTAAATAAATAGCGAAAAGGAAAAATACGAACGAGAAGAAACGCAATGGTTTTTTCATGATAATTGGATTTTATTATTGGTTTTCTTAATAGCTAGGACAGATCAAATGTAGAAACAGTTTTTGAAATACACAACAATAATTAGTCTAATTTGTAAAATTCAGGGTTAGTACTTAAAGCAACGTTAGTAATTTTACGGTTGGCCGAAAGCCGCTACAGCACTGGATTACAGCACACCTTCCTTAATCTCTTCCCACAGTTCACGATAGCATTGTGCGGCATAACTGCTGCGGGCAAATTCTTCTAAAGGAGCTTTATGCACGCCCATTTTTTCTACATCACTTAAATAGGGAATATAATTTTCGAAGAAACGTTTGTCTTTGTATAATTCTTCCATTACTTCATTGTGCATGTTGCGGCGCAAATCAGTCATCGTAAAAAAACAAGTCATCTTTTTCTGATCAATACTCTTCTCTTTAAAAAAATCTTTCACCATGTGATAAGTGCGCACAGAAAGTGTTGTTGGTATAATCGGCATCAACACAATATCTGCAGCATTAAAAATATTTTCTGCCAGAGAACTTAATCCGGGAGGACAATCAATAAAAATAAAATCGTACTCACTCTTCAGTTGTTTTAAGATTGTTGCCAATCGTTTTTTTGATCCCTGCATTTCACCAATCATGATATCATGTGCTTTGGCCGTAACATCAGCGGGAATAATATCCAGGTTTTCATATTCAGTTGCCATGATATTTTCAACCAGTGCTGCATCTTTACCCACCAGATCAACCATCATTACTTTTTGCTTGGGTTTTACTTTGTAATAAAACGAAGTAGCTCCCTGCGGATCAATATCCCATAAAAGGGTTTTGTAGCCGTCTTTTGCAGCGAGATAAGCGAAGTTGACACAACTGGCCGTTTTACCAACACCTCCTTTGAGGTTAAACAATGCGAATGTGAACATGGCTGATTTTTTTTTGAAGGAACTTCAAGATAAGGAAAGACAAGGAGATTTTCACAAACCCTATGGCAAAAAGTTGTTTGTATGACTCACCAAGTGCCCTGATCTCCTGCTTTACTAAATTTTAGAGAAAAACTCAGCTTTAAGAAGGTTATTCCTCAGGATTTTCGCTTGTTAAATTACTTATATCATTTATATCTTTTTGACGGCCCGCTTTTTTTTTAGCAGCAATAAGTGTGTTAAGGTGAACAACTGGTACGATTAGGTTTTCATCCTTAAAATTTACTGCCAGACGATAGCATTCCTCAAAATTAAAATCCGCCATTTTTGTCATAATGTCTATTGCAACAGGTTTCCGGCCAAACCGAAAAACATCATACTTCTCAGGAGACAGAAATTTTTCCTCCGTCATATCAAACATGGGCATTTTAAAATCTTGAAATGCTTTGCTAAGTTTCTTATAATTCTCACTTGTACATTCAACCCAAATATCCATATCGCCCGTTGTTCTTGAATGGCCATGAAATACCACTGCATAACCACCAACCAATAAATAATGAACCTGGTTTTGATTAAGCGTTTCTATAAAATCCCGGAAATCGGGATAGAAAATATTAGCCATGCGTTTGTTTTCTGGCTGAAAAAATTGTCTTATCTAATATCGGCTCCGTTGAGTTAACATATTTGTAAGCGATACTATTGAGATATCGAAGCAATTGTAGACGTTCCTGCCAACTCATATCACGATGATTGTTCATTTTTATGTCTGCCTCTTCAAATGTAAGTACCTCAAAAGCGGTTCTGTCAAGTTTGTATTGAGGTTTCATCCCGTAGTTTTTCTAAAGATAATTTATTTCTTCATCCCATCCAGCTCCTTCTGCATCCGGAACATCTCATCCCGTAACCTTGCCGCTTCCATAAAATCAAGATCACGGGCTGCTTTTTCCATTTGCTTTTTGGTTTGTGCAATGGCCCGTTCCATTTGCGGAATGCTTTGGTATGTTTCCTGGTCTTCTGCAGCCTCCACCAATTCACCATCGGGCGACATGGCATAAGGTTTCGAAAGATCATATCCTTTAATATCTAACACAGAAGTTTGTCCCATCACCTGTTCAATACTTTTCTTAATGGTTTGGGGGGTGATGCCATGTTCAATATTATATTGAATTTGTTTGTCTCTTCTTCTGCCGGTTTCTTCAATGGTGCGACGCATACTTTCCGTCATCTTATCTGCATAAAAGATCACCAGGCCATCCACATTCCTTGCAGCACGACCTGCGGTTTGTGTTAAACTTTTTTCGTTCCGTAAAAAGCCTTCTTTATCTGCATCGAGAATAGCCACTAAACTTACTTCAGGCAAATCCAATCCTTCCCGTAATAAATTCACACCAACCAATACATCAATTACTCCAAGACGAAGATCACGCAATATTTCAATCCGCTCCAACGTGTCTACTTCACTATGAATATATTTTGATTTGATGTTGATGCGCTTCAGGTATTTGTCCATCTCTTCTGCCATCCGTTTAGTCAACGTTGTTACCAATACACGATCACCTTTTGTTACTCGCCGGTCAATTTCATCTAACAGATCATCAATTTGATTTACACTTGGGCGAATTTCAATTGGTGGATCCAATAAACCTGTTGGCCGTACAACCTGCTCCACCACCACACCTCCGGTTTTTTCCAGTTCATAATCATCCGGTGTGGCACTTACAAACACTACTTGGTTGAGTAAACTTTCAAACTCATGAAAATTCTGCGGACGGTTATCCATTGCACTCGGCAAACGGAAACCATAATCAACCAATACCAGCTTTCTGCTTCTGTCGCCGCCATACATTCCACTCACCTGTGGAATGGTTTGATGGCTTTCATCAATCATCATCAAATAATCTTTGGGAAAATAATCCAGCAAACAGAAAGGTCTTGTACCGGGCATTCGTCTGTCGAAAAAACGGGAGTAGTTTTCAATACCATTGCAATAGCCTAACTCACGGATCATCTCCAGGTCATATTCAGTGCGTTCTTTGATCCGTTGTGCTTCTATATATTTTCCTACACTTTTAAAATAGGCTTCCTGTGCAGCAGCTTCGTCCTGTATTTCATAAATAATCTGCTGCATCTGATCTTTTGGTGCAATGTATAAGTTGGCAGGAAAGATGGCGGCATTTTCCACTTTGCTGATGCGCTTGCCTGTTTTTATTTCGATGGTTTCAATGTCTTCAATATCATCACCAAAAAAAGTAATGCGGTAACCAAAATCAACATACGGCAGATTGATATCAACCGTATCACCTTTTACACGAAAAGTTCCTCTTGAAAAATCACCTTGTGAACGACTGTACAAACTGTTTACCAACGAATGCAAAAATCCCTGACGAGAAATGGTTTGACTTTTCTGAATTCGGATGATACCATTTTCAAAGTCAACAGGGTTACCCATACCATAAATACAACTCACACTCGCTACAACAATAATATCTCTTCGTCCGCTTAACAACTCACTGGTAGCGTGTAAACGAAGTTTATCCAGTTCTTCATTGATGCTGAGGTCTTTTTCAATATACGTGCCGCTCACGGGCATATATGCTTCGGGTTGATAGTAATCGTAATAGCTGACAAAATAGCCTACAGCATTATCCGGAAAAAAATGTTTGAACTCTCCATACAACTGCGCCACCAGTGTTTTATTATGTGTAAGCACCAGCGTTGGGCGTTGCACATTCTGGATCACATTGGCCATGGTAAATGTTTTACCGCTGCCCGTAACTCCTAAAAGTGTTTGATATTTTTCTCCGCTCAGAATTCCTTCTGTAAGTTGCTGAATGGCTTGCGGCTGATCGCCTGCGGGAGTATAAGGTGATTGAAGTTTGAAAGGCATGGGGTAAAGTTAGGAAGTGTTTGCATTCGCCTCTTTAATTGGTCTGTCGGAAAATAATAGTATTAGTTAAGTTAAATAATAACTTAAGATGCCAACCGGATAATAGAAATATCATAAATTTATTCTCACGACAATCACTTTCATTTCGCTATTATGAGGACCCCTATAATCTTCTTATTACTATTATTCTTTGTCCGACTTTGCTACTCACAAGATGCTTTCAAACCAGAATATCTTAACGATGTTTTGTTTTCAGGAAATCATTATAGTTTATCATTGACTCCCCATTTGGCAAATAAGGCTGGAATAAACAATTCTTTTGGTCCATATCGTATGAAATCCTCATCGGTTGGAGGTTTGGAATTTGGAGCTAACTTTCATTCAAACCTAAATAACAATTTTGCAATTATTTCCGGACTTCATTTGGGAACAAGTGGGCGTAATTACTTAATAACTATCCCAAAAGAAGATTTTAATCCACCACGACAATACGATTACATTGATAATGGGGCAATTTCAAGAGAATTTGATTTTTACTTCAGCGCTCCGATTCTTTTAGAAATGCGTCTGATAAACCATTCTAAAAATTTTTGGAATGGTTTAATCGGTCTTAATATTAGATATTCGATAAGCAATTATTCTGAAACAACCACTTCATACATAGAGGACAGTAATAATCAACTCGTAAAAATTCTTCAAATGGAGTTAGAGGTCGGGAATAATTCAAGGCCGTGGATAAATTACAATCTTGGCGGAGGTTACAATTGGTTACTCAAAAATAATAATATTCTTAGGGCTAATTTGCTTTTCAATTACTCTTCCAAAAAGGTAGTTAAGGGCGGCTATGCTATTGAGGTTCCAAATCAACCATTGTCAAATGGAAATTACTCTGTTGACCAGTCTTATTTAGGTATTAGAATCAGTTATATTTTAACAAGTACTAATAAACGCTTAACTAAGCTAAACAAACGAAGGAGTTAATTCCTGTCGCCCAGATATTGCTTCCAACGTTTAAGAGCACATGTAAAGTTAGGTACAGTTTACTACTTTCTTAATAATCCATAAAAAAACCGGCCTCAGCCGGTTTCTCTTTTATATCATTTTCGATTGACTCTTTTTACGCTTATGCTTCATCCCTTTTTTATGAGGGTGTTGCCCACGGAATTTCTTCATCTTTTCTTTTTGATCTGCAGTAAATACAGATTCCTTTTGTGTACGAAAGATAAACCCATCATGTCGAAGTACGAACTATCTCCGGGAGAGCATGATTCTAAAAAGCAGATTACAAATTTATTGGTCAGCAACCAACAACGGCGTAAGGGTGTATCTGTTAAAAGTATCCTGTTTGTCTTTCAGTAATTCTAAATAATCGGTAAGTTTGATATGATGCTTCTTTAAATAACTCACTATGCTTAAGCTAATCTTCTTCGTTGTAAATCTTCTTCATTTTTCTGCTTTATACAGCCAACATATTCAGTATGAAATAAACGGAACAGTTGATCGGTTAACGAAATCGAAAAAAATCACTTTGGAAATTGAGGGTCAGAAAAAAACAGCGATTATTCAAAAAGATGGAAGCTTTCTGTTAAAAGGTAAAACAGACAAGCCCAAAGAAGTACAGATAAAAACAGATTCTTCCTATTCAGCATTTATATGGCTGGATAAAGGAGTAACGACGGTAAAAATGGCTGAAGAAAAACGAGGTAAGTATTTGCAATTGTTTATAAAAGATTTAACAGGATCAGAAGACAGCTATCTGTATTATTACAGGCAAGTTGTTTCAATAGCAATTAATAATCTATCCAATCGGAATACAACACGGGAGCAATTTGACTCTATTGTTAAAAAATATTCGAGTGCTTTGATTGATAGTATATTTCTGACAAGACCAACCTCGAATGTGTTACCTCATTTAATTTCCTTTTATAAAAGTAGACTGGGGCCGGTATTGGCTCAGGAATATTATTACAGGCTATCACCAGAACAACAAGTTTCAATAGACGGACAATCTTTAGGAGAAAGGTTGATGCAGGATTTTACCTTACAGCCAGGCACGTTATTTGAGAATTTTTCGATGCCTGATTCAAAAGGGAAAACAATTGATTTATACACTATTCAATCCAAGTACATACTGATTGATTTTTGGGCCAGTTGGTGTGGTCCCTGCAGGGTAAATCATCCCACCATAAAAGAGGCATTCGTACGGTATAAGGACAAGGGACTTGCCATCATCAGTTTATCACTCGATACAGAAAAAGAAGAATGGTTAAAAGCAATTCAAAAAGACGGAATGCCGTGGATAAATGTTTCAGATCTGCAAGGGTACGATGGTATTGTTGCACAAAAAACCAAACTCAGCTTTGTGCCATTTTCTGTATTATTAGATGAGAACAGAAAAGTAATAGCAATTAATTTAAAAGGGGAAGAACTGTTATACGAATTGGATAAACTCTTTAACAAGTGAAAAACCTTTTTGTTATTTTCCACTTACTAGTCCGGTTCATGGAATTTTTCTAAGATTTATTGATTGGCTTGCGGCTTATTTCGTGAGGGAGTATAAGGTGATTGAAGTTTAAAAGGCATGGGTAAAGTTAGGAACTGTTGGGTTCAAAAAAATTGAACCTTATGTTTTGAATCTTAACTTTCACGAACTTGTGCGAATGAACTATCTGGCACACGCCTATCTTTCTTTTCATCATCCTGAGATCTTAGTCGGGAATATGATCAGCGATTATGTAAAAGGAAAAAAGAAGTTTGATTATTCGCCCGGCATTCAACAGGGAATGGACCTGCACCGGGCCATTGATACATTCACCGATGAACATGCTGTAAACAAAAAAGCAAAAGAGATCTTTCGTCCGCACTATCGTTTATATGCCGGTGCGTTTGTTGATGTGGTTTATGATCATTACCTGGCGACTGATAACAGCATCTTCAGCAATGAATCGTTACAGGAGTTTGCAAAAGAAACTTATCAAACATTAGAACCTTATAGTGCCGTATTTCCTGAACGCTTTGCCATGATGTTCCCCTACATGAAAACACAAAACTGGTTATACAATTACCGTGAGCGATGGGGAATAGAAAAAAGTTTACATGGTGTTGTCCGTCGTGCAGCTTACTTAACAGAAAGTGCAACAGCCTTTTCTTTGTTTGAAGAATATTATGATGAGCTGCAAAACTGCTATGATGATTTTTTTCCTGAGCTGCTGGTATTTGTAAAAAATAAGTTGAAAGAATAATGCTGTTACAGGTATGCCATACCTAAGATAGCTGCTAAAGATATTTCAGAATAATTTAAGGTATGGCATACCTTCTTCTGATGTTCAGTCACCCGTTGGGTGAGCAGACATCAAACCTGGAAATGTTTAAACCGTTCCACACAGGCACGTTCCAGCAATTCACGGTCGTCGGGGTGTGCAATTTCAATCAAAGCCTTTGCCCGCTGTCGTAAATTTTTTCCATACAATTGTGCAACACCATACTCCGTTACAACATAATGAATATGCCCACGTGTAGTTACAACACCGGCGCCCTGTTTTAAAAAAGGAACGATCCTGTTGACGCCTTTTGCTGTACGTGATGTTAATGCAATAATAGGTTTACCACCTTCGCTCAAAGCAGCACCACGCATAAAATCCATTTGTCCGCCAATACCACTGTATTGCGTAGTCCCAATACTATCGGCACAAACCTGTCCGGTAATATCTACTTCAATAGCGCTGTTAATGGCAATCACTTTTGGATTTCTTCTGATCACATGCGGATCATTTACATAATCAATATCAAGGAAAACAAATGCAGGATTATCGTTTACATAATTGTACAATCGTTTTGTACCAATTGCAAAACCGGTTACCGTTTTATTGGGATGAATTCTTTTTTTGATATTGTTGATCACATCCATTTCCACTAAATCAATAATACCATCGCTGCACATTTCAGTATGCACGCCAAGGTTTTTATGATTGCGGAGTGATTTCAAAACAGCATCAGGAATGGTACCAATGCCCATCTGCAGCGTACTTCCGTCATCAATCATTTCTGCAATGTATTTACCAATCTTCAATTCATCTTCGCCCACTTTAATACCATAATCCACTTCAGGCAAAGGTTCATCTGCATATACCAATGAAGTGAATCGCTCTGTATGTATCAGACTGTCGCCGTGTGTGCGGGGTACATTGGGGTTTACCTGTGCAATAATATGTTTCGCTGTGTTCACGGCACTGCGTGCAATATCTACACTTACACCCAACGAACAATACCCATGTGCATCGGGTGGCGATACCTGCACCAATGCCACATCAATAGGCAGGTACCCTTTTTTGAACAGATCGGGAATATCACTTAAGAACACAGGAATAAAATCGGCCCTGCCTTCATTCACTGCCTTGCGGATACTGTTACTTACAAACATGCAGTTAATGTTGAAGATACCTTCGTACTCCGGTTTATCTACTGTAATATCGCCCTGCACGGTAATAAAAACCAGTTCCACATTGTTTAAACGGTGCGATTGCTTGGCTAATTCCCTCAACAGAAACAAGGGTGTTTGAGCGCTGCCCTGTACAAAAACACGTTGTGAGCTTTGGATAACAGACAATGCTTCTGCTGCCGATTGATACTTGATTTGTTGATACATAGTGTTCGCTAAAATGCAATATTAAATTACAATTACCTGCACAAATCTGCTCATAAACAGGATAAATGGTGATTTTAGGCAGCAATGTTTCGTATAAATTTGCGTTTTGAAAAAACAACTTTCAAAGAATAAAACAAGTCTATAAAATGATTTGCTGAATTTAAATAAAGGATAATCCCTTTTTTTGATTGCCTTATTAGAATAACACAGAAAAAACAGAACCATGAAATTAGTAACTATGATTCTTGTACTTGTTGCAGCCGGGTTTACAGCAACAGCTCAAAACGGAAGTAAATTACCACCACTGGATAAGTCGCCCATGGATATGGCGTATTATCCGGTTAATTATCCCATCCTTCGTATACAACCCAATAAAGTAACGGAGCCTTTGATCGCCAGAGTGATTTACAGTCGCCCTTCTAAAAGCGGACGTAAAGTATTTGGCGAACTGGTGGAAGATGGAAAAGTATGGCGACTGGGTGCAAACGAAGCAACAGAGATTGAATTTTACCGTGATGTAAAAGTGGGTGGCAAACTGGTAAAGAAAGGTCGTTATACCATGTATGCATTTGAAAACCCGTTAAAGTGGACCATCATCATTAATAAAGAAACAGATATCTGGGGTGCCTTTAAGTATGATGCCAGTAAAGATGTAGTGCGTATTGATTGTCCTGTTATAAAAACTCCCGATTTTACAGAATCTTTTACCATGCTCTTTGAAAAAGCAAGTGAGAAAAGTGCAGTGTTGATTATGGATTGGGATGATGTGATGGTGAAGATGCCGTTTAGTTGGTAAGCGAAATGTACGAGGGCAGAAGTACGATGTAACTGAAATTTTATACACTCTGATAAATTATCAGGCTCTGCAGAATTGCAGAGCTTTTTAATTTTTTACGCCCCCCGTCCGACGCCCTCATCTGACGGGTTTTATAACCGATAAGAAACAACGTTGTACAGTCACCCTTCGGGTGATCAGACAACAAACAGCGTTTTTCTTTTTGGTTTATCTGCATTGAAAGTTCGATTTTTACAGCATGTGTGGTATTGCAGGAATTATTTCAATGAATCCCCAATATATTTCAACCGTACGGTTGAAACGTATGACCGATGCACTTGCTCATCGTGGACCTGATGGCGAAGGCTTCTGGATCAACACAAACAATACGGTTGGTTTTGGTCACCGTAGATTAGCCATTATCGATTTAACGGATGGAGGTAAACAACCTATGCATCTCCGCAGCAGATACACCATTACATACAATGGCGAAATTTATAATTATGTAGAGCTCAAAGAAGAGCTGTTGAAAAATGGCTATCAGTTTCAAACGCAATCTGATACCGAAGTTATTCTTGCCGCTTATGATTACTGGAAAGAAGAATGTGTGCAGCAGTTTGACGGCATGTTTGCGTTTGCCATCTGGGATGAGCAGGAGCAAAATCTGTTTGTTGCCCGTGATCGCTTTGGAGAAAACCCTTTCTATTATTTTTTTGATGGCGAACAGTTTTTATTTGCCAGCGAAATGAAAGCCTTGTGGGCAGCAGATGTAGAAAAAAGCATCAACCATACTATGTTGCTCAACTATATTGGGTTGGGCTGGGTAAAAAATCCGGTTGATTTGTCGCAGACATTTTACCAAAACATCATTGCATTACCACAGTCGCATTATCTGAAATTAAACTTGCAAACCGGCAGTAATGAAATTGTACAGTACTGGGATCTGGATAAAGAAACCGTTGCAAACATCAGCGAAACAGAAGCTATTGAACAGTTTCAGCAACTCTTCACTACCTCTGTAAAAAGAAGATTACGAAGTGATGTAGAAATAGGCACATCATTGAGCGGCGGATTGGACAGTTCAAGTATCGCCGCAATAACCAAATCCCAAATCCCAAATTCCAAATTCCAAGCCTTCACTGCTTCCTTTCCTGCTTTTGAAAAAGATGAAACAGCTTATGCAAAACAAGTTGCAGATCAATTTCAATTTCAACATCATTTTGTTACACCCACTGCAGAATCGTTATTGAACGATTGGCAACAGTTACTTCATCATCAGGAAGAACCTTTTCAATCTTCAAGTATTTATGCTCAATATAAAGTGTATGAGTTAGCGAAACAGAAAGGCATCAAAGTAATTCTCGACGGGCAGGGTGCTGATGAAACATTAGCCGGTTATCACAAATACATTCATTGGTTTCTGCAAGAGAAGCTAAAAGGTGGAGGGCATAAGGAGGAAGCAGCGGCATTTGCCCGAAATAATATTTCTGTTGACTGGAGTTGGAGAAATATACTTGCTGCAAAGTTTCCTGAAATTACCGCTGTACAATTAGAAAGTAAAGCGTATAAAGAAATTAAATTCAACGCCGGCTTTCAACCTGATTATTTTAAAACACATATTAACAAACAAACACTGTTTAAACCCATCGTACGAAAACTAAATGATCTGCTGTATTACAATACCATGCAGTTTGGTTTAGAAGAATTGCTCCGCTATGCAGATCGTAACAGCATGGCGCATGGTGTTGAAGTACGTTTGCCTTTTCTCAATCATGAGCTGGTGCAGTTTATTTTTTCACTGCCCTCGCATTTTAAAATGCAGAACGGTTTTACCAAACACATTCTGCGTGAAAGCATGAAAAACTTTTTGCCTTCTTCTATTGTATACCGAACCGATAAAATTGGTTACGAACCACCACAGCAACAGTGGATGCAAACACCGGCTTTTACAGCTCTGTTGAACGAAAGCCGCCAAAAGCTGGTTACAGAAAAGATGCTTCGTGCAGATGTGTTGCAACAACCCATTGCTGCAAAAGCCGCACATGCTGTTAATAATTACGAATGGCGCTATTTCAATGCGGCGCATCTGTTGTAATTCCTCATCTTTGCACTCCCGTCAGACGCCCTCGTCGGACGGGACACTTACTGTATGTTCACAGTATTATTAAAACATACACTTCAACAAATTCGTCCGGCGAGGGCGTCTGACGAATAAAATAAATACAATGAACCTCAATACAAAAGTCATTCACGCAGGTGCACATCCCGATCCTTCAACAGGTGCTATCATGACCCCGATTTATCAAACAAGTACTTATGTACAGGAAGCACCGGGTGTAAACAAAGGATTTGAATATGCTCGCAGTCAGAACCCCACCCGTTTTGCATTGGAAGAAGCAGTAGCCATCATTGAAAATGGAAAATTTGGTTTGGTGTTTGGCAGTGGTGTGGCGGCAACAGACGCCGTAGTGAAATTATTGGCACCCGGTGATGAAGTGATTGCAGCCAATGATATGTATGGTGGTACGTATCGTCTGTTCATGAAAGTGTTTGAAAAATTTGGATTGAAATTTATTTATGTTGATACTACGAATCCTGCAAATGTAAAAGCAGCAGTTACTGCTAATACAAAACTCATCTGGTTGGAAACTCCCACCAATCCATTAATGAATATCACCGATATCAAAGCGATTGCTGCTATCTCAAAACAAGCGGGTGCTTTGCTTTGTGTTGATAATACATTTGCTTCTCCATATTTACAAAACCCGTTGGATCTTGGTGCTGATATTGTAATGCACTCTGCAACAAAATATCTGGGCGGACATAGTGATGTGATACAGGGATGTTTAGTGATGAATGATAAAGACCTTCGTGATAAATTATATTTCATACAGAAAAGTTGCGGCGCAGTTCCCGGGCCAATGGATTGTTTTTTGGTACTCCGTGGTATTAAAACATTAGCTGTGCGGATGAAAGCGCATTGTGAAAACGGCGAAAAAATTGCACATTGGTTAAAAGTCAATCCCAAAGTGGCAAAAGTATACTGGCCGGGGTTTACAGATCATCCGGGTTACGCCATTGCCAAAGAGCAGATGCGTGGCTTTGGTGGTATGATCAGCTTTGAATTAAAAGACGACAGTATTGAAGAAGCAAGAAGAGTGTTGTCATCTACACACCTTTTTTCATTAGCTGAAAGCTTAGGTGGTGTTGAAAGTTTAATCAATCATCCTGCAAGCATGACACATGCAAGTATTCCAAAAGAAGAGCGTATAAAAAATGGTTTGAGAGATTCACTTATACGTTTAAGCGTTGGCATTGAAGATGCCGATGATTTAATTGAAGATCTGGCGAAGGCGATTGGGTAGCCCTGAGCGTCAGTCGAAGGGCGTTTCTGTGAAGGATCGAGCGCAGTCGAGATACGAACAAACTGCAGAAGAATTTTTGTAACTTGTAACAAACATTTAGTTATGCCTTACAATAAAGAAGAGTTGTTGAAGCTCTCAGTTGAGGAAAAACTTCAATTGATAGAAGATCTTATTGCAAGCGTAAATGAAGAAGAAGAGGATGATGAAGAGGAATTATTATCAATTGCAAAAGAACGATATGAACAGTATCTGAAAAATCCAGGGGCAGGTGTAAGTTGGGAAGATGCAAAGAAGATGTTATGGAGTAAATATGGTTTATAAAATTATTTATACCCCTTTAGCATTAATTGATACAGACGAAACCGCCGAATGGTATAATCATGAAATGCCTGGATTAGGAAAAAGATTTCTTTTAGATTTAGCAGCAACTATTAATATCATCAATAATAATCCTTTTACTTTTTCTCTTCTTGATACCAATATTCGACGAGCAGGTTTGAGAAAATTTCCATTTGTTATTTTATATTTCATTGAAGAAAAAGAAGTTCATGTATTAGCTGTTGTAAGTACCAAAAGGAGTAAACGCTTCATCAAGAGAAGATTAAAGAAAAGGTATTAATGAATAAAGATTTAAAAAAGTTCCTCAATGACAAGGTTGATTTTTACAATCAACCTTCGTTCATTAAAGACGACCCCATTTGCATTCCGCATCTGTTTACCCAACAACAGGATATTGAGATTGCAGGTTTTTTTGCAGCCATCTTTGCCTGGGGAAACCGCACCACTATCATCAACAAAGCAAGAGAGTTGATGCAGTTGATGGATATGCAGCCGCATCACTTTTGTCTGAACCATGATTGGGGCAGATTAAAAAGATTATCGGGATTTAAACACAGAACGTTTAATGCTGATGACTTATATTATTTCATTGAATTTTTTCATCAGCATTACAACAAACATGAATCACTGGAAACAGCCTTCTTCCCAACAAAAGGACTGACGGTTGAACAAGGCTTAAATCATTTCAAAAACTATTTCTTCTCCTTTGAACATTTAAAGCGAACAGAAAAGCACGTTTCAGCACCCATGCAGAAATCAACCTGCAAGCGCTTGAACATGTATTTACGTTGGATGGTGAGAGATGACAACAAGGGTGTTGACTTTGGCATTTGGAAAAACATTTCACCGGCTGATCTCATTTGTCCGCTGGATGTGCATGTATCAAGAATTGCCCGTCAGTATGGTTTGCTTCACCGCAAGCAGGACGATTGGGAAGCCGCATTGGAACTCACTGACAATCTGCGTAACTTAGATCAACAGGATCCGGTGAAATATGACTTTGCATTGTTTGGCACCGGCGTTATGGAAAATAAACTTTAGAATGTCTTTCAAATGAACCCCGTAAAGCTGATCCAGTTTTTTATTTTACTTGTTGTAAACTTCGTCATCGTTACATTAATTAACTATGCGTTTCTGGTATGGGTCGCTAATAAACCGGATACAACGATCAGTTCGGTATTGGTAAAGAGTGCAATCATTTCCATTGTGCTAACAATCCTGTTTACGTTTTACAATAAGCGAAAAGACAATACAAATGAGTGATGCTCATCATCATATCATCCCGCTGCTTAACAAAGAACTGTCGCTTGAACTTTCGGAAAAACTGGCAATGGATGAACTGAAACAACAGCTCAGCAATCATATCAATCATCTCATTAATACAGATTTTGAAAAGTTAGTTTATTATCTCTACCGGATTGATGTAAACGAAACCAAAATGAAACAAGTGCTGCAGCAACAGGGCGGGGAACATGCTGCACAGTTAATTGCTCAACTGATAATTGAACGGCAATTACAAAAAGTCAAATCAAGAGCAGAGCACAGCTCCGCTGCAACAGAGGATGATGATACAGAACGTTGGTGATAATTTTTTTCACTACTTTATGTTGTGGCAGAAAGAATACAATCATATAACTTTAGACATTAACAACAAATCAACCGCTCATGAACTTCTTCAAACGATTACTTAAATGGATGCTGATTGTTCTTCTCGTTCTCACGGTGATTTATTTTCTCGGCCCCAATCCATCCACACCAACTTATACAAACACATTACCTGTTGTACCTGCTGATGCTGCTGCATTAGAAACATACATTGCACAACAGGAAGCACAGCATAAAGTAAAACCGGAGAATGAAGCAAGGATTATCTGGGCGAATGATTCAACCAAACAAAAAACAGCATTCGCCATCGTTTACCTGCATGGTTTTTCTGCGTCGCAGGAAGAAGGTGATCCCGTACATACAGCCATCGCCAAAAAGTTTGGTTGCAATTTATTCTTAGCACGTTTGTCGGATCATGGCATTGATACTTCTGATGCGATGGCCAATCTTACTGCAGAAAATTATTGGGAGAGTGTAAAGCAGGCTTATGCCATCGGCAAACAACTCGGTAATAAAGTTATTTTTATGGGTACTTCTACAGGAGGAAGCAATGCCTTGCAACTGGCCGCCAACTATCCGGAGATTGCATCCATCATTCTGTTATCACCCAACATTGAAATCAACGACCCCAATGCATGGCTCGCAAATAATCCGTGGGGTTTACAGATTGCAAGACTGGTAAAAGGTTCAAACTATAATATCACCAAAGATCAACGGGAGATTTATAAAAAACACTGGTATTCAAAATACAGGTTAGAAAGTATAGTGGCGCTGCAGGAATATTTAGAAACAACAATGACCAGGGAAACATTTCAAAACATAAAGCAACCCGTGCATCTGCTCTACTATTATAAAGATGAAGTACATCAGGATAGTGTGGTGAAAGTAAGTGCAATGCTCAGAATGTTTGATGAACTTGGAACGGCCGCCAGTCAAAAAAGAAAAACAGCCATGCCTAATACGGGTGATCATGTGATGGGAAGCTATATTAAGTCGAATGATTACCAAGGTATAGAAGCAGAGATCACAAAATTTATGACAGAAGTATTGAAGATGCAGATGCAACCATAATTTTTCATATTGAATCATAAAGGTATGAGTCAATTATCACGCAGAGACGCATTGAAAGCGTTAGGTATTACAGCCGGAGCATCCTTACTGCCATTTACCGGCTGGACCAATGATGAAAGGGGTCAACCCATTTTGCTGCCCGATCATTTCAATTTACCAACATTGGATAAACCCATTACTGCCATCACATGTGGTGCAGGTAACCGTGGTAATGTGTATGGCAATTATGCAGCACAGTATCCTGATCAGTTGGATATTGTTGGGGTTGCTGAACCCATCAACCTCCGCAACGAACGATATGCAAAAAAACACAACGTCAAAACTGAAAATCGTTTTGCAACATGGGAAGATGTGTTTAAACGTCCAAAGTTTGCAGATGCAATTATTATTACAACTCCCGATAATCTGCATTATGGCCCATGCATGAAAGCGCTTGAAATGGGGTACAATATTTTGTTGGAAAAACCAATTTCACCCAGTGAAAAAGAATGCAGGGATATCTTGGCCATGACGAAAAAAACAGGAAAGATTGTTGCCGTATGTCATGTGTTGCGTTATGCTCCTTACTTTGTTGAGTTACGCAACATCATTCAAAGTGGCGTATTGGGTAAAGTAGTGAGTGTGCAACATCTCGAACCGATTGAACACATTCACATGAGTCATTCGTATGTGCGTGGCAACTGGCATAACAGCAAACAAACAACGCCTATCATTTTGGCAAAGAGTTGTCATGATCTGGATATTCTCCGATGGATGCTCAATAAGAAAAGTAAAACTATTCATGCGTTGGGCGATGTAAGCTGGTTCAATAAAAGCAATGCACCCGAAGGAAGTACTGCCCGTTGTGCAGATGGTTGTAAGGTAGAAAACACCTGCCCCTACTCTGCGTTAAAAATTTATTACAGGGATCGTAAACGCAATTATGTATTTGATCTTCCTGAAGAAAAAGAAAAACAGGCAGCTTATGTACTAGAACAGTTAAAAACAACCAACTACGGTCGCTGTGTGTATAAAATGGAAAATGATCAGCCCGATCATTACACAACAAATATTTTGTTTGAAGATGATATCAGTGTAAGTTTTAGTATGGAAGCGTTTACATCGTACGAAGGCCGTAGAACAAGAGTGATGGGAAGCCTTGGCGATATTGTGGGCGACATGACCTCGATGGTACACTCTGATTTCTTAACGGGCAAAAAAACTGAATGGAAATCAACCACCGATATGCATGGCGGAGGCGATTGGCGATTAGTGGCCAACTGGATTGAAGCCGTGGCAAAAAATGATGCATCCTTACTTACTTCAACCATTGATGCATCTATTGAAAGTCATTTAATGGGTTTTGCAGCGGAACAAAGCCGGAAAGAAAATAAGGTGGTGGAGATAAAACTGTAAATCTTCAACTTCATCGGCAGTAAAACAAGTTGGGCCCGGATAGAAATCCTGGGCCCTTTTGCTTACCTCTGAAACCACAAAAAAATAGATTTTTTATGTCCAGATATTTATATGGAATAAACCATCTTCACTTGGAAAATTTTTAACAAAGGGGTGGAACAACAAGTTCATCAGCGGGATATGGTGCAACAAAGTAAGCTCTGCAACGGAAATTGGAATTGGGACAGAAAAAAACCAGAAGTGATGGGATAAATATAGAAAGACCAACTCATATTTGCAAGCACTTTCAGGAAGAAAGTTCTTTTTGGGCTGCAGCAAATGCCTTTTGCTTTTTAAAATCATACCACCAATGGGGGGCAGTTTTCTTAAGTACAGTATCAATACTCCGCATCCCGAATAAATTCCAAACACCTTTAAGTTTAGGTAAAATTCCGGGTTGCAATGCACGCAGGCTCATGGCAAAGCCGCTTTCAATATACTCCATATGGTGCCAGCATCCGGCAGGCATAAACAGTGTATCACCATGTTCCAGTACGGCTTCGTAGCCATTTGCGTGTTTTATAGCAGGGAAGCGGGCATAATCCGGGTTGCCGTTCTGTCGGTAATAATGGCTAAAGTCGGCAAGGCTTAATACTTCATACGGTTTTCGGTATAATTTATACTGCTCTTCGTACGGAAAGAGCAGTACCCGTTTGCGACCAACAAACTGGGTATGCAGGATATGTGATAAATCAATATCGAAATGCATGTGGGTAATGGAAGTGGCGCCGCCAACAAATAACATGGGGTACTTTTTTACAAACCCCTTCATATACTCCTCGGGCCAGGAAAAATCCTTCGTTAATTCCTGACAGTGATCAAAAATATTAAAAAGAAAAATGCGCCAGCCGGCAGGCCCCTGCGAAATCATATCAATGTACTCACCAAAGGTTTTATAGTCATCGGCTGTATTAATGGGCGTGTAAGCATCGCTCTTGATATTATTGTAAATACCTACCCGCTGTTGACCCGCCACCTGTTTTAAAAAATCCCAGTTCCATTTATGGTAAGCCGGCCAGTCTTTTGAAATTGATTTAATGATCACAGGTTTACCCGGAAGGTAATACTCCCGGCGAAATTGTTCAGCGCTTAAATGCTCAAATGTATCAAGCGGTTTTAACTGCATAACAAGATCTGTTGATAAGTAACCAAATATAATTGAACTGACTGAGATAAAGAGTTCTGCATATCATAAAATTCAACCAACCGATTGCTTAATTTAGCCGTATGCTATTGCATGTACATCCGGATAATCCTCAGCCGAGGCAAATCAAAACAATCATTGATTGTCTGCTGAGCGGAGGTGTGATCATTTATCCAACCGATACCATTTATGGTTTGGGTTGCGATATTTTTCAACACAAAGCAGTTGAACGGATCTGCCGCATCAAACATGTTGATCCGCAAAAAGCACAACTCTCTTTTATCTGTCATGATCTCAGTGATCTGAGCACTTATACCAAAAGTATTTCCACACCGCTGTACCGCTTGCTGAAACAATATTTACCCGGTGCTTTTACATTTATACTTCCTGCCAGTAAAGAAGTGCCGAAAATATTAAAGAGTAAAAAAGATACCATTGGTTTGCGTGTACCGGATAACACTATTGCAAGAACGATTATAGAAGAACTCAATCGTCCCATCCTCAGTGCTTCCTTGCCCGGCGAAATGGTGGAGGAATACACCGACCCTGAAGCGATCTATGAAAAATTCAGAAAGCAGGTAGATCTTGTAATTGATGGGGGTATTGGCGGTATGGTTCCATCAACGATTGTTGATTGTACAGATGATGAGCCTATCGTTATTAGAGAAGGTTTAGGTGAATGGGTTGGATGAATAATAAATTGACAATAGGTAATTGGCAAAGTGAGCAGGGATAAAGATCAGATAGCTGTCAGATAATAAAGAAATCTTAGCTAAACCTTTAATAATTCAGTTATGACGAAGAAAATAACAACAACCATTTATTTTTCAGCACTGATTATTATTATATTTCTTGATATAAATCGCTTTTACAACTACTTTATTCTTGTATTTGCAGTAAACAACTTAATTCAAATTATTTCGGATTATGTTATTGCAAACAGAAAAATAAATTACGAAATTTCATTAGTGAGATTAAACAGCGAGCCCACTAAAAAACAATGGATCATTTCAGTTCTGATAATTACCATAATACTTGCACTTTTTAAGTTGTATATGGAGATGTTTTTCTTAGTTTTTCTTTGGGCGGTGGTAATACAGTTGGTTTCTTATCTCATTCAATATTTAATAATAAAAAGCAAAAGCTATCCTGACTTTACAATTAACCAACAGGAGCTGGCATTTAACGATCTGTTTCTGAAAAAATATTCTCTTGATCACTTAAGAAAAATCAATTTCGACAAATTTACAGATGTGTATATACTCCTGTTTAAAGATGATAACCGGCTGGAAATACGAAAGGGGCTTTATGCAGAAGAAGATTTAATGATATTCCTGTCAGAATTAAAGAACAGATCAAATGCAGTTATATCAGAAGATGCTAAAATAATTCCTTCAACCGCACCGGATCAATATTAAACGACTTACGGTGATGTGCACATAACCCATGCACTTCAATCGCCTTGCGGTGTTCAGCTGTACCATAACCTTTGTTCTTCTTCCAGTTGTACTGCGGAAACTGTTGATGCAGGTTCAACATGTATTCATCACGGTAGGTCTTGGCTAAAATACTTGCGGCAGCAATGGAAGCAAACCGTCCATCGCCTTTTACAAATGTTTTGTGTGGAATGCGTTTGTATCTGATAAACCGATTCCCGTCAATCAACAACAGCTGTGGTTTTTGTTTGAGCTGATCTATGGCCAGATGCATGGCTTTAAACGAGGCTTTTAGAATATTCATTTCATCAATCTCTTCCACTTCAACTTTTGCTACTGCATAAGCGCTTGCCTGTTCTTGAATAATTAAGCGAAGTATATTCCTGTTGCTTTCGTTTACCTGCTTACTGTCGTTGAGAAGCGGATGATAAAAATCTTTAGGTAACATCACTGCTGCTGCAAACACAGGACCTGCATAGCAACCACGCCCTGCTTCATCACAACCGGCTTCGGGCAGTTCATCCTGGTAAAAAGATAAAAGTGACATTACATCAAAAATAAGATCATCTTCATTACCCACCCCTAAATCCTCCCGCCAATGCGGGACAAGCTCTCCGGAGAGGGGACTTCTCAAATCCAAAATAAAGTTCAACATTTGTATATGGCTACGCAACAAGCACAGGACGATCTGTTTCGAAAGAATTATCCGTTATTCGAAGATCAGCTCGTACATGAAATTGAAGAACAAGGGGAGTTCAGAACTTTTCCTGCAGATGAAATACTCATGCGAAAGGGACAGTTTATCCGCAGTACTATGCTGGTACTGAACGGGCTCATAAAGGTTTATCGTGAAGATGATGATGGTAATGAGTTCCTTATGTATTATTTAAAACCGGGCGAAGCCTGTGCCTTATCTCTTGTTTGTGCGGCCAAACATGAAGCAAGCCCCATTATGGCAAAAACGGTTATTGAAACAGAGGTAATGATGGTGCCTGTAGATACCAT
Source organism: Chitinophagaceae bacterium (assembly GCA_019752045.1). GTDB lineage: Bacteria > Bacteroidota > Bacteroidia > Chitinophagales > Chitinophagaceae > Lacibacter. Next base: position 213,481 of record JAIEMP010000005.1, on the reverse strand, counting down.
GAGCGAATGGATGGGTAAATTTAAAAGCTGGTATCAGTTTGTAATTGAAACGTATCGTAACCGTTTTGATGAATTACTGATTACACTTGATAATGTTGCATTCAGAAGTATGGATGAAAGATTGGAATTTTATCTCAGGCGGGCAAGAGATGCTCAGCAAACCACATTGCTCAATATCAGTCACCAGGAAATTGCACAGGAACTTAACACTTCAAGAGAAGTAGTTTCCAGGCTGCTGAAAAAAATGGAACAGAAAGGAAGAGTAGAGCTTCACCGCAATGCCATTGAACTGAAAAATTTATAATTACCCGTCTGTGTGATTTGTATCACCTTCCGCCTGTGAAATTGCTTTCACATTTGCAGCATGGAAATAATCGGCTATATCGCATCTGTTGTTATTGGTATTTCGCTCGGGCTTATTGGTGGTGGCGGTTCCATTTTAACCGTACCTGTTTTGGTATATCTGTTTGGCGTAAATCCGGTATTGGCAACAGCGTATTCATTATTTATTGTGGGTGCAACTTCTCTTGCAGGCGTTATTCCAAAATACAAACAGGGACTGGTGAATATAAAAACAGCAGTGATCTTTGGAACACCCGCCATTGCCGCTGTATATGCTACAAGAAAATGGATTGTACCGGCTATTCCTGATGAAGTATTCACCCTTGCAGGTTTCACAGTAACCAAACCCATTTTAATGATGCTGCTGTTTGCTGTGCTGATGGTTTTTGCATCGTACTCCATGATCAAAGGAAAGAACGAAGATGAAAATAGCAACAATGGCGAACAGCAATTTAATTATCCCTTGATTTTGGTTGAAGGAGCTGTTGTTGGCATCTTAACAGGATTGGTTGGTGCCGGTGGTGGTTTCCTCATCATTCCTGCATTGGTATTGCTCAGCAAATTACCCATGAAACAGGCAGTTGGCACTTCATTATTAATTATAGCAGCTAAATCACTGATTGGTTTTTTGGGCGATGTGGGTCATCAAGTGATCGATTGGAAATTACTCATCATCATCACACTATTAGCCATTGCAGGCATATTTATTGGCAACGCACTCAGCAAAAAAATCTCCGGCGATAAACTCAAGAGAGGTTTTGGATGGTTTGTATTGGTAATGGGGATTTATATAATTGTGAAAGAATTGTTTATTCGTTAATGGAAATTACCAAAGTTAGTTTCTTGTGATGTTGTTAAAGTGTAAGCAATTAGAACCTATTTATTCAATTGCTTGGCCTCCCTCTCTGAAGGAGAGGGAACGAGGGTGAGGTTATGTGACTAAAGTCATAGTTTACTCCATCAAATGATGGGAGCTTTACAAAAAATCAGAAACCTTGAATCAAACATTTACAGATATCATTAACAGCAATAAACCTGTTTTAGTTGATTTTTATGCTGACTGGTGCGGGCCCTGTCGCACAATGAAGCCCATACTGGATGAAGTAAAACAGAAAGTTGGAGATAAAGCAAGAATCATAAAAATCAATGTTGATACTAACCCTGCAACTGCTCAGGCTTATCATGTAACAGGTATACCGGCCTTACTGATATTTAAAAACGGAAACATGATCTGGAGACAGGCAGGTGTAGTGCCTGCTCATCAGTTAGTACATCAACTTGAAAAAATAATTGAACAGTAATTCAAAAAAATAAAAATTTTCTTATGAACATTGAACAGATTTATACCGGATGCCTTGCACAAGGTGCATACTATATTGAAAGTGATGGCGAAGCTGTAGTGATTGATCCGCTGCGTGAAGTAAAGCCATATCTGGAAAAAGCAAAGCGCAACAATGCAAAAATCAAGTATGTATTTGAAACACATTTCCATGCCGATTTTGTAAGCGGACATATTGATCTCGCAAAAGATGCGGGTGCAAAAATCGTATACGGTCCAAATGCACATCCCGATTTTGATTTTCATTCAGCTAAAGATGGCGAAGAGTTGAAAGTGGGTAAGCTTACATTCAAAGTACTGCACACGCCCGGCCACACCATGGAAAGTACCTGTTACCTGTTGAAAGATGAACAGGGAAAAGATGTTGCCATTTTCACCGGCGATACATTGTTTATTGGTGATGTGGGCCGCCCTGATCTTGCGCAAAAAATTGCAACCGATCTTACACAGGAAATGCTTGCAGGTTATTTGTACGATTCATTGCGGAATAAGATCATGCCATTGTCAGATGAGCTCATTGTTTATCCGGCGCATGGAGCTGGCAGTGCATGTGGCAAAAACATGAGTAAAGAAACCTATGATACGTTAGGTCATCAGAAAGCAACCAACTATGCGTTGCGTGCCAATATGACCAAAGAAGAATTCATCAAAGAAGTAACTACAGGTTTAACTGCACCTCCTCAATATTTTCCATTAAATGTAATGATGAATATTCACGGTTACGACAGTATTGAAGAGGTATTGAAACGTGGTACGCAGGCTTTGAGTCCGGAAGCATTTGAAACAGCAGCAAACGAAACCAATGCGCTCATCCTTGATACAAGAGATGCAGAGGTTTTTGCAAAAGGCTTTGTACCTAACTCAATTAATATTGGTATTGATGGCAGCTTTGCTCCATGGGTTGGCAGTATGATTCCTGATGTAAAACAGGAAATTTTATTAGTGACTGATGAGGGACGTGAAGAAGAAGTGGTTACCCGTTTGGCCCGTGTAGGGTACGATTACTCATTGGGTTATCTGAAAGGTGGTTTTAATGCATGGAAAAAGGCAGGTAAAGAAACAGATGAGATTAAAAGGGTATCTGCAGAAGAGTTAGCAGAGATTATTTCAAAAGATAAAGATGCAGCTATACTCGATGTACGTAAAGAAAGCGAATATAAAAGTGAGCATTTACTTAATGTAGAAAACGCACCGCTTGATTTTATCAATGACAGTATGTTAAAGGTTGATAAAAACAAAACGTACTATGTGCATTGCGCAGGTGGTTACCGTTCCATGATCTTCACGTCAACACTCAGAGCCCGTGGTTATGATAACCTGATTGATGTGCGTGGTGGTTTTAAAGCACTCAAGGAAAGTGGCAAGTTTAACTTAACCGATTACGTTTGCCCATCAACACTTTTATAAATTAAAAAAGTTATCCCAATGCTCAATATTATAAAAAACCTGTTTGGTCCGGGTACAGATTTTAAAGCATTACAACAACAAGGTGCTGTTATTCTTGATGTACGTACTGCTGGTGAATTTAATAGCGGCCATATTAACGGAGCGATTAATATTCCAGTTGACCGTATCAGTTCAAGTATCAACGACATTAAGAAAAAAGGAAAGCCTGTAATCACCTGTTGCGCAAGTGGCATGCGCAGTGGCTCTGCTACATCTGTTCTTAAGCAAGCCGGCATTGAAGTGTATAATGGTGGTTCGTGGGTATCATTAAACAATAAACTCAACTGATGCTGAAACGCTTGAATCTGAAATGGATTTTACCCGGTTTAATTGCCGGTGCAATTGCCGGCTTCTTTTACTGGAAATTTTATGGTTGCGATGGCACTTGTTTAATCACGTCAAGTCCTGTTAGAAGCATGATTTATTTTGGGGTGATGGGAGTGCTTGTCAACAAGATGTTTCAACCCAAACAAACAAAAGAACAAGATGGATAATATCATGTGGCCAAGCCCATTAAGAGCGTAATAATAGTAGTAGATAAGCACAAATAGAAAATGCATAGCTCCGTAGGAGCGGTATGTAAAATATATCGCTCCTATGCAGCTTGTGTCTTTTGACATCATACAATTCCGGCAAGCTTTCGAACAACAATTGGCAGTATCCGTTTCATTCTTCTGTACCTTACGGAAACACTATTTCCCAATGTAATATTTATCACATAATTCCGGCTGGCGGAACGTTAACTTGCAAGAACTTAAACGTAACAATTCATGAGTTTAATTGAATTTATTAAACAACTCTGGCCTTGGTATGTAGCCGGTCCATTAATTGGGTTAACAGTGCCCACACTATTAATCATCGGTAACAAAACCTTTGGTATCTCTTCTTCGCTGAGGCATATCTGCGCTGCATGTTTGCCGGCGAAAATTCCGTTCTTCAATTATGACTGGAAAAAAGAAGTATGGAACTTATTTTTTGTAGCCGGTATTTTAGTTGGGGGCTTCATCGCTTTTCTGTTACTGCAAAATCCGGATCCAATGATCGTAAATCCAAACCTGAGTGCCGAGTTGGCAACTTACGGAATTACCAATTACAACTCACTTGTGCCAACCGAAGTGTTTAACTGGGGCAGCCTGTTTACGCTGCGTGGTTTCATCATGATGGTGGCAGGTGGCTTCCTTGTAGGTTTTGGAACACGTTATGCAGGTGGTTGTACAAGCGGCCATGCCATTATGGGTCTTTCTGCATTGCAATGGCCTTCGTTAGTAGCAACCATCAGTTTTATGGTGGGCGGTTTTATTATGGCCAATCTTTTGCTCCCTTTCATTCTTAAACTCTAACAATTCATGGAACAACATAAAAATATAGCTGAAATGGAAATAGTGGTGGAGCAAAAACACCATGAATTCCTTACAGAGAATACAGATTTTGAAATGCGGTCGTTAGACGCTACCTGCTTCAACGAATCAGAACTTAAACATCCATGGTGGCATAATTTAAAATATGCTTTTGTAGGGCTTCTGTTTGGTATCCTCTTCGTAAAAGCAGAGGTAGTTTCCTGGTTTCGTATTCAGGAAATGTTTCGTCTGCAAAGCTTTCATATGTACGGTATCATTGGTTCTGCAGTGGCAGTTGGTATCATCAGTGTATGGCTCATCAAAAAATTTAAGATCAAAACCATTTATGGTGAACCGATTGAGTTTGTTGATAAGAAATTCAATAAGGGGCAGATCTATGGTGGTCTTCTGTTTGGTTTAGGTTGGGCTGTTACAGGCGCTTGTCCCGGACCGTTATTTGCACAGATAGGGAGTGGGGCTACTGTGATTGCAGTAACACTGCTCAGTGCAATTACCGGCACATGGGTGTATGGTAAGTTCAGAGAATATCTTCCGCATTAAATTTTTCAGCATTCAATGTGAATACACGGAGAACCATATTGCTTTTTATCATTCTGCTGTTATTGATTACCGCCACACAATTTGGTTGTAATGATTCAGGTAAAGCAGAGTCAACTGCAGTTGACTCAAGTATTCAGCAATCTGTCTGGATGGGACCACCCGCCAGTCAGATTCCGTATTATACAAAAGAAAATGGAAAGCTTATTTGGTATGGCCATCAACTGATCTCTAACACAGCAAAGTATCTCGGGCCAAGAGGTTCTGTATTGCAGATAACAAATGGAATGAACTGCCAAAACTGTCACTTAGATGCCGGTACAAAACCATGGGGTAACAACTATGGGGCTGTATATTCAACCTATCCAAAATTCAGAGATCGTTCCGGCGGTATTGAAACTATTTACAAACGCATCAATGATTGTATGGAACGGAGTTTAAACGGAACGGCACTTGATACAACTTCAAAAGAGATGCAGGCCATGTATACATATATTAAATGGGTGGGAGAAGATATACAAAAAGGAAATAAACCAAAAGGTTCCGGGATTATTGAACTTCCGTTTCTTAACCGTGCTGCAGATCCTGAGAAAGGGAAATTTGTATATGAACAAAAGTGCCAAACCTGTCATGCTGCAAATGGTGAAGGGCAGTTAAACATAGATGGCATTACTTATTCGTATCCGCCACTTTGGGGAAACAACAGTTATAATGTTGGTGCAGGTTTATTTCGATTATCCCGTTTTGCAGGTTATGTAAAAAACAATATGCCGCAGGGAACCGATTATCATGCACCACAATTGAGTGATGAAGAAGCCTGGGATGTAGCAGCATTTGTAAATTCACAACCACGTCCAGCAAAAAACCTGAGCAGCGACTGGCCCGATATTTCAAAGAAGCCCTTTGATCATCCGTTTGGCCCGTATGCTGATTCATTTTCTGAACAGCAACATAAATATGGTCCTTATGGTCCCATTAAAGAATATAAGGAGCAGCAAAAAAAATCCGTCCCGAACAAAACAAAGTAAACGATTGCAATGCCACACACAAACATTACTCACCTGAGCAATTGTTCATGCAACAGTTGTGAAGATGGTCTACAAACCGCACCCATCTCTCAAAATTCAAGAAGAGACTTTTTTAAATCAGCATCTGCAATTGCTGCAGGTGCAGTACTGCCTGCATCCATTGTGAATGCAGTTAGCGGCGATGCGTATCATGCAAACGAATTGTTTGCCAACAAAGCAGTAAAAGATGGCAAAGCAAACGTATTTACCATTTTACATACATCCGATATACATGCACAGCTTTACACACACGATGAATTCTTTTTTGAAAACAACAAACCCGTTTATAAAAAAAGGGGTGGCTTTGCTGTGTTAAAAACAATGCTGCATACACTCAAAGCACAAAACCCCGCCAACACCATTATTATTGATGGGGGTGATTGTTTCCAGGGAGGTGGCGTTGCTGCATTAACAGAAGGCAAAGGGATTGTGCCGTTGATCAACAACATTGGATACGATTTAATTTTACCCGGCAACTGGGAAGTAGTGTATGGGAAAGATGCGATGCTGAAAGATCTGGGTGGTTACAACAGTGCAAAGATCTGCGCCAATATGTTTCATGATAATGCAGATGAATATAAGAATGAACTTATTTTTCCTCCTTACTGGACAAAAATGCTGGGTGGTGTAAAGATTGGTTTTATTGGGTATAACGATCCGCTTACACCCAAACGTCAATCTCCTGCTTACAGCAAAGGTATTGTGTTTACAAAACCTGAAACAAATGTGGCGAAGTATATTAAAATTCTGAAAGAGTATGAGAATTGTGCAATGGTCTTCTTGGTAACACATATGGGTTTGGCACAACAGGTTGATCTTTCCAATCAACCTCAGTTGAAAGGAATTGATTACATCCTTGGTGCCGATACACATGAACGAGTGCGTGAGCCTATACAAGGCAGGTATGCAAAGGTTACAGAGCCCGGAGCATTCGGTTCTTTTGTTGCCAAACTTGATATTGTAATTGAAAACGGACAAATAAAAGATGAGAACTATCAGTTGCTCGATGTTGACCCGGTGAAGTACAAACCGGATCCGGCCATGGTAAAGCTGGTTGAAAAAGTAAGCGCTCCACATAAAAAAGAACTCAGCAAAGTAATTGGTACAACTAAAACAACATTGGTTCGCTATTATGTAATTGAAAACCCGATGGATAATCTGATCACCGATGCCATGATGTGGAAATGCAAAAATTTAAATGTAGATCTTGTAGTGAGCAATGGTTTTCGTTTTTGTCCACCACTGGCTGTAGATCCTAAAAAAGGATATGCAGAAATCACCAATGATTTTTTATGGAGCATGTTGCCGGTAGAAAGCGAAGTAAAAATGGGCGAAGTGAGCGGTGCACAGTTGCTTGAATGGATGGAAAAAGAATTACACAATGTGTTTGCCAAAGATCCTGCTAAACGCTTTGGCGGCTGGGTTGTTCGTTTTAAAGGAATGGAAATGAACTTTACCATGAATAATGATTTGGGCAAACGGGTCAACCGCATCATCATCAACGGGCAAGCTCTGGATAAAAACAAAGAATATACCATGCTTGCCTGCGAACGTGATGGTGATCCGGATGATACCTTATGCCGTCTGGAAAAAGTAAAGAACCCACGAAAACCCGGCTATACCTTGCATGGCATTATGCGAGAATATCTGGCTGCACATCCAATGGTAGTGCCTGCAATTGAAGGCCGGGCAACTGCAACCGATGCGCCTTCAACATTATTATCGCAACTGGAAGGATATAATTATACATTTATCTGATAAAATAACTCATATGCATTCCATAAAACTCTTGCTCGTTTCAGTATTACTCATCTGTTCTTCTATTTTAAAAGCACAATCAAAAATTGTGTGGGAAATGACATCGGGCGATACAGCCCATCAACGCATTCTGTTTAAACAGGTAGGCAATGTACTTGCAGCAGCACCCGATACAAAAATTGAAATTGTATTTCACGGTCCTGCCATTTATGGTTTGCTCAAAGACACCGGTTATTTTAAAGAACAGATACTTGGTTTTCACAAAAAGGGAGTAATCATGGCGGTTTGTAACAATGCATTGAAGAACAGGAATATTAAACCCGAACGTGTAATTCCTGAAGCAATCATTGTACCTGTTGCCATTCTGGAATTGGTTAAAAAACAGGAAGAGGGCTGGAGTTATATTAAAGCCAACTGATCGCTGCTTTCTTCAATGCGGTATCAAATCAGCCGCAATCATGATTCCTGTCAGTTGGTGATTTTCATCACATGATTACCTTTTGCTGCATTCTACATTTGATGCAATAAAAGGATTATGAAACAACATTACCAGATACTCATCATTGGTGGCGGCAATGCAGGCATTTCAACTGCGGCACAATTACTGCGAAAAAACAAAGCACTCGACATCGGTATTATTGAACCGTCCGGGCACCATTATTATCAACCTGCATGGACGCTTGTTGGTGCAGGAGTGTTTAATGCAGAAGATACCATCAGAAAAGAAAAAGAGGTGATACCTGCAGGTACAACATGGATTAAAGATGCTGTCATTTCATTTCAACCGGAACAGAATCAGGTTTCAACATCAAACGGTCATGCTTACACGTATGATGTATTAATTGTTGCACCCGGCATTCAGCTCAACTGGCATTTAATAAAAGGCTTAAAAGAAACACTGGGCAAAAACGGCGTAACCAGTAATTATTCCGTTGATTGTGCACCTTATACTTTCCAATGTCTTCAGCAATTAAAAGAAGGAGAAACAGCATTGTTCACTGCCCCTTCAACTCCTGTAAAGTGCGGAGGAGCACCACAAAAAATCATGTATCTCGCTGGCGATTATGTGCAACGAAAAAAACTGCATGCAAAAATTGAATTTACATCGGGAGGCGGCGTTCTGTTTGGCATAAAAAAATATGCTGATGAATTAATGAAAATGGTAAACAGATATAACATTCAACTGCATTTTAAACATAGTTTAATTGAGGTTAACGGTCAGTCTAAAAAAGCTGTTTATGAAGTAACTGCTGCTGATGGAAGTAAATCCATTATAGAAAAATCATTTGATATGATTCATGTAGTGCCTCCGCAAAGTGCACCTGATTTTATAAAAAACAGTCCGCTTGCAGATACAAATGGGTGGGTTGATGTAAATAAATTCAGCTTACAGCATATGCGCTATCCCAATATTTTTGGCATAGGCGATGCAACCAATACACCCAATGCAAAAACCGGAGCAGCAGTGCGTAAGCAGGCACCTGTAGTTGTAAAAAATGTGCTGGCATATCTCAACAAACAACCAGCCGAAGGCGGATATAACGGTTACGGCAGTTGCCCTTTGGTGGTCGGATACGGCAAACTGATACTGGCAGAATTTGGCTACGACAATAAAGTGATGGAAACTTTTCCGTTTGATCAGAGCAAACCACGTTGGAGCATGTACATGCTGAAACGTTATGTTCTTCCGTGGCTGTACTGGCACAAAATTCTCAAAGGAAAAATGTAATACCGCCGGGTTTTGTTAAACAGGAATAAATTCAACAAAGGATTTTGTAGATTTCTGATACAAGTGAGAAAGAACAAATCGTTCCACTCCTACCTTTGCTCCCGTTATGATGCAGGCAAACAATACAAATAAAGCTGTTGCCAACTGGTTACTATTTGGCGTGTTTATGTTAATCATCCAGATATTACTGGGTGGCATTACACGTTTAACCGGCAGTGGTTTAAGTATTACTGAATGGGAAGTAGTAACAGGCACACTGCCGCCGTTAAATGAAACAGGTTGGTTGAACGAGTTTGCAAAGTATAAAACAACGCCGCAATTTCAATTACTCAATACCGATTTTACGCTCAGCGATTTTAAATTCATTTTCTTCTGGGAATGGTTTCATCGTTTATGGGCACGTTTAATGGGGATGGTTTTTGCAACAGGTTTTATTTACTTCTTAGTGCGTCGCAGGTTTAAACAGGAAATGATTAAGCCATTGCTCATTTTATTTTTACTTGGTGCATTGCAGGGAGCTGTTGGATGGATTATGGTGGCAAGTGGTTTGGTGGGCGATGCGGTGTATGTAAAACCAACCAGGCTGGCATTGCATTTTATACTTGCAATGGGGCTGCTCTGTTATACGTTCTGGTTTGCCTTACAGTTAAAAGTAAAAAGAGAAGAAATTATTCAACATCCATCACTCAACCGGTTTACGGTTGTGTTATTAGTATTGCTGGTTGTACAACTTTTATTTGGTGCATTAATGGCCGGGCATAAGGCCGCTTTGGCTGCACCAACATGGCCCATGATCAACAACCAATGGGTCCCTTCCATCTTATTCAGAGATTCACCATGGCTCATTAATTTTATTGAAAACAAAATCACCGTTCATTTTATACATCGTGGTCTTGCTTACCTGTTAACCATATTATTTGTAGTCTGGTATTACCGGGCAAGTAAAATAAAAGAAGGCAGGCTGTTTCGTGTTACCCGTTTTATTCCTGTTTCGCTTGTACTGGTGCAGGTTGTATTAGGTATTGCATCGGTTCTTACTGCAGTAAAAATTGTTCCTAACCAATGGGGATTGTTTGAGTGGATGGCCCAGCTTCATCAGTTAACCGGTATGTTTTTATTACTGAGTTTAATCTGGATTTTATATCTGGTAAGAAAAACAAATACAGCAGTCCGCTAAAAGTGACGCAGCGTTCTTACTGAAATCGCTTTCTTTTACGTAACTTCTGCCGTATGAAGAAATACCTGCGCATTCTGTGGTATTCGTTTCCTGTACAGCTGATTTTTCTGCATTTCAGAAAATACCAGTTGCTGTTACTGTTCTGGTTTTTACTTGCCAGTGCAGTATGTGGTGGGTTTATGAATCATTTTGGTGCCGATTCGTTGTTCCTCTCTCCCGAATATCTGGGCCATGTAAATTTTTTCAGCGCCTTTATTGTTGGTGCCGCTTTTGGTGGGTTTATGACCAGCTGGAACATTACTACTTTTATCCTGTTCAGCAGTTATTGTAAATTTCTGGCAACTTCATCAAGACCATTTTTAAAATACTGTATTAACAACGGAAGTATACCACTGGTGTTTGTGCTTATTTATTTTATACAGCTCATCCGGTTTAATAAACTGAATGAACTGATGAATAACATTGATATTCTGTTAATTGCTTTTGGACTGATTGCAGGAATTTTTATTTTCATCGGCCTGTCATTTCTGTATTTCTTTGGTTCAGAAAAAGCCATTCTGCGAAACATGCAGCCCATGTTAAGCGATCCGCTCCAGTTTATGCAAAAATACAAGCCGGTACCGGTTACTCTGCATCATGATCCTGTTATAAAAGTTGACTCGTTTTTAACGGGTTTTTTCAGTTTCAGGCAAACGAGAAACGTATCGCATTACAGCCATGTTTTTTTAGACATGATTTTTAAACGCCATCACTTTGCTGCAGTTGTAGGCATTCTGTTTGCTTTTTTATTGTTGGTAGTATATGGTCTTTTTCTGGATAACCCATATTTACAAGTACCTGCTGCAGCGAGCATTTTTATTTTCTTTGCAATTTTAATTGCAGCTTCCGGTGCTCTTGCTTACTGGCTCGATACATGGAGCATTCCTGTTGCATTACTGTTGTTGTTTGCATTTAATTTCCTGTTTCGGTATGAGTATATTGATATCCGCAACAAAGCATTTGGATTAAATTACGAAGACCGCAACAAGCGACCTGCCTATTCACTTGCAAGTATGATGCAGCTATGCACCCCTGCACAAATGAGCAAAGACAGTTTAAACATGGTGCAACTGCTGGAGAACTGGAAACGTAATCAGTCTGAGGAAAAACCATTACTGTATGTGATTAATGTAAGTGGTGGTGGTAACCGTTCAGCCACATTTACAGTTAACATCCTCAGCAAACTGGATAGTTTATTGAATGGAGCTTTGATGAAAAAAACAGTTTTGTTTTCGGGAGCGTCGGGTGGTATGCTGGGTGCAGCTTATTATCGTGAACTGTACCGGAAAAAACAAAAAGGAGAGGCGGTCGATTTTTCTGCAGCCAGCACTACTGCAAATATTTCAAAAGATTTGCTCAACCCGATTTTCTCTGCTTATGTAACAAGAGATCTGTTAACACCGGCGCAGAAGTTTTCGGTTGGGCCCTACCGCTATGTTAAAGACAGAGGTTATTCTTTTGAACAGCAATTGAGTTATAACACCGGCAATATTTTAGGCGACCGTTTAATGGATTACAAAGAAGAAGAGATCCTTGCTAAAATACCGTTAGGGTTGTTTAGCTCTACCGTTTCGCAAGATGGCAGAAAGCTGATGATCTGTTCTCAACCCATCAGTTTTTTAATGCGCCCGCAACACGATAGTGCAAGAGGCATTACAGCCGAACCGGATGCAATTGATTATACTGCTTTCTTTAAAGACCTGAATCCCTATAATATCCGATTACTATCTGCTTTGCGGATGAACGCAACTTTTCCTTATGTACTGCCCAATGTATGGCTACCCACAAAACCAATTGTTGATGTGATGGATGCAGGACTGCGTGATAATTACGGACAGGAAATTACGCTCCGCTATTTGCATGTATTTGCCAACTGGATTAAAGCAAACACATCGGGAGTGGTGTTTATACAGATCAGAGACCGCAAAAAAGGTGAGTGGAATGAAGATTTAAAAGAACCAAGCATTGGAGACATTTTGTATAAACCCGTTACCACGCTGCAATATAATTTTTACAAGGTGCAGGATTATATGCAGGAAACGATGGTGAGTTATTCTTTGGCCAGTGTTCCATTGCATCGTTTTACATTTATCTATCAGCCAAAAGAAAATAAAAAGGGTGCTGCACTCAGCTTTCACTTAACTGCAACAGAAAAAAAAGATATCGCAGCAGCCGTGTTCAGTAAAGACAATGAAAAGGTATTCCGTCAACTGCTTACATTACAGCAGCTGGCTGAAAACGGACATCTTGCTCAGGGCATTAATAAGGAGTAAGCGCCGGGAATTATTTTAACTGTAAATTTTTCAGCTGTCTGTTTTCCATCACCATCAATATGAAAAGGAGCAAGCCCGGGATTTTCAATCACCAGTTCATCTGTCTGAAAATAAGTAATGCCTTTCCGCTTTGCATAATCAGATGTAAAGGTTCCAAAACGGATATGCCAGAGTACTCTTACCAGCAGATTAAAAAGATTTGTTTTTTCTACAGCTACAATATCCAGCAATCCATCCTGCAGACTTGCTTTTGGTGCAATGGTTACATGATTTCCAAACTGATTGCTGTTGGCGATGCTGATAAAAAATGCATGCAATGATAAGTTCAGATCCTTTGACTGAACATGAAACAAAAATGGTTTGATACCGGTAAGATTTCTTAAGGTGAGCTGTGTATATTTCCAGAAACCACGTTTCTGCTGACGGTCAAACTCATGAGCAATCTGTGCATCAAAACCAAGACCACTGAGCATACAGGAAAAATGTTCATTAATCATAAACGCATCAACCTGTTGGGGCTTTCCCTTAAAAATAATGTCAAGCGCTTTTGTTGCATCTTTTGAAATACCTGCTGCAAAAGCCAATCCATTACCTGAACCTCTTGGAATGATGCCGATGCTCACCGGCAGGTCTCGTATAGCAGCAACAACGGTACTGATGGTTCCATCACCACCTGCAACAACTACATCGGTTATAAATTCATGTGTAATTTTTGTTCTGAGCCAGTTGTAATCTGCATCAGCTCTGCTATGATCAATGGTATATTCAACCTGCGCTTCATTGCAACGCTGCTGAATAAGTGCAGGAAGATGCGGGCCTTTGTGAGTACCTGCTCTCGGATTAAGTAAAAATAAAAAGCGGCGCTGCATAACGTCGCAAAACTAAATGCGATTCATGTAACAGGTGAAATTATTTTACCTGAAAGAGGATGTCTCTGTTATAAGTCCAGATTGCATGATGCAGATGATTCCCTGCAATACGCCTGAAAACAGATGCAACAATATTAATGGTATTACCGCCGAGGATCATGATAAAACCCGGTGTGCGGTTATCTTTTGAAATTATAATGCCTCCTACAACTGCAGCAAGTCCAATAAACGGAAGTATTGTTCCTGTTTTTTTATTCTTTAAATACAATTTGTATGATTGCGTTGCTTCAGGGGAGATCAGCATCAGATTCTGCACTTCTGTTTTACCCAGCATAAATCCGTTCATGGTAATACCGTTATCAAGTTTCAGGGTTTTTTGATTGTATTGCCTGCGCAGGGAATCCATATTTAACTGAGCGGTTGCTGCAATAGAAACCAGAAGAGAAAGTACACAGAAAATATATTTCATGTTGGGTTGTTTAGTCATTAAGAGCAAGATATTATTTTTTATTAAGCCATTACTGAAATCATTGTTAATGCTATTGCACCTAACGCTTCATCTCCCTCAATAACAACCAACGGCCGTGCTTGAGAAGCAGATAGTCCTTTTGAAAATAACTTCCATGCCGTTTGCGGATCAATGCTGATGTGTGCAGCAATTGAATCATTGGTCTTCGTTGTAAACTCCCAGTTATTCGTTGTTTTAACAATGAACCAACTGCCGCCAATATCGGTACTGATGGTTACTTTCACAACAGTACCTTCTGGAGCTTCTACATTTCTGTAGGTATAAGGCAATGCCTGCATAAACGTTTGTATAAACGGATAGAACAACTCTTTTGTTACAATACCCTGTTTATTTACTGCATCACGTATCTGCTGCTGATGTATAAATTTTTCTGTGTACTCTCTTGCTATGTGAAACCAGTTTTTTGATTGCTGTTCACCTGCCCATGCTACAGAGAAAACAGCATCCGCATATAAATCAAGCTGCTGCCAGTATGCTGAACATTGGTTGCCGCTGTATTCCAGTAAATCAATAATCAGTTGAGGACTTATTCTCTTAGCTGCTTTTACCCAATCTGCATTGAGTTGATTGAGATATGTTACAAGATCATTGTAATTGTTGATGTCTGTTTCAGGTGAAAGTGTATGCTGATCACGGGCCAGAGAGAGCGTCCGCAAGTTGGTATCTAATAAATGAGCAGCAATATCTTTAACCGTCCACAGTTTTGCAATGGTTCGCTGGTTCCATTCTGCAGCTGATAATGATTTTAATAATGCAATCAGCTGTTGATCCAGCAATGGAAATAAATGCGCCGTATGAATGATGTTCGTTTCAGTTGTATTCACTGTAGTGTATTCTGTTACCATTTCAGTAAAGCACTTGCCCATGTAAAGCCGCTTCCAAATGCAGCAAGACAAACCAGATCACCTTCTTTAATTTTTCCCTGCTCCCATGCCTCGCATAAAGCAATAGGAACAGAGGCAGCCGTTGTGTTACCGTATTTCTGAATATTGTTATACACCTGATCGTCTCTCAGTTTTAATTTTTGCTGTACAAATTGTGCAATGCGCAAATTTGCCTGATGTGGAATGAGTAATGTAAGATCTGCTGCTGTAAATTGATTTGCAGTGAGCGCTTCCATAATCACTTCAGGAAATTTAACCACAGCTGTTTTAAACACTGCAGGTCCATCCATGGTTGGAAAATTTTCTGCGTTGTCAATCATTTCATGACTCATAAACATATCAGCAATCTCTCCTTCATTAAAACTGGCAGCATCTTTTTTCCAGTGATTGGCATGTGTACCTGGATTGAACATGGCAAGAATTTCAGCTTCGGTTCCATCGCTGTGCAAATGTGTACTTAACACACCTCTGTTTTCATCGGTGGTTGGCTGCATCACAACTGCACCTGCGCCATCGCCAAAAATCACACTGATGTTTCTGCCCCTTGTTGAAAAATCTAAACCAAATGAATGTTTTTCTGCACCAACCACCAGCACATTTTTATACATGCCGCTTTTAATAAACTGATCAGCTACAGAAACAGCATACACAAACCCGCTGCATTGATTCCGTACATCCAATGCACCAACTTGTTTCATCTGCATGGCTCTCTGTAACAATACACCGCAACCTGGGAAATAATAATCGGGACTTAAAGTTGCAAATACAATAAAATCAATATCTGCTGCTGTTATTCCTGCACGCTCAATGGCAATTTTGGCTGCCTCTACTCCCATTGTGGTGGTGGTTTCTTCTGTACGATGAGCATATCTCCGCTCTTTGATACCTGTGCGTTCCTGCACCCATTCGTCACTTGTTTCCATGTATTTGGAGAGATCATTATTGGTAACAACCTGTGAGGGAACATACATGCCTATTCCTGCAATCTTACTTCTGATCATTATACAGTTATTTTGGAAAAGAAAGTTAGCGAATAGTAATGAAATGAAACTGTTGCAAGAGTAACAATTGCAAACAGCATCCATTTACAGATGCAGAATTACAGTTTGTATCAAACACAAAAAAAGGGCCGCAGCCCTTTCAATTATTTAAACATATGAGATCAGATAATTTCCCACACTTCATTTCCTTTAAGCAACTTGTCAAGATTGCCTGCTCCTTTTGACGCTATCACTTCCTCTATCTGGAGTTTCATGACATCTTCGTAACAAGCACGCTCTGTTTCATAAAACACACCAAATGGTCTGGGGAGGTGACCATCATTCCGGGGATTATCAAACATTCTTACAAGGATCTGTGCTTTATAAAAATCATTTTCATCGTGTATCCACAAATCATCTTTACTGTAATTTTCTTCCAGGTTTACAACAACGGGTTTAAATCCGTCGAGTTTAATTCCTTTGTTTTTTGCAGCTCCAAATACCAGCGGTTCGCCCTGGGTTAAAAACAATGCTTCATCAGGCTTACTCCCTTTTTCTGTAAATATTTCAAAAGCACCATCGTTAAAAATATTACAGTTCTGATAGATTTCAAGGAACGATGATCCCTTATGATTTTGACTGCGGAGCAGTGACTCCTGTAAATGTTTAGGATCACGGTCCATGCTGCGTGCAATAAAAGTAGCATCTGCACCCATTGCCAATGCTAAAGGATTAAATGGATGATCAATACTTCCAAACGGAGTGCTCTTGGTTATTTTATATTCTTCTGATGTGGGTGAATATTGTCCTTTGGTTAATCCGTAAATCTGGTTATTAAAGAGCAGAATATTTACATCAAAGTTTCTGCGTAATAAATGAATGGTGTGGTTACCGCCAATGCTTAAGCCATCACCATCGCCTGTAACAATCCAAACACTTAAGTCTGGACGTGCTGCTTTCAAACCACTGGCTACTGCAGTTGCACGGCCATGGATCGAATGCATTCCATATGTATTCATATAATAAGGAAAGCGGCTACTGCATCCAATACCACTGATAATGACAATATTTTCTCTTGGTATGCCAAGACCAGGCATAATTTTCTGTACCTGAGCAAGGATGGAATAATCTCCGCAACCCGGACACCATCTTACTTCCTGATCGGTTGCAAAATCTTTTGCTGAAAGCGGAGCTTGTGGTTGAAGCGTATCGTTTGCCATTAACGTTTTATTTTTTGTAAGCTGTATGGATATTCCAAATTTCCAGAATAATTCTCAATTTAAAGGGAAAATTATTTACCCGCTGTCAGCTCTTCCCAATACTCTGCAGCACGTCTTGTGTGGGGAATCACGATGGTGCCGCCAACAATATTTGCTACAGCAAAAATTTCATACATCTGTGCGGTGGTTATTCCCAGTTCATAACATTTACCCAGATGATATTTAATACAATCATCACAACGCAACACCATACTGGCCACTAAGCCCATCATTTCTTTTGTTTTAATATCCAGTGCACCTTCTGCATAGGTATTGGTATCTAAATTCCATAAACGTTTTATAACGAGATTGTCTTTGCTCAGTATGACGTCGTTCATCCGGGTACGGTATTCATTAAACTCTTGTACAAGATTGCTCATATCTTATTTTTTTACAAAGATAAATGAGGGCTCCCCTATAATGAATAAAAAAGCCCCCCGATAAATCGGAGGGCTTTCAATAAGGGTGCAATAAAAAGATTAGTAACGGTTGTTGCTGAAACTTTTGTTACCAAATGAAGGGCGACGGTCTCCACCGCTGCGTTCTTCACGTGGCTTTGCTTCGGTTACTTTAATAGCACGGCCTTCAACCATACCACCATCGAGTTCGCCGATCGCTGTTTTAGCAGCAGCATCATCACTCATTTCAACAAATCCAAAACCACGGCTCTTACCGGTGAATTTATCGTTAATTACTTTTGCGCTGGTTACTTCACCATAGCTTTCAAAAAAACCTCTTAAGTCATCATCGTTTACGTTGAAGCTCAAGTTAGAAACATAAATGTTCATGTTTGTTAATATTAAACATTGATTAAAAATCTGAGAAAATACGAGGCGTAAAAGATGACTAACTATTAGCAGGATGTGCGTAGCAGATAATACGATTCACTTACATAACACTGTATAACTCAAAATGACGGTGCAAATATAGGCCTATCTGGCGGGAAGTTTGCTTTTTATTTTATAAAAGTTTAAAATATGAGGCTTGTAGACCAAAAATTCAGAATGGAAAATCGTGAATTCAAGTAGTTCATTTTCAGTTCATTTATGACTGAAATACGTGTTAAGATTAGTAAATACACGTGTTTCAGTAAAAAAATACCGAAAAATATTAGCACATATATTAAACTATCTGTATTTTTGCTACAGATTTACCCTTAGAGAACGATACATACTTTCTAAACAGTTTATATAAATCTGTTTTTTTACGATCAACTTCTTGGGGTAACTACTTGAAAACTAAATATCCGTACCGTGAAAATAAATTTTTACCCCTCGATCTGTGCTCTTATAATTGCACTTTTTCTCCAGTTCAATCAAGCCACTGCACAAGCCTTATTGTCCGGAACTTTTCCGTCGAGCTCTGAAACTTTGCTCAGTGTGCGTTACAGAAATGTGCGTAATGTAAATGCAATTCAAACGCCGGCAAATTTTACCGGCATTCCCGATTTAGGCAGCAACCGCAGCGGTTCTAGAAACGATCAAACCCTGAACTATGGCACTTCAGGAACATATACGTTTACATTAACTTATAATTCAGTTACAAATACATTTACTTCTGCAACTACAATTGCCGGTATTACTTACACTAATACCTTAACTAATGTATCGGGCCGTTTAACCGGTGATGGAAAAACTGCAGCAGCTACAACAATTAATCTGTTGTCTTTATCAATCAACACTCAAAACAGTTCTTCTACTATCAGCGTAACCAATCTTACCATTGATGGCATGCCTGTTTCAGGAACTTACAGCCGCAGTAACAACAACGGTCAGTCGAACTGGTATTTACAAACAAATACACTGAACAATGGCTTTATTGTTACTGGTACAGTGAATTTGTCCGGCAACTTTACAAGCAATGCAGAAGGACAACGTGTTCAGTTTATATTTTCAAATGCTTCAGCTTCTGCAGCTCCGCTTCCTGTTGTTTGGGGTGGCTTTAACAGCAAACGCATCAACAGTAGCACAACAGCACTGGAGTGGAAGACGTTGCAGGAAAATAATGCATCACACTACAATGTTCAACGTTCTGTTGATGGTGTTCGTTTTGAAACAATTGGCCGTGTACAGGCACAGGGAACAACCGCTAATGTAACTGAATACCGTTTTGAAGATAAGCAGGCTACAGGAGCAGTTTATTACTACCGTTTACAGCAGGTTGATCTGGATGCAAAAATGAATTTTTCTGCTGTAGTAAAGCAAGGCAATGGAGGCAAACAAACGCTGGTGGGTGGTCTTGGCGGCAATAACATCCTCGTTCAGTTCTTTACAAATGAAAATCGTCAATTACGTATCATTTCTGCAACAGGTACTGTAGTGAAACATATCAGTACAGCTTCTTCACAGCAAATCATTGATATCAATTCATTACCTGCCGGCATTTATACCTTACAAATCATAAATTCTGATGCTACTGCCGAAGTACATCGCTTTGTAAAATAATCCGGGTCTTTTGGTTCATACAAAAAAGGCGATACTCTTATTGGTATCGCCTTTTTTTATGTGTGAGTCTTTTTACTGCATGACCGCTTCACCATACATTTCCATTTGCAATTGCTTTACTCTTGCATCTTCCAGATATTCATCAAAAGTTGTTAAACGATCAATGATACCCGATGGTGTTAATTCAATTATGCGATTGGCTGTTGTATGCATAAACGTATGATCATGTGAGGTCATCAGCACAATGCCTTTGTATTCGATACACTGTTCGTTAAAAGCCTGTATGCTTTCCAGATCAAGATGGTTGGTGGGTTGATCGAGAATAATCACATTCGGATTCTGCATCATCATTTTGCTCACCATGCAACGCACTTTCTCACCACCACTCAATACGTTGGTCTTCTTCATTATATCATCACCACTAAACAACATTTTTCCTAAAAATCCACGGAGGAAGGGTTCATCAGCATCTGTTACATGGCTTGGTACAAACTGACGTAACCATTCCATCAAATTTAATCCTTCGGTAAAAAAGCTGTTATGCTCCACAGGCAAATAAGCTTTTGTAATGGTTGTTCCCCACTCATAACTTCCATGATCGGGTATCTCTTCTGCATTAATAATGTCAAAGAAATGTGTTACCGCCAACGGATCTTTACTGATGATTGCAATCTTATCATTTTTATTTACCGTAAAGTTTACTTTATCAAATAACACACGGCCATCAACAGTTTTCTTTAATTTTTCTACATGCAGGATCTGGTTACCCACTTCACGTAATGGTTGAAAAATGATACCCGGATATTTTCTGTTAGAGGGTTCAATTTCTTCTAAGGTTAACTTCTCTAATGCTTTCTTTCTTGAAGTAGCCTGCTTACTTTTTGATGCGTTGGCAGAGAAACGTGCAATAAAATCCATTAAAGCCTGGCGCTTTTCTTCGGTCTTTTTATTCTTATCGCCCATCTGTTTGGCCATTAACTGGCTGCTCTCATACCAGAAACTATAGTTACCTGTAAAGGTTTTGATTTTTTGACGATCCACATCGGCCACATGCGTACACACTGAATCTAAAAAGTGACGGTCATGGCTTACTACCAAAACAATATTCTCATAATCGGCTAAAAAATTCTCCAGCCATCCAATGGTTTCAATATCCAATCCATTGGTAGGCTCATCGAGCAACAGAATATCCGGATTACCAAACAGCGCCTGTGCCAATAAGACCCGCACCTTTAAGTTTGACGGAATATCCTTCATAAGCATTTGATGATACTCATCCCTTATGCCAAGGCTGCTGAGGAAAGTAGCCGCATCACTCTCTGCAGTATAGCCCCCCATTTCGCCAAACTCCGCTTCCAGCTCACCGGCTTTCATGTAATCATCTTCGGTAGCTTCGGGATCGGCATAGATGGCGTCTTTTTTATGCATCACTTCCCACATTTTTTTATGACCCATTAAGACAGTATTCAAAACAGTCTGGTCATCAAATTCAAAGTGGTTTTGTTTTAAAACAGCCATCCGTTCGCCGGGAGTAATTTCAACCGTTCCTTTATTCGGTTCTATCTCACCACTCAGGATTTTTAAAAATGTACTCTTACCGGCACCGTTGGCGCCAATTACACCATAACAATTGCCTTTGGTAAAGTTGATATTCACTTCATCAAACAACACCCTTTTACCGTAAGAGAGGGTAATATTTCTTGCACTAATCATAATTGTTGCCGTTTTAGGTGTGTGGCCTTTACAAGGTCTTTACACCAGCGTCTGAAATTTGAGGCGGCGAAGGTATGAAAAATCAGGCAGGGAAAGGGTTTGATTAAACGGTTATCTTTTAGTGAATCAAATGTAACAACACTTGTCAATCTGTCACAATCCCTTCGGCTGGTACTTTTTTTGTTCCTTGCGGCCTAAACAGATTTTATGCAAACAGGCAGTATACGTGTACAAACGGAGAACATTTTTCCCATCATTAAAAAATTTCTTTACAGCGATCATGAAATTTTTCTGCGTGAACTGGTGAGCAATGCCGTAGATGCCACCCAGAAAATGAAAACACTTTCTTCCATTGGTGAAGCGAAAGGTGAACTGGGCGAACTGAACGTTTCAGTAAAACTCAACAAAGAAGCCGGCACAATTACTATTTCCGATAACGGTGTTGGTATGACGGCTGAAGAAGTGGAGAAATACATTAACCAGGTTGCATTTTCCGGTGCTGAAGAATTTGTACAGAAATACAAAGGACAAAACGAAAATGCCATCATCGGTAAATTTGGTTTGGGCTTTTACTCCTCTTTTATGGTGAGTAAGAAAGTGGAGATTATTACGAAGAGTTTTAAAGATGGTGCTGCAGTGAGATGGGAATGTGATGGCAGCCCTGCCTATCAATTAGAAGAAACACAGCAACGAACCGAGCGTGGTACAGATATTATTCTGCATATAGATGATGAAAGCAAAGAGTTTTTAGAAGAAGATCGTTTAAACGGGATACTTACCCGTTTCTGTAAATTTTTACCCGTTCCTGTTTTCTTTGAAGAAACACAGATCAACAATACTCATCCGCTTTGGGTAAAAAAACCGGCTGAACTTACTGCAGAAGATTATCAGCAATTTTATAAAGAACTCTACCCTTTCAGCGAACCACCACTTTTCTGGATTCATTTAAATGTGGATTATCCGTTCAACCTTACGGGTATTTTATATTTCCCTAAAATTAAGCAGAGTTATGAGCTGCAAAAAGATAAGATCCAGTTGTACTGCAACCAGGTATTTGTAACAGATGAAGTGAAAGATATTGTTCCTGAATTTTTGATGCTGTTGCATGGGGTTATTGACAGTCCGGATATTCCGCTCAACGTTAGCCGCAGTTATTTACAAGGCGATCCGAATGTGAAAAAAATCAATTCACACATTACCAAAAAGGTAGCGGATAAACTGGAAGAGATGTTTAAGAACGACCGGAAATCGTTTGAAGAAAAATGGGAAAGCCTCGGGCTTTTTGTGAAGTACGGGATGATGACGGATGAAAAATTTTTAGACCGTGCCAACAAGTTTCACATTTTAAAATCGGCAGCAACCGGTGTCATAAAAGAAGGTGAAGATTCAACAACGGCCTCCACTTTTTACACGCTGGATGAATACAAAGCCGTTGCAGAAGTACTGCAAAAAAATAAAGATGGTAAGCTGGTATTGCTTTATGCAACCAATGCGGTTGAACAACATACATTTATTAAAGCAGCTCAAGATAAAGGCTATCATGTTGTGTTGTTAGATACCATGATTGATGCAGGCTTTATCAGTCATATGGAAATGAAATGGGAGAATGTGCAGTTTAAACGGGTAGATGCAGATATTGCGGAGAACCTTATTGATCAAAATAACGAATTAAAATCAACGCTCTCAGAAGAGGAAGAAAATTCATTAAAAGAACTTTTTAATATTGAGCTCAGCGGGTTTCATGTAAATGTATCGGTGAAAGGATTAGCTGCAGATGCAGCGCCTGTTATTGCAACAAGACCTGAAATGATGCGGCGTATGAAAGAGATGGCGCATATGAGCGGACCCATGGGCAGCTTTTATGCATCCATGCCCGATGAGATTGAATTGACGGTTAACGGCAATCATCCTGTATACAAAAAAATACTGGCCAATAAAGAAAGCGGAAAGTTGCTGGTGCAGAATCTTGCAGATCTTGCTTTTCTTTCACAAGGATTGTTAAAGGGGAATCAACTCACGGCATTTATTAACCGCAGTGTTACACTCATGCAGAACAACGAAGCTGTTGTTGCTGAGCTATAACTAAAAGAGGGCCGCCTAGATCAAGGCGGCCCTCTTTTTCTTCGTTCAAAAAATGATTATAGTTTCTTAATCTTAATATTCCTGAACCATACATTATTACCGTGATCCTGCAAACCAATGCGGCCTTTCTTATACGTACCAAAATCTTTCATGTCTTTAAACTTACTGCCGGCAATCATTTTCTTCCAGCCTTCATCCCACATGGTTGTTGTAACCACTTTGGTTTCGTTGAGATAAAATTCAAGTGTTCCGTTAAGCGATTTAATTTCGGCAAGATTCCATTCCAATGCCGGCTTAACTGTTTCGGGAGCAGCAGAAATTAAATCATATAAATCGCCTGCACGGTGTTTGTTGATTTTAGCATCTGGATGACAACTGTTATCCAGCACCTGCATTTCAGGACCTGTCATCCATGGATATTTGTATTTAGCAGTATCTTCATTTACATAAAAAATAACACCGCTGTTACCACAGGTATCAATTTTCCATTCAATTTTAAAATGAAAATTTTCAAATTCTTCATCACTCACAATATCCCCACCGTCTTTAATCTGCCAGTTGTCTTTTTGTGAGGCATCTAAATGCAATATTCCATCTTCGGCTTTCCATGCGGTACCTGCCGGTGCACCACCATACTTATGCCAACCCTTTGTACTTTGGCCATCAAACAAAGAAACCCATCCATCGTTTATTTCTTCCTGTGTTAACAGTGGGGCAGTACTCATGCTTGTTGTTGTATCAGATGATTGAGTTGATTTTCCTGATTCGTTGTTACACGATGAAAAATAGGAAACGGCTGCTATTATTAAAATTGTACGTACCATCATTATTTATTTTTAAGTAAAAGAATGTATTTGACCATTTGCTCTGCATCGGCCTGTGCTAATGCAGGATGGGGAGTCATTGCAATTTCGCCCCAAACTCCGCTACCGCCTTTGATAATTTTTTCGGACAGCATTTTAATATTGGCTTCTGTGTTTTCGTATTTATTGGCAACATCCCTGTAAGAAGGGCCATTGATTTTTTCATCTACTTTATGACAGGTTAAACAATCGCTTGCGGCAATTAATGCCAGCCCTTTTTCATAATCAGGATTATCCGATGGCATTGCAGGCGCTGGAGCCGTTTCCTGTTTGGGTTCTTCTTTTACCTGCTCTTTGTTTTCTGTGCCCGATCCGCCACAGGCGATTAATGCAAGGGCAACAGCTGATGTAAATAAAATCTGTTTCATGTAAATAGAATTGTATTGTGAAGTAGTAAATTTTTCATGAAAGGTATGCCATAGTTTGTACGAAAAACATACCTGTATTTAATCGAGTCCTAAAATTTTTCTGTTGGTTATTGTATCAGTGGCTCCTCCTGCAAAATCATCGAATGTTTTATCTGTTACACGAATGATGTGGTTTTTAATAAACTCCGCTCCTTCTCTTGCGCCATCTTCAGGATGCTTGATGCAACACTCCCATTCCATTACTGCCCAGCCATCATAACCATATTGGGTGAGCTTACTGAAAATGGTTTTAAAATCTACCTGCCCGTCTCCCGGACTGCGGTAACGGCCGGCTCTGTTAATCCAACTTTGATAACCACCAAATGTTCCTTGTTTTCCTGTTGCATTAAACTCAGAATCTTTTACATGAAATGCTTTGATGCGTTCGTGATAAAAATCAATGTACTGCAAATAATCAAGCTGCTGCAACACAAAATGCGATGGATCGTAAAGCAAACATGCACGAGGATGGTTGTTTACTTTTTCTAAAAACATTTCATACGTAATTCCATCAAACAAATCTTCGCCGGGATGTATTTCGTAACAAACATCCACACCACATTCGTCAAAGTAATTGAGAATAGGCAACCAACGTTTTGCGAGTTCTTTAAAACCTTCGTCTACCAACCCATCGGGCCGTTGCGGCCATGGATGAAATGTATGCCACAATAACGAACCGCTGAAAGTAGCATGTGCTGTTAATCCTAAATTCTGCGATGCCTTTGCGCCATACATCACCTGCTGTACCGCCCATTGCTGACGTGCTTTAGGATTGTTCTTTACTTCCTCTGCTGCAAAATTATCGAACATGGTATCGTATGCCGGATGTACCGCAACAAGCTGTCCCTGCAGGTGTGTACTCAGTTCAGAAATGTGCAATCCGTAACTGTTGATCTTTCCTTTTAACTCATCTGCATAGGTTTTACTTTCTGCTGCGAGTTTTAAATCAATCAATCGTTTTTCCCATGTAGGAATCTGTATGGCAGTAAAACCAAGTGATGCAGCCCATTGGCAGATGCTGTCAAGACTGTTGAAGGGTGCTGCATCGCCCATGAATTGTGCTAAGAAGATAGCTGGTCCTTTAATTGTTTTCATTTAAAATGTATTTGCACACAGAGGCACAGAGCTCACTGAGTTTTAATTGGCAATTCGTTTAATTCCATTTTTTAAAAGATCGACATAAAAATTTATCACTAATCCAACCGGCAAAGATGATAATTTCAAATAGGTTAATAATTTTTTATAATGAACAGGGGCAACAACTTCTGTAGATTTCAATTCAATAATAACCAACCCTTCAACAATCAAATCTGCTCTGAAACCAACTTCCAGTTTTTTTCCTTTAAGATAAACCGGAATTGCAACCTGTCGTTCAACATTTAGACCTCTTTCTATTAAACAAACATACAATGCTTCTTCATATACTGATTCCATTAAACCTGGCCCAAGTTCCCTGTGTATAGAAATGGACTCTTCTATAATAATCCCGGTGATTTCATTAAGCCCCATCGTCATTTGTATTTGTTTATACAGAACACTCATGGATACGTTGATCAACTATTCTTATTACAATAGAAAAGTTCACACTTCATTTTCTTTCTTCTCTGTGCCCTCTGTGCCTCTGTGTGCCAAACCTCTACACCGTAAACTCTTTCCACTTCACTTCACTCTCTCCACTCTCAATCACATTATTTACAAACGCCATTCCACGTACTCCTTCGTTTACTCCCGGGAAATCGAGCCATTCTTCTTTGGGTTGTTCCCCATCTATTTTTGCACGAACGGTTAATACAAAATTGCGATAGAGATTGGCAAACGCTTCTAAAAATCCTTCGGGATGACCTGCAGGTGTTCTTGTGTTATGAGCTGCAAACGAACTGTTGTAACCTCCACCTGTTCTGTAAATTTCAGTAGGCTTATCGAGCCATTTTACAAGCAATGTATTTGCATCTTCATGCTTCCATTCAATACCACCTTTTTCTCCATACACCCGAATCTTTACATTGTTTTCTTCACCCGCTGCAATTTGTGTTGCCATGAGCACACCTGTTGCTCCATTGTTGAATTTTAAAAATGCAGCTCCATCATCATCCAGCATTCTTCCTTCTACAACAATATTAATATCTGCGCAAAGATGTGTAACCTGTAAACCCGTTACATATTCGGCTAAGTTGAACGCATGTGTTCCTATATCGCCCATGCTTCCTGCTTTACCACTTTTCTTTGGATCGGTACGCCAGCTTGCTTGTGCCTGTCCGGTTTTTTCTAAGAACGTACTCAACCATCCTTGCGGATACTCTACATACACTTTACGGATCTTACCCAATGCACCGCTTTTTAAAAATTGTTTTGCCTGTTTTACCATGGGGTATCCATTGTAGGTATGGCAAAGCAATAAACTCAAACCTGTTTCATCCACTTTTGCTTTGAGCTGTTTGGCTTCTTCTAATGTAAATGTGATTGGCTTTTCAATGACTACATGAAAGCCTTTATCCAATGCCATCATGGCCGGTTCAAAATGCACGAAGTTGGGTGTAACAATGGTTACAAAATCAATCCGTTTCTCTGCAGGCATGGCAGCTTCTTTTTCCAGCATCAATTTATAATCGGTATAAATTCTGCTTTCATCTAAAAACAACATCTTACCTGATTCAACGGCGATTTCTGCATTTACACTTAATGCGCCGGCAACCAACTCTACCTGTCCGTCCATATTCATTGCAAGACGGTGAACGGCACCAATGAATGCATCTTTACCACCACCGATCATTGCCATGCGAAGTTTTCTGTTCATGTGTTTATATTTTCAACTTTAATAATTACTTGGGTAGTTCCCATCCTTTTCTATACTCTTTTGTTACAAATTGATTGGCTTCATCATAATTGGTGATCTTCATATTCACTGCATCCCACATTAATTTTTTGCGTCCGGTAAATTTTCCATCAGCGCTTTTCATCATCCAGCTTCTGATGGCAAGATTACCCATTAATATGCTTTCGGTTAACGGACCTGCATAGTCGAACGAAGAACTGAGTTTATTTTTTCCATACCCGGCAATGCATGCATTTACCCATTGTACGTAATGTCCTTCAGGTACACGTTCAATGGTTTTTTCAACAGAGACTTCTTTTTTACCGGATGAAAATAATAATCTTGGGTTGCTGCCATAAGTTCCGCACATGATTTTTCCTTTTGTTCCTTCGATGATGACACCCCCGCTGCCATCTTCATCGCCCATTACTTCATTTGGACTTAATTCTTCCGGACGTTCGGGGCGAATGCCGCCATCCATCCAATGCAATTCAACATCCCGTTTCTTTTTCTTACCGGGGAATTTTAAAATAACGGTTGATGCAGGCGGACAACTGTCGGGATAATATGCTGCCGTCCACATTTGTTCATATATAGCAGCAACACTGCATTCAACTTCTGTTGGATAACCAAGACCTACTGTTTTAAATGCAGGATCAATTAAATGACAACCCATATCGCCCAGCGCACCTGTTCCAAAACTCCAGTATCCACGCCAGTTAAATGGTACATAACCATCTTTATACTCTTCCCATTTAGCAGGGCCGAGCCATAAATCCCAATCCAGTTCTTTTGGTATGTCTGTAATTTTTTTAGGTTTTCCAAAACCCTGTGGCCATACAGGTCGGTTGGTCCAAACATAAATGGTATGTGCATGACCAATAACTCCGGCTTTATACCATTCCTGCATTTGTCTTACACCTTCTCCGCTTGCTCCCTGGTTGCCCATTTGCGTAACCACTTTGTATTTCGCTGCAGCCTCCGTTAAAATTCTTGCTTCTTGTATGGTATGTGTTAATGGTTTTTGTACATACACATGTTTTCCCAATTGCATGGCGGCCAGTGCTGCAACAGCATGTGTATGATCGGGTGTTGAAACCGAAACTGCATCAATGTTATTTTTTTCTTTTGCCAGCATTTCCCGAAAGTCTTTGTAATACGCTGCTTTGGGAAAAAGTGCTCTGGACGATTTTGCCATACGATCATCTACATCGCAAAGCCCAACGATATTTACGTTGGGGCTTTTTGCAAATTCGGCTAAATCGCTTGCTCCTTTGCCTCCCACACCAATACCGGCAATGTTGAGTTTATCACTTGGTGCAATAAATCCACGGCCCAGCACATGACGTGGTATGATAAAAAAACCAGCCGCTGCAGTTGATGCTGTGCGTAAAAAATCTCTTCTTGATCTTTTATTACTCATGGTACAATTGATTAATCAAATGAAATACATTCTTTTAATTCTTTTTCTGAATAAGCCAGTCCGTATTGTTTCAATACTTCATCGGGCACGCCGTTCCAGCGGTTGGCTGTATTACCGGCATAGCCAATATCCTTTACTCCAATCTGCGAAGTATAAAAACCTGTTGCAGTGAGGTTACGCATCATATTAAAAAACACAACGCCTCTTTTCATTTCAGGTGTTGCTTTTTCAGGATAAGCAATTTCATCTACCAATGCAATCTGTTGTTTGATATCGCACTCTGTAAATGCTTTTTGATAACGGTCAAAACATTCCATATCGAGCCATCGTAAACCACCACGCATGGGCGTTTGATAATGCGGCATATCTTTTACAATGAACTCAATAAAATCAGGAACACCTGCTTCTGTTGCACTTCCGCTTACATCATCTTTCGGAATAATGATATCGCTCAGCACAGCAATAGTTGCCAGTTCATGTGATGTAAAAAACGTTTCGGCCATCAGCTTGGCTTCCCGTTCGGCTTCTTCTTTTGTACGGTCAATAGTACTGGCTGCAGAATCTGCTGCTGTAGCTGATTTTTCTTCTGAAGTTGTACACGCATCTACTATTACTGAAGATGCAACAGTACCAACCAGGATTGCTTTAATGGAATCTCTTCTTTTCATAAAAAAACATCGCACCCCCTAAATCCCCCTGCAGGGGGACTTTCGGCTGAGTACATTAATTTAATTTTGAATAATAGCTCATCTTTTATTTTTCAATTCATCAACCTTTTCTGAAATTTTTCTGATTACATTTTCTTCGTCATATAATATAGTAGCATTTTTAAACCGTATCACTTCGTAACCCCACTCTTTTAAATCTGCTTCTCTGTTTTCATCATATTGCTTTATATCAGGTTTATTATGAATCCCACCGTCTGCTTCAATAATTAATTTTATTTTATGACAATAAAAATCAGCAATGTAATTTTTTAACGGATGCTGACGTCTGAATTTTAAACCACCAATTCCCTGTTTTAAATGACTCCATAGCTTTCTTTCAGCTTCTGTCATATTTCGTCTTAACTCTTTTGCTAATTCGAATACAAGGTTATTTGCAGCTTCGAACATATCTCCATACTTCTTTAAATTATTACCAGCTTTATCTCCCCCTCCATCTCCCCCTTGAGGGGGAGGGTAACCAGCATTTATTTTCTTATCATCTTTTAAGTTCATTTTCATTTGTTGAATAATGAAGTGCATTTGAGATTAAGTTCAACTGCATCTTTAAAAAACCGAAGCAGTAAGTCCCCCTGAAGGGGGATTTAGGGGGTTACAAATTATTTTTCTTCAACTCATCAACTATATATTCACTTGCCCGCATGCTCAATGCTAAAATGGTCCAGGTAATATTTTTATCAGCCTGTGATACAAATGCGGCACCATCCACCACAAACAAATTTCTACAATCATGTGCCTGGTTGTATTTGTTCAATGCACTTTTCTTTGGATCGTTACCCATACGTGCAGTACCTGCTTCATGAATAATTTTTCCCGGCGCTTCCAATCCATAATTATTTTCAGGACCATCATTACCCCATGTAATTACTGCACCCATATTGTGCATGATTTCACGAAAGGTTTCTTTCATGTGTTTGGCCTGATTGATTTCATGCTCACTCCATTTTACATTAAACTTTAAAACAGGAATACCATACTTATCTACTACTGTCGGATCAATTTCGCAATAATTACTTTCTAACGGAATAGCTTCACCTCTGCCGGCCATACCAACACCTGCTCCATAAAAATACCGGTAGTCTTCTTTTAGAGAAGCACCGTAACCACCGGCCTCTTTTGTTTTACCGGCAACAGCGTATTTCCCATTGTAGGTATGAATGTCCCATCCAAAACCATACGCCGGCTGACTCATGCCACCCCAATACTCTACATGATACCCTCTGGGGAAATCAAGTTTTTTATTATCTAACCACCACGGACTGTAAATGTGCATACCGCCCACACCATCTTCATTGTATTTTTTGCGGCCAAACAATTGCGGTAACACTCCACCCATCGCAGCACCTGTACTGTCGTGTAAATATTTACCAACTACATTACTATTGTTGGCTAATCCGTTTGGATGACGTTGAGATTTTGAATTCAATAATAATCTTGAACTCTCACATGCACTGGCTGCAACAATCACCACTTTGCCGTTTACCTGGTATTCCTGCAGATCTTCTTTATTAATATAACTCACTCCGGTAGCCAGCCCTTCTTTGTTAGTGAGAATTTCTCTGGCCATTGCGTTTGCCACAACATCTACCTTCCCTGTTTTTAAAGCAGGATATATTAATACGTTGGTTGATGAGAAGTCGGCTTTAGCCGTGCTGCAGTTACGGTTACATTGTCCGCAAAAAACACAAGCTCCACGATCTGTTGTGCTTTCAATTTTTTTTGTGAGGATGGATAAACGGGATGGAATTACTTTAACGCCTGCTGTAGTTGCTGCGTTTTTGATCATGAGTTCATGCAAACGTGGCTTTGGTGGCGGAAGAAAAAATCCATCGGGATCATTTTCCAATCCTTCGTTGGTACCAAACACACCAATGAGTTGATCAATGCGATCGTAATAAGGTTTGATGTCATCATATCCAATTGGCCAATCGTCTCCAAGTCCATCAATACTTCTGCGTTTAAAATCTTTTGGACCAAAGCGGAGTGATATTCTTCCCCAATGATTGGTTCGGCCACCCAGCATACGTGCACGCCACCAGTCCCATTGAGTACCTTCTGCTTTTGTAAACGGTTCTCCTTCTATGTCCCAGCCGTGATAGCAGGCATCAAAATCGCCAAAGGGTCTGAACTTTGTGCTGGCACCACGGCGTTTACTTTCCCATGGGTTTTTAAACTGCGTTACATTTTTTTGCGGATTGTACATGGCACCTGCTTCAAGCAAACAAATACTGAGGCCGGCTTTACTCAACTCATAAGCGGCCATACCGCCACCTGCGCCTGATCCTACAATGACTACATCATACTTTTTTGGCTGTACTTTGATCTGGAAATCTCCCATAACAAGCAATTGATTTGAAGATCTTAAAGGTAACAGTTATATCAAAAAACAAAAATTGATTTTCTGTTCAATAACAAACGTTTGCGGTTTCACTCATCATTTTTTACCTGCAATGAATTGATAAAACTCCTAAATTTAGTTTTCTGAAAGATTAAGCAAACTGTCTGAAAAAATCAATTGCAATTTTTCAGGACCACAACTACCAACCAACTAAATCGATTGCACATGTCATCTACCACCCGTGTACAGCTTTCTGTAATGATGTTTCTGGAATTTTTTATCTGGGGGGGCTGGTTTGTAACGTTGGGTACTTTTTTAAACAACAACTTATCTGCAACCGGTGTTGAATCAGGTCAGGTTTTTTCTACACAATCTTGGGGTGCCATTATTGCTCCGTTTATTATCGGATTAATTGCTGATCGTTTTATCAATGCAGAAAAGATTCTGGGCGTATTACACATCATTGGTGCTTTATTAATGTATCAGATGTACAGTGCCGATAATATTTCAGTATTTTATCCTTATGTACTGGTTTATATGATCTGCTATATGCCTACGTTGGCGTTGGTGAACTCTGTATCCTTTAATCAAATGAAAAATCCGGAGAAGGAGTTTTCGGTTATTCGTTTGTTTGGTACACTGGGCTGGATTGCTGCAGGCTTATTGATCAGTTATTTATTTCATTGGGATTCTGCTGAAGGAACAAAAGAAGGCTTATTAAAAAATACATTCCTGTTGTCGGGTGCAGCATCATTGGCTCTTGGTCTTTTCAGTTTTACATTACCCAAAACACCACCCAAAGGAAAAGGTACAAAAGTGACGCTGAGCGATATTCTTGGTTTGGATGCATTAAAGCTGTTGAAGGATAAAAATTTCCTCATCTTCTTTATCTCATCCATTCTTATTTGTATTCCGCTGGCATTTTATTATCAGAACACGAATGCATTTCTTTCAAACATCGGCGTAGAAAACCCAACGGGTAAAATGACGATCGGTCAGGGATCGGAAGTGCTGTTCTTATTATTATTGCCTTTATTCTTTAACCGCTTCGGATTTAAGAAAACCATTTTGGTTGGTATGCTGGCTTGGGCTATCCGTTATGTGTTGTTCGCTTATGGCAATGCAGGCGATCTTACGTTTATGCTATTAATAGGAATTGCCCTGCACGGTATTTGTTACGATTTCTTTTTTGTATCAGGACAGATTTATACCGATTCGAAAGCTGGTGAGCAACACAAGAGTGCCGCTCAGGGATTAATTACATTAGCCACTTATGGAGTTGGTATGCTTATTGGTTTTGCAGTAGCAGGAAAAATTACTGATGCCTACAAACTCACCGACGGAACACTCGACTA
Organism: Chitinophagaceae bacterium; assembly: GCA_019752045.1. Taxonomy (GTDB): domain Bacteria; phylum Bacteroidota; class Bacteroidia; order Chitinophagales; family Chitinophagaceae; genus Lacibacter. The sequence goes on along the minus strand of JAIEMP010000005.1, from coordinate 179,733 downwards.
TAAAATGGTATGGCTAATTCCGGCGGGTATTGCGTTTGTTGTATTTCTGATATTCGCTTTATTATTTAAAGATGAAAAAAAGGCAGCTTAGTAATATATTCATAAACTGAACTGAGGAGTATGTCGCATCAATCATCAAGAAGAGAAGCTATTAAAAAATTTGCCGCTGCATCAGTTGCTCTCACAGCAGGCAGTGCATTGGCTGCAGGTGATACCATGGAACAACTTATCAATACAGATTACGACCGCTTAAAAGGTAACATCAACCATTCGGTTTGTTACTGGACGCATAATTTTCTTTCACTGGATGAATTATGTGTTGAAGTAAAGAAGATGGGCTTTTCTGCTATTGATCTGCTTACACCTGCTGAATGGCCTGTTGCCAAAAAGCATGGCATCCATTGTTCCATGTGCTACACCAACGGAAAAATCAGTTTAACAGAAGGTTGGAACGATAAGAAAAATCATGCACAATTGACTGCTGCTTTTACAGAAGCCATTCCTTTGGTGGCGCAAGCAGGTTATCAAAACCTGATTTGCTTCAGTGGTAACCGTAACGGAATGAGTGATGAAACCGGTTTACAGAATTGTGTGGAAGGGTTGAAACAGATTATGCCGCTGGCCGAAAAACACAATGTCATCATCCAGATAGAAGTATTCAACAGCAAAGTGAATCATCCGGATTATATGGCCGATAATACCACCTGGACCATTGAACTGTGTAAGCGTTTGGGTTCGCCCAACTTTAAAATCCTGTATGACATTTATCATATGCAGATCAGCGAGGGAGATATCATTAGTACAATCAAAAAGAATCATCAATATTTTGGTCATTATCATACAGCAGGTGTTCCGGGCAGACATGAGATTACCGAAAATCAGGAATTGTATTACCCGGCTATTATGAAAGCAATTCTTGAAACAGGATATAAAGGATATGTAGCACAGGAATACATGCCAACAGGAAAAACGAATAAAGAAAAACTGGCAGCGTTGAAAGATGCGGTGAAGAGGTGTGATGTATGAGAAGATGAGTAATGAATGATGAGTAGGGAGCAAAAGATCATGTGGAAGTTTAAATGATTGGAATAGATAAAAAGTACCGCTCTTTCTCCTCCGGGGAAAGAGCCGGAGATAGGGGCCAAACAAAAAACTTAGTTCATATAAACAATAACAACTCAAATACAATAACATGCCGGATAACTATGAGTACGATGCCATTGTAATTGGCTCAGGAATCAGCGGTGGATGGGCTGCAAAAGAGCTCACCGAAAAAGGTTTAAAAACGATCATGCTGGAGCGTGGACGTAATATTGAACACATCAAAGATTATGTAAACGCCAGCAAAGAACCATGGGAGTTTCCGCACCGTGGGCAGCGAACGCAACAAATGATCAATGATTACCCCGTGTTAAAAAGAGATTATCCTTTAAACGAAGTGGTACTGGATTATTGGGTAAAGGATAAAGAATGTCCTTACGTTGAAGAAAAACGTTTCGACTGGTACCGTGGTTATCATGTAGGTGGTCGCTCACTCATGTGGGGCCGCCAGAGCTACCGTTTAAATAAATGGGATTTTGAAGCCAACGCCAAAGAAGGCATTGCTGTTGACTGGCCTATCCGTTACGATGAGATTGCTCCATGGTACAGCTATGCAGAAAAATTTGCCGGCATCCAGGGAAGTAAAGATGGTTTAGAAGTATTACCGGATGGTGATTACATGCCTGCCATGGAACTGAACTGCGTTGAGAAAGAAGTAAAGAAACGTTTAGAGGCTCACTATAAAGGTATGCGCCATTTAATCATTGGTCGCAGTGCCAATATTACTCAACCACATCATAACAGAACCAACTGTCAGTACCGTGATCGTTGCTGGAGAGGTTGTCCGTTTGGTGGTTATTTCAGCACACAATCTGCTACCTTACCTGCAGCCATGGCAACAGGTAAATTAACGCTCCGTCCGTTTTCAATTGTTACAAAAATATTGTACGATAAGAATACCAAAAAAGCAACCGGTGTAGAAATTCTAGATGCAGAAACAAACAAAACATACGAGTACAAAGCAAAGATTGTGTTCGTTTGTGCATCTGCTTTAAACTCTGCATGGGTGTTAATGAATTCTGCAACTGATGTGTGGGAAGGTGGTTTAGGCAGCAGCAGCAATGAACTTGGGCATAATGTAATGGATCATCATTTCCGTTGTGGTGCAAACGGAACAATGGAAGGTTTCAGTGATAAGTATGAATACGGACGCCGACCAACAGGTGTGTATGTTCCCCGTTTCCGTAATATTTATGATGATAAACGGGATTACCTCCGTGGCTTTGGTTATCAGGGAGGCGCAGGCCGTGGCAGAGGTGTAGAAATTGCTGAAGCAACCATTGGTGCAGATCTCAAAGATGCATTAAGCGTACCAAGCGATAACTGGAACATGGGTATCATGGCATTTGGTGAAATGCTTCCTTATCATGAAAATAAAATTACACTCGATAAAAATGTAAAAGATAAATGGGGCTTGCCTGTACTGAAGTTTGATGTAGAGATTAAAGAGAATGAAAAGAAGATGCGGATAGACATGATGAACGATGCCAAAGAAATGCTGGAAGCTGCCGGTGTAAAAAATGTAAATACATATGATGCAGGATATGCACCGGGCATGGGTATTCATGAAATGGGTACTGCACGGATGGGTCGTGATCCTAAAACATCGGTACTCAACGGTAACAACCAGGTGTGGGATGCGCCCAACGTATTTGTAACCGATGGTGCATGTATGACATCAGCATCTTGTGTAAACCCTTCATTAACTTATATGGCATTAACAGCTCGTGCTGCTGATTTTGCTGTAAAAGAATTGAAGAAAGGAAATCTGTAGGCCCCCTCTAGCTCCCCCAGAAGGGGAGAATAGCATAGCACAAGGCCAGCTTATTAAAAAGTTAAATGAATTGATGCAGATGAAAGGTGTAAATACAAATGCTAAATAATTATTTAAAATCATGGCCTCCCCCTCTACGGGAGAGGGAACGAGGGAGAGGCCACTTAAACTTATTTATATGAATCGTCGTGATCTTCTAAAACAAATCGCACTCCTTACCGGTGGTGCAGTTATTGGTGGCGAACTTTTTTTAAGCGGTTGCAAAACCGGCGTAAAAGCCGATGCAGGTTTTACAGCTGCTCATATTTCGTTGCTTGATGAAGTAGCAGAAACCATTATCCCGGCTACCACAACTCCCGGAGCAAAAGCCGCACAAGTAGGTGAGTTAATGAAAGTAATGGTAACGGATTGCTACACGCAGCCGCAACAGGATGCATTTATGAACGGCATTGCTGAACTGGATAAAGCCTGCGAAAAAATGCACAGCAAATCATTTATGGACTGCAACGCAGACCAACGCAAAGCATTACTGGTTAGTCTGGAAGCAGAAGCCAAAGCATTTAATACAAAGCGTGATGAAACAGACAAGCCATTGCGTGAAGAAAATGAAAAAAAGAACAGTACGCTTCCATGGAAAGATCAGAAAGAGTTTCAGGAATCGCCAAGTCATTACTATACCATGATGAAGCAATTAACGCTGATGGGTTTCTTTACCTCAAAAACAGGTATGACGGAAACGCTTCGTCATATTCCTGTACCGGGTAAGTACGATGGAAACTTAGCATATAACAAAGGCGATAAAGCCTGGGCAGAGTAAAGTAAACGATCATTTCGTCATCAAACGCCCTCGAACGATGCACGAACATTCATCCATACAACTCCGTGTGATGAGGGCATTACACGGAATGCAACATTCAACTATTATGGCATACAATCGCAGAGATTTTTTAAAAACATCGGCGGCAGTTACAGCAGGTCTTACACTTAGCGGCTTGCCATTACTTTCATGTGCAACAGCCGGTACAAAAAAATATGGTATACAGCTTTACACAGTTCGGAACGATGTAGCAAAGAATCTTGCAGCCACATTAAATTATGTTGCTAAAGCCGGGTATTCTCAAATTGAATTGTTCGGATTTGACGGAACCGGTTTCTTTGGTAAATCGCCAAAAGAGTTCAGAGCCATGTTTGATGGATTGGCATTAACTGCACCAAGTGGTCATTACAATTTCGGACAGGTATTATCTACCGGCAATCTGGACTTTTGGAAGAAAGCATTAGAAGCCGCCGCCACAATGGGGAATAAATATGCAACCGTTCCATGGTTAGACCCTACACAACGTGGTGCAGATACCTTGCCTAAACTGGTTGAGCTGGTGAATAAAGCAGCAGAGCTTACCAAAGCAGCAGGCATGAAACTGGCTTATCATAATCATGATTTTGAATTCAATAAAATGGATAATGGTAAATCATTTATGCAAACACTGTTAGATGGTACAGATCCGGCCATGGTAGATTTTGAACTGGATATCTATTGGTCATCTTTTATGAATGAAGATGCAGTGGAATGGTTTAACAAATATCCCGGTCGTTTTGCCATGTGGCATGTAAAAGATATGACCGTTAATAAAGATGGCAAAAAAGAGAGCACACAGGTAGGTGACGGAACCATCAACTTCAGTAAAATTTTTGAACACAGGAAACATGCAGGTCTAAAATATGCCTTTGTAGAACAGGAAGCGTATACAATGCCCGAAGAAGAATGTATTAAGAAAAGTATTGCCTATATGAAAAAGCAAAACTGGGGAAATGATTAATTTAAAAGAAAGCGGCTCAATGAGCCGCTTTCTTTTTACCGTTTATTTTTGATTTCCTGTAATTTCAATCAATGAAAAAGTTCCTCCTCTTCTCTCTCCTGTTTGCAGCAACGCATGCAGCTGCACAATCAAAAGACGAAAAACAGATATTGGCCATTTTAGAAAAACAAACACAATCATGGAACTGTGGTGATCTGAACGGTTTTATGAGTGGCTACTGGAAAAACGATTCATTGATGTTTATCGGCAAAAGCGGAGTAACGTATGGCTACGATCAAACCCTCGCCAACTACCGAAAGGGCTACCCCGATATGGATGCCATGGGCGAATTAAAGTTTACCATTATAAAAGTAACCAAACTTGCACCCGATGCCTACTACATAATTGGCAAGTGGCATTTAACAAGAGAAAAAGCAGGCGATGTAAATGGACATTATACTTTACTGTTTAAAAAGGTCAAAGGGCAATGGGTGATTGTTGCAGATCACAGCAGTTAGGTTTTGCCCGTTGAAAATATAAAGATGATTATTACCCATCAGTTGAAGCAGATGGTATAACAAACAATCAACTAATAAACTTAAATAAAATGTTCCTCATCATTCTCGGAGTGATTGCTATAGCCGTTGGCTTTGCAGTTGCCAAAACAGAAAGCCCCGTTCAACGCTATGCAAAACTCATACGCACCGTTGGATTTGTTGTGATTATTATTGGTGCTCTTACATCCTGCATTGTACAGATTGATGCAGGACAGGTGGGTATTCAGAAACTGTTTGGTAAAGTACAGAACCGCATTTTACAGAGCGGTTTAAACTTTGTGAATCCATTGGTTGATGTGATTAAAATGGATATCAAAACAAAAAATTACACCATGAGCGGTGTGCATGATGAAGGTGAAAAAGCAGGCGATGATGCAATACGTGTATTAACAGCCGACGGACTGGAAGTAACAATTGATCTCTCTGTATTATACCGGGTAGTGCCAAGTGAAGCACCTCGCTTGCTGGCACAAACAGGTGAAGATTTTGAAGATAAAATTGTGCGGCCGCTTACCCGTACACGCATCAGAGACAATGCAGTTTACTATGATGCGGTTGCACTTTACTCCACCAAACGTGACGAATTTCAGCAACGCATTTTTAAAAACATTGAAGAAGACTTTAAAAAAAGAGGGCTGTTGCTCGAAAATTTACTGGTACGGAATATTACATTGCCCGCCAGTGTAAAAGCCACTATTGAACAAAAGATCAACGCCGAGCAGGATGCACAGAAAATGCAGTTTGTTTTGCAAAAAGAAAAACAGGAAGCTGAACGTAAACGGGTAGAAGCACAGGGTATTTCAGATTATCAGCGCATCATCAGCGAAAGTTTAACAGACCGGCAGTTGCAATATGAAAGCATTAAAGCCCAGCTGGAATTGAGTAAATCGCAAAACGCAAAAATTATTATCATGGGCAAAGGAAATACACCGGTAATTCTCAATCCGGGCGATAAATAAACAGTGCCGGAACAAGTAATGAAAAAAACAGTCCAACCTTTACTGCAGGGAGCTGCTTCGTTTATAAGCAATCGTCCGCTGCATCTGTTTCTTTTGCCGGTTTTTTTTATTGCGTTTAAATACAATCTGTATGAAGGTTTTCTTACTACCGGTTTAGTAATAAAAAGCTGGCTGCTTGTAACAGTTGTCTTAGCTGCAGGTGCTTTATTGCTTAAACCTCTTGTAACATCATTTCAAAAAGCTGCTGCGCTTACAACCTGTTTAGGATTTGGCTATCTTTTTTTTGGCGACTTTAGAGAGTTTCTGCAAAACACAAAAAGCCTTCATTGGTTTTCTCATTATAAAGTATTGCTGCCGCTCATCGCTCTTGCATACCTGTTATTATACCTGTTTGTAAAAAGAAACACGCAGGTAAACGGGCTTGTCCGTTATCTGAATATATTTTTACTGCTTATCTGCAGCATTGAAGTTGTACAACTGTTTACAAAAAACAATCAGCCATATCAAACAACTGCAGAAATAAAGCAGGTTGTGCCTTTTGATTCACTTAAAGGCAAGCTGCCCGATATTTATTTTATTGTTCCTGACTGCTATCCTTCCACCACCTATCAGGCAGAGATGCTAAAAAGCAACAATCAATCTTTTGATGATTCGCTTTTATCAAAAGGATTCAGGTTGATCAGTCAATCAAAAAGTAATTACAACCGTACGGCTTTTTCCATGCTCAGCACATTTCAACTGCATCCTGTTTCCTGGTTGCAAAACGAAAGCAGTGTAAAGGCAAAAGATTTTAACCGTGCAATGAACGAAGTAAAACAGGCCCCATTCTTTCATTTACTGCAGCAGTATAACTATCAGTTCATCAATTTATCCATTTTTGATATTACAGATCAGCCTGCATACCGCAAAGAATATTTTTTGAATAACGATCCTGATGAACTCATATTCAAATACAGCTTTGGAAACTATTTCATCAAAGACATCCGCTTTCACTGGTTTGCTAATAAAAAAGAAGTGATGAGAAAAAAGATGAAAGCTCATTACACTCCTTTAAAGACCTATTCAAAAAATATTACCGATTCCATTCTCAACATCAAACCACAACAAACAGGACAGCCTCGATTTATTTATCTGCACCTGAGCTTTCCGCACTACCCTTATTTTTATAACGAAGAAGGTAAGCCTTATACCGATGAAGAAGTGTTTACAGATTCAATGATTACCGACAGGAAAAAATTTGCAGCATATATTCAATATGCCAACAAAGAGTTGCTCAAAACCATTAACAGCCTTCAGCAGAAAAAAAGCAATCAGGTGATTTTGCTCCAAAGCGATCATGGCATTGCAGATCTGGATCCCACAAGAAAGCAGGATGCTTTCCGTAACTACTCGGCTATTTATTTTTCAGATGCGGATTATAAACTTGTGTACGACAGCATGAGTAATGTAAACAGCTTGCGAGTGATTGTAAACAAATACTTTGGGCAGCAGCTGCCCATGTTACCGGATCAGACATTTTATATTCACTTAAAATAAACCGATCAGAGTTTACCTTTCCACAATCGGTAATAGAAATAGATAAGGCCTGCAAGTGAAGCGAGAAAGACAATGTAGTAGATGATATTTCCGATGCGGGGAGTCCCTTCAAAAAAAGCCCAGTTAAAATACAAGCCAAAGGTCATGTGCAAAAGCAGAAACAACATACCTGTTGATACAGTTTGCATGACCCGTTTTAAAAATTCCTGTGCTTCCGGTTCAATACCACTCATGAGCTGATTGTTTAAAGATGTGTACAACAGGTATACGAAAGTACAAAGTTGCAGCAACAAAAAAGCCGTTGCAACATGTACAACAGCTTATCGTGAAAATTGTTTTTACAAAGTATATCTTACCGCAAGTCCGCCCCAGTTACCCTGAAAGCCATTGAGCGTTCCTACACCAAACTCAAAGCTGGGCTGCCAGTCGAGTGCAATATTCAATGGCAAATTATTAAACTTAAAATCAAGTCCGGTAACGCCGTCAATACCGCCACCTTTTGCAAGCTTATACAAACTTGCATGTGCACCAAATCCCGCATACCATCTCAGATTTCCTTCAGTATTCAGCAAACCATGTATTTCGTACAAGCCTGTAATACGTGTACCATTGCGGTTAAAAAATCCAACAAACTCCAACGCCGTTTTTTCTGAGATGAATGTTTTAAGAGAAAGACCGGCACCATCCCAGATTTTTACACCAATGGCTGTTTTATAATCTGTACCGGTTGCTGTTTTATTTTGAGCTATCGCAATCTGAATTCCAAGAACAAATAAACTGAACAAGATTCCTTTCTTCATACAAATGATTTTTACAAATGTAATTATTTAAGCAGGAGATTTACAAACCCTGTACTGTCTCCGTTAAACACATTAAAATCAACTTTACCGTTTATGCCGTTCACATGGCCGCTTTCACTGTGTTGCCAGAAATGCCAGTCTCTGTTAATACGTGGTTCAACCGGTCGCAGATAATGTGCAACCCAAAGAGGATAATCATCAAACACATTACTTAAATATGCTTTATAAAAATCTGCATTGGTATAAATAATCGGTTTCACCCCGTAAGCCAGTTCAACTGCATAAACAAACGCTTTTACACGTTGTTGTAAAATGGCTTTGCCTGTTCCGTTAATTTGTTCCACATCCACCACAGGTGGCAAATCGCCGGGTTGAAGTTGTACTGTTTGAATAAAGTTGCGTGCCTGAACAGTGCCATCTTTTGATGGAATAAAAAAATGATAAGCACCACGAACCACTCCGGCTTCTTTTGCTTTGCGCCAGTTACGTTTAAAATAAACATCTCGGTGATCATTACCTTCCGTTGCTTTGATAAATGCAAAATGAATACGGGTATTCTGCACATTCATTGCTTTTACTGCATCCCAGTTGATCAGCTGCTGATATTTACTCACATCAATACCATGCACATTGTAGTTAGCAGGTATTGCAATACCAAACTCTTTATATCGGATACGGCCTGCTTCACGCTCAAGCCACCAGTTACGGCCATATAAAAAAGCGCCGGCTGCCAATACCAGTGCAATAATAACCCATGGAAGATAATAGGAAGGTTTATGTTTACGTCGGGCCATAAATGTGTGCAAATCTAAATTCATGCAACTGCAATTAATAATTCATAGGCACATTTAATTTTAATTTAGCGATTGTAAGTGACTACTCAAAAATGACGATGGCTCTCAAAGTACTAACTGTGGCAGGTTTTCTACTTCAATTAATATATTCTTTCCGGCTTCCCGACTTTCCGGCAATAATTTAATTTAGATTAGCAGCAATGGAACGGAAATACATCACATATCAGCATTCAGAATTTTCTTACCTCACATGCGGCAATGGCAACAAGGTTCTGGTTTGTCTGCATGGCTTTGGAGAAGATGCAGATACGTTTTCGTTTCTGGAACAATTTTTAAAGAATGATTATACTGTATATGCCATTGACCTCCCCTGGCATGGTAAAACAAACTGGAACAACCAACTCACTTTTCCTGTAAAGGATATGATTGGATTACTGGAACAGATCATCCCACATTTCAACAACTGCTCCATTTATCTGCTTGGTTACAGCATGGGCGGCAGGATTTGTTTGAGCTTATTGGAACGCATACCCGAAAAAATTACAAAAGCAGTATTGCTTGCTCCTGATGGATTGAAAGTGAACCGTTGGTATAAACTGGCTACACAAACATGGTTGGGTAATGGTCTGTTTAAATATACCATGCGCCACCCCCAGTGGTTCGGCTTTATTGTTGATTTGCTCAAACGTGTAAAATGGATCAACCCCAGTGTAGCCAAATTTGTACATTATTATATTGATGACGAAAAAATGAGGACTAATCTCTACCGTATCTGGACCACCATGCGAAAGTTCAGACCCGATCTGCAACAGATTAAAAAAAAGATCGCAGCTCATCACATCCCTGTTCATCTGGTTTTTGGCAGTTACGACAGGGTTATCCTGTCAAAACATGGTTTTTCTTTTCAAAAGGGAACTGAAAAATTAGTAACAGTTGATGTACTTGCTGCAGGTCATCAGTTGCTCAGGGAAAAACAGGCGGCTTTCATTATTTCGTTGCTCAACAATGAATGATTATTTTGCAGCCATGCTTTGGCTGCTGCCTACATTTCTTCTGTTTGTTCCTTATGCTGTTTTGTTATTCCTCTATCGTTACTGGTGGAGTAAGCAAGCTATACTGCAGGTCCCGCATACATTTCAACCAACAACTACTTTCAGTATTCTCATTCCTGCAAGAAATGAAGAAGAGAATATCAAATCCTGTCTGCAATCCATACAGCAGCTGAATTATCCTGCCCATTTGTGTGAGGTGATATTGATTGATGATTTCAGTGAAGACGCAACGGTTGCTGTTGCCAAACAATTTACCGGAGTTACCGTGCTTGAGTTAAAAGAGATCCTGAAAGAAAAAATCAACTCTTACAAAAAGAAAGCGATTGAACTGGGTGTTGAAAAAGCAACCGGCAACTTTATTGTTACAACAGATGCTGATTGTATTGTACCTGCAAACTGGTTAAGGAACTTTGCTTTCATGATCGAACAGCAACCAACAGTATTTATTGCTGCACCTGTGGCAATGAAAGAAGAAAATTCTTTTATTAAGTTGTTTCAGTCACTGGATTTTTTAACACTTCAGGGAATTACTGCTGCTTCTGTTGGGGCAGGTTTTCACAGCATGTGCAATGGTGCTAACCTTTGTTACAGCAAAATAGCTTTTTACAAAGTCAATGGCTTTAAAGATGTAGACCATATTGCCAGTGGCGATGATATGCTGCTCATGCATAAACTGTACAGTATGTTTCCAACACAAGTACAATATTGCAAAGCAGCCGATAGTATTGTGCTCACTAATCCTGTTGAAACAGTTACTGAATTTTTCCGTCAGCGCATTCGATGGGCCAGCAAAGCCGATCAGTATGATGATAAACGCATCTTCTGGGTATTGTTATTGGTCTACCTGCTCAATCTGTTCCAGCTTGTTCTTTTTATTGGCGGTATTTTCAACAGCAGTTTATGGATCCTGCTTGCAGGAATTTTATTGTTTAAAACAATTGTTGAGCTTATCTTCTTAATGCCTGTAGCAAGCTTCTTTCAAAAAGAAAAATTGTTGCTTTGGTTTCCCTTGGCACAACCATTTCATATTGTATATACGGTGATTGCAGGATGGCTGGGGAAATTTGGGAGTTATGAATGGAAGGGAAGGAAGGTGAAGTAAACCCCCTCCGCCCCCTGAAGGGGGAACCAGTCACAGTTTGAGTAAATTTTAAACTCACTATTGTAGTTACTTAATTGAATTTCATTTTTTGATTTAAATAGTTAGCTTCATTTTTATAAAAAAACTACTCCCCTTTAGGATGGGGGCATCAATGTCCAAACAGGAATATTCATTCACAAAAATTTTCTGGAAAAAACTACGCCGTAACAAAGGCGCTGTGTTTGGGCTGTGCATTATTGTACTTGCATTGCTGATGGCTGTGTTTGCCTATGTGATTGCTCCTGATTCTACGCCAAACGCCAACCGCATTATTGTGGAAATTGCTGCAAAAAAACCGGGCTATCAACAACAGTTCATCAAAATTGAAAGAAACACACAAACAAATTCATCTTCTCTTACAGCATTTTTCTTTGGTAAAGAAGATCAGGATCAATACATCCCCATCACTTCGTACAAACAAACAGGCAACCGATATGACATAGAAAAATTTGTTGATGAAGGTGTAACTGAACCATTAAGTTTTACATTCAACAATAACAAATCAGAGAACCGCATTGTAACAAAAACATTCTGGCTGGGCACCGATAAATTCGGCCGTGATATTCTCAGCCGTTTAATTGTTGGTGTACGTATCAGTTTAAGTGTGGGGCTTATTGCTGTACTCATTTCACTCACAGTTGGAATTTTTTTGGGTGCTGTTGCCGGTTACTTTCGTGGCTGGGTAGACGAAGTGACCCTCTGGCTTATCAATGTAGTGTGGAGTATCCCTACATTACTATTTGTATTTGCCATTACTTTGGCGCTGGGCAAAGGTTTCTGGCAGGTGTTCCTTGCCGTTGGTTTAACACTCTGGGTAAATGTTGCCCGGCTTGTTCGTGGTCAGGTACTCAGCCTGCGTGAACTGAATTATATTGAAGCAACCAAGGCCATGGGTTTTTCTCATGCACGTACCATCTTCAAACATATACTTCCAAACGTGATGGGCCCGGTGATAGTAATTGCCGCCAGCAATTTTGCCAGCGCCATTGTGATAGAAGCCGGTTTAAGTTTTCTGGGTGTTGGCGTACAACCACCGCAACCAAGCTGGGGATTGATGATCAAAGAAAACTACAACTTCATCATCACCAGCAATCCCATGCTGGCTATTGCGCCCGGTATTGCCATTATGTTACTGGTACTTGCCTTTAATTTACTGGGGAACGGGTTGAGAGATGTGCTGGATGTAAGAAATTAAAATACCCTGAGCGGCAGTCGAAGGGGCTTTGTTTTTTGTCGAGCGAAGTCGAGATAAAAAGCATTAAGGATTTCCCAACATCAACCGTTTGCGAAATAAACAGATAAGAAACTTATTTTATCTTCATTAGTATTGCTGCTCCTTGCAGTTGTAAACTGAAGTTTATCCAACCATTCTCTAATTTAAAGTAACTGCATGCCTGTTTCCAAACCTCATTTAAGTTTTTGGCAAATCATCAATATGAATGTTGGCTTCTTTGGCATTCAATACAGTTTTGGTTTGCAGCAAAGTGCTGTGAACCCCATTTATGATATGCTTGGTGCAAGTCCCGATGAAATTCCGTTTCTCAATTTAGCAGGTCCTATGACTGGTTTAATTGTGCAACCTATTATTGGGGCGTTGAGCGATAAAACATGGCATCCCCGTTTCGGCAGGAGAAAGCCTTACTTCCTTGTTGGTGCCTTGCTTTGCAGTATTGCGTTATTCTTTTATCCTTTCAGCAGCAGTTTATGGATGGCTGCAGGTTTGCTGTGGATCTTAGATGCCGGTAACAACACCGCCATGGAACCTTATCGTGCATTTATTGCCGATAAATTAAATCCTGCACAACAGCCTACGGGGTTTCAATCGCAGAGTTTTTTTACCGGGCTTGGACAAACATTGGCCAACGTGTCATTGTTTATTTTCCCATTGATCTTTATTGGCAAAACAGGAAAACTTCCTACATGGGTTTTTGCTTCGTTCTTTTTAGGTGCCGTTTGTTCTATTGGTTCTATCTGGTGGAGCATGCGTACAACACCGGAAATTCCTCCTACGGATGAAGAGCTGAAGAAGATGAAGTCAGAACGCCTCAATGTTTTTTCTCCGTTCATTGAAATTGCTCATGCCATTAAAGACATGCCCAAAGTAATGTGGCAACTGGCGTTGGTGTATTTGTTTCAATGGTATGCATTGTTTTGTTATTGGCAAAACTCATCTAAGAGTATTGCACAATCTGTTTATAAAACATCCCCTTCTGAAAATCCTGATCTGTATGAAAAAGCAGTGAGCTGGACGGGTTTGGTAAACGGCTGGTATAATATTGTAACCTTCTTATGTGCTTTTGGATTAGTGTGGTTTGCCAAACGCTATTCACCAAAGCTTGTTCATTTCAGTTGTTTGGTTTTGGCAGGTATTGGTTTTCTTGCTTTCCCGCATATTGAAAATAAATACTTGCTGTTCCCTACTATCACTGGTTTTGGTATTGGATGGGCCAGTATGATGGGCATTCCTTATTTAATGGTGGTAAGCAATATTCCCAAAGAACGATACGGTGTGTACATGGGTATTATTAATATGATGATTGTGATCCCAATGATCATTCAAAATCTTTCATTCGGATACATCCTAAAAAACTTTTTGAACAACGATCCCGGCAAAGCCATCACGTTTGCAGGTGTTTTTTTACTAATCGCAGCTTCTGCAACACTGTTGATCAAAACCAAAAAGCCGGATGATGAAATGATAACACTTGGTGGCGGAGGTGGACATTAATTAAATTGATATGAAAGTATTCAGCTATTGCATTGTACTCTTATTACTTGTTTTTGGTTTTATTTCATGCAAATCAAAAACAACTACTCAAACAAAGGATCAGGCAGATCGCAAGTGGTGGAAAGAAGCAGTGGTGTATCAAATTTACCCCCGCAGTTTTAAAGACAGTGATGGCGATGGCATTGGTGATCTCAAAGGAATTCTTTCAAAACTGGATTATATCAAAAGCCTTGGTGTTGATGCTGTTTGGTTAAACCCGATCTACAGCTCGCCCAATGATGATAATGGTTATGATGTAAGCGATTATCGCAACATCATGAAAGATTTTGGAACGATGGACGATTTTGATGCATTGTTGAAAGCGATGCATGAACGCAAGATTAAGCTGGTGATGGATATTGTGGTAAACCACAGCAGTGATGAACATGAATGGTTTAAACAAAGCAGGAGCAGCAGAGATAATCCTTATCGTAATTACTATCATTGGTGGAATGCCGAGAAAGGAAAACCTCCTTACCGTTACAGTTTGTTTGATGTAAATCATGATGCATGGAAATATGATTCACTAACCAATGCCTATTACCTGCATTACTTTTCTCAGAAGCAACCGGACCTCAAATGGGAAAATCCAAAACTTCGTCAGGAAATTTATGACATGATGAAATTCTGGGCAGAGAAAGGTGTAGATGGTTTCAGATTGGACGCATTTCAATTTGCAGCTAAAGACACAACCTTCCCTGCTTTTCCGAAAGGGTTTGAAAAAAACTTTGTGCAGTACTACGCCATGGGACCCAACTTGCATACTTATTTAAAAGAAATGCATACAGAGGTATTCAGCAAGTATAATGTAATGAGTGTGGCTGAAGGTGCCGGTAATACATTTGAAGATGCACATGATTTGGTAGATGCAGACCGTAACGAATTAAACATGGCCTATGCATTTGAAGCAATTGATATTGCAAAGCCCGCAGGTTACAGTGTGTTGCATTTGAAAAATGTATTCAGCAAATGGGATAGTGCCTTTGCTGAAAAAGGATGGCTATCCGTTGTGCTGGCTAATCACGATCAGGCAAGATTGGTGAGTCGGTTTGGAAACGATCAACCTGCTTTCAGAGAGCTGTCTTCAAAAATGCTGACAACTTTTTTAATGAGCATGCGTGGCACTCCTTACTACTACTATGGTGATGAATTAGGTATGACCAATGCCGGTTTTGAAAAAATTGAAGACTACAAGGATATGCCAACTCTGAATGAATACAAGAACCAGATTAATATTGGTGGTGATTTGAAAAAATATATGGAGCTGATCAAATTCAGCTGTCGTGATAATGGACGTACAGGAATGCAATGGGACACAAGTGCTAATGCCGGTTTTACAACCGGAACACCCTGGCTCAAAACAAATAAAAACTTTGTTTCCATTAACGTTGCAGCGCTGGAGAAAGATGCAAACAGTTGTCTGAATTATTTCAGAAAGATGGTGAAGCTGCGTAAAGACAATGAAGTATTAGTGTATGGTAAATTTACTTCACTCGACAAAAATAATCCGGATGTGTTTGCATACACAAGAGAGTTGAACAACAGAAAGCTGCTTGTACTTCTCAACTTCACAAACAAACCGGCTGCTGTTAACACAGGTATAGATGTAAGTAAAGCAAAACTGCTCATCGGAAATTATACATCGGCGCCTGCTGCAGAAAACCTGCGGCCATACGAAGCGCTCATTTATGAATTATAGACTATGAACAAAATTCTTTGTATTGGCGAAGCATTGATTGATATGATCTGTACAGATAAAGGCCAACCTTTATCTCATGGAGAACATTTTTTAAAGAAGCCCGGAGGTGCCCCAACCAATGTGGCCGCAGCTATAGCAGCATTAGGTGGAGAAGTAGAGCTCTCTGCTAAAGTTGGTACAGATCCATTTGGCAACCATCTGATAGATGTGATGAAAGCATTTGGTGTAAGCACCAAACATATGTTGCAGGATGAAAACTTCTTTACCACTTTTGCATTTGTGTCTTTAATGGAAAATGGCGAGCGTGATTTTTATTTCAACCGTGGCGCCGATGGGCAATTGAACAAAGATGAAATTGAAGCAATTAATCTCGATGAATTTTCCATAGTGCATTTTGGATCAGCTACCGGTTTTCTTCCCGGCCCGTTACAGGATGCTTATACAACCTTACTCCAAAACGCACTCAACAAAAATTTATTCATCAGTTTCGATCCCAACTATCGTCAGCTGTTGTTTCAACACAACAAAGCTTCTTTCATTGAGCAGTCATGGAACTTCTTAAACCTCTGTCATTTCTTTAAAGTAAGTGATGAAGAAGCGATGATGCTCACAGCAACTTCATCGTATGAAGATGCTGCATCTGTGTTTCTGCAAAAGACAAACGCTGTTTTTGCCATTACCATTGGTAAAGAAGGAACCTTACTTGGGCTTAACGGTTCAACACATACTGTACCAAGCATTGCCATTACACCTGTTGATACAACCGGGGCAGGAGATGCATTTACAGGAGCCGTATTATACCAGCTCAGCAAAAAAACGAATCAGGAAATTTCCTTGCTCACAACAGACGAATGGAAAGCAGTGATTGCAAATGGCAATAAAGCCGGTGCAAGAACCTGTGAATACATGGGAGCCATGGAAGCATTTAAACATTTAAGCAACGACATCTTTAAATAACTATGTACAGTTTTGGAGTTCACGAACATATCAATGCAGTTTTAAAAGAACATCAGATTGATGTTGCAGTAAAAGACAATTCGTTTTATACACGTTTTCTTGCAGATACGTCTGCCATTTTTGAATTATACCTGCAGTTATACGAACATCATCCTGCTGCCGAGCAGTTATTTGATGATGTGATTAAAACAATCATCAAAGCTTACAAGCAACGAAGTGCTGTATTAAAGCAAAGGGATATTACAAAACTGGTACAGGAACATTGGTTCCTTAGTAATAAAATCAATGGTATGAGTTTGTATGTAGATCGCTTTTGCGGCAATCTGCAAAACATGCAAACCAAACTGGATTACTTTGAAGAGCTGGGTGTAAATTTTTTACACCTGATGCCTGTGTTTGAAAGTCCGGCCAACGAAAGTGATGGCGGTTATGCCGTTTCCAATTTCAGAAAAGTAGATGAACGCTTTGGTACACTGCAAGATTTGCAGCAACTGCAGGAAGAAATGCGCTCACGTGATATGTACCTGATGCTGGATATAGTCCTCAATCATACTTCACATAAACACGAGTGGGCAGAGAAAGCAAAACAGGGCATCAAACAATACCAGGATTATTTCTATTTCTACAGCGACCGGAGTTTGCCCGATCAGTACGACAAATCAATGCCCGAAATATTTCCTGAAAGTTCGCCCGGAAATTTTACCTACATCGAAGAATGTAATAAATGGGTGATGACTGTTTTTCACAATTATCAATGGGATTTGAATTACACCAATCCATTAGTATTTATTGAAATGCTGGATACCATTTTCTTTTATGCAAACCTTGGTGTAGATATTATACGCATTGATGCACCTGCTTTTATCTGGAAACAACTCGGCACTACCTGTCAAAATTTACCACAGGCACATGCACTGTTACGTTTAATTAAGCAATGTGTACAGGTAGCGACACCGGGTATGGCTATATTGGGCGAAGCAATTGTTGCACCTAAAGAAATCATGAAATATTTTGGCACAGGTAATTTCACTGCACGTGAATGCGACTTTGCTTACAATGCTACTCATATGGCGTTGCAGTGGGATATGCTTGCAACCGGTGATACCAAAGTAATGCTTGCTGCACAGGAAGAATTGTTGAAAAAACCATATGGCACTTCGTGGATAACCTACACACGCTGTCACGACGATATTGGTTTGGGGTATGATGACAGCATGATTGAACAGGCAGGATACAATGCTTATGCCCACCGTAAATTTTTAAAAGATTATTATTCCGGAGCACATCCCGGCTCACCTGCTATTGGTGCACTGTTCTCCAGTAACCCAAAAACAGGTGATGCACGCATCAGTGGTTCATTGGCATCCTTGTGCGGATTGGAAAAAGCATTAAATGAAAAAGATCAGGCTGCAATTGATCTGTCTATCCAGAAAATATTACTGATGCAGGCGCATAGTTTTTTCCTGGGTGGTGTGCCCATGTTGTTTTATGGTGATGAAGTTGGCTATACCAACGATTATACTTATTTGCAGGACGAAGGAAAAAGTTATGATAACCGTTGGATGCACCGTCCGTTAATTGACTGGAAGAAAAATAAAAAAACAGAAAAAAAGGGAACGGTTGAACAAATCATTTTTGATTCTACAAAAAAACTATTGTCAATCAGAAAACAAGTACATGCAGTTTCTGATCAAAGTAATATTGTATGGCTTACTCCTCATAATGTTCATATAGCAGGTTATATCAGACAAAAAAACGGCCAACGTTTATACTGTATATTTAATTTCAGTAACAGCACTTCATTTTTAACCTGGTTTGCATTTAAAGAAAAAGGCGGCGCACCTTCAGTATTATACGATCACTGGAGCGGGAAAAAATATGAAACCGGTGCTGATCATGAATTTTTTGTACTGCCACCGTATGGATTTGCATTGCTGGAAGGATAGTGTTTACTTTTACCTGCAAAACAATGTACATGAAACCCCGGATTAAGATCTGCTGCATCAGTTCAGTTGAAGAAGCCGCACTGGCTGTACGTTACGGCGCTTCAGCATTAGGTTTGGTTGGGCATATGCCCAGCGGACCCGGTGTTATTACAGATGAGATGATTTATACCATTGCACAAACAGTTCCGCCACCTGTTGGTACGTTTCTGTTAACCAGTGAAACTGCTGCTAAAAATATTATTACGCATCATAGTAAAGTGCTCACCAATACCATTCAGATTGTTGATGCATTAACAGATGGCAGCTATAAAGAAATAAAAACAGCCTTGCCTTTTGTAAAGCTGGTGCAGGTAATTCATGTGATAGATGAATCTTCGATTGATGAAGCGTTGGGTATTGCCGAACATGTGGATGCTTTATTGCTTGATAGTGGAAATCCAAATCTTGCCGTAAAAGAACTGGGCGGAACAGGTCGCACACATAACTGGAAATTAAGTAAACGCATTGTTGATTCAAGCAAGGTTCCCGTTTTTTTAGCCGGTGGATTAAATACAACAAACGTAAAAGAGGCCATTGATACGGTGCAACCCTTTGGTCTTGATCTCTGCAGTGCTGTGCGAACAAACGGACAATTGGATGAAGCCAAATTAGATGCATTCTTTAAAGCAGCGTTGGGGTGAGATAAATCTTTGTATGGAACATGGTGGGTGTATATATATCATGACCAATCAACTGCGTACAGTTGTTTACATTGGAGTAAGTACTGATTTGAGAAGCCGTATTCTTCAACACAAAGAACATTACTTTAAGGGAAGCTTTACGGATAAGTACAATTGTACCATTTGTGTATATTACGAAAATTTCGGAAGGATTGAAGAAGCAATTGGCCGTGAAAAAGAGTTAAAAAAGTGGAGCAGAAAAAAGAAAGATGAATTGATTTCTGTCCTCAATCCCACATGGATTGATCTTTGGCCTGAAATTGAAAAATGGTAGTATCCTCTTTTCTTCATTCTTTCTGAAGTGGCGGGGATTTCTTCCCGCTCTTGCGGGATCGAAATGACGACCACTCTAAAAATTTATACTCTCAATAATTACGTAAGCTGTTTAATCCGTCATGTCGAGGAACGAGACATCTCACTAAATTCAAATTGCTAACGAAACAATCGATTAAAATTTTTTCACAAACCACATCTTGAAATTAAACGTTTCCATATTTTTTCATCAACGCCAGTAATACGCCATTCGTCCAGCCAAAACCATCCTGTCCTGCATATTCACCACCACCTGCTTCTAAATGTGTATCTACTACATTGTATTTTTCCATGAGTTTGCCGGTGCGTTTATACACATCGGTGTTCAGCTGAATCCATCGTTGGGCAATCGTAGCTGCTAAAGAATGATGCCCATAATTTTCTAAACCAACTATACTCATCCATTGCAATGGTGCCCATCCGTTTGGTGCATCCCATTGCTGTCCCGTTGTTTCAAGTGTTGTGGTTAATCCGCCATCTTTTAAAAATTCAGTTTCCAGTATGCCAGCTATTGAATCTGCCTGCTGTGCAGTAGCTATTCCAAAGAATAAAGGAGCAACCCCTGCTAATGTTTTTATGGTTTTTGGTTCATGTGCCGCACAATCATAGTCTGTGAAAAAACTTAGTGTTTCATTCCAGCAATATGTATGAATGGCCTTTTTCCGTTGTTCAGCCAGCAAATGATATTTCTCTGCTTTCAACAGATCGCCTTTTACGTTTAATGCATCCGCAATTGTTTGTTCCAGATGACAGAGTAAACAATTGAGATCAACCGGAACAATTTCTGTGGTGTGAATGCTTGCAAATGAATGGCCCTCTTTAAACCAACGGCAACTGTAATCCCAGCCCGATTCTGCGCCGGCTCTTAAATGTCGGTACAGTATTTCTTTTGGCTGTGTTGATTGATGTGTGAGTTCTACATCTTCTCTGTACGATTCCGGTCTTGCAGTTGCAAATGCATCCCAATAACGGTTGAGCACCACCCCATCTTTCATCAACATTACATGATGAATTGCCGCTTGATGTTGATTCAACTCATCTGCTCCTTTCATCCAGAACCTGTACTCCATTTCTAAGGAAGAAAGGTAAGCAGGTAAGATCTCTTCTCCTTTTATATCCGCCATCATCTTCACCATCAATGAAAAAAAAGGAGGCTGTGAACGGCCGAGATAATACGTACGGTTACCATTGGGAATAAATCCAATTGTTTGAATGAGATGAGAAAAATTATTCAGCATGTTTTCAATCATCTCAAACATGTTGGACGCTTTTAAGCCAAGCATGGTAAAATAACTATCCCAGTAATACACTTCACCAAAGCGGCCGCCGGGAACAATATATGCGTTGGGTAATGGAATTAATGATCCTTTCTTTTCATCGGGCATACGTGTAAGCACGGGCCATAAGGAGTGAATGTGCTGCTCCACATCCTGTGCCGCATCCGTGTGATAATCGCATGCAAATACATGCGGCAGTTCAAACTGTTCATGCACAAAACTGCTTAAGTTAAAATTGGCTGAGTTCTTTTGCTCTTCATATTGCTGAAGAATCAATTCCATCGGTTGTTTGGGAATACAATCCACAAAGGTTTTTCCATCTTCAAAGATGCGGTTCATCTGTACCTCTTCAAACAACGGACTCAGTTCAAATAATTCCTTCTGCTTCACGATCAATGCCCTCCTGCTGTTTTAAGATCAACCACTGTGCCTGCTTTTGGCTGCAGACGTTTAAACACATACAACAACACGATCAGGATCCCGATTGGTGCCAACGAAAAATAAAAAGCTGTTTGTCCGCCATAAGTGCCAAAAATATTTCCTGTAATAATAGATCCGGTTGTACCTCCTAATGCAGAAAATACAACTATCAATCCGCTCATGGATGCATGACGATGCGCAGGCAGATTACTTAAAATAACAGAGTTAATAGCAGGGTAAATGGGTGCAAGAAATAATCCGATTAATGGAAAGATAAATGCAACCAATGGAACATCAGCCAGACTGTTTACTGAAATACCGGTGATATTTTTTGTTAAAGGAACAGCTACTAATACCAGTGTGGCTGCTGCAAGTAAACAAACTACCAATACAATCAGCCAATCCATTTTACGCAACACTAATCCTGCAAGAAAACGGCCTAAAGCAATAGATGCAGAAAGGATGCTGGCCATTTGTATGCTGAGGCTGGTAGAAAGTTGCAGCACATCTTTATTAAAAGTAGGCAACCAGCTCATTATACTCTGTTCAATCAATACATAAAAAAATGCACTGAAAATAAACACCAATACGAGCGGCAACAAGATCAGTTTAAACATTTCTATAAAATCGTCTGCTGCAGATTTTGATTGCTCTGCTTCTTTTATGGAAGACTCATCGAGTTTTGTAGAAAGCAATAATGCAAAAGCAAGAATTGCAAGGCCTCCTAAAATATAATAGGCATTAAACCAGGTGGTTGATTTAGGATTGTTATTATCTACCATTGAAGCAAACAAAAAATATCCTGCCAAAATGCCCACCATAAAAAACGATTCCAGAAAATTCATCAGACTCAGATGTTCGTTCTTCGATTTTGTAACCAAGCCAATGGTTGCAAACACACTTACTTTAATTAATGCAAAACCAACACCAGCAGCTGCAAACAATATTTTGGTCATGAAAAAACTATTCACCGATGGAATAATTAAACACATCACTGCAATTAATCCTAATGCAATGAGCATGGTTTTTTTGTATCCGATCCTGTTTACATAAGATGCAATCAGAAAAGATGCGATAGCAATACTCAGGTCTTTAAATGCTTCAAGAATGCTGGCCGATCCTTTAGAAATATCAAAATTTGCCTGCACTTGTAAAATAACAGTACCCACACTGTTAAGCAGAATGGCAAAAACAAAATAATTAAGAAAGAGCGAAAGTTTAATGCGGAAGTTGGTCATGGCAAGAGGATAAAATGAATAATAAATATACCCGTTCATCCTCATTTACCAAAGCTATTTCATCATAAAGAACCACCTTTTATAAGCATTGATTCAACGCAAACGTTTTCGCTAATATCTTCTCCTTTTAAGCGACCTAACATTTGTGAAAAAGAAAGTTTGCCCAACTTATAACCACTGGTTTCTACATACGTAATTACGGGATTATACATAGTTGGAATAAAGCCGTTACTGATTCCAATTACCGCCACATCATCCGGTACTCTCAGGTTCAGTTCATGAATGGCCCGCATTACACCAATGAGAATTAAATCGCCCATACAAAAAATAACATCGGGTGCTGCTTTTGATGTAAGTGCTTTGAGCGCTGCCTCTTTTGAAGCTTCGGGCTGCTCGGGATAATCAATCGAAATCTTTGTATCGGGTGCCTGTTGTTTAAACGTATCAACCAACGTTTTACAACGCACTCTGGATATACTTAAATGGGGGTGGCCAAAAAGAGCCAATACATTCTTTTTCTTTTTTTCAATCATTGCTTCTGCAGCAATTTTAGCTGCCATAGCGTCGGGCAAACAAACTTTATAAAACCCTTTCTCTTCCGGTACACGGTCAAAAAAGATCACCGGTATTTTAAGGTCCTCCATTTTTTTAAACGGCGCCAGTTCTTCTGTTGCAATAGATACGGTAGCAAACAGTCCCATCACCATATTTTTGCGGAAGATGTTGATATTGGCTGTTTCAATTGCCACATCATCTCTTGATTGCATAATCAAAACAGAATATCCGTATTTGCGTGCTTCATCTTCAACAGCAGCAATAAAAGAATCGTAAAAATAATTATCAATTGAGGGAACGAGAATACCTAAGAGATTACTTTGTTTGGTGCGTAACTGAACAGCATAACTGTTGGGTTCGTATTCCATTGCAGCCGCCAGTTCTTTTACCTTCAGTTTGGTGGATGCAGAAATATCCGGATGATCCTTTAAAGCACGGGAGACTGTTGATATACTGATGCCCAATGCTTCTGATAACTTTTTTAATGTACTTTGCTGCATGCCTGTTTGTTTAATATAAAAAAACTGTCAATCGTGCAACTGCAAGATAATTTTTTTCTTTATGCCTTCGCAGAAAGAAACTCCTGAGTAAAGTGCACTGCTTTTTAATGATCGGTTTGGGGTTGAAATGTTTTCCAGCTATGCCAAAACTCCTGATAAGCGTAGACAGGCTTCAGGTTAAAACCTGTATCAATCCCTTTTCCGTTGATGCGATAGTGTTTTGTATTTAGCAGCAGTGTGTCGTTCAGTAAAGAAACACTGTTCGCATTTGCAGGCAGTTCAAATGCAAAAAAACTGCGGTTATCATTTGCAAGCAGAACAATTATTGCTGTTTGATTAAGCGTATCCTGCACGATGCGTTTTTGTTTCAACATGTTCCAGTCATATGCTTTTGATGCATCCCCCGCTTTAATACCAATCACCCATGATTTATCGTTCCAGGAAAGACTGTCTGTGCCCGTGAGTTTGCTTTTACTTTTTCCTTGTTCATAGTTAAGCGAACTGTCGTATCGTTTTACAAATGCAGGATCGGCCTGAAGAATAGTAGTATTCGGATGCAGTTGAATCCATTTTCCCAAACTGGTTTGTGTACTTATAAGCTCTTTGAGCTTAGTACCTTTTCGTTTTCCTGTAATGGCTTCACCGGTTGATTGTCGCCACCAGCTTTTTGTAGTAGCATCTTCGAGCATGGCATTAAAATGATCCATCCCAACCAATCGAAACTGTTCCTGCCTGCCGTTTACAATAGGTTCAAACACACGGCCTGTTCTGCATACCGTACAATAGGTAACAAGAATTGCGTTACCATCCAGCGTGTCCTGCAAATGATGATGATACCCGATGTATTGAATAGGGTAGGCTTTTGCTTTGCCGTTTATTTCTACACCAATCACCAACCGGTTACTGTCTACTTTATTATCCGCAACAGTTTTAAAAATGATTTTTTGGGGTTGTTGAAACATAGCATCTGCTGCCATTTTAAAATTGACCAGATAAATCACAACTGCAGCTGTTACAATTGGAATTACAACGGTCCATTTCCGTTTCCAGACTGATAGTATTAAACCAACTGCCGCTGCAATGGCCAAACCTATTCTGAAATACCAACGGTAGCTGTATAAAAAATAAGCCAGATCAATACTGTTCATTTGCTGACTGCCGGGCATGGGCATAATAAAATAAACATTCGCCAACTCAAATAGTATGAGTCCCGTTAATCCAAACCAGAAAAATTTTTTCATGTTGATTTAATGTTTGGTTTAAAAACAGACTCCTCTGTAGAAACAGAGGAGTGTATATTAAACTACTACTGATTATCATTCTGTTTATTTATTCGGCCCCATCGGTTCTTGCTCTTGTAATGGCATACGCTCCTATTGCATTACCGCATTTTAATCCTTCTTCACAATCACTCCTGTAATGAATTGCTCCATACAATCTTGAGAGCGATGCTTCTTTGGCCATGTTTTCGTATGCCTGTTTTCTGCCCGGAATAATATGGCCTAATATAGTTGCAGCTGCACCGCTGAATGTTGAGTGGCCGCTGGTATACGACGGAAAATTTGGTAAGCCGGTGATTGTTTTTATTGCAGGGTTTACCTGTGATGGGCGTGGATTGAAATAAAATGTTTTTGCATCCCAACAGGCAATGGCTGCATCCATTAAACTCATGTTGAGTAATGCCATATTTCTTGCCCAGCGCACTTCACTGTATCGTTGTGAAATAAAATCATCTGCAGCAATTGCATTCCAGTGGCCCGGTGGGGTTGCAGTTGCCACGCCATCGGCCCAGAAATGAACAATGGCAATTTCCTGTCTGGTTGCATTCTTACTGTAATGCAACACTTCTTCTGTTTCTTTTTTAAACTGTTCTGATTTGGTTGATGGTGGTGCCTTAGGGCGTATTGTGGTAACCATGGTTGATGAATCAAACAACCAGGTTCTTACTCTTCCAAACAACGGTAACATGGGCGGCCGTTTTGGTGATTCCTGACTGATCCATGGTATTTCACCTGTTGCTGCCATCTGTGTTTCTAACTGTTGCCACAATGCAGGAGTGCCAACGGCCGCACCTGCTCTGTCGCCTCTTGCACGGGTAATAAATTTTTGTGCTACCTGTTTTCCCAATGCTTCACCTGCATCCAGTTCACTTCTGATATTTACACCGGCCATCACTCTTACATTCTTATGTTCAGTTGCTTTTTGCTGGATAAATGCCTGCTCTGTTGGAAAAAATAGTTTCAGCATTTCTACCATTACGCCGGTAACAGTTGCATCTTCACTTGGGTAGGATGGAAGATCAGATGTTGGTAACAATGCATTTACGGTTGTATTAATTTTATATGGCGCTGCACGGTTGTATACTTTTTTATAATGCCATGCAGCAATTAATGCATCATATACCGCAGCGCTGATGTATGCATATGCTCTGGAAGCATATGGTGGATTGGCAAAAGGAAATTGCGGATTGTTAAACGGATTGTTTGCATCTGGTATGGGATATGTTCCATCAGGATTTTGATAAGGAGGTAAATTGTATTTCGCTACCAGTCCTCTTGTAATCTCATTCCAGCGAAGCACCGCACCTGCGCCCCAGTAATTGATGAGCTTCCGTTCCTGCTCACCCATATTTTTTTGCCAGCTTTTTATTTCATTAATCTCTGCGTTATAACCGGGGAGATTGGTTGCTGCAGGAGCTGCAACTGCAAACTCAGTTGCTGATGTTAAGAGAATGGGTTTCCACAAACCGGCTTCTGCATCAATGTTCGCAGGATTTAATGCCTGTGCATTGGCAGTTTGTTCTGTTATTTCTTTTTTGCATGATGTAGCCGTACATGCAAGTACCAGTATATAAATGAAGATTGATTGCGGTTTCATGATTAATTGTTTGAAGTGTTTACTTTCTTTTCTTTCTTACTCAGATCAAGCACATAAAAAACAGCAGCATTAGCGTTAAAAGACTGTCCAACATTTCTGCCGGCAATTACATTACTGGCACCGCCAGTTAATGAAAGTTGAGGTAACCGTTTCATAACATACTTCATGTTTACGCCAACTGCAGTTGCATTCATACGGTTACTAGGGAAAGGCATATTGTTTTGCGTTATATCAAAACCACCTTGTGTGGTCCAGTTATTAAGGATGGCTTCTGCAATCAGCCATTGCGTTCTGTAACCTGCACGGATATTGAAGCTGGTAGCATTGGGCATTTCAACCTGGTTCGACAATACCATACGATCTGTATAATATGAATTACGGTCCAGCTCAATATTGCTTCTGTACACATATGTTGCAGATGCTGTTGCAAACCATTTACTGTTGTAATAATAATCAACCATTAATCGGGCCATTGCAGTTTTACTTCTCAGGCCAATAGACAATGGTAAAAAATCAGCCAGATAATTTGTCATAGGTAATGAGCCTCCTATGAGACCAAAAACAGCAAGCCGTGCATCACCAATTTTTTGGTTGATGGGCCTGTACTTCAACATGAGACTTAAATCCTGTAAACCCTGTTGTCCTTTTAATGTTCCTGCACTTGCTTTTGTAACCACGTAAGGAATATTGAACAGAGCATTTAGTTTATTGCTGATTCCATAGTTACCCATTATGGCAAACGTTTGTGTAGATACCGTTCCGAGATTGAGGTTTTCTCTTTTCTTTGTTCCTTCCCAATAATTTTTCCAGCTGCTGTATGAATAACCGGGACCAACACAGAATGCATTTTTCTCCATCAAGATCGCATCCATATCTGTTTGCGCCGACACCTGTGTGATTCCAATGCACAGATACAGCTGTAATAAAAAAAGTTTATTCCATTTCATTTGATAATTATTTTGGTTGATGATCAATTGATCAAAATTTTTCACTTTGCTTTTAGTTGAATGCGTTTCACAATAAGTTCCCCTACCTGTTTTCCAACTTTCAGTCCTTCGTCATTATCAAAACGATAATGAATACCGCCATACAATCTCGACATGGCTGCTTCTGCTGCTGCTGCACGGAACGATTTAATTTCACGGTTGGCAATACCAAACTCCAGTAATGAAGTGTCAGTAAACGAAAGCTGATCACCAAACCACGATGTCATGGTTTCTGCTGCTGCAGAAGAGTTGGTTGCATGGCCGCTCACATAAGAAGGAAAAGGAGGTGTTTGAATATAGGGGCGCCATTCCTGATCAATGTATTTACTGATGCTTGTTTCAGGACGAACATAATTGCTTTTATACTTTTCTTCCCATCCACGAATAAATGCATCGAAAAAAGCAATGGAGGTGATGGCAAAAGCACCAACAGTTGAATTAAAATCTGCTTTCGCTGCTTTTGCAGCAATGCCAACAATATTTAACCAATGGCCGGGAGGAGAAAATTTCTTGGTCGCAAACATTACATGTCCGCTTACATTCATCTTAAACGGATTATCATCCCAGAAATCTGCAATATGTTTTTGTTCTTCTGTTAAGCTGTCGCCGACATTTTTTACTTCCATCAGCGCTTTATAGTATGTGCTGTTTTTATTTGTAACATCAAATACCGGTGGACGTGGAATTTCAAACTGTGATGAACTGTCGAGCACCATGGGTCTTATTTTACCCCACTGTGGTTCAATTGCTGTTGCATACATGGGAGGTGTAGGCACCCAGCGTCCTTCTTCTTCTTTCACCGTAAACCGTTCAGCTCCACGTGTGGCAGCATAGTTATCGCCCTTGCTCCATTTCATGATAGTTGCTACAATGGTATCAGAAAATGCAATGGTATGTTCCAGCACATCCGATGGCATACCCGCTGAGTCTGCTTTCTCCTTTAACTCGTTGTAATACTCCATCATACTTCCTTCAGGAAATGTTACAGCATTCCCCACTTTGGTAAACGATAATAAAGCAGCTAATGAATAATCAATGGGTTTGCTTGTATCCGGTTTGGGCATGGACGGCATGTGTTTGATTTGGCCGCTGAGTGTTTGATACGTTGCATCACCTGCCACTATACATTCATACGCTGCAATATTTGCATACACATAATTACGGCTGGCAATCATGGGGGGAAAATTATTTCCCAACACCACATCATTCAGTTTCTTAACTGTTTTTGAATAGAGCAAAGGATCATTCGTAAACTTTTTATAATCGCCGGTTGGTTTACAACTCATCAGAAACAGACAGAGACCTGCTGCAGAAAAAAATAATTTCATAAACAAAACTTCAAGATCGTGAAAAATAAAAGAAGGATCAATTGGTTTGCAGTGACTGCAATTCAATTGACATATACCATTTAAACTGGTTGGAGAGAAATCAGTTATGCATCCGGCGGTTGAACAGGAGCAGGAATCACCATCGTAAGAAGTGACTGAGTTGAATGCATAAAACGACTTGCAGACTGAAGTTGCATGGAATGAAAATTCCAGTTGGTCAGTTTTTCGCAATAATCAAAACTGAATGTTTTATACGAATGTTGTTGTTGGTTGTTGGTTTCTTTTTCCTGCGACTGGCTTTGCAGATCGTTCACCAGTTTAAAAAAGTTTTCTCTTGCATTCACTAGCTGTTTCTTGTTCTTATCAGGAATGAATTTGTAAATCATTTCACCCGCTTCCAATTTACGCTCTACATATTTATAATGCATCCCGTTGAATTCAATCTCGCCATCTACCCGTTCAAATTCTTTCCAGTCTGTTTGGTAAGGGAGTGTAACAGGAACCCGTATTTCAACCAGGGTTGCTGCATCGTATTCTTTATTATCGAGTTGTAATTCCAGTTGGGCTGTTTGTTGCTGATCAGCATAATTCATAACCAATTCGTACCCGAACCAGTTGAACAGCAGAATGGAAAGGAAGAATATGGAAGCAGTAAACCTCAAAAGCCGTTTTGTTTAAGGAGGGAAATTAAAATATTTTGGCGGGATTGAATGAACTTAATGGGGATTTTTTTCAGAAAACGATTGCAAGGCTTGGACTCCAAGGCTTATTCCTCATGAAGTTGCCCAAGTATTAACCGCTTAATCCCATTTTTTAATAATACTACATTAAAGTTTATCAGCAAACCTAACTTGCAACCAGACAAACGTAGATAGGTCAATACCTGTGCTGTATCATTTTCCTGTAGAGCTCTAACAGATTTTATTTCAACCACCAACTTATTTTCTACGAGTATATCCACCCGATAACCAACTTCCATGGTTACTTCTTCATAAGTTAATGGAAGCCCTTTTTGCTGATCCACTTTTAATCCTCTTTTGCGAAGTTCAAATGCAAGACATTCCTCATAAGCCTTTTCTAAAAGACCCGGGCCAAACGTTTTATGTATTTTAATGGCTGCATCAACTACCTCTTTTGAAAGTTCATTTTCATTCATAAACAAGTTTTTGTTTCACTAAGACCACAAAGTTATTTCACCAAGGGCACAAAGAAATCTCCGTGTACTTTGTGCATCCTTTGTGTTCTTGGTGTTACCTGAATTAATTACTAATAAAACTATATCACTAAGAACACAAAGTTGTTTCACCAAGGGGACAAAGAAATCTCCGTGTACTTTGTGCACCCTTTGTGTTCTTTGTGTAACCTATTGCTTATTCACAAACGTTTTTTTCTGCACGCCAACACCCGTAATGGTTACACTCTTCCACTGTTTGGGTAATGCCGTCCTTATCTGGATAATCCCCTGCTGTGTGATTTCCAATCCACCAAAACCCATCAATACACTTTGTAAAATACCTCCTGCACCTGTTGCGAAATAAGGATTGGTTCCACCTTTCGTTTCTGCAATAACACGAAAGGGCGGATTGAGATTTGGAACATATGCATCCTGAAACCAATCATAGGCTTTCTCCCCATTTCCCAACCGGGCATAGAGCGTAGTAAACACTGCTTGTGTCATAGCTGGTGTTCCTTCATTGGGAACACGCTTCTCGTAATACTCTAAATCCTTTTTTATACCTGCAGGATCTTTCACTTCTTTTAATGGATAAGACAATAAGTTAACATCGGCCTGTTTAATGCCTTCGCCATTATAAGTTGCATGTTCTCTTGTAACTCCATCAGGAAATTTTAAGATGGGAATATTATTTGCCACATTCATCCAATCAGCATCGGGTGTAATGCCTAAAATCTTTGCTGCTTCTGTTGCAAACTGCAGATTGGCTTTTGCTGCTGCATTGGTAAATGCATTGTTGTCTACATTCTCGGCCCACTCATCGGCAGCTACTACATTTTTAATTTCAAACTTACCAACTCCATTGCGTTCAACACGGCTTGCCCAAAAGTCGGCCGTGGCACTGATGATGGGGTAACCTTTTTCCTTCAACCAAACTTTATCCTGTGTTACACAATAATAATTCCATGCAGCAATAGCAACACATGCGGTGATATGATGTTCAAATGGTCCGCTCAATGCCCATACCGGAGTTTCTTCCACACCTGTTTCTGCACTTTCCCAAGGATACATGGCTCCTTTATATCCTTTGCTGAAAGCATTTCGCTTTGCAGCTTCTAACCGTTGGTACCGATACTCTACCATACTCTTTGCCAGCTCCGGTTTTAATACAAGCATGGCAGGATACATCCACAACTCGGTATCCCAAAACACATGACCGTTATAACCGAGTCCGCTCAAACCCATGGGTGAAGGTGACAACGCCGTGCCTTCTCTTGTAAACGAATACAGATGATACAGCATGCTGTTGATGTCTTGCTGATCCTGGCTTGTTTGTGTTGTATGTGCTGCATCTGCTTCAAGAATTATTCTGCTTTTCCATAATTCATCCCATGCTTTGTGATGAAAGTTGAGCAAGCGCTCCCTTCCTTCGAGCTTTGCATAAATGGTTAAACGTTCTGCTTCATTTAACGGATCATCATGATGTGCAGATGTAATGGATGAACCTGCAACTGAATAACGATAGGTTTCACCGGCTTTTAATTTTTTGGTAAACTTGAGCAAGTGCATATTGTTATCCCACATTTCATGAATCACTCTTGGTTCATTGCCATGTTTTTCTTCAAACAAAAATGTACTGCTGGCGCACATCAACAATTTACCTGTAGGGCTTTTTGCTGATGATGTGAGTAAACTCATAGTTACATGCGGACGATCAATTTCGTTATAATAATTCTGTACATCTTTTAATGCATCCGGTGCTTCCATTACACTTGCTCCGGTAATGGTTATATCCTGTTTTGGCTGAATAGCAATATCCATCAATACAGTAAAAGGCAAATGACGGAGTGAATAATACGTATACGTTACAGTGGCTTTATTTCCGTAATCAAATGATGTAGTAAAAGAGGCCCGCTGCATATCCAGTTCCTGTTTCATGTTGGAAGCTGATTTTGCATCAATGCGTCTGCCATCAATCTCCAAATACATGTTGAGGAGATTAAAGCTTTTTAAAAAGTTGCTTACCCTTCCCCTGCCATATAAATCGTACGCCCCGGCGAGCACTACTTCTCTTACTTTAAATGGTTCGGGTGATGATACAACACCAATCATTCCATTAGCAACGGTAATGCCGTAATAATTGGATGGATCGAATTTGGTTGCAGAAATTTTCCATTCCCGTCCGACCGCCTCATCCGGGCGGAGATCAATGGTTTGTGCAAACAAACTATTTATTACGAAACTTATGATGAAAGTTAAGATCAGGCGTTGCATATTTGCATGTATTTTAGAAAGTGAATATAATTGAATTAGAAATATTTTTTATGAAAAGAGTACTTGTAATTTTTGTTTTACTCATCGCCGTTTCAACAGGTATTTTATACATTGGTATTTCATCACAGCAATCGTTTGCAAAATCTACTCTTGTTGCCTGCACCAATGATGGAGCCCTTCGAATGCTGTCAACTTTAGACAGCAACAAACAGGCATGGCCCGGCGAACGGATGAACGACAGCACATTCCAATTTGAACAATTACAATATACTACCGGTGCTACACTCATTAATACAACCGGTTTAAGTTTTACCTATGCTGAAAAAAAATACCCTGCTCAATTAGTGATTGAGGAAACCACTCCCGATTCAAGCCGGTTTATCATCCAAACCGCTGCAGCACTTCCTCTGCATCCAATACATCGCATCAAACAATTTTTTGCTGTTAAACAATTACAACAACAGGTTGATGCTTTGCTGGCATCCCTGAAAAAGAAATATGATGGTGAAGAATTGGTTTACGGATTGAAAGTTGAAATGAACCGTGTAAAAGATTCGGCCATGATTTCAACCCGTACAATGCTCAATCATTATCCTTCCGTAAAAGAAATTTATGAGATGGCAGATGCCATTCAAACTTACATCAAAGCAAATGGAGGTACAGCATCAAACCCACCCATGCTGCATGTGTATAAGGAGGGAGCCAATCAATACCTGGTGATGGTAGCTGTTCCCACACATACACAGGTGCCGGGTAACGAAACTTTTTTACAAAAGCGAATGCTGGCCAATGGTTACATCTTAGTAAGCGAAATAACAGGAGGCAATGCTGCTATTGAACAAGGTGAAGCAGCAATAAAACAATACGTGATGGACCACCAGAAATCTTCTCCTGCAATTCCTTTTCAAATGATGCTAACCGACAGACGTGCTGAACCTGATACGAGTAAGTGGAAAACAAGATTGTATTATCCGGTGATGTATTAAACACATTACTCAATGATGTTTAATTGATCTGTACAATCACTGCAGAAGTATTGTTCCTTGCCAAAATGTAAGCCGTTTGTTTATTGATTTCAATCGCTTTGATCTTACGCACCTGTTTTAAATCAGTAAAGCCTTTAAAGCTGTTGTACTCAAACTGTGCATTGCCTTTATTGATGAGTATTGTACCGAAATCTCCATCCTGTCTTCCTGTTTGCACATGATGATCATAATAATTCCCCAGCAGCAACAGATCAGGTAAAGCATCGTTGTTTGCATTTATACTGAGAGATGTGCGATAATTGTTGAGCTGGGTTTGCCAGGGCAACTGTTTTGCTTCAAATGTTCCATTGTTATTGATGAACAGTGTATGTGCAAACTGTGTAACGGTTAGCAGTTGTGCCTGTTTTAATTTATCTGCACCAAATAGATCACTGAGCGTTGCATTTGCAAAATCTTCTGCATATAAAAATTGTTTTTTAAGAACTGGTACTTGTTTTTCCAGATCCATCTTGGTGGCAAAAGGAATTTCTTTGTTTTGTAAATAGTAAGTGAGCAATTGTTCCTTTCTTCCGTTACCATCAAAATCATGATGGTATAATTTAACAGGTTGCTTTTCGGTTGTTTTCAATTTTGTGTTAAGACCATAATTTGTTGCCAGCACATCAATATCACCATCTCCATCTGCATCAAAGGAGAGCAGGCTGCTCCACCAACCTCTTGTACTTGTAACCGACTGTTTCACAAATTTATTTTGTATGCGTAAGAATACATCAATACCACCCCATTCATAACTGAGGAGTAAATCTTCTGCACCATCTTTATTCACATCAATCAGCTTGGCGTCCGTTACCATACCGGGGTTCAACAATTCTTCAGCATACAGCTTTGTAACATCTGTAAACTTACCTGTTCCATCGTTCTGTAATAAATAAGACCTCGGCGTTGTACCATACTCCCACGAAACAGCTCTTCCGGCAATAAACAGATCTGTAAAACCATCATTGTTGATATCAAAGGGAATAATGGTTGATTGTGTTACATCAATTCCTGTAAATGCATCTGTTTTACGTGTAAGATTTCCCTTCCCGTCGTTCAAATACAAGAGCGGCAGTAAATGTTCATCAGCTCCATAATATTCATTGCCACCTGTTGCTATCACTAAATCAACATGTGTATCATTATTCACATCGGTCCATATTGCATCTACATGCTCCCACATACTATCCTGCAGTAATTGTGTTTGTTTCAACTCTGTGAATGTTCCGTTTGCAGTTTGCAACATCACTGCAGGGTGATTTCCTTTCGAAGAACCAATGAACACATCCTGCAGTTCGTCGTGATTAATATCTGCAACCGCTAAAGCAGGACCTTCTGTTGAAACCATATGAGGCATCAAAGGCTCACGGTCAAATTCGTTGAACTGATTTTCCGTATGCTGATAACTGAACTTTGTTTGTAAACTAATGTCCTGAACAGTGATTTGTTTTTTATTCCATGATGTAATGATGGAGTAATCAAACATAGGTAGTCCCTTTCTGTAAGAAAAGCGGTTAATGGTATCCTTTACGATTTCGATTTTCTGAAAACTGTTATCGGGCCATACCAAAAAAGCAGAATCAATAGTTGTAGCATTTAACCCAATATGAACAGGGAGTTGCATACTGCTGAGAAAACCATGAACGGGATTGTTTTCATAGGTTCGTATTTCATTACCTGCAAATAAAACTGTTTTAGCACCAATGGCATTGCGGTTACTGCTGTCCCCTGTTAATTGCAGCGATGCAAAAGGCTTTTGCTTAGAATCGTTAGCGGTATTTTTATAAACGATTGCCTGCGCATTAATGTTATTCACCACCAAATCAAGATCGCCATCATTATCTAAATCGGCATACACTGATCCGTTTGAAAAAGTTAACGGCTGATCAGTAATGCTGTCAGTAAAATTGGTAAACGTGAGATTGCCTTTATTGCTGAAAAAATGATTGGGAATTTTTATCTCGGGAAACTTCTCCACCAGCTTCATATCTTTTTCTTCGAGTGTATTGGTACGGAGTTTTTGCTGCAACGCATCGTTCGTAACAAAGTTTACATAGTCAATATCGTTCATTCGTTTGGGAATGCCATTGCTCACAAATAAATCTTTCAATCCATCATTGTCAAAATCCATCCAAAGTGCAGCCCAGCTCCAATCGGTTGCATATACATTGGCATACTGTCCGGCTTCGGTAAACTTTCCGTTCCCTCTGTTCCATTGCAGGTTGTTGCGAGCATATTGATAATGATACCCGTATTTTCTTTTTTCGTTGAAGTAGATATAATCATCCTCTGCTAATGAGCGCCGTATCATGTATGGATCGTAGGGCAACATATCCACCGAAATAAGATCGGGCAGTCCATCATTGGTTACATCAGCTGCATCTACCCCCATGCTGAACTGGCTTGTATGCATCAGCTGCACAGTGCTTTCATCTTTAAACGTTCCGTTTTTTTGATTGATATAGAGATAATCATTTTCATGGAAATCATTACCCACATAAAAATCAGGCCATCCATCCATATTGATATCGCTCACCACAACACCCAGTCCATAACCAATCTTACTTCCATTGATGCCCACTTGTTTGGTAATATCTGTAAAATAGGATTGCTGTTTTCCATCTTTTACAATACGGTCGTTTTTGTAAAATTTTTGTCCGGCAAGTGAGTCGTAGGTATTGATAAAATTGCTGCGTGGCGCATAGTTACCATCATGATTTACCGAATGGTTTAATAAAAAAAGATCCAGGTCTCCATCCAGATCATAATCTAAAAAAGCAGCCTGCGTACTGAAACCTGAAAAATCAAGACCATAATCAGTAGCTTCATCTATGTAGAAAGGAACTCCCGATTTATTTATTCCTTTGCAAACAAGCAATTGATTTTTTCCTTTCAGCATTTTATACTTACCTACACGGCACACATAAATATCCAACAGTCCGTCGTTATTAATATCAACAACTGAAACACCGGTGCTCCATGCACTGTCTGCAGGTATAGCTGCTTCTGTTGTTACATCCTGAAAATGCAGATTTCCTTTGTTGATGAAAAGTTTATTCTGTGATTGATTGGCTGCAAAAAATAAATCTATCAACCCGTCATTATTGAAATCGCCTGCACCTGCTCCTGCACCATTGTAATAGTACATGTAAGAAAACAAGTTAAACTGCGGCGTTGGCTTTAGCTGATTACTGAAAGTAATACCCGTTTGAGAAGCATCTAACACTTCAAACAAGGATTGCCTGTTTGGTCTACATCCGGCTACTGATAACAGCAAGAGTACAATCAACTTTATTTGCACAATCTTCTGCATCAGTTTTTATTCTTTAATTGATACCAAACAGGTGTGCTGTTGTTCAACAGAAATAAATAGTTTGTTTGATTGTTGAAGCGGAAAGAAACAATATCTCTTGTTTGTCCGGGCAGTTTTATTCCGGTTGTTTGCATTGGCTGTACGGTATAGCCTCCTTTTTGATCGTTTATAAGCACATGTCCGTAGCTGGCATCGAGGCGACATAACTGCGGCGGCAGGTCAAAGAAATTACCTGCCATCAGTAAATCAGGAAAACCATCCTGATTAATGTCTGTTACTTCAACAGCATGTACACTGGAAAGCTGCACTTCCATTGGTAATGGCTTTAATGTAAAACCTGCTTTTCCGTTATTATATGCAATACAGGAAGAGGAATAATTAACTGAAAGTTTAGTTGCTTTGTTTACATTATTACCAAAGAGATCCTGCACCGTTTGCTTTGCATAATCACTGTGTTTCAGATTTTGTTTTTTAAGCGAAGGGATTTGATCGGCCATTTCTCTCCGCATAAATACCGGCACTTCTTTGGTATTAAAAGTGCGGCTCAATACTTTTTCCTGTATGCCGTTTTGATCAAAATCGAACACATGCAAACCAGCCGGGTTTTGTGCATTCACATGCAGATAAAAGTTTTCACCCATGTTTGCAAGAATCAAATCCATATCACCGTCTTTATCAACATCGGCTATTTTTATCGCTTGCCACCAACCTGCATATTGTTCCAAACCGGTTGATGTAAGTTCTTCTATTTTTGTTTTGCTGATGCTGTAAATCTTTGTGTGCATCCAGTCGCCCGTAACAATCAACTCTTTTTTCCCGTCGCCATTTACATCGGCAATGGCCGATGCTGTAATCATGCCGGACATTTGTAATACCGGTGCTATTTGAGCTGTTACATCTTCAAAGCTTCCGTCGCCTTTGTTTTTTAATAAAAAACTTCTTGGAGTTTGCCCGTAAGATTGCGGTTCGCTTCTGCTGCCCACAAATAAATCCAACATTCCATCCTCATTGTAATCAAGTGCTGTTACAGATCCACAGTTGGTCAATGATGGAGGGATGGCTCCACGTTTGAGTGTAAACAATCCTTTGCCATCATTGATGTATAAAAAGTTTTGGAACACACCCGATGCTGCATTGGCAAAGTTACCGCCACCGCCGGCAAACAGATCAAGATCGCCATCACCGTCGCAATCAAAAAACAAAGTAGCAGTAATATCGTTAAACGTATAGGTTTTAAAATCTGGAATTTCTTTTTTTATAAATCCATTTGCTGTTTGCAGATAGAGTTGAGAAGCCTGCCCTTTTGCTCCACCAATAAACAAATCATCAAGTTCATCTCCATTTACATCTGCAGCTGCGGCTTTTGGACCTTGCCGTGAAAGCATGAATGGAATATTGCGTTCAACAAAAAAATCAACATAATCATCTTCATTGTGTGTTTCAAAAGATGAATCCATTTTTGTAAACAGTGCAGGTGTTACGGTTGCAGTTTGGAACAATTGTTTTGTAGCCGATCCTTTTTCAATGACGTGCAGTTGATTGATGGCAGGCTTTTGAATAACCGTTACCGTTCTGTCGGGCCATGTAATAACCAATGAATCTACGCTGCCTTTGCCAAGCCCAATAGTTTGTACATAATCAACACTCGATTGAAAGCCTCTTGCAGGAATCACTTCTCTTGAAAGAATCTGGTTACCGGCGTATGCTTTAATACTGCTGCCAACAGCAAATGTGTTGGGTGCTTTATCTTTAAGCCGGATGCTGATGTAATTATTTTGATTTGTTTCCCTGCTGGTATTTCGGTATACAAATGCATCCATGTTTACATTGTTCACCAGTATATCAAGATCGCCGTCATTATCTAAATCCACATATACAGCCCCGTTAGAAAAAGAAGGCTGATCAAGTCCCCAAGCAGTTGATGCATTTTCGAAACGCAGGTTGCCTTTGTTATGAAACATATTGTTGGGTATCGGATTCGATGGCATTCGTTTTATGATATTATTCACTTCTTCTTTCTTACCACTCAAAACCATTTGCTGCATTACTTCGTCTGCAAAAAAATCAATAAAGTCCTGATCGGTTACATCATGATAAATGCCATTACAAACATAGATATCGGTTAAGCCGTCGTTGTCGGCATCAAACATTAAAGCGCCCCAGCTCCAATCACTCGCAGCAACACCACTGTAAAAACCTGTTTCAAGAAATTGTCCGTTGCGGTTATTTATCTGTAATGCATTTTGTGTATACTGCTGATAGAAGCCAAGATTGATTTTTTGCTGAAATACTTCATACCCTTCAAAAGACGAATTTGCTTTTAAGCGGTAATCATCATCGGGCAGCATATCTGTTGTAAAAATATCGGGGTATCCATCATTGTTCATGTCATTCATATCGGCTCCCATAGAAGATAAGCTGCCATGCTGGATCCAGGTTTCAAACTCATCTTTAAACGTTCCGTTTTGCTGATTGATGTAGAGATAATCCCGTTCAAAAAAATCGTTGCTTACGTACACATCAGGATAATGATCGCCATTAACATCGCCCACAGTAACCCCCAATCCTAAACTGATTAAACTGCCATGCAGCCCAACCTGCTTTGTTACTTCAGTAAATAATCCATTTTCATTTTTATAAAAATGATCGCCGCCGCCTTTTAAAAAATCTTTTACCTGCCATTCGTTTGCCGGAAGATCACGCATGTTGGCATAATTAAAACTGTTGACGGGCATGGGACTGTTATTCACCAGAAAACAATCCAGATCACCATCCAGATCATAATCAAAAAAAGAGGCGTGGGTGGAATAACCATCATTATCCAAACCATAAGCAGCTGCCTGTTCAGTGAAGGTTAAATTTTTATTATTGATGTAGAGTTGATTTTTTCTTAATGCAGGCTCCATCATATTACCTGCGTTGCATACATAGATGTCGAGCCATCCGTCTGCGTTTATATCTGCAAACACAATACCTGTGCTCCATCTTCCTTTATTATTCAAACCAGCTTTGGCGGTAATATCTTCAAATTTAAAATCGCCTTTATTAAGAAAGAGTTTATTATCGCCATTGTTGGCAGTAAAAAAAACTTCGGGTAATCCATCGTTGTTTAAATCGCCTGCAGCTACACCGCCACCGTTATAAAAGTTTCGGTACTTGAACACATTATTTTCATCAGAAGACTCTATACTGTTTGTAAATACAATACCGGAATTTTTTTCCTGTTTAAACAGCAGATCTTTTTTGGTTTGATTGCAGGATACAAAACTGCAGAACAGGAGCAGAAAAAAGAAAAGCTTTTGTTTCATGATAAATAAAATCATCGGCTGCTCAAGTTAAATGAAAAGCGCCATACAAATGCAATGGTCAGTCCTTAAGTATTGTTATTTTATGACAGATGTGTAATGATGATTTGCTGCTTGAACGTTTCAACAGAACTGTCTATAATCTTCTTCCTCAGAATAAATAATTGTTATAATGAATACCAAAAATAACAGACATAAAAAAAGAGGCCGCTAAAAGTAGCGACCTCTTCCCTATTGATTATGATAAAAACTAATAACCGAAGTTTTGTTTCAGATTAGGGTTCGATGAAAGTGCAATGGTTGGAATTGGATAAACAACTTTGTATCCTTCTGAAGCAGCTGTACGACCCTGTGTAGGATTATTAAATGCTCCAAAACGGATCAAATCATTTCTTCTCCAGCCTTCCAGATAAATTTCACGACCACGTTCTGCAAGAAGTTTTGGAAGATCCATTGTTCCTGTTGTTGTGATCCCTCTTTGAGATCTGATTCCGGCAACAATAGAAAGTGCAGTTTCACCATTGGTGCCTGTACCTCCTCTTAAAATAGCTTCAGCTTTCATTAAGCGAACATCAGCAAAACGGAAGAAAGGAAAATCATTGGCACTTCCCCAACCACCATCATTAATGGTTGATGGATCAAGAGGAAATTTATTTGTACGGATACCTGTTACCTCGCTGTTAAAGAAAGGGCTTACATTTTTGGTAAGTACTAATGGATTTCCGCTTCTATCTTTTAGATTAACAATCTTTTGGCCAATTTTTTGACTTTGAGGACCTTGAACCTGACCTACCAAAAATCCTGCATTTATACCAGTTAATCTATTATAAGATGTTCTTGGGCCACTTGCTGTGTTGAAATATATGGAAGAATCAACTACAACTACAGATGGGCTTACATTATATTGAAGTATTCCTGCTACAGTATCTTTTTTACGGATATCACCATCCTCAAAACTGTCATAGAAATTAGATAAAGTGGTAAAGCCATTCCATCCGCTTGGAGTTTGGTTGTAATGGCCTCCCATGTTGGTAGCCCAAACAACGTTAATTCCATCGCTGTTTTTTCTTACAAATATGTTTTCAGAAGAAGCGGTTCCGTTATCCCACTTAAAATTATCCCAGTAGTTGGCATCAATTTCTAATAAAGGATTTGCATCAATCAGGTCGCAATACTGAATCACCTTATTCATATCTGCTGCTGCAAAAGTATACGGACCTGCAGGAGTGGTAGCACTTGCTTTGTAAACCGCTTTGTTTAAATAACATTTGGCCAGTAATGCCCATGCAGCTTCTTTGGTTGCTACACTTTTGTTAGTGCCGTTAAATGTAGGTAATCCTGCAACTGCAGATTCTAATTCAGCAATAATAGTATCAATTGCAGCAGCTCTTGGAATAACATTCGGAATACCTCTTGAGGGAGCAGTTGCCGGTCTTGATTGAACTACACCAAATAAATCAGCAGAAATCATTCTGAAGTATGAACGGAGAAACTGACCCTCTGCTTTTGCCTGACCGGATAATAACTCAGCCGCAAGTGTTGTTTGGAAAAGAGCACCGTTTACCTGACTCCAAACATCGTTGATCTGGTTGTGATCGGGTCCCCATGTGTGCAGGTGAAGACGACGCCATGTACCAAAGTCGTCCCAGTCTGTACCACGTGTTGGTCCGAGCAACTCATCAGTTGAGTGCTCCTGCAAGGCCTGGTATCCGTACTGGCCCACCAGATTATTTAATTGAGAATAAACCGCTCCGATGGATGGCGCAGCAGGTGCACCCTCTGTTGGAGGAGGAAGCACCACGTTATTGGCGCCCAATTCAGGATCAATATTACAAGAAGCTGCAAGCAACATAGAGCTGCACAGAGCGCTTACTGTAAAAATTTTGGAAAATGTTTTCATTATAGACAATTTATTTATTTAACAAATTTTAAAATGCAAGGTTCACTCCAACTGTAACTACTCTTGGTCTTGGATATTGTGTGTAATCAAAACCACGTGAAGGAACACCGGCAATTTGTTTATCAACGTTTACTTCAGGATCTAAACCGGGATACTTGGTAAATAACGCAAGGTTTTGGCCAGATGCAAACACTGAAAGTGAACGAATGACTTTACTCTCCAGATTAAACGTATAGCTTAAGTTAACGTTCGCAAGACGAATAAAATCTCCATTATGCAGGAATCTTGTAGAAACACTTCCGGGGTTAAATGGATTTTCATTACTGTTTGCTACCGAAGTGGTAACGTTACGTCCATTTCTCAAACTACCTTTTAAGAACAAAGCATTAGAGGTATTGTCATACACTTTAAATCCTGTAACTGCATTGAGAAATACACTCAGGTTCCAGTTGCCCATACTAAAGTTATTGGTTAAACCAGCAAACATGTTAGGAAGTGCAGTTCCTGATAATTGATTGGCAGCACCTTTCTCATAACGGGCATTACCGTTACCGTCAAAGCCCTGGAATACCGGCATAGACCATGTAAATAATGGCTGGCCGGCAACAAAAGTTTGTGCATACGCACCTGTTAAACCTTGTCCGCTTACAGCACCTGTAATGATTGGGTTGGGTAAGTCTCTGTATTCATTTGAAATCTTTGTAAGGTTACCACTTACTTCCCAGTTGAATTTCCTTCCCTGAAGGATTTTATAACTTAAACTAAACTCCCAACCTTTGTTAACCACAATGCCGGGCAGGTTTGCAAATAAGCGTGCTGTCGCAGAAAATCCGCCTGGTACATAATCAAGAACCAAAAGGTTTTTACGCTCTGTATAGAAATAATCAATGGTACCTGATAAGCGGCTGTTTCTGGTCGTGAAATCAAGACCAAATCCGGTAGTAGCTGCCTGCTCCCATTTAAGATCTTTGTTCTCGTCTTGTTGAAAAGCGTTACCTGCAGGATTTGTTCCAAACGCAGGATATGCAAATCCTAAACGAACGGCACCATAAGATGCAAGGCCATCCTGGCTACCAATGATACCGTAGTTAGCTCTTAAGCTGAACTCATTGAACCATTTGGCAATGCTTCTTTCAGCAAATTTTTCATTGCTGAGTTTCCATTTTGCAGCAAAGGCAGGGAATGTACCATATCTGTTATTGGCACCGAATCTAGATGAACCATCCACCCTTACTGTTGCCGTAAGAAAGTATTTATTATCATAACTATAGTTTACACGACCGAAAAATGACTGTAATTCATTTTTATCAAAGCCTGGAAACAGGTCTCTGTAGTTTTTAAAATTATCGAAGTTCTTAATAAATACATCACCGGGATTTACAACAGGTGTGTTTAAGCCCCAGCCAACTTTTTGTCTATACTCATTTTGGAAACTTTGATAAGAATAACCACCTACAATATTAAATGAATGCTTTTCGAAGTC
Source organism: Chitinophagaceae bacterium (assembly GCA_019752045.1). GTDB lineage: Bacteria > Bacteroidota > Bacteroidia > Chitinophagales > Chitinophagaceae > Lacibacter. Next base: position 136,171 of record JAIEMP010000005.1, on the reverse strand, counting down.
TCTGTCCCAAGTAACATATTGCTCTAATAAAGTTGAACGTAACTCATTGTTCTGGCGGGTTGTTCTGCCATTTCCAAAAATGGGGTTGTTCAGATTTTCTGAAGGTCCGTTAGGCACTGAATAAAAAACAGTTCCACCATAAGCATTTGCTCCTAAACGTGGATCTGAAAATGAAGTACGTTCGTATTTAACATGTCGTATCCAAATACCACTTTATAAGATAAACCTTTTGTAATCTGGTAAGTGCCTGTTAAACTGGTAAGGAAACGGTTGATGTTATCCTTATCCTCAAAATAAGCAAGCATCTGTGAAGGATTACGCTGATCTCCCGGCTGGAAGAATGACCCATTGGCATTTTTAACCGGGTATGTTGGGTTAAATTGAAGGGCAGCACCTAACAAACTTCCCTGAAAACCGGCGTTGTTACTTAACGGCGGATATTCATTACGGGAGTTTGAGAAAGTGGTTGCTAAATCAAATTTCAACTTATCATTCAAAAATTTCTGAGAAGCATTTGCACGGATCGTTGCACGCTTTAAGCTGCTGTTACGCACAATACCTTCCTGGTTATCGTAAGAACCACTTAACCGAACATTGGTTGTTTTGGTGTTGAAACCATAACCAAGGTTGAAGTTTTGAGAAAATGCAGTTCTGAAAATTTCATCCTGCCAATCTGTATTTGCTCCGCCATCCAAAGCCTGCACAGCAATGGCAGCAGCAGCAGGATCGGAACCGCCATCAATATTTGCCTGTCTTGCTGCAGCCAAAAATTCACTTGGTCCTAACAGATCATATCTTTTAGCAGTAGTTGCAATACTTGTATTGGCACCAAATGTAAACTGTCCTTTTTTACCACCCTTACCTGATTTGGTAGTAATAAGGATAACACCATTTGCACCTCTTGCACCATAAATAGCTGCAGCCGATGCGTCTTTTAAAACAACCATGCTTTCAATGTCGTTGGGATTGATAAACATCAACGGGTTCAATGGGGTAGAACTACCTTCCACACCACTTGCACTACCAACTGTACCGCCGTTTGAGATAGGAACACCATCAATTACATACAGCGGCTCCTGGTTACCACGAATAGATGCAGTACCACGGATGTTGATGGTAGCAGCAGCACCGGGCTGACCGCTTGAAGGAGTGATCAACACACCTGGAGTTCGGCCTTGTAATAATTGATCAGGAGTACTGATCTGGCCTTTGTTAAAATCTTTGGGTGTAATGTTAGCAACAGAACCTGTTAAGTCTTTTACTTTACGGGTACCATAACCAATTACCACCACTTCATTCAATGCAGCATTGTTTGTTTCGAGTGATACGGATACATCATCTTTTCCAGAAATACTTACTTCCATTGTTGTAAAACCAACAGATGAAATCACCAGAGTAGATGCTCCGGTTGGTACAGACAGTCTGAACGATCCGTCAGCTGCTGTAGTGGTTGAATTTTTGGAGCCCTTCACTGCTACAGTTGCAGAAGGAACTGCATCTCCTTTTGAGTCAGTTACCTTTCCTGTAATGGTTCTTGTTTGTGCCAGTGCAACATTGGTCACCAGCAATAAACAAAACACAGCGAGAACACCTCTTGCAAATTTCGTCAAGGTCATAATCAGTAGTTTTTAAATTGTTGAGGGTTGTTTTTTCAGCCAGATTTTTTGCAGCGATACCAGTGCAGAAACAGGTTTTCAGAATATCGTCTTCTAAAAAATCCTTACTTACAGGCAATTATGCAATCGTCGGGCTGTTAAATTACTGTGAATTTAACTGAAGTTTTTAGTATAAAAATTCATCAAATCATCCTAAGTTTGGAATTCATATTCGCAAACGATTGCGAAAATAATTGCGGTGGAAAAATTGAATCTTTTATTTTATTATGTCAAATACGACGCTTAAAAAAATTGCAAAAGTTCTGGATATCAGTATCTCAACTGTATCACGTGCACTAAAGAATCATCCGGATATTTCGGTTTCTACCAAACAAAAAGTAATGGAGCTGGCTCAAACACTGGAGTATGAGCCCAATGCTATGGCAGTTAACCTGCGCAGTAAAAATACAAAAGTGTTTGGAGTAATGATTCCTTCCATAACCAATAACTTTTATGATTCATTTATTGCTGCTGTGGAAGAAGAGGCCAGAAAAAGCGGTTATTCATTAATGATACTGCAGAGTGGAGATAACCCGGAGGCTGAAATTGAAAATTTAAAAATATACCGGCAAAACAGAGTGAGTGGTTTGTTTGCCTGTATTTCGCAGGAAACAATTAATATGATCCCATATCATAAAATGAAAGAAGCCGAAATACCGATTGTATTTTTTGATAAAGTGCCGGATGATGATGCGTTTGATAAAATTTGCCTTGCAGATAAAGACGCTGCAGTGTTAGCTGCTGAAACACTTTTAGAAAAGGGCAAAAAAAATATACTGGCCATTTTCGGCAATCATCAACTTTCCATCACCAAGCGAAGACTTTCTGCATTTTCAGGATGTATGAAAGAACACAAACAGGTAAAATTAATAGTTGAGCATGCAAATAACAGTCAGCAGGCCGAAGAAAAAACAGAGCATTACTTTCAACCCAAACAAAAACCCGATGCAGTGTTTTGCATGAGTGATGAAATACTCACGGGGGTAATGAAGAGTATGCAGCGAATGAACATGAAGCTGCCGGTTGATACAGGAATTATTGCATTGAGCGACGGATCCTTTCCAAAACTGTATTATCCCGAAATTACATACATTGAAACCAGCGGTTATAAACTGGGTAAACTTGCATTTGAACGGATGATGGATTACATCATCGGTAATACTGAACCTAAAGAATTATTTATTACCTCACGTTATGTTGCAGGAGGGTCTTTATAAGTTCATTTGCTTTTTCTCGGTTGTCATTTTTATCTGCATTTGAATAAGCAAACCAAGTACAATAAAAAAGATGCTTCCTATTTTATCTGTTTCAATTAAATCGCTTAACAGGTTTAATGTAACAACCATACTTAATACAACGCCGCATAACATTGACAGTGCTTTATAAAAAGGATCCTTAAAATAATGATACCCATTTAGTGCAACACGGAACATACTCAGCAGCAATATGCACAGTATAATAAAACCGGGAATACCCTGTTCAATGGCGGTTAACAGAAAATAATTATGTACCGATGATTTTTCTTCGTTATTGCTGACCCAAGTTTTAAACGCTGCAACGGTGTATTCTTTGTAATGCAGACTGAATGTATTGGGACCATATCCTTTCAGCAACTCTTCATTCACCATGCGCATGCCTGCTATCCAGCGGTAAAAACGTTCCATGGTTGACATATCCTTTAAGGTATACGTTGCTTCAATATGTTCACCAAAATTGGTATGCTGTGTTGTGGTATTAAAGTCAGGCGCAAACTTTAAATAGTTTTCGTCCCGGATGAGCCAAAACAAAGCCGTTACAGTAATGATAGCTGCAGCAAGCAGTAATGACAGCAGAAACTTTTTACGGATGGCCAACCAGGTAACAGCGCCCGATAATAAACAAAGCCATGCGCCTCTTGAATAAGCAAAAAATAATGCCAGCAGAAAAAGCACCATACAAACAACCACCCACTTTCTGACTGTACTTGTTGTAAAACGATACCACACAAACAGAACAGGAAGTAAACAAACCAGCAAAGCCGAATAGTTTACATGATTCCGGAAGAAAGGAGTTAAGGTATCGTTGATTGATTCAAACGAAAATCCACTGCCTGCATGTCTCACTAAACTTACAACAACCGGAATGAGCATGGAAAAGATCAACATCTTTGATGCCAGTACAACATCTTCTTTTGTTTTTAAAAACATCAACACACCTGCCACAAAAGCCAGAAGAAACCAGAGTTTGGCAAGCATGTATTTTATACTCAACGCCGTTTCGTAAGAAAACAATACAGTTACCAATACCCATATGAGCTGGAGTAATACAAGAACAAACAAACTGCTTTTTTTAATTTGCACCGGAAAAGAGGAGGGTTTTAAAAGGAACACGGCAATCAATGAAGCAGACAGGAGCAGCATCATTGGTTCATCGGGCAAATCAGTTGAAAGGGAATCTGTAACAGCAAATTCGGTTGATAACGGAATTGCAAACAACAATGCAAAAAAAAGCAACCGGAGATTGCTGCTGAACACAACAACTGCAAGTATAGTGAAAGGAATCACCAGCAGCAAAGGTTGCTGTAATACAATACCACTTATAAATAAAGTAACTGCTGCCAGCGATGGCAACCACCATTGAATAATCTGCTGCCTGGAAAATAATTGCAGCATATCAGCTGGTTTTAGTGTGTGATCTCCACTCCATCAGTAACAAAAGGAATACAGAAAAAACGAATGATACTACAGCGGCCATGAGAATACCCGCCAGTACTTTGGGTTTATCTTTTTTAAATGCAGGCAGTGCCTCTTCAATAGTAAACAATGCGCTTACATTGTTCACACTGGTATTAAACTGCTCTATCAGTTTTTCTTTTTCGTTTAATTGCTGAATAAGTCCCTCTCTGCGTGCAGCAAGAAAGCCGTTGGGTGATTGCTGCAGTCCGGCTTCTGTTTGCACTAATGAATCTTTTTGTGCATTAAAATCTCTCTGTAGTTTTTGCAGTATTTCAACTTTCATTGAATTAACAGCAACAACACTTTTTTCGTTTACTCTTTTTACAATGGTATTGGCAATAGCTGCTGCCAGTTGCTTATCCGTATCCCACACATTTACTTTAATATGGCCGAATTCATTTTTATGAATGCGTACATTTTCTTTATACTCAACATCAGCCAGGTACTTCGCCCGCTCACCGGTTGCATTGATCTTGTAATGTTTAATGAGATCAAAACTATCTACCATAAAGCGGCACATTTCTTCTGAACGTGCAATGGCCATTAACCGGTCGTTATCAAATTCGGCCCCGTAATAAAAATATTGTTCCCAGAATTCTGTACGGTAAATATTTGCCCGATCGCCAAGGTTAGGATTTGCAGCGGTAAAAATGGCTGAACTTCTGAAATACGGTTTCTGCAACAGCAAAACAGCAGCCGTGCTGATTGTTGCAAGCAATACAATTATTGCAGATTGTTTCCAGCGGTGCCGGATAACTTCAAATACAATATCTAAATTCATAATAAACGGGATAAACTGTGGTGGCTAAAATACAACTGTTTTATTTGCTGATGCATCAACAGCTTTAAGCAGGGTTTTGTACAACCTGTACATTGCGGTTAAAGCTTTCATCTAATGAAATAAACGTTTCTGTACGTTCAATTCCTTTAATTTTCTGCAGCGCATCATGTAATACATACCGGAGCTGGTTGATATCTTTACAAACCACTTCTATAAACATACTGTAGTTTCCGGTTGTATAATTTAAACGCACAATTTCCGGGATCTTCCGCAAATCTTTTGCAACTGTATCATACAGCGAACTTTTTTCTAAATAAATCCCTACAAAAGCAGTAATGTCGTATCCCAATGTTTTTAAATCAACATTTAGTCTGGTGCCAATCACAATTCCATGTTCCTGCAATTTTTTTATGCGTACATGAATGGTACCGCCCGATACAAAGAGTTTTTTACCAAGATCGGCATAAGAAATCTGTGCATCTTCCATCATTTCTGAAATAATCTGAAGATCCAGTTTGTCAAGATTTAATTTTACAGCCATTTACTAAACGGTTTTTAGTTATTTTTCAATATTAAGTAATATTTTTTAAATTAAATCGAAAGTTTTAAAATATTTGTTTGAAAATTTGCAACGAATATGTCTATTAGCCTAATATTGCACTGTAATCGTTCTTTGAACAACATACTGTGGAGTGATGAAATCTTGGCAGACATGCCCTCTCGTCTCGGGGGTGGAGATAACAGGATAAATACAGCATAGAGCCGTTTGGTTAGCAATAACCATTCGACCGGGGTCGACCACCGAACTTTGTGCTGCAACTAACTGCTCCGTGGAGGTTCGATCCCTCCCTCTACAGCTCAAATAAAAACCAAATCACAAATACCAAAATACAAGAAATGTTTTTGGCTATTGGATTTTGGACAATGGATTTTGTGTTTTATTCTTTTACACTGTGGGGTGATGAAATTTTAGGCAGACATGCCCTCTCGTCTCGGGGGTGGAGATAACAGGATAAATACAGCATAGAGCCGTTTGGTTAGCAATAACCACTCGACCGGGGTCGACCACCGAACTTTGTGCTGCAACTAACTGCTCCGTGGAGGTTCGATCCCTCCCCCTACAGCTTTTCTCATGCTTTTCTACTGGCCTTTTGTTTTTTACAAAGGGCCCCTTTTTTTCAGGCAGTCTCTGTTGCATTCAAAGAATCTGCAAAATACATATCCAGTTCCCCTTTATTTTTTATGCTGATTTTTCCACGTGCCGTAAACCTGAATTTTTCCTTCGCCTGTTCATAAGTAGAAGGAGAAATATTAATTCGGCCGGGCTCAGATGTTTGCTGCAAACGTGCTGCAATATTTACAGTATCACCCCAGATATCATAAGCAAATTTCTTTGACCCTACCACTCCTGCAACTACAGGTCCTGTATTAATACCGATGCGGATATCGAAATACGATTTTTGCTGTTGTATCCGTTCAGCTTTTGTACGATTGATAAATGCAATAATCTGTAAGGCTGCATCAATCATATCAACTGCATGTGATTGATTGATGACAGGCAAACCGGACACACACATATAACTGTCGCCGATGGTTTTTATTTTTTCAATCTTGTATTTGCTGATGATTTCATCAAACTCACGGAAGTAATAATCAATATCATTCACCAGTTCATCGGCAGGAGTGATGTTGCTTATTTTAGTAAACTCAACAAAGTCGGTAAACATCACAGTTACATGTTCGTAGCGCTTGGGTTGTGCCTTACCTGTTTGTTTTAATTCAAACGCTGTTTCAGCCGGCAGAATATTAAGCAGCAGTTTTTCTGAAACAAGTTTTTCCTGTTCAATTACATTTTTTTGCTGTACCACCTGTTCAGTTCTGTCAATTACTTTTTGTTCCAAGTTTTCATACAGCAGTGAGTTGTTTATTGAAACAGCTATTTGCCCGGACAGCAACCGCAGAAGATTTAAACGTTGCTGATTAAATACACCAACAGCTACATTGTTTTCCAGATAAAGTATTCCTGTAAAATTTCCCTGGTGCAGGATTGGCATACATAATACTGAAAGAGGTTTCTTTTTCTGCATGTATGCATCTTTAGCAAACCGTACATCATTATAGGCTTCCTCCAGCACCACCTCTTCTTTTGTTCTGTACACATATTGCACAACAGAAACCGGCAAGAGTTCATTTTCTTCATCCGGGATACCAATGATGAGTTTTACTTCATTGCCATTTTGATTTTGAGGCGGTTTATATAATATCTGATCGTCTTTTTCAAGCAACACATACCCTTCCTGAGCACCGGCGTTTTCAACCAAAATCTTCATCATTTTATTCAACAGTTGATCAAACTTTACTTCTCCTGCAATAGCTGTAGATGCTTTCATGATCGAAGCCAGATCTATATTCTGGCTGTTGATGTTCACTGAGTCCTGAATGGTTATTTCACCGCTAAAGGTCATGGATACCGTATCTTTTACTTCGATATCTTTCAACGCAGGATTTTGTTTTTTTAGCTGTGCTACTTTACCTGTTGCGCCCCATCTTGCATATAATACAATTGCTTTTTGCAGATACTGATCTGCATCGTTCTTCAGATTATTATCTAAACAGATTGCTCCCAGCAGTTCATTTCCATACGCTTCTAATTGTGTAAACTGATTGTCTCTTGCAGATTGTACCGCTTTCTGACAAAAATCAATCGCTGCTGCTATATCTGCATTGATTTTTGCAATGCCTGCACAGATCAACAGACGTTGAGCAGAAAAATTCTGCGGACATAATTTTTCCCATCGTTCAAACTGCTTCAAATGATTATTCAACTTACGTTTGAACAATCGTTTTTTAATGGGCGAAAAGGAAGTGAAGTTTGAAATACCTGCCATACAGTAATAAAAAACAGCATCGGCATGGCTTGGAGTTGCCTGCAAAAACCGAAGTACGGATATAGCTTCCTCAGCCATCTTCAGCGCCTTTGCAGGTTCATTCATAAACAGATAGTACTTGCTTCTTGCAGTATAAAAATATCCAAGGTTAAATTTTATGGGTTGATTTTCTTTTACAAAAGCTTCTTCAAAAACATCCGCTTCTGCCTGTTCAGTTTTTCCCATGAGCTCTCGCATACAAAACGTATAGAGATTAAACTCCCAAACCATTTTCGGATCATTTGGTTTTTCAACCCAGGTACGGTATCCGCCAAACTCGTCGAGAATCAGTTTCAGGTTTCTGCCGGATCTGATTTGTGTAGCAATATGCTGATTGATGTTTATGGCGAGATAATTATAATCACCTGCTTCTAATGAATATTTATACCCTGTATAAAATTCATGAAAGGTTTCACGCAAAGGCATTACCCAATGATAAATACCACCGGCCAGATTGGATGTTAACTGCCCACGAACCTGCGGTGAAAAATTACGCTGGTTCAGTTCAAGACAAACTTTACCTATTGCAAAAGCTCGTTGATAATGCTGAAAAAAAACATTCTCAATAATTGCATAGGTAACAAAGATGTGTGGTGATGCTATGGAGTTGCCTCTCTTGATTGTATAATTCACCAATGAAAGAAAAGTGGCGAAGTATGCTTCAAAGTCGTTAGAGAAATAAACGGGAGAAATAGCAAGACTGAATATCCTTGTAACAAGCTGTTCTTTTTCATTTTTAATTTCGGGCAAGTTCAGTAAATCAGCGGCTTCAATATTTCTGAACCGCCATTTCATTAATAGCACATTCTTTAAGATGGATAAAATTTTCCCTGCTTTTGTTTTAGGCAGTCTGATGTTAAACAGGTTTAATGCAGTGTGCGCCAATTCAAGCGCTTCTGTATATTTTCCCAAAGCAACTGCCAGCGATAATTTCCGTTCGTATACCAACCCTTTTTCCATTTTGTTGCGGGCCTTCACCAGCAAACCATCAAACAACTGATCGGCTTCATTTGCATGAAGATTGAGATACTCTGCTTCTGCACGGGACAAGGATAATTGAAAAGCAAATTCAAAATTATTCTCCCATGCATCTGTAGGCAGTAACGAAGCTGCTTTCTGATAATAGTGTAAAGCCGATTCATATGCACTTGCTTTCTTGGCTTTTTTACCAGCATCAAAATTTAACTCACACAATTGTTTTTTTTCCTGTGCCGTTGAAATAAATGTTCTGCCTTCATTGAGGTGATTCACCAGTTCAAATACATCAGCCTCTTTTTCGTTTGTATTCAGCATCCATTGCCCAATAGCATAATGAATGCGGTTGCGCTCTTCTTCGCTCAACATGGAATAAACAGCCTGCAGAAAACGGTCATGTGCAAATTTTGCTTCACTGAAAAGGAGTACCTGTTCCTTATCTTCTGCTGCATCTTTTTTAACTATAGAAGAAGGAATAATATACCCTTCTTTAATTGCCTGAAAAAGTATGCTCACAATCTCTTCTCCGCTTAAATGCATTACCCCCGCTAGCGTAGGCACCGAAAATTTCATTCCTATGCAGGAAGCATACTGCAGAATTTTCAAGGTATTTGCCGGGAACCTGCGAACTTTTTGAGTTAGAAAGTGAATCACATTTTCTGTTACACTCATTTCTTCTATTTGCTCCTCGTGCCACAGCCATTTACTTGAAACTGCATCCCACCAGATCAGGTCTTTTGCATTCAACGACTTCAAAAACTCATTCATAAAAAACGGATTACCATCCGTTTTTTTAAATACAACATCTGCAAGGCGCTGAATCTTTTGCACCGGTTCATTTAATGTATCACTTAACAGCATTGATACATCGGGTACAGTTAATCCCTTCAGTCTTATTTGCCTGATATGCGAATTGTATTCTTTTACTTCATTAAGTGTAACACTCAGCGGATGTTCGGATGTAACTTCATTGTCTCTGTAAGCAAGTACAATAGTTACATATTTGATGGAGCTGTCGGTTAATATTTCTTTCAGTAAATCAAGCGAAGCCAGATCAGACCATTGCATATCATCCAGAAAAAGAACAACAGGGTTTTCTTTTGCTGCAATCACTTTTATAAACTGAATGATGCTGTAATTAAACCGGCTTTGCGATTCAAATGAGTGGCTGGTTTGCTGTGGCTGTTCTTCACCAAGTAACAACCCAAGATCGGGGATGAGCGAAAGTAACAGTGATAAATTTTCACCCAACGTTTGTTTCAGATTATGTTTCCATTCAATGAGCTGATAATTATCTTTTGTTAAAAAGTGTTTTACAAAAGAAGTAAAGGCCTGTATAAATGCCTGATAGGGTATGTTGCGCTGATACTGACCGAATTTGCCTTCGAGAAAATAGCCCTGTGCTTCTGTTACAGGCCGGTGCATTTCATGTATGATTGAAGATTTTCCTACACCGGAATAACCGCACACAATGGCCGTTTGCAATTCTCCTTTTACTGATTTGCGAAAAGTTTCCAGTAAAAATTCAAACTCCTTTTCTCTCCCATATAATTTTTGTGAAATGATAAACCTGCCGGTAAAATCATTTTGTGCCAGTTGAAACATTTCTGCTTTGCCGGTTGTTTCCAGCTGTTTCAGAATTATTTCAAGATCATGCTTAATACCAAAGCCCGACTGGTATCTGTTTTCTGCATTTTTCTCCAGCAGTTTCATAATGAGATTCGACAACACTTCCGGAATGCCGGCATCAATCTGTGCCGGTGGTATGGGCTTGCGGGCAATATGACAATGAATATATTCTATCGGATCAGATGCTTCAAACGGGAGGCGGCCGGTTGCCAATTCATAAAAAATAATTCCCAGTGAATACAAATCGCTTCTTGAGTCAATTGCCCTGTTCATACGGCCTGTTTGTTCGGGCGACATGTAGGCAAGTGATCCTTCTAAACGTTCCGGGTTAATGGAGTAATCGGACTTGAGATTGAATTTTGTTGAAATGCCAAAATCTATAAGCGTTATTTTACTCAGATCGTTACTTACAAGAATATTCTTGCTGTTTAAATCTTTATGTATGATCTGGTGCTGATGAATTTCTCCGGTATAACGTGCTATCTGAATCGCTACTTTTAAAAATTCGGCCAGGCTCCGGTCTCTTAATAAAAAAGCTTCCTTTAAAGTAATTCCATCTACATACTCAAGCAAAAGGGATGGCGCACCGTTCATCTGTTGAAGCCGGATAGCTTTTCTTACACCACTCAACGTGAGTTCATGCGTTTGCTCAAACTCGTTTTTTAACTGTAACAATAACTCCGTAGAAGCGTCTTTACTTTTTATTTGTTTAATAACGACCGGTACAGGAAAGTCATCAAGTGTTTCTTTGTAGATCAGAAATTCAGGCCCCTCATATATCAAATTACCCTTTGTCATGTAAGTTTAAAATTTATTTACCTGCCACTTTTGGAACAAGATGTTTAGGGCCTGTGAATACCATGTAAATATAAATCAGATCGAGTATGGCAAAAATATAACAGAGGGCAACCAGTGTTGTGTTCTCTCTCAGGTTATAATATACAACCGTTGTGCAAAGACCGGTACCCATTAATTTTAAAACGGCAACCAGTCTGTTGGTTCCAAACTCCGGTTGTTTTACTTTTTGCAGTACAAATGCAAGACTCATGTTTACATTCACTATCCAACCGGTAAATGCGCCGATATGATCATCAAACTGCGGAATAAAGAAATACAACAATGCACCCCATACTAAAATGCAGAGTGCTGTAACAAAAACATGATTTCTTTTTTCAGATGCATCGATATCCTGCTTCCAGCCATATTTAAATGTGGAGTATACTATAAAACAATCCAGAAAAAACCAGATGAAGTAAGCCCACTGAAATGCAAGACCCATATCTGTTTTCATAAAAATGCTCAGGCCCCAGTAAAACTCCCATGCAAAATTGCCGGCAACAGCAATAATGGGAATACCCACATCTTTTCGTTTTATGATATCCCGAATAACAAAAACATATACAACGGCCCACAATAAACATCCGGCTAAAAAAGTAATCAATACAAAATCAGAATATTTCGCTGTGTTAAAAAGTTTATCGAACATGGTTTTGGGTTTTATTTTTTGCGAAAAAGTTTTCTAAAGAAATTGATTATGGCGATGATAAGTTTGAGCCACCATGGTTCATACAGTTTCCATGGCAGCCCTTTATTATAACGTTGCTCATCATGGTTTCTGAATGGAGCCAGTAAATCAGGTTCATGCAAATTCCATATTTCGCATAACGGTGCTTTTACACCTGAACGATCAATAATGGCATTCACCGCTCTGCGTGCTGCTTCATTTGCTCCTTCCATTGTTGCCAGATCGGTAAATGTTTTTACATAATCTGCTGCCAGAAAAAAATTGGGGATAGCTGTATAAGCATCCGGACGTAAATCCCAGGAGTTAACCGTGTTAACCAACAATGGCTCTTCATCTTTTTCTTTCACCCGCTCTCCGGGTATAGCTTTAATATCTCCATCAATATGCCAGATAGCGGGTGTTTTAGTTGGCAATACCTGTTTTCCGTTTACATTTAAACTGTCGGTGATTTGTTTCCAGATCTCATCTTTTATCTGCTCATGTGTGCATTCCTTTGCCGCCAACCCATTGGATCCTTTTTCTTCCCAATCCGATACATCAACCGATAATATGGTTTTAATTGTTCCATCGCCTTTTGAATGGATATCGTAATCTTTCCAGAATTGTAACTGCGAAATAGAAGTTACAGCCCAGGGCGAATCGGAATAAATGCAATGACCATCAACCAGCGTTGTTTCTTCAGGTAAATAGTATTGAACGCCGTTCATCCATGCAACACTGGGTGCCAGTTTTATTATTCCCTGCAAAGTTTCATCAGCATTAATAATTTGCTCAGATAATAAGGATGCAGCACGTTCAACTGGCACGGCCAGTAAATAATAATCTCCGGTTACAGTTGCGGTATGCTGTGTGTTCTTATTTATAATAACAGCTCCTGCAATTTTTCCATCATTCATTTCAAGTGCAGTTACTTCATGGTTTTTATAATACTTCACTCCTTTTTGAGTAAGATAATCGTACCATGGATTAATCCATACTTCAGTTGTCGGTCCGTTTAATACACGATCTGTATGTGTGCCGGGGCTGGCGATATTAAAAATGAGTTGTAAAAAAATATCACCGCCGGTTTTGGTGCTTGCAAATTTTGCGTTTGCTGCAACCAGTGTACGGGTTAATCCCTGCACCAGTAAAGCACGGTAAGTATCTGAAAAACGATCGGCTTCTAAATAATCCCACCAGCTGAGTTTTTCATAGTCATTGGCCCTGCGGTCGTAACAGGAAGTCATCAGTTGCCAAACCTTTCCGGCAAAAAAGGTTTTTTCCTCTTCAGTTAAACCGGTATTGGCATGCAGTGAATCAACCGCTGTTTTCAGATCATTGAGAGAACGTGGAAAATTAACAACAGTAGTAATGGGCGCTTTTCCTTTTCTTGCCAGCATTACCCGTTCGGTTGAAGTAAGATTATCAAAGACGGTAGCGATTGATCCGTCTTTATTTGTAAACGGAATGCGGCTCATGGTATCCGTTACATGTTTATAAAAGCCGGGGAAAAAACGAAATCCATGCTCGCCGGGTAAAGGCTGATCTTTTTCTTCGCCCGGTACTTTAATATGTACACTTCTTGCTTTGCCGCCTGCGTAGAGTTTATGACGATCGTACACTTCTACTTCAAAACCTCGTTCAATTAATTCATGGGCTGCACTCATTCCCGCTACACCGCCGCCAAGTATAATCACTTTGGGCATAAAATGGTTGGTTTTAACAGTTAAGAAAGTTGAGTTAAAGGCGAACACAAGGCTAAACTGTCTTAAAAGGGAAGGAGATTTAAATGTAACTTTTTTTTACTGCAATAAAAAGTCTGCATTTTTATTTTTTTCATATAAAAAAATAGTTTGTGCTGCTGCGAAGCAGTTGAACTGAAAGAGCCTTTACCTTTGCGGCTTTATGGGCCAAAAAAAACTGATCCGTTTTTCAGAAATTGAATCATTCAGCAATGTATTGCAGTATCCTGCAGATATGCCGGGTAACTGGCATCTCCATTTTAAAAATAATCACCCTCTTACGTTAGAACTTGCATGTGGTAAAGGAGAATATGCGGTGGGGCTTGGCCGGTTGTATCCGCAGCGTAATTTTTTGGGTGTTGATCTCAAAGGCAACCGCATTTGGGTGGGCGCTAAAACAGCATTGAAAGAACACTTACATAATGTTGCGTTTCTCCGCAGCCAGATTGATCGTGTGGCTGAGTATTTTTCAACCGATGAAGTAGATGAAATATGGATCACATTTCCTGATCCACAGCTCCGTTCATCGAAACATAAAAAACGATTAACGCATCCAAAGTTTCTGCGTTTGTATCAGCAATTTCTGAAACCGGGAGCGCTGATTCATTTAAAAACCGACTCACCCGTTTTATATCGTTTCACCAAACAGGTGATTGCTTTGTACGGTTTACAACTGCATTCAGATATAGATGATCTGTATCAGCAAAAAGAAATTAGTGATGAACTGAAAATAAAAACCCATTACGAAGGTTTAGATATTGCACAAAGCAACCGGATCCACTATCTTTCTTTTTCACTCCCTGCTGATCCACTCTCTGTTGAAACTGACGCAGCATTGAAACAATGGGTGTTTGAGCATGAAAAAGAATAATTTTTTGTGTTCTCTCAACAAAATCAGCTTTTTGGGGTTACATATTTTTTATTAGACGGCAAACGCAAACAGAATAATGAAGCAATTAGTTGAAGGAACAGATTTTTATTACGATGCACATGGCAACATGGTTCTTACATCAACCTACCATGAAGACAGAGGCTATTGTTGCGGACATGGATGCCGGCATTGTCCTTATGATTATGATAATGTTCCCGAACCCCGTCGTACCTTGTTGCTGAAAGGACGCAAACATGAAAGCAAAGAAAACTCCTCCCAACTCTTCGACCGCTAAAAAGAGATCCATTGCAAAACCGGTAACAACAGTGCCGGCAAAAGAGTATTCGTTTTTTGATGATGTATATGATGTGGTGCGGCAAATTCCCAAAGGCCGTGTTACCTCTTATGGTGCCATTGCTGCATATCTTGGTACAAAATTATCTGCACGCATGGTGGGCTGGGCTATGAACGGTGCACATAATGTAAAACCAAAAGTTCCTGCTCAACGGGTTGTAAACCGAAATGGCATGCTGAGTGGTAAAGCGCATTTTGGTTCGCCCACACAAATGGAAGAATTACTGAAGAAGGATGGGGTGAAAGTAAAAGACGATACCGTTGTTGATTTTGAAAAATGTTTCTGGGATCCTGCAGTTGAGTTGGGTTAAATAAATAAACTCTTTTGTGCCGTTTGTGCTTCCTTTGTTTCCTTTGTGTTACTTATCTTTCTTTTAAATTGTATTCTGTGGCACTATGTACACAGAGTTGATCACGAATAACACAAGGAAACTATAAACTATTGTTTGTCTTTAAATCAATTAGCAAATGAAACGGCTGCTTTTATTATTGATCCCATGTTTTGCATTTTCACAACAGGCATATGATGTCATTATCCGAAACGGAAAAATCATTGATGGCACAGGCAACAGTTGGTATTATGCAGATGTTGCAGTAAAAGATGGAAAGATTGCATTGATTCAAAAACATATCTCTGCTTCTGCTACAAAAATCATTGATGCAAAAGGATTGATTGTTGCACCGGGTTTTATTGATGTGCATGGACATATTGAAGGAAGCATTTTTGAACGGCCTACTGCCGACAATTATATTTATGATGGTGTTACAACTGTCATCACAGGTAACTGTGGCGGCTCGGCTGATGATCTGCAACAATTCTTTTTTCGGATCGACAGCATGCACACTTCTATCAATATTGCATCACTCATGGGTCATAACAATGTACGCCGCATAGTAATGGGGTTGAACAACCGTTTGGCCACTCCCGAAGAACAAAAACAAATGGAAATCCTTATTGCAAAAGCTATGAAGGATGGTGCTGTGGGCATGTCAACCGGGTTGATTTATTTGCCGGGTATGTACAGCAATACAGATGAAGTGATTGGTTTGGCAAAAGAAACCGCAAAATATTCTGGTGTGTATGCATCGCATATCCGCAATGAAGAAAACGGAGTGGTAGATGCCATTAATGAAGCGATCAATATTGGCCGCTCTGCCAATATTCCTGTGCAGATCTCTCATTTTAAATTAAGCGGTCCTGCCAACTGGGGACGCTCATCAGAAACATTATCGCTGATTGAAACTGCACGAAAAGATGGATACGATGTAACAATTGATCAGTACCCCTATACTGCCAGCAGCACCAATCTTGGTGTACGTTTACCCGATTGGGCATTGGCAGGTGGACCTGATTCGCTCAAAAAAAGAATCAATGATCCTGTCATTCACAAACAAATGATTGATGAAATGCTTGTGCAATTAAAAAAATACAAATACAAAAATTACAGTTTTGCAGTGGTAGCCAATCATGCAGCAGACAGTACGTTGAATGGAAAAAGTATTACACAGATCAATCAACTCAAAGGAAGAAAAAGTAAACCAAGAGAAGAAGCAGAAACCATTTTAGAGTTGATGCTGGCAGGTGGTGCACAAATGGTGTATCACAGCATGAGTGAAAAAGATGTACAGTTTTTTATGAAGTATCCGTATAACATGGTTGGTGCAGATGCAGGTGTGGCAACAGGTAAAGGCATGCCGCATCCCCGTACATATGGAACAAATGCACGAGTGTTGGGCAGGTATGTTCGTGAACAGCAGATTATTTCTTTGGAAGAAGCTGTAAGAAGAATGACTTCCTTACCTGCGCAAAAATTTCAGCTGAAAGATCGTGGATTAATCAAAGAAGGAATGGCTGCAGACATTTTATTGTTTAATGAAGCTGAAGTAACTGATAAAGCAACCTTTGAAAATCCGCACCAGTTTTCTGCAGGGTTTAAATACATTTTAGTAAATGGCCAGTTGGTGATTGATGCAGGAAAACATAATGGCATCAGGAGTGGAAAGGCGTTGTTTGGGCCTGCATATTCAAATCAATAAAACTTGGCGTAGTAGTCTACTTTTTAATTTTATACTTACCAACTAACACAGAAAATACTTTCGCCATTAACAAAGTTGTCAATGAAGTTTTGCTGGAAGTTGCGTTGCAATTCTTCCAAAGTGTTAATGTGGTCAGCCTCTAGATAATTATATGCTTTTAAAACACTTGGCAAGTCAAAATAAATTCCATCATTTTTGAAATCATTGTAAAAAGCTTTTCGCATCCCTTTACGTTGATAACCCTTTATATTGAAAAAAATCACTTTCTCAATTCCATCTTCATCTAAAATTTTATCAACAAGAAAATTTGCATGTCGTGCAATAAAGTCAGGCGAGTCAGAAAGGTCGCCGAGTGATAAATATTCTAAAAAGTTGTCATTTTCACTTTGATGAGTCGGTGTCAAATGATGTAAATCTAAACCCATTTTTGTTGATTTTTCTTTTTCTCATTAGAAGTAATCTGAAAATACTTCTGCAAATTTCTTGAAAGGTTAACCGTGGCCGGCGGGGACACCGACCACGGCGAAAAAACCATACTTTATCTTACTTATTCTCCGGTAATTTGTCTGATAATAAATTTAATTGCTCTGTCGTCAATGGAAGCAATTTCAGATTTGTCGTAAATAGTGAGCAAATAAACTTCTTTATTTTTATCAATCTTAAAACTGATAATCCGAACACCTCCACTTTTTCCTTTGCCTTTACTTTTAACCGCTAACCGAAGTTTGAAAGTATCATTTCCTAAAGGCGTTCCCAAATTTGGAGTAATAGATAAAGTAATATTGAGATCTGATAACTCTTGTTTAAGAGATGGAAATTTCTTTATTAATCTCTTTGCCTGCGATTTGAATTTTGGCGTTGGAATAACATTATAACTCATTCAAAAAATCTTGTAGAGATTGTTTTTTGATTTTTCCCTTACGCATTTTTTTAACTTCATCAAAAGACTGAACTAAATCAGATTTTAATTTGAGCATTTGCTCATATTTATTTAATCTGTTGATGATACGGGTCCATTGCGTAATGGGTAGTTGAACGGCTTGAGTGTTCCCTTCCTGATCGCTGATGTATTGAATTGCTTTCACAAAGTAAATCTACAACTTTATTGGAATAAAGAATAGCAGTACATTCAACGATAACCAAAACTGAAAATGGTAATCAATAAGATTTAATAGTCGGCGCATGATCGAAATTGATCATTGTCTGTTATTAAATACAGCGAAATTAATAGCCTATAGGCAAAATGGCCCTAAAGTATCATTTCAACCATTCAAACAATTTCCTTAAAAATTTCAAATCTATCCAGTAATTTTCTGCAAAACTGAATAGTATGAGAAAATACATGTTTACGGTATTGGCTTCGGCTTTTGTGCTGCCGGCAATGGCGCAACAAAATCTGGTGCCAATACAGGCCGACAGTGTCAAAAAAGACACGATGGTTTACACCAAGTTTGCCAACCTTCCGCTAAAACCAGAACGGGAAGTAAAATTCAATACCAAAGAAGGTACCTGGATGAGTGTGGATGTAAGTCCTGATGGCAGCACCATTGCTTTTGACTTGATGGGAGATATTTATACCATTCCCGTTGCAGGTGGTAAAGCCACACAAATCACAAAAGGTATGGCATATGAAACACATCCACGTTTCAGTCCCGATGGAAAAAAGATTCTTTTCACCAGCGACCGAAGCGGCAGTGATAATATCTGGTACATTGATATGGAAAAGCAAGACACCATTCAATTAACAAAAGACCGCACAGAAGATTTTCCTGCAGCGGTATGGACACCCGACGGAAATTATATTGTAGCAAGCAAGGGCCGTCGTATTGCAAAGCTGTGGATGTATCACAAAGATGGTGGTGGTGGTATTCAATTAGGTGAACTTCCTCCCAACTTAAAAATGATTGATCCGTTTGTAAGTGCTGATGGAAGAACCGTTTACTTCAGTCAACGCATTGGCTCATGGAATTACAATGCATTGTTACCGCAATATCAAATAGGAACATACGATCGTGAAAAAGGAACAGTGAATGTAATTGCAAGCAGATATGGTTCATCCTTTACACCAACGCTCAGCAAAGACGGGCAATGGATGGCTTATGGCAGCAGGCACGAAGATAAAACCGGCCTCATCTTACGCAACATGAAAACAGGTGATGAAAAATGGCTGGCCTATCCCGTACAAAGAGATGAACAGGAAAGTATTGCACCACAAGGTGTATTACCCGGGATGAGTTTTACACCCGACAGTAAATTTTTAATTGCCAGTTATGGCGGTAAGCTTTGGAAACTTCCTGTTGATGGAAGCAAAGCAACAGAAATTGTTTTTGATGCGGATGTTGCATTAGAGTTTGGTCCAAGATTGTATTTCAACTATGCAGTAAAAGATACGAGTGCAGCATTGGCCACACAAATTCGTGACGGTGTTCCAAGTCCCGATGGAAAAAAATTAGCATTTACTGTGTTGAACAGATTGTATGTAATGGATTATCCAAACGGAACAGCAAAACGTGTAACCAATTTTAATTTTACAGAAGCCATGCCATCATGGAGTCCTGATGGAAATCAATTGGTCTTTGTTACATGGAGTGAAACAGATGGTGGACATATGTATAAAGCAGCACTATCACCCAAGCCTTCAATCACCAAACTCACAACCGAAGCTGCATTTTATATGCAGCCCGTATGGAGTTACAATAACCGCATTACTTTTTTCCGTGGACCAAAGCGTTTGTTTAAAGATGCAGAAGATCCATTTTACAGTGGTAATGAAGCAGAGCTGGTGTGGATGAATCCAAACGGCGGTAATGTTACAAAAGTGGATATCCTTGCTGCCAACTACGGCAATATTCATTTTACAAAAGATACCAATCGTATATATCTCAATACAGGAGGAGGTGCGTTGGTTTCTGTTCGTTGGGATGGAACTGATTTAAAAACACATGCACGTATAACAGGTATTACTACTTATGGTACAGCAGAAGATGGAGACAATCATCAAACAACCAATGGCAATCAAGTTGCAAATACTGTAAAGTATGTAATGGGCAAACCAATCATGAATACGGATCCTGTAAACAACTGCATGTTGCCGGAGAGTACGGGTAACCGTGAGCCGCAGAATTTACCAACACCTGCAGGTACTATCTTAATGTCGCCTGTTGGCAACCAGGCCATTGCTCAGGTAAACAACAATGTGTATGTAGTTACCATTCCTGATGCAGGAAAAATTCCCGTTATCAATGTAGCTGATCCAAATTTGAGTGCATTCCCATCAAGACAGTTAACAGAAATTGGTGGTGAGTTTCCTGCATGGGAAGCAAACGGTAAAAAAATTCACTGGAGTTTAGGCAATGGTCATTGGGTATACGATACAGAGCGTGCAAAGTTTGTAGAAGATTCGGTGAAAGCAGCAAAAAAGATCGAAGCAAAAAGAATGGCAGACAGTGTAAAGGCATTGATTGCTTTAGGTCCGGATGCAAAACGCATGGCCGATTCACTTGCAAAGAAAAGTGCTGACTCGCTCGCTGCTATTTTAAAAGTAGATACGGCAAGAGCCAACAGAGAAAAGCTTGCGCTCGAAGAAAAAAAGAAAGCCGAAAAATATACAGCAGCTGAAACACAGGTGAAAGTATATTTTCAGAAAGACTTACCCATTGGCAGCATCTTATTAAAAAATGCACGCATCATTACAATGAAAGGAGAGGAGGTAATTGAAAATGGAGATGTGTTGATCGTTAATAACCGGATCAAAGCAGTGGGCAAAACAGGAACACTGAGTCCGCCTGCAGGAACAAAAGAAGTTGATTGCACGGGTAAAACAATTACACCCGGTTTTGTTGATACGCATTCGCATATGTGGACTTACTGGGGATTGCATAAAAACACATCATGGATTTATGCAGCTAATCTGGCGTATGGTGTTACTACTACCAGAGATCCCCAAACAGCAACGACCGATGTATTAACATGGGGCGATATGGTTGAAGCAGGACAATTACCCGGTCCACGTATTTACAGCACAGGACCCGGTGTTGGTTTCTGGATGTATAATTTAAAAGACCTTGATCAAACAAGAAATGTGTTGAAACAATACAGCAAGTATTATAACACACAGTATATTAAAATGTATCTCGTTGGTAACAGGCAAATGCGTCAGTGGGTGATCATGGCAGCAAAAGAACAAAAGCTGATGCCTACTACGGAAGGTGGTTTGGATTTTAAATTGAACATGACACAATTGTTTGATGGTTATCCCGGTCATGAACATGCCATTCCTGTTTTTCCGTTGTATAAAGATTTAACGAGCACCATTGCAGAAAGTAAAATGGCATACACGCCAACTTTATTGGTTGCGTATGGCGGACCATGGGCTGAGAATTTTTATTACACTACAGAAAGTCCGTTAAAAGATCCAAAGCTCAACCGCTTTACACCGTATGAAGAGTTGAATTCAAAAGCCCGCCGCCGGGCAGGTGGTTTGGGTGGATGGTTTGCACCGGAAGATCATGTGTTTCCTAAACATGCACAAAGTGTAAACAGTGTTGTAACGCAAGGTGGCATTGCAGGTGTAGGCAGTCATGGTCAGTTGCAGGGCCTCGGTTATCATTGGGAAATGTGGAGCGTTGCCAGCAGTGGTATGACGCCGATCAATATGTTGCGAACTTCAACTATTCTTGGTGCAACAGCATTGGGGTTAGATAAAGAACTTGGTAGTGTGGAACCCGGTAAGTTGGCAGATATTGTAATCATGGATGGCAATCCATTGGTGAATATCCGTAATACCAATACCATCCGTTATGTTGTAAAAAACGGAAGGTTGTATGATGGTAATACACTCGATGAAATTTATCCAACGCCACGAAAGATGGATGTTGGGTCATGGACCAAGGAAGTACCGAAGGTGACGACGGAAGTGAAGCAGTAAAAAAATTCGATAGCAATAGAAATCGCCGCTCATTAAATTGAGCGGCGATTTTTGTTGTTAAACCCTTTTTTTCATTCATATTGCTTAAATCCAATCTTCTGTCTTGGTGGCAATGGTTTGTTTTGCTTTTCTATCAATTCTTTCAATACAAGAAAAATATTTTCAATGTCTTTGCTGTTGCCTTTCACTTTTCCAGAAACGTCCCGGCTGCACAAAGTTAAAGGGAGACCATTGCTGGAAAGAAAAGTTTAATAAACAGATTTATGTTGTCGGTTGAATTGCAGACGGAAGATTTGTATCAGGGTGTTTCAGGAGAACCTACGATTTCTTGTGATTTTTACTAACATATCTATTATATAATTTATTTAGAGAGTAATATTTCCATTTCTGAAAATACACTACAAAATTCTTTTACATCTAAAGTCCCGCTTCTTATATTTGACTATGAAAAATTTAAACCTCCAACATTATTTCCTGATTATTACGTTACTCACTTTTAGTTCATGTGGTCTGATTATAAAGTCCTATATCAGAAAGGATAGTAAAAATGTACCGACAGATTTTGGTAAAGAAAAAACGACAATCCTTGTCATAAAACATCAAAACTTCTATAATAGAAAAGTTGATAAGATATTCAAGAAATATTATACAGGTGAATATGTTTTTGTTCAGGCAGATGAGCTTAAAAACAAATATGCAGACTCAATTAAGTATAGATATATCCTAAATAATGAAATTTCAATAAATGAAGCTCGCCCAAGTTCACCAGCAGATTATTCAGGAGGGAAAGGACCTATGAGTCTTACATCGGCTAGTCATTCTTTTATTATGACTGATCGCAAAACAAAAGAAGTATACGAAACGGGTATCAGCTCAGGTGTTTCATGGAAGAAAATTTTACAAGCATGGTTAAAAAAATTAGACAGCGAGAGAAAAAAAGAAGTGAATAACCTTTAATTGCAAGCGAATCTTACTCCAGGAGCGTTCAAAGGCGAGGTCTGGCGTAGCCGACTCGCCGTGATGCGAAGCGTTGGATTTGTTATACAAGCAGATTGTTTTTAAATTAGCACGATGCCTGTAAAACGAAAAATACCCTTCCGCCACTGTTGGTGTTCCAAAGGCTGATATTAGAATTCCATCGCCCTTGCTTGTGTTTTCACCAGCAAGGGTTTTACCAGTAGATTTTTTGTTATTTTAGGTTTGCTTTAATATAATGATACAAACGGACCAGCACCCCCAGTTTTTTACTGCTACCATACTTGAGTGGAAACACCTGTTGAAAGAAGATAAGTATAAAGATATTATTCTTGAGAGCTTGCGATTTCTTGTTAAGGAACAGCGGGTTATTGTTAATAGTTTTGTGATCATGAGTAACCCCCGCCTGACCGGACGGGCAGGATATTCACTTAATATGGCAAGCGATAAACGGCTTCAAAGCACCACAGGTGCAGCATAGTTTTATGAAATATACTGCACAACAGATTAAGTTTGATTTGCAGAAAACCAATCCGAAGTTTCTGGAAGAGTTTCGTGTAGATGCAAAGGACTGGCAGTTTCAATTTTGGGAACGGAATCCCTTAAGTATTGATTTATACAGCGAGGAAGTCTATTTTCAGAAAGTGAACTACATACATTACAATCCAGTTGAAGCCGGGTTATGTATATTGCCCGAAGATTATTGTTATTCTTCGGCCAGCTATTATGAAACACTGGTGGATAAATTTGGGTTTCTTACACATTGGCGGGAGTAGCAGCGATGAACTTAGTACATGTGTCGTTGGTGAAAACACACAACGACGGCAGACTACGAATAAAGATCGACTTGAGGAAATATTTGAGCCAAGGAACACCAACAAGGGCAAGATATTGTAATCATGGATGGCAATCCATTGGTGAATATCCGCAATACAAATACCATCCGTTATGTTGTAAAAAACGGACGATTGTATGATGGTAATACACTCGATGAAATTTATCCAACGCCACGAAAGATGGATGTTGGGTCATGGACGAAAGAAGTACCGAAGGTGACGACGGAAGTGAAGCAGTAATTTTTAGATCCTTTATTCAAAAGCTCCATCAATTATGATGGAGCTTTTTCTTTATCGAAATATATCTGTAACCTCTTCCAGTTTTGAAGTACGTACAAGAATTTTACCTAAACTATCAAATAATAAATAGGTCGGAAAATGTTCGATCCTCAACTGCTTCACCACTTCTGGCTTTTGAAAAGGATGATCACGTAATTGAATGATCTGTTTCCAGTTTAACTTATACTGCTCAACGAGTTTTTTTGTTTTGTGCGTGTCTTGCTGCAGTTCAAAAGGGAAGCTGATGATTTCTATTTTTGCTTCGTTGGCTGTAACAAAGGTTTTTAATTTAGGTAAATTAGCAATACAAGGGCCACACCACGAACCCCAAAAATGAAGCAGTGTGTATTTCGAATCACGGCGTTTAAAATAAATATCTTCATACACTCCGGTATTCAAATGAGCTCCGAATACCGATTTCAATATTGCGCCTGGCTGTAAGCCTTTCATAGCTTCATTTTCACCCACTTTTCGGAATACCATTGTATCGCCCATAATGCTAACCTTATCCAGCATCAGAATTTCATTACCGATATACAAACTATCTTTTCTTGAATATTGTGGATACGACGTACTGAACAACTGAAATTCATTTTCATTTGCATTAGAAACAGAATAGATGCTGCTGTATAAACTGTACGCTAAATGTTTATTGACCACATACAGTTTAATTAAAAAGCTATCTACCCCAACATGTAATCTTCCTTGTCTTAACTTTCGTGCTCCTCCCCAAGTATTAAATAACGCATCAGGATATTTTTTCGGAAGCTGCCCATCAGGCAATATTTGAAAAGTAAGTTCTTTTGTGTAGGGCTGTTGATGCCAGAAATTTAGTTTGTGCGGTATAGCAAATGTGCGTCGGTTTGCAAAGAAGGAAGTATCCTTGAAATAAACAGGATCATCCGTAAAAGTACCGGAGTGATTTGTGTCAAAGATAATTTTCCATTTTCCTTTCAGTAACTGCAGATATACCAGCATCTCATTTTCCTTTTCCCATTTTTTAAGATGAACCGTATCCAGTAAATATTGTTGCTGAAAAAGCTGAAGGCTGTCGGCGGAAAGTTGCTTTTTTTTATACGCTGCAAACAGTTGATGACGCATATCAAAACTATAGCTTACAATTTGTGAATTTTCTTCTTTGTTGATTGATACGATACGTAATGGCTCCATTGTTCCGCCTAGTCCGCTTTTGACCGGTGTATCTTTCTCTGTAATAACCGTGTAATAGGTTTCGCTGCTTTGAGCATTTGTACAAAAACAAAAGAATACAAATTGGAGTTGTAAGAAAACAGATCGCATAGTAAATGTATGAATTTGAATAAATGAATTTTACTGATTGATTTTCTTAACCAGCTCCAGAAGTTTCGTACGCAAGGTCTCACCATCATCTGGATTTGGAGCATTCCCATCTATCAGCTTTCCATCCTGATCAATTATAACATAAGTCGGATATCCCAAAACTTTGTAGTAAGCTGCCAACAGACTTTGTTTGTCTAACAGCTGTATCCCCTCATATTTATTCTTTGCTATTGCATTTCGCCAGTTCTGTTCATTTTTATCAACTGAAACAGGAAGAATAACAATGGGTAAATCCCTCACTTCATCCATTAAACGGTTTAAGGCAGGAATACTTTTAATACATGGACCACACCAACTTGCCCAAAAATCAATCAGTATTATTTTACCCTTGAATGTTGAAAGTGAAACCGTATCTCCCTTTACTGTAGGAAACGAAATATCATAAAGTGATCGCATCGTCTTTACTTTTTTAAACGTAGAACTATCTAGATAGCTGGAGAAAAGTTCCCAGTTATCGCTTCGTGCAAAAGCATCGTTCAAAATATATTTCCCAAAACTGCTTTGCTGTACTCTTAACGAGAATATATTAAAATAATACATGACTGTATCAGGAGAGTACAGCCTTTGATATTTAAATAGCAAATTGGAAGAAAAATATGAATCGGGATTCGCTTTAATTTGCTCCAATGCAATAGCAGCTCTTAGCTCCCGTAATAAGCTGAGCCTGCTTTCTAAGTCCCGTATGAGTTTTTCTCTTTCGGTTGTATGATCAGCGTTTTTATCCCTGTGTATTTCCCCGATTTCGTTTAAGTATTTTTCATTCTTCTGCAGTAAAATTCGATTTTGATTTTCCCAGCTACGTTTTTCTGATTGAGCAGGAGACCCTTTCACAATATCCTTTACAATATTGGAATCTGCCATGGTTAACTCTACATTAGTGATTCCTGCTTCAACAATTAACCGGTAATAACTGGAGTCTTCGAACAAAGCTCTGGGTTTACAAATAAAAATGATCTCTGCCGCACGGTTTATTGATCCTGATAAATGAAACTTACCGTCTTGCAACACAACCCGTTCTCTGTAACCTTGATTTTTCTCACAGTCGAAATACAGGTATGAAATAGTATCCGAATAAGGATTGTTGATTTTCAGATTAACCGTAAACTGTACACATGAATCAACAAATTTAAACTGTGAAAATGATTGAGTAGTGCCAATTAATAAGCAGGAAAGTAAGAAATGGTGTAGTTTCATTATGATAATTCGCATCTAAATGTAAGAATATTTATACCTCAATCTTGCTAACAAATGAAAAAAGCCACATTTTTCAATGTGGCTTTTTATTACAATAATTATTCTTACTGTTCTTCTTTTGGCGGATAGCTGATATTGATCAATCCTCTTCTGTTCTTTGCCCGGCCGCTTTCATTATCTCTTCCGTTAATGATCTCCATCTCCAGCGGGCAACATTCACCAAATGATTCAAAGCTGATGCGTGCTGTATCAAGTCCCTTTGCCATCAGGTATTCGGCACAGGCTTTGGCACGTTTATCAGATAAAACTTTATTGTATTCAACCGTTCCCTTACCATCGGTATAACCGCTGATCTGTACAGCAGCACCCGGGTTGGAAAGAAGAATATCATAAATGGAATCAAGCTTGGATGTGGCATCCGGTTTCAGGTTGCTTTTATCAAAATCAAAGTACACGGTTACAACTGTTTCAGGTGTTAAAATGATTTTACGTTCCAATACAATATCCTTGTTGGTAAATTGATCGGTAGACCAATCTGATTCATCTGTTGAAGTAATGGTAACAGAAGTTGACTTGTCTTTATAACGTTGTTTTGTAACAGTGATATTTTCAATTGTTCCGTCGGTCTCAAAACTGTATACGCCGTTTGCATCTGTAACAAGGGTTCCTGTTTTACCTGCTGCATCTTTCCAAACCAATGTTGCATTGGCTACAGGTTGGTTATCTTTTCCATCACGCACTATTCCTTTCATGATTTTTTTCTTGGGCGCTTTTGAAACCAGATAGGTTTCAAGACAGCAGGATGATCCACGATCTGAACTGAATACCGCTTGTTTTAATAAAGGAGATTTTTCGGGTGCAAAGAAATAAAGATCGTCTCTTGTTGAGTTAACGGGATGACCCATGTTCTCTACATTCTTCCAGGCAGTTTCCCAACCTTTGGCCATAAACAAATCATAACCGCCCATGCCCTGTCTTCCGTTACTTGCAAAAACAAGTGTGTTACTTGTGTTATGATAAAATGGCGCAAGCTCATCAGTTGCTGTGTTGATAGTTGTTCCTGCATTCACTGCTTCACCTGTTGTTCCATCTGCATTGAGCGGCGCATACCAGATATCAAATGCACCAGATCCTCCGGGACGATTGGATGCAAAGAAGATATATTTTCCATCGGCTGTGCAGGATGGTTGCTGACTGCTGTAACCGTTCACATTTAAAGAAGAAAGTTCGGTAACAGTAGTCCATGTATTTCCATTTTTTACAGCATGATAAATTTTAGAAGTTTTTATTCCGTTCACTTGCTTCCATTCAGTAAAATATAAATGATTGCCATCGGCACTAATGCTTGCTGCGCCTTGATTGGCCGTAGCATCTGCTGTTGTAAGACTCACTGTTTCATCAACAGTAAATACATTGTTCGACAATGTAGTTGTAAACAAACGGCTGTGATTTGGATTAACGCCTTCCTGTTTTGCTGTATCGGTTTCGGTACTTGTAACAAGAAAACGATTGCCTCCCATGTGCACAGGAGCATACAAACCTTTATCAGCTCCGGGCGACAGTGTGGTTGGCTGTAACGCATACATCACTGTATCCGGACGGCTTAACTGTGCTTTGATATATTTCAATGTCTGCAATTCTTTTTCTGCAGCTTCTTTCAATGGATTGTTTGCGGTTACGTTACTTAAAAACTTGTTGATGCTTTCTTCTGCAACATCATACTTACCGAGACTGCGTTCACAAACAGCATACCAGTACCATGCATCATTATAGTTTGCTGCGTCCAGTTCTGCAACAGCTTTGTAACGTTCTGCTGCTTCTGCAAAATAATTGGCTAAGCGAAAACTTTGTGCCTGTCTGTACAGTAAATCATTTTTTGTAACGCCTTTCCCCATGCCGCTTGCCTGGCGGTTACGTTTGGCATTAAGCGGAAATTCAGCTTTTGATTTTTCTTTTGCATCGGGCTTTAAATACTGCTCGTACAGTTTTGCAGCAGTGTAGTAATCACCGCTTGCATAATATTGTTCGGCCTGTACAAGACGTTTGTCCTGTGCCTGCGTTTGTAACAGAACAGTAATGGTGAACAGCGACAGCAGAATCCGTCTGCCTGTTTTATATTCAGCGTTCATTGGTAATTCGTTTTGTTGAAGAGAGATATTGGTAGTCATGTTCATTGGGTTAATCATTCAACTTCATTAAAGTTATAATCTTGCACAACGGATAAAGTCAAAAATGCTTCTTGTGCCGCTGCGTTTGACATAGGTAAGACTTAATTCAAAGCTGTTTACATTTCTTGTCATAGCACCAAGTTTCGATGTATTGACATCATAACTCAATCCCACAATAAAATTGCGCCAGTCAACACCTACAAATGGTGCAATCGCATCTTTAAAGCGATAGTATCCGCCAAACATAAAATCTGTTTCATCATTTACATTCAGCTGTACATAAGTTCCCAATGAAATTTCTCTTGCAGTTCCCTGTTGCATATACAGTATATGTGGAACAATGCTGCTGCGCTCAGAAATATTATAACTAACCCCACCATGAACAACATAACGCATCGGGATGGTATTGAGCGTTGTGCTTTGTGATGAGATGATGGGATCTTTTGGTCTTGTTAAATGAAACACAGAAAATCCTGCAAATACATTTGTTTTCTTATCTGGTGTTGCATCATAATACAATACACCTGCGCCTGCATCAAAAGCAGTGGCGCCGGTTGCTGCAAATGTTTCTGATGATGCATTGGATGAGTTGTATCCTGTAATCGGGTTCCATTGATCGCCCCATTTAAATTTGGTTTGATCTACACGACGGTTAATTAAACCCGCCTGCAATGCCAATACCAGACGATGATTATTTTCTTCGCCGAATTTTACACCGGTATAAGCAACAGAACCATAGGCATTGAAATAATTAAACCCGCCATCACCTGCAGACTGGTTTAATACATTTACACCTACTGCAATATTTTTATTGGTGCGTGTATCAAATGATAAACCACTGGTGCGGTAAGGATTGCTCACACTGCCCCATTGTGTGCGGTACACAGATGATACTCTGTAATCGCCATCGCTTCCGCCCGTCATAGCCGGGTTGATATACATGGGATAGCTGTAGTTCTGTGTAAAGTGCGGATCGGTTTGACCAACACTTTGCAATACCGCAGCTACCAGCAAACACGCTGTTAAAAAACCGGTTTGTTTGATTGCTTTATTTTTCATTTTACTATCGGATATAAGATTTTAAAATTTTTATGTTCAATATATTCAGCTAGAGATGTGAAACTTTGCCAAAGTTTTATCAATCTGATTTGTTTCGGTCATTCTGTTACAACTTTGGCAAAGTTGTTTTCGTTTATCATCATCTTACCAATGTAACAGATCCTTTGAGATCAATCGTTCGGCCATCGCTCATCACTGCCCGCAATGCATACATATAAACGCCCACCGGTTGAGGCTTACCGTTATGTGTACCATCCCATCCCTGTGTACGGCTGTTGATCAATGCCACCTGCTGACCCCACTGGTTAAAGATGCGCATCTCCAGTTTATCAATGTAATTGCCAAACACCAGTAGCTGATCATTCTTTCCATCACCGTTTGGCGAAAACACATTCGGCACAAATACATCTTTGTTTAATGCCTTCACTGTAATTGTATAAGTAACCGCTGTTCCGATACATCCATTGATACGTGGAGTAATTGTAATGGTTGCTGTAATATCTGTATTGCCTTTGTTTGTTGCAGTAAAGGCGGGAACATTCCCTGTGCCCGATGCAGCTAAACCTATAGCCGGATTTGAATTTGTCCACGTAACTGTTACACCTGTTGAAGGAGCAGTGATGATGTTATTCGCCGCTATGAGAGTGCCATCGTTTACAACAATATTCTGTTGTGCATTTACAGTTGGTATTGCATTCACTTCTACAGTAAATGTTGCAGTGGTTGCACATGCACCTGATGTGGGTGTAAATGTATACGTACCGTTTGCTGTATTGCTTACTGTTGCAGGACTCCATGTACCTGTGATGTTATTACCTGATGTTGTTGGTAATACAGGTACTGTTGCACCAATACAAATAGACGCTGATGTTCCAAATGCAAATGTTGGTGTAACAATCGGATTCACTGTTACAGTATAAGTTACTGTTGTTGCACAGATTCCTGATGTTGGAGTAAAGGTATACGTTCCGCTTGCGGTGTTACTCACTACTGCCGGGCTCCATGTTCCGTTAATACCATTATCAGATGTTGTTGGTAATGTTGGAACAGTACCGCCGGAACAAATCGTTAACGCAGTTCCAAAACTAAATGTTGGTGTAACATTAGGCGTAACAGTTACAGTAAATGTTGTGGTAGTTGCACATTGACCGGCTGTTGGCGTAAATGTATATGTGCCGTTTGCTGTATTACTTACTACTGCAGGGTTCCATGTTCCTGTAATACCATTGGTTGATGTGTTGGGCAATGTTGGAACGGTTCCACCAGAACAAATAGTCAATATTGTTCCAAAACTAAACGTTGGTGTTACAATTGGATTTACCGTTACAGTAAATGTTGCAGTGGTAGCACATTGTCCGGCATTGGGTGTAAACGTATAGGTGCCGCTTGCTGTGTTACTTACAACTGCAGGGTTCCACGTTCCTGTAATACCATTGGTTGATGTGTTGGGCAATGTTGGAACAGTGCCACCGGAACATATGGTTAACGTTGTACCGAAGCTAAACGTTGGTGTAATATTCGGATTTACGGTTACTGTAAATGTTGTTGTAGTTGCACACTGTCCGGCTGTTGGTGTAAAGGTATACGTACCACTTGCAGTGTTGCTTACAACTGCTGGATTCCATGTGCCGGTAATACCATTGGTTGATGTGTTAGGTAATGTTGGAACAGTGCCACCGGAACATATGGTTAACGTTGTACCGAAGCTAAACGTTGGTGTAATATTCGGATTTACGGTTACTGTAAATGTTGTTGTAGTTGCACACTGTCCGGCTGTTGGTGTAAAGGTATACGTACCACTTGCAGTGTTGCTTACAACTGCTGGATTCCATGTGCCGGTAATGCCATTGGTTGATGTTGTTGGTAATGTTGGAACAGTACCGCCCGAACAGATCGTTAATGTTGTTCCAAAGCTAAACGTTGGTGTAATATTCGGATTTACGGTTACTGTAAATGTTGTTGTAGTTGCACACTGTCCGGCATTTGGCGTAAACGTATACGTTCCATTTGCCGTGTTACTTACTGTTGCAGGGTTCCATGTACCGGTGATGCCATTGGTTGATGTGTTTGGTAATGTTGGAACGGTACCGCCCGAACAGATCGTTAATGTTGTTCCAAAGCTAAACGTTGGTGTAATGTTCGGATTTACGGTTACAGTGAATGTAAACGTTGTTGCACAAAGACCTGCTGTTGGTGTAAAAACATACGTGCCACTTGCAGTATTGCTCACTGTTGCAGGATTCCATGTGCCGGTAATTCCATTATCAGATGTAGTTGGTAATGTTGGAACGGTACCGCCGGAACAAATGGTTAATGAATTTCCGAAACTGAATGTTGGTGTAATATTCGGATTGACAGTTACAGTAAATGTTGTGGTGGTTGCACACTGTCCGCTGTTTGGTGTAAACGTATAGGTGCCGCTTGCAGTATTACTCACTGTTGCGGGACTCCATGTTCCTGTAATGCCATTGGTTGATGTGTTAGGTAATGTTGGAACAGTACCGCCTGAGCAAATCGTCAACGTAGTTCCAAAACTAAACGTTGGTGTGATGTTTGGATTTACGGTTACAGTAAATGTTGTGGTGGTTGCACATTGTCCGGCATTGGGTGTAAACGTATACGTGCCGCTTGCAGTGTTACTTACAACGGAAGGACTCCATGTACCATTGATGCCATTGGTTGATGTATTGGGTAAGGTTGGAACAGTACCTCCTGAACAAATGGTTAACGCAGTTCCGAAGCTGAACGTTGGTGTAACGTTTGGAATAACGGTTACGGTTATGGTCACAGGTAATCCGCATTGTCCGGCATTGGGTGTAAATGTATAGGTACCGGTTGCTGTATTATTAATCACTGCCGGATTCCAGGTTCCTGTAATACCATTGTTGGATGTAGTTGGTAATAATGGTGCTGTTGATCCTGCACAAAAAGGAGGAATAGCTGTAAACGTTGGTATAAACAACGGGTTGGATAAGATGACACCGGTAAATAAATTGGTTGTACATCCATTTACCGTCAATGAAAAGTTTGAATAGATGCCGGCATTTAAACCACTCAGAATAATCTGTCCTGATGCATTCGCTGTAAGTGTTAACGGACCTACAGGTGCTCCATCATCTGTATAATTTACAGTATAAGTTGTCCCTGGCACTAATCCGTTAATGGTTACAGAGCCTTCTGTACCATTACAGGTAGTTGGGTTTGTACTTGCTAAAGTTGGCGCCTGAATAGAAAACGTTGCTTTATAATTTGCGCCACCGTTATTTAACAACACAATATCATTACAGGCAGATGTACTTGCAAAAGATCCGGTCACATCATAATAAACTTCCAGCACATAATTACCGGCAGGGTATGCTGTAAGATTTACCGGTGCAAAAGGAACGGTTGTTCCGTTTGGAATAACCCTTTGCCATTTCTGATCGCCTGCGCTGCAGGGCCCGCCCGATGGAAACTGATTATTGGGTACATCACAATCATCTAATAAAGGAAGATCAATAATACTGAATGCGCCGGGTGTTGCAGTTTGCAGATATACTCTGTAATACAAACGTACACCGCATACATTTGCCACACCGGGGTTCTTAAACGTTTTTACTTCGGCACCTCTTAATATTAAAGTGGCAGCGTTCTGAGTATGTGCACCGAGATATGCATTGTCAAAAACATTTGCGGGAGGGCCAATTTGATTGGTGGTGCTTCCTGAAGTATTAAAGAAATTACTTTGGTTACAATCGGTTAACCAAACAGCAGAGGCAAATGTTCCAAATGATTGTGCTCTTGTTTGCGTATAACTACAAAGTAAAATTAACAGGAGAAAACCTGCATAGGAAATTGGGTGTTTGAGATACATTGTTAAACTGTTAGTTCTTGTTATTGGATATTGAGTTGGTAAAACTAACTAACAGAAAAGAATAATAAAAGCTTTACCGTATTTTCCCTTAAAGATTGTGTGCTTCTACCTATACATATTGCTTGTGAATATATGAATACACTTAGCCAAACTACGTATAGACTATAAAAAACAATTACAGTGAGAATAATAAAAATAGCATAAGTACTTTTTTATTGCCGCTAATTATGAGCGTTCTATAAAATTAATCAGTTGTAATATGGACTGATCATCCAGAAAACAATCACACCGGTTACTGCTACATAAAACCAGAGCGGCCAGGTAATACGTGCAAGCTTTTTATGTTTATGATATTCGCCCGTTAAACCACGGTAAGCTGTAAACAAAATGAATGGAAGAATTAAGCCAGCCAGTATGATATGTGAAATCAGAATTGCATAATATACAATTTTTACAAGGCCGGTGCCTCCATAACTGGTATCGCCTGTAAATAAATGATGACAGATGTAAGAGAGCAAAAACAAAACAGAAAAGCCGATAGCCCACAACATTAGCTTTTTGTGAGTACGGTATCGTTTGTCTTTTACTGCAAACAAAGCCCCGAGCAGCAGTAAAGCAACAAACGTATTAATTAACGCATTTAAGCGTGCAAAAATATGTTTATCAAACCCAAGATTAACTTCAACAGTAACACGTCCTAAAATAACTACTGCAGCAAAAACGATAGCACTAACAGAAAGAATCAGTACATATGCCAGCGTATCATTTTTCTTTAGTGAGGAAGGCAAAGGCATTCCTCTCTTATAACCACGGGAGTGAGACATCGTTTGGTTTCTTTTATTTTCTGAAAAGGTTACGTTTCTTTTTCTTGTCTTTTTCTAAGAACAGCAGTCCAATATCACGGGCCATTCTTGCCATCTCTACAGTATCGGTACCATTGTACCAGCCTCTGATAACACGGTCTTTATCTAACAGGAAAAATTTATTGGTATGCAGAAAGGCTGTATCCACTTCGCCGCCATCAATGGTGGCTGATTTAAATTCATTATATGCAAGGTCATAAATGGTCTTTTTATCACCTGTTAAAAACCACCAGTTATTATGGCGTACTTTATATTTATCTGCATATTGCTTTAATAACTGCACACTGTCTCTTGCAGGATCAACAGTAAATGAAATAAAATGAACCAGTGAATCTGTTTTCAAAAATGCATCCTGCATTTTCTTCATATTACGTGTAAGCAGAGGGCATGGATTGGGGCAACGTGTAAAAAAATAATCTACGATCAGGATTTTTCCTTTTAAAGAATCGGCGCTGACTGTTTTGCCCAGTTGATTGGTAAATGTAAAATTGCTGATTTTGTGCCAGAGTGTATCTTTCACCAATTGCCCTCTTTCCGTTTTTTCTGTAACTGAATCGAAGAAATAACGGCGTGGCATATTCACTGCATCCTGACTTGCGTACTTCACTATCAGATAGGAAGTAACAGGAATTCCAACGGCGATTAATAATGCTAATAAAGCTTTTTTACTCATACACGGTTCATTCGCTGCTTTAAAATACAGGTCCCGATTTTCCTAATAAAACAGGAATAACCGGGACGGGTTCACTATAAATTAAACTAAATTATTTCAGTCCACCTTCTTTTGCAGGAGCTGTATGTCCCTGTTCCTGTTTAATCTGTTCTTTAGGATTGTATTCGTTGCGGAGATTTTTCCACGAAACACCATCTGCTAAAAAAGCAATGATAAACCACACAAATAAAACCAAGGGAACAACGATGGTCATAATCAGATTACGGATTTCATCGCCCAGATGCATAAAAATTGAAACGATATAAAATGCTTTGGCAAGTGAAAGAATAATTACCGCACCTTTAAATGCCAGATCAAGACCTGATGAAAAGTCTGTGAGGTATAAGAGGTACCCGATTCCAAGTTCAAGCACTGTGATACCGGAAAGAATCCAGGTGGTTCTCCATATTCGTTTTTTCGAATCATCACCGGGTGCCTCGTGTGGCATGGTTACTTCGCCGCCAAATGTTTGATGCTCCATAATAAATTTTATTTCTAAAAAAATAAATTGAATGAATTAGTTAAACCAGATAAAAGAACAAAAATACAAATACCCATACCAGATCTACAAAGTGCCAGTACAGACCAATTTTCTCAATCATGAGATAATGACCTCTACGTTCAAACACACCTTTCCATGCCATGATGGTTACAATAATATTGATCACCACACCTGAGAGTACGTGAAAGCCGTGGAAACCGGTAATCGTAAAAAAGAAATTAGCAAAATTGCTTCCTGCAACTGTTCCATCTGCATTGGCAAAAGGATTACGTCCCCACCAAGCGCCCTGATCGTGCAGGTGATGCCATTCCCATGCCTGACAACCTAAGAAAGCAAGGCCGCCGAGAATAGTCCAGATCATCCACTTCACTACACCTTTTTTATTTCCGTGATGCCCTTCATGCACAGCCAACACCATTGTTACAGAACTTACAATGAGGATAAACGTCATCAGACTCACAAACACCAATGGCAAATTTGCATGCCCTGCCAATGGAAACGAGTTAAACACTTTGTTTGGATCGGGCCATGAGATGCTGCTCATCCGCACTGTTCCGTAAGAGATCAGGAATGCGCCGAATGTAAATGCATCGCTCATTAAAAAATACCACATCATCAATTTCCCGTACTCCACGTTGAAGGGACTTTTACCTCCACTCCACCATTTTGTGTTAACTGCTGCTGCTTGTGCCATTTATGAATTTTTATTTGTTCTCAATAATGAATCAGGATACCAGTAAGAAAAATACAAACAGGTAAATCCAGAGTATATCTACAAAGTGCCAGTATAAACCGGCTGTTTCAACAGGTGCGGTGCTGTAAAATTTTGTTTTAGAACTATACATTCTTGCAAACAAAACAATCAATGCAATTACTCCACCAATTACATGCAAAGCATGTACACCTGTAATAATATAAAAGAACGAACCTGCTACACTTTCTTTAAATGTTATCTTCTGCTGCCACAACTCCGAGAAACCCAGAAACTGTGTAACAACAAATGCAAGACCCAGTAATGCAGTTGTTGAAATCAATGTTCTGTACTTCGCCATCTCTCTTGCAGCCATCGCTTTTTGCGCAAGATAAATCGTAAGACTGCTTGCCAAAATCAGCACAGTTGATAAGAAAAAGATCTTCGGCATTTGCACAGGCTGCCATCCCGCCTGATTACTTTTAACGATGTATGCGCTGGTGAAACCGGCAAACATCATTGTAATACTTCCAATGGCAATCCACAATGTAAATTTATGCGGATGCATTTTTTTACTGCTTTCACTCATAACCTTTTCCATGGCCCCTTCCTCCTTCTCCTTCCCCAAAGGAGAAGGAGCGGTGCTTTATACCGTTAATAAATTATTTTTTCTACCACATCAACAAAAGAACTATGTTCATCATTAATTCAACATCCTGCTATTTAATCAATCTTTCAAAAAAGCAAGCATTGTGCCTTGCTGTTTTCCCCCATTGGGGGAATTAAAGGGGGCTGGCTGTTATTTTATCTGCCAGCAATGCAAGTAACACAACAGGCAAATAAATATAACTGCTGAACATTACTCTTCTTGCACTCTTTACATCCATATTCATATACAATCTCACACATTGAATAACCATATATAAATTAGCTGCAACTAAAATCCACATGCTTACTTCACCACTCATGTTAAAGAAATAAGGCAACATCCCTACAGGTATCATCAACAAAGAATAAATAACTGTTTGAATGGCTGTAAATTTAGTTGGTCCTTGCTGAGAGGGTAATAATTTAAACCCCGCCTTTGAATAATCCTGATGCGCCACCCAGGCAATAGCCCAGAAATGAGGGAACTGCCATAGGAATTGTATTGCAAACAGAATTAATCCGCCCGTCCATGAAAATTCATTTTCATTATAGGCAGCGGCCCAACCAATTAAACATGGTAATGCCCCCGGTATTGCGCCAACCAATACTGCAATTGAGTTTACTTTTTTTAACGGCGTATATACAAAGCTGTAAATAAATAAACTCAACAGTGCTAACCCAGCCGCATACCAGCTGAAATACAAACCTAAAATCAAAGAGCCAACGATTGCTGCTGTAAATGCAAACGCACTTGCTTCCATTACGCTCATTCTTCCGCTTGCTACAGGACGGTTGCCTGTACGTTTCATTACTGCATCTGTATCTTTTTCTGTTATCTGATTAATGGCGTTGGCACTTCCTGTAACCAACATACCGCCAACAAATAACAACACAATACTTAACAAATCATATTCAACCACATTTGGCGCCAGCATGTATGCTATGATACTGCTGAACACAACTGTAAAACTGAGCGTAAACTTGATGAGCTGTTTATAATCATCTATTTTGCCCATCACTCCTGACTTCACTTGTTTCTTATCTTCCGGTTGACTGCTCAATTTATTTTATGATAACAACGGTTATCTTTTTACTTCAATTAATGCTTGCTCTCACTGTCATCAACAGGTGTTACCTGTGTAATAAATTCTTTTCCATCTTTTCCATAATCATATGCCCAGCGATGCACTTCAGGAATTTCGCCTGACCAGTTACCATGACCGGGTGTGATAGGTGTAGTCCACTCCAGTGTATTTGCTCCCCATGGATTTTGTGTGGTTACTTTTCTTCCTTTCCAGATACTGTAGAAGAAGTTCACTAAAAACAGAATTTGTGCAAGGAATACAATGATGGATACAATGCTGATAAACTGGTTAAGTGTGCCGAAATGTTTAAACGATTCCCAGATATCGAACTTATAATAACGGCGTGGCATACCTGCTAAACCTTCGTAGTGCATGGGCCAGAAAATGAGGTAAGCTCCAATCATTGTCACCCAGAAATGGATATAACCCAATGTATTGTTGAGATAACGGCTGTACATTTTCGGATACCAGTGATAAATACCTGCAAACATACCAAACATAGAAGCTACACCCATTACAATATGAAAGTGTGCAACTACAAAATACGTATCGTGTAAATGAATATCCAATGATGAGTTACCAAGGAAGATTCCTGTTAAACCACCGGAGATAAACAAGCTTACAAAACCCATTGCAAACAACATTCCCGGAGTAAAGCGAATGTTTCCTTTCCATAAAGTGGTTAACCAGTTAAATACTTTGATGGCACTTGGTACAGCAATCAGTAATGTAAGTAATACAAAGAATGCTCCAAGGAATGGATTCAATCCTGTAACAAACATGTGATGTGCCCAAACAAGGAAGGCAAGAATAGTAATAGCAAATAACGATCCCACCATCGCCATATAACCAAAGATTGGTTTGCGGCTGTTAACGGAAAGAATCTCTGATGCCATACCCATGGCCGGTAACAGAATAATGTATACTTCCGGATGGCCCAGGAACCAGAACAGATGTTGGTAGAGAATAGCACTGCCTCCTTCGTTTGGTAAAGCCTGTCCATTTATATAGATATCACTTAAGTAGAAACTTGTTCCAAAGTGACGATCAAAAATCAATAAGATAAATCCGGAGAATAATACAGGGAACGATAATACTCCCAATACCGCAGTAAAGAAAAGCGCCCAGATGGTTAAAGGCAAACGGGTCATACTCATTCCCTTTGTTCTCATGTTCAGGATAGTAGCTATGTAGTTTAAACCTCCTAATAAAGAAGACACCACAAACAATGACATAGAAATAAGCCAAAGATCCATTCCCACTTTTGAGCCTGGTGATGCCTCACCTAAAGCACTAAGAGGAGGGTATGCTGTCCAACCACCACTGAATGGTCCTGTTTGAACAAATAAAGAAGAAAGCATTACAATACTGGCAGTAAAGAAGAACCAGTAAGAAAGCATATTGAGAAAAGGTGATGCCATGTCTCTGGCGCCAACCTGTAATGGTATTAAAAAGTTTGCAAATGTTCCACTCAACCCTGCAGTTAAAACAAAGAATACCAACACAGTTCCGTGCATGGTTACTAATGCATAATAAGCTTCTGCCTGTAACTGTCCGCCTTTTGCCCATTCGCCCAGCAAAATTTCCATCCATGGAAATTTTGCTTCAGGAAATCCTAATTGCAAACGGAAGATCACAGAAAACAATCCACCGATCAATGCCCAGAACATCCCTGTTATTAAAAACTGCTTGGCAATAGTTTTATGATCCTGACTAAAAACATACTTGGTGAGAAATGTTTCATGATGGTGATCATGATGAATTTCAACATGTGTCTCATGAGGAACAGTAAGTGTTTGCTGCTGTATGTGTGTGGCTTCGCTGCTCATACTCTTATTATTTTTTCAGTTCGCTTAAAATAAATTATTTTTTTACAACGGCTGCAATAGCGGCCGGCTTTGCAGTTGTATCGGCAACCGCAGGTGCAGCAGACGGATCTTTCTCCGGCTTTGCTACATAATAGTTTGGCTTTTGTTTGGCCATCCAGACATCAAACTCTTCCTGTGTTACCACTTCAACTATTCCTCTCATTGAATAGTGACCGTTACCGCACATCTGATCACAGGAAATTTCATACACAAAATCAGGATTGCCTGTACGCTCTTTCATTTCCTTTGTAGTGTACTTCGGTGTAAACCAAAGTGTGGTTGGAATACCGGGCACTGCATCCA
Source organism: Chitinophagaceae bacterium (assembly GCA_019752045.1). Classification (GTDB taxonomy): domain Bacteria; phylum Bacteroidota; class Bacteroidia; order Chitinophagales; family Chitinophagaceae; genus Lacibacter. The sequence continues at coordinate 95,660 of JAIEMP010000005.1, read as the reverse complement.
TTTTCAAACGGAAATGATTCAACCCAACATCATGAATAACATCACGACTGTTGATGATCAGTTTTACTGCACGGTCTTTTACTACATACATGGTTGTTGTTGTAACCACATCATCATAGTTGGCAGGATCGGCTGTTAATCTTAAAGAGTCGTTGTTCTCCCAAACCTGACCAAGTGAATTGTTATTTTCATCGCTGATGACTCTGAAATAAGTTCGACCGAAGTTTTTATCCTTTCCGGGATAACGCATGATCCATCCAAATTGCTTTCCAACAATTTCCACTTCCAGTGCACCCTTTGGCGCATCAGATGTAATACGGAACCAGAATTTTAAACCAAACACAACCAGCACAGTTAAGAAAATAGCAGGGATCACTGTCCAGATCAATTCAAGTTTATTGTTATGCGGAAAGAAGAATGCTTTTTGTCCTTCTTTTTCCTGGTACTTCCATGCAAAATAGAACAGCAGGAACTGGGTGATCACAAAAATAATTCCTGTAACAGCTGTGGTGATCATAAACATCTCATCAATCTTCTCACCTTCTACCGAAGCAGATCCTTGCGGGAACAATGTTGTTTTATACAACAGTTTGTTACAATACCATACACCAATAAAACCGAGGATCATAAAACCAAGTAACATAAACCCGTTGATACGATTGTTTTGTTTACGGGAATGATCTTCTCCTTTTAACACACTTACATACTCACTGGCCTTTGCAATCTGAAAGATTACAATGAATACCAGCACTGCTGCTGCAATAACCAAATATGTTGTAGTACTCATAGCTTGTGCAAATTATTTATAGTTCGTCAATTCTTTTTCGTTTGTTCAATCTCCTTAGGTGTGATGAATGACACTTTCTTTAACTAAAGGATGATTTTTTGCCAGCAACGGTGCTTTTGCAAGATACCTGGCTGTTAAAAATATCACCAGTCCTAAAAATCCTGCACCAATACCAAGGCTGTATAAGAAATGTGAAATTGAATTTGATTCCTGACCTAACTCCTGCAACGGACCGGGAGTAACCATTTGATAAAAATCGAGCCAGTGACCAAAAATAATTACAACAGCCATCAGCGTTACAATGGTATAGTTGCGCTTTGATCCACGTTTCATCAGTATTAACAACGGAGCAAGGAAATTGATGAGCAGATTAAGAATAAAAATTGCTTTAAACGGTCCGGGCTGTCCGGGTATACCAACTCTGTCAATAAAGTATTCGGTTTCTTCGGGCTGGTTACTGTACCAGATGAGCATAAACTGAGAGAACCACAGATAGGTCCAGAAGATAGAGAATGCAAACATGAACTTTCCGATATCATGAATGTGTTCATCATTAACAAATTCAAGGTATCCGATATTTTTCAGATACACCACAAACAACATCATCAACGAAATACCCGCTACCCATGAACTGGCAAATGTATACCAGCTGTACATGGTGCTGTACCAATGTGCATCAATACTCATTAACCACATCCATGGTAATGTGCTCAACACCGTTAAACCATACGTAACAAGAAATGCTGCAGCAATCGCTAAAGACTTCCAGTAAAACGACGTATCGCCTTTACCCGCCAGATCTTCTGCCAGAGAATTTTTGCGGAACCAGTTACGGAACCACATCCATAAACCAACAGCAGTTACAGATAGTACAGTATAAAACGTTGGATTAAGGAATCCGCTTTTTGCTTTTAATTTTTCATCGAGGTGTGCTGCATCTTTCCAATGGTAGATATGATGATCATCAGAAATCCATACATAGGCCAGTAATACAACAAGCGCAACAGGACCCAATACGTTCATGCCACCTGAAATAGCTTCTGGCACTCGACGAAACGCAAGCGGCCATCCACCTTGTGCAAGTGTGGTTGCACAAATAAAGAAAAAGCTTGAGGCTACCACCAGCAACCAGAAGATGCTGTTATGCATCAGTGCCATCCAGAATTTTGTTGCCCCGTAGGCTTCTGCTCCATGTGCTTCGCCATGACCACCGGAAAAAGGATGCAGGAATACAATGCCGAGTATAAGTGTTAATGCACCCACACCCATCAATGCATAGCTCCATTTTTTAAGTCCGCCCGGTATTTCAAATTGCTCTTTCAGTGCCATTGAAGTTCGTTTATAGTTGAAGATTCGTTTTGGTTGTACTTAATTTATTTTGTTGCATTTGTTGAATCAACTGCAGGAGCTGTTGCTTCTGTTGCCACTGCTTTACCGCCCGGCTGCATGCTCTTGATATAATGAATCACCATCCAACGTTGCTTTGTACTTAATTGTGCTGCATAACTTCCCATCAGGTTTTTACCATAGGTAAGTGAATACATCATTTGTCCTGCAGGCATTGTCTCATATTTTACATCGCCAACTAATGTTGCAGGCTTTGCAGGATAAGGACCATTACCTTCTTTATACAAAGGACCATTACCATTTAATTTTTCACCGTGACAGATACCGCAGTTCACGTTGTACAAACGTTTTGCTTCTGCCATTTCTTTTTCGTTCAAAGCAGGAACAGGATTCTGTATTTGTTTTGATGCATTATAATTGGTAGTATCTCCTGCTTTGTCTATTGCCAATGGGAAATACGCTACATCACCACGTTTAACTGTACCTGCAACAGGAGTAGCATCATAATAGATACCTGCTTCTGTAAGGTTGCTGTGATCGGCATAAGTTTCTACCGCACGGCTGTAAGCCATATCCGGCATGTAAATACGCCCCGTTTCACGACGTACACCGTTGTTGCAGGATGCTGCTGCAAACAATACTGTAATAAATCCCGCTGTAACAATCTTTGTTGAACGCATGTCAATTTTTTTATGCTGTAACAATTTCTTCTTCTTTTTCAAATGCTTTTTTGGTTGAGTCGTAGCGCCCAAGCCACCAACCTGTTTCGGCTGATTTTTCAAACACTTCTACTGCACCTGCACTTTTAAAAAACGCTTTTACTTCTTCTGCATTTGTTTTTTCGGTAATCTCTATCGGCATCACAAACAGATCATCTGTAGCTCTTAAATGAAAATGATCTCTCCGTACAAAAGGAGCCAACTGGCATAAATAGCAAAACGTAAGTACCATTCCTACTGCTGCACACAATACCGTTAACTCAAACACAATCGGAATAAAAGCAGGTAAAGGCAAATTTGGTTTACCACCAATATTTAATGGCCAGTCTTTTGTAAACACCCAGCTCATAAAAGTGAGAGCGGTTGTTGTACCCGTCATACCATAGATAAAGCCGGCTGTGTGTAAGCTGGTATCACGCAAACCCATTGCATGATCTAAACCATGAATCGGAAACGGTGTGTACACATCATGAATCTTGTAACCTGCCTTGCGTGTGTTTTTCACCGCAGGGAACAATGTTTTTTCATCATCAAAACAACCGACTACAAATTTTTTTACAGACATATTATTTTAGCTTTTGGCTGTTAGCTGTTAGCTGCGAGCTTGTGAACTATTATTTCAACTTTTCTTCTTTATACTATTCAATCTCTACAATCTTAATCAACATCTTCAAATAAGTTAGCCCTGTGTCTGGCAAGTCCCCCTTTGGGGGATTTAGGGGGCCTCTTAATGCGCTTGTTCATGTGCAAACTGTTCTACTGTTTGCGCTTCAATCGGATCCATTTGTTCCTTGTAGCTTTCGCCATTCTTCTTGAGAATATGTTTGATCTCAGCAATGGCAATTACAGGGAAGTATTTCGAGAACAGGAAATAACAGGTAAAGAACAATCCAAACGATCCCATGTAGAAACCAATTTCCCAGATTGTAGGACGATAATACACACTCCATGATGATGGTAAGTAATCACGGTAGAGTGATGATACGATGATCACAAAACGTTCGAACCACATACCGATGTTTACTACCACACTCATCAAGAATGTAAACGCAATGTTGCGGCGTAATTTCTTTACCCAGAACAACTGCGGCGTAATTACGTTACAGGTCATCATCAACCAATAACTCCATCCGTAAGGACCGGCTATACGATATTTAAAGAAAATGTCTTGCTCATATTTCACCGCACTGTACCATGCCATGAACAACTCTGTTAAGTAAGCACAACCCACAATAGAACCGGTTAACACAATTACCTTGTTCATATTTTCAATGTGGCTGATGGTAATATAATCCTGCAGGTTCATCACTTTACGTGTAACCAACATCAGCGTTTGCACCATGGCAAAACCGGAGAAGATGGCACCCGCAACGAAATATGGAGGGAAGATGGTTGTATGCCAACCTGGAATAACCGAAGTGGCAAAGTCGAACGATACAATAGTGTGTACAGATAATACAAGTGGTGTACTTAAACCAGCCAACACCAACGATAAACTTTCATGACGCTGCCAGTGCTTTGTAGAACCGGACCATCCGAAAGAAGCAACACCATAAAATGCTTTTGCCCATTTCTTTTTTGCACGGTCACGAAGCGTAGCCATATCAGGTAACAAACCGCTATACCAGAATAAAAGAGATACAGTAAAGTAAGTAGAGATCGCAAATACGTCCCATAACAATGGTGAGTTAAAGTTCACCCACAATGGACCACGTGTATTTGGATAAGGCATTACAAAGAACGCCATCCACACACGACCCATATGCCAGATCGGGAACTGGCCCGCACAAATTACCGCAAAGATGGTCATGGCTTCAGCCGCACGGTTTACACCTGTTCTCCATCCCTGGCGGAAGAGCAATAAGATAGCAGAGATCAATGTACCGGCGTGACCAATACCTACCCACCACACGAAGTTGGTAATATCCCAACCCCAACCCACAGTCTTGTTCAGGTTCCACATACCCGTACCATACACTACTTCTTTATACAAACTCACTACACCAAACAGCAGTAAAGCAACGGAAATAATAAAACCGATCCACCACAAACGTGATGGTGCGGCTTCTACCGGCTTACAAATATCCTCTGTAACATCGTGGTAGGTTTTATGACCATCAACCAATGGTTCCCTAACCTGTGATTCGTACCGTAGTAATGACATACTTGTTTTCGCTTTTAGCAGTCAGCTTTCACTGATTGCTTTGGTTTATTTTTTGTACTTAGCTCCAGATTCTTTGTTCATCTTCTGTTGCGTCGCACACTTGTACATTTCCAATTCTATTTGGCCACGCTGGCCTCTTTCTCCCCGTCCGAACGGATTCATCCGGGCTGGCTCCTCTTTCTCCAAAAGAGAAAGAGCGGTGCTCCATCTCTAATCCTGGCTATTTAACCTTCCGCTTCTTCATATATTCTTTACTCAACACACTTCAAACAGCCTTCCTTTACTTAACATCAAAAGCAGGCAAGGGCTGTGCTTTGATGGCTTCCCCTTTTGGGGGAAGTCGGAAGGGGGCTTATTAATGTGCTGCTTCTGTTGCTTCTTTTTTCTCTTCGTGCTTTTCCTCGTGTCCTTCTTCGTGATTACCAACTGTACGTTCTGTGTTTCTCACCTTTGCCATATAACTTACGTTTGGCATAACGTGCAATTGTTCCAGCACATAATAAGTACGGTTCACTGCTTCTTTTGTACGTGTAATGCGGATAGCACTTTCTTTATCGTTCATATTACCGAATACAATTGCACTGGTAGGACAAGCCTGCTGACAAGCAGTTTTAATATCGCTGTCAACCATCGGACGGCTTTCTTTCTTTGCATTGAGTTTTGATTCCTGCAAACGCTGTACGCAGAAAGAACATTTTTCAATTACACCACGGCTGCGGACAGTTACATCCGGATTCAACACCATGCGTGTAAGCTCTTCGTTCATGTCAAGCGTTACTTCATTGATTCTTCCGTACTCAACCAATGGTTGCTGATTGTCTTTAAAGCTGTCTGCACCATTCCAGTCGTGCCAGTTAAAGCGACGTACTTTATACGGACAGTTGTTGGCACAATATCTCGTACCGATACAACGGTTATACGTCATCTGGTTCAACCCTTCGCTGCTGTGGTTGGTTGCTGCTACCGGACAAACGTTTTCACAAGGAGCATTATCACAGTGCTGGCAAAGCATGGGTTGAAATACCACATCAGGATTTTCCATATCGCCGCTGAAATAACGGTCAATACGTAACCAATGCATATCATGGAATTTCGCCACCTGGTTTTTACCAACAACTGAAACGTTGTTTTCTGCACTACATGCTACCACACAGGCGCCGCAACCATTACAGGTGTTGAGATCAATGCTCATTCCCCATTTAATGCCGGGCTTATCAAATACAGGATACAGTGTTCCTTCTTTTTCAAATTTTTCCAGATCCACACCGCCATAATCTTTCAACTCAGCATAGCGTTCGTTGAGGAAATGTTTGGGATCTTTTTTAAGTACAGTAAGACTGGTTTCTTTCACTACTTCCACACGGTTACCATAGGTACTGTGTGTCTGCATTTGAGCAATGTCATACATGTCATCTGTCTTCTCGATTGTTACATCGCCAACAGTGTATTCATATGTCTGGCCGTTAAAGCCAACCATTGGATAAATATTTTTACCTGCACCAAAAGCAGCTCTTCCTGTTTTTTTGCTGCGGCCATAACCTGTTGCAATAGCAACCGTATGATTATTTGTACCGGGAACAATGATTAACGGAAGTTCAATTGTTTTTCCACCGGCAGTTACTTTTATTACACGCTTTGGTGGTTCTACTTCGTACGCATCTAATTCAGATGATGATTCATATCCAAACTGCTTAGCCGTTTCAGGAGAAATTACTGCATAATTATCCCAGCAGGCTCTTGTAATCGGATCGGGCATTTCCTGCAACCAGGGGTTGTTGGCCATTTTACCATCACCAATACTTACTTTCTGATAAATCACCAGTTCGTACTTCTCTGCTTTTTTTACAGCGCTCAATTTTGCAAAAGCATCTGTTAATGCAGATCCGTTGAAAGAAGCACCGGCAACAACCGGAGCAGCGGGTTCCATAATACCATCCTGTAATGCTTTATCGAAAGCAAGCTGTCCGCCAAGTTTAGTGATCCAGTAGTTCTTAAAATAAGTTTCGTAATCAGCAACTGTACTTCCACTCCACTTCAACAAGGAAGTAGCAAATGATCTTGTTTTAAATAACGGATGAATAGTAGGCTGAATAAAAGAGAGATAACCGCTTTTACCTTCTGCATCGCCCCAGCTTTCCAGGAAATGATGATCAGGTAAAACATAATTGCAGAGTTCGGTTGTTTCATCTTCTCTTTCGTTGAAGGAAACAGACAACGCCACTTTCTTTAATCCATCTGCAAATTTCTTACTGTCACGATAGGTGTATACAGGGTTTGCACCATGTACAAGCACAACAGCAACATTACCGGCGTTCATGTCGTTCACCAGTAACTCCATATCGGCATCAATACCTTTACGGTAATTTACAGTTGTACCAAAGTTGATCGTTTTGCCATTTGCGCCGATCTTATCGTTAATAGCGTTAATTAAAATTTGTGCGTTTACATCGTTACTTCCGCCAACAACAAGTGCATTACCTGCAGCTGCCAGTAATTCTTTTGCAGCAGCGTCAATGCCTGCAGCCAAACGCTTATCTGCAATGGCAGGCGCAGTAACTGCTCCACCTACTTTTGCATAGAGTGCTAATAAAGCAGCACCCAGTTCACTTGGTTTGTGTGTATAACGTTCATCGGCACTTGCACCCGTCATGCTGTACATACTTTCAAACTGAAAGTGACGGTTCATGGTTGGGTTTTTCTCATCAATTCTTCTTCCTGCTGCAAATTGTTTTGCAAATTCAACAGGGCTGAGCCATGTTCCTAAGAAATCGGCACCAAAACTTACAATCACTTTTGCCTGATCGAAATGATATGAAGGAATAAACCGGCTGCCGTAAGAAACTTCGTTGGCCTGCAACATACCGCTGTAAGAAACAGCATCGTATGTTACATGTTTGAAGCTGGGATATTTTGCTTTAAACTCATCAATCACTGCTGCTACAGAAGCTGAGTTGATGGTAGAACTTAATAATACAATTTGTTTACTGCCTGCAGCAGCTAATGCAGCGGCAATTTTTTTATCTACTGCTTCGTAAGTCGGAGCTTCTTTAAAACCATCGGCCGATTTTTCCATTGGGAAACGAACACGTGCCGTATCGTATAAACTTAACACAGAAGCCTGTACACGTTGAGATGTAGCGCCTTTGGTAAAGCCCATTTCATTTCCTTCGAGCTTAATAGGACGGCCATCTCTCACTTTCGCCAACACCGGAACAACATCACCATCCTGCACAAACGTGGTGGCATAATAATTAGCAACACCAGGTACAATATCAGCAGGTTTGTTTAAAAAAGGAATGGCTTTTTTTACCGGAATTTCGCAACTGGCTGCAAGGGTAGCAGCGGCGGTGCTGAAACCAAGATATTTCAGAAAGTCACGGCGGGGTGCTTTTGCACCGCTGTCGTCCATTTCAAAAGGCAGATCTTCTTTAAACTCATTCTCTGCATCTGCATTGTATGCCTTTGTATTGTTCAGCTCTCCGAAACTTTGCCAATATTTTTTACTCATATGCTTGCTTGATAGCTAATTTGAAAATTTGAAGATTTGAAGATTTGAGAATTTGAAAATGATTTCATCGCCACATCAGCACATTTTCAACTTTTCAAATTTTTTAATAGTGACATTTCTGACACTCTGTTCCGCCAATTTTTTCAACCGTTACGCTGTCCATTTTTCCGTTCTTAATGTCGTTATGGAACTTCTCGTACATGCTGTAGAAACCGTTCTCTTTAAACTTCACATTGGTTTCACGGTGACAGTTAATACACCAGCCCATGCTCAGGTTGCTGAATTGGAATACTTCGCCCATGTTCTGGATTTCACCGTGACAGGTTTGGCATTGTACACCACCTGCTTTTGTATGTTGTGAGTGATTAAAATACACATGATCGGGCAGGTTGTGAATCTTGATCCACTCAATTGGCTTACCCGGTTTGGTATATTTATTTGTTGCAGGATCCCAACCTGCGTAGCTATATAATTTTTGAATTTCGGCAGTACCGTTTACTTCTGTACCATCTTCACGAACCATCTTTGGTCCCTTGTATTCGTTAATGGCCATGTGGCAGTTCATACACACATTTACACTGGGAATGTTGGCATGCTTGCCTTCCATTGCACCACCATGACAGTATAAACAGTTTACCTGGTTTACACCTGCGTGTACTTTATGTGAATAGTAAATGGGTTGTTCCGGTTGATAATTTGTCTGGCGGCCTAAACCAATTGCTCCCTGTGCAAGGAAAAATCCTGCTACAATAAAGAGAACAATGGTTAACGTAGCCATGTAGGCTTTGTTTTTCCAGAAAGCAACCGGCTCGGGACGGTTTACACCTTCTTTTTCATCAGTTAACTTGCGGAGGTTGCTGTTAATCTGTAATAAGATCAATGCAATGACTGCAAGAACCAATGCAAGTATACCGTAGAGAAGTGAGTTATCTTCTTCTTCAACTAAGGTAGGATCGCCTGGAGGCAAATCGGGTTTCTTATTCGCTTCTGTGTTTACATGTGTAACAACCGCATCAATTTCTTTATCGCTCAAACCGGGGAAAGCGGTCATCAACACACCATATTCTTTAATTAACCCTGCGGCGTATGCATCTGTTTTTGCAAAACCTGCCGGGTTACGGATCCAGGCATATAATTTTTTACGGTCGCTCCAGGAGCCCCTTCCTTCTAAGCCGGCCAATGCAGGACCGGTTAATTTTTTTCCAACCGCATGGCAGCTTGCACAGTTAGCCTGGAACAATGCTTTGCCATCCTGCGCAAAAGCCTGATTGGCCATGAATAATGAAACAAGTACCAAACAAAAAGTGAGCGACCTGCGGAGTAATAATTTTGGTTGATTCATAACGTTCTGGAACCTATTGTGATTAGGAAGAATATCCTGTGTGTACAGGCTGCAAATTTAGGGGAGGATACTGACATAATATCCACACATTGAAAAAATTTTTTACTTAGTTATGACTTGTAACATGAACATTTTCATCCTCTTTCATCAACAACTTGTGAATCGGTCAAAAAAAAAATTCACTTTTAAAAGTTTTCTGTAACCGCAGAACGTTAAACAAAGTTTTTCGCCCATTTTTGTACGCATGTTTCAAAGGCTTCGTAACAAATGGAAAGTAAGCGGTTGGCAATTACTCCTTATCCTCTGCACATTTGCCATTGGTGGCAGCTTAACAGGTTATGCAGGCAAGCGATTGATGCCATTGTTCGGCATTGAAAATCCCTGGATTGCAGTGCCGGTGTACATTTTACTTGTTACGTTGCTATGGCCGATGATGGTAATGCTGGTTAGTTTTCCGTTTGGACAGTTTCGTTTTTTCAGCAACTATCTCCGTAAAATGGGTAAGCGAATGGGATTGGTAAAGAAAGCCAACTAAATCCCCCAAAGGGGGACTTTTGCATAACACAAAGCCAACTTATTTAATAAGTTTTAAAAAAATGGAGAGTTTGTTCTTTGTGTTGAATTTGCAGTCACTCAAGTTTAGATATATTATACTGCACCGTTCTTTACACGTGGGGGAAAAAGAAGGAAAGCTGCTAACGTTGTCCTAACTCTTCCAGCAACATTTCAGCCGCCATATAACCAAAGCTCCCCCATTGTCCGCCTGCTATTACTCTGCCCAACAGATCTACTCCTTCTGCAGCATGACCAATGCTGATATAATAATTACCAAGTGCAAAACCAATTGCCGGGTTCGACATGGGGTGGGTTTCATCTAAAAACTTTGTTCTTATTTCAGCCGGGCGTTGCAGCCCTTTGTAGATTAATAAGATGGTATGGTAATCGGTGTTTTCAATGAGGTTCATTTTCTTTTTAATCTTTTTAAGTACAGCAGTAGCTTCTTTTACTTTATCCTCTTTCCATAAAGTAATGTACAACCAGTTAGCAGTTGCCACATACATATCAGGGTTATTTGAAACCAGTAAACACTGCCTGTAAGCTGCTTCTGCTTTCTCTAAACTGTTTTGCAGATAATAAGCCAGTCCCAGATGATACCAGATGTTGGACTGCAGCGTACTGGTAGGAATATTTTTTTCATTGGGTATGCCATCGGGCTCTATCTCATCTTCCTTTCCTTTGATCAACTCTGCCGCTTTTTCAAAATCGGCAATGGCTTTATTGTAACAACGGGTAGTAAGATAACGATGTCCACGGTGCCTGTACATTCTTGCATCGGTGGGATGAAGTGCAATTCCTTTGCTGAAAACAGCAATTGCTTCGTCGTACCGGGCCAGATAAGCCAACCTTCGTCCATACCAAATAATATGATCTGCCTTGCTGCTGTCGGTCTGGTAATTTATTATAGCCTGCTGCAACTGATCGTTCAGTTGTTGTAAAGCTGAAGCAGAAAAAGATGGAGCAGCATAGGATTTGCCATTACAGATTGTGTATTGTGCAGGAAGTTGATGAACTATAATCATCAGGGTACAAAAAAGAAATAGTTTTAGCATTGCAGAAAGTTACAATTTTGCACGCAATGAAATGAGCTTCTTCAATTCAAAAAAAAGAAAAATGAATGGTGGATGTTCCATCTGCCAAAACGAACAATAAAAAAACCAGATGACACGAGTAGCCCTTTTTGCATCAGGAGCAGGCAGCAACGCACAAAAAATTATTGAACATTTTAAAAACCACGGGCAAGTAACCGTTGCGTTGATTGTTTGCAACAAACCACAGGCCGGTGTTTTACAGATTGCGGAAACTCATACAATACCAACACTGCTCATTGAAAAAGAACAATTCTTTCGTGGCAATGCCTATGTGGATGAATTAAAAGAACAACAGATCGATTTTATTGTACTGGCTGGTTTTTTATGGAAGATCCCAGTTGCATTGATCAGGGCTTATCCGCAGCACATCATTAATATTCACCCTGCTTTATTGCCGAACTATGGCGGTAAAGGAATGTATGGTCGCTTTGTACATGAAGCAGTAATTGAACATAAAGAAACTGAAAGCGGCATCAGTATACATTATGTAGATGAATTGTATGATCACGGCAAAATCATCTTTCAGTCAAAGTGCGAAGTAAAGCCCGATGATACACCTGATACGCTGGCGCAACGCATTCATGCTTTAGAGCACAAACATTTTGCTGCAGAAATCGAAAAACTGCTTGTTTTATAAAAGCATCCTAAAATGAAGAGACAGAACTGCTTTTTTCAACCGAAGGGTTTATCATTGCAACAGTTTTGAAAAAGTTACTCCTTTATATAACAGTCATTCTGTTTACCCAAACCGCCACTGCACAAATTCAGTTAAACGGAACGGTGTACGACAGTACCAAACGCAATCTGGTAATGGGTGTGCAGGTGATATGCACTTGTGGTACCATGAGTTTTACCGACAGTGCAGGCAACTACAGCATTTATGTGGGCGAAAAAGATTCGGTATTCTTTTTCTTTCGCAACAAACCCACTCAAAAGTTTGCTGTTGCAGCTATCCGTGATTTTTCTGCGTTTGATATTTCCATCAGCTTACATGTGCCCGGCAGGTACAAACAACTGAAAGAAATTATTGTGTATGGAAAAAACAGACGACAGGATTCTATTGAAAACCGTTTGCAATACGACAAAGTATTTAACAACGACAGAAGCGGATTGCGTTTTACGGGAGCAAATGCTGAAGCAGGCACCAGTGCAGGTATTGATCTGGATGCTTTGATCAATGTGTTCCGTTTCAGAAGAAACAAGAGCATGGCGTTGTTTCAACAAAGGTTGATTAAAGAAGAACAGGACCGTTATATTAATTATCGTTTCAACAAAAATATTGTGCAGCGTTTAACTTCATTAAAAGAAGGTGCGTTGCTGGATGAATACCTGGAGCTTTACCGGCCAGAGTATGATTTGCTGACGCAGATCCTGGATATTGAACTGTATTTATACATACAGGAAACGGCGAAGCGGTTTATTGCGAGGAGGGAGCGATGACCCACCCCTAACCTCCCGCTTAGGCGGGACAGGCACTCCCTGGAGGAGAGGCTACAAAATAATAATTCAACTTTTGATAATACTGCTCTGCAAAGGCTTGTTTGCTGAAAAAGTTTTTTGATTGCAGAAAATCTTTCATCAAAGAAATACGGTAACCACGCTCTTGAAAAAAATCATAGAGTTGTTCAGGGGTTGTATCATACACATCTGTTCCGCCAAGTCCACATTCAAATACAATCACCGGACGATCCCGTTGAATTAATGCAGCAGCTCCTTTTAATACGGCCATCTCTCCACCTTCCACATCAATTTTTATAAAATCAATTTTTTTATTGAAAGGTAGAATGAGTTCATCGAGCAGATTTTGTTTCACTGTAATAACGGTATCAGTTTCGTTGCTTCGATCGTACTTTCTTTTTTTGATGCCGCTGTACGATGGATTACTGGTTACATAATTAAAACTGGTTTCACCCGCTTCATTGGTTAATGCCACATCAAACAATTGTACATGATCATTGCCGGTATATTTTTTCAGCAATGAATTATATAAAACAGGAATGGGTTCAAAACCAAAATGAACACCATCGGGCGATTGTTGGATGAGCAGATCAAGAATGTCTCCTGCATGTGTGCCAACATCAATGGTATTGCTTTCGGGCTTGCAAACCTGTTGAATGATCTGTTTGGTTTGTACATCGTATTGCTGGTTACGGGTAACAGCAATGGGCAGCTTCTTAATTAAGCGTTTAAGATTCAATAAAATACCGGTATTGAACAGCTGCGTCATGAATGATTTTTACAGGTTACTTTCAACAATACAAATCAGCAAGATAAAACCTTTTTAAAAGAAAGATTTACTTTGAGGATAATTTAAACAGAACAGATGCAGCAGCTCAGGAAAATATACAATGCTTTTTTAAGACCCAACAGACTGGCACAATTAGATTATGCTGTGCAGCCTGCTCCTGTTTACACAAAAGAGCAGCCGCACCAAAAATTATTACAGCTCATTGAACTGCATAAAAACAATTATGTGCAATTACTGCAACAGGCGTTAGAAATGAAATCTGTTTTTCTGAGCATAAAAGATGATCAGTCAACTGCCTCTGCAACTGAACCCGGTTTTAACAATCAGTTTTTGCCCGGTTTAGATATGCTGATGCTTTACAGCATACTTTCTGCTGTTAAGCCGGAGCGTTATCTGGAGATTGGCAGTGGTACCAGTACCAAGATGGCTGCAAAAGCAAAACGGGAACAACATCTTCATTGCAGTATTACCTGTATTGATCCATCACCCCGAAAAGAAATTGCAGCAGTTGCAGATGAATGGCTGAACGTTTCATTACAGCAAGCACCGCTTTCTTTGTTTGAAGAACTGGAAGCAGATGATATACTTTTCTTTGATGGCTCTCACCTCTTACATGCCAACAGCGATGTGCAATGGTTTTTTATGGAAGTAATTCCCCGGTTGAAAAAAGGAGTGATTGTACAGGTGCATGATATTTATCTGCCCTACGATTATCCGCAAAATATGTGCAAGCGTTTTTATGCAGAGCAATACATGCTGGCAACAATGCTGTTAAGTAATCCTGATCGTTATGAAATTCTTGCAGCCAATTTTTATATAAGTGAAGATGAAGAGTTAAAACAAATTTTGCAACCGGTGTGGAAAGAGTTGCCGGGCGTGGAGCAGCATGGTGGTTCGTTTTGGTTTAAGATTAAAGAATGATTTGTATTTTTCATTTCTAAATTTCTTTATGGAACAAACAACTCTCGGTATTGGTACACGCCTGCAACATACACAACACGGTCCCGGTGTTATTGTTGGTATCCGTTATGCAACGTATCTCATCTCGTTTATCAACAGCGGTGTAAAAGAAATTGATAAAACCGATCCTGCTTTAGATGAGATCATTCCCGAAAATGTAACCGAAGAAATTGAAACGCACAGCGAAGTGGAAAAATCGTTGTTGAAAATTTTACGGTTGTGGAATGGCGTGAGTGAAGTTGTTCCGTTGGGTGAAAAATGGGAAGGTGGCACAATGTTGTTACAGCCAAAAGACAAATCACTCAAGCCCAAAGAAATTCCTGTTGAAGATTTTTTTCACAAGATTGTAATGCTGCGTGACAGACTTCGTGTACTGGAACAAAACATCAACAGCAGTAAAAATTTGAGTGATGAAGAAAAAGTAAACATCCAGCAATACATCACCAGATGCTATGGTTCTTTAACAACTTTCAATGTATTGTTTAAAAATAAAGAGCAGTGGTTTGTAGGGGAGAAAACAAGCCCCCTCTAAATCTCCCCCAGAGGGGGAGACTTGCAACGCACAAAACCTCACTTTTTTAATCTAATGAGTATTGCTCAATTTTTTTCTATGCTGAAGTGGAAGAAATAATAGAATGGATTTGTTTGAAGCACCGCCTTCTCTCTACCGGAGAGAAGGAAGGGAAGAGAGGCCCAGCCTTTTCTCCATATACACCACTCCCTCCAACGGATTTTCATAATAGGCTGTGGTTTCAACAAAGCCATGTTTTTTATACAAGCCAATTGCAGGTTGCAGTTTCTGCAACGTATCCAGTTTCATTTTTTCATAACCAAGCCGTTCGGCATCCTGCAGCAATTGATCAACCAATGCTTTACCGATTTTATGTTTCCGGAATTCCGGCTTTACATAAAGTCGTTTCATTTCACAGGTAATGCTGAGCGAACCTGTCCCGTCTTCAGCGGGAGTCGAAGCATCTGCTGCAACATTGAGCGAACCTGTCCCGTCTTTTACGGGAGTCGAAATGTTGTTTGCAATAGGCATCAACGCAATACAACCTGCCGCTTCATTATTCCATGTAGCAATATATAAAACACCAAGTGGCGGTCCGTATTTCTTCAGCGGATCTTTCAGCTCGTCTTCAAAACTTTGGAAGCACAGGTTTTCATCCAGTTCCTGTTCGTATGCACGAAACAGCGTTCTGATCTCATCCATCAAAACGCCTTCTTCTTTTATTTGAATCAACTGCAACATTTTATATAACTTAACCCCAAACTTACAATCTTTCAATCGCATGTTTCTACGTACACTGCTTCTTTTACTTATTCCTTTTTTTTGTTTCAGTCAGAAATATAAAAAAATACATAATAGAGCCGTATTGGCAGATACACACAACGACATCCCCTCATCGGCCATTGAAAAAAAACTGGCGTTTGATACCAACCTCAAAGGAAAAACTCATTCTGATCTTAACAGGATTTTTGAAGGAGGATTAGATGTACAGCAATTTTCTATTTTCTGCGATGGGGAACAAACGAATCCATTCAACTATGCTAACAGAGAAATAGACAGTGTGTATGAATGGGTGCGGCGCAATCCTTCAAAAATGATGATGGTGTATACTCCTGCCGATCTGCAAAAAGCATTGAAAGAAAAAAAGCTGGCAACCATGTTAGGTGTTGAAGGCGGTCATATGATTGAAAACGATCTGGGCAAACTCGATGCATTCTATAAAAGAGGTATGCGCTACATGACCATTACCTGGAATAATTCTACTGATTGGGCCACGAGTGCGGCGTATGAGACGGCCTCCCAGGCCCCCTCTAAATCTCCTCCGCCAGCTGGCGGAGAGACTTTGAAAGCCCCCGAAAGAAAAAAGGGTCTTACTGAATTTGGAAATAGTGTTATTAAACGCATGAATGAGTTGGGTGTAATGGTTGATGTGAGTCATGTGGGTGAACAAACATTTTGGGACATCATTAAGATCAGCAGCAAACCAATCATTGCATCGCATAGCTGTGTGTGGACGCTTTGTCCGCATCGCCGCAATTTAAAAGATGATCAGATTAAAGCCATTGCTAAAACCGGTGGTGTGGTGTTTTTAAATTTCTATGCAGGATTTATTGACAGTACCTACGAACTAAAACGCAATGCGTTTATACAACAGCATCAAACTGAAATTAATCAGCTTGTTCAGGAAGGCAAACAAAAAGATTATGCATTGATGATGGTATCAGAAAAATATAAAAGCGAAATGGATGAGTTACGTCCGCCATTATCCCTTTTACTTGATCATCTTGATTATATTGTAAAGCTGGTGGGTATTGATCATGTAGGTATGGGCAGCGACTTTGATGGCATTGAAGCACCTCCATTGGAATTAAACGGGGTGGAAGATTACCCCCTTATCACTAAAGCTTTGCTTGAAAGAGGTTACAGCAAAAAAAACATCAGAAAAATATTGGGTGGAAATTTTATCAGGGTGTTTAAAGCCAATGAATAATTTTAAACAAATTTCTTTTCATCAAAATATTTAATACCTTACTTTGCAATCAAATTTATAAAATAAAAAATCAGTTTAGTACTGCCAACTTCTTCAAGCCACTTCTGCATACATCTTTTTAAACCTCCAGCCTTGGTTTATATCGCCGGGTTGGACATCAATTAAACCCAAAATCAAACAAACATGAACTATTCAAATGAACCCGGTCTTAATTCTACCTGGGAGGCCATTGTGGAAAGAACCCGCATTTTTGAACAAGGCATGGCCAATGGCAATGCTGCACAAGTTGCAGGTTGTTATACCGAAGATGCCGAATTTATGGCGCCGGGTGGTCCTGCAGTTCAAGGAAGAGCTAATATTGAAGCCACTATGGTGCAGTATATTCAACAGGGATTTACAGAATATCATGTCACTTCAACTATCGTTTACAGCAATATCGGTGTTGTAGGTGTGCAGGCCGCATATACTTTAAGCCAGCCCGGTGGTAAAAACCAGGACATCGGAAAATCCATTCAGCTCTGGAAACAGGAAAATGGAGTATGGAAAATTTTCAGAGATTGTTTCAATTCTGATTTGGCTGCCGGTTCATAATACAAGAGAGTATAGCCGGCTTTGTAAGCTTCTACAAAGCAACTGCAGTATTTTTGTATAACCTGATTGTGGTGTTTTCTTTTACAGATTTGTGGATGTTTCTTTTTGCGTTTATGCAAGGGCGTTATACCTGCCGGCATTCCTTTTATAGCGTGTACTGATTTCATATTGTTCACCCTCCTGTTCAACTGAAATGCTTTGCAGGACTGCTTTATATGAATATAACATGTAATTATAATATGAAAGTTTGTTTTGAAAAACCACATCCGGCAATGAAGTAATAATAAAAATTACTTTAATTTTTATTAGCTTTATAAAAATATAGTTACTACATTACTACAGTATTTTCCTTCCGCTTTTCCAATATAGTATCCAAAGCCTCCAATTAATACCCTGACTCTTTTTTGGTAATAAGTGACCCGATAAATTCACGCTTACAAAAGCGATCACACTACTTATCCGGAAAAAAGTCCACTGCTTTTTATTCCGTTGCCCGGCCAAATTGTAAAAGTATCATTAACCAATTTTATCATCAAGTTGATTTGCCATGCAACATTACATTAACAAGCATTCCGAACTGTTTGCTGAAAATTTATTAGCAGCCCACAACAGCCAGTCTACCGAAACCAAAATAAAACTGGAAGGCTCCGGTGCCGAAACCATTGAAGCGCTCTTCTTAGGTACAAGGGGCGGTAATGCAAAGTTTATGCTGGAGCTTATGGGTTTTGCACTCCAGGGAAATATTGATTTCAGAAAAAATTATTTCCCCGAAGATCCCGACTATATTAATGAAGACATCCAGAAATCACAGGGGTTTAAAGAAACCATGTTGTTTATGGGGTATGAATATGATAAGCTCATTAAACAATTGCAGGAGTCGGGTACGTTCTTCAGCATGCGTACCATTGGTCATATGCTTTGGGATACCACACTCCCCGGCATGCTTGGTTACTTTGCTGCATTAATGTACAATCAAAATAATGTGGCTGCAGAAGCATCGCCTGTTACCACTTTGTTGGAAATGTATGTGGGGAATGAATTGTGTAAAATGCTGGGTTATACTGTTTTTCCCATCGGTCAAAATGAAAGTGATTTTAAAGCACCTGATGATGTAATTTATGCATGGGGACATATTACCTGCGATGGTTCGGTTGCCAACCTGGAAGGTTTGTGGATGGCAAGGAATTTAAAGTTTTATGCCCGAAGTGTAAAAGAAGCACTCTTAAAAGAAGCAGTTTTTGTAAATGCAAAAGGTTTTCAAGTGCAGTTATTAAACGGTTCTACGGTACCGTTAGTTAGTCTGGACGACTGGGCCATTGTAAACCTGCCCATTGATGAAGTGTTGGCCATACCCAATAATTTATCATCGCAGTATAATATTGATTTAACTACAGTGAGTAATACCATTGCCAACTATACCGTTCAGAATATTGGCTATCATGATATGCTCAGCAAATACCTGCCGGGTATTACAGCAACACCTGTATCTATCTGTACATCTACACGTCATTATTCATGGCCAAAAGGAGCAGCTATTTTAGGAATTGGCGCCAATAATATGTGGCCGATTATAGTTGACATCAACGCAAGAATGGATTTAACGCAACTGCGTGTTGCATTAGATAAATGTTTGCAGAATAAAATTCCTGTATTAAATGTGGTGGCAATTATTGGTACCACAGAAGAAAGCCAGGTAGATCCCATCAAAGACATTCTTGCCATTAGAGATGAATACCGGCAGAAAGGTCTTGAATTTGCAATTCATGCAGATGCTGCCTGGGGTGGTTATTATAAAACAATGCTCAACAGCAACGATGACAGCGACCCTGTTACATTTAAACTGATGGAAGAGGATGCTATAGTAGCATTACCCATGAGCAAGTATGTTAGTGATCAGTATAAAGTGTTGCAAAAAGCCGATTCAATAACGATTGATCCGCATAAATCGGGATACGTGCCTTACCCTGCGGGTGGCTTGTGTTACCGGAATTCTGCCATGCGTAATCTGGTTTCATTTACTGCTCCCGTAGTGTATCATGGTGGTGTTGATCCTACCGTTGGTGTTTATGGAGTAGAAGGTTCAAAACCCGGAGCCGCAGCAGCAGCCGTTTATTTCAGCCATAAAGTCATTCGACCCAATATGGATGGTTACGGAAAAATATCCGGTGAATGTTTCTTTAATGCCAAACGTTTATATGCAGCACTCGTTTGTTTAAATATTGAAAAGCTGCCGTTCTTTGTTGTACCGCTTATTCCTATACCAGCTATTCAACAAGGACAAAGCCCGGCGCAAATACAACAGCAATATGAATTTATACGGGACCGCATTGTAAATGTATCGAACCAGCAGTTACTGGCCGATCCGCAGGCGTTTGCATTGTTTAAAGAACTGGGCGGCGATCAAACCATCATTACTTACATGTACAACTATTACAACAGTGATGGTACACCCAATAGCATCATGAAAAAAGTAAACGATCTCAACGATGCAGTTTACAGAGCCTTTAGTTTTAAGCCTTACGAAAACAATACCCAAAACACACCCATCGTAGTAACATCTTCCTCTTTTACAAGAGAAAACAATGGCGATTTACTGGTGAACAATTTAAGACAACGCTTGTGTGTTGCAGGAAATGATGGTTACGATGATCCCATCAACTTTATTATTTCTACAGTGATGAACCCCTGGTTAAGTAATACGGTGAACGGTTCGTTTATACCGCAACTCATCAACATCCTTACTGAAAATATAAAACAAATTGTAACCACGGTAAAAGCACAGCCATAATTTATTATTCATCGTTTAAAACTAAACAACATGAAGGCAAAAAATATTTTCGGAGCTTCCATTAATGAAATAAAATCAAAATTTGCAAAGGCAACAGCCGATGGCTTTACACCAACGCTGGCCATTGTGTTTTGTTCCATTACACAAAACAGAACGGAGCTTGTTGATTTTTTCAATGAAAAAAAGGTGGAAATTTTTGGCTCCACTACCGCCGGAGAAATTATAGATTCGGAAGTAATTGAACAATCAACGGTGGTGATGTTGCTGGATATCAACAGCACCCACTACAAATTATTCAGCGAAGCTTCAGATAATACATACAAAGTAGCCAATGATTTAGGACTGTTTGCCAAAGCGTCTTTTACCAACCCATCAGTATTGGTTATATCAAGCGGGTTAACCATTGATGCCGAACAAATTATCAAAGGTTTTATGGATGTAGATAAAACGGTTCCGTTGTATGGCGGGCTTGCCGGCGACGATTTAACCATGAAAGGATCGTTTGTATTCAGTAATCATTTCGAAACATCTACCGGGCTTATTGGTTTGGTGGTTGATGGAGATAAAATTAATGTACAGGGACTGGCCACCAGTGGCTGGGATAATATCGGCATCGAAAAAACCATTACCAAATCGGAAGGAAATATCGTGTATACCATTGACGATGAACCTGCGGTAGATGTGTTTGTAAAGTTTTTTCAGTTTACTGAAAGCGTTGATAATACTGCTGAAATCATTGCACAGAATTTTGCGCAGTATCCGTTGCAGCTTACAAAAGAAAATGGCAACACCGTATTAAGAGCACCGCTGATGGTGGATATTGACAGCAGAGCATTAATTTTTGCAGGTGGTATTCCGCAAGGCAGTAAAGTGAAGTTTTCGGTACAACCAGGTTTTGATTTGATTGAAAAAACCACAGAACGGATCAGTGCTTTAAAGCCTGTGATGCCCGAAGCCGATGCATTAATCATGTTCTCCTGCAAGGCAAGACATATGGCTTTAGGACCAATGACGGGTGATGAAGCCGATATGATAAGGGGCATCTGGAACAAACCGCTGATTGGGTTTTTTACTTATGGAGAAATTGGCACAGCCAAAGACAGCGTGTGCGACTTTCATAACGAAACCTGCTCCATGGTGATTTTAAAAGAAAAAAATTAATTCTAAAACTAAAACAGAAGTACACGCTTGCTTGAACAGTTTATAAAAATTGCTGAAGATTTATCTCTCTCTGAAGAGGTAAAAGAATTGCTTTATAAAGAAATAAAGGCAATTAAAAAAAATATCGACATTGCTGAATTTAAATATCACCGTACGCTGATTGATAAAGCAGCCATCAGCAATGTACTCACTGCAAGCATTAAAGAAATTGAGGAACAGAAAAAAATGGTGGAGGAGGCAAAAAATGAAATTGCCAAAAACATGTTTGAACTGGATAAACAAAAACAACTGATTGAAATAAAAAACAGGGTGCTGAATGATACAATGGATAATCTCAAAGATGCGCAGTCGCAACTGATTCAGTCAGAAAAAATGGCATCCCTGGGTCAGTTAACTGCAGGTGTTGCACATGAAATTAATAACCCAATCAATTTTGTATCGGCCAATATTAAACCGCTTAAAGATGATTTGGCCGATTTAATCAAGTGTATCAGGTTGTATAAACAAACAGTAAAAGAAAAGGGTCTTGAAAACGAATTTGAAGAAGTAGAAAAATTTAATGCACAGACAGATATTGAATATGTTCTCACTGAAGTGAACGACTTATTAAAAGGTATTGAAGAAGGTGCCAGCCGCACATCAGAAATTGTAAAAGGACTTCGCAATTTTTCACGCATTGATCAGCATGATGTTAAAAAAGCCAATCTGAACGAAGGAGTAGAATCTACCTTAACATTATTGCACAGTACTTACAGAGACCGGATAGAAATTATAAAAGAGTATGGCAACATACCTGAAATAGAATGCTTTCCCGGTCAGCTCAACCAGGTTTTTATGAACCTGTTATCTAATGCCGTACAGGCGATCAAGGGTGAAGGAAAGATTTTTATTAAAACATTCACCCGTGAAAACAATGTCATCATCTCCATTAAAGATACCGGACCCGGAATGACAGAAGAAATCAAATCAAAAATTTTTGACCCCTTTTTTACCACCAAAGAAGTGGGCAAAGGAACCGGGTTGGGTTTATCCATCAGCTACGGTATCATTGAAAAACATAACGGAAAAATGGAAGTGTTTTCTTCGCCCGGAGAAGGTGCAGAATTTATCATCACTTTACCCTTACTGCAAAAAACAACAACACCCAATACATAATGGAAGAATTAAGTACCACCAATATTTTATATGTAGATGACGAGGTAAATAATCTCAACTCCTTCAGAGCTGCATTACGCCGCAACTACCATGTATTTACTGCTCAAAGCGGCGAAGAAGGATTAGATATTTTTAATCACAACGATATTCAGGTAGTAGTAACCGACCAACGAATGCCCGGCATGACGGGGGTTCAGTTTTTAAAACAGCTACCTGAAGAACCCGATAATGTGCGCATTATTTTAACCGGCTTTAGTGATATGGAAGCGATCATTGATGCTATTAATACCGGCAAAGTATACCGCTATATTACAAAGCCATGGGATAAAGATGAATTGAAGATTGCTATTGACAATGCAATAGAAACGGTACTGTTGCGCCGCAATAATAAAAAGCTGATTCACGAACTGCAGAATTATAACGAGCAGTTAGAGGAAAGAGTGATGCAACGAACACAGGAAATTGAAAAACAAAAAAAACAGCTTGAATCTGAAAAATCAAAATCAGATGCCTTACTCCTCAATATTCTGCCCGAAGAAATTGCGGCTGAATTAAAAAAGTTTGGAAAATCGTATGCAAGGCGCCATGAAAACGTATCGGTGCTGTTTGCAGACATTGAAGGCTTTACCAAGATTGCTAAAAAGTTAACTCCCGATTTATTGGTCACACAATTAGATGAAATTTTTCGTGGCTTTGACTACATCACGAGCAAATATGGAATGGAAAAAATAAAAACCATTGGCGATGCATATATGTGTGCATCAGGTTTGCCGCTGGATGATACAGAACATGCATTGAATGCCATTAAAGCTGCAAAAGACATGCAGCTATTTGTTACAGAATTAAACCGTTCAAAAATTTTACAGGACCTGCCTGCTTTTAAACTCCGGATAGGTATTCACACCGGTTCAGTTGTTTCAGGAGTGGTAGGCACCAAAAAATTTGTTTACGACATTTGGGGCGATACGGTGAATCTTGCTTCACAAATGGAACAGCAGGGTGTTCCCGAAAAAGTAAATATTTCGGGAAATACTTTTGAATTGGTGAAGCATCTGTATCAATGTACCCATCGTGGTAAAATATCTACCAAAGACCAAACAGCAGTAGACATGTATTTTGTTGAAGACAAAATTTCTTAAGGCGTATAAACACAGTTATAAAAAGATGTTTTTTGTCTGCCGGATTTTAACAATTATGCGGGCATTTGTAACTTACAGTTTATAGGCCGATGAGCAATCCGTTGTTTATTGTTGAGCAGTTAAAAATACTTCCGCTAATTTTTTAAACGTTTACTATGAGACTTCTGTTTCTGTTTGCATTTATTCATACGCATGTTTTTGCACAAACAACTATTCAACAATTACTATCGCCTGCATTTCCTTCCGGTTTAGTTGCAAGTGCTGATGGTAAACAAATTGCATGGGTGTTTAATAATAAAGGAAGCCGCAATGTATTTGTTGCAGATGCATCGGGAAACAACACAAAGCAAATTACCAACTACACAGGTGATGATGGAATGGACATGAACAGTCTTTCTTTTACACCCGATGGAAACAAATTGGTTTTTGTTCGTGGTAATGCAGCTAACGGTCGGGGAGAACCGGCAAACCCGGCACAACTGCAGCAATCAACCGAACGGATGATTTGTGTGATCAATAAAGATGGTAAAGGCTCACGCAAAATTGCTCCCGGTTTTTATCCAAAAGTATCGCCCGATGGAAAAACAATCGTTTATTTAAATGGCGGACAGGTTTGGACAGCTTCGCTTCCCGATTCAAACAACAAACCGCAAAAGCTGTTCCAGGCAAGAGGTTCACAAGGTTCTATCCGCTGGAGTCCTGATGGAACAAAGCTGGTATTTGTAAGTAACCGTGGCGATCATTCGTTTATTGGCATTTACAATTTCATGAGCAAACAGATTTCGTATCCTGATCCTTCTGCTGATATTGACAGTGACCCTGTGTGGAGTGCCGACAGTAAATTCATTGCTTATGTTCGTAAGCCAAATGTTCGTGTAGATGTTCCGTTTACACCTAAACGGGAAGGTTATCCGTGGAGCATCCGTTTATTAAATGTAACTACAGGTGACGCAAAACAAATATGGAAAGCCCATGAAGGGAAAGGTTCTGTATTTGTTGATGATTTGCCTGTTGCTGATAATAAATTATTATGGGCAGCAAATAATCAACTCATCTTTCCATGGGAAAAAGATGGGTGGATGCATTTGTATGCATTGGATATTGAAAAGCAAACAACCAAACTTTTAACCCCCGGTGATGGTGAAGTGGAGAATGTAATTCTATCGCCGAACAAACAGGTATTGTTTTATACCAGCAATATCAATGATATTGATCGCAGACATATCTGGCGTGTAACCTTGAGTGATGGTTCTGTTGTATGTATTACTCCCGGAGAACAAATTGAATGGAGTCCCGCTCTTACAGCCAATGGAATAGCCATGTTGCATTCGTCTGCTGTAAGGCCCGCCTGGCCTGCGTTTTATAACAATGAAACGGTAGCTGATATTGCTAAAGAGTTGTTTCCAAAAGAATTTCCAACACAACTTGTTACGCCCCAAGCCATCAAGATTCGTGCAACAGATGGCATGGAAGTGCCGGCGCAACTTTTTTTACCGGCAAATTATAAGCAGGGCGAACTATATCCCGCTGTTATTTTTTTACATGGTGGAAGCAGAAGACAAATGTTGCTGGGCTTTAATTATGGCGCATACTACAGCAATGCTTATGCGGAGCATCAGCTCTTTGCATCAAGGGGGTTTATTGTTCTCTCATTAAACTATCGCAGCGGTATTGGTTATGGATTGGATTTTCGTGAAGCATTAAATTATGGTGTAAGTGGTGCAAGCGAAGTAAAAGATTTGATTGGTGCAGGTGAATATTTAAAAGAACGGAAAGATGTAAATCAGGATGCCATTGGTTTATGGGGCGGCAGTTACGGCGGTTATTTAACGGCACATGGTTTAGCCAAACGCAGCGATCTGTTTGCAGCCGGTGTTGATATACATGGTGTACACAACTGGAACGATGAGTTACCAACGTTTGCTCCCTGGTACGATTCAACAAAACATGCAGAGATTGGCCGCATCAGTTTTGAATCATCTCCCATGCATTTTGTAAAAGGATGGAAAAGCCCTGTTTTATTCATTCATGGTGATGATGACCGCAATGTGCCCTTCAGCGAAACAGTGCACATTATGGAAAAGCTTCGTCAACAGAATGTATATTTTGAACAATTGGTATTGCCCGACGAAGTACATTTTATGTTGCTGCACCGGAACTGGATACGGACTTATGAGGCTACTTTTGAATTTTTAGAAAAGCGGTTGAAGAAGAAATAGAATTTTGATTCTCATGCAAGCTATTGGTATCCGAACCAACGGCGGCGGGCACAGATGGTCGGTGTCTCAACGCAGCCATGGTCGGTGTCTTCACCGGCCATTGTCAGCCGATTAAGAAATCCGAAAAAATTATTTTAAACAGTTGTCTTAACTGTTCCTGATTAAACCGTTCTGCAGAGAACGGTTTTTTTATTATCTTATACAGCAATTCAATTGCTCTGTCTCCTGCTGAATAAATTTTAATCTGCCTGCCCTCTTTAAACGGTCCACAACCACATTCGCTTGTAATTGTTTTTATATGAAATGGCATGAAGTCCGCTTTACGATGATATTCTTTTTTTGTTTGATCCTGACATGGGCACAGCCATTTACAACTGCACAGGTGAAACAACCTGCAGAAGAGTTGTTTGGCTCTGATGAAGTATTGCAGATAACACTAAATGGAAATCTCCGTGCCTTGTTAAACGATCGCTCCGGTGAACCTAAAAATTTTCCGTTGCTTCTTTCGTATGCATCAGCAAACAACAGTACTGTTGAGTTTCCGGTGGATGTAAAAACAAGAGGACACTTTCGCAGAACTTCCGGGAACTGCTCATATCCTCCATTGCTCATTCAGTTTGCAAAAGAAGGCCCTCATCTCAACTCCATTTTTAAAGAACAACGGAAATTAAAACTGGTGATGCCCTGCAAAGGCGATGAATATATCATCAGGGAATGGCTGGCATATAAAATGTATAATCTCGTTACTCCAAAAAGTTTCAGAGCAAGATTGGTGAAAGTAATATTGGAAGATGCAAGAACGAAGAAACAGGCTTCATCGTTTTACGGCATCCTGCTCGAAGAAGAAGCGCAAATGGCCAAACGAAATCAATTGATCGCAGTTGAAAAAAAACTGCAGCCGCAGCAAACACAGCAAACGGAATTTTTAACCATGGCGGTATTTCAGTACATGATTGGAAATACCGATTGGTCCACTCAATACATGCAGAACATTAAGTTCCTGGCTAAAAATGAAACTACTACACCTTATGCAGTTCCATACGATTTTGATCATGCAGGTATTGTAAGTGCACCTTATGCATTACCTGCAGAAGAGTTACACATGAGTTCGGTTCGGCAGCGCCGTTACCGTGGCTATTGTGTACAGGATCTGAACGTATTTGAACCGGTGATTGCACACTTCAATCAATTGAAACCGGAGATCTATCAACTTTATACCGGTTGCCCTTTGCTCGATGAGAAATATCTCAAGACCGTAACAAAGTATTTAGATGAGTTCTATACAACCATCAACACAACAAAAGCGTGGCAAAAAGATTTTGCGTATCCATGCGATAAAAAAGGAACAGGGAATGTGGTGATCAAGGGATTAAAGGAAGATTGACTTTACAGCCTTTTATACCGGAGAATATTTATTGCGTACAGACCAATAGAAATAAATCATGAAAGCAAAATCAATTAAAGGAGTTTCAACAGAAGAAATTCAATCAGCATTACAGGAAAGCATGAACGATGGCTTCAATCCCACATTGGCTATTGCCTTGGTATCCATCAAACAAGACATTAATGCCATCTGTAAATTATTAGATGATGCCGGCATTGCTATATTTGGTGCCACTACCAATGGTGGTTTTATTGATGATGCTTTAGAACCGGGTTCTGCAGCCATACTATTATTGGATATGAGCCCTGATTACTTTACTATTCTTTCTGAAGATTACCCCAACAAAAATTACAGGGAAGTAGCAGCAGGCATGGCAACAAAAACCTTAGAACGTTTTGCCCACCCTTCATTTCTTATCGCCGGCAGCAATATGGAAACGGATGCAGAGCAATTACTTTTTGGTTTTGAAGATGTTGTTGGTAAAAATGTAAACATACATGGCTGCATGGCCGGTGATGATTTCAGTTTTAAAGAGCAATTTGTATTCACCACTAATAAAAAAACCAGCAGGGGCATTGTTATGCTGGCTTTTGATGAAGATAAAATTAAACTGAGAGGCCGGGCCATTTGTGGCTGGAAAGCTGTAGGTACGGTAAGAACAGTTACAAAAAGTGAGGGCAATCATGTTTTTACGGTGGATGATTTACCGGTGCTTGACCTTACAGCAAAGTATGGCGGACTATCAATAAAAGATGATGGCAGCTTTTCCATTGAAGTTGCAGCACAATTTCCCTTGCAATTACAAAGAGAATCAGGCGACCCGGTGATGAGGCCGGGCCTGATGATTGACTGGGCCGACCATTCTTTTTATTGCAGCGGTGCTGTTCCGCAAGGTTCCAAAGTCCGGTTTTCATTGCCACCCGACTTTGATGTAATAGAAAAAGTAATTGAGGGTTGTGAAGATTTGAAAGCAAATGAGATACCCGAAGCAGAAGCATTGATCATATTCAGTTGCGCAGGAAGGTTTATTTCGTTGGGGCCGCTTATTAACGAAGAAATCAATGGCATGAGTAAAGTTTGGAATGTACCGATGGCCGGCATGTTCAGCAATGCAGAACTGGCAAGAGCGACCGGTGGAAATTTAGAAATGCACAACTTAACAGCCTGTGTTGTGGCAATAAAAGAAAAATAAATGAATCAACATCTTCAACATATATTAACCATTATTCAACAGGATGAAAGCATCACTGCTGAGCAAAAAAATGAGATTATAAAATCATTGAAAGATGCCGATAAAGATTTAGAGATAATAGCTTTTAAATTCGACAGAACAGAAAAAGTAAAACGAACCACTGCTATATTATTAGAAGAAACTATTGAAGAACTGGAACAAAAAAGAAAAGCAGTAGAAGCACAGAACAGGGAGCTGGAAATTGAAACTGCTTTAGAAAAAGTAAGAGCAGAAGCAATGGGGATGAAAAAGCCTGATGACATTCTTGATATCTGTAAAATAATGTTCACTGAATTAGATTTACTCGGTTTTTCTGAAATAAGAAATACTCTGATCAATTTTTGGGATGATGACAACGGTTTGTTAATTGATTATGATTATTCAACTGAAACCGGGGGGAATAAAGCGAAACTTTCATATAGTAGTCACCCCGTGTTTGAGCAATTTCAGAAAATAATCAAAAACTCGCAAGATGCCTTTGCAGAATTGATTGTTACAAAACACGAATTAGAAAGCTGGAAACAACGGCGGCGGGAAAGTGGTGAATATGAAGATCCACGACTCAATAATTTGGATGCACTGTATTATTATTTTTATTCTATTGGTGTAGGTGCAATTGGTATTTCAACCTTTAGTTCCATTACAGAAGAAAAATTAAATGTACTTAAGCGTTTCAGAAATGTGTTTGACTTTGCTTACCGCCGTTATGCAGATGTGGCCCAGGCCGAAACACAAGCAAGAGAAAAAAACCCAGGCTAAATCTATTTTACTACTTGTTTATGGCAAGTCGGTGTTGCCACACATCGCCTGTGAAGGTTAGGCTACAGTTTTATTTTGTAATACCCTATGCCGATGTTTTTCTTCCACATGTATTTACTCCCACTATAGAATACAACGGACAATAACCAATGAGACTTGTCAGCAAAAACACTCCTGCAAATACGATCAGAACAATTCCCAGAGTTCCGGTAACAATTCCGCTGAAATACAAATAAGCAACTACAGCTGCCAGCAGTACACGAATAATGCGGTCAGTATTTCCCATGTTCTTTTTCATGATGAATGATCTTTTTGATGAGGGAGTAAATCTAATAACGCTATCTGCCACCCGCAGTGATATTGGTCACTTTTCCAGGAATTTTGAATCAGGCAGTTAATTCTTTTTCCATGTATACTACACCGGGCAATGGATTGTGATAGTAAGCAGTTGTTTCAATAAAACCATATTGTTTGTATAAAGCTATGGCAGGTTGTAATTTTTGAAGTGTATCCAGTTTCATTTTGGAGTATCCCAGTTGATGAGCATCATGAAGCAACTGATCCACCAATGCTTTTCCGATCTTATGTTTCCGGTAAGCCGGGCGAACGTAGAGACGTTTCATTTCACAATTGCCCTCCTCGTTTAAAGGAAAAAGTGCAATACATCCCGCCACTACCTCATTCCACAAGGCCAGGTACAAAACACCCTTTGGCGGTCCATATTTCTTCAATGGATCTTTTAGCTCGGCTTCAAAACTTTGAAAACAAAGGTCTTCATTCAGCTCGGTTTCATACGCTCTGAAGAGGGTTCTTATTTCATCCATTGGGGGGCCTTCTTCCTGTATCAATTGTAACTGCAGCATTTTTTATATCTTCAAAACAAACTTATACCAAATTATTTGATGGATAGTCTAATTTTAAGGGTTGTAACAATGGTAACGTATAATGCCGCCTTTAATGAACTTTAGACTAAATACAATTGATAAGCGGTATTACAATCTTTTGCTCATGCTCCTCCGTTTGGCTGTTTTCCTTTTATTGCCCTCTTTTCTTTTTGCACAGAACTATAAAAAACTGCATCAAAAAAGTTTCCTGGCAGATACGCATAATGATATTCCTTCTTCCGCCATTGAAAAAAATGTGGTGTTCGATGCCAATCTAAAAGGCAAAACACATTCTGATCTGCAGCGTATGTTTACCGGTGGTGTGGATGCACAGATGTTTTCCATTTTTTGCGATGGTGAACAGAAAGAGCCTTACAACTATGCCAACCGTGAAATTGACAGTGTATATGCATGGGTGCAACGCAATCCATCGCTAATGATGATGGTGTATAACCCGGCTCATCTGCAGCAAGCCATCAAAGAAAAAAAACTGGCTTCTTTGCTGGGTATGGAAGGTGGTCATATGATAGAGAATGATCTCAACAAATTAGAATTGTTGTACAAACGGGGTGTCCGTTACATGACCATTACATGGAACAACTCAACACCATGGGCTACCAGTGCCGCTGATGAAACGGCCACCGGTGGCGCAGTGAACAGTGAGGGCAAAAAGGGTTTAACTGAATTTGGAAGAACCGTCATTAAACGAATGAATGAATGGGGCATGATGGTAGATGTAAGTCATGTGGGTGAGCAAACCTTTTGGGACATCGCCGACATTACAACAAAACCCATCATTGCATCACACAGTTGTGTGTGGAACTTATGCCCGCACAGGAGAAATTTAAAAGACGATCAAATAAAAGCCATTGCCAAAAGTGGCGGTGTGATCTTTTTAAATTTTTATGCCGGTTTTATTGACAGCACTTACGAACAAAAACGAAACGCATTTGCCAAGCAACACAAGGCAGAAGTGGATGAACTCATCAAACAGGGCAAGCAAAAAGATTATGCACTAATGATGGTAGGAGAAAAATATAAAAACGAACTTATTGGCATGCGTCCGCCGCTTTCTGTATTAATGGATCACCTGGATTATATTGTAAAACTGGCAGGTGTGGATCATGTAGGTATGGGCAGCGACTTTGATGGTATTGAAGCGCCACCGCTGGAGTTGAATGGTGTGGAAGATTTTCCATTGATCACAAAAGCATTGCTGGAAAGAGGCTACAGTAAAAAAAATATTCAGAAAATACTGGGTGGAAATTTTATCAGGGTATTTGAAGCCAATATGAAAAACACAGCACAGTAGTTGCTGGCATCAACTCTTCTTGTTACCTTAAGTGGATAATCCCATTAGTTCCATCATTTCAAATAACAAAACACATTGTTGAACACGTCTGTAAAAATACTGGTGGTTGAAGATGAGATGATCATTGGAGCCAAAATTTCCATGCAGCTTACATCGCTTGGTTATGAAGTAACGGGCATCCTGCCCCGTGGTGATGAGGCCCTTCTTCATTTGGAGCAAAATAAACCGGATATTGTGTTGCTTGATATTCAATTGAAAGGAACTATGGATGGCATAGAAACAGCACAACAAATTCATCAGAAGCACAATATTCCCATCATTTATGTGACAGCCAATTCAGATGACGCCACATTCAACCGTGCCAAAGCAACAAGGCCTTTTGCTTTTATAGCCAAACCATTCAAACAACTGGATCTGCAACGTGCCATTGAACTCACCATCAGCCGCATGGCAGAGAATGATACGGGAGCCATGGAAGTAACTGACGGTGAGGAACAACCGTTTATTTTAAACGATCGCATTTTTGTCAGGCATAAAGAAAAAATGCAGAAAATAATGCTGGCAGATATCCTGTTCATTGAAGCAGACCGCAACTACAGCCGCATTTTTACCATACACAAAGAATATCTTCTGTCCATCACCCTAAAAACAATTGAAGAGAAGTTGCCCGCACAGTTGTTTCAGCGAATCCATCGTTCCTATGTGATCAATATCATGTGTGTTGATGAAGTGACCGAGCACCATGTAATGATTGCACAAAAACCAATTCCGCTGGGTACAGGTATGAGAGAACAGTTAATGCAACGTTTGCAAACTTTGTAAAGTTGATTGAGCAATGGTGAAACAAAAAATCTTTTCCATCCTCGTACTGCTGTTGTTGTTTCAGTACCATTCGTTTGCTCAAAGAGCTGACAGGATGGTGGTTGATTCTTTGCTTCGTTTATTACCAACTTTAAAAGCTGATTCAGCAAAAGTGAACTTATATGCAGAACTGATGCTTGCACATGTATATTATAAACCGGAACAGGGCATCACTTATAAGCAAACAGCGTTGGAGCTTGCACAAACATTAAACTGGAAACCGGGTATTGCCAAAATAAAACACAGAGCGGCAAGGCTGTACTGGCGCATGGGCAACTTCAAAGAAGCGCTTACATTTCATAAAGAAGCACTTGAGTTGTATAAGCAAACGAACAACACACATGCTGCCGGCCGTGTGCTTATAGAAATAGGTCAGGATTATATTGATGATGGACAACTGCAGGAAGGAAGAGCTTCATTAAACGAAGCATTGAAATACAACCAGGCAGCAGGTGATTTGCAAAACATGGCAACTGCTTACGACATCTTAACGTATTTGTATGATGTGGAAGGTAACTCAGCCGCTGCCACACAAACAGCATATGATTATTTAAAATTGAGTGAAAAACTTGGCGACAAAGATGCGATAGGTCATGCAGCACACATGCTTGCTTCTAATTACATGGCGCTTGGAAATATCCCGGAAGCACTGAAGTATTTCAAACAAGGCTTGCAGGTTTCAAAAGAAACAAACAATAAGATTGAGCAGATTTATTATTACAATGATCTTGGCAATATTTATATCATCAATAAAAATTTTAAAGAAGCAGAGCAGCATTGTTTAACTGCATTACAATTGGCAAAAGAAGTAAACGATGTGCAGATACTTGCTAATGTGTACCGGAAGCTGGGGCACTACTACCGTGCCATTGAGAATTATAATGAAGCACTCTCTAATTATATTTCATCTGAAGCAGCGTATAAATCTATTTCAAGCAAACAGGAGCTTGCAGGCTTGTATGCAGATATGGCAACGGTTTATACATCCTTAAAAAATTACGACAAAGCCAATTATTATTTTAACGCTTCCAAAAATTTGTATGATGCACTCAAAAGCAAAATGGCCATGAGTGATTATTACGCAGGTAAACAAATGTATGACAGCGCTACCGGCAACTGGCAAAGTGCTTACCGGCATTATAAAGAATACATCACTATAAGAGACAGCGCTTACTCAAAAGAATCCTTGAAAAAATTAGTAGGCTCTCAATTGCATTTTGAAAATGATAAGAAAGAAGCGATTGCAAAAGCAGAGCAGGAGAAAAAAGATTTGCTGGCTGCAGAAGAAATCAAACGGCAACGCAATATCCGCAATGCTTCTTTTGCTGTGCTGGCGGTTGTGCTGGTATTTTCCGTTATAGCCTTGTACCAGCGCAACAAACTGGCGAAAGAAAAAAAGCGAAGTGATCAACTGTTGCAGGATAAAGAATTATTGTTGCGTGAAATTCATCACCGTGTAAAAAATAATTTAGAAGTAGTGAGCAGCTTGTTGGCCTTGCAAAGTGCACAGATTAGTGATGAACAAACAAAAGATGCCATGCAGGAAAGTCAAAACCGTGTGCAGAGTATTGGAATAGTACATCAGAAATTATATCAGGGCGCTAACCTTGGCGCTATTGAAATGAAAGATTACTTCATCAACCTCAGTGAAAGTATATTGGATTCATTTGGTGCTGAAAAGCGGATCACCATTGAATGTGCCATGGAAAAATTAGATGTAGATATTGATACCGCTGTTCCGCTGGGGTTGATTGTAAATGAACTATTGACCAATACTTTGAAGTACGCCTTCCCGCAGGGGCAGCAAGGCAAGGTGATGATTAAGATGCAGAAACAAAACAATGGCGTACTGCAATTGGAAGTGAGTGATAACGGAGTTGGTAAAAGCGGTATTACACATGGTACGGGCTTTGGAGGTCAATTAGTTTCGTTACTCACACAACAACTCAGCGGTACCATGAAAGAAGAAGTAAATGATGGCACCAAAATTTACTTTGAGTTTAAAACAGGGAAAGCGGCGTGATGAATAAAAATAACAAAGAGGGTTTGCTTTCTTCTCTTAAACTCTTGACCTCTTTGTTTATTCCTGCTTCGGCTTCCTCCTCCGATAAATAAAACCCATCCTTCGGACAGTTCTCCCGCCGCTTCGTCCTTACATGCTTGTTTTCATTGTAAGAGCTTTGTAGGTTTCGGTTGTAATTGATAAGAAACAGTTATCAGTTATTTAATCAATCAACAAAAATTTCCTCACTGTTAAAATCAAACAACAATGAACAAGAATTTTCTTTTCAACATGAAACTGTTTGCATTGGTGTTGCTCACAGTTCCTTTTGCTGCCATCAGCCAAACCAAGAATGTGATTTCAACTCACAGAGTATTTCCTAAAATTGATAAGATTGTGGAATTTGAAAAAGCCCTTGCCGCCCATGCACAAAAATATCACACGGGTGATAATCATTGGCGTGTGTTTGCCATTCAATCAGGTCCTGATATTGGTGGCTATCATATTACCGAAGGACCTAAGACATGGGAAAGCGAAGATGCAAGAGGCGATATAAACCCAGAGCATCAGGCAGACTGGAATAAAAACGTAGCCATTTATTTAACTGACAGGCAAAGCGGCGGTTACTCTGTTTACCAGGAATCATTAAGCACGATTGCTTTGGGAGAGTTTACAGATAAAATCCAGATTTCCCACATCTATCCAAAGCCGGGTAAGAATGATCATGTCGAAGCAATGCTGAAAAAAATAAAAAAAGCATGGGAGGCTTCCGGTGTAACTGTTGCGGTGTATACAGCCAGTGGCTCCGGCCCCGGACAGTTTACGTTAACAACAAGATATAAGCAGGGATTAAAAGAAAGAGCAGTTGGTTTTCGCAAGCCGTTTAAAGAAGTGTACGAAGCCGCAAATGGCGAAGGTTCTTATGCACAGTATTTAAAAGATGTGGCAGAATACGTTGCTGAAAGCTGGAGCGAATTGCTTTTTATGCGTAAAGACTTAAGTTCAAAATAGCCCTTATTCCATGTTGATTGATAAACAACCTCATCATAATTTAAAAACTGGTGGGGTTTGT
The DNA here is from genome assembly GCA_019752045.1 of Chitinophagaceae bacterium. Taxonomy (GTDB): domain Bacteria; phylum Bacteroidota; class Bacteroidia; order Chitinophagales; family Chitinophagaceae; genus Lacibacter. Next base: position 59,877 of record JAIEMP010000005.1, on the reverse strand, counting down.
TTTATAATTTGGGCTTGAATAAAACATGTTTTGAAGTGTGTAGTTTAAGAATTAGATTTAAACATTCGTATTTTCTCCCAGCCCAAATCCATTTCCACATGAGAAAAGTGTGCATGCCTCTACTGCTGCCGTGGTTCGTGTCTTCACGAACCGCAAGGAGTATAACCAGCTCTGCAAAGTCTCCAGACTTCGCAGGTTTATGCAAACAGTTTGTAACTGTTTCATTCATCATCTTGTCAGAGACAAGATGCATATAGCTTCAAAGTCCGGAGACTTTAAAGAGCAAGATATGATTAATGAATGGTTCGTGAAGACACGAACCACGGCATAAAAATTACTCAACAAAAAACTTTTATGGCACAAACAAACAATACACTCATTGCACAAAAACCAAAATCGTATGTAACGCTGGCGGTTGTTCTTTTCCTTACAGTATTTGCAGGAAAATTTGTAGTAAAAGATGCGCTTCCTTATTTTGGATTTGATGAAGAAACTTTTGGACGGTATTGGAATTATAAATGGCCGCTTATTGGTCATATTTCAGGCGGGTTGATTGCATTGTTAATCGGTCCCTTCCAGTTTTGGAAAGCATTCAGAAATAAATTTATGAATGCACACAGGATACTTGGGCGCATTTATCTCATTTCCATTTTAGCAGGAACCATTGCCTCTACTGTTTTAGCATGGACCAGTTCTTACGAAGTTGGTTTCTCCTGGGCACTTTCATTACAGGTATTGGGATTGGTATGGTTAGCCTCCGCATCAATGGCCTATGTATCTGTTATGAAAAAACGAATTGTTCAGCACAAGGAGTGGATGATCAGAAGCTATATGATAACATTTGCGTTTGTGCTGTTTCGGTTTTTGAATGAATTATCCATTGGAAAAATGCTGATGCCGGAATTTACTGACAGAGGCCCAACACTTGTATGGCTTAGCTGGACGATTCCCTTGTTTGTTGCTGAAATGCTGATAAGCTGGAACAGGAAAAAAACAGCATAGCAAGTTTCAGGCTTTGTAAAGTAAAAACTCAAGAATTCCGAAAAATAAAAATTGAATGCGTAAGAATAAAAAATCAGCTCCAATGTTTATTACATTGCTCAATGTCTTTTCTTTTCTGTTATTCATTCCTTTTGCTTTAAAAGCACAAAATAATACCGCAGACTTTTCATCTGCATTAACAGTTATTCATTCCTTCGACAGTGAACAAAAAACAAAATCTGTTTTCCCTTTTGATGAAATGTCAAGATATGACTGGCATTACCTTCCTCCAAGCTTAATTCCAAGAAGAGGTGTTTGTTTAAAAGACTTAGACAGCTCACAAAAGAAAAATGTTTATGCCTTACTTAAAAGTTTCTTAAGTGAGAAAGGTTTTTTAAGAACACAGGACATCATGAATAATGAGTATTATTTGAAAGAGTTAGAGCCCAACATGATACATCGGATACCTGAAAATCATTTCATCGCATTTTATGGTACGCCGGCAAAAGACAGTGTTTGGGGATGGAAATTCAGTGGGCATCATATTGCGCTGAATTTTACAATCGTAAATAACCAATTAGCATTAACGCCCATCTTTTTTGGCGTTTATCCTGCTGAAATAAAAGAAGGAAAAAATAAAGGAAGGCGTATAATAAAAGAAGAAGAAGATATTGGCTTTGAATTAATAAACATGCTTACCAGTGAGCAAAAGGCAAAAGCAATTTTTCAATCAAAAGCATTCAGCGACATCGTAACCACAAACGCTATTCAGGTTGGACCGCTTACACCAGTCGGAATAGTAGCCAACGACTTGACAACGCAACAAAAAAATATTTTAAACAAATTAATTGTCAGTCATCTTTCTTCAATGCCAACTAAAATAGCAGAGATGAGGATGAAGCGAATTGTATCAGAAGATTTTAATCAAATAAGATTTGGCTGGGCGGGAGGCTTCATAAAAGGAGTACCACATTATTACAGAATACAGGGAAAAACTTTTTTAATTGAGTTTGACAATACTACACACAATGCAAATCATATACATATAGTGTGGCGTGATTTCAATGGTGACTTTGGGGTGGACCTTTTAAATGAGCATTATAAAAAAAGCAAGCATCATCATAAATAGCTGCCCAGCTTTGCGAAGTCTCCAGACTTCGCAGTTTTAAACAAACAGTTTCCGAACTGTTTCGTTTATTATTCTGTCGGAGACAGATTGCATAGGACTTCAAAGTCTGGAGACTTTGAAAAGCAAGAAGCAAGTTCGTTGTTGAAGAACACCAACAAAGGCGAAGTAATCATAAAAGGATATTCAATGAATCGTAAAAACTTTCTAAAAAATTCCACTATTGCAACCGCAGGTCTTTTGCTGCCAATTGCTGTAGTTGCATCTGCTCAAAAAACAAAGAAAAAAGTAATTGTGCTTGGTGCAGGTCTTGCAGGTTTAACCGCAGCATGGGAACTCGTACAAGCCGGACATGAGGTAATTTTGATTGAAGCAAGAAATAGGTCCGGTGGCCGTGTCCTTACACTTCGGGAAGGTTTCACTTCAGGATTAACGGCTGAAGCGGGTGCTATGAGTTTTAACGATAATTATTTCAATCTGTTTCGTTATGTAAAGCTTTTTAATGTTCCATATGAATCACTGAAAGCTCCTGCTATACGGAGTATTGGAGGAAATGCTGTCTATCATTTGCGTGGCAAGCGAATTGTTCCGGTTAACGGGAAAGTAGATTGGCCCTATGAACTCAAACCTGAAGAAAGGGAAGGCAGTATCACCAACAGATACATTCAGCCTTTACTGGATGGTGTGAATGATGTATCAATTTCCAATTCACTGTACAACTGGGTACGTTCACTTGACAACAAGACATTGCTTCAGCTTGTTGCAGAAAACGGTGCGTCTGCAGGTGCTCAGGAAATTATCCGTGTAACTACCTGGTATTGCGACCGCCAGGGACTGTCTTCTGCTGCAGCAAATCTGTTACCCGTATTACAGAGTGCCAAAAGTAAAGATGTGTACAGCTTCCCCGGCGGAGTTGATCGTTTATCCTCTGCATTTGCAATTAGATTGGGAGAACGAATTCATTTTAATACTGAGGTGGTGAGTATAAAAAATGTCCCCAATAATGCAGAAGTAACTGTTACTGCAGCCGGTAAGCAGGAAAGTATTCGTGCAGACCGCATTGTATGCACAATTCCTTTTTCAGTTTTGCGAAACATTAATATCTCGCCTTCCTTATCCACCTTCAAAAAAGAGATCATTACCGGGCTGCATTACACACCGGCAACACGTATGTTCATGGAAGTAAAGAAAAGATTTTGGGAAGACAATGGAGAGAATGGTTCAGCTATGACTGATCTCCCTATAGGCCAAGTACAAAAACATCCAATGATCAAAACAGGAAAAGAAGGAGAAAGAGCTATCCTTGAAGGTCATGCACGTGGTCAGGATGCTTTGCAACTTGACAAGATGTCGAATGACGACAGATTAAAATTCACGCTTGAACAGATGAGTAAAGTTCACCCTGATGTTTCCGACTACTACGAGGGTGGAATTTCAAAGAGTTGGCAGCTTGACCCTTATTCTCTTGGAGCATATTCGTTGTTTCTGCCCGGTCAAATTACTAAATGGCTGCCGGAAATCATCCGCCCGGAAGGTTGTATACATTTTGCAGGAGAACATACTTCCATTTACGCAGGAAGTATGGAAGGTGCGGTTGAATCAGGTGCCCTTGCAGCAAAGGAAATAAACGAAGTTTAAAAAGATATTTTGATCCGGCGTCAGCCGCCGTGGTTCCTGTCATAACGAAACACAGTGTAGGAAAATAAAAAGAATAAAAATGAAAAGTAAATTAATCTCAATCCTGTTTGCAATTATACTTACAGGTACAATGCAGGCACAAATTAACAAACGGGTTCATCAAATGGCATATTCAGATTCACTGCAAATGGTGGAGATGTATAAAGACCTGCATCAAAACCCTGAGCTGGGTTTTATGGAAGTGCGTACATCAGCAATTGTTGCCAAAGAATTGAAAGCATTGGGTTATGAAGTGATGACAGGCATTGGTAAAACAGGCGTAGCAGGCATTTTGAAAAATGGCGATGGACCTGTAGTAATGTACCGTGCCGACATGGACTGCAATTCAGTAAAAGAAATAACAGGGCTTCCCTATGCCAGTACAAAAACAATGAAGAAGGATGATGGAACAGAAGTGCCTGTGATGCATGCCTGCGGGCATGATGCACATATTACCTGGCTGCTTCAGATTTCAAAAATGATGGTGGCACTCAAGAGTGAATGGAAAGGAACACTGGTGATACTGGCACAACCTGCTGAAGAACCATTAACCGGCGCAAAGGCAATGGTGAATGATAAAATGTATGAGAAGGGTGTGCCCGTTCCGGATTATTTGTTTGGCATGCACACATGGCCCATTGCAACCGGAAGCATTATCAATGGAACCGGTGAAAGAACTGCCGGCAGCGACCAACTTGATGTAACTTTTTATGGCGTGGGCGGGCACGGCTCCACACCCGAAGTGACAAAAGACCCGGTGGTGATGGCATGCAATGCAGTGATGCAGTATCAAACCATCATCAGCCGCAATATTGCAGCGCAGGATGCAGCGGTGCTTACTGTTGGTGCCATACATGGAGGCGGGGATAATAATGTGATTCCTTCTTCGGTTGTTGTAAAACTTAACCTGCGCTGGTTTACAGAAAAAACAAGAAATGTTTTGCTGGATGGAATCAAACGTATTAACGAGGCTGTTGCTGTTGCCAACGGAGTACCCAAAGAAAATTACCCTTCGATTTTGATGAAAGGAAATGTTTTTCCGCTGGTGAATGAAGCTGTTGTAACTGCCAGAGTAAACAAAGCACTAACAGCAGTGATTGCGCCTGAAAAAATTTTTACCAATACACTGCCAATAATGGGTTCAGAAGACTTTAGTCATTTGGTTTTGGGAAATGGTAAAACTGTTTGTGATTATGTAATTGTTGGCACCGCTCATCCTGATGCCTATTCAAAAGCAGTGAGTGAAGGAAAGAGGGCGCCGTTTTATAATCACAATGGAAATTACCAGGTTGATTTAGCCGCCATTCCGTTGGGTGCAGAGATTGGTACAACAGCACTGCTGGAATTGTTTAAGAAGTAGATGTAAACATTCGTTTCCTGCCCGGCCAAATCCAATTTCTGCATGAGAAAAGTGTATATGCTTTCCTTTTAACTTCTGTACTTTTTATAAATGTTTTTGTATGGTCAGAGTCTTTGCATTTTATAAACTATCAATATGATAAAATTAGTTACAGCCCTTTTTTGCTTTCAGTTTGTATTAAGTGCTTCAACCGCTCAAACAACAAAACCCTCCAAAGGCATTGCCGGTGTATGGCAATTAGTGGAGTTTGCTGATTATGATTCTGTTTCTAAAACATGGGTCAACCGCTACGGCAAAAACCCAAGAGGTTATTTTATTTATACACCCGGTGGTATTCTCAGCATCAATGTTTCAAGTGATACGCCGCTTAAGATTACAGAAGAAGGATCTAAAAATTACACGATTAATTTTCATGAATTTTTTAGCTGTCATTCTTTCGGATACTTCGGCACCTATACATACGAACCTGCTAAGGGGCAGGTGATCCATCATGTAAAAGGAGGAACGCTTCCATTCTATACCGATACAGAACAGCCCAGGCAAATTCAACTGAAAGGAGATACAGCAATTATAGGTGATAACATCAGAACAAGAAGAGTACTTGTAAGAGTTGAATAATAAATCAAATCTTAACCAACTAAAACAAATCAATATGCAACACAGAACATTTATCAAACATTCATTAGCTCTGCGAAGTCTCCAGACTTCGCAATTTTAAACAAACAGTTTCCAAACTGTTTCATTAATTACCCTGTCAGAGACAGGATGCATATAACTTCAAAGTCTGGAGACTTTGAAGAGCACAGTGGAATAACAAATCTTAACCAACTAAAACAATCATTATGCAACGCAGAACATTTATCAAAAACTCATCACTCACAGTGATCAGCATCAGTGCATTCGGCGGTTTGAACTGGAATGGGAAACATTTTGAAGGCGATAATCCCACCACCACAGATATACTTGGTCCATTTTACCGACCCGGTGCACCATTGCGCAGCAATTTAAGATTGCCCGGTTCAAATGGAGCTCCAATCGTTTTAAAAGGAATCATTTTTAAAGAAGATGGAAAAACACCCGTCAACAATGCATTCGTTGAGATCTGGCATTGCGATGAACATGAAGTGTATGATAATGCTTCTGACGATTATAACTATCGTGGTGCACAAAAAACAAAAGCGGATGGAAAATATGAATTCAAATCTATTTTACCGGTTCCTTATAAAGCCAATCCAACTGATGAAGCATCATGGAGGCCAGCCCACATACACATGCGTGTATCGGTACCCGATCAACAAGATCTCATCACTCAAATTTATTTCAAAGGTGGCAAGTATGTTGAAACCGATACCTGGGCTTCTGCTCCACAGGCAGTAAACCGAATACTTGCTGTTACACAAAAATCATCAGGAGAAAGTGAAATTGTGTTTAATGTGCTAATGAGTAAAGAAATTCCACTTGATAAAAAAGTGTATGATAAGATTACGGGACTTTATCAACTGAACGAAAATACTATCCTTGAATTTATAAAAAATGATGATCTGCTGTTTATGAAACGAAACGGGCAGCTAACTGCAAGTTTAAAATATACAGGCAATAACAGTTTTGTTGCTGGTATCGGTTATCCTAAGGTAAAGTTTGAATTACAAAAAGACGGAAATGTAAAAGTAATTGTTGAGCCAACAGCTGCTGGTAAAACATATACGGGCACAAAGTTTTTAAAATATACTCAGTAATTCATTTTCATTTAAAACTCAGTATGCAAAAAATAAATTTCCTGCTTTTTTCACTGCTGTTTTCAGCAATTACATCTGCTCAAACCACAAACAGTGAACAGGTAACTGTACAGCAAACGATTCAAAACTTGTTTACTGCTTTATCAAACAGAGACAGCGCCGGTTTACGGTTGCACAGCACAGCCGATGTACATTTTTATGAATATGGAGAAGTGTGGACGATAGATACGCTGATTAAAAAAGTGATGTTTATTAAACCTGCAGATTATAAACGAACGAACAGCTTTGATTTTGTAAAAACAACTATTGATGGAAACACAGCATGGGTTACCTACTATCTGCAATCAGAAATAACCCGCAATGGAAAAAAGGAAATTGTGAAGTGGATGGAAACGGTTGTATTGGTAAAACAGAAGGAGCAATGGAAAATACAGCTGCTTCACTCATCGCTCATCTCAAGAACTTAACACATCAACATGAAACAATTACTTACAGCTTTATTCATCAGCTTTTCATTTACATCTTTTGCTCAGTCAAACATAATGTATGATGTTGTGCTCAAAGGTGGCCGTGTGATTGATCCTGAAACAAAACTCGATGCCATCAGAAATGTTGGTATCATCAACAATCGAATAGCACAGATCAGCAGTGAACCCTTGCAGGGAAAACAAGTAATTGATGTAAGCGGATTAGTTGTAGCTCCGGGCTTTATTGATCTGCATATACATGGCCGCAGCAATGTGGAGCAGGAATACCAATTGCACGATGGTGTTACAACAGCGCTTGAATTAGAATGGGGCATTGAGCATTTAGGCAAATGGTACGAATCCAGAAAAGGTAAAGCATTGATTAACTATGGTGCAAGTGTAAACTGGCCTTTTGAACGCTTTAAAGCAATTGGTAAATACCAGAGCGCAGTAGATAGTTTACTGCAAATGACACTGAAGGGAGAAGCAAACATTGGGGCAATGACCAATACTATCTTACGGGCCGCTGCTGAAACGATTCCTCCCGATGCATTGAATCAAACATTGGCAAACATCAAAGCATCATTAGCTGAAGGTGGCATTGGTATTGGTGCACCTATTGGTTATTTGCCCAAAACAAATCCCACAGAAATGTATGGGGTTTTTCAATTAGCAGGAGAATTGAATACGCTTGTATTTACCCATGTAAGAAACCCCGATATTATTTCTATACAGGAAGTAATTGCCGATGCTGTGCTCACCCATGCACCGCTGCACATTGTTCATATCAACAGTATGTCGCTGGGCAATATTAGACTGTCGCTGGAGATGGTAAATGCTGCAAACAAAAAAGGTTTTGACATCAGCACTGAGTTGTACCCTTACACTGCCGCTTCCACTTCGCTGCAAAGTGCCATGTTTGATGAAGGCTGGCAACAACGGCTTGGCATAAGCTACGGCGATCTGCAATGGGTTGCCACCGGCGAACGCCTTACGAAAGAAAGTTTTGAAACCTACCGCAAAACGAGCGGAGTTGTTATTATTCATGTAATGAAACCCGAATGGATTAAAATGGGCATTGCTGCTCCGGGTGTAATGATTGGTTCCGATGGAATGACCTATGCGAAACTGGCTCATCCACGAACAGCCGGAACATTCTCCAGAGTGTTGGGTAAATATGTAAGAGAAGACAAAGTGATTGACTTGAACACCGCTATTGAAAAAATGACTTTGCTTCCTGCAAAACGCTTGGAAAACATTGCACCATCCATGCGTTTCAAAGGAAGAATACAGGTTGGTGCCGATGCTGACATTACCATCTTTAATCCCAACACCATTATGGATAAAGCAACATTTGAAAAAGGGCTTGAGTTTTCTGCAGGTATTGAATATGTAATGGTGAACGGAACATTTGTGTTAAAGAATGGAAAAACAGTAAGCGATATTTTTCCGGGGCAGGCTGTGTATGGGAAGTTTAAAAAGTAAAATAATCAAAATGAAAAAAATTCATCAAATAATCAGCTCTGCGAAGTCTCCAGACTTCGCAGTTTTAAACAAACAGTTTCCTAACTGTTTCATTTATGATCCTGTCGGAGACAGGATGCATACAACTTCAAAGTCTGGAGACTTTGAAGAGCAGATTTATAATTATAAAAAATAGAATAATGAAAATAAGGCAAACAACACTCCTGCTCATAACACTAATAAGTCTTTTTACTTCTTCGCTTTTGGCACAAAAGGTGAATCAATCTATTCAACTGGAGTCATTACTTGAACAGTACTCAAAAGAATACTATGCTTTAAATCCATTACAAGCTACAGAAGCAGGTATCAACGATTACAACAACCAAATTGAAATTACGATCAGCGAAGCGTATATAAAAAAGACAAAAGCACTCAATCAAAAATACCTCAGCCAATTAGCTGTCATTAACAAAGCTGGCTTAACCGCATCTGAGTTATTAAGTGTTGAGATGCTTACTTACAATCTCAAATCAGAAAACGAACGATTAGATAATTCGTTGGGTTTTTACAGACCTGTTGATCAATTCGTTTTTAGTTTTTCAACACGTTTTGCTACGTTAGGTTCGGGAGCAGGTTCTATTCCTTTTAATACCGAAAAAGATTACAGAAATTTTATTAGCCGTATGAAAGGTTTTCAAACCTGGGTGGATCAGGCCATTGCTAATATGAAAAAGGGTGTTGCGCAAAACAATACAAATCCAAAGGCTGCAATGGAAAAAGTGCCGCCACAATTAAAACCATTATTTGAAGGTGACGTAAAGGAGAATGTATTTTATAAACCATTACTGAAACTTCCTGCCAATTTAGATAGCGCTGCTACAGTTCAACTTAAAAAAGATTACTCGGCAGCCATTGAAAAGATTATTCAACCTGCATACAAAAAACTGTATGATTACATTGTTACCGATTATATTCCAAAAGCAAGAAAAACTTCGGGCTTATTAGATAATGATAAAGGAAAGAAAGAATATGAATTGTGGTTAAAGTATTACACCACTACGAACATCAGCGCCGAACAAATTTTTAATTTAGGACTCAGTGAAGTTGCCCGTATTCGCAAAGAAATGGAAACCGTGAAAACGCAAGTGGGCTTTAAAGGTGATTTAAAATCCTTTTTTGAATATGTGAAAACTGATCCCAAATTTTTTCCATTTAAAACCGAAGAAGAAGTATTGAACAGGTTCAGGAGTTTTCTTGATATAATGTCGCCACAGCTAAACAAGCTTTTTAATTTAACACCCAAATCAACATTTGAAGTAAGGGCTACTGAAAAGTTTCGGGCCGCCGGTGCAAATGCGCAATACATGAGACCTTCCCGAGATGGAAAAAGAGCGGGTATTTTTTATGAAGTAATCCGTGACCCGGCTCAATACAATTATTTCTCCATGGAAGATTTATTTATACATGAAGCTATTCCCGGGCATCACTACCAGGTAGCCATTCAACAGGAAGCGGATATTCCGGAATTTAGAAAAGCAGCTGCATTAAGTGCGTTTGGTGAAGGCTGGGCATTGTATGCCGAAAGTTTAGGCAAGGAATTAGGATTGTTCACAGACCCTTATCAATACCTGGGCAGATTAAATGGTGAAATTGAACGGGCTGTTCGCTTAGTGGTAGATGCCGGTATCCATTACAAAGGATGGAGCCGAGAAAAAGCCATTGCTTATGTGCTAGAGAACCAACCCGTATCTGCAATTGAAGCAGAACAACGGATAGAACGATATATGGTTACAGCAGGACAGGCAGTAAGTTATAAAATAGGTGAGTTAAAAATTATTGAACTGCGTGAAAGGGCAAAGAAGAAACTGGGAAATAAGTTTGACATTAAAGAATTTCATGATGAAGTGTTGAAAGATGGCTGCTTGCCACTGATTATTTTGGAAACAAAAATTAATAAGTGGATAGAAAGTAAAGCAGTTAAAAATTAATAGAATTAGCTCTGCGAAGTCTCCAGAGCCGAGTTTTATTTTAAAGAATGGTAAAACAGTGAGCAATGTTTTTCCGGGACAGGCGGTGTATGGAAAGTTTAAAAAATAAATTGTTTTGATGTAACTATCAGCTCTGCGAAGTCTCCAGACTTCGCAGTTTTAAACAAACAGTTTCCGAACTGTTTCATTTATTATTCTGTCGGAGACAGATTGCATAGGACTTCAAAGTCTGGAGACTTTGAAAAGCAAGTTCGTTGTTGAAGAACACCAACAAAGGCGAAGTAATCATAAAAGGATATTCAATGAATCGTAAAAACTTTCTAAAAAATTCCACTATTGCAACCGCAGGTCTTTTGCTGCCAATTGCTGTAGTTGCATCTGGTCAAAGAACAAAGAAGAAAGTAATTGTCCTTGGTGCAGGCCTTGCTGGTTTAACCGCAGCTTGGGAGCTCGTACAAGCTGGTCATGAGGTGATAGTGATTGAAGCAAGAAATCGGTCTGGTGGTCGTGTACTAACACTTCGGGAAGGTTTTACTTCAGGATTAACTGCTGAGGCAGGTGCAATGAGTTTCAACGATAATTATTTCAACCTTTTTCGGTACGTCAAGCTTTTCAATATTCCATACGAATCACTGAAGTCCCCTGCTATTCGTAGTCCAGGTGGAAATACTGTTTATCATTTGCGTGGTAAACGAATTGTTCCGGATAACGGGAAAATAAACTGGCCATATGAGCTCAAACCGGAAGAACGGGAGGGCAGTATCACCAACAAATACATCCAGCCCTTACTGGATGGTATGCATGATGCTGCTATTTCGAATTCACTGTTTGATTGGGCCCGTTCAATTGACAACAAAACATTGCTTCAGCTTGTTGCAGAAAACGGTGCGTCTGCAGGTGCTCAGGAAATTATCCGTGTAACTACCTGGTATTGCGATCGCCAAGGAAAAGCCTCTGCTGCCTGGAATCTGTTACCGGTATTACAGAGTATCAGAAGTAAAGATGTGTACAGCTTCCCGGGTGGAGTAGATAGCTTGTCCACAGCATTTACAATCAGATTGGGAGAACGAATCCGTTTTAATGCTGAAGTGGTGAGTATAAAAAATGCCTCCAATCGTGTTGAAGTAATTGTTAATAGAGCTGGTAAGCAGGAAAGCATTATTGGAGATCGGATCGTTTGTACCATTCCTTTTTCCGTGTTGCAAAACATCAATATCACACCTTCGTTATCAGCATTCAAAAAAGAGATCATTTCCGGACTCTATTACACACCAACAACCCGTGTTTTTCTGGAAGTAAAGAAAAGTTTTTGGGAAAGCAATGGAGAGAATGGTTCAGCTATGACTGATCTCCCTATCGGGCAGGTACAAAAACATCCTATGATCAAAACAGGGAGAGAAGGAGAAAGAGCTATTCTTGAAAGCCATGCCCGTGGGCAAGATGCATTGCAACTTGACAAGATGTCGAATGACGACAGATTAAAATTCACGCTTGAACAGATGAGTAAAGTTCACCCTGATGTTTCCGACTACTACGAGGGTGGAATTTCAAAGAGTTGGCAGCTTGACCCTTATTCTCTTGGAGCATATTCGTTGTTTCTTCCTGGTCAAATTAATAAATGGCTTCCGGAAATCATTCGCCCCGAAGGCCGTATACATTTTGCCGGAGAGCACACTTCCATATACTCAGGAAGTATGGAAGGTGCGATTGAATCAGGTGCCCGTGCAGCAAAGGAGATTAACGAAATATAGTAAACCTCTTTCCGCCACTGTAGTTTTATTTTGCGAACCATGGTTTAAAAAAAGTAAATAACAATTCATGCTGAAGAAAATTTCCATTGCTGCTTTCTGGTTTGCCTTCTTCAGTTTCTTTTTATACAAATTGATACCGAAGTACAAGTATCTTACAAATAGTTCACTTGAACATTGGGGAGATAAGAGTACATTTGATAACAGCGTTTTTGCGTTGCATATTGTTGCCGGCATCATCGTTTATTGCACAGCCATCCTGCAATTCACACCTTCTATTCGTAACAACTACATTTCGTTTCATCGTACTACAGGTAAGCTTTACATTCTTGCATCGCTGATTTGTATTAGCACACTGTATATCATGATACCGAGAACCTGGTGCATTGGGTGCAGGCCATCACAACTTACAGTAACAAGTTTATGGCTGCTGTTTATCATCCTTGCTTTCTATTTTGTAAAGCAACGAAAAATAGTACTGCATCAACGAATGATGATATGCAGTTTTATTTGTGCAGCCTATTTTGTAACAATAAGAGTAATTGATGCTTTTGCAATGGGTATATTTAATTCTTTATTCCCAAATGAATCTACAGCATTACTGGCTTCTGATTTATTTGTGTGGCTTGTGCCTTTGCTGTTGTTTAATATGTATTGGTTGATAAATAATAAAAAAGTAAATAATGCAACGCAGAAACTTCATTAAACAATCATCACTCACAATAATTGGCATGAGTGCATTTGGCTCTTTGCTTTCCAATAACAAAAAAGCAGGAGCCACTTTAAGTGTTAATGGCAAACGTATTGAAAGCCGCATTTTTGAATTGGCAAAATTTGGTGTGGATGAAAAAGGCCGTGGTTACCGTGTTGCTTATACAAAAAGCGATATTGAAGGCCGTGCATGGTTTATGGAGCTGATGAAAAAAGCAGGATTGAATCCAACGATTGACACAGCAGGAAATATCATCGGCAAACGCAAAGGGAAAAACGCATCACTCAAACCTATTGGTTTTGGTTCGCATATTGATATGGTGCCCGATGGTGGTAACTATGATGGTACACTTGGTTCCATCAGTGCACTGGAAGTCATTGAAATATTGAATGAAAACAATGTTGTTACTGAGCATCCTTTAGAGGTTATCATTTTTGCCAATGAAGAAGGCGGTACCATTGGCAGCAAAGCCATGTGCGAAGGATTAACCAAAGAAGGACTACAGCAAAAAAGTCAAAGCGGTTTAACACATGCTGAAGGAATCAAAGCACTCGACGGTAATCCTGACAATTTAGAATCATGCAAACGCAACAAAGGAGATTTTTATGCGTGGTTAGAACTGCATATTGAGCAGGGCGGCATTTTAGAAAAAGAAAACATACAGATTGGTGTGGTGGAAGGTATTGTGGGTATTGTGCATTGGGAAGTAACGGTAGAAGGTTTTGCCAATCATGCAGGCGCTACACAAATGAACATGCGGCAGGATGCGTTGCTGGCAGCATCCAAATTTATTATTGCAGTAAATGAAGTGATAACGAGTGTAAAAGGAACACAGGTGGGAACGGTTGGAAAAATTAATGTACAACCCGGTGCTTATAATGTTATTCCCGGTAAAGTTGTATTGGGTTTGGAAATCCGTGATTTGGATGCTGCAAAAATTGAAATACTGTTTAAAGAAATTGAAAAACGTGCAGCCATCATTGCAAAAGAATCGAAAACCAAAATCAGTTTTGAACGTCAACCCAACGAATCAAAACCCGCATTGACAGATAAAAAATTACAGCAGGCTATCAACACCACAGCAAAGTCATTAGGCTTTAGCACCAAGTTTATGCAAAGCGGTGCCGGGCATGATTCGCAGCACATCGCCAAAATTGCACCTGCTGCTATGATATTTATTCCCAGTATTGGTGGTTTCAGTCATTCACCCAAAGAATTTTCAACAGCAACGGATATGGAAAACGGAGCGAATGTGTTGTTGCAAACGATTTTGAATTTAGATTAACAATAGCGGTGAATTCATTACCACTACGATATAAAACTCATTTTGTATCTTTAATACATGCATCAAAAAGCAAAACCCATATTTAATAAACGCATCTTTTGGGATGTGGTATTTGAAAACATTGACTATGATGCCAAAGCTAATTTTGTTATTGAACGGGTTTTTGAAAGAGGTGATGTGGAAGATATACGCAACTGCCGCCGTTACTATGGCGATGAAAAAGTGACCGAGGCATTATTAAATGCAAAATTCTTACCTGAAACGAGAATGTATTTGGCAAGTGCCGTAATTAATCGTCCTCTAAAAGATTTCAGATGCTACATCTTAAGACAGTCGAACCCCGAACTTTTTCCATATTAAAGGAGTTGATGGAAATTCCTGAGCTGAGTGGGTTCTCATTAGTGGGGGGCACTGCTTTATCACTTTTGTATGGCCATCGCATGTCAGTTGATTTAGATTTATTTTCCAACACAGCATTTGAGAATACAATTATTACTGAAGCGCTAAAAAAAAGATTTGGCAGCAAGTTTATAACGGAAGAAAAGCAGGCAAGGTTTGGTATTTTCTGTTATGTGGATGACGTAAAAGTTGACATCGTTCGTCACCCGCATCCATTAATAAGGCCTGTAACAACTACAGAAGAAATAAGGATGTTTTCTGTTGAAGATATCATTGCCATGAAAGTACAGGCCATACTTGGCCGTGGCAAAAAGAAAGACTTTTGGGACATTGCTGAACTGCTGCAACATTTTTCTGTAAAAGATTTTGTACAGTTTCACAAAGAAAAGTACAGCACCCAAAATTTATTAATCACCGTTCCTCAGGCCATCACCTATTTTGCTGATGCGGAAGAAAGCGAAGCGCCCATTAGTATAAAAGGTCAAACCTGGGAAACGGTACAGGCATTTATCCAAGAGAAAGTAAGTGCTTATTTAAAATAATGAAATGGAAGAGAAAAGTCCACAGCAAAACACACAGTTGAACACTCCCTCAACTGATGAATCCATTGCACCCGCTGCTGAAACAAGCACAGATGCAGAACAGCCCCAAACCATAAATTTATCTGCAGGAGCTTTAGCAAAGGCAGACTACAAACCTGAAACAGAAAACATGGAAGTACATCACCACGCCCATCACGAACATGGCAAACGAAACTGGAAAAGTTATTTCTGGGAATTTTTAATGTTATTCCTCGCTGTCTTTTGCGGTTTTTTGGCAGAGTATCAACTGGAACATAAAATCGAAAAAGAAAGGGCCGTAAAATATATGCATGATATGGTTGAAAACCTAAAATACGATACCGCCAGGTGTAACAGCATTTTGGCAAGAAATGTATTACTTGGAAAGAATATGGATTCATTAAGGGCTGCAATCAGCGAGGCTATTGAGGGAAACATTAATAGTAACCGTTTATATGATTTATGGCTCAGGACAGAAACCCTTAATCAGGTCGCATTTAACCGGGCTGCCATTACCCAATTAAAAAATTCAGGAAACTTACGCTTAATTGAAAATGATTCCCTTGTAGCAGCGATGATTGATTATTATGACAGAAAAGTATTTGCCTGTGAAACCTCAAAAGAGGGATTGGATGAAGCTGCGGGCAGCCTTAGTAAATTGTGCCTGCAGTTTTTCTATTATGCCCCGTTTGACGAAATGCTTAAAACAGAAAAGCAGTATGGGAAATCAATTCCTGACTCAGAAACAATAAAACAGCAACTGCCGTTATATAGCAATCCACCTTTGCCTTTATTAAATACTGAACCCCAAGCCCTGAAACTATTATATAATGAAGTGGCATCTAAAGAGAGAGCAGTTAAATCTTATAATTCCTTTATTCGCTGGGCACGGGAAACTGCCGAAAATTTAATACTTCAAATTGAAAAAGAATACAATTTTAAAGAGTAATGGAAGAAAACAAACCAATCATAAATCAGGAAGAAGTACAGCAGCCAGACAATCCGCAGGATGCTGTGCATAAGCAAGAGGCAAATGATGAAAGAATTTCACCCGGCGAAACAACGGCTGATGCAGAACAACCACAAACTATAAACTACAAACCAGAAACAGAAGATATGGAAGTCCATCACCACACCCATCACGAACATGGCAAACGAAACTGGAAAAGTTATTTCTGGGAATTTTTAATGCTGTTCCTTGCTGTGTTCTGCGGATTTTTGGCTGAGTATCAATTGGAGCATAAGATAGAAAGAGACAGAGCAAAAGAACTGGCGAAAAGTTTTTACAGTGAATTGAAGAAAGATTCTGTAACTGCAACAATAAAAATAGAGAACAGGCTTAGGCAAGAATCGGCATTAAAATATCTTATACATTATTTCAGAGATAGCAGTCTTACCAATGTTTCAAAAACATTTGCTATCAATTTTGAATATGGAATAAGTTTTCGTACCCCAACCCTGTTTGAACCACGAACCATCATGCTGGAACAATTAAAAAACTCCGGGTCACTCCGGTATTTTAAAAATGAAACATTGCAGGAGTTAATTGGTGATTTAACGGTGGCAATAAAAAATGTATTTGACAGGCAAAATTTGGAACAGGAACAACGGTTACTGTACATCAACCCGATTTTGATAAATCATTATGATTATGATTTTAATGCTTACATGAAAAAGAACGGGCAAACAATTTTTGAAAACATTCGCCAATATGAAACAAGCAACGAAGTGGTGCCTTTTAAGCTAAACCAGGTTGATAAATTTGACCGGCAGGATATTATAAACAGGTTGAACTTTTACTTAGGCAATGTATTAAGCTCAACCCGCCAGGTTCATATTCAAAAATATATGGAGGTTAATGCCGTATTGCTGAAAGAGTTACGCAAAGAATATCATCTCAAATAAATCATATATGAGCAACATCAAACTATTTGAACACAAAAAAATACGCAGCCATTGGAATGTGGAAGATGAGAAATGGTATTTCTCTGTAGTAGATATTATTGAAGTATTAACCGATAGCCCACGACCAAGAAAATACTGGAACGCATTAAAGACAAAGCTAAAGGAAGAAGGCAGTCAGTTGTCCCAAAATATGGGACAACTGAAAATGCAGTCAGAAGATGGTAAAATGTACCTAACCGATGTTGCCGATACTGAACAACTCTTCCGTCTCATCCAATCCATTCCATCTCCCAAAGCAGAGCCATTTAAACAATGGCTGGCTAAAACAGGTTATGAAAGAGTGGAAGAAAGTCAAGACCCGGAATTAAGTATTGACCTTGCTATGGAAAATTATACAAGACTTGGCTATAGTAAGGAATGGATTAATCAACGATTAAAAAGTATTGAGGTAAGAAAGGAATTAACTGATGAATGGGAAAGCCGTGGCGTAAAGAAAGGACAAGAGTTTGCAACGCTTACAGATATTATAACACAGGCTTGGAGCGGCAAAACTGTAAAGCAATACAAGCAACATAAAAATTTGAAGAAAGAAAACCTGCGGGATAATATGACCAATTTAGAATTGGTATTAAACATGCTTGCAGAAGCAACCACAAAAGAAATCAGCAAAGAAAAAAAGCCAAAAAATCTTACTGAAAATAAACTGATTGCAAAACAGGGCGGCACTATTGCAGGCAATACAAGAAAAGCCATTGAAGCAAAAACAGGAAAAAAAGTAGTGAGTAGTGCAAACGCAAAAAGATTAATAGCCTCAAAGACAAAGAAAAAATAATGGAAGAAAACAAACCCATCCACAACGAAGAGGAAGTAAAGCCGCCTGACACCAAGCATCAGTTGAACAACCCTTCAACTGATGAACCCATTGAACCAACTGCTGAAACAACTGCAGATGCGGAACAACCCTCCACCTTAAATTTATCCACCGAAGCTTTAGCGGAGGCGGACCCTTCACCTTCAACCGTAGAAGATATGGAAGTCCATCACCACACCCACCACGAACATGGTAAACGAAACTGGAAAAGTTATTTCTGGGAATTTTTAATGCTGTTCCTTGCTGTGTTCTGTGGATTTTTAGCAGAGTATCAACTGGAGCACGTGATTGAGAACAGCAGAGAAAAACAATTCATGAAAACGATGGCTGAAGATCTGAGATCCGATTCGGCAGCATTAAACAGATTAATCAGGTTAAGAAAGTCACGCATCAGGGAACTGGATACATTGTTTCATCTTATTGCCAGTGATGAATATCTTATAAATGGAAGAAAAGTACATGAATTGTATGAATTTCCTTATTGGGATATTTTTCGGTTCCACCCATCGGATAGAACCATGCAACAACTAAAAAATGGTGGTAACCTGAGGCTGGTACGTAAAATAAACGTTTCAAATGCATTGATTAAATATGATGTGTTGGTGCGAAACAATAAAGAATACGAACCACTGCAGACAGAGCTGGCAAATCAAATTAATCAGCATCTTGAAAAACTGCTGGACCCCTTAATTATTGAAAAGTCATTAAGAGCTTATACTGATGAACAACTGATGGCGGATACGGTTCTTGTCGGCAGAAAAGATAAAAGGAATTTACCTTCTGATATTGCCATTTCAAAATTAGCAGATACAGATAAAAAAATCTTTTTGAAATACATCAACCAGGTAAAAACACTTTACCTGCAATCTATGAGGGATAATATGCGGACAAAGAAACTGGCAGAAGAAACACTTGCATTAGTAACAGAAGAATATCATCTCAAATAGTTTATGGAAGAAAACAAACCCATCCACAACGAAGAAGGAAAAAGTCCACCGTCAACAGACGACAGTCAACAGCAAGAACCGCAGTTGAAAACTTCTTCAACTGATGAAACCATTGCGCCCGCTGCTGAAACAACTCCTGAAGTTGAACCACCTTCACCCTTAAACCCTCAACCTTCAACCATAGAAAACATGGAAGTACATCATCATGCCCACGACCCTGCTGCACCTCATCATAAGAAAAACTGGAAAAGTTATTTCTGGGAATTTTTAATGTTATTCCTAGCAGTGTTCTGCGGATTTTTAGCAGAGTACCAATTGGAACATACCATTGAACACCAAAGGGAGAAACAATATATTAAATCAATGGTAGATGACTTGAAAACAGATAGCATCCGAATTGCAAGAATCATCGACCTTAATAAACAACAAGTATCAGGATTTGACAGTCTTTTACAAAGCGTTTACCGGAAGCCCATCACTGACAGCAGTATGAGAGGCTTATACTATTTCCATAGAAAATATAGTACTCAACTCAATAAAATGCTTTTTTCTAAAACAACCATTTTACAATTGAAAAATTCCGGTGGCTTTCGCCTAATCAGGAACAGAGCTGCAACAGACAGTATTATTCGATATGATGTCGTTAGTGAGTATGCAGAAGGTCAGGGAGAGGGAGTGGATTATTCTGGTAAATTGCTTTTTGAATTGTCTGTTAAACTATTTGACAGCGAATACCTACTTGATTATAACAGCACAAACGTCCGGGAAATATTAAACTCTAATAAAAAATTCACTTTACTTACCAATGATGAAAGAATAATTAAAGAATATGCAAACCTTGCAGTATTCAAGAAAGATGTTATTAAATTTTATATCGTTCAACTGACCAATTTACAAAACAGGATTCCGGGAATCATACAGTTTTTAGAAAAAGAATATCATCTCAACTAATTTATGGAAGAAAACAAACCCATCCACAACGAGGAAGAAAAAAGTCTACCATCAACAGACGATAGTCCACAGCAAGAACCGCAGTTGAACACTTCTTCAACTGATGAACCCATTGTTCCTGCAGACACATCAGCCATCATAAATCCTACATCAGACATCAAAAACATGGAAGTACATCACCACGCCCACGACCCTGCTGCACCGCATCATAAGAAAAACTGGAAAAGTTATTTCTGGGAATTTTTAATGTTGTTCCTGGCCATTACACTTGGCTTTCTTGTAGAAAATCAACGTGAACATTATATAGAACACCTCCGTGCAAAAGAATTTGCCAAATCATTAATAAAAGATTTGGAGAGTGATAAATTATCATCAGACTCACATCAGATAAAGTCCGAACGATATATTGTTTTTGTAGACAGCTTGCTTCAGGTTTCTAAAAGAAAGCTGGAAGGAAGAAATGCGGCTGCATTTTCCTTTTACACCCGATTTTTATACTGGACTGAAACATTTTCATGGAACAGGGCCACATTTGAGCAAATTAAAAATTCGGGTAGCCTTCGTTATTTTAAAAATTATTCGCTGTTAGAAAAATTAATGAAGTATGAAGCCATGGTAAATCAAACGGAAGGAGAATTCAGTAATCATCAAACAAGAGGCAATACTTTATTGAACAGCATCAATGAAATAATCGCCCCATCTTACCATCAACTTTTATCTAAATACAGAATTGCATCTATTGATTCCTTGTCATCCGCATTAATCGAGAATTACTTTTCAATTAAAACGGAATCGCTCGAACCAAAAAGGGATAAAATAATGTTGTTGTTGAATATGGCCATTGTTCAGCAACGGAATTTGCGTTTTAATATTGATAGTCGGTTAAAGCCAACGAAGTTGCTGGCCGATGAATTGATAAATGATCTTAAGAATGAATACCATCTCAAGTAAACAATGGAACAAAACAAACCCATATACAACGAAGAAGAAATAAAGCCGCCAAACAATGAGCAACAGTTGAACAATCCTTCAACTGATGAACCTCTTGTACCTGCTGCTGAAACATCAGCCATCATAAATACACCATCAGACATAAAAGAAATGGAAGTACATCACCACGCCCACGACCCTGCTGCACCTCATCATAAGAAAAACTGGAAATCATATTTCTGGGAATTTTTAATGTTATTCCTCGCTGTCTCTCTGGGATTTTATGCTGAGAATACCAGAGAAGTCATCCTTCACAAAAAAGAAGTGAAGACACAGTTAAACTCCATGTTATCTGATCTTCAGGCAGACATTATTCTTTTTGATTCGGTAACAGACCGCAATAGTTATGGGGCGCAGATGGCCGATTCACTGATTGAGATGTTGCACTCAAATAATAAAAATACCACCGAGATTTATTTTGCCGCCAGAACGGTTACTGCCAATCTTGGATATTATTATACCAACTCAAAGTCTTTTGACCAGCTTAAAACTGCGGGACTGCTCCGGTATATAAAAAGCAAAGAATTGCTGGATAGTATTGGTGCGTATTATGTATCCTTTCAGTGGCTGGCTAATCAAATTGATCTGCTTCGTTTGAAGATGGATGAAATTCATAGAGGTAATGCCTTGTTATTTGACGGTTATGTTTTTCAGCAAATGATTAGTACAAGAATTACGGGTGCTACTACTTTAGGTGGACAGCGAACAACTCTTACCAAACCCGCAATGAAACCTGAATTACTTTCAACTGATGCGAAGGATATAAACACCGTTTCGCTCAATTATCATTATTATACGGCTACCATTAAATTTTATGTCCGCATGGGAAATGCCCTTCAAAACCGGGCAAAAAGGCTTATTCAAATGATTAATAAAGAATACAGTTTTAACTCAAATACAGATTGATGGAAGAAAACAAACCCATCCACAACGAAGAAGAAAACAGTCTACCGTCAACAGACGATAGTCCACAGCAAGAACCTCAGTTGAACAACCCTTCAACTGATGAACCCATTGTTGAAGCTGACCAACCCATAACTCATAACCCACCACCCGTAACTCCCTCCGACGCTAAAGCTATGGAGGATAAAGAACAAGATATGGAAGTACATCATCACTCACACGAAAGTCATGGAAAGAAAAACTGGAAAAGTTATTTCTGGGAATTTTTAATGTTGTTCCTTGCTGTGTTTTGTGGGTTTATGGCAGAGTATCAGTTAGAGCATAAGATTGAAAGAGACAGGGAACGACAGTTTATGAATTCTTTAGTGAATGATATTAAAGAAGATATCAGTTATATTAATGATCAGCAAAGCATCTACAAAAGAAAACAGGAACTGCTGGATAGTTTAATTATTATGATTCATTCCCCTTCGGCCACTTTAAACAGCAATGATTTGTATTACTACGCAAGGTTAGCATCTAAAAACGACATCTTCCCTGCCAATACCCGTACCATTGATCAAATGAAAAACTCGGGAGGTTTCAGGTTGATAAGAAAGGAACAGGTAGCAAATGCAATTATGTCTTATTATTCGGAGTTGCCTCAAATTCAATCCTTAGAATTAACAGAGCAGAGTGAAACCAATGAATACAGAAAAATTGCGGTGCAAATTTTTAGTGCTTTTGCATTTAATGAAATAAATTCTACAAATACAGTAGTGCGGCCTGTTAATAACCCTGCTTTACGTACGAATGATAAAAAGTTATTGGGCGACCTGGCCGGCTGGGTGCATTATATCAAGAACACAAGAATTGGTTTGACTGAATATAAAAAGCGATTACTTGAAAAAGGAGAAAAGTTGATCCGTCTTATTAACGAACAATATCATTTAAAAAATGAGTGAAGAAAATAAACCTGTCAACAACGAAGAGGCTGAGCAAAACGAAATCCCGTCTTCTAGCGGGAAAGTAATGCCACCAAACAATGAACAACAGTTAAACGATCCTTCAACTGATGAACCCATTGTTCCGGCAGACACATCAGACATCATAAATCCTACATCAGACATAATAGATATGGAAGTACATCATCACTCTCACGAAGGTCATGGAAAGAAAAACTGGAAAAGTTATTTCTGGGAATTTTTAATGTTGTTCCTCGCTGTGTTCTGCGGTTTTTTGGCAGAGTACCAGTTGGAGCATGTAATAGAAAACAGCCGGGAAAAACAGTTCATCAGATCTTACATAGAAGATCTGAAAACAGACACAGCTTCTATCAACCGGAATCTTGTTTACCAAATATCAAGGAAAGAACAATTGGATTCCATGATGCACTTTTTAGAAACTCAAACGATCAAAGGCAGCGAAAGTGACATTTATTATTTAGCAAGAGTTCTTTTAAGAACGAGGCGTTTTCAATCAAGCGACAGAACCATTACCCAGTTAAGGAATTCAGGAGGATTGAGGCTTATCCGGAGTGAACAGGCGGCAGACAGTATCATCAGTTATCAAAAACTGGTAGAAACTGTTCTTGGTAATATAGCAGACGAAAGGGATGAGCGGAGAGATGCTGATCCTTTTATATCCGGCATATTTAATCCGTATGTTTTTGATCAAATGCTGGATGATGACAACAACATTCATAAACCTGTAGGTAATCCACCGCTTCGTTCTTATGATGCTTCCCTGCACCAGGATTTAGCTTACCGTTTTCATCAATTAAAAGGAAGTAACCGGATTCTTTATACGAGGCTCACATTGTTACATGAAAAGGCGGTCCGTATCATTGCCTTTTTACAAAAAGAATATCATCTTGAGTAAAATTATCAGACATGAAACAACTCTCTTTTATTCTTCTGACTATAATCTTTGTTCTTAGTTGTACTTCCAACAAACAGGAACGCCCTGCCGAAACATTTTACATGCCTGCAGAATGGGAACAAAATGATGCTGTGTGGCTTAACTGGAATGGCGGTGGTATTCATTGCAGCACACAGCAACAGCCGAAGAAGAAAAGGTAAATGTACAAGTTCACCAATTCCGGATTTTACATATTTTGCTAAATATGGAATTGAATTCCATATTTTACATATTTTTACAAAAATGGAATTGATATGGTACCCCGGTTCATACTGCCAGAAGCAAAACAAGCTCTCACACAATTCAGGGCATTGTGTATTACAGGTCCACGGCAAAGTGGTAAAACTACTTTGAGTAAACAATTGTTTAAAGACAAACCATATGTAAATTTTGAAAACCCATCGGTACAACATGAAGCAGAACTAAATCCTGAAGCCTTCTTAAAACAATACCGCAATGGTGCTGTGTTTGATGAAGTGCAGCGGGTGCCGCATATCTTTCGTTACCTGCAGGAGATATTAGATAACAATACAAAACGGGGGCAGTTCATTCTCACCGGCTCCAATAATTTTTTATTGCAGGAGCAGGTATCACAATCGCTGGCAGGCAGGGCTGGTTATCTTTCGTTACTCCCTTTTAGTTATGCCGAATTAGTAAATGCAAAGCTGGCAGAAAAGGAAGTAAACAAACATATACTTACCGGAGGCTACCCGGAAATTTGGAATGAGAAACTAATACCCGGTACATGGCTCAATAGTTATGTGCAAACATATGTGCAAAGAGATGTAAGACTCTTACGAAACATTACCAACCTTGCTGCTTTTAGCCGCTTCATTTATTTATGTGCCAACTATGCCGGTCAAATCCTTAACCGGGATGAACTGGCAAAACAAACGGGGGTTGATAACAAAACTATTTTGGCCTGGCTTGGCCTGTTGGAAAACAGTTATATCATTTACCTGCTGCAGCCCTGGTATAACAATATGAACAAGCGGATTGTAAAAAGCCCAAAGCTCTATTTTTATGATACGGGCTTGCTTAGCCACCTGCTTGGTATAAAAAGTATAACAGCTTTACAAAAGCATGCTGCTTACGGAAGCATTTTTGAAAACTGGGTTATCACAGAAATTAAAAAAAACAATTTTAATGCAGGACTAAACGAAGGCATGTATTATTTCAGGGATAGCATTGGCAACGAAGTTGATTTAATTATGGAACGGGATGGCGAACCAATGGCAATAGAAATAAAAGCAGGTAATAAAGCAGACAGCAACATGCTCCGTGGGTTAAAGTATTGGCAAAAACTACAACCCAAAAGCAATTGTATTTTAGTAAATGGCGGGAATAAAACTGTAAGTGTAACTGAAACGATGAATGTAATGCCATGGACTGAAGTGGTAAACATTTAACGGGTGCAGCAGATAAATACTAAAGATTTAATAAACTGAATTATGAAAAAAATAATAACCCTCTTTTGTTTTGTTGCAGGTATGCAAACAGCTTTTGCACAAAAGCTAAATGCAGATTCAATAATTCAGAAAATCGCTGTTGAAAAAGACGAAGACAAAAAAGTTGATTTAATATTCAGCTTTTTCTCTCCGGGATTTGATTCTAATCCTGGTACGTTGATGGAAGCAGGGCAAGCTTTGCTTAAGCAATCAGAGAAGAATAAAGACATTTTAATAGAAGCTTCAGCATATTGTTTTATCGGTTTTGGATACCGTATGGCAGGAAATTTTATAAAAGCATTAGAGTATCATCAAAAATCTTTGGCACTGGCCGAGAAGTACGGAAACCTTTCCATACTGGCGATGACAAAAAACCTGATGGGTCATATTTACAGGGACCGGGAGGAATACGATGAGGGGCTAAAGTTATATTTATCAGCATTGCCTGATGCAGAAAGGGGTAGAAATAACATGGTCAAAGCCTGGCCTTTAATGAATATAGGATCTATGTATTTCAAAATGTCTAAACCAGATTCGGCATTATCCTTTTTACAAAGAAGTTATGAATTGACGTTGAAATATGATACCCTGGATCTGTCTTATGTACTATGGAATTTAGGTGGGGTTCATAGCTTGATGGGTAATGCTGCTTTAGCAATCACTTATTATAACATGTCCATTCAAAAAGCTATAGAAGGTAATAGAGTAAGACAATTGAATTGGGCTTACGTAAGCCTGGCCGAACATTATCAAAGAATGAATCAACCCGATAGTTGTTTATTGTATGCAAAAAAATCGATAGCTGCTGTTCAAAATACTGATTACGCTTTTATGAGTATAAAACCCGCCAGATTGCTTACTGATATGTATGAAAAAGATAATTGTGACAGTACATTAAAATACGCAGCTATCTATAAAATTGCTAACGATTCGTTTTATAGTAAAAAGGCCAGCCAGCAAATACAATTAATGACCTTTGAAGAAGATTTGCGGCAGCAGGAAACAGCCGCAGAAAAAATAAAAGAAGAACAGCAACGCAAGCAAAACATCCAATACGCATTAATTGCACTTGGCATTATTGTTTTACTTACTCTTTATCTTCTCCTCAGCCGGAGCTTTATTACGAACACAAAACTGATTGAGTTTTTTGGTGTCATTGCTTTATTGATTGTTTTTGAGTTTTTAAACTTATTACTGCATCCCTTTTTAGAACGCATTACGCATCATAATCCTGTACTGATGTTGCTGGCGTTGGTTGCTATTGCAGCATTGCTTGTACCACTTCACCACAAATTGGAACATTGGGCAACTGCAAAACTGGTGGAGAAGAATAAACAGATACGGTTGGCTGCAGCGAGGAAAACAATTGAAGAGTTAGACAGGTCTCAGGATTCTTCTGTATAATCAACTCATTCTTTCAATTCATATGGACTCATCAACAGCTTCTTCCACCAATCAACAACCAACACTAAAACGTGTATTGGGTTTAACAACCGGCATTTTATTAACTGCCGGTATGATGATTGGCTCGGGTGTATTTAAGAAGATCGTTCCCATGGCGCAAACAGGATTGAGCGAAGGATGGATTATTGCAGCATGGGTTGGCGCCGGCATTATTACCATGTTTGGTGCTTTTACATTAGCAGGGCTTTCGAACTTAACTGAAGAATCAGGTGGTGTGTATGAATACCTCCGTCTGTCGTTCGGTCATTTTGTTTCATTCATATTTGGCTGGACAGATTTTACCATTATGGGCTGTGCTTCGGTTGCGGCACTCGGTTTCATTTTTGCTCAAACTGTGAATGTATTTATTCCATTAGGAAATCCCTTTCAAACACTGGAGCATCTTTCTGTGGGCGATATCATTTTTCCGTTTGCAGATGGGGGCATTAAATTACTTGCCATTGCTGCCATTGTTTTATTAACATGGATCAATTACCGTGGTGTGCAAAACGGAGGACTGGTGAACAATGTGGTTACATCAGCCAAAATAATCGGTATTCTTTTTCTCATCGTTCTTGGTTTATCATATGCACCTGTTACTGTAACCAATGTACCTGAAGTGAATCCTTCTTCAGGTTTACATGGAGCTGCATTACTCAGTGCTGTACTAACAGCCATGCTCAGTGCCTTCTGGGCATATGATGGATGGAGTAATGTTACATTTATCACCGGTGAACTCAAAAACCCCAAACGCAATATTCCGATAGCGATCATAAGTGGTGTAGTCATTGCCATGTTGTTGTACGTACTCGTAAACCTCGCCTATATGAATGTGCTTTCATTAGATGCATTAAGAGCGGTTAATCAAAGCAGCATTGGTGCAGCTGTGGTTGCAGAAACTTTGCTGGGCAAAGCAGGGCAATCATTGATTGTTGCATTGATCATGATCTCTGTATTTGGATCGCTCAACGGAATTATTCTTGCACATGCACGTATTTATTTTCGTATGGCACAGGAAAAATTCTTTTTTCAAAAGGTTGCAACAGTTCATCCTGTTTATCGTACACCATCCGTTGCATTAATCTATACCATGGTTTGGAGTTGTATACTGGTTCTTTCAGGTACTTTTGACCGGCTTACCAATATGGTGATCTTTGCAGGATTTCTCTTTTACAGTTTAATAGCAATGGCCCTCTTTAAAATGAAACGGAATGGAACCATTCGGCAAAAGTTAACAGGCTACCCGTTTATCCCTGCTGTTATTATGCTGTTTTCCTTTGCATTACTGATCAATACAGTAATTACAGAACCTGTAGAATCATTGATTGGTTTATCGCTTGTGTTAAGTGGAATTTTGTTTTACGTTTATTTTAAACGTAAGAACAAATAAAGGAGGAATGTGGAAGTCCATAATATAATTAGGTTCTTCATTGCAAAAATAAAGTCTGCAAACTATCTTACGCTGTAATACAAAACCAACTGCTCCTGCATGCACCCAAAATATAAAGCTGATCGTGTAAACTGGAAACAGGTGTTAAGGGTAAACAACCTCCTGCAAACCCTGTTTGGATGCGGGCTGGCGGTGTTGGCCATGCGTGGTTTTATGATCCCGAATAAATTTTTAGACGGAGGTATTACCGGTATCTCCATTCTGCTGCACGAAGTATTTCATCTCAATATCAGTTTGCTGGTAGTGGTACTCAATCTCCCGTTTATATATCTTGGATACAAACGGATTGGTAAAACCTTTGCCGTACAAACCATTCTGGCCGTTACTATTTTAGCTGCGGGTTTATTGTTTATTGATATCAAACCAATTACATCAGACAGATTACTCATTGCCATTTTTGGAGGATTACTGATTGGCACCGGTGTGGGGCTGGTACTGCGTTCCGGCGGAGTAATTGATGGCGCCGAAGTGCTGGCAGTTTTCACCAAACGGAAAACCGGATTCAGTAACAGTGAAATCATTTTACTATTTAATGCACTCATTTTTGCAGCCGCTGCTTTTCAGTTTGGTTTAGAAACGGCTATGTATTCGCTCATCACTTATTTTACTGCCACAAGAGCTACAGATTATGTGGTGGATGGCATTGAACAATATACCGCTATCAATATCATCTCCGGGCAACAGGATGCGGTGAAAGATTATTTAGTAAATGAACTGGGCAAAGGCATTACGGTGTACAAAGGAGAAAGAGGTTACCTGCCCGGAAGTTTTGAAGTAAAAACTGAATGCGAAATTATTGTAACCATCGTTACCCGTCTAGAAGTGCATCAGATACAAACTGCCATTATGGGTATTGACCACAAAGCATTTGTATATGTACAGAGCATAAAAGAAGCAGCAGGGGGTATCTTAAAAGCAAAAGCACATGGGCACAGCTGAACAAATGCAGCAATTTGTTTTAAGTCTGCTGAACGAAAAACTACCGGCTCATTTCAGCTATCATAATACAGATCATACACTGTATGTTCAGCTGAAAGCAGAAGAAATTGCAAGGCAGGAGCAATGCACCGAAGAAGAAATAAAACTCATACGTACTGCAGCTCTCTGGCACGATGTGGGCTGCATTGTTTCATTTTACGGGCATGAAGAAGAAAGCTGCAAAATTGCACAACAGTATTTACCGCTCTATGATTTTTCGGAGAACGAGATTGCTGTTATCTTCGGCATTATTCGTGCAACAAAAATTCCTCAAAGCCCCACTAACAGATTAGAAGAAATTGTAGCCGATGCCGATCTGGAATACCTGGGCACAGATCTGGCAGCCCCTCTGGCGCAGAAGTTATACGAAGAACTGCTCCACCTGCATCCGCAGCTCACAAAAGAACAATGGAACCATGTGCAGATTTCGTTTTTACAAAAGCATCAGTACTTTACTGCCTATTGCCGTAATGTAAAAGAGCCTGCAAAACAAGATTACCTCAACTCACTGAAAAATAACCTGTAATTGATCTGCTGCTTATGTGACAAAGTTCACCTAATATCAAAATTGCAGCTTTTAGTTTTGCCGGCACCAAATCTCAAATGGCTTGAAGTATTTCTTCTTACTTATTTTTTCCCCGCTGTTCTTTACAAACAGCAGCGCACAGCGTACACGTGAAGTACAAACGCAGCAGCATTTCTGGTGGAGCATCAATAATCAAATTCGTGTATCCAATCAATGGAGTGTGGTTGCCGATGCGCATATGCGTCGTACAAATTTTTTAAAGAACAATAGTTTCTATTTCGTTCGGTTAGGTGCTGTTTATCATGTAAACCGGCAATTCACTATTGGTGGAGGAGCCGGTCATGTGTGGCTGGCCAACCGTAATGGTGCCACAGAATTATTTACCAACGAAAACAGATTGTATCAACATGCACAACTAACACATTCATTTGGCAACATACGGTTACAGCAACGGTTGCGTGTGGAAGAGCGCTGGCAGCAACGGGTGGTGAATTTTTTACCAACAACAGAATACCGTTACAGTACCCGCTACCGTTATCAGTTATCCATCAACATACCTGTTAGTAAAAAAACGTTCATCCCCTCTATTGCTGTGGCTGATGAACTATTGCTTCAATCCGGTAAAGACATCGTTTATAATTCGTTCGATCAAAACCGGGTGTTTGCAGGTATTCGGCAACAAATCACCAACTCCCTTTCATTCGATATGGGATACATGTTGGTGTATCAGCAACGTTTAAGCGGTTATCAGTACAACCGCAATCACACCATTCGACTCTTCTTTTACTGGCAACCGGATTTTAGAAAAAAACAAACAGAGGCCACCGTTCATACCATTTTGCCAGAACAGCAATAACTGCTTTTGTTCAGACAGGAATGAATACTTAGCTTAGTAGAATTGATTAATTCAATTCATGTTATGAAGTATTTACTCGTTGTTTTTTTGCTGCCATTACAAGTTTTTGCACAAAGCTTTTCGCAATCAGAAATCAAACGCTGGAAACAACAGGCGCAACATGTAACTATTGTTCGTGATAATTGGGGTATACCGCACATCTATGGTAAAACAGATGCAGATGCTGTGTTTGGTTTGCTGTATGCACAATGTGAAGATGATTTTAAACGAGTGGAGGCGAACTATATTGAAAAGCTCGGCCGCAAAGCTGAGGTGGCAGGTGAGAGTGAATTGTACAACGATCTGTATCTACGTTTAATCATCGACAGTGCAGAAGCAGTTGCAGATTATAACAAAGCACCACAATGGCTGAAAACTTTATTGAATGCGTATGCAGATGGCATTAATTATTATCTCTACACGCACCCCTCTGTAAAACCTGCATTGCTTACACGTTTTAAACCATGGTACCAGTTATTGTGGACCGATGGAAGTATTGGTGCCATCAGCACCGGTGATATTACTGCTGCCGATGTAAGAAATTTATATGGCGATGGAAATGCACCTGTTGCTTATCGTCCCAAAGAATTTACAGACAATAGTAGCGGGTCGAATGGGTTTGCCATTGCTCCTTCAAAAACAGCAAGTGGAAAATCTATTTTGTATATCAATCCGCATGTAACATTTTATTTCCGTCCGGAAGTACATGTATCAAGTGAACAAGGTTTGAATGCATACGGTGCTGTTACATGGGGACAATTTTTCGTGTACCAGGGTTTTAATGAATACTGTGGATGGATGCATACCAGTGCCAATGTAGATGTGGCTGATATGTATGCAGAGAAAATAACCGGCAGTGGAAACAACATGAATTACCTCTATGAAAACACACAGCGCTCTGTAAAACAAAAACAGATCAGCATAAAAGTAAAACAGGGAAATGAACTGATTACAAAAACATTTACCACTTACGCAACGCATCATGGTCCGGTAATGGCAAACCGCAACGGGCAATACATCAGTGTACGCTCCAGCAACCGCATGATGAATGGATTAATTCAAAGCTGGCAACGCACCAAAGCAAAAGGACTGGATGATTATAAAAAAGTAATGGCACTGCGTGGTAACACCAGCAACAGCACTGTGTTTGCAGATAACAAAGGAAACATTGCCTACTGGCATGGTAACTATATGCCAAAGAGAGATACCAAATTCAATTGGAGCAAAGCTGTTGATGGAAGCATTGCTGCAACAGAATGGATGGGCCTGCACGAATCAACTGAAACTGTGCAGATGATCAATCCATCAACAGGTTGGATTCAAAACTGTAACTCCACTCCATACACGGTGAGTGGCGATGCAAGTCCAAAGAAAAAAGATTACCCTGCATACATGGCACCTGATGGTGAAAACTTTCGTGGTATCAACGCAGCAAGAGTGTTGAGTAAAGAAAATAAATTTACTATTGATAAAACTATTGCTGGAGGTTATGATACCTACCTGTCTGCCTTTGAAGTATTGGTACCTGCTTTGATCAAATCTTTTGAAAAAAATATTCAGCCAACTGATTCAATGTATCGTTCACTCGCAGCACCCATTGCTGTATTAAAAAACTGGAATTATTATTCATCCAATCATTCTATTGCTACCACCCTGGCGGTTGAATGGGTACAACGTATCAACGCTGCTATCCGTAACGTGTATGTAGAAGATGGCGAAGATGATCAGGTAACAGCTACCAAACGTTTTGCTTCAATAGCAACGGCAGATCAGTTGTTGCAACCATTGCTTGAAACAGTCAATCACCTCAAAAAGCAATTTGGAACATGGGAAGTACAATGGGGCGATATCAACCGTTATCAACGCATCAGCAATGATCTTATTCAGCAGCACGATGATAATAAAATCAGTTATCCTGTTCCGTTTGCATCTGCATTATGGGGCATGTTACCATCGTATAACAGCAGCACTTTTACCGGAACAAAAAAACGTTATGGATTTCATGGAAACAGTTTTGTGTGTGCTGTTGAGTTTGGAGATAAGATCAAAGCAAAATCCTTACTGGCCGGTGGTAACAGTGGCGATGTAAACAGCAAACATTTTACTGATCAATTAGAAATGTACACCAAGGGACAATTCAAAGATGTACTGTTTTATAAAGAAGATGTATTGAAACATGCAGAGCGTACGTATCATCCGGGTGAATAAGCATTCAGTTATAAAAACAGCAGAGGCAACACGATTATTACTGCTTTACATCCGTATACGTTAAACTACCCGGCTCTGTTGCCACGCTGATGCAGCGGTTTACATTCGATCTGTACTCCCGCAGGTTCTTTGTATAATACCTGATGTAACCCGGCTCAGGTCTTTCGAGCTTATAGGTAAAACTGATGAGCCCTGTACCGCTGTTGTTCTGATCAAAATTAAATTGTGCTGTGTAGGTAGCAGGTTGGCAGGGGCCGTAATATGTATCTTCTGATGCATAATCAGGAACTGCATCATTGCTGTCATTAAAATTTCCCGACCTGAGATTACACCAGTAATCACATCCTGAGCAAGTGGGGTGGCTCAGGTTTTGTATCCATCTGAAATAGATCTGTCCTTCTTCGGGTTCGTTATTTGCTGCAGGTTTAATACAGGAAAAGAAGTTGATAAAAAATAACAGCATCAAGACGTTTATATTGTTTTGTTTCATGTTGTATATAATTTTTTAAGCAGTAATAACCTGTTTACCAAAAGTCAATTGAACGGATAAATCCCACTTCAAAAAATGTCCCTGTTTTAGTTGTTTTAAATTCAGAGCTGGGAGACCCTGCATTAAAAGATGTTTCGCCGCCATAAATAAAAGCGGGATAATAATTCACATAAAAATTAAACGTATGGTCCCGTTTCCACTGAAAAGCATAACCTGTTATCCATGGAGTAGACCCGGATGAAATTAGATTGGTTGTAACCGGATCTGAATAAGATTCTACACCACCCGGTGTGAGTCTTTCCATAATCGTTCCTAATGAAATATGATTCCTTCTGAATGTTGCGTCTTTATTTGTAGTAATCCGTAAGCCATATTCTAGTTTCTGATATTTCATGTCTGTTTTACCTTTACCACTTTCTTCAGGATCATTATCAGTTTTGGTAAAGCCTCTGTTTCCGCCGGTATACTCACCATAAACTTTAATATTTTTCAATCCTGCAAATAATCTCCCGCCATATACTAAAGCAGATAACTGGTAGCCATCGAAAATGGGACTAAACCCTGCTTTAGGTGACAAAAAACCATAGCCCCCAAATAGGTCATGTTCAAATCCCACTTTTAAATTAACATCCAGATTGATGGTTGTTGCATTTCGTTTTTCAAGTGATTTTGTAGTTTGATAATTACCATTGATCATAGTTGTTTTATCACTGGCAAAAATGAGTGGGTAATAAGAAAAAGAATATCCGTATTCTATACTTGCGTGTAAACGAACTTTTCCTTTATTCTCCGGTTTATCATACACATAATCTGGGTTGGCTTCGCCCATCTTATCATTATAAATCCAGCCGCCCACAATAGTTAGTACGCCAAAACTGGCGGCTAATCCTGCAGCTTCTGCCTGCCTTCTCTCTTCATTTGCATTTCTTTTCCATTCATTATACTGCTGCTGTCGCTGATCTCTGGCTTCTTGTTCTTTTCTTCTCTCTTCCTCTTCTCTTTGCTGTGCCTGCATTTGAGCTTCACGCTGAGCATTATATTCATTTCGGGCAGTTGTACTGTTTTTTTCAGTAGCAGTTGTACCCGTTTTTTGATTGTCTGCGGTTGTTTCTTTTTTTTCTTCTTCCTTTTTCTTTTCTTCAGCTTTCAGTTTTTCTTCGGTTATCTTTTTTTCTTCCGCTGCTTTTTTCTCATTGGCCATTTTCAATTCTTCTTCTTTTTTCTTTTTCTCTTCCGCAGCTTTCTTTTCTTCCTCTATCTTTTTTTGTTTGAGGGCTTCTGCTTCCTGTTTACGTTTTTCTTCTGCCGCTTTTTTTTGTGTTATATTTTCAATTGAACTGTATGTATACCTTATTCCTTTAAAAAGTGTAAATGAATTACCGTCTGTTAACCTGCAGGTTTTAAAATACGAAGCACCACTCGTGTAAATATGACTGTAGTCGTCGTCATGAGCATCAAAACGATCATTTGGTTTTAAATAAACCACTTTATTGTACCCCAGTACAAATGATTTGGTTCCCACACAGGCTAATTCCAATGTAACATTTACAACCATCTGGTATTCTTCACTGGTATTATTCTGTACATAAAAAAAATACTCTTCATCGCCTACAGCCCATTTCCTCTCAGCTGAAAAAGTAAATCTAGGGTCAATTTGTGATACATTGATTTGTTTTCGCTGAGCCATAGATGATAAAAAGCAGGTAAGGATTACAATTAATATACCAGCAGTACGTACAATTTGTTTTGGGTTCATGAATCTATATTAAGGTTTTAGATATATTTTTTTGATGGCAACAGCACAGTTAAATAAAGTTGTTGATATAGGTTCCACAACTTGCTGAATTATTTCACATCTGAAATTTTGAAAGATCGAAAATAATCGCTCCGTACTTTAACAACAATACCAACAAAGGAGTATTTTCATTCCGTCAATTCATTTCTATATTGTGCATTCCATATAACCGGCTATAAAAACCATCAAACAAACCTTACCATATTTTTTCATTTTTATCATTCTTATAAACGGATTGTATACAAATGCGCAGGTTTATTTTTTTGAGAATGAAAAAAAAATAACAGTAAAAGAGGAACTGATCAGATTTTACACAGATAGCTCAACTAACCGCAGCTTTTCACGCTTTCAGGAAATTGAAGCAAATCTGCTGCCCTTTAAATCAAACAGTCTCAGCCTCAGTTATAAAAATGAAATGCTGTGGTTAAAAATTCCACTCAACGCATTACATGATATTGACGGTATTAAACACATCATGATCCGTAACCCGCATATCAATTATTTGCAGGCATGGTATTTATCGGGCGACAGTTTAATCCGTTCTTTTGCAGCAACAGGAGATCATTACCCCTTCAGCAGCCGCACATTAAACTATGCAGATTTTGTATTTCCTGTTCCAATGTTTAACAGAACGGATGTTTCAGTTTTATTTCTGATTGATAAACGAAATGAACAGCTAAATATTCCGGTACATTTTTTAACTGAAAAAGGATTCTCCTCTTATAACCGACGCAAAAATTTATTAGCAGGTTTAATGACCGGTATGGGTTTGTTCCTGTTTCTTTTCAGCTTCTTTTTATTTTATACCATGCGTGAAAAACTGTACGTGTATTACAGCCTGTACATTCTTATGGTGTTCTTTTACATTTTCAGTGATTATGGTTACTCGTTCATGTACCTGTTTCCTAATCATCCTTTTCCTGCAGATTTTACCAGACCCCTTGCCATCAGCTTTGCATCTCCGTTATACATGTTGTTTGCATTAAACCTGTTGTCGGTAAAACGCAACCTGCCGGTACATTATAAATGGGCCATACGTTTTTTACTTTTATATCTCGCTTCATTAGCCGCCAGTTTATTTTTAATGCCGGAGACGGGCATTGTACGTATTGTACTGGTGTGGTTGATGCAGATTTATCAAAACATTACAGCCGTTTTCATGCTTGTAATTGCCATTGCTGCAGTACGAAAAAAAGTACCTTATGCAGGCTATATTATTGGCACCAGTCTGGTATTGCTGATCTCCTTTTTTCTTTTCATGCAGTTTGTATCGGGTTTTATTACAGATACATTTCTTATCCGCAACATGATGAACATTGGTTTTACTGCCGAAATCAGCATTCTGGCTTTTGTGTTAACGCTGCGTTTTAAAAAATACAAAGAGCAGTCGGAGCAGCTTTTACGTACAACCAATGTTCAGCAGGAGCAGATTTTTAAGAACATCAGTGATTACCAGCAGATAGAAATGCAGCGTTACAGCAGTTTGCTGCACGATTCTGTAGGAGCTCAACTTTCTGCCATTCGTTTTAACCTGGAATCGATACAGACAAACGCATCACCTGAACATTTTCAGCAGCAAATGGAACAATCCATTAAAGACATCAGCAGCCTTGCCGATGAAGTACGGGAGTTTTCGCACAGCATCTCACCGGTGCTGTTGCAAAAGAAAGGTTTGGTTGAAGCAATAACCGAAACCATTGAGAAAGTAAACAGAAGCGGTCGTTTATATGTACAGTTTGAATCAATCGGAGCCTTACAATCTACTTCTTTCCGATACGAATTGCTGATGTATAATATTTTTCAGGAACTGCTGCAGAATATTATTAAACATGCTGAAGCAAGCGAAGCAATTCTTCAATTGATTATTGAAAAAGAGTTGATTTACCTTTTTGTTGAAGATAACGGCAGGGGTTTTAACCCAATTTTTATAAAAGAGGGTTTGGGTTTTTCTCAGATCAAACAATTGGTTACTTTCGTGAAAGGAAATTTACAAATTGATGCTGAAGTAAATAAAGGTTGTAAAGTATCTATTGAATTTCCTGTTCTACCAGATGAAGCAAACCATCCGCATTCTTATAGTTGACGATCACCCTTTTTTTTCCGAAGGGCTTATCAATGCACTCGGGAGTTACCCCGAATACATTGTGGTTGCAGCTATACAAAACGGGAATGATGTTGCCTCAGCTATTAAACAATACGAACCCGATATTCTGATTCTTGATCTGAATTTACCCGGCACCAATGGGGTTGCTTTATTTCCACGGTTAAAAAAAGATTTCCCTGCGCTCAAGATCATGATCCTGAGTATGTATATGCCGGCTGATATACGTATGCAGCCGGAAAAAGAATTGATTGATGGGTATGTGGTGAAAAATTCCGGTACCGATGTGTTAATTACTGCGTTGCATGAACTTGCTTCCGGTAATCGTTATTTTGATCCTATCATTAAAAGCAGCAACCATCACAGCGGCGATGATTTCAGCCGCAAGCTGAAACTCAGTTCCCGTGAAACAGAAATTCTGCAATTGCTGAAAGAAGGTTATTCCAACAAAGAGATCTCACAAAAACTTTTTTTAAGTGAGTTAACGGTAAAGACTCACCGCAAGAACATTATGGCAAAAATGGATGCAAAGAATATTGCAGACCTGTTGAGAAAGGGAAATTGATTTTTTTTCCGTTGCCTTTTTACAATCAGTGTTATTAGTAGTTTAAGTATGGTGCGTTACTTTTTAAAATAAGGCGTATGCTCATCTGCAAATGTTTTGTCGGTTTTTTGCCAGCTGTTTACAAGTTCATTACTCGCTTTATTAACTGACTCTCCCGTGGCATTAAAACTGTTTACTGCAGCATTCATTTCATTCACCGCTTTGTTATACAGATCTACATCCTGCTGGGAGCGGTCACGTTGCGACTTGGCATCGTATGATTTTTTTACTTTTTCAAAGTTTTCACTCTTTAAAATAAAATCGGTGAGCTTTGGCACATCCGTTTCGGCCATGCGTTTGTACTGATTCAATGCATGTTTACACACATTAGCCAGTGAAGGATCGCCATCAAAATTTTTGAGCTTATCCAATCCTGCCATACCCTCTTTTGCATAAGTGATCAGTGCATTGCGTGCCTGTTCAATGTCGTTAATTTTTTTGTTATCAATGGCTTTATTCAGTTCGCCCCATTGCCAGTTACATTTAAAAAATATCAGGTACACCTGATTGCGGTATTTAATTATATCCGAAGCTTTTTGCATTTTTACTCCCATGTCGGAATTACCTTCAATGAGATTGATATTAAATTTCACTGCAAATTCTTTTGTTGCAAGCTGGCGTTTGATCTGTGCTTCTTTCAGCTTCTCTGCTGTTTTTTCCTGCAGCAACAGGTAGGCCTGCATTTCATTAAACGACTGTTCAGCAATTTCTTCCGTATTCACAATCTTAGCGTAATCTTCTGTAAACA
This sequence comes from Chitinophagaceae bacterium, assembly GCA_019752045.1. GTDB lineage: Bacteria > Bacteroidota > Bacteroidia > Chitinophagales > Chitinophagaceae > Lacibacter. The sequence continues at coordinate 21,222 of JAIEMP010000005.1, read as the reverse complement.
CCAGATACAGGAGGTTGAGGTAATCAATACTGCTTTGACGCAACGCTTTATCGCCTTTATAAAAAGGTATACCAATTACATTGTTACGGCTCTTCATGATACCATCAATCAACTGTTGCCTCAGTTTTTCAATTTTCCGCACTCGGCCGCTGTGTGCTGCAGTACTTACATACACAAGATATTTCTGTGTGGCTTCCTGTTCGGCTTTTTCAATCTGGTTCATATAAGTAACCGGGCTGTCATCCTGTGCAATAAGAAAAGCAGGCAAACTCAAAAAAAGAAACAGGCACGTGGAGAATATTTTTTTCATAACAGTTACGATGTGTTTTTTCAGTATTGAAAATTAAGTATAAAATCGTGAAGTTGATGGTTGCTGTTTTAGGGTTTAATCATTTTAAGTAACAGCAGGTAACAGAGATGGATGTATGGGTCCTGTGCCACTGCTTCTTTTGTTTCATTATCCATTTCTGCCAGCCATTCACTTGCACGAAGCCGTTCTTTCTGAAGCGAATGATTTGTTACTGTAAAAGGGTTTGTCTGTTGCCAGTTTTCAAAAAAATCAAGATAGGCCTGTTGTTCTTTTTTCACCTTCAGCACATCATCCAGCTTTAACGAAAACTCTTTTTGTTCCAGAACAGTTTTAATCCACTGATTGTATTCCTTCAGTTTTTTAAAATAAACAGCTGTATCTGTTACATTACCTGCCATTCTTCGCAATACTTCATTTGCAATGGGTGCGGAGGGTTTATAGTATTTATTTTTTTCGATGGGCGAAAGTGTAAACGAAAACTGTTCGTCTTTTTCTTTTTCTCCTACGGTTTGTAACAGATCGGGTAAAAGTACATCGGGCACAACACCATGCTGCTGGGCAGTTTGGCCGGTAAGACGATATAAGGCAGATGTGGTTAGTTTCACATACACATCGGCTTTTTTTTGTTCTACCGTTTCGAGTGTAACAGTTGTATCAAGTGGAAAAATAATCTGGCCTGTTGCTTTACCATAGGTTGCTGTGCCTGCAACAATTGCTCTGTTGTAATCCTGCAAAGCACCGGAAAACAATTCTGATGCTGAAGCGCTGTAACCATTGACCATAATCAGTAACGGACCATCAAAAATGCTTCCACTGTTTACATCTTTTAAAGTGTAGGGTTTGGGTTCTTTTATTTTGAGTTGTGCAACGGGGCCGCCATCAATAAAAATACCCGACAACTCAATGGCTTCCTGCACGGAGCCACCACCATTGTAGCGGATGTCAATAATTAATCCATCAATTTGTTCTTTCTTCAGCTTGATAATTTCCTTTGCCACATCGTTTGCACAACCGTTGATACCCGTTTCGGTGTTTTCCCAGTCTACATAAAAATCAGGGATTGAAATATACCCGATATTTTTTTCGCCTTTCAGGATATAACTCAACACCACATCCTCTTCATCTTCTTCCGTTGAAAAACGTTCTTTGTATAACGTTACCTGTTTTGTTGTACCATCAGGTTTTTTAACTGTAACAATCAGTTTATCTGCAGTGGATTCATTAATGAGACTGTCTGTTTGCAACAAATCAAAACCGGAAACATTTACCGGTTGTTTTCCCGGCTCCTGCATGGTGATTATTTTATCGCCTGTATTGATTACACCGCTTTTATATGCAGAGCTGCCCGGTTGCAGATGATCAATAGTTACTTCGCCGCTTTCATTTTCATTAAGGCCTAGTCCAAAGCGAAGTGGTTTTTGTCCCAAGCCTTCATCAAATGCTTCTTTCTCTTCAGCAGGCATATAGCTGCTGTGCGGATCGTAACAATGTGCAAGGGCATTACAGAAAAGATTACCAAGCCGTTGTTCGTACTGTTGTGCACGTTTTACAGTAACCGTTTCTTTGGTATAAGAAGCTGCTAATGATTTGCGTAAAACAAGCTCCATACTGTCTGCCCGTTTTTTATTGATCTCTTTGTTTGTTTCAGCTGTTTCGAGTAAATGATCTGTAATGCCATCGAGTATGCGCCATTTTAACATGCGGCTCAGCTTTTGCTTTTTCTGCTCCACATTAATTGCATAAACACTATCGTCGGCCTCCCTGTATGTTTCAGTAAGAGAAAAATTAAATGCTGTTTTACAAATCACCAGAGCGAGTGAATCATTTTGTTTTACACGTTTTTGCCAGATGCTGTTAAGTTGCTGCAGAAAATTTGTTTTACGTTCGGTTATTTCTTCATCGAGCCTGTAACGAAAAACAGAAAGAGCATTGATATCTTCCTGCAAAAAAATAACATGGTCTTTGTCTGCTGTTTTTAATACCTGATCAAACAGACGGTTACTGAGTTCATCGTTAAGAGGTTTTGGCTGAATGTGAAATTTCTCCACCATTCGTGTAAGCAGATAAGCATGCTGCATGGGTGTAGAAAAATCCTGTGCAATACTCTTTACACAACTGCATACAGCAACAAAAAAGAAAAGGCGTATGATCATGCAGCAACTGATTAAAAAGGAAAAATAAGTCTTTTTTATATTCAGTTATATATTTAACGGATTGGGTGTATCTAAACGTGCTCAATGCAATCTTATATCATCCAAATAGCTAACATAGTTTAGAGAATATTTTGTTCTGAAAAAGTTTATAACTCTTTAGCAGTGATTTTTTTGATATTTCCCTTTTTGTCAGCAATGACTAAATAAGAGTTTTTGGCTTTAGTATCAGCGACAACTTTTAAAATTGCTTTGTCTAAAGCAATTTGTATTTCCCCTGTGAGACTTTCTTTTTTTGTGTTGTTTTTCATTCGCCGGAAATTATTTTGAATACTTCAAAGTTAATAATTTTATTTTCATCATTTTCCCTGCTTGCCACAAGCTCATAGTTTTTTCCCGAATTGTCATAGACATACCAATCATCTGCTTCTGCAGCGTATTTTGAAAAATTAGTCAACCCTTTAAAATATCTTCTTTCAATCACCTCATTCGGAATACTATGCCCCCCTTTACTTACCCTTAAGGCAACCCTTTCTTTAGCAAGGTTAACACTGTTTAAATAAACAAAAAAGAAAGTAAGCCCGTATCCTTTTTGTTTTGCGTTCTTTATTAAATGAATATAGCTCAATCCTGAAAGTGTTGTTTCAAATGAAAAACTTTTCTGTTCCCTAATAAGCTGCTCTAATCTTTCTAGCATTATCCTTCCAGCCTGGAATGCAACACCAGATGGGTTAAAAGGTGATAATCCTCTTGCTATTTCATCTGCATTTACAAACTCAACTGTTTTAAAAACATCGGGCAAAAGGCTATATGCCGCAGTTGTTTTTCCTGCACCATTGCATCCAGCTATTATAAAAATATCGGGCATCGCTTTTAAGTATTAATAATTCATCAACTTCTGCAGCACTTCATCTAATCTTGCTTTAGCCATAAAATTCTGTTCCAGCTCAATGTTAAAAGGAATGGGTGTATCTAAACTTGCACAACGCATTACCGGTGCATCGAGTAAAGCAAAACAATGCTCAGCAATCCATGCAGCAATTTCTCCACCAATGCCTCCAATCAATGTGTCTTCGTGCAACAACAACACACGGCCGGTGCGCTTTACAGCAGAACGAATGGCATCGTAATCTAACGGTGCAAGTGAACGCAGATCAAGAATGTCAATCGAAATTTCCGGATGCTCTGCTGCATAATCTTCGGCCCAATGCACACCTGCACCATACGTAATAATAGATACTTCATCTCCACTTCTTACATGCCTTGCTTTACCAATTTCAATTTCATAATATGCTTCAGGCACTTCACCACTTACTGAACGATACAATGCTTTGTGCTCAAAATATAAAACAGGATTGGGATCATTGATCGCAGCAATCAACAAACCTTTTGCATCCATGGGTGTAGATGGATACACAATTTTTAACCCCGGAGTTTTAGTAAACCATGCTTCGTTACTCTGACTGTGAAACGGACCTGCACCAACACCGCCACCCGTGGGCATACGTATCACTACATCTGCATTTTGTCCCCAGCGGTAATGAATCTTTGCCAGGTTGTTAACGATCTGGTTAAAACCAACCGTAACAAAATCGGCAAACTGCATTTCCATTAACCCTTTGTAACCTTCTAAACTTAAACCCAATGCTGCACCAACAATAGCGCTTTCGCAAATAGGTGTATTGCGTACACGTTCTTTTCCAAATGCTTCAACAAAACCTTCTGTGATTTTAAATGCACCTCCATACTCTGCAATGTCCTGCCCCATAATAACAAGATTGGGATGCTGGGTCATGCTTTGATGAAGGGCTTCTTTGATGGCATCAACAAAACGAAGAGCAGCGGCCCCCTCCCGACCTCCCCCCGAGGGGGAGGCCATCTGCACACTTCCCTCGCTATTCAAAAAGTTTTTATTAATAGCAGAGTTGTCGAGTAGCAAGGGCTGTGCTTTGGGTTCTCCCCCTCGGGGGGAGTTAGAGGCGGCCGGGCTAAACAAATCATCCAACTCTTCTTCCGTATCAATAACCATCGGCTTGGCTTCATTCGCTAGCAACAGTTCACTGTCAATTAAGTTTTTAAATTCTGTTCGGATGGTTGTTACATCATCTGCTGTTAACACCGCTTCGCTTAATAAATAGGTTTCATAATTTTTGATGGGATCTTTTTCTTCCCATATCTCAAATAAATGTTTGGGTACATATTTGGTGCCGCTTGCTTCTTCATGCCCACGCATGCGAAAGGTCATGCATTCAATTAAATAAGGTTTCTGATATTGAATACAATAATCTCTTACACCTTTTAAGGTATCAATCACCGAAAGAATATTGTTACCATCAATCTTTATTCCATCCATGCCGTAACCTCTTGCACGTTCAACCAGACTTTCACATTTATATTGTTCATTAGTAGGTGTGCTTAAACCATAACCGTTGTTTTCTATAATAAAAATCACGGGGAGATTCCAGACTGCAGCTACATTCAATGCTTCATGAAAATCACCTTCGCTTGTTCCACCTTCACCTGTAAATGCCAATGATACTTTTTTCTCATTTTTTAATTTGTAAGCTAACGCCACACCATCTGCAATAGCCAGTTGCGGACCAAGATGAGAAATCATTCCACACACAAAATGTTCTTTGCTACCAAAATGAAAGCTGCGTTCCCTTCCTTTGCTATAACCTTCTTTATTGCCCTGCCATTGCATAAATAATTTATGCAGCGGCATATTGCGTGTAGTAAACACACCGAGATTACGATGGAGGGGCATGATCCATTCGTTTTGCTGCAGTGCCAGTGTGGCTCCAACTGCAATTGCTTCCTGACCAATTCCACTAAACCATTTGCTAATTTTTCCCTGCCTGAGCAATAAAAGCATCTTTTCTTCGATTAATCTGGGGTACAGCAAGGACCGGTAGATGTTGATCAGCTCCTGGTTCGTGAGATTTTTGCGATCAAACTGCATGATTAAAAACAATATCTGGTGAAAAACAAAGTTCAGGTTTCAACTCTATTAAAAAAGAATTTTCTTTTGCTCATGATAGGCAGCGGCTGGCTGTTGCCTCAACAGACAATTGCCCAAACAAAACCGGTTGACAGCTCTGCCGTTGTTAAAACAAGAACTGCAGGCGAATTAAAAATTAAACAACGGGGAACCGATTTATATATTCAGTTTCCACGCACAGATTTCCGCTCTGCTTTAAAGCTCATCAATACCAACGGATCTGTATTAAAAGGAGTCATGATTGATGAAGGAGTTGAAACAATTACTGTTTCGGTGATTGGCTTACCAAAAGGCATCTATCAGTGTTTGCTGGAGAACCGAACGCAGCGGTATAGTAAAAAAATTCTGCTGCAATAAAATACAATTTGTATTGACATTCCCTGAATGATGAAAAAAGTTTGTGGGTGATATGATTATATAATAAAGTACTGTTTAGTGTATACTCTTAGTTCTTAAAAAATTAATGACAAAAATCCGGTTTGATGTAATACATTAGAACATATCTTAACCAAAAAACTCCTTTTATGCTAAAAAACTCCTTTTATGCTAAAAAGCCTTTACGCCTCTTAAGCTACATTTGCCTTTTTTCAGTTTTGTTATTTTTGTTTAATGGTTGTCAAAAAAACGATAAAGTAAAACAAGAAAAAACCGAACAGCAAAAAAATGAAGAAGTATTAAAGTGGATTTCTGAACAAAAGACAACATCTTTTTTTGTACAAGGTGGAAAAATTATTGATTCTTACAGAACAGATCTTGAAGGAAACAGGGTAAATTTTTCTGCACCACAACAACATATCACACTTCGAACGGGTCCGGGTTGTTATGTTGATGAGCCTTCAGATTTATTTGAAGGAATTAATTTTTCTGAAGATTGTGATTCGAGTCCTAAAACTTTTTCAGCTGTGGTTTCGTTTGTTATAAGTTCTGATAATGCAATTATACTTAGAAACCCAAACCAACCCAACTCAACAGCAAATGCAAACCAAACAAGAGGAAGATTGCGAATAACAAATAACGCTGGAACAACTGTTTTATACGATCAGCAAAATATTATTTCTACTGTTGTTATTACTGATCTTGGGGTTGATCCAAATATTCCCGAGAATCATCGTTACAGAATCACTTACAATGCTACTAATATTCCTGAAGCAGCAATTACGACAGAAAATACCGTAAACAGAACCTATATTAGTTATTTCACAGAGTGTGAAGAACAAAGTGTTTACAGTTATAACTTAATAGGAGCCTACGGTAATGCAACCGGGCTTTCTGCATGTAACGTTGTCAATAAAGTTTATATAAACCCATCGTTCCCTTCAATTAGTGGAGTAGCAGCATGTCTTTGTTGTGTACCTGCTTTGTATTCAAACAGACATGATATTGAAATATATAATTCAACTGGAACTACTTTACTGTGGTACAAAACAATAACAGCTGTCCAAACAGTTTACATACCCACTTCAAGTGGCAGTAATATTGGAGATGGTTGGGTTCCGCCAAATTCAACAGTAAAAATAAGGTATAGAAACAGGCAGGTTAATACAAGCACAGGAGTTACTGAATGCGTTGGGGGATGGCTGGTGATACCAGAAACCTGGTTTTTTTAATACGGATTACAAAAACAGTCAACGATTAATCGTTGACTGTTTTTGTTTGAATAACATCAATATGAAGATCTCTGTTCTGTTTTTTTTCCTACTATTCTTTCAAATTAATGTCTTTACGCAACCGCTTTGTAATGATACTGCAAGAAAAGATGTGTTGTTTATAAGTAATGATACTTCATTATTAATAAAAAAAGTAATTCCATTCAATAATAATAAAGTATTTATTGGGTCTGCGTTTTCAATATATAATGGCTCAGCTATAAGTAGCCCGGTAATTTTTGCTATAAATAAACAAAACAAAATATTATGGAGTAAATTTTTACCTAATGCAGGAATACCCATCAACTTAACAATAACAGATGTAATAGCGTTAAATAATGGGAATATTTGTGTAACAGGTATATATGGTGGCCCATATTCAAGTGAAATATTTCTTTTTACTTTCAGTGGTGATGGAGTTATATTATTTACAAGCCGCTTCAATATAAATGTACCAAACCAAGGGCTACCAAATGTTTACTTAACCAATACTATTGATAATAAGATAGCTATTTTAGTTATTCATCCAGCAAATATCGTCAATAGTTTACCACAATATTGGTTTACACTTATGAAATGCGATTTAAATGGAGTACCAGAATGGAGTGTTGCATATAGTGCCCCAGAATCTTTTAAACCGAGTGGGATTGTATCAATAGGGGGGGATTTATTTATCCATTATGAATATTGGATAAACAGTAATGGGTTTCCTGTTTCTGGGCTTAATTATGCACAACATTTAATGAAGTTTGATAGCAAAGTCGGAAATTTGGTCAGCAACAAAACCTTTTACTACACTCCACCAAATCCCCTTCCGGCTGACTGGGGAACGGCTAATGGAAATTTAAAAGAACCTTCATTTTATGCATCGGGAGAAAATAGTTTAATTGCATTTTCGTCTGATTGGGGAGGTGGTATTAAGGCTGGGCAGAATATTTCTTTTTTTGATACACTATTAAATATAATCAATTCAGTTCGGATTCAGGATACTTCATTACCATACAGTATTATCTCTCATGCGGATATTGATAATGAATCACAAATACTTATAACTGGTAATAATTCATCAGTGAGTCAACAAGGATTTGGCATTCTGCTTGATAAGAATCTAAAAATTGTTGAACAAAAAAAAATTACCTACATGGCTTACACGCCACCCGGAACAAATTCTTATAAAGGAGCCATACCCCTCATTCAAAATAACAGATCTGCATTTTATAACGCTTCTAAAATTACATCTGCTTATGAAATTGAGATAATTGATTATCCGTTCTTCTTTGATACGCTTTTATCTTGCATTGGGCCGCCTGCTAATGAAATAGAAATCAAAAACTCACCATTAATATCTGGCGGAGCCTTTTTTACTTTTCGAAAAAGAAATCACATAATCGCAAATCAACAATCAGTTGATTTTACTGATGCAAATATAAAAAGCCTCGAAACCTGTATATCGATTATTGAAAGATCGTTAAGTGTTACCAAAGATACCTCTATCTGCAAAGGTGATTCTGTTGTAATAAGTGCAAACAAACATTTTACACATTACGAGTGGCCTGTAAAATACAGGTTTTTACAACTTACAGATTCATCTATAAAAGTTTTTCCTGATAAAGATACATCCTATATAGTTCGTGCATACACTTCTTCGGGTTGTATGCTTACCGATACAGTTTTTATAAAAGTAAACCGATCTTACCCTATCAACCTAGGTAATGATACAACTACTTGCAAAGGAGATTCCATTCGTTTAGCTTTAGATAATTTTTTTTTAGCTTACAATTGGAATACCGGCTCTACTTTATCTTCTATTGTTATTAAACAACCTGGCATTTATAATGTAATCGCTACTAACACAAATGGTTGCTATTCAACTGATACATTAGAAATCTTTCCTTTTTATGATACGCCCTTTGTTGCTTTTAACAATTCAGCTGTGTTGTGCATTAAGCAAACAGATATATTAGATGCAGGTAATTATGCCAGCTATTTATGGCAAGATGGATCAAACAATAAAACCTATACTGTTACATCAAAAGGTATTTATTCGGTTCGTGTAACTGATATGAACGGTTGTAAGGGTTTAGGATCTGTAAAAATTGACTCTCTTGTTTATCCACCCACAGGTTTTTTACCGGTAGACACTGCAATCTGTAACTATCAAACAATTCAGTTGCAATCTGCTTCCAATACTTTTCAGACTTACCTATGGAATACCGGCAATACCAATTCAACAATTAACATAACATCTCCTGCAACATATTCATTAACTGTTTCTGACAAATATGGCTGTATTGGAAAAGACACAACCGATGTTCAGTTAAAAAACTGTCCGAACAGTATTTTTTTCCCAACTGCTTTTACACCCGATAATAATGGCCTGAATGATTTGTTTAAACCACTTGTTGAGGGTGCTCTTTTGTTTTATGAACTAACAATTTATAACAGATGGGGACAGGAAGTATTCAGGACAACTGATGCTGCAAAAGGGTGGAATGGTATTTACAAAAACCAACCACAAAATCCAGGTTCTTTTCTCTGGATTTGTACATTTCAATTTAGAGGTGAGCGTAAACAAACAAACAAAGGAACTGTTTATTTAATTCGGTAACATTTCGTTACCTGCTTTTTTTCTCCTCGTCTTTCAATACCCGTTTATGTACAAAAGAATTGATGAATGATAAACAGATACTGAACAGCAGAGCATACCAGAATCCATCTACCTTAAACCCCTGTACAAAATAATCATCAAGTAAAATAATACAGGCGTTTATCACAAACAGAAACAGTCCCAATGTAAAAATGGTAGCAGGTAATGTAAACAACACTAACACCGGCTTTACCACTGCATCGAGCAGGGCTAGTACAAAAGCTACCAATATGGCAGTAAAGAAATTATTGATGCTGATACCCGGTAACAAATACGCTAATACAAAAGCGTTTACTGCAGTGATGAGAACCTTTGCTACAAATTTCATTATAAATGTGTTTAATAATTTTGAACCACAAAGACACGGAGACACAAAGTAACACAAAGAATACAACCAGGTTCTTATTCTCAGCGATCTCTGTTCCTCTGTGTGAAACTTCCTGAACACTTACACCACTACCAGCTCATAAAATTTTTCCGGATGTAAATACTTATTCGCCAGCTCCTGTATTTCTTTTGCGGATATTTTCTTGATGGTTTCTACCGACGAATAAAAATAATGTTCATCGAGCCCGTTGAGAATTAAATTTTTCCAGCGGCCGATGATCTGGAATGGTCCGTCGAGATCGCCAAGGATAGTACCAATGAGATAATTTTTCACCAGCTGCAGTTCATCATCATCCACCGGTTCATTACGCAGCTCTTCCATTTCAAAATAAATTTCTTTGATGGTGGCTTCGCATACATCTTTACCTGCTTCGGTACTGATCATCCATGCTGTAGTTGAAATATGATTGAGCAGATAACTGTGTATACCATACGTGTAGCCTTTGTCTTCCCGGATATTACTCATGAGTCTTGATCCAAAGAATCCACCAAACAATGTATTCAACACCTGCACCGGTTGAAAATCGGGATGATGGCGGTTTGGAAAAGGCTGAGCTAAGCGGATAGCACCCTGTACACCATTTGCATCATTACTGATGCGGTATTTCTTTTCTGCCGATGGTGAAAGCGGATGAACAACTGCAGGCAGGATTGTTTTGTTCAAAGGCAATTGTCCAATGCTTGCATTAAGTTGTTGTACAAAACCGGAAGGCAATACCCCTGCAGCAAAAATGGTACAGTGGCCGTTGGTATAAAACTGTTTGTAATAATCCAGCAATTGCTGTTGCTGCAATGCATCGTAATGTTCGGGATTGCTGTATACGCCGTAAGGATGATTTTTACCAAACACATACTCATCAATTAAACGGCCTGCAACAAAATCGCATTTCTTTAAGTTTACACTCAGACGTTGCTGCATGTTCTGTTTGTAAATATCCAGTTCGTGCTGCGGATATATTGCATCATTGATCATTTCTGCAATTACGGGCAGGTGTGTTCCCAAATGCCGGTTGATGCAGTGCAGAATAATGGTTGCTGTTTCATTATAACAACCACGGCTGAGGTGTGAGCCGTAATAATCAAAATGCTCATTGAGTTGAAACGCTGTTTTGGTTGATGTACCGTTCTTAATTAAAAAATTGGCGGCTGCAGCTACATTGTTCTGCTGCTCGTACCAGTTACCCGCTTTAAACACGAGCTCAACACTCATTACTTCCTGTGTGCCTGCATGCACAGCATATACTTCTACTCCGTTATCCAGCACATATTTTTCGTAAGGCTTCAGTGTAAGATTAAACTCCGTTGCATCTTTTATATCAGGAGCCTTGCTTCTGTTCAATTGTTCTGCTGTTATACTCATGTTATTAATTCTTGCTCAGGTAATACAATGTATTGCTGTTGGTTTCTTCAAATATTGTTTTGCTCTGCTCCATCAGTTCATTGGCGGTGATGCTCTGGTATACCCCGAGTTCAGTATTCATCAGTCCGGCATCGCCCAGCAACTCATAAAAAGCAAGACTGTTGGCCCGGCTCATCACCCCCATGTCTTCAAACAACATCGTGCTTTCTGTTTTATTAATTACTTTTTGCAGTTCATTTATATCTACCAATTGTGTTTTCATTTTTTCTACCTCTTCGTTCACTGCCTGTTCTGCCAGTTTAATATCAACACCTTTTACCAGTTTGCCTTCAATGGTGAGTAAGCCGTTATCAATACTGCCAAAATGATAACAGTCCAGACTGCTAAATAATTTTTTTTCTTTCACCAGCGATTGATATAAACGGCTGCTGGCACCACCACCAAGAATATCGGTAATTAAATCGGTGATGTAATAACCACGTTCCATACGGGAAGGCATATGCCATGTTTTGTAAAATGCATCCAGCGGCACATCTGCAGTTACTTCCATTCTCCTTGCCTGTTGCTGTTTTGGTTCCTGTGGTAAGTTGCGTAGATATTTTTCACCAGATGGAATAGGGCCAAACCATTTTTCGGCAAGTTGCATTACTCGTTCAGTCTCTACATTACCGGCCACAACAAGAATAGCATTGCTCGGTGTATAATGTTTAAAGAAAAAGTTTTTTACATCCTGCAATTTTGCTTCTTCAATATGTTTCAGTTCTTTGCCAATCGTCATCCATTTATACGGATGTTGCTGATACGCCATTTCTCTCATCTTGTGCCATACATCGCCATAGGGTTTGTTGAGATAATGTTCTTTAAATTCTTCACTCACCACTTTGCGCTGCACATCTAAACTTTTTTCATCAAACGCAAGACTTAACATACGATCGCTCTCTAACCAGAAAGCCGTTTCTAAATTTTCTGCAGGGAGCTGACAGTAGTAATTGGTGAGATCGTTGGTAGTGTACGCATTGTTTTCTCCACCCGCCAACTGCAACGGTTCATCGTAATCAGGAATATTGATGGAGCCGCCAAACATAAGATGCTCAAACAAATGTGCAAAGCCGGTGCGGTTTTCTTCTTCATCTCTTGCGCCCACATCATACAACACATTTACCACAGCCATCGGTGTTGCAAGATCTTTATGAATTAAAACTTTTAAGCCATTAGAAAGAACAAAACGTTCGAAATTGATCATAGAAAAACATTAAAATAAAAAGAGATCAATCCTGATCTCTTCCGTGAAAGGAAGTTGTAAAATTCGGTAAAAAACAGTTGCAGGAAGCGATTACTTTAAAATACTGCCAATTTTTAACTCGATGAGCTGCGGTTGATTGTTACGGAAAATAAGCACTCTTACTTTTTCGCCTGCGGTTTGCATCAATGCTTTGTATTGCTGAATGCTGTTGCTGAAATTATTTTCTACACCAAAAATAATATCGCCCGGTATAAATCCTGCTTTCTCTGCCGGTGAGCCCTGCTGCACTTCTGTTATTACAATTTTTCCTTCAATAAAATAATAATTCATGCCGGTGTACGAATAATCGAACGGATCTTTCAGGTGTGTGTTAGGCGATAAATGAAAAATCTGTTCGGGGTAATTGATCACCAGATTAAACCGCCGCAGCAAATCACTGCCCATTAACCCGGATATATATGGGTAACTTAATACATTGAGCGAATCGTCATAAATATGAACAGGCACTCTTGAAAATTTATACGGTCCAATCTTCATTCGCTTAATGGTCGTTAGGCGCATACCAATTTTTCCAATCAACCCTTCTACCTGGGTACTCACCATTTTACGTTTTTTGCTGATGAAGTTGCTGTCTTTTATAAACTGATCGGTAAACAGCATACACATCCCTGCGCCTGTATCAAAATAAAAGTTTAAGAGATAACTCCGTTCATCTGATACTTCGTGTTTCGTAATGGGAATAGATGCAAATGTTGGTTTTAAAAATGTACCGCCTTTGGGATACTTATATTTACCCGGTGCGTACACCGATATCATTTGTTTATCATAATCCAGTGTAACAATATAACGACGAAAAAAAGAGTAGCCGATAATACCATCTACCCGCAATCCATATACCTCACTTAAAATTTCATAATCGTTAATATGAAAATCCAGTTTTTCTACATCCAGTCCTTTAAAATGCAACGTGCCTCCCCTGTAATAATGCAATTGTTTTACGCCGCCAATACCACGTACAGTACGTTCACTTGCTTCCAGTTTTAATTTATAATACGCCGCCGTTAAGGTATCGAGAGAAATACCGCCGCTTCCTGTATCTAATATAAAATTGATCGTATCGCCAAACTGATCGAGCGATGCATGTAAAATAACAATACCACCCGTGAGTTGCTCAAACTTAAAGCTGGTGAGGAGTTTGGCTGGCGGATAGTCAGTATCCTGCGCCAGCAAACGGGTACAGAGGAACAAGAGGCTTATGGTTTTATTGAACTTCACGTTTCAATTTAGCAGAAAGTTATGTGTTAGACAAAGGAAATGACAGAAACGCTTCGTGGTTGGTAAAAAATCCAGCTGTACCTTTGTTTTGAAGACAATACAAAACAGGCAATAAGCAACAGGCAAAACAGTAAAATAATTATACCTCTGTTTTAATCATTGCATATTGCCCATTATTTTTCGTTTACTCAACATTGAAATTGCAGCACATGAACCTGAATGATCTTTATAAGAAAGCTTCCAACTTTGAATTCTTATCTGTTGAAGAAGGCGTGTATCTGTTTGAACATGCACCACTCACCGAACTGATGTTTGTGGCCGATGAGTTACGCAAACAACAGGTGCCGCATGGCAAAGTAACCTGGCAGATAGACCGCAATGTAAACACCACCAATGTTTGTATTGCCAATTGTAAATTCTGTAATTTCTTTCGCATACCCGGACATGCAGAAGCCTACATCACCGATATTGAAACTTATAAAAAGAAAATTGAAGAAACCATTAAGTGGGGAGGTGATCAGTTACTGTTACAAGGCGGACATCATCCCGAACTTGGATTAGATTTTTATGTGAATCTGTTTAAAGAACTCAAAGTATTATATCCAAACATTAAACTGCACACACTCGGTCCGCCCGAAGTAGCACATATTACCAAGTTAGAAAAATCAACTCATCACGAAGTGTTGAAAGCATTGAAAGAAGCGGGGATGGATTCTTTACCCGGAGCCGGAGCAGAAATTTTAATTGATCGTGTGCGTCGTTTAATCAGTAAAGGAAAATGTGGTGCGCAGGAATGGCTGGATATCATGCACGAAGCACACAAGCTCAACATCACAACCAGTGCAACCATGATGTTTGGTCATGTTGAAACATTACAGGAACGTTTTGAACATCTGGCAAAGATCCGTGAAGTGCAAAGCCGCAAACCGGAAGAAGCAAAAGGTTTTCTTGCATTTATTCCATGGACCTTTCAGGATGTAGATACATTGCTTGCAAAAATTCGTGGTGTACATAATTTAACTACTGCTGAAGAATATGTTCGTATGATTGCGATGAGCCGTATCATGTTGCCCAATGTAAAAAATATACAGGCCAGCTGGTTAACCGTTGGTAAAGAAACCGCACAACTTTGTTTACAGGCAGGTGCCAATGATTTTGGAAGTATTATGCTGGAAGAAAATGTAGTGAGTGCTGCCGGTGCACCGCATCGCTTTACTTACAAATCCATACAGGAAGCCATTCGTGAAGCAGGCTTTGAACCGCAACTCCGCACACAACAATATGAGTGGAGAGAGTTACCAAATATGATAGAAGAACAGGTGGTGGATTATTGATGATAGAACCGCACCTGCCCGACTAATGTCATTCAGACGGGGATGACGCAGATTGCTGCAGATGATAACAGATAAAAACAGCCGATGCAGTGCATCGGTTGTTTGCTTTTAATCATTTGTTGCTGTGTTCAACTTAGCAAAAGTTTTGAGTTGATGTAATTTCTCAATCGGTCTGTTACAACTTTGGCAAAGTTGGTTGCAACCCAAAAGTATACCACAATATCCCGCAATACACATGAATGCGAGGCATTGTCAGTGGGCATTGCGGATATTTTTCTATTTGATTGCCATTTTGCAGACATCTGAGAATGCGACACAAATCATAATTTGAGACCTACAATATTTAATTTGAGACGACTTACAAGAGAAATAATGACAGATTTGCAACATAATTTTAAATAAATGACAGTGAAAAAATTAATTCCCCCTTTTTTAGCAATCATTGTAATTGCTGTCGCTTGTAATTCAAGCAGAAACCTTGCAAACATTCAACCAAAATCAGGTAATCTTGAAATTCCAGCAAAAGGAGAACTAAGAGTTTGGAAGGACATCAAACATCCAGGTTTTGAAGTTGTATTGACAAACTCAAACGCTAACCAATCCTGTGAGATTTATTATGTAAAAAGTAACGGAACAGAAAAATGGATAAACCCATCGCTTCAGGCTAATAGTAGTCAGACCGTATCAATACCAGCAGATGGACATCTTTTTGTTAAAAATTTTAATCCAAACACACTAACCCTTAGCTATAAAATCAATGAATAATCGAATCCGATTGACTATTGTATTCCTTTTATTTTTAGGACTACGAACTGCTAATGCCCAACAGAAATTGACACTTGGACAACAGCAGGAGGATTTTAATGTTTTTAGAACCAGTATGCAAGAAATGCACGCAGGTTTAAATTGGTTTATAACCCAAGAAAGATTTAAGGTACTTTATGACAGCGTTTATAATTCTCTTTCAGAAAATACCGATACCGAACAATTCTATTTAAAAGTTCGGTATTGTATGGCTGCATTAAAACACGGACACGATGGAGTAATTATGACTAATGCAGAAGGTGGCATTAATTTTAAAATGGGTAGTTTACCCAAGAGCAGAAAACATCTGCCTTTTGTTTTAAGATTTTTAGATAGAAAACTTTACATCGTAAATAATTGCAGCAGCAATAAAGCTATTCCAAACGGAAGTCAAATTGTATCAATTAATGGTAAATCGGTAACAGAACTTTCAAACAAATTTTGCGATTACATTTTTGCTAACGGCAGAAACACAACTTATAAATATCAGGTTTTAGGAACTTACTACCAGTTTCAGTATTTATTGCAAGTGCTTTATCCTGCGAACAATTACGAGTTAGAAATTATTCCTTTTGGCAAAAAATCAAAAGTGAAAGTTAGCGTACAAACGGAATTACCACAAACTATTGCCAATGCTTACAAAGAACAAACAGGTAAAGACATCGGTGCTTGGGATACTTTCATTGAATACAAACAACTTGACCCAAAACTTAAACTAGGCTATCTGAAATTTGAAACCTTTTCATCTTACAGAGTAGAAAAAGACAGTGTAAAGTTTAATATGCTATTTGAAAAAATGTTCAGCCAAATTAAACAAGACGGCATTGAAAATTTGATTGTAGATATTCGAAACAATGAAGGCGGTGATGATAATTGGCAAATTGCAACCAGTTATTTCAGAGCTATTCCACCTGATGATAAAGCAGGGCTTTCTTATGTACAAAGTGATAAGTTTACACAATTAAAATATGTAGAGCAAACAGAACAGAATAAACAACTGTTAATGGCATTTCAATACAATCCTTATGCACTTATAGACAAACTACCTGATGGAAGATTTAAACTGAAATCTGAATATACAGAACACGACACAAAAGGAAAGCCGTTAATGGCTAATGCTTACAAAGGGAATGTTTTTCTCTTGCAAAATGGCTTAACATTTTCAGCAGGCTTTGCCTTTGCAGGGAAAATGAAATACCTAATTCAAAAAGACAACGGCTACATTAAAGTTATTGGTGAAGACAATGGAGATGATATGGACGCAGGTGTTGGTAGTGGCGGTTGGAGTTTGAATGTAGCATTGCCAAATAGCAAAGTTAAAGTAACTATACCGGTTACAGGTGGGGGTACTGATAAACCCTACACCATTCCACATGTAAACTTTTTAGACTATAAAGTAATCCCGACAATTAAGGATAAACTCAAAGGGATTGACACAGAAATTGAGTTTGTAAAAAAGATGATAAGTGAGAAATAAAAACGACACACAATAAGGGGCTTCGGGACACAAATTGGGTGAAGGATTGAGTATTTTAAAAACTCTTGATTGATAAAATGAACTGCTACCAACATGAAATCTGTGTAAAAAAGGAAAACAACAACTAATCCGTTTAATGTTCTTTAAATTCCGAGAAAGCATTTACACTACACTAACATGTTTCTGTTTCCCGTCTTTTGCTTTTGAGTTTTTTTAATTATCTTCAACAGTGGTTCAATCGGGCAGAGGTTAAGAGCTGGGGACTATAAAACATCCCTGCTGCAGCAATAGCTGTCCGTTACCTGCAGGTTTACAAAACTTATACACAGGTTTGATAAAGGAGAAAGCAAGTTTAAATTTTTAGTCATTTATAAATGAACTATATCAACAAATATTGGGCAACTTTTGGTGGAATATTTGCAACAGGTATTCTTATCACTGCTTTTTCTTTTGACAAAGAAATACAACATATTGAAACACTTATTTGGTTTCATTTAGCAATCCTGTTACTTCACCAATTTGAAGAATATTCATTTCCGGGTAAGTTTAAAGAATTTTATAATGCCAACATTTTTAACAAAAACCCTATAACAAAATTTCCCTTAAATGACCGTGGCGTTTTAATCGTAAATATTGTATTAGCGTGGACAATGTACATAGTTGCATCTATTGTAGGGACAAAAATGATCTACCTCACTTTTGGGCTGATTGGAATAACTATCTTAAACGGAATAATGCATACTGTTATGTTCGTTAAACTAAAGAAAT
This sequence comes from Chitinophagaceae bacterium, assembly GCA_019752045.1. Taxonomy (GTDB): domain Bacteria; phylum Bacteroidota; class Bacteroidia; order Chitinophagales; family Chitinophagaceae; genus Lacibacter. Next base: position 2,820 of record JAIEMP010000005.1, on the reverse strand, counting down.
ACAACCCCGGTCTTATAACAGGAGCATTCGCCTTTATACCTTTTGGGTTTTATTTGTTTAAAAGACTCGAAGCGTATGTAACGATAAATAATATTCTATCAGGACTACTCGTTTTTGTAGTTGGCACCATATTAATTCCAACATCAATTTATCTTACGAGTAAAAAACACACCAGACATGAACTGTGAAACCCAACCATTTTCGTATTATTTACAAGGTTTCAAATAGTATATAACTTCTTTTGTTCGGCCTCATAAAACATTCAAGAGCATTTTATCTTAACTTGTAAAACAATCATATATCATCAGCAGTTTAGCGTCTGAATGTTTTAAGAATCTTTCAGTAACATCTACGCTGCGCTTTGATGAAACTCGTAAAAAACCATCCTTAAATTAATAGTGTTTAATTCATCTTACAATGATATCTGAAAATTTCAAGCGCATCACACACATCCTTTTTTGTATACTATTTCTAACGTGCTTAGCTTTGGCTGACATTCATGCGCAAAAAAAAGATAAAGTACAAATTGTGCTGTTAGGTACTTTTCATTTGACGCCTTCAACTTCTGACTTATACAAAAACAAAAAAATTGACCTGCACACGATAAGTAAGCAGAAAGAAATTCAAGAGGTAGTAAACAAATTGGCAGCATTTAATCCCCAACAAATTTGTTTAGAATACCCAATGGAAGACCAGATAGAGATGGATAGTATTTACAATGCTTATTTCATGGGTCGCTATAAACTTCGTGATAACGAAAGGGATTTGTTTGGCTTTCAGGCAGTAAAAAAATCAGGTATCAAAACACCAACCTGCATCAATTACAGTTATGGTCATTTTAATGCTGATACCGTAAGTAATTTTGCTCTTCAGAATAATCAAACAAATATTTTAGAACGTTTACAACAGGCAGGTAGTAGTTTTACACAGGAGATTGACAGTAACTTAACAAAATTATCCTTACGGAATTTTTTAATTTTTTGCAACACAGAAGAAGCTCTTCAAACTAATTTAGGGCTTTACACCAAATATTTTGCAAGAATAGGAAAGGACAGAAATTACACAGGTGCGGATTTAGTTGCAGATTGGTACAGTACGAACATTCACATTTATACCAATATTTTGCGGATCGTAAAGCCAACTGATAAACGTATTATCGTGATATTTGGACAGGGACATATCCCTATTTTGAAGCATTTATTCAGTAACAATTCTGATTTTGAAGTAATAGAAGTAAAGGATATTCTAAAATAATAGAACCCGGAAAAACAAATTATACGAAGTGCACATTTATGTTGGCGGGGAAAGACGGAATACAGTTTTCCTGTATGCACAAGGCTCTGTTCGATTTAAAGCCAGTGTAGTTAAAGACTTTATCGTTAGCAACACCATTTTTAATAAATAAAATTAATGAATAAGCGATATTTCATTTTAAGCATCTCTTTTTTAGTATTCATCACAGTATATTGTAAAGCACAAAACGACCTGGTTTATGAAATTCCGTTTTCAACAGAAAAAAAATTACTAGTATTTAAAGGCCGGTTAAATGGTATTGAAACTGATTTTGCTTTTGACACCGGTGCTGCCGAAGGTATTGCAACTACAAACGATGAAAAGCGGAATGGAGTTGAAAGGAAAAAATCTACACAACGGATAGTAGATGGAAACGGGAAAATAACAAATTTACAAACGGTAATTACCAAACAACTTTCCGTTGCGGGCTTTACATTTCAAAATGTAAAAGCTTCAATAACCGATATGCAATACTTGTATTGTATGAACCTGTATTTACTGGGCGCTGATGTCATAAATCAATTAAACTGGGAAATTGATTTTAAAAAAAGGTTACTTAAAGTATCAAAAAAAAGGTTTGAAACAACCGGGGAAATGACTGTTATTCCGGTAAAATACAGCTATAATACACCAAGAATAAAACTAAGAATAAACGATATTCCATTTGATGATGTGCTTATTGACTTTGGTTTTAATGGTGTGATGACAATCCCTAAAACAGATAAAATCAACAACCTGGTAGAAACAAAAAAGGCACAACATCTTGTTACTGCTAAAATGGCTTCAACTTTTGCAGCCGGAGGCCTCTCAAAACCGTCGCTTACAGAAACAACATTGCTTAATGATATAAAAATAAATAAAACAGACTTTAATCAAATCCCCGCAGATTTTAAAACTGATACAGATTTTAAAATAGGTCTTCAATTTTTCAGTTCAACGTGTGAAAAAGTAATCATCAATAACAGTGAAAAGAAGTATTACCTGTTGTTAAAGGAAAAAAATACATTTGTTTCAGCCTTTCCTGTTTCATTTTTGCTCAAAGACAATCAACTTAAAACCAGCAGTATCACAATTGCTGATAAGCAGAAAGAGAATGATTTTGAAATTGGAGAAGAAGTTAAATCAATCAATGGAAAAACAGCCGGCGACTTTAAAAGTGATTGTGATTTTTTAACTTGGTATTTTATAAGTATCGCAACTTGGGACAGATTACTAATTGAAAAAAGGAATGGCCAAAAAGTTGAAGTTGAGAGAAGTCAATACCGGTGATAAGAGCGTTACTATTTGCAATATGGCAGGGCTATAGGAATAAAACCCGACTTTAATTCTTACTATTTAACTTTATCAATAAGCCAGGCAGCGGTTCTGGCGGGTGAATATAAAATTCCCCACCATCGGCAATACCTGTTCGTCAGACTGTGAAAAAACTCTCCTTCCTTCAAAAAATCAGGCGGTAAAGTTTCGTGTAAGCGGCATCGTTATTCAATCAAGCGGCCTTCAAAAATAAAACCCGGTGCTGTAAAAAAA